>NZ_JBMNUX010000001.1:0-307309 GCF_050946515.1 Tractidigestivibacter sp.
ACTTGGGGTCGTACTTCCTTCTCGTCGTCTTGCTCATGGCAATAGCCCTTCCGTGCCTTTCGGCACATCCTAGGGCTTTCGTTAGCTCGGCTTCAAACGTGTCTGAATTTGGGCAGCCATATCAGTGCTGCATTATTTGCTGCGTGGTATAGTGCAACCATGACAGCGTCAATCCTGCGCTTTTGTCCCGACGCTTCTGTCATCCTGTCATCAATTTGCATCCACTTTTAAACGTACTAACATGCTGGCGGCCGCTGTGAACGTGCCGGATGCTGCGCTCAATGTCCTGTTGATTGGTCGTCATAAGTTGTTTGTTTGATTGCCATCCATCCCCTCGGGTGTGACCGCAATACATGCAAGGGAAAGGTGAGAATATGGCCGACGAGACACCTGTGGATTCCGCAGATACTCCCGCCAATCAGCCCGAAGAGGCACCGAAGCCTCGAAGGAGAAGAACAAGAAAGACCACTGCCGAGAAAGCTGCCGAGAAGGCGCCAGAGGAGCCCACGCTCTTTGAGGCCGCGCAGAATGAGGCTCCCGCAGCCCCCGAGGAGGGGGAGAAGCCGGCAAAACCTCGTCGCCGCAGGTCGACAAGGGCAAAGAAGCCCCAGGCCGGTCCCGAGGGCGCCTCTGCCGGCACGCCTTCCGCATCCGTTGATACGCCTCAGGCAGACATCCCTGCCCAGGCCGAGAAGGCATCAGATGCTTCCGCCGCAGAAGGTGCCCCCGCTCCTAAGCCTCGCCGCCGCCGTACGCGCAAAGCCTCCGCTGTCGACCCCATGACCGAGCTGACCAAAGAGGCAACGCGCGCCAGCTCAGAGCCTACGCCGATGCCGGCGACCACGCTTGCCGAGGCCGATAAGGCCGCGCTTCCAAAGAAGACCTCGGAGCAAGCCGCTGCCGATACTGCCGGAAACCGCCAGCACGCCGAGCCCCCCACTGTTCCTGCGGATGCCGATGCTTCCGCGCAGCCCCAGCAGGGCGAGGCCGCGGCTGCGCCCCATTCCGAAAAGCCAGGTCAGCACGAGCGCGCGAATGGCCAGAAGAACGACCAGCGCTCCTCTCAGGACCGCTCTGGCAAGGAGGGCAAGCCCGACCAGCAGAACCAGGGCCAAAACCAGCAGAACCAGGGGTCTCGAGAGTTTGAAGGCCGTCGCCGCCGGCACAGCAACTTCAACAATGGCGGGAACAACTACCAGCAGGGCCAGTCGAACCGACATAGCCAGAACCGCCGCCGCAACCGCCGCTCGGAGCTGCCGACCGAGCCTACGCTCACGCGCGACGAGCTCTCCGCAATGAAGGTCGCCGAACTGCGCTCCAAGGCCTCTGAGCTGGGCGTAGAAGCTGCTGGGGTCCGCAAGGCGGCGCTTGTCGAGGCAATCTACCAGGCAGCTGCCAAAGCCGAGGGCTTCCATCCCGTCAGCGGAATCCTCGAGATCGGAAACGAGGGCTATGGCTGGGTGCGCACGGGAAACTACATGGCAGGCGACGATGACGCCTTCGTTCATCAGCAGCTCATCAAGAGCTACGGGCTGCGTACGGGAGACCGCTTGGAAGGCACCGTTGGGCCTGGTCGTGCAAACTCCAAGTATCCGCCGCTCATCTCGATCGATTCGGTCAACGGCCGCCCGCCCGAGGAGGCGAAGAACCGCCCCCGCTTCCGCGACCTGACCCCTATCTATCCCAACGAGCCGCTGGTTATGGAGAATGGCAAGAACTCCATCACGGGTCGCGCGATCGACCTCGTTGCTCCCATTGGAAAAGGCCAGCGTGGCCTGATCGTCTCGCCGCCCAAGGCCGGCAAGACCACCGTGCTCAAGAAGATCTGCCAGTCCATTGCGGCCAACAACCCCGAGGTGCACCTGTTCTGCCTGCTCGTTGACGAGCGTCCCGAAGAGGTCACCGACATGCAGCGCTCCATCAAGGGCGAGGTCGTCGCTTCGACCTTCGATATGCCGGCTGAGAACCACACGGCCGTCTCCGAGCTTGTGATCGAGCACGCAAAGCGCTTGGTCGAGCAGGGCGAGGACGTTGTGGTGGTGCTTGACTCCATCACCCGACTGGCCCGCGCCTACAACCTTGCGCAGCCCGCAAGCGGTCGCATCCTCTCTGGTGGCGTCGACTCCGCGGCGCTCTACCCGCCAAAGAAGTTCTTGGGAGCCGCGCGCAACATCGAGAACGGCGGCTCGCTCACGATCATTGCCTCGGCGCTCGTCGACACCGGCTCCAAGATGGACGAAGTCATCTTCGAGGAGTTCAAGGGCACTGGCAACATGGAGCTCAAGCTTGACCGCGACCTTGCCGACAAGCGCATCTTCCCGGCAATCGATCCGGTGGCGTCTGGCACGAGAAACGAGGAGCTGCTCCTCTCGCCGGAGCTCACGCCGTTCATCTGGGGCATCAGACGCGTGCTTGCCAACATGAACAATACCGAGCGCGCTGCTTCCGCGCTGGTGAAGGGGCTCAAGGCCACGGAGTCCAACGAGGAGTTCCTCATCCGCTCCGCGCGCAAGGCCCAGCAGACCGAATACGCCATCTAGCGTTTCGAGCTGCCCGTCCAACAATGGCGCCCCGACCCGCAAGCTGGCGGGTAGGGGCGCCTCTTTCAAGAAGGTCTAGAGATGCAGGGCGTGCGCAGCGAAGAGCCGCGCGTCGCCCCCTCTGGCGCTACTCTCCGGCGCGCGCGGTAAAGAGCAAGTCCTGCCCCTTCATCACAAGGTTGGCCGGCAAGATCTTGGCGAGAAGCGCTGCCGCCGCCATGTCGGGGGAGGTCACGCACGTGGAGCGACCGAGCACGGCTGCGTGAAGCGCCTTTCTGACCACGTCCTCGGGCTTCTCGAATCCAATCGTGGTCATGCGGCGAACTTGCCGCTGGTCGCCCGGGTCGTTCAGAAAGCCCGTGTCCATGAACTTTGGGCAGACGGCGGTGACGTGAATGCCCACGGGCCCAAGCTCGTAGTCAAGCGTGCGAGACAGGTCGAGCACAAAGCGCTTCGTCGCAGAGTACGTGGACAGGCCCGGTTGGGGGATAAGGCCCGCAATCGACGCCATGTTTACGATTCGCGAGCCAGAGACCATGTGCGGAAGGCAGTGATAGATGGTCTCGACCACCGCAAGGCAGTTGAGGCGGACCATGTTGGCGTTTGCCTCTTCGGGGATGGCGTCAAATGAGCCAAACTTGCCGAAGCCCGCGCTGTTGATGAGCCATTGAACGGGCTCTTCCTGGTCGTCGAGGGCGTCGCGCAGGCTCTCGTAGGAAGACTCCTCTAGCAGGTCGAGCGCAAAGACGCGCACCGGCGTCTGGCACTGCTCGCTTATAGCCTCGAGCTTGTCGGCGCTTCTCGCGACGACCCATAGCTCGTCCAGGGGCCCTCCTGCCCCGTGGTCAAGCTGCCGGACGAATTCGCGCCCCACGCCAGATGACGCTCCTGTTACGACCGCAATTCCAGCCATAAAAAGCCTCCTGTGCACGGAATATAACCCTTGCATTTGACGTGTTGACAAGTATAGTTCTGATTAGAAAGTTATGAGACACGTACGTGTCGCGACGGTACATGCAGATGAGACGAAAAACGCCGTTGCCCGCAGCAATCCCCGCCAGGGCGATTTTCTGTTAGCTGTGGGAATCTGGAGACAAACTCCCCCTGCTGGTCCGTTGCGGCGCCTGGAGGTGGGTTGATGACAGGAAAGCGAAGCTCAGCCGTGTTCGCGGGCCTTCTCGGCTCCGCTACGGTCATGGCTCCCGGCATCGCCTACGCCGCCGCGGAGACCGCCTCGGGTCCAACCTCCGTTGTGGGGTCGTTTGCCCTTTCGCTTGCTGTCTGCGCGCTAGGCGCCATTGCGGTTGCTTGTGCCGGCTATGGCATATATCGGCTGGTAGACCATATTGCCCACAGGCATCGCGGCGAGGCGGAGCCTGCAGGCGACCAGGCTGGCCAAGATGCCGACGAGGCCTCTTATGCCTCTCGTGAGAAGGACGCGCGTCCCCAGAGTGCCGACTTGCCCGAATACGGCTTCGACGACGACCAGACCACTGGCGAGCTTGTCCACGATGGGAAGGGCGGCGCCTCTGGCGCTTTTGAGCCCGCCTCGCAAGAAGACGCTGGCAACCCAGGTGCCCCGTACGTTCCCAAGCACATGGCACCCCAACAACCGCAGGAGAAGGGCTCTCGCCGAAAGAAGCAAGAAGAGGAAGAGCTCCCGCAGGGCAAGCATGCCGTGGGCGCCGAGCGCGCAGAGCATGCCGCGCGTGGCTATGAGCAGATCGCGCAGAACTATGTCGAGAAGCAAAGCTTCCGCAAGCGCATGGCAACCCGAGCGCAAGGCGTGGCAGCCATCCTCTCCGCCCGCATTGGCGAGAACCGCATGGAGGGACTGCCGGTGATAGAGCGCGCCGACGGCTCGGTGGGCGACGTCGGCACCACTTGGTGGACCAACGCCGTGGGACCGAACATCTCCGGCCCTCTGAACATCCCGGAAGAAGAGCAGCAGAGCTTGGCTGACCTCTCCATTCCCGAAAGCTTTGACGACCTGCAGTTCATGGCGTCGACTGCGGCCGAGACGGTTGCGGCTTCTCCGCAGGCGCCTGCCGCCGCTCGCCCCGCGCCGGCGAGCCCCCACGCCAACTCAGCGCGCGAGATCACCCAGCGCGTGGCCTTGGTGGACGAGGAGGCCTATCCCGAGTCCCGCACGGTCGACGAAGTCGACTCCGACGAGTGGAGCCAGGCCTTGGCCGCAATGGACGAGAAGATCTCGGCTCCCGTTGCCTCCGAAGTCGACGAGGTGCCCTTCGAGGATGCCGCCGGCGGCGTCGACAGCATCGACGAGCCGGACGACATCGAGCCCAACACGCAGTTCATGACCTTCAAGCCCGTCGGCGGCCACCCCGAGGTCGTGGACAACGAGAGCTACGTCAACTACCTGCTTGCCGAGGAGCTCTCCCACAACTCCTCCGAGGCGGTGCGCAGCACCTCTCGCGAGTATCTGCACATGATTGAGGGCGGCACGCACGCTTCGACCGCCGTCCTCCCTTCTCGGCACATAAGGAACCGAAGGGGCAAGAAGCCAGACGTCTATCGTCCTCGCCACTTCGCGCCCGCCGATGCAGAGGCCTACGTGGAGGCCATGGAAGCATAAGACGGCGTTATATATTGAAAAATTCCCCGCTCGCCAGCTGCTGTTGCTTCGAGCGGGGAATTAATATTTCGCTGTGTTACGTCTAGAAAAAGTGTTGAAACTTTTCTGATTATCCCAAACGGGACATGAATAAAGTAGTGCTCACGTGAAAACCAATTTTTCACTGGCACCAAACCCAGGGAGGGAAACAATGGACAACGTTTCAAGGCGCACGTTCGTCAAGGGCTCCGCAGCGGCTGCTTGCGGCCTTGGCCTTGCCGCTTGCGGCGGCTCAGGCTCTTCTGACTCTTCGTCTTCGGGCGACACCATCAAGGTCGGGCTGATGGGTCCCTACACGGGCGACGTCGCCCAGTACGGCCTTGCCTGCCGCTGTGGCGCCGAGCTCTACGTCAAGCAGGTCAATGATAACGGAGGCATCAACGGCAAGCAGATCGAGCTAGACGAGCAGGACGAGAAGGGCGACGCCACCGAGGCCGTCAACGTCTACAACATGCTGGTCGAGGACGGCGTCGTCGGCATCATCGGCGACGTGACCTCCACGCCCACCATCGCAGTGGCCCAGGCCTCTGTCGCCGACAACATGCCGTGCGTGACGCCGTCTGCCACGGCCGCTGACGTCATCTCCTATGGCTCCAACTACTTCCGCGCCTGCATCACCGACCCGTACCAGGGCAAGCTCATGGCCGACTTCGCCGCCGACCAGGGCTACCAGACCGTCGGCGTCATCTTCAACTCCGGCGGCGACTACGAGGCCGGCGTCAAGGACGCGTTCGTCGAGGAGGCCCAGGCCAAGGGTCTGACCGTGCTTGACCCGCAGGGATACTCCTCCGGCGACACCGACTTCAACGCACAGCTCACCACCATCATCTCGGGGAACCCCGACGCCATCATGAGCCCCAACTATTACCAGGACGACGGCAAGATCGTCACCCAGGCCCGCACCCTGGGCTACACGGGCCCGTTCCTGGGCGCCGACGGCTGGTCCAACATCGTGGGCGGCGACGAGGAGTACGCCTCTGCCGAGGACCTCGAGGGCTGCTTCTACGACTGCTCCTTCTCTGCCTCCAACACCGCAGAGAACGTTCAGCAGTTCATCTCCGACTACAAGGCCGAGTACAACGACGACCCCACCAACTTCTGCGCCCTTGGCTATGACGCCGCAATGGTCCTGCTCAATGCCATCCAGAAGGTGGAGGAGGAAGGCTCTGCCGAGACTGGCTCCGATGACTACAAGCAGGCCGTCATCGACGCGATCGCCTCTGGCACTGCCAACGGCGTCACCGGCGACATCTCCTACAATGGCACCGGCGACCCGGTCAAGTCGACCTTGATCATCACCTTCAAGGATGGTGAGGAGACGGTCTACGACACCATTGAGGGCGAGTAGTTTCTCTGGCTAAGCTTTTGAAAGCGCCGTGGGCGCCAGCCGCCCCGGCGCTTTCTGGTTTCTATCGGACGACATGCAAGAGAGGGAGTGTTTGCCGTGACGTTCTTGACGCAGGTGCTCAACGGCCTTCAGCTGGGCAGCATCTACGCGCTCGTCGCGTTGGGCTACACGATGGTGTACGGCATCATCCTGCTGCTCAACTTCGCGCATGGTGACATCATCATGGTCGGCGCATACATTTCATGGATCGTGATGAGCCAGCTTGGGCTTAGCCCCGTGCTTGCCATCGTGCTTTCGATTCTGGGGTGCGCCGTCCTGGGCGTGCTCATCGACAAGGTGGCCTACCAGCCACTTCGCGAGGCACCGAGGATGAGCTTGCTGATTACGGCGATCGGCGTCTCGTACTTCCTCGAAAACGTCGCCCAGCTTCTGTTCGGCGCCGACGCAAAGGTCGTTCCCACCTACTTTGAGCTCGGCAACATCCAGCTGGGCGACGTGCAGATCTCCGCGACGGCCGTAGCTACGATCGTCGTGACCGCCATCTCCACCATCGTGCTGACGCTGCTCGTTCAGAAGACCAAGCTTGGCAAGGCCATGCGCGCCGTGTCCGAGGACATGGGCGCCGCGCGCCTGATGGGCATCAACGTCAACACCACGATCTCGTTCACCTTCGCGGTTGGCTCTGCGCTTGCCGGCGTTGGCGCCGTGCTCTACTCCATGGCGTACAGCCAGGCCACGCCCACGATGGGCATCATGCTGGGCACCAAGGCGTTTGTCGCTGCGGTTCTGGGCGGAATCGGGTCTATCCCCGGCGCCGTCATCGGCGGCCTCATCGTTGGCTTCGCCGAGGTCTTCGTGTCGGCAATCGGCCTGTCCACCTGGAAGGACGCGGTGGTCTACCTGCTGCTCATCATCGTCCTTGTGGTGCGTCCTACCGGCATCCTTGGCCGCCCGATGACCGAGAAAGTGTAAGGAGGCTGGCGTGACAGCATCTAATGCAAAGAAGGCTACTGCGCAGGCGAGCGCTCCGGCGGCCTCTGGCTACCGAAGCCTCTCCATGCCGATGCGCTACCTCATCAACACCGTGCTCGTGGTCATCTTCCTTGTTGTGGGGGAGGCCGCAATCGACGGCGGGCTCGTGAGCCGCTACCAGACCGGCGTCATCGAGCAGATCGGCATCTACATCATCATGGCGGTCTCGCTGAACATCGCCACTGGCTACCTGGGTCAGCTCCCTCTGGGGCACGCGGGATTCATGTCCGTGGGCGGCTACTCGTGCGCCATCTTCATCATGCGCATGATGGACGTCGTGGGCGTCACTGCGCGCGACTTTACAACGGGCACTCCCGCGGCGGTCATGCTCTTTGTCGCCGGGCTCATCTTTGGCGGCATCATGGCTGCGCTGTGCGGCCTTATCATCGGCATCCCCGCGCTTCGCCTGAAGGGCGACTACCTCGCCATCATTACGCTGGGCTTTGCCGAGATCATCCGCGTCGTGATGCAGAACATCGACTCGGTCCTGGGCTTTGAGCTCACCGGTGGCCAGAAGGGCCTTACGGGAATACCGAGCTACACCAACTTCCTGAACACGTTCATCGTGGTCGCCATCTGCCTCTTCCTCATCCACACGATGATGAAGAGCCGCCACGGCCGGGCGATCCTCTCCATTCGCGACAACGAGATTGCTGCCGAGAGCTGCGGCGTCAACATCACCTACTACAAGACGCTCGCCTTCGTGGTGTCCGCGTTCTTCGCCGGCGTCGCCGGAGGGCTTTATGCCGGGTGCATCGGCGTCATGGCGCCCTCGAAGTTCGGCTTCATGAAGTCGGTCGAGATCCTGGTCATGGTGGTGCTCGGCGGCATGGGCTCCATGCTGGGCTCCGTCATCTCCGCAACGGTCCTCACGATCCTGCCCGAGGCCCTGCGCGCCGTCGCCGACTACCGCATGGTCGTCTACGCCGTCGTGCTTATCCTGGTCATGATCTTCCGTCCCGAGGGTCTCATGGGCTCCTACGACTTCTCGATGTCCCGCGTGATCGAGCGACTGCTCAACCATGGCAAGTCGTACGAGGAGTACCTTGACGAGCAGAACGCGGCCCTCGAGAATGGCGGCGCCGTCGCCGTTGAGGCGGCTGCCGCAGATGCCGGGCCCTCGAAGGGAGGCGATGCGTAATGGCCGACGAGAAGAAGGCGACCGCCGCCGAGAAGGCGGCTGAGACGTCCAAGAAGGCAAGCGAGGCAGCGACTCCCGAGGCGACCTCTGCGCCCGCAAAGGCCAAGCCAAAGCGCAGGCGCCCCGTGCTCGTGCAGATGGAGACGCCCAACCTCGTCCCGGAGCGCGACTTGGGCAAGATGCCCATCCTGCAGGCCGAGCACCTTGGCATCGACTTCGGCGGCCTTACCGCTGTCGACGACTTCAACATCGCCATGGGCCGCACCGAGATCTCTGGCCTCATCGGCCCCAACGGCGCCGGCAAGACCACGATCTTCAACCTGCTGACCAACGTGTACAAGCCCACGCGCGGCACGATCTTGCTTGACGGCTACGACACCGCGGGCAAGAGCGTCGTCGAGGTCAACAAGATGGGAATCGCCCGCACCTTCCAGAACATCCGCCTGTTTGACAAGATGACGGTCGAGCAGAACGTGCTCGTGGGATTTGGCAACTCCATGTCGACCAGGCTTTTGACCGACGTCTTTCGCCTGCCCAAGCACTGGAAGCAGGAGGCTGAGTTCCACGACAAGGCGATGGACCTTCTCGGCATCTTCGACATGCAGCGCTATGCCAACACGATGGCAGGAAACCTCCCTTACGGCGCGCAGAGGCGCCTCGAGATCCTGCGCGCGCTGGCGACGCACCCCAAGGTTCTGCTGCTCGACGAGCCCGCTGCCGGCATGAACCCCGCCGAGACCGAAGAGCTCATGGAGAACATCCAGAAGATCCGCGACGACTTCCAGATCGCGATTCTCCTGATCGAGCACGACATGGCGCTTGTCATGGGCGTTTGCGAGGTCATCGGCGTGCTTGACTACGGAAAGATCATCGCGAAGGGCACGCCCGAGGAGATTCAGAACGACCCGAAGGTCATCGAGGCCTACCTTGGCAAGCAGCAGGGGGTGAAGTAGATGTCCATGCTCTCTGTGAGGGACCTGCACGTCTCGTACGGCGCGATCAAGGCCGTGAAGGGCATTTCGTTTGACATCGAGCAGGGCGAGATTGTGACGCTCATTGGCGCCAATGGCGCTGGCAAGTCTACGACGCTGAACACCATCGCCGGCCTGATCAAGCCCGCCTCGGGGCAGATCGAGTACAAGGGCGAGTCGCTTGTGGGCATCAAGCCCCACAAGATCGTCGAGCGCGGCCTCGCGCTCTGCCCCGAGGGCAGGCGCGTCTTCACGCACATGACCGTCGCCGAGAACCTCGAGATGGGAGGCTACACCAGGACGGACGATGAGAACGCCAAGACGCTCGAGATCGTCTACGAGCACTTCCCGCGCCTGAAGGAGCGAGTGAACCAGCAGGCAGGAACCCTCTCCGGCGGCGAGCAGCAGATGCTGGCCATGGGTCGCGCTCTCATGAGCAAGCCCGAGCTGCTGATGCTCGACGAGCCCTCCATGGGCCTGGCGCCCATCCTCGTGGACGAGATCTTCGAGATCATCGAGGCCCTGAACAAGAAGAACGGCACCACGATCTTGCTCGTCGAGCAGAACGCGAACATGGCGCTCTCGATCGCGAACCGCGCCTACGTGCTCGAGACTGGCACCATTGCCAAGAGCGGCACCGGCGAGGAGCTGCTGAAAGACGACGACGTTCGCAAGGCCTACCTGGGCGGCTAGGCCGCTGCCGGCTGCAGCTTGCGACCGCCTCTTGAGTTAAAACGTGGACCCTCTGGCGCATGGTGCCGGAGGGTCCTTCTTTGTCGGCAGCCCTTCTCGCTTCGTGCGGCGGGGCGCGGCCATGCATCTCGGCTACAATCGAATGCCGATACGGCCGCGACCAGAGAGGAGGCAGCGAGGCCATGCTCTACGCAAGCGTTGCTCTTGACATTCCGACGCGCGCCATCGACGGCACGTTTGACTATGCGATACCCGAGGACTTGACGAAAGAAGTTCAGGTGGGCGCCACCGTCTTGGTGCCCTTCTCAAGGCGTCTTGCCATCGGGTACGTGCTGGGCGTCTCGACGGAGCCCTCGGAGGGCCTTGACCCAAGCAAGATCTTGCCCATCAGCCAGCCGCTTGCGCCCTCTGCCTTTGGCCCCAAGTCAGCCGCCGTCGCGCGCTGGATGGCGCGCGAGTACGCCTGCCCGCTCTGCGAGGCGGTGCGCCCGTTCTTGGCGCCTGGCCAGAAGCTTCGCGTGACGCGCGCGTCAGAGGACTCGCCTTGGGAGCTCGCTGGCGAGAGGGCCGGGGCCATCGACGCCCGCTGGGCCATGCTCGGCCCCGCCGCTGACGGCTTCGCGCCAGCAAAGAACGCCAGCCGCCAGCGCGAGGTCATCGAGGCGCTGCGGCAGGGCCCTATGCGCCTGGCCGAGCTCTCCGCGACCATCCCCGGCGCGTCTTCCGCCGTCAAGGCCCTCGAGAAGCGCGGCGTCGTGACCGTAGAGGCGCGTAGGCAGCTGCGCGGCGTGAACGAGAGCACCACGCTCTCCTCCGCGGCGGCCCCGCGCCCCGAGCGCCTGACGGAGGGGCAGCTTTCAGCGCTTGCGGCCATAGACGAAGCGCGCGGCCGCGCGGAAGGCGACGTCGTGCTGGTGGACGGAGTGACGGGCTCGGGAAAGACGGAGGTCTATCTCGATGCCATCGAGCGCACGCTCGCAGACGGGCGCGGTGCCCTCGTGCTGGTTCCCGAGATCTCTCTGACCGCCCAGACGGTTGGCCGCTTTCGCTCGCGCTTTGGCGACGACGTGGCCGTTCTTCACTCGCGCCTGTCCACCGGCGAGCGCTTCGACCAGTGGGACCTCGTGAGGCGGGGACAGGTCCACGTGGTCGTGGGAGCCCGCTCAGCCCTCTTTGCCCCGCTTGCGAACGTCGGCCTGATCATCATCGACGAGGAGCACGAGAGCTCCTACAAGCAGGACTCGAGCCCCCGCTACCATGCCCGCGACGTCGCCGCGCGCATGGCCCGCGAATGGGGGGCGGCGCTGGTTTTGGGCTCGGCCACGCCTTCGCTCGAGAGCTTGTACCGCTGCGAGCTGGGGCAGTGGCGCGGCGTCCGCTGGACGCGCGTGTCCATGCCCGAGCGGCCCGGCTCCTCCGTGCTTCCCGAGGTCCAGATAGTCGACATGGCGGCGCAGTTTCGCGGTGGAGGCCGCTCGGTCTTCTCGGCGCCGCTCAAAGACGCGCTCCTCGACGTCGCGAAGCGTCGCGAGAAGGCTGTGCTGCTCCTGAATCGCCGAGGTTTCGCCACGTTTCTCATGTGCCGCGAATGCGGCTGCGTGCCGGAATGCCCGCACTGCTCCACGGCCCTCACGTACCACGAGCGCACGCACTCTCTCATGTGCCATAGCTGCGGTCGATCGTGGCCCGTGCGCGCCTACCCCGACCCATCCACTCGCTGTCCCAACTGCGGAAGCCGCTACATGGCCGCCTACGGCGTGGGAACGCAGCGCGTCGAGGACGAGCTTCGGATGCTTCTGCCCGAGGATGTCGAGGTCATACGCATGGATGCCGACACGACGCGCACAAAGGGGGCGCACCAGCGGCTGCTCGAGCAGTTTGACGCGGCGGAGTGCGCCGTGCTCGTGGGCACGCAGATGATTGCCAAGGGCCTTGACTTTCCCGAGGTCACGCTCGTGGGCGTGATCAACGCTGACACCATGCTCAAGCTTCCCGACTTTCGTGCGGCAGAACGCACCTACGACCTTCTCGAGCAGGTGAGCGGTCGCGCTGGCAGAGGAGAGCGGCCGGGCAAGGTGATAGTGCAGAGCTACTGGGCGAGCCATCCTGCCATCCAGGCGGTCGTGGGCCACCATCGCGAGGCCTTCCTTCAGCCTGAGCTTGCCGAGCGCAAGGAGGCGGGGTATCCGCCCTTCTCGCGCCTTGCAAACGTGCTTGTATGGGGTCGCGACGGGGCCGGCGTGCGCGCGGTTTCAGCGCAGATGGCGGACGCCCTGCGCGCTCGCGTGGAGGGGCAGGCTGGCTGGGAGGTGCTGGGACCCGCCGATTGCGTGAAGGCCCGCGTGAAGGACCGCTATCGCCGCCACGTCATGGTCAAGGCGCCGCTCGACGCTGACCTTGGGGGAATCGTGGGGGAGTGTGCCGCGTCAGTTGGCGCCAGAAAGGGTATTAACATGGCGTTGGACATCGACGCATATGACCTGATGTGACAAGGAGAACCAACCATGAAGCAGAATCCGCTCGATGACATCGTGCTGTCACCGGCGCCCGTGCTCTCGAAGGAGTGCGAGCCTATCGAGAAGATTGACAGTGACGTCAAGGCGCTCGCCAAGCGCATGCTGAAGGACATGTACGCTGCCGATGGCTGCGGTCTTGCGGCGCCGCAGGTAGGCGTCTCAAAGCAGCTCGTCGTTATCGACGTCGACTGGTCTGGCAGGGGCAGCAGCAAGAACCCCTATGTGCTCATCAACCCCAAGATCATCACCGCCGATGGCGAAGAGCGCGAGACGGGCGAGGGCTGCCTTTCGTTTCCGGGCATCACGGTTCCCGTAAAGCGACCGAGCCATGTGGTGGTGCAGGCCAAAAACCTCGATGGCGACCTTATGCAGTACGAGGCGTCTGACAACCTGTTGGCGGTCTGCCTGCAGCACGAGATCGACCACCTTCACGGCGTCACGATGATCGACCACCTGGCGCCCTCTGAGCGCGTGCGCGCCCTGGCAGACTACCAGGCCGCCCTTGATGCGGGCGCGCGACCTGGTGACGTCGAGGTCGAGGATTAGGGGACGCACATGCGCATCGTCTTTATGGGCACGCCCGACTTCGCGGTGCCGTCTCTGCGCGCGCTGGCGGGAAGGCATGAGGTCTCGCTTGTTGTCACGCGCCCCGATGCCGTTCGTGGGCGCGGAAAGAAGCTCGTGCCGTCCGCCGTCAAGGCTGCCGCAACCGAGCTCGGGCTTTCCGTTCTTGAGGCGTCTCGGATGTCGGGCGAGGCGCTCGAGCGCGTGCGCGAGGCGGCTCCCGATTGCATTGTCGTAGCGGCGTACGGATGCATACTGCCTCAGGCGCTTCTCGACATTCCGCGAATGGAATGCGTGAACGTGCATGCGTCTCTTCTGCCGCGCTGGCGCGGCGCCGCCCCCATCCAGCGAGCCATCCTCGCGGGAGACGAGCGTGCGGGCGTCTCGATCATGCGCGTGGTTGCCGCGCTTGACGCCGGTGCGTATTGCCGGCAGGCGTCGGTTCCGGTGGGGGAGACCCCCTGCCCCGAGCTCATGGCGGAGCTGGCAAGCCTTGGCGCCAAGGAGCTGCTTTGCGCGCTCGACCAGATTGAGGACGGGAGCGTCCGGTGGACCGAGCAGGACGAGAGCCGGGTGACCTACGCACACAAGGTCGAAAAGGCCGAGATGCACCTTGACCCCGCTGCGAGCGTTGAGCAGAATCGCCGCGTGGTGCAGGCGTCTATGGACGCAGCCCCGGCGCGGCTCTCTGTTGCCGGAAGGGGGCTGAGGGCGCTTCTCGCGCGCGCTGATGCTTCTGGCCTTAACGTATCCGCTGGCAGCGTGCTTGTGCAGCATGGGCGCGTATGGCTCGGCTGCTCAGATGGCGCGCTTGAGCTCACACGCGTGAAGCCAGACGGCAAGCGCGAGATGGATGCAAAAGCCTGGGCCTCAGGCCTTCGCGGCGAGGGCCTTACGTGGGCGCGCGAGTAGGGGCGGCTCGCAAGGCGGCGCTTGCAGCGCTGGGCGACATCCGTCGACGTTCTGGTCGCGCTCGCGACGTCATGCGAACCTCGCCGCGGCTATCGGGCCTTGAAGGCCGCGACGTCGCGCTTGCCGAGCGTCTTGTGCTGGGAGTCACGGCCACTTCTGGCCAGCTTGACGGCTTTATCAACAGTCACGCAAAGCGCCCCTCGTCCCTGCAGCCACAGGTAAGGGATGCGCTTCGTCTCTCAACCTTTGAGCTTTGCCGCCTCTCGACCGAGCCTGCCGTGGCCGTGAGCCAGGGCGTCGAGCTCGTGCGCTCGGTTGTTCCGCGCGCGGCGGGGCTTGCAAATGCCGTGCTCCATCGTGTGGCAGAAGAGGATGCCCCTCGCGTGCGAGCCGCCGTCGAGGCGCTCTCTGCAACTTCGACAAACGACCCCCTTGGGCTGGCGCTTGTCTCGGGATGGCCAACTTGGCTTGCCGAAGGGGTGCTCTTTGCGCTCGGAGGTGAGGCGGCGCGTGCCATGGCGCTCTCAACGCTAGAGCCAGCGCCAATTTGGGTGTCAGGCAATGTCGCGTTGCATGATCGGGCCGCGACCCGCGAGATTCTTGCGTCCAAGGGCCTCAAGCCGATCGAAAGCCCGCTTCCTGGATGCTGGCGACTTGCCTCCGCCGCAGGGCTTGCGACCTCCGGGCTCATCTCTTCTGCCGACGTGGTGACAAGCGACCTCGCTGCACGCCTTGTGGCGCGCATCGCCTCGCCTGCGCCCGGAAGCTCCGTCCTTGAGGTCGGACAGGGGAGGGCGACCAAGACGCTGCTTCTTGAGGAGGTTGCTTGCGATGCGGGCAGACCCGCGCGCGTTGTCGGCATCGACTCGGTCGCGTCGAAGCGAGCGATTGCCAACGAGCGGCTTGCCCATGGGTGGGGCGAGTGGTGCCGCTCTCTGACCTTCGACGCGCGAAACCTTTCCTCCGCCTGCCTGCCTGCTGAGCTCAATCAGACCTTTGACCTCGTGTTTGTTGACGCACCCTGCTCCGGCACAGGAACGATGCGCCGCCATCCCGAGATTGCCTGGTCGCTCGCTCCGGAATCGGTGGGGTCGCTTCCAAAAGGCGAGCTCCCGGCGCTCCAGCTTGCAATACTCGGGGCTGCCGCCACGCGCGTTGCCCCCGGGGGCGCGCTTGTGTACTCGACCTGCTCGATTTTGCCCTCGGAGGACGAGGAGGTCGTCAGGGCTTTCCTCGAGAGCCCGGAAGGCAGTGGCTTTTCGGTCCAGGACGTCCGCGAGGCGCCTGGCGTGCTGGCGCTTTCCGCCTCCGCCCGTGCGGTCGTCGCGTCAAACGTCGACGATTGCGGATTTTTCCGCACGCATCCTGTCCAAGGCGGCCCCGATGGCCATTTCTGTGCTCGCCTTGTGCGCAATTCCGAGGTTTCGCAGTAGCTCGCGGCGACTCTCGACACCCCGCTGCAAGAAATCTGCGGTTGTAGGTCTTTTTCGCCGGGATGCCCAAGTATCACAAGCCAGGTGCCATTTCCCTACCTGCGGGCCTGTGACGCCGAGGCGTTTTTGTACTTTGGGGGTGCCCCCAAAAAGACCTACAACCGCAATATTCTTGCAGGCAGTAGTGAGAGAGCGCTTCATGAGCTCTTTTCCGAAGTCGTTCCCATTACCTTGAGGGCAACATTGAGGCAAAGCCTTGTGTCGGGATTGTTCAAGTCGAGACCTGAAATCTCTTCAATGCGCTTGACCTGGTAGATGCAGGTGTTCCGCGCCATGTACAGTTTTTTGCTTGTTTCCGTCATGCGCATCGATGAATCCAAATAGACCTTGAGCGTCCTGACAAGCTGCATGTCGTGCTCGCGATCATAGGCGATGAGTCGCTTGAGCCCCTCTGGATAGGTGGCCTCCGCGGGGTCGTCACGCTGGTAACGGTTTAGGATGTCGCTCGCGGCGATGTCGTCATAGAGCGCCAAGACGGGCTCGCGCTCGCCCGATCTCTGCGAGGCCAGGAGCCTAAGAGCCGTCCTTCCCTGCCGGAAATAGTAGTAGAGGTCCTTGAAGTCACGATACGTTCTTGATACTCCGGCTCTAAGCAAGCATTGGCGTAGCAGTGGCTCAACCTTGTCGACAAGCCCCGTTGGTCCCCATCCATTCTTGGTGAGGTCGACGACGTATACCAGGCGATTGTCGTGAGTTGCCGCGCATGAGCTATTGAGCGCCTGCGCAAGCTTTCCGTGGTAGAGCGAAAAAAGTCTCTCGTTCTTGTTGTACGACTGGCTCTCTATGACAAGGCAGGCATAGGTGTCGTGCATCTCCCAGCCAAACTCCCGCACGACTCCCTCGATGCGCCATGCGTCAATGAAATGGTGGCCAAGGAGGTTGTCAAGCACGTAATTCGCCTCGTTGGAACGTTCAAAGCGCTCTTCGTAGTATTCCTGAATCGAACGAAGGACGTAGTCTCCCAGAATTTTCAGCACTGTGTAGTCGCGTCCGGTAAAGGGATGAAGCACCTCGTCTGCGCAGAGGGTGCCCATCCAAAGCCCGTTGGACTTGAGGTTGTAGGCAATGGTGCGATAGGGCCAATTGTCATCCGGGTACAGCGCTGGCTCGCTTGTGACGCTGAAGGTGTTGAAATCGGGGTTCGAGATAACGTCATTCAGCACATTCCCCGAGGGATATGCGCTGATGCCTGCCGGTCGGTCTGCCCCGAGAAGTCGCTCAAGGTATTGCTTGTATTCTGACGGCGACTCCTCTTTCAAGACTTCGGCATCAAGGAAGAGGAACTTCATGCCGGGACTTGCGACGAAGATGGGGTTCGGCTCCATTGCGCGCGCAAGTGCCCCAAAGCGCGAGGGCTCGGCATGGTCTGTCAGCGCCTGCGTCAGCTGCGTGTTCCACCGGTCATAGCGGCTGAAGACCACTGCGATTGACTCGAGAAGCTCCTGCGGGTCAACGGATGTGTCTTCTGCGTAGAGCACGCTCGCCTCTGAAAGCCAATCGGGGGGATTTCCCACGCACACATAGCCGCAGCTGGGGCATGCCTTCCCGTCTCCTTCGAAATCTTCGGCGCTCGCAACGTAAATCGCCCCAGGGATGGGGTCTGCGTCTTCCCGATAGGGGAGGGCAAAGCCGAAGGGCAGCTCGAAGTAGCTCTCCTTTGGCTCTCCTAGCAGCTGATATTGATGAAGCTCGGTCTTTATCACATGCAGATTGAGGTTCATTGCCGCTCCAAACGCCCCTTGCCCTCATGAAGAAGAACAGTTGCCATGCTATTGAGAGATATGTGCAAAACGACGAAATCATCGGTCAACAGTAGAGATACTTACGACAATTGGCAGGTAGACGCTCCATTACTCTCTTGGCAAGCAAGCGAAAGGGTTTAGCTAGCAAGCCCCAATCGCAAGCATCTATTTTCTCTGCGTGCCCGGGAGGGGCTCGGGCAAGAAAGGAGCGGTGCTATGAGCGAGGGAATGGACGTTGTGCAGTTCCCCCATCTTTCCTGCGTGCCAATCGATCCGGAGGAGACCGGCTACATCAACTGGGGGGAGCTCGTGCCGTATGTCTACACCAACTGGCGCGAGGAGACGCTTTCGTGGAAGACGTCTTGCTATCTAGGAGCAAACCTCTCGTGCTTCCCTCCCGTTGACGTCAAGGGGAAGGACGCCACCCGCTTCTGCGCTGATTTCTCGGTCAACAAGTACAAGAAGTTTCCCGTTGGCAGCGGCAAGCACTTGGTAACCCTCACCAAGGAGGGCGACATCATGGACCATGGCCTTGTCCTGCGCACGGCCGAGGACACCTACCAGCTGTGGCTCATGGACTTCTGGCCCCGCTACTTCGCGAGCCAGCGCGACTATGACATCGAGTTTGTAAACTACAACCCTGCTCCGTATGTGTTCCAGATTGCCGGACCGCGCTCGCTTGAGGTTATCGAGAACGCGTGCCACGAAGACCTCCATGACCTAAAGTTCATGCGCTTCCGCGATGCGGAGATTGCCGGTCACAGGGTTCGCGTGCTCCGCATGGGAATGGGCGGGACCCTTGCCTATGAGGTCCATGGTCCGAGGGAAGAGGGCATCGACGTCTACAACGCGATTTTCGAGATCGGCAAAAAGTACGGCATGCGCAAGCTTGGCGTGAACCAGTACATGTGCAACCATACCGAGAATGGCTTTCCCCAGCAGACGCTGCACTTCCCTGGGGCCACGACGGAGGAGCCGGGCTTCATCCAGTACATGAAGGACCTCTCGTCAGATTGGTACGACGAGGGATGGACCGGCGAGTCAATCCCCAAGGGCAGCTGGTCGACAGACATTCATGACTACTATCGCAACCCCCTTGAAGTCGGCTGGGGCTTCATGATCGATTGGGACAGCAACTTTTACGGCAAGGAGGCACTGCTCAAGAAGAAGGAGGCTGGCGTTCGCAAGGTCGTGACGCTGGAGTGGAACGTCGACGACATCATGAGGTCACTGCACTCCTACTTCGAAAAGGGGCAGGAGCCCTACGATGACATGCCCTTCCCGCAGGATTTTGGCGTGATGGGCGCAGGCGAGAACAAGTACATCCAAAACACCGTTCTGCGCAATGGCAAGGTCGTCGGCGTCTCGATGTGGCGTACGTACACCCTTTACTACCGTCGCACGATTTCGATGGCGTGCGTGGACCAGGACCTCAACGAGGGCGACGAGGTAGAGATAGTCTGGGGCGATACCGGCCATCGACAGATCAACATCCGCGCGACGATTGCTCGTTACCCCTACCTTGACCTTGCCCGCAACAAGGACTTCGACATGGAGTCCATCCCTCACTACGCGGGATAGCGCACGTCCATTCTTGCGCGAGGGTCGCAGGCCAACTGTTTGCGACCCTCTCTTTGGAGGCTGACAACATGACTAAAGGCGAGGCGAAGGCCATGGGGACGCCAGGCTTGGTAGCGCTATTCCTTACCACGTTCCTGTACATGGCCGACCTTGTTTTCTACCCATCCTACGGTGCCATGGTCCAGGCGTTTCCCGAAGCGTCCACCGCCATCATGAACTTCTGCATGATGGGCTCCCAGCTGACCGCGATGATCGCTTCATTTCTCGTGATGCCTGCGATGACCAAGTTCAGCAAGAGAGACATCCTGCTGTTTGAGACCTTGCTGTTTGGCGTGAGCGCACTGTGCGCCCCCCTCGTTCATGACGTCTTGTACGTGACGGTGATGCGCACCATCTCAGGCCTGGGCTTTGGAGGCGTTCTCGGCGTTTCCGGTGCGCTGATTCAGCAGGTTTATGCAGACGACCCCGCTCGTAGAGATCGCTACATCGGTCTCTACAATTCGGCCTTGGGACTTGCGGGGGCAATCGGGTCGCTTGCCGGCGGCCTCCTCGCCACCATCAGCTGGGACGCCATCTACCGCTTCTACTGGATCGTCGTCCCCATTTTTATTCTCGAGTTCCTCTTCCTTCCCAAGACGCTGCCGGACGGGGAGGAGGCCACTCAAGAGGGGAGCCAAGGCGAGCCCGCCGATGCTTCCGAGGACGCACGCGGTCAGAGTGGCTGGAACGGGACCCTGCCGTCGGTTCTGGCGTGTGCTCTGTCGTACCTTTTTGTGAACATTATCTATGTTGGCATGGCGTCTGGCGAGCTCTCGCTCTTCGTTGTCGAGCTTGGCTTGGGCGGCGAAGCGGAGTCGGGAGTGCTCATGATGGTGGCGGCGCTGATGGCTGTGCCTTGCGGCATTGCGTTCCCATCCATCTATCATAAGTTTGGAAGATGGACGGCATCGCTTTTCTATGCCGTCATGGCCATAGGTCTTCTGCTCTACTGCTTCCCAAGCAACATCTTCGTGCTTGGGCTTGCCATTGCGTGCGTGTCGTTTGCCTACTCCATGGGCCTTGCCTACTACATGATCTATGCAGGCGAGGTGGCGCCGCCCGCCAAGGCATCTTCCGCGATTTCTCTTGTGACCATAGGCATGGCGCTCGGCGCCTTCGCGTCGCCGTTTGTCGTAACAGCGATACAGGAGATGCTAGGCACAACTTCCCTTTTGCCGGTCTATCCGGTGCTTCTCGTGGCTACGCTCGCTGGGCTTCTCATGTGCATCGTTCTGGCAAGAAGGGCGACCCGGAACCAAGGCGAAAAAGTGGCGGGCAAAGCCTAGCCGAGCATTGCCCCTCAGTGTGCGTGCAGGCGGGATGGTCGTTTTGCCAAAAACATTGGTCAAAGAATGCTTGTTGTCACCATGAGGGTGGCTAGGTGGCATTTCTACGATCCAAATGGGGTTCGTTGTGGTCTTTGACATAAGGAGGAAGCATGGCTGATCTTGAAGGGTCTGCACCGACCGGGCTTGATTGGATTCCGCAAATTCCCATTGAGTATGCCTACGAGGCGCCAAGCCTTGTCTATTGGGGAAAGTATCACCCCTACACGTTTACCAACTGGCGCGACGAAAGCAGGTCGTGGAAGGAGAACTGCTACCTGCACGCTGGCCTCTCCATTGGCATCGTGACTTCTTCGGTGAAAGGACCAGATGCCGACAAGTTCTTAAGCGCATATTCGGTGAGCGACTTTACGACAATGAAGCCCTATCGTGCTCGTCACATCATCATGTGCGCGGATAACGGCAACATCATCCAGGACGGAATGGCAATCAAACTTGCCGAGAACGAGTATCGCTGCTATGACATCGCGCCGTATGTCGAGTACTTGGCAGAGACGAGCGGCATGGATGTCACCGTCGAAAACATCACGGACAAGATGTTCATTTTCCAGCTTGGTGGACCACGCTCGCTCGAGGTGCTGGAGCATGCGGCAAAGCAGGATTTGCACGACTTAAGATTCATGAGGCTGTGCGACGCGAAGATCGCAGGTCACGACGTTCAGGTTCTGCGAATGGGGATGTGCGGAACGCTGGGATACGAGGTCCATGGGACCATTGACGCGTCGCATGACGTCTACAACGAGCTAGTTGAGGCAGGCAAGCCTTATGACCTGCACAAGCTCGGGACTCTTGTCTACGTGAGCAATCACACCGAGAACGGCATTGCGCAGCAGCCCGCTCACTTTATCGAAGCGTGGAAGGATGACGAGGGCTTTGCCAAATGGGCGGAAGACCACTTTGGGATCTGGTTCTCACCGCTTGCGGAGGTTCCGACTGGCACCTACACAGATAACATCGAGGACGTTTTCAAGACTCCATACGAGCTCAACTGGGGCAAGATGGTCAACTTCAATCACGAGTTCAAGGGCAAGGCGGCCCTTGAGAAGGTGCGGGATTCGCATCATCGCGAGCTTGTGACCTTAAGCTGGAACGACGATGACATCATCGACGTCTATCGTTCACAGTTCGATGACGGCCCCACTTATAAGCAAATAGAGCAGCCGCTCAACTATGGTGATGCTGGCCCAATGGGCAACCTCTGTCCCGCTTATCGCGTCGAGGCTCCTGGCGGCAAGGTAATTGGTCAGAGCATGTGGCGCGTCTACACCGAGTTCTATCACAAGTTTGTATCGCTTGGCATCATAGACCCCGAGTACACGGAGATGGGGACCGAGCTTACTGTCATTTGGGGCGAGGCTGATGGTCCGCAGAAAAAGATGCGTGTAACGGTAGACCGCTATCCATACCTAGATCTTCCGAGCAACAAGGACTTTGATATCGAGTCCATTCCTCACTATCAAGGATAACGTTAGCGAGCTGGCTCATTAGACTGAGCTGGAGCGCCAAATGACAGGCCCCGTGACCGGTCTGCTTGGTCGCGGGGCCTAAGCGTTGCGCTAGGCTGCTCTGATATCAACTGTGATTGCCATTTTGGGGTTGCGCGCCACCCGCTGCAAGAAATCTGCGGTTGTAGGTCTTTTTCGCCGGGATGCCCAAGTATCACAAGCCAGGTGCCATTTCCCTACCTGCGGGCCTGTGACGCCGAGGCGTTTTTGTACTTTGCGGGTGCCCCCAAAAAGACCTACAACCGCAATATTCTTGCAGGCGTGGGCACGTATGGGCGGATCGCCCATAGCAAACGGGGGCAAGCGCGCAATGCGCTTGCCCCCGTTTGCCGTTTTTAGGACGCACGTGAGCCTACTTAGAGCTCGAGCTACTACTTGAACCGCTGCCGCGCTGGTCGGTGTTGTAGAAGCCTGACCCCTTGAACTCGATGCCCGACGGAGAGAAAACGCGCTCTGCCTCGTGACCGCAGGTGGGGCATGTTACGCGAGGATGTGCGGACATGGGGTGTTCAACTTCGAATGTCGTGCCGCAAGCGCTGCAGTGATAGTCATAGCGAGCCAATGGAAAGACCTCCAGGAAAATGCATGTCAACAGGTTGTGATCAAAGTGATGCAATCACAACCTAGACTACTCTACCCAAAGCTTTACTTAATCTATACAAGAGGCAGAGCTTTCAAAGCTTTATCATTCCCTTGTTTGCGTTCGGCTACCTGTGCCACGATGAACAGGCTCATTTCTAGATTCATTGGAGGATGCATGGCAATCACTGGGGCAATCTTTGACTGTGACGGCACACTCGTTGACTCGATGCCCATGTGGTTTGACGTTTTCTACAAGCTTCTTGAGAACCATGGCTACTCGCGAAAGGACCCTGCCGTGATCTCCGCTGTCGTTGAGGCGGAGCCCCTAAGCATTCCCGAGGAGATTACGTTCCTTAAGGATCGCCTTGGTCTTTCTGGCTCTGAGCGGGATCTTTTTGACGAGCTTGACGCAATGGTTCGCTTTGCCTATGCAAACACCATTGAGTCGTATCCCCGAGTCAAGCCATTTCTAGAGGGCCTGCATCAGATGGGCGTCCCCATGATCGTCGCTTCCTCGACGGGCGCCTCTGACGTTCGTATTGCGCTTCGGGCCCATGGGCTGGAGCAGTATTTCATTGATATCGTGAGCGCCGAGGAGCTCGGCCTCTCAAAGGAAGAGCCCACCATTTACTATCAGGCGCTAGAGAAGCTAGGCACGTCGAAAGAGTCCACTTGGGTTTTTGAGGATGCCCCCTTTGGCGTGCTCACTGCGCACAACGCGGGCTTTCCTGTGGTCTGCGTCTTCAACGGTCATGACAACCGCGACGAGAAGCTGCTCCGAGACAACTCAGACATCTTTACCTTTGAGTTTGAAGGCCTCGACCCTCATGACCTTGCGAGCTGGAGTCGATAGCCATGGGAAAGAGAGGCTCGTTCGCGCTCATCGTTGCTGGCTCGCCTGTCCCCAGCTCGATCGAGCTCGTTTCCCAACTGGCGGCACAGGCCAAGGTCGTTATTGCCGTCGACCGTGGCGCTATCTGGTGCCAGCGCTCTGGCGCCGTGCCTACTCTGTTGGTAGGGGACGAGGACACTGTTTCTCAATCGGCACTTGCTTGGGCGCGCGAGCATGGCGTCTGCGAGCTTGCGTTTGACCCCATGAAAGACGACACCGACCTCTCTCTTGCGTTTCGCGCCATTCGCGAGCAGCGCCTCGCCGCGCCGGGCGAGGTCGTGGTAACGTGCGCAATTGGCGGGCGTCCTGACCATGCGCTCGGAGTCTTCGGCGTGCTCTCGAAAAACGCCGACCTTGCGCCCCGTCTTGTGGAGGACGGTCTTGAGTGCCGTGTGCTCTCGCCATTGGGTATCCCAACGTGGAAGTTTGGGGCAAAGGCCGTCGGACATACCTTTTCTGCGGTCGCGCTCGCCCCGACAAACGCAATCACCGAGCGCGGCATGCGCTGGGAAGTTGACCACCTGCCCTTGCGACCGCTTCAGGATCGCGCCCTTTCCAACGTGATTGAGAGGCCTGGCGCGTCCATTGCCTGTGACGAGGGCGTCATTGCGGCGTTCCTTATTGATTAGCCTCGGGAAGCTGCGCTTTCGCTGCCGTCGCCACTCAGCCTCGTGCTCCCTAGATGGCGAAACTGTAGAGGAAAAATGTTCACTTTCATTAATAGCTAACACGAAAAGCTAATACTACTAGCTATGTGTTATCCTCAATCGACTCCTGCAGACGGCAGCGCTCTCGTCATGCCGGATTGCAGCGGAAACTATGCCTAGGAGGCACGGATGAAGTACGTCGTTACTGGTTGTGATGGCAAGCTCGGCGGTCGCGTGTGCGAGAACATGCTTAAGGAGGTCGACCCGCAGGACCTGATTTTCACCTGCCCCTTCCTCGACCGTCTTGATCCAGAGAGGAAGTCTCGCTGGGAAGCTCTGGGCGTTGCCGTGCGCCAAGCAAACTATGACAACCCCGAGGAAATGACGAAGGCCTTTGCTGGCGCCGACCGCATCTACGTTGTGTCTGCAGTCACTATCGGCGAGATTCGCGTCCAACAGCACAAAAACGTCGTTGACGCGGCTATTGCGGCGGGCGTGAAGCACATCGTCTACACGTCGTTCTTGGGTGCGAGCGACCCCAAGTACGCCCACGTTTACGTGACGCCCGATCACACGGCAACCGAGGCATACATCCGCAAGCGTGCCGCCGAGACGGGCATCACCTACACCTTCATGCAGGACAATCTCTATCTTGAGAACTACCTCACCACCTCCGTGATGCTCGCGCTCATGAGCGGCAACAAGTGGTACACGACGGCAGGCGAGGGCAAGGCGACCTTCGTTCCCAAAGACGACGTCGCGCGCTTCGCCACGGCGCTCCTGCTTGGCAGGGGCGAGAACAACAAGACCTATCACGCCTGCGGCTGCGAGTCGCTGGCCCAGCGCGACCTCTGCAACATGGTCTCTGACCTCTCGGGCATCAAGATCGAGTACTGTCCGGTCAACAAGGACGAGTTCTTCGAGTACCTCGACTCCATGCACATCCCGCGCACCGCTACAGGCGACTATTCGCGCTCCCCAGTGCCTTGGTGCGGAAACGACATGGTCACCAACGAGTACAGCATCGCCGAGGGGCTCATGGACGTCCCGTCGGACGACATCGAGCGCGTAACGGGCAAGAAGCCCATGACGGCGCGCGAGCTCGCGAAGAGCTACAGCTACATCTGGGAGAACCACGTCACCAATTGGAAGGACATCAAGTAAGCGACTGCTTGTGTAACGCGACAGCCCAATTTGGCTTGCGTATTGCAGCGAGGTCGGAATCAGGCGTTCCGGCCTCGCTTTTTGCGCGCCGTAGTGGCTCCTGGCGATGAGCCAGACCATCCAGACATAAGAAAAAACCTCCCCGAAAGGGGAGGTCACAACAAGCAATGATTGGCGAGAAGAACTAGCCGCGGACCAGGTTGCCCTTCTTCAGGCACTTGGTGCAGACATTCATCTTCTTGCGCTTGCCATCAACAACCAGCGTGACGCGCTGGATGTTGGGCTTGAACGTACGATTGACGGTGCGGTGAGAGTGGCTAACAGAACGACCGGCGACGGCATGCTTGCCGCAGATATCACAAACCTTCGACATGACCTTGACCTCCATTGGGCAGCGCGTGTGCGCCTATTTCCAAAAAGCTTTGTTAATATAGCACACCTTGTCTTTCGCGCAACCCCAAGCCCCGATATGTTGTGGCGGTCTTGTGACAACTGGGGCTATATTATGCGCCTTGTCGGCCTGCTCGGCTCCCTTGCAATTGCGAGGAATGCCCCATGGGCCGCCCTGCGCTATACTCCAAGAGATTGATGGGTCGCTGCGGAGAACGCGGGCGGCTCCAAGAGGCGAGAGGAGACCCTATGTCCGGTGTGGTTCCGGGAACGCTTAAGGTTTCGAATGACTGCATCGCAGACCTTGCGGGATATGCGGCGCTCGAGTGCTATGGCGTCGTAGGCATGGCAGACGTTGACGAGCAGAAGGGCGTCGCCCAGCTGCTTCCAGCCAATAGGCTTCGTCGTGGCATCGATGTCGCAGCAACCGATGATGGCCGCTTGCGCGTCGACCTTCATGTGATTGTCGAGCAGGGCGTTAACATGTCCTCGGTCGTCGGCAACCTTACAAGTGCCGTGAAGTTCCTCCTCAAGCAGATTGCAGAGCTGGACAACCCCGAAGTGGTCGTCCACATCGAGGGTCTTCGCGCTACTCGCTAGCCGCCGTCCCTACGAAATCACAAGGAACCGAGGTCAGAATAAGATGTACGCGACTGTCGTCCGCAGGTGCTTTCCCATTGCCGCAAAAGTTGTTGCCGACAAGGCCGAGGACATCAACAAGCTCAATGTCTTTCCCGTCCCCGACGGGGATACCGGCACAAACATGTCACTTACGCTGGGGACCGTCGTCAAGGAAGTCGAGGCGCTTCCTGCTGACGCCACCATCGAGGACATCGCCAAGGCCATCACGCATGGCTCGCTCATGGGCGCTCGCGGCAACTCTGGCGTCATCACGAGCCAGATTCTGCGCGGCCTAGCGGAGGGCCTTTGCGACGCCAAAGACCAGGAGAACCCCACCGGCGCCGACATCGCGCACGCGTTCCGCCGCTCGGTGAAGGTCGCCTTCAAGGCCGTCCGCAAGCCTGTCGAGGGCACCATCCTCACCGTGCTGCGTGACATGTCCAACCGCGCCGACCAGCTGGAGAAGAGCCGCGTCTCCGCCACCGAAATGCTCGATGCCCTCGTGATCGAGGCCTACGAGTCGGTCGCGCGCACTCCTGACCTGCTTCCGGTCCTGAAGGAGAACGGCGTCGTCGACTCTGGCGCCTTTGGCTTTGCCACCTTCTTCGAGGCCTTCGTGAACGCCGTCGAGGGCAAGGGCGGCGAGGTCTCTGACTTCAAGACTACCGTCGACTCCGACGACGCGAAGGCGGCCGTATCCTCCAAGGTCGCCATCGAGCTCAACGACGACTGGGAGGGCTCGCAATATCGCTATTGCAACGAGTTCCTCTTCCATGCCAACGACAAGAGCTTCAACAAGGACGAGGCGCTTTCCTATCTCGCTACGCTTGGCGACTGCGAGCTCGTGGTGGGCGAGTACCCCGACTATAAGGTGCACGTGCACTCCAACACGCCTGACAAGGTCCTCGCCTACATGCTCGAGCGCGGCCAGATCTTTGAGGTCTTCATCCACAACATGGACCTCGAGGCCCATGAGCGCACCGCCAAGATAGCCGCAGACAAGGCCGCCGCAGCTCCAGCTCCCCAGCCGAAGAAGCAGCTTGGATTTGTGGCCGTGGCCGCAGGCTCCGGCGAGGCCTCGATTCTTGAGTCTCTAGGCGTCGACGTCATTGTGTCTGGCGGGCAGACCATGAACCCGTCCACGGCAGACATTCTTGCCGCCGTCGAGAAGGCCAACGCCAAGAACGTCATCGTGATGCCGAACAACGGAAACATCCGCATGGCCGCCGAGGCCGCGGCCTCTGCCTGCGAAGACGCGAAGGTCGCCGTGGTTCCTACCAAGACCGTGCTGCAGTCCTTCTCGGCAATGATCGTCGTCGACCGCGACGCCTCGCTCGAGGATAACGTCGAGGCGATGACCGAGGCCATCCAGGACATCCGCGGCGGTGAGGTAACCCGCGCCGTGCGCGACTCCTCCGCGGCCGACGGCACGCCAATCCACGCGGGCGACGTCATGGGCATCGAGGACGGCTCTATCGAGGTCGTTGGCAGCTCGGTCTCTGACGTGACGGTGCAGCTCGTCAACCGCATGCAGGAGGCGGAAGAGGGGGACACCCTGACGATCTTGGCAGGCTCCGACCTCACTGACGATGACTTCGAGAAGATCGTCTCCGCCGTCGAGGAGGCCCAGCCCGACCTTGAGGTTGACCCGCACCGCGGCGAGCAGCCTCTCTATCCGATTGTTTTCTCCATCGAGTAACGCTTTGAGCGCGTCCTCATCAACTTTGGGCGGAGTGCCGAGCGTAAGCCCGGCTGCTGATAAGGTGGAGCGCACCCTTTCCCTTGCCGATGGGGTGGGTCGCCTTCGCTATGTGACAGATGGCAAGAAGTCGTCAAGGCGCCAGGCGCTTGAGCGCCTGGGCATACACCGTGTGCGCGACTTGTTCCTGCATGTCCCCAGCCGCTACCTCGACTACAGCCACAAGGTCGTCATCGGCATGGCCGATGTTGGCGCCGAGGCCACCATCGTGGCGCAGGTTGACCGCATCACCCTCAAGCGGCCTCGCCCTCGGATGCAGATTGTCGAGATGTACGTGGTCGACAGCACCGGAGTGCTCCAGGCGAGCTTCTTTCGCCAGCCATGGCTTGCCGACCAGGTGAAGCGCGGCGATTGGGTTGCCCTCTCGGGCAAGGTGACCTTCGACTATGGCTTCAAGCGCATGACCAGCCCATTCATAGAGGTCCTCGGGTCTGCGGACGAAGCGGCAACCTATGGGCGCGTCCTTCCCGTGCATCCCGTGGGGGAGGGCATCTCCACCTCGTGGATGCGACGCATCATCTCGTGTGCCATCGCCGACGTCGGCGACGTCTGCGACTGGGTCCCGGCGCAATTCGTCGAGAGCCACGGCCTCATGTCGCTCTCTCGCGCAATCTCAGAGGTGCACTTCCCTTCCAGCTTGGCCTCGGCCGAGGCCGCCCGCCGCCGCCTTGCCTACGACGAATTGCTGAGCCTTCAGGTTGCGCTCCTCTCTCGCCGTGGCATGGAGCTCTCTGGCGTCACGCCCACGCGCCACGTGACGGATGGTCCCCGCATGGCCGCGCTTCTCGGCGCAATGCCCTTCTCGCTCACAGACGAGCAGAGGGCCGCGGCAGATGACATCCTTGCCGACATGGCTGCGCCACACGTGATGAACCGCCTTCTTCTGGGCGACGTCGGCACTGGCAAGACCGCCGTCGCCGCGGTCGCCTTGGCAGCCGTCGCCGACACGGGCACGCAGGCTGCGGTGATGGCGCCAACGTCGGTCTTGGCCTCGCAGTACGCCGAGAAGCTCGGGCCCGTGCTCGATGCGTCGGGAATCACCTGGACGCTCATCACGGGGTCCACGCCCCCGGCCGAGCGCGCGGAGGCAACCGAGAGGATCTCTTCTGGCGAGACCTCGGTCACGTTTGGCACGACGGCCATGCTCTCGGATGACATCGCCTTCAAGGAGCTCACGCTCGTCGTCATTGACGAGCAGCATCGCTTTGGCGTCGACCAGCGCGCCGCCCTCAGGCGCAAAGGCGCGGCGGCGGACCTTCTCGCCATGACGGCGACGCCCATCCCGCGCACGCTTGCGCTCTCGATCTACGGAGACATGGGCTGCTCGCGCATCAAGCGCCGCCCTCGCGCGGGCGCGGGGGTCACAACGAAGGTGATCACCCCATCGAACCTCGACCTTGCCTACGCCTCGATTCGCGAGGCCGTCAATGCCGGCCACCAGGCGTACGTGATCTGCCCGCTTGTGGACGATACCGACGACGGCTCAGACCTCGATGACGTGCCTGATTCTGTCCGCAGTCGCTCGGATCGCGTGCGCTCTGCCACCGCGACGCTTGAGGAGCTCTCCCAGCGCGTCTTTCCCGACCTCCGCTGCGACCTCCTCCACGGTCGCATGAGCGCGGCCGAGAAGGACGAGGTCATGGCGCGCTTTCGCGCGGGCAAGTCGGACATCCTGGTTTCCACCACGGTGGTCGAGGTGGGCGTCGACGTGCCGAACGCAACGGTGATGCTGGTGCACGACGCCGATCGCTTTGGCCTGGCGACGCTCCATCAGCTGCGCGGCCGCGTTGGCCGCGGCGACTGGGCCGGGCAGGTCTGGCTCTCGTGCGCGGCAAAGAAGGGCACGCCCGCTCGCCAGCGCCTGGCCGCGCTCGAGTCGACAAGCGACGGCTTCGAGCTAGCAGAGCTCGACCTTAAGCTCAGACGCGAAGGAGAGGTGCTGGGATATCGCCAGCACGGCGGCGTCACACTGCGCATCTCCGACCTTTCGGCAGACGCCGATCTTGTAGAGGCTGCGCACAAAGACGCGCTTGCGCTCTTCGACAAGGACCCCAAGCTGCAGTCTGCAGAGGGCCGGCCGTGCGCCATCGAGGCGAGGGAGCGCTTCTCGGCGTACTTTGACGAGGTGAGGCGCGCATGAGGGTCGTTGGCGGAAAGTGGCGGGGCAAGCCGCTTGAGGCTCCCGACGGTCGTGCGGTCACGCGCCCAACCACCGACAGGAACCGCGAAGCCATGGCGTCCATGATCTTGTCCGCGAAGGGGCTCGACCTTGCGGGCTGCTCAGTGCTCGACGCGTTTGCCGGCTCTGGCGCTATGGGAATCGAGCTCCTCTCGCGAGGCGCCGCGCGCTGCACCTTCTTTGACCGCGACCGCCGGGCCGCCGCGCGCATCCGTCGGAACTGCGCGTCGGTGGGGGCTGCGCGCGACGAGTATTGCGTCGTTGCCGCCGACGTCGTCGCTTCTGCCGCAAAGGGGCAGGTCAAGGGCGCGCCCTTTGACATTGTCTTTCTCGATCCGCCCTATGCCATGGATGCCGGCGCTGTCTCTTCGCTTGTCGAGTCGCTTTCGTCGTCTGGGAGCCTGGCCTTGGGCGCCGTGGTAGTCTACGAGCGATCAACCGACGCCAATGGCCTTTCTGCACGCGGCCTTGTCCTCAAGAAGTCAAAGAGATACGGCATCACCAGCGTTGACCTCATGAAGATGGAAGGAACAGTCGATGAGCATTGATGGCCTGACCCACGTGGTCGTTCCCGGAACGTTTGACCCCGTTACTTTTGGCCACTTGGACGTCATCCGCCGGTCGTGCAAGCTCTTCTCGCACGTGACGGTCGGGGTGGCCGAGTCGGCTCGCAAAAACGGAACCGGCACCGCGTTCTCGCTTGACGAGCGCGTCGAGATGATTGAAGACGCCCTTTCTGACCTCGGATTTCCTGAAAAGATCGACGTCGTTCCCTTCACGGGGCTGCTGGTTGACTTTTGCCGCTCCATCAACGCTGACGGCGTCGTAAAGGGGCTTCGCGCCATGACCGACTTTGAGTACGAGCTTCAGCAGGCCGGCCTCAACAGTCGCATGGCGCCAGAGATTGAGTCGGTCTTTGTCATGTCGAGCCCCGAATACGGGTACGTCTCCTCATCAATAGTTCGCGAGATTGCGGGCATGGGAGGGGACGTCAGCTTCCTCGTCCCGCCCAATGTTGAGCAAAGACTTCGTGAGCACTATGAGGGCACGGTCGATTGAGACCGTTATGGTCGTCTTTTCTGCTACCATCAAACAAAATGTGGGTTAGGGCGGCGCGTGGGTGCGCGCATCGGCTCGAACTTTGAAAGGAGACCTGGATGCAGCCGGGTGAGGAAATAGAGAGCCTGATTGATGAGCTCGAGCAGATGGTGGATGAAGCTAAATCCCCGCTCACGGGCGGCGGTCAAAAGAAGATCGTCGACGCCCAGGAAGTGTACGAGATTCTCGACGAGATTCGCAGGCTTTTCCCGCAGGAGTTTCAGGACGCCCGCCGCATCCTCAAGGAGGAGCAGGAGACGCTCGACCGCGCTCAGCAGCAAGCCGACTCTATCATTGCGGACGCGCAGCAGCAGGCAATGATCCTTGCTGGCGACCAGGAGGTCGTCCGCCTTGCTCAGCAGCAGGCTGACAACATCCGCGATCAGGCCGAGCAGTACGAGCGAGACACCCGCTACAACGCCGAGGAGTACGCCGACACCGTGCTTGCCCACCTCGAGGATAACCTCAAGTCAATCACCAGCTCGGTCACGCGCGTGCGCCAGACGCTCGACGAGAACTCCGGTCCTCGCAACACCACGAACAACGTTCCTTGGTAGCGCCATGCAGTCAGTCATCTTTCCAATTGATGAGCGCCTCGCCGAGGCGGGTGACACGCTGCCTCTTGTCGGCCACCTCGACGAAGAGGGCTATTCGCTGGGCGAGCATGACTTCAAGCTTCCCGAGGGGATCGACTATGACCTCGTGCTCACAAACGCAGGGGAGGGAATCCTTGCGACGGGCATGCTCAAGACGCACGTTGTGGGCACCTGCGACCGCTGCCTCGAGGACGCCGAGTTTGACATTAACGGCGAGGTAGACGAGTACTTCTTGTTCGAAGAGCCTGCCGAAGAGGACCTTTCCGACGACGAGGACGAGATGGACTATTCGCTCGTCTCGCCCGACCACACCATCGATCTTTCCGGGGCGCTGCAGGCGGCCCTTATCATGGAGACACCGTTTGTGGTTCTATGTCGTCCCGACTGCAAGGGCCTCTGCCCCGTCTGCGGAGCAAATCTGAACGAGGTGGACTGCGGCCACGCGGCGCAGATGGAGGAGGATCGCCTGAAGTCGAGCCCCTTCGCCGTTCTCGCAAACCTCAAGCTTGACGACGATGACGCTGCGGACTCCGAAAGCGCTGATAACCCTGGCGTCGAGCGCGCTGCCGGCGGCTCTTCGGACAAGGCATGAAGATATTGACAATCTCGCCAAAACCCTTCCATGCGTGGTATAGTCATCAACGCATGATTTTTGGTTAGGCCGTCCTGGCGCGCGAGGCAGGACGTCACGAAGAGTCAAGAGAGGTTCAAAGATGGCAGTTCCTAAGCAAAAGAAGGGCCGCGGCGCCACGCATACCCGTCGTTCCGCAAATAGCAAGGTCGCCATGCCGGCTCGTTCCGTGTGCCCGCGTTGCGGCGCTCCTAAGCTCCCGCATCACGTGTGCCCCAACTGCGGCTACTACAAGGACCGCGAGGTCGTCGTTACCGAGTAGCCCTCACGACTTGCACATGGCCTGGGAGGTCGGTCCCTTCTTGGGTCGACCTCCTTTTTTCTTTTGAAGTCAGTTTTGGCCGGTATGCGCTTCCTGGCTTGGCGGGTCTTCTATCCCGGACTCAACAAGCGGGAAGTGGGAAGCAGGCGACAAGACCGAAGCAGGCCAATCGTCCGGGCTTTGACTTATGCTTTGGCGACGCGCTTCGGGCGTCCTGTCAATAGGGGGAGAAATGACCACCATCTGCGTTGATGTCATGGGCTCAGACAAGGAGCCCCCCGTTCTTCTTGAGGGCGTCGCAAAGGCTCTCGAGAAGGACTCTGACCTCAAGGTGCTCCTCGCCGGCGCAGCCGACGTCGTGGAGCCCTTCGCAAAGGACCACGACCGCGCCAGCGCGCTCGCGACCACCGAGGTCATCTCGATGTCCGAGCATCCTACTAACGCAGTGCGCCACAAGAAGGACGCCTCGATAGTCCGCGCCTGCGGCGCCGTCAAGGCGGGGGAGGCCGACGGACTGTTCTCCGCAGGCTCTACCGGAGCCGTCCTCACCGCGGCCACCTTTGGCATTGGTCGCATCAAGGGCATCAAGCGGCCCGCGCTCACCCTTGCGACCCCATCTCCTACGGGCAGCGGAACCGTGTTTCTCGACGTGGGGGCAAATGCCGACGTCAAGCCCGAGGTGATCGTGCAGTTTGCGCAGATGGGGCGTGCGTACTCCGAGGTCGTCATGGGCGTCGAAGACCCCAAGGTCGGCCTGTTGTGCAATGGCAGCGAGGACACCAAGGGATCGATGCTCGCCATCTCCTACCATGAAGCGCTGGCAAACGCCAACTGCGGCTTTGCAGGCAACGCCGAGGGCACCGACCTTCTCGCCGGCACCTTCGACGTTATCGTGACGGATGGCTTCACGGGCAACGTTGCCTTGAAGTCGATTGAGGGGACCGCCAAGTTTTTCTTGAAGACCCTCAAGACCTCAGTCGCCAACTCCAAGCGCTCGGCCATGGGCGCCTACCTGCTTTCGCCCACGCTCAAGGGGCTCAAGAGCGACCTCTCGGGAGACGATTACGGCGGCGCTGTTCTTCTGGGCCTCAAGGCGCCCGTCGTGAAGGGGCATGGCAACACGAGCTCGGACGCTGTCTGCGCGGGGACGCTCATGTGCGCTCGAGCGGTTCGTGGCAATCTGTGCGGCAAGATTGCCGCTGCCTGCGCCGAGGAGGCGTGAACGGGTACTATTGTTTAATGAAGCGCGGCGTGACCAAGCAAGGCCGTCGCGCATATTTCGTGCAGCCTCGCCGCGTTTGCGGCATTCACACAGGGAGGAACCATGGATCGCAGCGAGATCGTCGAGAAGGTCATCTCGATAACCAAGGAGACCCTCGGCCTTTCTAGCGACAAGAAGATTGACGAGACCACGTCGTTCAAGGATCTCGGGGCCGATTCCTTTGACCTTCTTGAGCTGGTCACTGCCCTCGAGGACGAGTTTGACCTGACCTTCGACGACGAGTCCCTCGAGAAGATCGCGACCGTCTCCGATGCCGTGAACGCCATCGAGGCTGCAAAGTAGGCAGGTCTCATCATTGAAGACATCCGAACGCATCGCCGAGGTCGAGCGCATTTGCGGGCACAAGTTCGCCAATCGCGATCTCATAACTTCTGCAATCACCCACCCGTCAGCCGTCGAGGGCAAGCCTGTTTCTGCGTCCTACGAGCGGCTTGAGTTCTTGGGCGACTCCATCCTTGGCGCCATCATCGCCACCGAGGTGTTCGAGCGCTTCCCGCAGATGGACGAGGGCGAGCTTACGCGGCTCAAGATCTCGCTCGTCTCGGGAGAGATGCTGTCCAAGGTGGCGGGGGACCTCGGCATTGGCCCCCTGATCATTGTCGGCGAGTCTGAGAAGGGCACGGGGGCCCGCGGCATGCATTCCGCGCTCGAGAACGTCTACGAGGCGATCGTTGGCGCGCTCTATCTTGACGCTGGCTATGACGAGACCCATCGCTTTGTGATGGAGACCGTCTTCCCGCACATCTCGCCAAAGCTTGCCGAGCGCCCCATCAGCCCAAAATCTCGCCTGCAAGAGGTCACGCAGCGCGACCTGCGCTGCGCTCCCGAGTACAAGCTCGTCGCCGAGGAAGGCCCTGCGCATGACCCAACGTTCACCTCGGTCGTGCTCGTCGACGGCCGCCGCATCGGTCGCGGCAAGGGCTCATCGAAGAAGGGCTCCGAGACCGCGGCGGCGCTCGATGCCCTTGAGCGCCTGCAGGCAGGCAAGCACGGGACCACAGACGACGGTGCCGTCGAGGACTCGCAAGACTTCGACGAGCAGTAGACAAACCACTACGAAAGGCGTGCCTGACCTGTGTATCTGAAGTCGCTCACTCTCAAGGGCTTCAAGTCGTTTGCCGACAAGACGACCATGGTCTTTGACCCAGGCCTGAATGTCGTCGTAGGCCCAAATGGATCGGGCAAGTCCAACGTCTCCGATTCAATCCTCTGGGTTCTTGGCGAACAGAGCGCAAAGATGCTCCGCGGCCAGGCCATGGAGGATGTCATCTTCTCGGGCAGCTCTGCGAGGCAGCCAGTTGGCGTGGCCGAGGTCACCCTTGTGCTCGACAATTCCGATCACACGCTGCCCATCGACTTCTCCGAGGTAGGCATCACCCGTAGGATGTATCGATCTGGCGAGTCTGAATACCTGATCAATGGCGCGCCTTCGCGGCTCATGGACGTGCAGGACATCCTGCACGACTCAGGCCTTGGCAAGGACACGCACTCGATCATCAGCCAGGGCAAGCTCGACGCCGTGCTGCAGAGCCGCCCCGAAGAGCGCCGCTCTCTTATCGAGGAGGCCGCCGACATCTCAAAGCACCGCCGCCGCAAGGAGCGCAGCGCCAAGAAGCTTGCATCGATGGACGAGAACCTCTCGCGTGCAAAGGTCGTCTCGCGCGAAATCTCGCGCCAGCTCAAGCCTCTCGAGCGCCAGGTTGACCGCGCAAAGCGCGCCGCCGACGTGAGCGACCGGCTCTCCGAGCTCACGACCCAGCTTGCGGTGGACGACCTTCGGCAGCTCCAGAAGCGCTACAGCGAGCTTTCGGCGCGCGGGCGCGAGGCGGACGCGGCCATCGAGCTCGCGCAGTACCGCTATGACGAGAAGAGCGCGGACCTCGAGAAATACCAGTCGCTGCTCGAGCAGAAAGGCCTTTTCGTTGGAGACCTTGGCGAGCAGCGCCGCCGCATGCAGAGCATCCTCGAGCGCATGGACGCCGACATGCGCCTGCTTGAGGAAAAGGGCAAGAACATGGTCGACCGGCTGTCAGAGATGCGCATGCAGCTCTCAACCATGTCGAAGCAGCGCTCTGACGTCGCTGCCGACCATGAGCGCGTGTCGGGCGAGCTCTCAGACGCCCGCGTTCGCTCGCGCGAGCTCGAGCAGCGCGTCAGCGAGCTTTCCGAAACGGCCCATGCGGCCTCCAAGCGCCGCCGCGAGCTTGAGGAGACCCTCACGCGCCGCAGGACCGATGAGCGCAAGGCTCGCTCCGAGGCGGACCGAGAGACGCTCGCCTCGGCTAAGCTCGAGAGCCAGATCTCTAACTCGGAGGTCGAGGACGGTATGTTCCAAAGCCGCCTCGACGAGCTTGAGAGGACCGTCGCGACCTCTGAGAAGGCCCTAGCCGAGCGCGGCGAGCGCAAGGACGCCCTTGAGAAGTCGCTCGCCGACGCGCACGAGCGCGTCGAGATGATCGCGGCAAAAATCGCAGAGGCGCAGCCCGCGCTCCAGTCGGCCCGCAAGGCCGAGCAGGACGCCCGAGCTCGCCTGTCGTCTTCAGAGGCGACGCTGACCGCCCTCAAGGCCGTAGATGCCGAGGTTGAGAAGGCAAGCCCGCTCGCCGCTGCCCTTGTCGCCGGAGACTCGGGCAGCCTCGTGGAATGCCGCCTTGCCGACCTCATCGACGCCGACCCCCAGATGGAGGCGCTTGTCGAGCACCTCTTGGGAGATGACCTCGCCGCGCTTGTCGTTGCCGACGAGCAGTCCGTCTCCTCCGTGGCAAACGCGGCCGCCTCGCTCAAGAAGGTTGAGGGGCGCGCCACGGTCGTCGCGCGCGACGTTCCCTTCGCGCAAGCGCCTGCCGACGCGCCGGGAGAGCCACTCGTCGACCACCTGCGCATTGCTGACGACGCCCGAGCGGTGCTCGGGGCGCTTCTGGGCGACGTGCGGCTTGTGGGAAGCGTTGACGAGGCGCTCTCTGCTCACAAGGCGGCCCCTGCGCTCACGTACGTCACGGCCGAGGGAGTTACCGTCCTTCCCGATGGCCGCTGCGTGCTTGGAAGCGCGCCGACCTCAGAGGCGGGCGCCCTCGAGCGCAAGCGCCGCATCAGGGCGCTGACCGAGGGGCTTGAATCGCTCAAGTCCGAGCTTTCCGAGGCAACGGCCGCAGCCGAGAAGCGCGAGGCGGATCTCTCTGCTGCCCGTGACGCCGCGGCGTCAGCAAAGGGAGAGGTCGCGCGTCTTTCGGGCGAGCTCTCCTCGCTCACCAAGGAGATTGGCCGGCTCGAAGGCCAGCGTCGTCGCGCTTCCGACGAGCGCGCGCAGGTCTCCTCTCAGCGTGCCAAGTCTGCCGAGAAGGCGGCTGACGCAAAGAAGAGCATTCAGACCCATCGTGCAGCTGCTGAGGCGGCCACCAAGCGCGCGGAGGAGCTCTCCTCGGGCCTCGCTGAGCTTTCCGACCAGCACGACGAGGCCGTGCGCGCGCAAGGCAAGGCGAATCATGAGCTTGGCGACGCAAAGGTCGAGCTTGCCCAGGCAAAGGAGCGCACCAAGAACCTTGAGACTCGCGAGCATGACCTCGCCAGACGCGAGCATGACCTCGCCAAACGCATTGAGGCGACCGAGAACAGCTCGCGCGCCCTCGAGGTGGTGCGCCTGCGCGTCGACCCCCTCCACGATCGCTACGACGCAATCCATGAGCGCGCTCTTGTATGGGCCGCCCGCCTGAAGGACCGCGCCTCTTTGGCCGAGGCAGACTCCGAGTCGCTCAAGAAGACGATCAGCGACGCCAAGGAGGCCGTAAACTCCGCAAACTCCGAGCTTTCTCGAGCCAAGGACGTAGCGAGCGGCGTGAAGGTCGAGCTCGGCCGCCTTGAGGTGCAGGTCCAAAATGCCATCGACGCAATCACGGCGACGGGCGCCGTGCTCGACGACGCGCTCCAGCTTCCTGCGCCAGACGACCGCGAGGCGGCGGAGCGCGAGGTAAAGCAGCTGAAGGCGCAGCTTGACTCCATCGGTCCCGTCAACGAGGTCGCCATGGACGAGTACATGCGCCTCAAGGAGCGTGCTGACTACATAAACGAACAGGTGGAAGACCTTGAGAGCGCACGTCGCTCGCTTTCCAAGATCTCTGCCACCATCGACAGAAAGATGCGCCGGCGCTTCTTGGTGACCTACGACAAGGTCAACGAGAACTTCGGGCAGATCTTCTCGATGCTCTTCCCGGGAGGTCACGCGCACCTTGAGATGACCGACCCCGACCATCCCGACCAGACTGGCATCGAGATTGTGGCGCAGCCTCGCGGCAAGCGCATCACCAAGATGATGCTGATGTCTGGCGGCGAGAAGTCGCTTACGGCGCTTGCGCTTCTCTTCGCCGTGTACAAGACGCGCACCGTGCCGTTCTACGTGTTTGACGAGGTCGAGGCCGCACTTGACGACTCGAACCTCTCGAGGCTGCTTGACGCCATCGAGCAGCTGAAGGAAACTACCCAGCTCATCGTCATCTCCCACCAGCGGCGTACGATGGAGCAGGCGGACGTGCTCTACGGCGTCTCCATGCAGGCGGACGGCGTGAGCCATGTGATATCGCAGCGCTTGGATAGAGCGACAGGAAAGGTGGTTGATGCGTGATGGGTCTTTTTGACAAGCTCAAGAGCGGCCTCTCCCGCTCTCGCGAGGCCTTAAACGAGATTTTCTACATGGGCGGAGAGGTTGACGAGGAGTTCTGGGAAGACCTCGAGGACACGCTCGTGATGGGCGACATGGGCGGAGAGCTGGCCATGCGCGTGACCGACGACCTGAGGGAGCAGGCAGCCCGCGAGAACCTCACCCGCGCCCCGCAGCTGCGCGACGCGCTGGCGACGCGCCTGGCGCAGGAGTTTCCGGCATCGGACCGCGACCCCTTCGAGGACACGCCGTCATGCGTGGTGTTTGTGGGCATCAACGGCGCAGGCAAGACCACCACGGTTGGCAAGCTTGCCGGCGTGGCGAAAAACGAAGGCAAGTCATGCCTGATTGGCGGCGCCGACACCTTCCGTGCCGCCGCAATCGAGCAGCTTGAGGTATGGGGAAAGCGCGCGGGCGTGGAGGTTGTCACGCGCGAGCGAGGCGCCGACCCCGCAAGCGTCTGCTACGACGTTGTGGAGCGCGCCGAGCGCGAGGGCACCCAGCTCACGCTCATCGATACCGCGGGCCGCCTGCACACGTCGTCCGACCTCATGCGCGAGCTTGCCAAGGTCGTCAACGTCACCCGCAAGCGCGCCACGATGCCCGTGACGGTTGTGCTGGTTATTGACGCCACGACCGGGCAGAATGGACTTAACCAGGCAAAGGAGTTCAACTCCGCGCTCGACCTCGACGGGCTCATCGTGACCAAGCTTGACGGCACTGCCAAGGGAGGCATCGCCGTTGCCATCTCAGAGCAGCTTGGCCTTCCCATCTACCGCATTGGCGTGGGGGAGTCCATAGACGACCTGCAATCATTCGACGCGCTGGATTTCTGCCGCGCGCTCGTAGGCGAAGGGAAATAACGAATGTTCAACAGCCTCTCCGACCGCCTTCAGGACACCTTTGACAAGCTTCGCGGCAAGGGCAAGCTCACCGAGGACGACATTGCGCTCGCCATGCGCGAGATTCGCATGGCCCTTCTCGAGGCCGACGTCAACTACCGCGTGGTCAAGGACTTTGTGGCTGAGTGCAAGCAGAAGTGCCTCGAGTCCGACGTCCTCGACTCGCTGACGCCGGCGCAAAACGTCGTGCGCATCGTGCTTGACCAGCTGACCGAGCTTCTGGGGTCCACCGAGTCGAAGCTCGTGCTTGCGCAGAACCGCACGCCCAACGTGATCATGCTCGTGGGCCTTCAGGGCTCAGGCAAGACGACGGCCGCGTCCAAGCTCGCATACCTGCTGAAGGGACAGGGCCACTCTCCGCTGCTCGCGGCCTGCGACACCCATCGCCCCGCCGCTGCCGACCAGCTCGAGACGCTGGGCAAAGAGATCGGCGTGCCGGTCTATCGCGGCGACGGCAAGGACGCCGTGCGCGTGGCCAAGGAGTCCATCCAAGAGGCCGTAAGCCACATGAACGACATCGTGATCGTGGACACCGCCGGTCGCCTGCAGATTGACGAAGAGATGATGCAGGAGGCCGTCGCCATCAAGGACGCGGTCAAGCCAGATCAGATCCTGATGGTCGTCGACGCCATGACCGGTCAGGACATTGTGAACGTTGTTTCTGAGTTCGCCGAGCGCACCGACTTCGACGGCGTGATCATCTCCAAGCTCGACGGCGACGCGCGCGGCGGCGGCGCCCTCTCGGTGCGCGCCGTCACCGGCAAGCCCATCAAGTTCGTCTCGATGGGCGAGAAGCCCGACTCGCTGGAAGTCTTCCATCCCGACCGCATGGCCAAGCGCATCCTGGGCATGGGCGACGTCTACGGCATCATCGAGCAGGCCGAGAAGGTCGCCGACCAGGAGCAGATCGACGCAGCCGAGCGCATGCTGCGCGAGGGCTTCACGATGGACGACCTGCTCAACCAGATGCAGCAGATCCGCAAGATGGGCGGCTTGGCCAAGATCATCGGCTCGCTTCCTGGCGGCGAGCGAGCGATGGCCCAGCAGGGCGGCGTGGACGAGAAGTCGATGGACCGCATCGAGGCGATGATCCACTCCATGACCAAGGAGGAGCGCGCCCGGCCAAAGATCATCAACGGCCAGCGCAGAAAGCGCATCGCCCAGGGATCTGGTCGCAGCGTCCAAGAGGTGAACCAGCTCATCAAGCAGTGGAGCGAGATGAACAAGATGATGGGCAAGATGCGCCAGATGACCAACGCCGGCGGAGGCTCGAGAAAGCAGCGTCGCCAGATGGAGGCCATGATGCGCAACATGGGGATGGGCGGTCAGATGCCCACCGGTGGCCGTGGTGGTCGCGGAAGCCGTGGCCGTCGTCGGTAGCTGGCCGGCGGCTCCTTCAGGGCCTGGTCTGTCTCACAATGCGCTCCCAAACAGAAAGTCCCCCGCCAAAAAGCGGGGGACTTTCTTTGCGCCGTTATGCTAATCGCTACTCGTGGATTACGACCACGTCGCCGACCTCGCAGAGCGAGTAGAGCTTCTCGGCGTCATCGTAGCTCAGGTTCATGCATCCATGGCTTCCGTTGTACAGGTAGATGTCGCCGCCAAAGCTCGAGCGCCACGGTGCGTTGTGAAAGCCCATCAAGTTGCCGACGACGCCCATCCAGAAGTCGACGTTGCTGACCCACGAGGGGTTGCCGCTCTCGTCGTTGGGGCCAATCAGCGTGGAGGGGCTCTCCTTGTTGGTGATGGTCCAGACCCCCTGTGTGGTGTCGTGGCCAAGGCTCGGCTGGCCGCTGACGATGTCAGCCTCCCACAGGACGGTGCCATCGGTGTCGAAGAAAATGGCGTGCTGGTCAGAGATGTCGACGTCGATGTAGTGGTTCGACCAGTCCTGTCCTCCGGGATTGTAGCTATAGGCGGTCGAATAGCAGGGCATCTCGAGGGTCTCGGAGGTGCCTGAGGTGATGTCGTTGTAGATGTCCTGGGCGGTCTCCTCGCCGTTGATCGACCAGCCATAAGCGCCTGCGCCGCCAACGACGGTCTCGGTGACGCCGTCCGGGCGCGTGTAGGTGCGCTCCGTCTGGTAGGAGTCGGTCATTTCGGAGAGGTCGCCCTTTGCCCATGTGGTGATGGCGTCCTGGTTGAGGGTCACGGAGAGGTCGTCTCCAATCGTGATCCACTGGTTGATGAGCGAGGCGTCGACGGTCGTGACGGTGGTTCCCGCAAGGGTCAGCGTGATGGTGGGCTCAAGGAGCGCGTTTGCCTGGTCCACGGCGTTCTGTATGCTCGAGCCGTCCATCAGAACGCTTTCATCCAGCGTGACGGCGGTCTCCAGCGCGCTGATCTCTTGGTCCAGATAGCTTGTGAGGGCGTCGGTGTCGATGCGGCTGGCAAGGGCGCTTACGGAGGTCTCATACTGCTGGGTCTCCTCGTTGTAGGTGATTGCGGCAGCGGCGCTTGTGGTCTCTGCGCCGGCGGCATCCGAGACGGCCGTCGTGACGAGAGACGAGAGCTTGTCGGCGTCGTAGCTCACGTATGTAGAGCTGTCCTGCGTCGTGAGGGTGCGGGATCCGGAGATCTCAACGGGCCATGCCCAGGGGTTCTGCTGCGCTATGGCATCTGAGGCCGCGCTCGCGCCGTCGTAGGCAAGGCCAATGTCGTCGGCCGTGTAGGAGAGCGTCAGCCCGTCTCCCTCAACCGTTTGGCTCCAGCCCGCAACCTTGGTGGAGATGAGCGTCTCTCCGACGGATGCGGCGCTCTCAAGCGAGACGTCGGTGCCATCGAGCGTCGTGTTGGGCATGAAGTAGTTGCTGAAGTAGACGACACCGCCAAAATAGACGACCGCAAGTATCACGAGAATGACAATGACCGCAACAATTGGCCCGCGCCCATGGTGGGCTGGCTTCTTCTCTTCGACGTTGTCCGGATTTGTGGAAAAATGCGCTCCGCTGTTCGTTTTTGCCATGTTTTGGATGTCTTTCCTTTATCAGGGCAACCGCACCCCAAATTCTTCCATTGGATGCCTATAGTAGCGCAGGGCGGTCGCTACGCCCACGCGGTAATGCCGTTCGTCTGCCGAAAAGCAACAAAGGAACTCAGGTATGAACCTTATCCAAATCAATAATCTTTCCGACAAGCGCCTAGACCCCTACATGAGGCTGACGGACCGCCAGCTCAGAAACAAGCTCGAGCCTGAGAAGGCCATTCTCATCGCCGAATCGCGCATTGTGATCGAGGTGGCCCTAGACGCTGGCATCGAGCCGCTCTCTTTCCTCGTGGACAACTCCAGGCTCGCCTCTGGCGCAGAGCTCTTTGAGCGCGCGGGATGCCCGGTCTACGTGCTTCCGCACGACAAGATGGAGCAGCTCACGGGCTATAACGTGAACCGCGGCCTGCTTTGCGCCATGCGCAGGCCGCGCCCTATGCCGATGGGGGAGGTTCTCGAGGGCGCCCGACACATCGCCGTGCTCGAGGACCTTGTGGACGTGACCAACGTCGGCGCGGTCTTTCGCTCTGCCGCGGCCTTGCAAGCCGACGCGGTGCTGCTCTCGCCGCGCTGCGCAGACCCGCTTAGCCGTCGTGCGGTGCGCGTCTCCATGGGAACGGTCTTTCAGGTGCCCTGGGCGACTGTCTCTGCGGACGCCTGGCCAGGCGATCTTGTCCAAGAGCTCCACGGCCATGGGATGCCATGCTATGGCATGGCCCTCGAGAAGGACGCCCTGCCCATTGACGATGCCTCGCTCGACGCGGATGCATGCGCGCTCTTCTTTGGCTGCGAAGGCTATGGGCTCTCGCGGCAGACGCTTGACGTCATGGACCGTACGGTAATCATTCCGATGTCGAACGGGGTCGACTCCCTCAACGTCGCGGCGTCGTCTGCCGTTGCGTTCTGGGAGCTCTTCGCGCGCCGGTCGCGCCGATAGCCTGCCCGGAGGCCTCTTGGGTGGCTCTTCGCCTCGCGTCCCGAAGCAAGCGCCTCTCGTACAAAAAGGGCCCCTCCCGAGCAGGTCGCTGCTCGCGAGGGGCCCTTGCGCCTTCTAAGGACCTGGATGCTACGGCTCTACTCGAGCTCGAATGCGCCGGTGTAGAGCTGGTAGTAGGTGCCCTTCTTGGCAATCAGCTCGTCGTGCGTGCCGCGCTCGATGATGCGGCCGTGGTCAAGCACGATGATCACATCGGAGTTGCGCACGGTCGAAAGCCTGTGCGCGATCACGAACGTGGTGCGACCGTACATCAGGGCGTCCATGCCCTTCTGGACGATCTGCTCCGTGCGCGTGTCGATGGACGACGTCGCCTCGTCCAAGATCATGACGGGCGGGTCGGCCACAGCGGCGCGCGCGATGGAGAGCAGCTGGCGCTGGCCCTGCGAAAGCTGTGCGGCGTTGGACGTGAGTATCGTCTGGTATCCGTCGGGCAGGCGCCTGATGAAGCTGTCTGCGCCGGCGAGCTTTGCTGCGCCGATGCATTCCTCGTCAGTGGCGTCAAGCCTTCCATAGCGGATGTTGTCCATAACTGTGCCGGTGAAGAGGTTCGTGTCCTGTAGAACCATGCCGAGGGAGCGGCGCAGGTCGCCCTTCTTGATTTTGTTGATGTTGATGCCGTCGTAGCGAATCTTGCCGTCGGCGATGTCGTAGAAGCGGTTCAGCAGGTTTGTGATGGTCGTCTTGCCCGCGCCCGTTGCGCCGACAAAGGCCACCTTCTGCCCGGGCTTGGCATAGAGCGAGATGCCGTGAAGCACCGTATGGTCTGGGGTGTAGCCGAAGTCTACGTCGAACAGGCGCATGTCTCCGGCGAGCGGCGTGTAGGTGACGGTGCCGTCATGGTGCGGGTGCTTCCATGCCCACTGGTCGGTGCGCTCGTCGCACTCGACAAGCTCGCCCTTCTCGTCCTTGCGGACGTTCACGAGCGTGACGTAGCCATTGTCCGTCTCGCTGGGCTCGTCGATGAGGTCAAAGATGCGCTCGGCGCCTGCAAGGCCCATGACCACGAAGTTGATCTGCTGGGACGCCTGGCCGATGGAGCCAGCGAAGCGCTTCGTCAGGTTCAGGAACGGAACGACGATGGAAATCGACAGCGCCATGCCCGAAATCGAGGGGTTGGCGATGCCTGCGGTCAAAAAGCCGCAGCCGGCAAGCGCGACCACCACGTAGGCGAGGTTGCCCGTGTTCATCAGGATGGGACCAAGGACGTTGCCGTAGGTGTTGGCCTTGCGGGACGCCTCGAAGAGCTCCTCGTTCACGCGGTCAAAGTCGGTCTCGGTGGCCTTCTCGTGCGTGAAGACCTTGATGACCTTCTGGCCGTTCATGGCCTCCTCGACAAAGCCCTCCTCGGCGGCGATGGCGCGCTGCTGAGCCAAGAAGTAGTGCGCGGACTTTCCGCCCAAGATGCGGGTCGCAATGATCATGATGACGACCATTGCCAGGACCACGAGCGTCAGGGGGATGGAGTACCACAGCATGATGACGAGCACCGAGAGCACCGCGGAGACCATCGTGATCAGCTGCGGGATTGCCTGGCCGATGAACTGGCGCAGGGTGTCGACGTCGTTGGTGTAGTGCGACATGATGTCGCCATGCTTGTTGGTGTCAAAGTAGCGTATCGGCAGGCTCTCCATGTGGTCGAACATCTCGTCGCGGACCTTGCGGAGCGTGCCCTGGGTGATGAGGGCGCCCAGCTGCGTGTAGGCGATGGTGCACACGATTCCGATCACGTAGCAGATGAGAAGCGAGATGGTGATGCTTGCGATCTGCGGCTGTGCGGCTGCCCAGTCGCCTGAGTCCATGAGCTGCTCCACCACGTCGATGGCCTGCTGCATGAACGTAGACGGCAGAGACGCCATGACGGCGGCCACGACGATGCAGATGACCTGCACGGTCACCTGCACGGGATAGTAGCCATAGACCATCTTGACGGTGCGCCAGAACGTCTTGCCAGGATTGCGCGCGCCGTGCCCGCGGGAGTTGTCCTTCGGGGCGGTTGTGGAGTCAGCGGCAGCTGCCTTGGGGGCTTCCTTTTTGGCGACGTCCGCCTGCGGGGCCTGTGACTCCTGGGGCTGGGCCTCCCGGGCGTTTTCGTTCAGGGTTTCGTCACTCATTGCTGTCCTCCTTCTGGTCTTCTCCGCGGCTCATGCTCTCCATCTTCTCGTCGTGAGACTGCTTGTTCTGGGTGGTGTAGGTCTCGCGGTAGATGTCGTTGGTGCGCAGCAGCTCCTCGTGAGTGCCGATGGCGTCGATGTGGCCGTCCTTCATGACGATGATGCGATCCGCGTCCTCAACCGAGCTCGTGCGCTGCGCGATGATGATCTTGGTGGTCTCGGGGATGTAGCTTCTAAAGCCTTCGCGGATGAGCTTGTCGGTCTTGGTGTCGACGGCGCTGGTGGAGTCGTCCAGGATCAGCACCTTCGGGTTCTTCAGAAGTGCGCGGGCAATGCAGAGGCGCTGCTTCTGCCCGCCCGAGACGTTGGTTCCTCCCTGCTCGATCCAGGTGTCGTACTTCTTTGGGAACTGCTGGATGAACTCGTCGGCCTGCGCGAGCTTGCATGCCTCAAGCAGCTGCTCGTCGGTCGCGTTTGGGTTGCCCCAGCGCAGGTTGTCCTTGATCGTGCCCGAGAACAGCACGTTTCTCTGAAGCACCATGGCCACCTCGCCGCGCAGGGTGTCGAGGTCGTACTCGCGCACGTCGTGGCCGCCCACCTTGACGGTGCCCTCGGTCGCATCGTAGAGGCGCGGGATCAGCTGGACAAGCGTCGACTTGGATGAGCCGGTGCCGCCGATGATGCCTATGACCTCTCCGCTCTTGATGTGCAGGCTGATATTGTCGAGCGCCTGGCGCTCAGCATGCTTGGAGTACGAGAAGCTCACGTTGTCAAAGTCGATGGAGCCGTCCTCGATGGTGGTGAGGGGGTTCTCGGGGTTGGCGAGGTCGCTCTTCTCCTCGAGCACCTGGCAGATGCGGCGGGCGCTCTCCTCGGCCATGGTGATCATGATGAAGATCTGCGAGAGCATCATGAGGCTCATGAGCATCGAGAAGCCGTAGGTGATGAGCGCGGAAAGCTGGCCGACTCCCATGAGCTGGCCCTGAGAGGTCACGATCGTCTGGGAGCCAAAGTAGATGACGCACAGGTAGATGGCATCGATTGCCAGGGTCATGGTAGGCGACAGCCACGCCATGATTCGCTCGACGCTCCAGAAGTCCTTGAACAGGTTTCCGGACGCGCGGTTGAACTTCTCCTGTTCGTAGTCCTCGCGGACGTAGGACTTGACCACGCGGATGCCTGAGACGTTCTCCTCGACGGAGTCGTTCAGGGCGTCGTACTTACGGAAGAGGCTCTTGAAGATGGGCGAGCAGATCGAGATGATCTTATAGAGCACAAAGCCCAGGAAAAACGCCACGACGATATAGAACGCAGCCATGGGGCCGCCGCTGATGAACGCCATGATGATTGCGATGATGGCGATGAGCGGCGCGCGGACGGCGGTGCGAATGGTCATCATGAACGACTGCTGCACGTTGGTGACGTCGGTCGTGAGGCGCGTGACCAGCGAGCTGGTAGAGAAGCGGTCGATGTTCGAGAACGAGAAGCCTTGGATCCTGTGGAACAGGTCATGCCTCAGGTTCTTGGCAAGGCCGGCGGATGCGGTCGAGCACGTTACGCCTGCTGCGGTGCCAAAGAAGAGAGACAAGAGCGCGAGCACGATCAAGATCATGCCGTTAGACGCGACGCCTGAGATATCGGCGCCCGCATCGATCTGGTTGATGAGCAGCGCCGTGGCAAGAGGGATCATGCATTCGATGACTGCCTCGCCGATTACCAGCAGGGGAGTTGCGATTGCGGGCTTTTTGTACTCGCGCAGCGAGCGCCCGATGATGTGAATGATCTCTTTGAGACTGTAGTCGGGCAGCGTGCTGCTTGAACCAAACTTATCTTCGAGCTTCTTCTCTGTCTCCGTCATTGACGACTGTGATTCTTCGCTCATTGCTGCATCGCCTTCTCTCCCATCTCGATGATTTCCCAGTGGTCTGCCAGACGGTCGAGAAGGTCGGCGAGTTCGTTGAGCTCGTCATCCGTAAACACGCTCATGGCATCCTTCCTAAATGCTTCCTTTTGCTTCTGGCACCGAATGGCCTCTTCGCGGCCGCGCTCGGTGAGGCGCACGTCAAGCTGGCGGCGGTCTTGCTCGGAGCGCTTCCGCTCGATGAGCCCTTCGGACTCTAGCTTCGTGAGCGTTTCGGACAGCGCTGCCGAGCTTACGGGAACGGTGTCTTGGAGTGCTCGCTGGGGGAGCGTGCCTCCCTGCTTGAGAAGCCTGATGAGCAAGTGCTGCTTTCCGCTTCGGCCTCCTGCGTGGATGTGAAGGAAGTGGCCGAAGTACGTCAGGTCGACAAGGATTCGCGTTTCGGGCCCGGCCTTTTCTTCTGGGTGGTCCGGCGCCCGCCAGCGGCTGTCGCACCGAGTTGAGGCGCGACGTTCCGCATTCAGTTCCATCTATCCTCCCTATAAATTGCCTACTAGTGTTCGGAAAAAATACTAGGTACCTTGAAAAAATTGTCAAGGTACTTAACAATCTCGTCACTTTTGCTTTTTTGCACCGACGAACGGTAGGTTATTGCGGATGAACGGTTGTTTTGGGCGTCCTGCGCCATCGTTTCAGCTTTGGCGCTCCCTACATAACGAAGCCGCAGCCCCACACGACGAAGCCGCAGCCCCACACGACGCCGTCGCTGCCCCCACGCAACGAAGCCGCAGCCCCACACAACAGGGCGTTGCCCCACACAACGAAGCCGCAGCCCCACACAACGAAGCAGCAGCCCCACACAACGAAGCAGCAGCCCCACACAACGGGCCGTTGCCAAGTTGCGCGACTTTTGCGGCATCAGAGGTCGCGCAAGTTGGCAGGTGCGGCATCAGAGGTCGCGCAACTTGGCAAAACGAGCATCAGAGGTCGCGCAACTTGGCAGCGCCCAGCATCAGAGGTCGCATAACTTGGCAGGCACCTGTCACGCCAGAATCTGAAGTTTCGTAATACGGCTATATATATAGAGAGTGCGATGACTAGCCGATCATGGCCAGCCCATCGCGTAAGTACCGCCATGATCTCCCCAACACGGCCATCACTTTTCATGTGACTTGCTCCGGTCTCTCTTGTCGGGAGCTGCCGCGGTGCGCAAACGGCCTCGCGACAGAAACGGTGGCGAGGCGGGCTTCCGGCGCCAGCCCACACAACAAAAAGCCAGTCTGCGAGAGCCAAGCAAATGAGTCTGGACAAGAACTCCCATCTTGCACTATGCGCAAAAGCGGAGCCTCTGCAGACCAGATCTCCTCGCCTTTGCTTATTGTGACGTCGGTGGGGGTCGCGGAGCCTGTCAGCCGACGAGCCTCCTCCCGTTGTGCCGGACCTGCGCGGAATTGACGCCGCTCATTGTGCGGGGGTCCGTGTCGTCCTCGCAGGTCGCGGACCGCGTCGTGCGGGGCTGCGCGGCCCTTCTCGGTCTCCTATTCCATTGTGCGCGGCCGCCTTTGATGCTACTGCGCTTGTGCCATATCCCTACCTGCGGCTTTGCAGATTGCTTCTCGCCAGAAGCCCACGACGGGGGCGAGAAGCCCCACACAACGCGGGAGTCGCCCGTTGCGTCTCGCCACGATTCGCACGATGGGATGGGGGAGCCGGAGAATCCCCAGCTAGAGTGGCTGGGCGAGAAGTGCGCCCCACACTTCGGGCCGCACCAAATTTTCGGCAGCCCCACACAATGGCGCTCCGCCAAGTTGCGCGACTTTTGCGGCATCAGAGGTCGCGCAACCTGGCAGTCCGCGCATCAGAGGTCGCGCAACTTGCCAGTCCGCGCATCAGAGGTCGCGCAACTTGCCAGCGCCAAGCATCAGAGGTCGCGCAACCTGGCACGGCAGCACGCGTCCTGTCGTCCCAGCATCAGAGGTCGCGCAACCTGGCAGCGGCAGCACGCGTCCCGTCGTCCGGGCATCAGAAGTCGCACAGCCTGGCAGCGGCAGGGGCGATGGCGCGTTGTTTGGGCTTATGCCGGCGCGCCGCGACAGCAGCGCAGCGCGGCAGGGCGCAACCGTATTACACACCTGACCTCGTGCTTTACCGTTTCTTTACACCAATGTAAACAGCTGGTAAGGCGCAGTCAGAGTCCCGTAATGGATGGCCCAGCGCGCCGTGCGGTCTTCAAGTGGCTTCTAGCATTCGAGATGACAAAGGTTCGTCTCCAGAAGGCTGAAGAGAAGCCGACTGTTGATAAAAGGGGAGGCGGGCCGGATCCTTTGGAAGGAGAAGCATGTCACGCTCAGTTTCACGTCGTCAGTTCCTGTCCCTCGCGGGTGCCTCCGCCACCGTTCTCGCCGGCCTCGGCCTGGCCGCTTGCGGCGGCTCCAGCTCCGACAGCAGCTCCACTACCGACAGCAGCTCGGATAGCTCCAGCTCAGAAACGCAGCTCTCTGGCTCCATCACCGCCGTTGGCTCCACTGCCCTCCAGCCTCTCGTTGAGGCTGCTGCCGAGCAGTTCATGACCGAGCAGCCCGGCGTCCAGATTACGGTTCAGGGCGGCGGCTCCGGCCAGGGCATTACGCAGATCGCCCAGGGCTCTGTCCAGATTGGCAACTCCGACGTCTTCGCCGAGGAGAAGCTCGACAACCCCGACGATGCGAGCAAGCTCATCGATAACAAGGTTGCTGTCGTGGGAATGGGCCCCGTGGTCAACACCGACGTTACCGTTGACGACTTGACCCTCGACCAGCTCCGCGACATCTTCACCGGCACGGTCACTAACTGGTCTGAGGTCGGCGGCGCCGACGAGGAAATCGTCGTTATCAACCGCGCCTCCGGCTCCGGTACCCGCGCGACCTTCGAGAACGCCGTCCTTCGCGGCGAGGAGGTCCCCTCTGACTTCACCCCGCAGGAGCAGGACTCTTCGGGCACTGTCGCCACGATGATTGCCCAGACCCCCGGCGCAATCTCTTACCTCGCGTTCTCCTATTTTGCCGACACCTTCAAGGCCCTCAAGGTGGGCGGCGTCGAGCCTACGGCCGAGAATGTCGAGACCAACGACTGGACCATCTGGGCCTACGAGCACATGTACACTTCTTCTGATCCGGATGAGGCCACTCAGGCATTCATCGACTACATGCTGGGCGACGAGGTTCAGGGCTCTCTCGTCGAGGAGAACGGCTACATCCCCATTTCTGGGATGAAGGTCTCCCGCGACGCTGACGGCAACGTCACTAACCTCTAAGCCATGGCGAAAGAGAAAACAAAGGGGTCCATCGAACGACGTGGGCGTGCCATCACGGGCGCCTGCGTCACCCTTGTAATCATCCTCGTTATCACGCTTATCTTTATGGTGTGCTCGCGTGGACTTGCAACGTTTTATGCTGACGGGGTGCCCCTCTCGTCTTTCTTCGGTGGCACGGTGTGGAACCCGCACCAGAATGATGCCAATGGCGTGCCTCTCGTGGGAGCCCTGCCCATGATCGCTGGCTCGTTCTGCGTTACGCTTCTGTCGTGCCTGTTTGCGCTTCCGTTTGCCCTTGGCAGCGCAATCTTTGTGGTGGAGATTCAGCCCACATTCGGCAGCAAGGTCTTCCGTCCGATGGTCGAGTTGCTCACCGGCATCCCGTCCGTCGTCTACGGCCTTGTCGGCCTCAACATCATCGTTCCCTGGACGCGCTCGTGGGCAGGAGGAACCGGCTACGGCATCCTGTCCGCCTCAATCGTCCTTGCAGTCATGATCTTGCCGACCATCACCTCGCTCTCAACCGATGCCCTGGCCGCAGTCCCGGATTCCTACCGCGACGGCTCATACGGCCTTGGCTGCACCCGCTGGCAGACCATCACCCACGTCGTGCTTCCGTCTGCGCTTCCTGGCATCCTGACCGCCATCATCATGGGCATGACCCGCGCGTTTGGCGAGGCGCTTGCCGTTCAGATGGTCATCGGCAACGCAGCCGCCATGCCGACGAGCCTTGTCACCCCTGCGTCCACGCTCACGTCCATGATCACCATGAGCATGGGCAACGAGACCATGGGCACGGTCTACAACGACGTCCTCTGGTCGCTCGCCTTGGTGCTTCTCGTGATGTCTCTGGTCTTCATCCTTCTGGTACATCTCGTTGGAAAGAAGGGGGAGGCCCGCAATGACTAGCGAAAAGACTGCCGAGAAGGGCTCGTCGTCCTTTCAGGCGACAAAGTCGACCAAGGCTGCTCGCAAGCAGGACAAGGTCGCGACGGTGATCTTGGCGTGCCTCGTCGGCGCCATCATGCTCGGCTTGGTCGTCATCATCGTCTTTATCGTGGGCTCTGGCGCCTACAAGCTCTTCGACGCGCACTTCCTTACGGCTAAGCCCGAGCAGTTCAAGGCTGGCGGCGGCATCGGCCCCGAGATCTTCAACTCCTTCTATCTGCTGGTGCTTACGCTTTTGATCTCGCTTCCGCTGTCGCTTGGAGCCGCGATCTTCCTGACCCAATACGCTCCGGAGGGTCGCTTCACGAACATCGCGAAGACCGCTATCGAGACGCTTTCCTCGCTGCCATCGATTGTCGTCGGCTTGTTTGGCATGCTGGTGTTCGTGCTGCAGTTTGGCTGGGGATTCTCGATTCTCTCTGGCGCCTTGGCGCTCACGATGTTCAACATCCCAATCCTGGTGCGCGTGATTCAGCAGGCGCTCGAAGCGGTGCCGCGCGAGCAGCGCGACGCAGCGCTGGCACTTGGCCTCACTCGCTGGGAGGCAACGGTTCATATCCTGATTCCCGCCGCCATGCCCGCGATTGTGACCGGCGTCATCCTGTCTGCAGGGCGCGTCTTTGGCGAGGCGGCAGCGCTCATCTACACTGCCGGGCAGTCCGCTCCCGCCCTCGACTGGAGCGCTCCAATCACGAGCCTTTCCAACCCGTTGAACATCTTCCGCCCCGCCGAGACGCTTGCCGTCCACATCTGGAAGATCAACTCCGAGGGCGTCGTGCCCGACCTTGCGGCTGTTTCCGCAGGTACCGCAGCCGTCCTCATGGTGTCGGTCCTTGCCTTCAACATCATCGCCCGCATCGTTGGGCGTGTCATGGAGAGGAAGATGACCGCCGAATGAGTGAGAATCTAATCAAGACCACCGACGTCACGGTTGACTATGGCAAGAAGCGCGCCCTCAAGGAGACCTCCCTCTACTTCAACGAGGGTACGGTTACCGCGCTTATCGGTCCTTCCGGCTGCGGCAAGTCGACCTTCTTGCGCTGCATCAACCTCATGAACCGCGAGATACCTGGCTGCGTCATCGGCGGCTCGATTCTCTACCACGGAGACGAAATCAACAACAGCACCTACAACACGTTCCAGCTCAGGCGCCACGTGGGCATGGTGTTCCAGCAGCCAAACCCGTTCCGCAAGTCAATCTACGAGAACATCGCGTTTGCCCTTCGCCGCCATGGGATGTCCAACAAGGACGAGCTTGACCAGCGCGTCCAGGAGAGCCTTGAGGCGGCCGCAATCTGGGACGAGGTCAAAGACAAGCTCAACAAGTCGGCCTACGCGCTTTCCGGCGGCCAGCAGCAGCGCCTTTGCATCGCCCGAACCTTGGCGCTCCATCCGGACGTCGTGCTGATGGACGAGCCTTGCTCGGCGCTTGACCCCATTGCCACGTTCGCGATTGAGGACACGATTCGTGACATGTCCTCCAAGGGCATCTGCGTCGTGATCGTGACCCACAACATGGAACAGGCCGCGCGCGTCTCTGACCGCTGCGCCTTCTTCCTCTTGGGAGAGATGGTCGAGTTTGGCCCAACGTCCGAGCTCTTCAACACGCCCAAGGACAAGAGACTTGAGGACTACCTTACGGGGAGGTTTGGATAATGGCACTCTCCATGGAGGTCAAGAACATCAACTTGTTCTATGGCGAGCATCACGCGCTGCACGACGTCTCGCTCAAGATGCCAGCCGGCATGGCGACGGCGTTCATTGGTCCTTCCGGCTGCGGGAAGTCGACGCTTCTTCGCTGCCTCAACAGGATGAACGACCGCATCCCTGATTGTCGTGTGGAGGGAACGGTCCTTCTAGGCGACGAGGACGTCTACAAGACTATGGACGTCTACGAGCTCAGGCGACGCGTTGGCATGGTATTCCAGCGTCCGAACCCTTTCCCGCTGTCCATCTATGACAACGTCGTTTATGGCGTTCGCATGATGGGCAAGCCAACGAAGGACGAGACCGACGAGATCGTCGAGACGACCCTAAAGGGCGTTGGCCTTTGGGACGAGGTCAAGGACAAGCTCGACCACTCTGGCTTGTCTCTTTCTGGCGGTCAGCAGCAGCGCCTGTGCATTGCTCGCGCGCTTGCCGTTGACCCGGACGTGCTCCTGATGGACGAGCCGACGTCTGCTCTGGACCCCATCTCCACGGGGCTCATCGAGGAGCTGATCTTGGGCATCGCCAAAGAGCATACGGTCGTCATTGTGACCCACAACATGCAGCAGGCAACTCGCGTTTCTAACCGATGCGCCTTCTTCTACTTGGGAGACCTCATCGAGGAAGGCCCGACGGCGGAGCTCTTCTCGGCGCCTAAGGACAAGCGCACCGAAGACTACCTCACAGGAAGGTTTGGATAGTATGAAGACGAGAAGCGCATACACGAAGCAAATCAAGCAGCTTGACGGTCATGTGCTCGCCATGGGCAGAGGAGTGGTTGAGGACATCCGCGCCACCGGCTCTGCCATTGCGGACAACAATCTCGATGCGGCGACTGAGGTCAAGGACGACCACGTTGCGGCCGAACGGCTTACGCGCTCCATCGAGGACTCCTGCATGAGCCTCATGCTTCTGCAACAGCCGCTTGCGAGCGACCTTCGGTTGGTCACGGCGTCGTTCCGTGCCGTCGGAGACCTCTCCCGCATCGACGAGATGGCCTACGAGACCGCCCTGCTCTGCCTTGAGTTTCCCGGCATCTGCGGCAGCTCGCTTTCGGAGGAGTTGGGACAGCTGGCCGAGCAAGCTGCTACGATGGTAGAGCGAGCGATCTCTGCCTTCGAGAGCAAGGACGTCGCCGTCGCCGAGAGCGTATTTCCAATGGACGACAGCCTCGACCGCTTGTTCGAGAAGACCCGCAAACTCGTCGTCGACCTCCTGAAGCGTGACGACGACGCGGCGGATGTGGCTCCTGAGCTGCTCACCATCGCCAAGTATTACGAGCGCACGGGAGACCATGCCCAGAGCATCGCAGACTGGGCAATTTTCCGTGCGACTGGATCGTACAGGGGCCGCACGATGGGAGATTCGAGGTGACCTTGGTTTACTACGTCGAGGACGACAAGAACCTTCGCGAGCTTACCGTCTATGCGCTCAACCAGGCGGGCATTGACGCCAAGGGCTGCGTAGACGACGCCGAGTTTCGTCGCGCTTGCGCCGAGCGCCGCCCCGACGCGGTCCTTCTTGACATCATGCTTCCTGACGTCGATGGCCTTGAGGTTCTGGCGCGCATCAGAAAGACCCCAGGTCTCTCGCGCGTTCCGGTAATGATGCTTACCGCCAAGGATTCCGAGCTTGACAAGGTTCGGGCCCTTGACTCCGGCGCCGACGACTACCTTTCCAAGCCCTTCGGGATGATGGAGATGGTCAGCCGCACGCGTGCGCTCTTGCGCCGAGCTGGTCGCGACGGGTCCAACAATGGCCAGGAGGAGCTTGCGGTGGGCGATGTGGTCCTGTGGCCCGACCGTCGCGAGGCAACAGTCAACGGCAAGCCCCTGAGCCTCACCATGCGTGAGTTCGACCTTCTCGAGTTCTTGATGCGCTCGCCGGGAGTCGTGTTCTCTCGCGAGACATTGCTCCAGCGCGTTTGGGGCTGGGACTTTGACGGCGGCTCTCGTACGGTGGACGTGCATGTCCAGCAGATTCGAGCCAAGCTGGGCGACTCTTCGGACCTGATCGAGACGGTTCGCGGCGTCGGCTACCGCGTTCGCGGATAGCGAGCCTTGGCAGAAAACGTAGAGACTTATGGCGATGACGGAGCAGCAAGGCAAGCGAAAGGGAATACTGCACAGCACTTCTCTGCAGCACAGGATCTTCTTTGCGCTTGCGATTGCATGCTCCGTCGTCGCCATTCTTGTGCTTGTCGTCTCCTCGCTCGTCTACCAGGAAACGATCATGAGCGAGACCAAGGTCGAGCTTTCGCGCGAGTGCGAGACGCTGGCTTCGGTGCTGAACGGCGATGGGGTCGAGGAGGATAGCGTCTCGTTTCTCAAGTCGCTCGATTGCGGAAACGTCCGCCTGACGCTCATTGCGGCGGATGGGACCGTCGAGTACGACTCCCAAAGCGATGCCAGCGCGATGGAGAACCACGCGAACCGCCCTGAGGTTGCAGACGCCCAGTCGTCGGGGTGGGGCAGCTCCGAGCGCGATTCTGACACGCTTGGCTACGTCACCCTCTATGAGGCCGTGCGGCTTGACTCCGGAGAAGTGCTGCGGCTTGGCATGGAGCGCAGCGACGTCCTTCACGTGATTATCGACGACTTTGGCTTCTTGATACTGCTCGTGGTCGCCATCCTTGGCGTCGTGTGGCTCATCTCGCGCTCGCTCTCGCGCTGGCTGGTGCGCCCGATTCTTGACATCGACCTTGAGGGTGCGATGGCAACGTCTCCCTACGACGAGCTCGAGCCGCTTGTCGAGCGCCTGAACGCCCAGTATGAGGCGCTGGTTGGGCGCATGGAGCAGATCCAGGACGCCGACGACATGCGCCGCGAGTTCACGGCGAACGTGACGCACGAGCTGAAGACGCCCATCGCGTCGATCTCGGGGGCGGCGGAGCTCATTCGAGACGGAATCGTGAAACCTGAGGACGTCTCTGACTTTGCCGGAAGGATATACGACGACGCGCAGAGGCTGTCTTCTCTGGTGAGCGACATTCTCACGCTCTCAAAGCTCGACGAGTCGGAGCGCGCGGGCGACCATGCGCTGTTTGGTGCCATGGAGACGGTCGACCTGTATGGCGTCGCCACCGATGTTGAGCAGCGCTATCAGGACCGTGCGAAAGATCAGGGCGTCACGATTCGCGTGACGGGCACGTCGACGCCCATCAAGGGCAACCCTCGCCTGCTTGACGAGCTCGTGAGCAACCTTGTGTCCAACGCCGTGCGCTACAACCGCATCGGAGGCAAGGTCTTTGTCTGGGTTCTTCCCGAAAACGGCAAGCCGTGCCTGCGCGTGAGCGATACCGGCATCGGCATTCCCGAAGAGGCGCAAAGCAAGGTTTTTGAGCGCTTCTACCGCGTTGACAAGGGGAGGTCTCGCGAAAAGGGCGGCACAGGGCTCGGCCTTGCCATAGTGAAGCACGCTGCAGCCTTCCATGGCGCGACTATTGACCTTAAGAGCGAGCTTGGAAAGGGCACGACGATAACGGTCACCTTCCCTGAGAGCTCTCTGGCCAAGTAGGCCTGACCTCTCCCGTCCTCCTTCCTAGACCCGCCCCAGGTTCGCCCGTCCCGCACAACGAGCGCCACCCGCCGCTGCAGCCCCACACAACGCCGCTGTCCGAGCCCCCGCTGCCAATTTGCGCGACCTCTGATGCCCGCACGATGGGCTGAGCCAACTTGCGCGACTTCTGATGCCCGCCCCTGCCAACTTGCGCGACTTCTGATGCCCGCCCCTGCCAACTTCCGCGACTTCTGATGCTCGCCCCTGCCAACTTGCGCGACCTCTGATGCCGTGCCTGCCAAGTTCCGCGACCTCTGATGCTGCAAAAGTCGCGCAAACTGGCAAGCCCTTCTCGAGCTCCATTTCAAAGTTTCGGGATTGGCTTGAATTCGCATGACTTGGGGTCGAGCTTCTCGGCGAGCTCCGGCGGCAAGGCATAGCTGGGCTTGGCAAAGCGGGCAACCCCGTCGGATTGGGCTATCGCGGGTGGGAATAGCTCGTTCATAAGAGCCTTGTTCTTTTTCATGAACTCTGCAGGCAGCGGTCGCGATCGATTCCCAAGCTTCCTGTTTACGGTCTTCGCTACGGCAGCCAGCTGCTTCTGGTTGTAGACTTGCTGCTTTACAAGCGGCAGCGTCTCGCCCCCATCATGCCTGATGGCGAGGTCACGGACGGTGTCTCGCTGAAGATCATCGTGAAATCCTGAGCCGAGATACTCATAGCCAAACAGGGCTCGCTCCCAGAAAACATCGATGAGGCAATAGGGCATCCCTGCGATTTGGGCCGCCTCTTGGCTAAAGTCCCACCGTTTGTTAAGAACCGGGCGCTCGATTCCGTAGCCGCCTCTCCTCTTGGGAAGGGTCAGCAACAGTGCGAGCCTTGTCTCCATCGGCGATCGAGAGCCATCGATTACCTGCGCAATTGCCCTCTTTGCCTTCCTCAGTCCATACGCATGATTCGGCACCCGAGACAGGTAGCGCTGGACGCGCTCGACGCTGGTTATCGGCTTATGCGATATGAATCCCTTTTCTATGGTTGCCGGGATGTACTCCCCGCAAAGCGCGTATCCGAGAAGGGTCAGGTCGAGCTGGGACAGCGAGCCCGCCATTTGCAGAAAGCAGAACTCCGGGCTCGAGAGATAGAGGCTGTCAGCAAGTCGCATGAACGAGTGCGATGGGACCTCGCTCGACCAGCAATGCGGACAGGCTCCTCTTGAGGTCCGACGATTGGAAATCTCTCGAGCGAGAAGATCGACCTCTCCGCTTGGGAGGCTGCTCCCAAGGATTGCGGACAGCGAAGAGCGGATTTCTGAGACTGAGCATGAACCGGGGCTGGGGACTTTGGCAAGTCGCAATGGCCGTGAAGTGAGGGGCTGCTGCTCTGCGAGGGCAACCAATATCCATAACGCCGTGGTATGTGAGATGAATGCGTTCATGGCTCGTATTGTGGCATTGGGCCCTTTCGGCATTTTCTCTGCTGGCTTTCGGCTATCTATCACGAGTCTTTCCGGTTGAGGCCTGCGCGCAGGTAGAAGTCGCGGCTCCTGAAGCGAGACGCGAATCTTTGTCATGGTCGGTTACGAAGGCTCCACAATTGCCTTCCGCAATGGGGCGTCGAGTTCAGAAGAAAATGCTGGTTGAGGGGCTGGGGGAGAAGGACGAGCCCCACGGCGCGCAAGAACGAACCCCTGAAACCCGCGCGTTTGTGCGCTGCCAGGTTGCGCGACTTTTGCAGCATCAGAAGTCGCATAACTTGGCAGGCACGGCATCAGAAGTCGCGCAAGTTGGCAAAACCAGCATCAGAAGTCGCGCAAGTTGGCAGGGGCGAGCATCAGAAGTCGCGCAAGTTGGCTCAGCCCATCGTGTGGGCATCAGAAGTCGCGCAAGTTGGCTCAGCCCATCGTGTGGGCATCAGAAGTCGCGCAAGTTGGCAGGGGCGAGCATCAGAAGTCGCGGAAGTTGGCAGGGGCGGGCATCAGAAGTCGCGGAAGTTGGCGCAGCCCGTTGTGTGGTCATCAGAGGTCGCGCAACCTGGCAGCGGGGGGCTCGGCGCCCCAACGCGCGGCTTGCTACACGAGGCGCTTAACGGCGACGCCTTGGGGCTCGGAGCGCAAAACACGTACCCAAAGCGTTGGCATGAGCTCTTGAACGGCGTCAGCGACGCGGCTTGCGACCTCCTCGCCCCTTGCGATGGCAAGCATCGTTGCTCCGGAGCCGGAGATTAAGAACGCACAGGCGCCAGCCTCAAGAGAACGCGCGCGCAGCCGCTCGTAATCCGCGATGAGCTTTGCGCGATACGGCTCATGCACGCGGTCGTTGCAGCAGCTTGCAATGGCTTCCTCGTCGCCCGACTCAAGCGCACGGACAAGCGCGAGGCAGCGTCCGACCTGCCAAGAGACCACTTGCAGGGGGACTTCTTTGGGCAGCGCCTCGCGCGCTTCGCTCGTAAGCACGCGATAGGGGGGAGCCATACAGACAAACCGCAGGTCATCGGAGACGTTCCAGCTGAGCGAATGCACCTGCATGCCACCACTGCGGCCCTCGCCTTTCTCGATGAACGAGCTCACGAGCCCGCCGAGTATGGCAGGGGCCACGTTGTCAGGGTGCCCTTCGATTGCCGCGGCAACGGACAGCATGGTCTTCCTGTCAGCCTCGATCGGGGTCGGCTCGTCCGGAATTGGGCCGTTGCGCGGGGTCAGCCTGTCTCCTGCGGCAGGCATGCTTTGGCCGGACAGTGCCTGAGCGGCGCAGATGCCAGCGACAACGCAAGCCGAGCTTGACCCCATCCCTCCCGACATGGGGATGGGGCAGTCCTCGACAATATGAAGCACGTGCGCGGGAAGGCCAAGCTGCTTTGTCGCAGCAAGGTAGCTCGTCCACACAAGATTGTCTTCGCCGGCAAACTGAGCAGGGCATCCGTCAATCTGCAGCCTGTCGGCAACCTCGAACCTGAAGTTCGCGCGCAGGCTAAGCGCCATTCCCAGCACGTCAAAGCCTACCCCAAGGTTGGCCGTCGTTGCCGGGACGCTCACCGTGATGACCCTGGGGGCGTTGGAGCTGGGCTCACCTGCGCCGCCAACCGTTGCGGTCGGGTCGGATGCCCCCCTTGACAGGTCGGTCGCGCTGGTCCCGGTTGCTGAGGGCTCGCCGCTCACAGGAAGATCCTCGCGCAGGCGGACTCGACAAAGGCGCCCATTTTGTCTTGGTCGCAAACGTCGTCGTGGATGACCTCCCCCTCGCGCAGGCTCGAAAGCTGCTTCGGGGCTTGGGTTCCGGTGACATGCTCCAGGGCATCCATGCAGGCGAAGCCGTTCATGCCAGAGGTGTCGGTGTCAAGCGCTCCCAGCACATCGGCCGGGAACTTGTAGGGGCTTGCGGTGGAAAGGCAGACGCGCTGGGTGCCGTCTTTCGGCAACTGGTCAAGGACGTGCTTTGCGACGGCGGTGTGCGGGTCGATGACCTTGTGGCAGTCCTGCCAGGTCTCGCGAATCGTCTCGCGCGCGTCGTCGTCATCGGCGCGGCCGCAGCCAAAGAGCTCCGTTATGCGAGAGAAGACGCTCGCGGGGACCGTGTACTCGCCCTTCTCGGCAAGGTCGCCCATCAGACGAGAAACAAGCTCGCAGTCTCCGTCGGAGGCGTAGTACAGCAGGCGCTCCAGGTTGGAGGAGACGAGGATGTCCATCGAAGGAGAGATGGTCTTCACAAACGGGCGCTTGCGGTTGTAGCGACCCGTGGTCAAAAACTCGGTCAGCACGTCGTTGGCGTTTGACGCAACGACAAGGCGGCGCACGGGGAGCCCGAGGCGCTTGGCGAAGTAGCCAGCGAGCACGTCGCCAAAGTTGCCGGTGGGAACCACGAAGGTGACCTCGTCGCCCATCCGAACGGCACCGGAGCGCACCAGCTGCGCATACGAGTCGAAGTAGTAGGTGACCTGAGGCGCCAGGCGACCGACGTTGATGGAGTTGGCACTCGAGAGGCGAACGTTGCGCGCAACGAGCCGCTTGCCGAGCTCAGGGTCGGAGAAGATCCTCTTGACCTCTGACTGGGCGTCGTCAAAGTTGCCGCGGATGGCGCAGACGGCAACGTTGCCACCAATCTGCGTGACCATCTGGAGGCGCTGGATGTCTGAGACCTTTCCCCACGGGTAGAACACGCACACTCCGCACCCCTCGACGTCAGAAAATCCGTCAAGGGCGGCCTTTCCCGTGTCGCCCGAAGTGGCCGTCACGATCATCACGTTGCGGCCGTCACCAGCGCGTGCCACGCTCATGAGCTGAGGCAGCATCTGCAGCGCCACGTCTTTGAAGGCGCAGGTGGGGCCGTGGAACAGCTCGAGCAGCCAGTCGTTTCCAAGCGGGGTGACCGGGCAGATTGCGGGGGAGTCCCACTGGGGGCCATAGGCGTTCTTCACACAGGCATCGATCTCGCTAGCCGTGTAATCATCGAGGAGCGTGCCCAGCACGAGCTTCGCGGTCTCTTGGAAACTCTGGCCACAAACAGTCTTCAGGTCGAGTGTTGTCTCTCCGAGCTGATCTGAGACGTAAAGGCCGCCATCGGGCGCGAGGCCCGTCATGATAGCTTGCTTACTTGTTACCAAATCCGCGTTCGAGCGGGTGCTGTGGTAGAACGTTTGCACAGTTGGCTCCTTGCCGGTTGCCGGTAGATATTGCCTCATGCAGGTATGATAACGGCAGCGTGGGCTTTGGGCCCAGCTCGAAACAGAGTTGACAGACATTGGACTCGAGAGATTGGATTTCTACCGATGAAGATCGCCATCCTCGGGTACGGAACGGTTGGTCGCGGGGTAGACCGAATCATCACGGAGCGGGTGCCCTCCGTAGAGGTCGCTCGCATTCTTGAGCTGCCCGACCGTATTACCGACCCTCGCATGACGGCAAGCTACGACGACATAGTCTCCGACCCAGACATCGACCTTGTCGTTGAGTGCATGGGAGGCCTTGAGCCCTCGCACACTTACATCCTTTCCGCGCTCAACGCGGGCAAGCATGTCGTGACCTCCAACAAGGCGGTCGTCGCCGCCTATTTCAACGAGTTCGCGACCGCGGCGACGAAGACCGGGGTCGCGTTCCTGATCGAGGCCACAACGGGCGGCGGCATTCCGTGGATCGCCGGCATCGAGAAGGTCCGCCGCATCGAGGACGTCAACTCCTTCTATGGCATCATGAACGGCACGACCAACTACATCGTCTATTCGATGCTGAAGGACGGCTCTGACTTTGGGGAGTCGCTTAGCAAGGCGCAGGAGCTTGGCTATGCCGAGCGCGACCCCTCGGCCGACATCGATGGCATCGACGTGCGCAACAAGACGATCATCTCCGCAACGGTCGCGTTCGACGTCGCATGCACGCAGGACCTTCCTGTGACCGGCATCCGCACGCTCACGAAGTACGACCTCGACCTCTTTGGCAGCCGCGACATGACGGTAAAGCTCATCGGTCGCGGGGTGCAGAAGGACGGTCGCTACGCCGTGGCCGTCGAGCCCATGGCGCTTCCGACGGCGTCCCTGGAGGCAAACGTGCCCACCAACTTCAACCTGGTCACGCTTGACGCGCCCTCAATCGGCACGCTCAAGTACTACGGCCAGGGCGCGGGCAGCCTCCCCACCGGCAACGCCATCGTCCAGGACATCATTGACTGCGAGCAGGGCCGCCGCCCCGTCTACGACTTCTCGCGCGGCCTTGCCTATGACCCTGACCTGCTTCGCTCGGACTACGTCTTTCGTACCGACGCCAGCGTCTCCGGCGCGTCGTTCTACGAGCCAGGAGCAGTCGTTGTCAAAGGCCTCACGGCCGTGGAGGCCAGAGCCAAGTTTGAGGAAGCGCTCAAGGCCGACCCAACCACGTTTATGGCAGCCCTCGTTGCGGGCCAAGAGAGCTAGGAGCAAATCCCTATGATCAAAATCGCAAAGTTTGGCGGGTCGAGCGTCGCCTCTGCCGAGCAGTTCAAGAAGGTTAAGAAGATCGTCGAGGCAGATCCCGACCGCCGCTTCATCGTTGTCTCCGCGGCGGGCAAGCGCTTTCCGGACGACAACAAGATCACGGACCTTTTGCTGCTCGTTAACGCCCACGTGCAGTATCACGTCGATTGCACCGCCCTTCTCGCCGACATCGAGCAGCGCTTTGTGGACATAGCCGACGAGCTGGGCGTCGAGTGGCCCGTGGCCGAGAAGTTCGAGACCTTCGCCTCCAACATCAAGAAGCACTCGCCCGAGTACGTGGTATCGCGCGGCGAGTGGTTCACGGCTCACATCATGGCCGAGTACCTGGGAATCCCCTTCGTGGACGCAGCCGATGTGATCGTGTTCCACCACGACGGCACCGTCGACATGGAGCGCACCTCCGCGCGCATCAAGGAGACCGTCGTTCGCCACGGCGCTTTCGTGCTGCCCGGCTTCTATGGGGCGACGGTCGATGGGGCAATCAAGCTCTTCCAGCGTGGCGGCGGCGACATCACGGGGGCAATAGTCGCGCGCTGCCTGGACGCCAACGTCTACGAGAACTGGACCGACGTCTCGGGCTTCCTCTCCGCAGACCCGCGCATCGTCGAGAACCCGCGCTCCATCCGCCGCATCACCTTCGACGAGATGCGCGAGCTCTCCTACATGGGCGCGTCGGTCCTGCAGGAGGAGGCAATCTTCCCCGTGCGCGAGGCCAACATCCCCATCCAGATCAAGAACACCAACCGTCCCGACGATCCCGGCACCACCATTCGCGAGACCGCTGAGGGCTCGGAGGACGAGCACCTGATCACGGGCATCGCGGGTCGCAAGGACTTCATGGCGGTGCACGTCAAGAAGGCCCACATGTCCAACATGGTCGGCGTCGTTTCGCGCGCCCTGTCGATCTTCGAGCGCTATGGCGTGTCTATCGAGCACATCCCCACGGGCGTCGACTCCTTTGGCGTCGTCGTCTCGTCGGCCGACGTCAAGGACACCATCTACTCGATCGTCAACGACATCCGCCGCGAGATCAAGCCTGATGACATCTCCATGGTGGACAAGCTGGCGCTCATCTCCGTCGTCGGCCGCAACATGTCCAAGCGCTCCGGCACCTCTGGCAAGATCTTCGGAGCGCTCGGCGACGCGGGCATCAACATTCGCATGATTACGCAGAGCTCCGAGGAGATCTCCATCATCGTGGGCGTGGACAATGCGGACTTCGACCGCGCCATTCAGGTGATTTACGAGCGCTTCGTTCGCAACGAGATGGTCAGCACTGGAAAGGAAGGCAAGTAATGTCCGAGAAGGTCGTAGCAATCCTGGGCGCGACGGGCGTCGTCGGCACCCAGATGATCCAGTGCCTCGAGGAGAGGGACTTTCCCGTCAAGCGCCTGGTCCCGCTTGCCAGCGCCCGCTCTGCCGGCAAGACCGTCGAGTTCAAGGGCGAGAAGGTCGTCGTCCAGGAGGCGCGTCCCGAGGCCTTCGAGGGCGTCGACATCGTGCTGGGCGCAGCGGGAGACGACATCGCCAAGGCGCTTCTGCCCGAGGCGGCGGCGCGTGGGGCCGTCTGCGTGGACAACAGCCACGCCTTTCGCCTTGACCCCGATGTCCCGCTCGTAATCCCCGAGATCAATGCGGCAGACATCGCCAATCACCCCAGAAACATCATCGCAAACCCCAACTGCGCGACGATCATCGGCCTTGTGCCCACCTGGCCGCTTCACCAGAAGGCGGGCCTTACGCGCATGATCGTCTCGACGTACCAGGCGGCCTCGGGAGCCGGCATGCCCGGCCTTCGCGAGCTACAGCGCGAGATGGGCGTCGTGGCAAACGGGGGAGAGATGGGCGACACCTCGCCCTTTGCCTACCAGCTGGCGGCAAACCTCATCCCGCAGATTGGCTCCTTCAAGGACGAGGCATACACCTCCGAGGAGTGGAAGATGCAGAACGAGGGTCGCAAGATCATGCACCTTCCCGAGGTGCGCGTGAACTGCACCTGCGTGCGCGTGCCTGTGATGCGCAGCCACTCCGAGTCGATCACTGCCGAGTTCGAGCGCCCCATCTCGCCTGACGAGGCGCGCGAGGCCCTTGCGGCGGCCCCAGGGGTGAAGGTCGTCGACGACCCTGAGAGCCTGCGCTATCCCATGCCGCTCGACACCTCTGACCAGGACCTCGTCTACGTCGGCCGAATCCGTCGCGACCTCTCTGCTCCGGACGGAACGAACGCGCTGACGTTCTTCTGCTGCGGTGACCAGATTCGCAAGGGCGCGGCCACCAACGCCGTGCAGATTGCGGAGTATTTGGTATAAGGCCCCACGGACGCATGGCTTCTGGCGCCCTTCTCGACGGCTTGCGACCATCGAGAAGGGCGCGTGCTTTTTGAATGGCTTGGCCGGATGAATGCCTAGCTACTTGCTGCTCCCGGATGCGTCGAGCCGGCGCCTTGGCGCCTTACGAGCGCTTCTTCAGCTGCTTCAGGATTTCCTTCTCGCGGGCACGCTCGGCGTGAGCATAGCTAGCCTTTTTATTGGTGCCGCCCTTCTCGGGCTTTCCCTGCAGCTTCGCCGCGAGCTCGAGATTTACGCGCGCATCGCAAAGCTCCCCCAAGAGCTCTTGCGCCTCTCTGGCCTCGTCTCCAGTCTTGACGCAGTCTTCGCCGAGGATTGCCCCCAGCTCGCGGGCTATGTAGCGCTGCTGCTTGGAGCGCTTGCGGACGGCGTGGGTCGCCTCGGCGTCGCCGAAGTCGCACGCCGCCAGCTCGTCGCGGTATTGGGCCGCGAGCTCAAAATAGCGCCCGCGAAGCTCTTCGACAGAAAGGCCACGCCCCTCGATGACCCCGCGCCACCGAACCGACTTCAGCAGCCTCACGATGCTCCCGAGCTGACGCTTCGTGCGCCGCTTTCCAAACTCCGAGAAGAACCTCTTTCTCACGGCGTCGCGTTGGGCCGCGCAGGAGTCAAGGAGCTCCTGCTGGTCTGACCAAGCAGGCCCGTCCGCGTCCTCGCCCTCCGCGCTGGCAGAGCTCAGCTGCCCAAAGATCACGTCGTACTCCCGAAGCTCAGAGGTTGGGGCCTGAAGCTCGCGCAGGTCCTCGCTTGCCTCGGCCCAGACCTCCTTGCGAAGGTACGGCTTTGCAAACGTGACGAGCGAGCGCGCCACGCGAAGAGAGATTCGGTACTGGTGGAGCGCCTCCACATCGTCGGGATTGTTGCGCAGCTGCTTGGCTCGCCTCGAGACCTGCTCTCCTGCGTGGGCAAAGGCCTTCTCAAGCTGGATCATCGTCTCCCAGCGCTCTGGGGGAGGTCCCTGCAAGAACCAGGCGAGGTCGTAGCCCTCCTGCCCGTCCTCCCTTGGCACCAGGCACGCTATGGCAGCCTTGCCAAAGTGCAGCTGGTCTCCACACATCTGCTGAGTGAGCGCCTCCACAAAAGGACCCCGGGCGACTGCCACGACGGCTCCTTCGGTTGCCTCGATCTTCTCGAGCAGCGCCTCTGCGTTTTCGTCAGAGAGTGCGTCGACCACCTTGACCCTGTCTGCGTCTATCTCCAAGGCGTCTGCAGCCATCTCCGCCGTCTGGTAGGCGCGGGTCGCTGTGCTTGACCAGATGCTTACCGCGTCCGGATCCACGAATCCGCCGAGAAGCGAGGCCATTCTCCTCATGGCGGCACGGCCCGCGCGCTTTCCTGCCGTGCTGAGCTTGCGCCTTTCCTCGCTGGATGCGCTCGATGCTCCCTTTGCCTTTGCGTGGCGGATAAGAAGTATGCAGCTTGCCATGGTGGCGCTCCTCAGCTCGATGCTCTCCTTCAGCCCTATTATGCCAAGCCTCTGGGGGCTCAATGCCTAGGCAGCGCAATTTGTCCCCGTTCGTGTTGTCGCCTGACGCGCTGCGCTCTTTCGGATTCGCTCATGGCAGCGTTCGAAGGTATTATCAATGCATCCGGCCGAGCGCTTCTCGCGAGCAGCCGTTGCTATGCCATCGATAAAGGTGAGGCGGTCGCTGTGGCATTTGACTTCAAGAAGGAGTACAAGGACCTTTACCATGCAACCAGCCGTCCGAGCATCGTGGACGTGCCTCCTATGACCTACATCGCCGTGCGCGGGAGCGGTGACCCAAACGAGGAGGGCGGCGCCTACCAGGCCTCCATCGGCGTTCTCTATGCCTTGGCGTACACCATCAAGATGAGCAAAAGGGGAGACCATGTGATTGATGGCTACTTCGACTTCGTAGTGCCGCCGCTTGAGGGCTTCTGGTGGCAAGAGGGTGTCCGTGGGGTCAGCTACGCCGACAAGGCCTCATTCCAGTGGGTCTCGGCCATCCGCGTTCCCGATTTCGTGACTCCTGCGGAGCTTGGCTGGGCCGCGGGCGCGGCCGCGAAGAAGAAGGGCCTTGACTGCTCGTCTGCCCACCTCGTGCAAATGGAGGAGGGACTCTGCGTGCAGGCGTTGCACGTGGGCCCCTTTGACGACGAGCCGGCAACCGTGACCCAGATGGACGAGTTCCTCGCACGCGAGGGCTACGAGAACGACTTCTCCGAGTCCCGCCGCCATCACGAGATCTATCTCTCAGACGCTCGCCGCGTCGCGCCCGAGAAATGGAGGACAATCATCCGCCATCCCGTTAGAAAGGCATAGCGTCGCCCCAGCTTCCGGCACCGGCCTTATCCGCAGCCTTGCCTTAGTCTTCCGCCTTTGAGAGAAACGCACGCGTGCGCTCGTCGGTGGGGTTGTTGATGACCTCCTCCGGGGTGCCTTCCTCGACGATCTTTCCGTCGAAGAGGAACGCCACGCGGTCAGAGACGTCGCGCGCAAAGCCCATCTCGTGGGTCACGATGCCAATGGCCATCCCGTCTCCGGCGAGCTCGCGAATGAGGTCGTGCATGTCGGCGGTGAGCTTTGGGTCAAGCGCCGAGGTCGCCTCGTCGAAGTAGAGGACCTTTGGCTTCATGGCAAGCGCGCGGGCGATGGCCACGCGCTGCTGCTGGCCGCCGGAGAGCTGGTTGGGCACCTTGTCGGCATGCTCAGCCATGCCCAGGCGCTCGAGGAGCTCTCTCGCCTCCTTTTCCACGCGATCGGGATCTCGGCCCTGCACGACGATGGGCGCGTCGCAGACGTTTTTCAGCACCGTGTAGTGCGGAAACAAGTTGTAGTTCTGGAAGACGATGCCAAACTGCATGCGGGCGCGGCGGACCGAGTCCTTGTCGTAGGTTGCCCTGCCGTCATCTGCCTCGCGCGTGACCTGCGTGCTTCCATAGGCAAACTGCCCCGCGTCAAAGGTGTCCAGCAGCGTCAGGCAGCGTAGAAGCGTCGTCTTTCCGGCGCCAGAGGGGCCGATGAGCGAGACGACCTCTCCGCGGTTGATTTGGAAGTCGATGCCGCGTAGCACTTCTCGGTCCCCAAAAGACTTCCTTGCGCCGCGCACGAAGACGGCGGGCAGCTCGAGGGCGGTCGAGAGGCTTACGTCGGGAGTCGGGATCTGCATCTTTGAGCCTTTTGCGCTAGTCATGGTAGTAGTCCAGCTTCTTTTCGAGCTTGCGGAGGATGAACTCGATGACCAGGCAGGTCACCCAGTAGAAGAGCGCGGCAAGGGCAAAGCCCACCATGTCGCGCTGCGAGTTGACGATCGAGCGGCTTTGGCTGAAGAGCTCGAGCACGCCGAGCGAGAAGGCTAGAGACGTGTCCTTCACCAGCGTGACCACCTCGTTTCCCATGGCAGGAAGGATTCGCTTGATCACCTGCGGGAGGACGATTCTGAAGAAGGTCTGGCGGCTGGAGTAGCCAAGCACCTGCGCGGCCTCGTACTGACCTCGGGGGATGGACTGGATTCCCGACCGATAAATCTCGGCAAAGTATGCGGCGTAGTTGATTACGAACGCTATGCAGACGGCAACGAAGGTGTAGCCGCTGCCCATCGAGATGCCAAAGACGTAGTAGGGGACAAACGCAACGGCGAACATCTGGAGCATCAGCGGCGTGCCACGCAGAAGCGAGATGATCAGCTGCATGAGAAGGGAGAGCGGCTTGAAGCGCGAGAGCCTTCCCAGCGCGATGGGGATTCCCAGGGGAACGCCCAGCACGAGCGTGATCGCGAAGATTTCGAGCGTCGTGCCGTAGCCTTGGAAGAGCATGCCGAGCATAGTTTGAAGTGTCACGGGTCAGATTCCTTGCCTTGTGGTCAGATTGGGCGGCAGAAGGCGCGAAGAGCGCCTCCGCTGCCGCCGCTTGCGATGCGAGTCCTTCTCGAGGGTCCGTTATGCCTGGGGCAGGCACCAGAGGTCGTAGCTGACGCCCTGGTCTGCGTACTTCTCGCAAATCTCCTTGACGGTTCCGTCCGCGTCGAGCTGCTGGAGGTCGGCCTCGACCTTGGAGGCGAGCTCCTCGCCCTGGTCGGTCTTGGCGAAGCCGACGGCGAAGTGCTCGGAGTTGAGCGCCTCGTCAAGGATCGTGAAGACGTCGGTCTTGTCGCCGATGTTGTATACCGCGACGGGGTAGTCGACGGCGATTGCGTCAACCTGGCCGCTCTCGAGCATCGTGAAGGCGGTGTTGTAGTTGTCAATCGTCTGGAACTGGCCGAAGCTCGCGCCGAGCTCGGCTTGGTCGCCGTCTTCGGAGAGAAGGTCGTAGGCTGCGGAATCGGCCTGCGTGATCACGTTCTTTCCGGAAAGCCCGGCGAGATCGGTGATTCCGGAGTCGGCGCGAACGACTACGACCTGGCGGTTCTCCATGTAGGGGTCGGTGAAGGCATAGTCATCCTCGCGGCCCTCGATGGTGAATCCGTTCCAGATGCAGGTGATCTGGCCGGAGTTGAGCATGGCGTCCTTGGCGTCCCAGCTGATGGGGGTGGGGGTATAGGTCCAGCCCTCCATGTCGCAGACTTCCTTTGCGAGGTCGAGGTCGAAGCCGGTGTATTCGCCGTCGTCGCCTACGTAGCCATAGGGAGGAAAGTCTTGGTCGAAGCCGATGATGAAGTTGCCGTCGAAGCTCGACCCGGAGTCTGAGCTGGTGGTAGACGAGCTAGAGCTGCTGTCTGAAGAGCTTGACGTGCTTGAGCCACAGCCAGCCAGTCCAAAGGCGGCAAACGTTCCAAAGAGTGCGGCGGAACCGGTCAGGAACTGGCGACGGTTGAGGTTTGAGCGGGTTTGCATGATGACTCCGATCGATTGGAGCTAATTGACTCATACACTTTAGCGCGATGGAGTACTTTGTTGGTTTCCAAGTTGTTGCGGATGACAAATGAAAGATTTTTTCTGCATTAATGCAGGTAGATGGCTCGTTTCGGAGCGTCCGAGAAAAAATTTGAGATTTGGGGTTGAACCTTCCAAATCTTTTGGCATAATTACTAACTGCTTCGTGACGAGGTGGGTCCAGATGGTGGGTGTAGCTCAGTTGGAAGAGCGACGGACCGTGGCTCCGTAGGTCGAGGGTTCGAGCCCCTCTACCCACCCCATTTAAAAGTGAATATGGGTCGTTAGCTCAGTTGGTAGAGCAGGGGACTCTTAATCCCAAGGTCGAGGGTTCGACCCCCTCACGACCCACCACGTAAGTTCGCAGGTCATCGGTTGTTTCCGGTGACCTGCTTTTTTGTTTGCATCTAGCCAAGTAGCGCACGTGGAAGTGCAAAAGTAGTGCAAGGATTAATCGTAGACAGAAAATGCCCTGTTGGCGTGCGTGCTGGATGGAGAAGGATGATCAAGACTAGCGACTTCCACGAGGCGCGCAATCTGCCCTTCGAGAAGAAGGTCGGCGCATTCACGATGTCGGATGGCGCGATAGCGACGGGCTCTTTCCTGAACTTCGAAAGCGAGTACGACTCGCCCGACGGCGTTCCATGCCTCTGCCTTCGCACGACGGAAAGCGCGGCGGTTTGTATAACGGAGGACGAGTTCGAGAGTGCGACTTTCCCCGACGAGGATGCCTAGCCATGCTCTTTCAGGGTCGTTCGTCAGGCGATTCCCTCATGCGGCGCCATCCGAGGCAATCATGCGGGTTGCCGGCCAAGCCGTCTCTCACATACGGGATGCTGCCTATCAGAAGAGCCGCCCCGGAGGACGGCTCTCTAAAATGCGAGCGGGATTACTTTTTCTCCTTCGTGCCTCTGGGAGAAGGACTCTTCATCATGTTTCTCGGAGAAGGGCCATAGGGCTCGTCAAGCATGAATTCCTCGCCGCTCTTCACAAGCCTCTCGAACTCGTCGGGGGACAAGTTCTCTTTAATTCGCTTGGCCTTCTTGATGGCTCTCTTTTTCTCGTTCGTTTTAGCCTTCCCTCGGTCTTTCCCTCTTTATATCTAAACACCCTGCGACAATAGGCCTCCCGATTTGCCATTATCCACTCGATCGCCCATGCATCGGCAGGGGGCTTCAGAGCAATCACTATTGGCGTGAATAGGCACGCTGCGGTTGCCTCGTTACGTTGTCCGGTCGCTGCCACTGCACTGTCTTTGGCGACGAGGTCACCCTTGCTCTTCGCTACGCCTATCGTCGCCCTTTGCCTTTGGCTTGCAGCCGTCCGTCTTTTGCTCAGGGGCGACCTTCTTCTCGTCGGCAACTTCGCTTGCCTTGCGAATCATCGCCATTCCCTCTGCGGTCTGCCCCCAGCGGCTGTAATCTGCCTTCTCTGTCGTACGAGCACCTCTTACCACACGCTTACATCGACATTACTCGTCCTTCTCGCTTGCCCGCCTCCGCGCCATAATGACTGCCGTGTGCATAGCTTCGTCTCGACGTGATTCGGTCCCTGCAATAATGTGTGTGCTAGGTGACGTCTGCTGGCAACCTCGCGTCAGCTTTTCTCGCACCAGTCAAACAGGGGAGCTCATATGGATTCAGAACCGCAATCGCCCAAGAGCTTTGGCAACGCGACGCCGTTCCCAGAGGTGACAGCAGCCCTCGAGGACGACCCTCTTCTCTTCGAGCGCGTCGTGGCTAGCGAAGAGCAGTGGCGGGGCAAAATCTTTTCGGTTGAGCTCATGGACGTTGAGCTCTCGGACGGCACGCACGGCCGGCGCGAAATCGTTCGCCATCACGGGGGCGCCGGCGTGGTGGCAATTCGTGACGGTCGCGTCTGCCTTGTTCGCCAGTATCGAGTGGCTCAGGGTCGAGTGACGCTCGAGATTCCAGCGGGAAAGCTCGAGGGCGGAGAGAAGGGCGAGGCATGCGCTGCTCGCGAGCTTTCCGAAGAGACGGGGCTCGTGGCCGAGGAGCTCGTGCCCCTAGCCAACGTGCTGGGATCTCCTGGCTTTACCGACGAGCACACTGAGGTGTTTCTCGCTCGCGGGCTGCGCGCGGGCGAGTCAAGTCCCGACGAAGGCGAGCTGGTCAAAGTCGTGTGGCTTCCGGTGGAGCAGGTCCTCTCAGCAATTCGCGCTGGGTTAATCAGGGATGGAAAGACTGTTGCCGGGGTCATGGCAGCACGTCTTCTGGAGCTTGAGGGGTAAGGGTGCAAGCGAAAGGCGCGCGGGAGCTCAGCGTAGCCAACGCTACATTTTCTGCATCCCACGTGAAAAATGCTGTAGAATGTGCCCGCTGCCACACGCTGTGGCGCCAATATCAAGCTCCCTTAACTCAGCTGGATAGAGTAGCGGACTTCTAATCCGAATGTCGAGGGTTCGAATCCCCCAGGGAGCACCAGAGAATCGCAGGTGGGGACACGGGCTGCCCTCACCTGATTTTTTTGGTCAAAAGAGGGGCGCGGTCGGGAGGGCCGCTTCCGCACTATCAGGCTCCTGAAATCGCTTCGCGTGCAAAGGGGCTGACCTTTTCCCTCGAGGAGCAAAGTCAGCGAGCCTCTTTGCCTGCCTGCGTCCAATACGCTCTCGCGCTTGTCCGCAAGGTCGCTTTTCGGGGGTCCGGGCGCCTTCAAATTGCCGCTCGAGCCCCCGCCCGCCAAATTGGGGGAGCCAAACTGCCCGACCCAGAGCGGTTTTTAGCCCGTTGGACGTAACGGATACGTTACACTAAGGCTTGCGTGGGACTCTTAATCCCGAGCTTTCCAAGGCGCGACCTTGGTCGCGCATATGTCCCGGAGGCATTCCGCTGGAAGGAGCTGGCGTTGATCTACACGATGACCCTGAACCCTGCCCTTGATTACGTTATGCACCCGCTTACGTTGGACATGGGATACACAAACCGCTCTTCAAGCGAGGAGCTCTATTGCGGCGGAAACGGCATCAACGTCTCCACGCTGCTCAATGAGCTCGACGTCGTCAACGTCGCAATGGGCATCGTTGCCGGCTTCACGGGCGACTATCTTATCAACGAGCTCCAAGCGGCCGGCATTGCCAGCAACTTCGTCAAGCTCGACCGTGGCTACACCCGCATCAACATCAAGCTCAACGGCATCGTTATGACGATGGTCAATGGCATGGGCCCCAAGATCCCCAGCAAGAAGGTCGACGAGCTCCTCGGCCGCATGGACGTCGTCGAGTCCGGCGACACGCTGGTCCTCACGGGCTCCATCCCCAACTCGCTTCCCGAGGACATGTACAACCAGATCATGCATCGCCTCGCCGGTCGTGGCATCCAGTTTGTGGTTGACGCTCCGGGCCAGCTCCTCATGGAGTCCATCAAGGCCCACCCGTTCCTCATCAAGCCGAACAACCACGAGGTAGGCCGCATCTTCAAGGCAGACCCGATGCCCGAGACGCCCGAGGAGTGCATCCCCTATGCCAAGAAGCTCCAGGAGGGCGGCGCCCGCAATGTCATCGTCTCTTGTGGCGGCAACGGCTCCCTGCTTCTCGACGAGTATGGCGACGAGCACATCGTCCCTACGGCCCGCGTCCACCTCGTGAACGCCACGGGCGCCGGCGACTCCATGGTCGCAGGCTTCCTCGCCAAGGTCACGCACGGCTTTGACTACGAGACCTCCCTCATCTACGCATCTGCTTGCGGCACTGCCACGGCGGCAAGCAAGGGCATAGCAAAGCGCTCCACCATCGACCGCGTCGTCACGGCCCTCTACAAGAAGATGGGCCGCGAGATGCCCGCAGCCATCGCCGAGGACATCAAGAACGAGAAGGTCAAGAACGAGGCCAAGGCTCTTGAGGCCAATAAGGACAAGGAATAAGGTGGCGCCCGTTCGCTAGGCACTGCAGAGCGTTGCTTATGGCACCAAGGGCGCCCTTTGGAGAAGGGCGCCTGGCAATAAGGTAAGGCTGGTTCGTTTCCGTGAACGAGGGGGGAACAATGCAGTTCTTTGAGGGAGTCAACGCATCTGATGGCATTGGAATCGGTGTTGCACGAGTAGCCGTGGAGCCCGATCTTTCCTTTACGCCCCATGCGCCTGAGGATGCCGCGGCGGAGAAGGCGCGCTTCGATGCCGCCGTCGCCAAGTTCGTCGACCAGACGAACGCCCAGATCGAGCGCATGAAGCAGACCGTGGGCGATGATGCCGCCGCAATCATGGGCGCTCACATCGAGTTCGCCGAGGACGAGGGCATCCACGACATGGTCAACGACGCTATCGACTCTGGCATGTGCGCCGAGCAGGCTGTGAGCGATGCGTTCGACACGTACTACACGATGTTCTCGCAGATGGAGGACGAGCTGTTCCGCGAGCGCGCCGCCGACGTCGCCGACGTCCGCACTGGTCTTCTCGCAGACCTGCTTGGCAAGGAGGTCGTCGACCTCTCCACGCTGCCCGAAAACTCCATCGTCGTCGTGCGCGAGCTCACCCCGTCCATGACTGCCGACATCGACAAGGACAACGTTGCCGGCATCGTCACCGAGACCGGCGGACGCACCTCTCACTCTGCGATCATCGCTCGCGCGCTCGAGATCCCTGCCGTCCTTTCCGTCGCCGACGCCACCACCAACATCAAGAATGGCGACATGGTCGTCGTCAGCGGCACCGAGGGCAAGGTCTTCGACAAGCCCGACGAGCCCACCCTTACCTACTATCGCGACCAGGCAAAGAAGTATGCCGAGGAGAAGGCCGCCCTCGAGGCGTATCGCGGCAAGGAGACCGTCAACGCCGACGGCAAGAAGTACCTGCTCGTTGCCAACATCGGCAACCCCGATGACGCAAACGCCGCCCTCGAGCATGACGCGGAGGGCGTCGGCCTGTTCCGCTCTGAGTTCCTGTTCATGGACTCCAAGGAGCTCCCGTCCGAGGACGAGCAGTTCGCGGCGTACCAGAAGGTTGCCCTTCGCATGAAGGACAAGCCGGTCATCATCCGCACGCTGGACGTGGGCGGCGATAAGGACATCCCGTACATGCACATGCAGCATGAGGACAACCCGTTCATGGGCTTCCGCGCCGTTCGGTACTGCCTGAACAACCCTGACCAGTACAAGGTGCAGCTCACTGCTTTGCTGCGCGCCTCCGCGTTTGGCGACATCAAGATCATGCTGCCGCTGGTCACCTGCATCGACGAGGTTCGCCAGGCAAAGGACCTCATCGAGGAGTGCAAGCACGACCTCGACGAGCGTGGCGTCGCCTACAACAAGGACATCCAGGTTGGCACCATGATCGAGACTCCGTCCGCGTCGCTGATCGCTGACCAGCTGGCCAAGGAGTGCGACTTCTTCTCGATCGGCACCAACGACCTCATCGGCTACACCATGTGCGCCGACCGCGGCAACGACCGGGTCTCTTACCTCTATGAGGTCTACCAGCCGTCCGTTCTGCGCTCCCTCCAGCGCATCATTGGCGAGGCCAACAAGGCCGGTATCATGTGCGGCATGTGCGGCGAGGTTGCTGCCGACCCGCTGATGGTCCCGATGCTGATCTCGTTCGGTCTGGACGAGTTCTCCGTCAGCTCGCCGTCCATCCTGCGCACGCGCCGCATCATCTCGCTGTGGTCCAAGGAGGAGGCGGACGCCCTGGCCGAGAAGGTCATGAAGCTCGAGACCGCCACCGAGGTCAAGGCGATGCTCCAGAAGGCCGCCAAGTAGCGTAGCCGGCAGCGATTTTCCTGCCAGACTGGCAGCGGGGCGCTCGGAATCCTTCCGAGCGCCCCGCTTTTTTCGCCTTTGGCGAAGGTCGCTGCAAGAAATCTGCGGTTGTAGGTCATTTTTTGCGGGTTGCCCGAGTACGCGTCAGTTAACTCTCTAAAGATCCGCTGGTAGAAAAATGGCACTTCAGGGGTGATACTTGGCAGTTCCGCTTAAAAAGACCTACAACCGCAGATTTCTTGCAGCCTATGCGCGCGGCATGACAACAGAGAGCGCCTTTGGGACGACGTCCACGACAAATCGCTTCGCAACGAGCCGCTCTCCATCCATCTGGCAAGGGGGCTCCGACTCAAACGTAAGGTCGGCGTGAGAGAACCTGCGCATCTTGACGCAGCTCGAATGCGTATGCAGGCCAAAGCGGGCGCTTCCCACAAGCGCCAGCGTCCATGCCGCGGGCGGGTTCTTCACGTTGTAGCAGGTGTCGAGAAGCCCGTCAGTGGGGGAGGCATCGGGGCAGATCTTGAACCCTCCGCCATAAGTGGGACCAACCTGCATGGCAAAGATGATGCTCCTGAGCTGCTCGATCTTCCCGCCGTCAAAGCTCGCGTTGCAGCGCCAGCCCTTTGAGCTCCGAGAGAAGATCTTGAGGCACGACGTAATGAAGAGCTCCTCGCCCTCTTGGGAGGTCTTTGCCTGGCGGCGGTCGACCGTGTCAAGCGCTACGGCGGCGTCAAGGCCAAACGAGAGCGTCTGCATGAAGTAGCTTTGGTTGACGCGGCCCACCTCTACCTGCTCGATGCGCCCTGATACAAGCTGGGAGAGCGAAGCGGAGGGATTGTTCATCTCCATGCCCAGCGTGCGGGCGTAGTCATTTCCGGAGCCCATGGGGATGATGGCAAGGTTGGGGCGGTCGGCCCTTGGCCGCTCCATAAGGCCATTCACAACCTCGTGGATCACGCCGTCTCCGCCGAGCGCCACCACAGTGTCGACCCCTCTTGCCTCCCGCGCCAGCCTGACGGCGTCAAGGGGTCCCTGCGTGTATATGAGCTTATGGGCGCGCGTTGCGGCGGGGTAGGCATCCAAGAATCGACCGACGAACTCGGCTGCTTGTGCGCCCTTTCCGCTGCTGGCGGCGGGATTGGCTATGACAAGCGTTCGTCCGAGCGGAGACTGCTCCATCTCGCCCTCCTTGGGTGCCATGAAATGCGAAGGGCCCACGGCGAAGTTCGCCATGGGCCCGAGCGGTCGTGGAGCGGCGGACGGGACTCGAACCCGCAACAATCAGCTTGGAAGGCTGACGCTCTACCAATTGAACTACCGCCGCACGTGGTCGGGGTGACTGGATTCGAACCAGCGACCCTCTGCTCCCAAAGCAGATGCGCTACCAAGCTGCGCCACACCCCGGAGCCGCCAACTGAGTATAGGGGAGCGAAGGCTCTACGGCAACTTTGAATCCGCGATTCATCTTAAACCTCACGGTTTTCGGTCTGCGCGCGACTGCATTGCGACGATTTCGGTCACCTGACTGGAGACATTTGTGGAGAGCACGGCTAAAAGAATGCAGACAGTTATCGTGCGTGTGTCGGTCATGTTTCTATTAACTCAGGCGAAAATTGCTGGAAATATCATCTTCCATGCGCAGAGGATAGCTCCGTTCGGGCGGGCTGTTCTCAGCTGTTTGCGCAACCAAGAGGGGTTCTCCCCATACAACGGACATCGGAGGTACACGTGAACTATTCAGAGAGGGTCATTGCGGATCTTGAGTCCCGCTATGCCGACCAGCCTGAGTTCATCCAGGCTGCTCGCGAGGTTCTTACCACGCTGCAGCCGGCACTCGACAAGCACCCGGAGTACGAGGAGGCCGCCCTTCTCGAGCGCCTCGTCGAGCCCGAGCGCACCATCATGTTCCGCGTGCCTTGGGTGGACGACAACGGCAAGGTCCAGGTCAACCACGGCTATCGCGTCGAGTTCAACTCGGCGATTGGTCCCTACAAGGGCGGCCTGCGCTTCCACCCGTCCGTGAACCTCTCCATCCTCAAGTTTTTGGGCTTCGAGCAGATCTTCAAGAACTCTCTGACGACCCTCCCCATGGGCGGCGCCAAGGGCGGTGCTGACTTTGACCCCAAGGGCAAGTCCGACCGCGAGGTCATGGCCTTCTGCCAGAGCTTCATGACCGAGCTCTGCCGCTACATCGGACCTGACACCGACGTCCCCGCCGGCGACATCGGCGTCGGCGGCCGCGAGATCGGCTACCTGTTTGGCCAGTACAAGCGCATCCGCAACGAGTGGTCCGGCGTCCTTACCGGCAAGGGGCTCTCCTATGGCGGCTCGCTCGCCCGCACTGAGGCCACCGGCTACGGCGCTGTCTACTTCCTGACCCACATGGTCGCCGAGAAGGGCGAGGAGCTCGCCGGCAAGACCGTCTGCGTCTCCGGTGCCGGCAACGTCGCCCAGTACGCCATCCAGAAGCTCGAGCAGCTCGGCGCCAAGCCCGTCACCGCCTCCGACTCCAACGGCTACGTCTATGACCCCGCCGGCATCGACTTCGACCTGCTCTGCCAGATCAAGCAGGTCGAGCGCGGCCGCATCAAGGAGTACGCCGATCGCAAGCCCGGCGCCGCCTACCACGAGGGCGAGCGTCCTTGGGGCGAGAAGTGCGACATCGCCATGCCGTGCGCCACGCAGAACGAGCTCGAGCTCGCTGATGCCGAGAAGCTCGTCAAGAACGGCGTCCGCTTCGTGGTCGAGGGCGCCAACATGCCGACGTCCACCGAGGCTACCGAGTACCTCATCAACAACGGCGTCTTCTTTGCGCCCGGCAAGGCCGCAAACGCCGGCGGCGTCGCCACGTCCGGCCTTGAGATGAGCCAGAACGCCGGTCACATCTCCTGGCCGTTCGACGAGGTAGACGGCAGGCTCAAGGGCATCATGGCCAGCATCTACGAGGCTGCCTCCAGCGCGGCCAGGGAGTACGGCCACGAGGGCAACCTCGTCTTTGGCGCCAACATCGCCGGCTTCCTGAAGGTCGCCGACGCCATGATGGCGCAGGGCATCTGCTAACCCTTCTCGCTCTCTTCGCCTCGCGCAGCGCCACGTCCCAAGTCTCTTAGGGACGCGGCGCTTTTGCGTCTTGAGGGGTCTTCCTGCCATTATTGAAGGTCGCCTAACGTTTGGGCAGCTATGTGACCATTCCATTGCCAGAGCATGGAGGGGGCCTTTCCGGCCAAAGCGCTCCGCTACAATGCTTGCTGACCTTTAAGAGCGGTACCGAGATACCGACAAGGAGATGCTGGTGAAGCAGGCCTCATGAACTTTTACGGGAGCAGCGTCGCTAGGCGGCGGTGCTCCCGTTTTTCTGACGAGGCAGCTGCCAGCCAATGGACGAAGGGACGGTGTGACCGTGAATCTTCTCGTAGACGAAGGCAAGCATCCTGAGGCGCTTCTGGCCCTCGAGAACGGCATGACCTTCAAGGGCCGAAGCTTTGGGGCCGAGGGCGAGGTCTTCGGCGAGGTCGTCTTCAACACCTCGATGGTCGGCTATCAAGAGATTGTCTCTGACCCATCCTACGCGGGCCAGATTGTTACGTTTACCTATCCCCAGCTGGGAAATTATGGCATCAACGAGAAGGACATGCAGGCATCCGAGCTGAGCCTCAAGGGCGTCGTCTGCCATGACGCATGCTATGAGCCCAGCAACTGGCAGTCGGTCATCAGCCTGCCTGACTTCCTCGCCAAGCGAGGCGTCGTGGGCATCGAGGACGTCGACACCCGCGCGCTCACGCTGGCGATTCGCGAGGGCGGTGCGATGCGTGCGGCAATCTCCACCACCGACACCGACCCCGTGAGCCTCGTGCGCCGCGTGCGCGAGAGCCCGCACATCTCGGAGCACAACTACGTGGCAGACGTCTCGTGCAAGGAGCCGCAGGTCATAAAGCCTGCGCAGGAGGTCCGTCACCGCGTCGTGGCCGTCGACTGCGGCGAGAAGGCAGGCATCGTGCAGCGCATGGCCAACGTGGGAATCGAGGTCACCGTCGTGCCTTGGGACACGCCCGCCGAGAAGATCCTCTCCTACGATCCCGACGGCGTCTTCTTCTCCAACGGCCCCGGCGACCCCGAGACCGTGCCCGGGGTGCCTGACACCGTGCGCGCCATCTTGGGGAAGCTCCCCGTCTTTGGCATCTGCCTGGGCAACCAGATGATCACCCTTGCCACGGGCGCCAAGGTCGAGAAGCTCCCGTACGGCCACCACGGCGGAAACGAGCCCGTGATGAACCTGCTTACCGGCAAGGTGGAGATCACGGCCCAAAACCACAACTACGGCCCGGTGTTCCCCACGTTCGGCCCGCTCGTGCCCGAGCTTTCCGGCGGCATCTCCGAGCACCCCGACGACTTGCTTGAGTGGAGCCGCATGCGCGTGGCGCCGGTCGTGAAAAACGAGCGCTACGGTCGCATCCGGCTGACGCACGTGAACCTCAACGATGGCACTCCTGAAGGAATCCAGTTCCTGGACGTCCCGGCCTTCTCGATGCAGTACCACCCGGAGGCCAAGCCCGGCCCCAACGACTCGGCATACATGTTCGAGTCGTTCTCGCGCCTGATGGACGGGCGCGACGACTACCTTGCCATCGACGTCCGCGAGGGGAGGCGCTTCTAGATGCCCAAGCGTACCGACATCAAGAAGATTCTCATCATCGGCTCTGGCCCCATCGTCATCGGCCAGGCCTGCGAGTTTGACTATTCCGGCACCCAGGCCTGCAAGGCGCTGCGCCAAGAGGGCTACGAGGTCGTGCTCGTGAACTCCAACCCGGCAACGATCATGACCGACCCCGAGACGGCCGACCGCACCTACGTGGAGCCCATCACCGCGGCGTCCGTGGCCAAGGTCATCGAGAAGGAGCGCCCGGACGCGCTTCTGCCCAACATGGGAGGGCAGACCGGCCTCAACTGCGCCGTCGCGCTTGCCGAGCAGGGCGTCCTCGACAAGTACGGGGTAGAGGTCATCGGCTGCGACATCAACTCGATCCAGACTGGCGAGGACCGCCAGCTCTTTGCCGACGCCATGCGCGACATCGGCCTTGAGGTGGCGCGCTCCGAGACCGCGCACACGCTCGAGGAGTGCGAGCGCGCCGCAGAGGATATCGGATACCCCGTGGTCATCCGCCCGGCCTACACGCTTGGCGGCGCAGGCGGCGGCATGGCCTACGACCACGACGACCTGGTGCGCATCGCTCGCGAGGGCCTAGCCCTCTCTGCCAACTCCGAGGTGCTTATCGAGCAGAGCCTCGAGGGCTGGAAAGAGATCGAGATGGAGGTCATGCGCGACTCCGCCGGCAACGGCATCGTGGTCTGCGGCATCGAGAACCTCGATCCCATGGGCGTCCACACCGGCGACTCCATTACCGTGGCCCCTTGCCAGACGCTCACCGACTTCGAGATGCAGCGCCTGAGGGACTACTCGCTTGCCGTGCTCGAGCGCGTGGGCGTTGCCTGCGGCGGCTCCAACGTGCAGTTCGCCGTGAACCCCAACGACGGCCGCGTGATCGTGATCGAGATGAACCCGCGCGTCAGCCGCTCCTCGGCGCTCGCGTCCAAGGCCACGGGCTTCCCGATCGCCAAGGAGGCCGCCCTTCTCGCCGTCGGCTACACCCTCGACGAGATCACCAACGACATCACTCAGGCGACTCCTGCCTGCTTCGAGCCCTCGATTGACTACTGCGTGGTCAAGATCCCGCGCTTTGCCTTCGAGAAGTTCAAGGGCGCCGACTCCACGCTCACCACGCGCATGAAGGCCGTGGGCGAGGTCATGGCCATTGGCTCCACCTTCGAGGAGGCGCTCCAGAAGGCCATGCGCTCGCTCGAGCAGGGCCACGCCGGCCTGGGCGCTGACGGCAACGACGACTTCGACGAGGAGAACTTCGAGGAGCGCGTCGCGACTCCCACGCCGCAGCGAATCCTCTATGTGGCGGAGGCGCTTCGCCGTGGATGGAGCGTGGAGCGCGTGTTTGAGCTCACGCACATCGACCCGTGGTTCTTGCATCGCATCGACGACATCGTGACTGCCGAGAAGAAGATTTCCGAGCTTGGCCTTACCGGCCTTGACCACGACCACATGCTGGCTGCCAAGCAGCTGGGATTCTCGGACAAGCAGATTGCCTTCCTTACGCACACGAGCGAGGAGGTCGTGCGCGCCGTGCGCGAGGTCGTGGGCGTGAAGCCGCTCGTGAAGACCGTCGACACCTGCGCGGGCGAGTTTGCCGCGCGCACGAGCTACCACTACTTCACCTACGAGCCCGGCGGCGCGAGCGAGCACACCGACGCAGAGAGGCCGCGCGTGGTGATCCTCTCCGCCGGCCCCAACCGCATCGGGCAGGGCATCGAGTTCGACTACTGCTGCGTCCACGCTGCCTACGCGCTCGAGGACAAGGGCTACGAGACGGTCATGGTCAATTGCAACCCCGAGACCGTCTCGACCGACTACGACACCTCCGACCGCCTGTACTTCGAGCCGCTGACCTTCGAGGACGTCATGAACGTAATCGAGGTCGAGCGCCCCGTCGGCGTCATCGTGACGTTGGGAGGCCAGACCCCCATCAACTTAGCGAGCCGCCTCAAGGCGGCGGGCGTCCCCATCATGGGAACCCAGCCCGAGGCCATCGACCTTGCCGAGGACCGCGACCGCTTCGCCGGGCTTCTGGACAAGCTCCAGATTGCCTACCCGCCCTCGTCGACCGCCGAGACCATGGAAGACGCAACCTCCGTCGCGCGCCGCATCGGCTACCCGCTTCTGGTCCGTCCGAGCTACGTGCTGGGCGGTCGCGGCATGGCGATCGTCTACGACCATGACGACCTTCGCAAATACATGGCCGAGGCCACGCGCGTCTCTCCTGACCACCCGGTCTACCTCGACTCCTTCCTCGAGGACGCCATCGAGCTGGACGTCGACGCGCTCTGCGACGGCGAGCAGTGCTACGTGGGGTCGGTGCTCGAGCACATCGAGGAGTGCGGCATCCATTCCGGCGACTCCGCATGCTGCTGGCCACCGTTCTCGCTTTCCGACTCCATCGTGGAGCGCGTGCGCGAGACCACGCGCAAACTGGCGCTCGCCTGCGACATCCACGGCCTCCTGAACATCCAGTACGCCGTGCGCGACGAGCAGGTCTTCGTTATCGAGCTGAACCCGCGCGCAAGCCGCACGGTGCCCTTCTCGTCCAAGGCGACGGGCGTGTCGCTCGCTCGCTGTGCGGCTCGCATCATGTCTGGCGAGAAGATCTCTGATCTGGGACTTCCGCCCGAGGACCGCGAGGTCGGTCACTACGCGGTCAAGGAGGCCGTCATGCCCTGGAGCCGCTTCCCCGGCGCCGACGTGCAGCTTGGGCCCGAGATGAAGTCGACCGGCGAGGTCATGGGGCTGGACACCACGTTCCCCAAGGCTTACGCAAAGACGCGCGAGGCCATCGACTACGAGATTCCCATGTCGGGCAAGGTGTTCGTCTCAGTGTGCGACCGCGACAAGCGATCGATTGCGCCCGTCGCGCTGTCGCTTTCCAATCTGGGATACACGCTCGTCTCCACGCGAGGAACCGCAAAGACGCTGCGCGCCGCCGGGATTGACTGCGAGGTCGTGCGGCCCATCTCCGAGGGCAGTCCGAACATCCTCGACATGATGGCGGCGGGGGAGATTTCCTTCCTGATCAACACGCCGCGCGGCGGGAGCTCTCGCGGAGACGGCGCAAAGATCAGGAGCGAGGCCGTCAACCGCGGAATCGACATGGCAACGACGATGTCTGGCGCAACGGCGCTGATTCAGGCCATCGCCGCGCTGCGCAAGGGCCCTCTCGACGTCTACGCGCTGCAAGACCTTGACAAGCTGGACGCACACGTGCAGCACTAAGAGGTTCGTGACAGCCGACTGAGGCTGGACTGGCGCCTGGTTCCCAACATGTGGAAGCGGGCGCCTGTTTCTTCTGACCTCTCGAATTGCACACCGCAAACGACCCCGGTCAGAGACTCTCTGGTCCCTGCCGACGAGGCTCGAGTTTTCGCTTACCATGGCAAGCGTAATTTTGGTTGCTGGCTTTCATTGTGGAATGGGCGGCGAGGACTTTGCGGCACGTGGTCATTGGGACGGCCGGTCATGTCGACCATGGGAAAACCGAGCTCACGCGAGCCTTGACTGGCGTCAATACTGACCGATGGGCTGCTGAGCAAGAGCGCGGCATCACGCTTGACCTTGGGTTTGCCCCGCTCGTCTTGCCGAGCGGCCGGACGGCGAGCGTCGTCGACGTGCCCGGTCATGAGCGGCTGATTGACAACATGCTCGCTGGGGCAACGGGATTTGACACCGTTCTCTTCGTCGTCGCTGCAGACGAGGGCTTTATGCCCCAGAGCCAGGAGCATCTTGACATACTGACGCTTCTCGACGTGAAAAGCGGCATTATCGTGATCACCAAGAAAGACTTGGTCGATGGCGAGTGGCTCTCGCTTGTCGAGGAGGACGTTCGCAAGCGCGTGAAGGGGACGTTCCTTGAGGACGCTCCCCTGGTCTCCGTCTCCTCTCTTACGGGAGAGGGGATACCCGAGCTGCTCGCCCTGATAGACCATATGGTAGAAATGAGCTCTCCTGCCCTGGTCGACCGTCCCTTTCGTCTTCCTGTGGACCGTGCCTTTTCTGTTCGTGGAGCGGGGACGGTCGTCACCGGCACCATGACCGAGGGGAAGCTGCGGCAAGGGGAGGGGCTCGTCGCGTTTCCTTCGGAAAGGCCGCTGCGTGCTCGCGAGCTTCAGTTCTTTGGAAAAGACGTTGGCTCCGCTCAGGCTGGGATGCGCGTCGCTATCAACGTTCCCAATGCCACGACAGAAGACGTAGCCCGCGGAACGACGCTCGCCGCCCCTGATAGCGTTATGGTGTCGCGCCGGGCGACGGTCAGGTTGCATTTGATGGGCGACGCCCCCTTCTCGGTCAAGAATGCCTCCCAGCTTCACTTCTATCTGGGGACGCAGCAGCTGATTTGCCGGGTCAGGCTCTTCTCTTGTGACGAGCTGACGGCGGGCGAGACGGACTTCGCGCAGCTTTCCTTTGCAGATGACCTCGTCGCAAGGCCGGGCGACCGCTTTGTCGTGCGGTTCTTCTCTCCTTTGGCTACGGTGGGCGGCGGCGTGGTGCTTGAGCTGGGTGGGCGCCGGATGAAGCGCCACGACGAGACAGCTGTCTTGCGCCTGCGCCACCTCTCCGGCGAAGCCAGCGAGCGCGTGCGGCAAGTCGTCGTCGACTCCCGCTGCTCGCTCGTCGATGCCGAAGCGGTCGCGCTTCTGTGCGGGCTCTCTTGCGAAGAGGCAAGGGCTGAGCTCGATGCAATGGTCGAGCAGAAGGAGGCTCTTCGGGCCGACCGCGGTTACGTATCTTCCTCTGCGCTCGAGGGGCTAGCCAAAAAGCTGGGGGAATGCCTTGCCGACTACCATCGCGCGCACCCCCTGCGTGATGGGATGGGGCTTGGAGAGCTCCGCGAGCGCATCTCGTCGCTACACGTAGGGGCATCTGGCCAAAAGACCGAGGACTCCCTGATAGGCCTGCTTGCACGAGAGGGAATGCTCGAGGTGCGGGAAGGCGTGGCGTCGCTTCCAGGACACGAGGCCAGCTACCCCCCAGAAGACGCCGCTCTTCGTATGTCCATACTGAGGGCGCTCGACGCGGCAGGCTTCCAGCCGCCTTCGAAAGATTCCCTTTTCGACAGCGTCACGACAGACCGGAAGTCATTCGATCGAGTGGTGGCCCGGATGAGCCGTGACGGCGAGATTATCCCGCTCTCTCAAACGACGCTTTGCACAGGCAAGTGCTATGACCGCGCCAAGTCTGTTTTCGTCGCGATGTTCGACGAGCGAGAGTCCGTCACGCTTGCGCAGTATAAGGAGCGGCTTGGCGTCTCGCGAAAGTTTGCGCAGCTCTTCCTCGAGTCATTCGACCGCGCTGGAATCTCTCGACTTGCCGATGGCAGCCGTTTTCTCCGTAATCGCGATAAGGACAAGAGCGAAGGCGAACGCTCGGGCTAGCCAGACAGAAGCATAGGGCTAGCACGTTGCGAGGAGCGCCGCCCCGATGGCTCCGGCGTAGCGTGCGTCGGTGCAGGTCTCCACGGGATTTCCTATCGCCTTGCCAAGGCGCTCCACCACGTATCCGTTGTCGCAAAGCCCGCCCGTCAGGAAGAAGGGGGCGCCAACCGACTGGCCAGCAAGCGCGGCGACGCGACCGACGACCGACTCGATGATCGCGAAGGCGATGTTCTCGCGAGGCTCTCCCTGCCCTACGAGCGAGATGACCTCCGACTCGGCAAAGACGGTGCACATGCTTGAGATGCTGGTGTTCCCGCCCCTGGCGGCAAGCGCCGAGAGCTCCTCTTGGCTCACCCCAAGCCTGTCTGCCATTACCTCGAGGAAGCGTCCCGTTCCTGCGGCGCACTTGTCGTTCATGGCGAATTTGACCACTCGACCGCCGCGGAGGCTGATGACCTTGGTGTCTTGGCCTCCCACGTCTATCACGGTGCCATCTTTTCCAAAGAGCCAGCTAGCGCCCTTGCCATGGCAGGTGATTTCTGTCACGCAGCGCACTGCGTAGGGGACGGCAATTCTGCCGTAGCCCGTTGCGACGACGGAGCACGCGGGGTCATCCACGTCGATCCCTCGCTCGAGAAGCTCTTCTTTCGCCCGCCTCGCCGCGTCTATGCTGCTGTAGCCGGTTGGGATGAGGATGCGCTGCGTGATGCCGCCCTCCGCATCCATCACGATGGCCTTTGTGGCGGTGGACCCGATGTCGATCCCGACGCCTCTCGCACCTTCCATCCCGATGCCCCTCCCGTGTTCCCCTCGCCTTGATATCGCCCGCACCTTTGCTTGGCAAGCATGGAAGAGCATATATGCTAATCGCGTTTATTATTAATGGGAATTGCAGATGAATGGCGAATGGCCCGCCTCGCTTGGCCTATGGTAGGCTTTCAAAGGATTCACCATTCAATTCTTCATCCCAAGACGCGATTGGAGGGACGAATGAGCAGCGAGGACATACGCCTCACGCAGATGACGACCGCCTCTGGTTGAGCTGCCAAATTGGCGCCTGACGCCCTCGCGCAGGTTCTGCGCGAGCTTCCAAACATAAAAAACGATCGCGTCCTCGTTGGCTATGACACCTCTGACGACGCGTGCGTCTACAAGGTGAGCGACGATGTGGCGCTGATCAACACCGTCGACTTCTTCCCGCCGATGGTCGATGACCCCTTCACTTTTGGCCAGATTGCCGCCGCGAACGCTCTTTCGGACGTGTGGGCAATGGGAGGCAAGCCTACCTTGGCGATGAACCTCTTGTGCTTCCCCAGCTGCCTGGACGTCTCGGTCGCAAACCAAATTCTTGCCGGCGGGGCCGACAAGGCGATGGAGGCCGGGTGCACAATCGTCGGTGGCCATACCATTGCGGATGACGAGCCAAAGTACGGGATGTGCGTCACGGGGTTCGCTCGTCCAGAGGAGATTCTTGCCAACAGCACCGCAAAGGCGGGCGACGCCCTGGTCTTGACGAAGCCTCTTGGGACCGGCGTCATCAACACGGCAATTAAGGGAGAGGTTCTCGACGACAAGCGTGCCGAGCGCATGGCCATCGACACGATGCGCCTTCTGAACAAGTATGCTGCCGAGGCTGCGCACGGCCTTGACGTTCACGCTTGCACTGACGTGACGGGCTTTGGCCTTATCGGACACCTATGCGAGATGGCAGAAGGCTCCGGCGTCTGCATTGAGCTGCGAGCCTCGTCGGTGCCGCTTCTTCCCAAGGCTCGTGAGATGGCTGCAATGGGCGTGATTCCCGCGGGAGCTTATCGTAACCGCGATTATTTCGGAACTCGGGTCTCCATTGCCGACGGCGTGCATGACGACGTCTCTGACCTGCTCTACGACCCCCAGACCTCTGGCGGGCTCATCTTTGCCCTTCCTCAGGCTGATGCCATCAAGCTTGTCTCTCGGCTTGAGGGCCAAGGCCATGTGGGAGCAATCGTCGGGCGCGTCCTCGACAAGGCTGACGTCTCCTTGAAAGTTGTCTGATCGCGGCCATGCGCATTCTGAACATCTCGGCCCAGCGGCCTGACTCGACGGGAAGCGGGGTGTACCTGACACAACTTGTGCATGGGCAGCTCGCCCGAGGAAACGAGGCCTGCGTTCTTTGTGGTCTTCCCTCGGGCGAGCCTTTTCCGTCCTCTCTTTCCCCTTCAGAGGTCCGAGCCGTGAGGTTCGACTCCGAAGAGCTTCCCTTCCATGTGTGCGGGATGTCAGACTCCATGCCTTACCCAGCAACGCGCTATCGCGACCTGTCAGATGGCCAGCTTCAGGCATTCGCCGGCGCGTTCAAGAGGGAGATAGCCAAGGCGGTCGACGAGTTCAATCCCGACGTCGTCGTCTCTCATCATCTCTATATCGTGACGGCCATCGCGGCCAGCATCATTCGCGATAGACCAGTCGTCGGCGTGTGCCACTCAACGGGTCTTCGCCAACTTGCCCGAAATGGTCCCGAGCGCGATTTCGTCATAAAGGGAATCGGCAACCTTGACATGGTCCTCTGCTTGCATGACGCGCAGCGCGAGGAGGTCGAGCGCGTCTTCTCGCTCCCTCCCGAGCGAACGATGGCCGTGGGCGTTGGCTTTGACAGCTCGGTCTTCCATCCTGGAGATCCATCCGAACGCATCCCAAGGCACGTTCTCTATGCGGGAAAGATCTGTCGTGCGAAAGGCGTCGAGTCGCTCTTGCGCGCCTGCGAGCTGCTAAAAGATGACCAATCGTGCGATCCGTTTTCCTTGGAGCTTGCCGGAGGGGGAGAGGGAGAGGAATTCGCTGACCTCGTTCAGCGTTCATGCGCCCTTCCTTTTTCTCGCTATGTTGGAAAGCTAGACCAGGGCTCGCTTGCGGCTCGCTATCGTCAAGCCCAGGTGTATGTGCTTCCATCCTTCTTCGAGGGGCTTCCTCTTACCGTCGTTGAGGCGCTGGCTTCCGGGTGCGTCGTCGTATGCACCGACCTTCCGGGGATTCGCTCCTGGATTTGCGGGCGCGTTCCCAATGCTCCTGTCACCTGGGTGAAGCCGCCTCGGATGGCCGGGGTTGGCGTGCCGGTGGAAGAGGACCTTCCTGCCTTCGAGCGTCGTCTGGCGCAGGCAATGAGACAGGCGCTGCTTGTTCGTCCGACGTGCGTTGACGCATCGGCAGCCTCATGGTCTTCCGTCAGCGACCTTGTGTGCGAGGTGCTCGCTCGTCTCGTACAATAGGACCTCGAGCCGCGATACTCACATATCGCGCTAAGGCAATTTGAGCTCGAAGGTCAGGAGAGCAGAAGGGTGGCTGGTGTGCCCTCTGGTCCTCAAAACCAGTACGAGCGGCCTCGCGGTCGCTCGGGTGGGTTCGATTCCCACCTGCTCTCGCCATGCCCCTCCTTGATGCGAGGAGCTTGAGATGACGCCTTAGCCCCGATCTTTGGTGACGAAGCAAGCGACCTCCAAGAACTCCTTCGCGAGCGCTGTGGCATCTTCCTCGCTGTGGCCGCGCCCGCGCAGCTCGAGGAGCATGCAGCGATAGTGGTCAATCGCGATAATGTTTGCGATCTCACGGTCGTGGTCGCTCATATGCAGCTCGTCCGCTCGGGGGGCGAGGGCATTGCTTCCGCGCTCCTCGATGTCCCCCTGCATAAGTATCGTGAGCGCCCCGGGATCGACCTTGTTGAGCTCTTCGGGAAAGACGCTGTAGTAGCGCTGCACCACGTTGGTTATCTCTACTCGATGCGTTCCGAAGAAGAGGCTGTAGAAGAGGTCGGGGTCTCGGAAGCTGTACTCGCATGTTATGCGCCAGGCGCGCTCGTAGCGCTCCTCTGCGCTCATGCGTTTGTCGGTCTCGGCAGCAAGCTCCTCGCACATCTTGGTGAGCGGCTGGATTCCCACGTACATCAAAAGCTCGTCCACGTCGGCAAAGTAGAGGTAGAGCGTTGCGCTGCTATAGCCCGTCTGACGGGAGATCTCGCGAATCGACACGGCGCGTGCGCCCTTCTCGATAACGATCTTGCGCGTTGCCTCCACGAAGGTGTGGACGACGGTCCGGCGCTCCTCGTCTGTGTACCTGACTCTTCCCATCTGCTTGGCGGGTCTCAGCCCGCCTTCCCCCTCTCGGCAGGTCATTTTATGGACGAATTCCATAGTAATTAAAAATCCCAATATGTAGGTAAACTACTCTATAGATGGTGCTAGGCATGCGGAAAACGCAGTCCCAAGCAAGCGCCATTGCTTGGGACTTGAAAAAGGGCGGGGAGCGTACATGGACTTCAAGCAGCTTCGGTCATTCGTCACGGTCGTCGAATGCGGGAGCTTTACCGGGGCGGCCAGCCTTCTGGGCGTCTCGCAGCCAACGGTGTCGACCCATGTGCGCATGCTGGAGGAGGAGCTCGGGGTTCCGCTGGTGCTTCGCACGGCAAAGCGCGTCGAGCTCACGCCCAAAGGCGAGCGCATCTACGACCAGGCCGTCGACATGCTCACGATGTATGACCACATCATTGGCGCAGCGAGGGAGCGCGACTCCAAGACGATATATCTGGGCGCCTCGTCCATTCCGTCCGCCTACATCCTTCCCACGGTGCTCTCGGAGTTCTCCCAAGAGTACCCCGACGTCAAATTCGTTATCTATCAGGACGATAGTCAAGGCGTGCTCTCAAGCCTCAAGGAGGGGCTCTTCGACCTGGGCGTCATTGGGATGTCTCCCGAAGACCCAACGATTGAGAGCGTGCCCATCTGCAAGGACCGCCTCGTCTTGGTTACGGCAGCGACCAAGCAGCTTGTCGCTGAGAGCAAAAGGCCCTCGAGGACGACGATTGCGTACATCTTGACGGAAAACCCGATTATCGAACGGCGCGAGGGAAGCGCCTCTCGCGGGGTCATGGACCAGATCTTCGTGGAGGAAGGCATCGCGAGCGAAAGCCTGAACATCGTCGCGCGCATCAATGACCAAGAGGCCATCAAGAACCTGGTGGAGACGGGGCTCGGCGTCAGCGTCATGTCCTATAGGGCGGTCAAGGACCGCGTCAAGGAGGGGCGGCTTGTCGCGTTTGACTTCAACTGTCCATCCGCCACACGAAACCTGTATGCCATACATCGTTCGTCCTCTCAGATGGACGAGAAGACGCAGCAGTTCCTTACGTTCCTACGCCTTCGCTGCGCTACCGAACAATAGAAGGAGAGCCTCGCCAGCGTTCAGCTTTCCTGAGGCTTATCGGCATAGCTTCTTACAAGAGAGAGGGGCGGTCGTTTCGACGGCTGCCCTCTCTCTTTCTTGCCGCCTGCCGATTGGGCTCAATAAAAGAAAGACGTTTTTAATAATCACGATTACAGTATTTTAGACAGGACCGGGAAGGGGTCCCTCATTACGTAGGAACGAGCAAGAGGAAAGGAATTTCGATGAGCGAGAGCAGCGAGAACTCTCAGACAGCCGAAGTCGACTACCACCCCATGTGGTCGGAGCTCGGCATGGACGTCCAAGCCCACGACGGCCTTCTTGGAGCCGTTGGGCAGATGTATCAGGAAAGCTATCTCTCCCAGAAGAATCGTCCAGAGTCGACCTCGTACCTTGACGGGGTTGCGATGAACATCCACTCCGGCCGCATCAAGGAGATGGTTGATGCCAAGCACGCTGAGGGAAAGAAGGTCGTCGGCTCTTTCTGCCTCTACGTTCCCGAGGAAATCATCACCGCGGCAGGCGGAACCTCGGTGGGCCTTTGCTCTGGCGCCGACTGGGACACTGCCAAGGTTGAGGAGCATCTGCCCCGCAACACCTGCCCTCTCATCAAGAGCTTTACGGGCTTCAAGCTTGGTCGCGTGTGCCCTTATATCGAGTCGAGCGACCTCGTGGTGGGCGAGAACACCTGCGACGGCAAGAAGAAGGCCTATGAGTTCTTCGGAACCCAGAAGCCAATGTTCATCATGGACGTTCCCAACGTGAAGACCGACGAGACAAAGCAGCACTTCAGAAACGAGGTGCGCCGACTCGCCAAGCGCGTCGAGCAGGAGACTGGAAACACGATTGCTTACGAGGGCCTCAAGGCGGCAATCAAGCAGGCGAACGACAAGCGCCGCGCGCTCCAGCGACTCTACAAGACGCGCTCTGCCGATCCGGCTCCCATCTCTGGCCTCGATAGTCTGCTGGCCGTGCAGGCGGCCTTCATGGACGACCCCGTCAGGCTTACTGCGGCAATCAACAAGATGTCGGAGGAGTGCGAGAGGCGTGTGCATGACGGCGTCGGCGTGAGCGAGAAGGGAGCAAAGCGCATCCTCTACACCGGCACGCCCATGGCCGTACCTTACTGGAAGATCTTCACGATCATCGAGCAGGCAGGCGCCGTAATCGTGGGAGAGGAGTGCTGCACGGGCAGCCGCTACTACAAGGACCTCGTCGACGAGGGCGGCCAGACGCTCGACGAGCTTTACGACGCCATTGCCGACCGCTACTTCAACATCAATTGCGCAATCTATACGCCTAACCCCGGCCGCATCGAGGACGTGCTCAAGATGGCAAAGGAGCAGCATGCCGACGGCATCATTGACTGCTCGCTGCAGTTCTGCACCATCTATGACATGGAGTCCTTCGGCATGGAGAAGGCAGCGCAGGAGGCTGGCATCCCCTACATGCACATCACTACTGATTACTCCAGCGAAGACTCTGGTCAGCTGAAGACCCGCGTCGAGGCGTTCCTCGAGATGCTCTAAGAGGTCCGTTTGCATGGGCGTCCCCTCGCTGAGGCGGGCGCCTTCTGCTGCCTCTCAAGCCGGTCGGATGCGTTGGTATGGAAGTTTTTCCTAAACGCGATTAATATTCTTTGCGATGGATTATGGCATGGCGATTGGAATTGGAGGATGCGTGTCTGACACGTCGCTTCTCCGCCTAATACCAAAGGTGGACGTGCTTCTCTCAAGCCCTGCGTTGGATGACGCCTGCTCGCGTTTCCCATATGAGCAGGTACGGGAGTATGCACGCGACTATCTCGAGGTCCTTCGCAAGAACGTCCTCACTGGCAAGATGGCCTCAGTTCCCTCTGTCGACGAAATCGCGGCAGATATTTTGGATGGCCTCGATTTGGGCGAAAACTACAGCCTTCGCCGCGTCATCAATGCGACGGGCATCGTGCTCCACACCAACCTCGGGCGTGCCCCTTTGGGCGAAGAGGTGTCGCGCCATGTGGCCGAAGTCGCCGCTGGGTACTCGAACCTCGAGTACGACCTCGCCGACGGGAATCGTGGCAGTCGCTATTCCCATGTGGAGCGTCTCCTCTGCAAGCTTTCTGGCGCAGAGTCGGCGATGGTCGTGAACAACAACGCCAGTGCGGTGCTGCTCGTGCTCGACACGCTTTGCCGGAACAAGAAGGTTGCCATCTCTCGTGGCGAGCTCGTCGAGATTGGCGGCTCCTTCCGCGTGCCAGACATCATGGAGCGAGGGGGAGCCGAGCTTCTCGAGGTAGGGACCACCAACAAGACGCATCCTTATGACTACGAGCGAGCCCTTGGCCAAGGCGCCGAGGCTCTTCTGAAAGTGCATGCCAGCAACTTCGTCATGAAAGGATTTACCGAATCCGTCTCTGCGGGCGACCTTGCGAAAATGGCACACCAGCACGGAGCCATAGCGATCTTTGATGCCGGCTCTGCCACGCTCTTTCCGTCCGAGCTCTTGGGCATCCCCGAGGCGGTGGACGTCCGCGCCGCAATCCGGGACGGGGTTGACCTCGCGTGCTTTTCCGGCGACAAGCTCCTGGGGTCTGCCCAGGCAGGCATCATACTCGGTCGCAAGGGCCTTGTTGACCGCCTCAAGCGAAATCCCCTCTCTCGCGCCCTTCGCATCGACAAGCTCTCTCTTGCTGCGCTGGAGGGAACGCTCCAGCTTTGCCTCAGCCCAAAGGAGGCCATCTCTCGCGTGCCCACGCTCCGCATGCTCGCCATGAGCCGGGAGGATTGCGCTGATCGCGCCAAGCTCCTTCTCGACGCGATCAGCTCAGAAGGGCAAGGCGTCGACGCGCGCCTCCAAGACGTGGAAGACGAGGCCGGCGGCGGCTCTCTTCCTGGGGTCACGCTGCCGGGCTGCGCCGTGTCGCTTGGCGCAGGCGACCTCGGCGCGCGCGGGCTTGAGAGACGCCTTCGCCAGTCAGCTGTGCCAATAGTGAGCCGCGTCCATGATGGCCGCGTTCTCTTGAGCGCGAGAACCATTGCGGAAGACGAAATCTCGCTAATCGCGTCAGCGGTAATTCTCGCGATGACGGAATCCCCCGGCAACGGCTGGCAAGGCGGAGGCGGCTACGTCACTTCTCAGCGCGGTCACATCAATTCTCAGCAATAGCTGCATCCGATAGCGGAAGGAAGCAATCATGGAAAACATCGTTAAGGTAGACGCAATGGGAAAGGCCTGCCCCATCCCCGTGGTCATGACGCTCAAGGCCATCAAGGGCATGGAGAGCGCAGGCACCGTCGTGACTTTGGTCGACAACGGAACCGCTGTCCAGAACCTGCAGAAGCTTGCTGCCGACAGGGGGCTCTCTGCGACCGTCGAGACCAAGGGAGACAACAGCTACGAGGTCAGCATTGCGGTTCCCGAGGGGCTCACTGTCTCCTCTGACGAGATCGACAACGCTACCTGCCTGGTTCCGCAGAAGAAAAACGTGGTCGTGCAGATCAGCTCAGACGCGATGGGCTCGGGAGACGACAAGCTTGGCCGCCAGCTCATGAAGGCCTTCATCTACTCGCTCACCCAGCAGGACGAGCTGCCGCAGACCGTGATTTTCTATAACGGCGGCGCTCACCTCACCTGCGAGGGCTCGCTCTCGCTCGAGGACATCCAGGCCATGGCGGATGCTGGCGTCGACATCATGACCTGCGGCACCTGCCTGAACTATTACGGCATCACCGACCAGCTCAAGGTTGGTCGAGTCTCCAACATGTACGAGATCGTGGATAAGCTCGAGGGCGCCACGCTGGTTGTCCGTCCGTAGGGACGAGCCATGGCCCTTCCGAAACGCCCCGCCGTCGTTATCTCTTTCGACAGCACCACTGCGGCCATGGAGGCCGAGGAGCTCTTTCTCTCGAAGGGGCTCCCCGGCCGCATCATCCCGCTGCCCCGCGAGATCTCGGCTGGCTGCGGCCTTTCTTGGAAGGCCGCGCCAGGAGACGAGAAGGTGCTTCTCCCGGCTCTGGACGAGGCGGGAATAGAGCACTCCGGAGTCTACAGCCTTGTCATCTAAGCAAACCTGCATAGGAAGCGCAATGATTTACCTCGATAATGCCGCGACGACGATGAAGAAGCCCGACTGCGTGGTCGAAGCCGTGGCGAGGGCCCTCACGACGATGGGGAACGCCTCGCGCGGCGCGCACTCGGGCTCCCTTGCGGCATCCCGAGTGGACCTCGCCTGCAGGCAGAAGGCTGCCCGCCTCTTTGGGTGCTGGCGCCCCGACCATGTCTGCTTTGCCTCAAACTCCACCGAGGCGCTCAACATTGCCCTCATGGGAATTCTCAATGAAGGCGATCATGCTATTTCGACCGACCTCGAGCACAACTCCGTCCTGCGTCCGCTCTATCGACTTCAGGCTGAACGCGGTCTGCAAGTAGACTTTGTGCCAGCAGACCGCTTGGGGATGATCGACTATGACGACTTCGAGCGCCTGATCAAGCCGAACACGCGGCTTATCGTGGCGAATCACGCCTCAAACGTGACCGGAAACCTCGTTGACGTGGCCCGCATCGGCAAGATTGCCCACGAGCACGACCTGATTTTTGTCGTAGACGCCTCTCAGACTGCGGGATGCGTTCCCATAGACATGCAGGCCATGGGCATCGACGTCCTCTGCTTCACCGGTCACAAGGGACTCTATGGTCCTCAGGGGACAGGGGGCTTGTGCGTGGGCAAGGGAGTCGAGATTCGTCCCTGGAAGGTGGGCGGAACTGGCGTCCAGTCATACTCGAAGGCGCAGCCCGCAGACTACCCAACGCGCCTCGAGGCAGGAACGCTCAACAGCCATGGGCTGGCCGGTCTCTCCGCAGCGTTCGACTTTGTCGAGGACATTGGCGTGACCGCGATCAGCCATCATGAGCGAATCCTGATGCAGCGCTTCTACGAGGGCGTCCATAACGTCGATGGCGTCAAGGTCTATGGCGACATCACGCTGGAGGACGGCCGCGAGAGAACCGCGATTGTCTCCATCAACATCCGCGACTACGATTCGGGCGCCGTGTCCGACGCGCTCGCCGAGGGCTACGGCATCGCGACAAGGCCGGGCGCCCACTGCGCTCCTCGCATGCACCAGGCGCTTGGGACGGTCGACCAGGGCGTCGTCCGCTTCAGCTTCTCGTATTTCAACACGGCAGCTGAGGTGGACGCCGCAATCGCTGCAGTCCGCGAGATCGCCGGATAGACAAGGCTTTATCAAGAGCCGCTACGGAAACAACGAGGAGCGCGCTCTTGCCATGGCCCGGTGAATAGGCTCGCTCAAAAAAGCTCGGCTGCGCTCGTCCTGCGGACTTTATTGGAATTGATGCGCCGGCGCGTGGGTACACTGGCAACGTTTTTGCTATGATTGCAAGGCTATGTGTGTCAATGCGGGCGTGGCGGAACTGGTAGACGCGCTGGATTTAGGTTCCAGTGGGGGAAACTCCGTGAAGGTTCGAGTCCTTTCGCCCGCACCACATACATACAGCCGAAGCAAGCTCGGCGGGGCACATCCTGCCGAGGCACGAGACACTGGAGGAACGTTGAAGATCACTGTCACTGCCGAAGAGCCGCAGGACAACAAGGTTGCCGCGAAGCTCACCATTCCCGCCGCTGACGTTGACGCGGCTATCGCGAAGACCTACAAGGACATCGCGCACAAGTACAACTTCCAGGGCTTCCGTCGCGGTCATGCCCCGCGCCCGGTGATCGATGGCATCATCGGCAAGGAGTCGGTCCGCGCTCAGGCTACCAATGACCTCCTGAACGACGCCGAGCCTCTGATGCTTGACGAGCTCGACATCGTGCCCATCGGCCAGGTTGACTTCGGCTCTGACGTTAAGCCTGCCGTCGATGACACTGACTACGTCATCGACGTCACGATCAACGTGCGTCCTGCCGCCGAGCTCAGCTCCTATGACGCTCCCGAGATCAACATGCCTCCCGAGGACGTCACCGACGCCGAGGTCGAACAGCAGGTCAAGCGCTATCTGACCTACCAGACCACCTATGAGGACCTTCCCGAGGACCAGGTCGCCGAGAAGGGCGACGTCGTGAAGGTCGACGTCGAGAACGTGGAGGGCGCCGAGAAGCTCGCTGGCAACGACCAGTCCCTCACCCTTGAGGACGACAGGGTGCCCGCCGAGGTGCTCGATGCGCTCGTTGGCACCAAGGCCGGCGACGAGAAGGAGGTCGCTTGGACCGTGTCACACGGCGAGGGCGACGACGCGCACGAGGACAGCTACAAGGCCAAGTTCACGGTCAAGGGCGTCCGTCGCCCGCACGTCCCCGAGCTCACCGACGAGTATGCCAAGAAGGGCTTCGGCTATGACACCGTCGATGCCTTCAAGGACGCCGTCCGCGACGAGATCGCTGAGGACAAGAAGGTCAGCCTTCCCGGCCTCAAGGAGGACCGAGTGGTCGAGGCCGTGGGCGAGCGACTGACCCTCGACGAGATTCCCGAGAACTACCAGAACGAGGTCTTCAACGAGCTCGGCCAGGAGGTCCTCGGCCAGATGCAGCGCCAGGGCATCAGCCTTGACATGTACCTTCAGGCCCGCGGCATCCCCGTGGACGACTTCATCGCCGACCTGCACGAGCAGGCCGAGGAGCGCGCTCGCCAGTCGCTGGCCCTCGACGCCATCGTTCGCCAGCTTGGGCTTGAGGCCACCGAGGAGGACGTCCGCTCCGAGTTCGAGAAGGCCGGCGTCAAGGACGTCGACGCCTCCATCGAGCAGTGGCGCTCCGAGGGCAGGCTTCCTGCCATTCGCGACTCCATTAAGCGCACCAAGGCCCTTGACTGGCTGGTCGAGAACGCCAAGGTGACCGTGGTCGACGAGGCTGCGGAGGCAGCCAAGGCCGACGAGGCTTCTGATGACGCTGAGGCCGAGGCAAAGGACTCTGCGGAAGAGTAGCCCCTAACTTGGGTATAACCTTCTCGCCCCGGGTTCGCCTTGGCGTCCCCGGGGCGACCGTGTACCTAGAGGAAGGAACTCGTAATGCAAACACCAAAGGACATCCCGCTCATCCCATACGTGGTTGAGCAGACCCCGCGCGGCGAGCGCAGCTATGACATCTATTCGCGCTTGCTGAACGACCGCATCGTCTTTCTCGGCGAGGAGGTCACGCGCGAGTCCGCGAACCTCGTGATCGCGCAGCTGTTGCACCTCGAGAGCCAAGATCCCGACAAGGACATCTCGCTCTACATCGACTCTCCTGGCGGCGACGTCTACTCGGGCCTGGGCATCATCGACACGATGAACTTTATCAAGCCCGACGTCTCCACCATTTGCGTGGGCATGGCCGCCTCGATGGGCGCTATGATTCTTGCTGCTGGCACCAAGGGCAAGCGCCTGGCGCTGCCCAACTCGATGATCCTCATCCACCAGGTGTCGAGCGGCACGCAGGGCCAGCAGACAGACATCCAGATTCAGGCAAACGAGACCAAGTGGATCCGTGAGCACATGGACCAGATGCTCTCTGACTACACCGGTCAGCCAGTCGAGAAGGTCCACGCCGACACCGAGCGCGACAACTACATGCGCGCGCAGGAGGCGCTTGATTACGGTCTTATCGACAAGGTCATCACATCGCGCGCCGAGCAGAGCAACCAGGAGTAGCGAATGGCAGAGAATGGCAGAGGCAGGGGCGACGACGGACGAGAGATGCGCTGCTCCTTCTGTGGGAAGACCCGCAGCCAGGTAGACAAGCTCATCCAGGGTCCGGGCGGTGTCTTCATCTGTGACGAGTGCGTTCACGCCTGCGCAGAGATGATTGACGAGGCGGACGCAAGCTCCGAAGATGAGGAGATCGATGCTTCCTCCCTTCCCATCAAGGAGGTGCCGACCCCACACGAAATCTACGACGAGCTGTCGCAGTACGTGATGGGCCAAGAGGCAGCAAAGCGCGCCATGAGCGTGGCCGTCTATAACCATTACCGCCGCATCCTCTCTGGAAACGACGAGGTGCCCGAGGGCGAGGAGGACGTTGAGATCGCAAAGAGCAACATCCTCCTGCTTGGTCCCACGGGCACGGGCAAGACGCTTCTTGCCCAGACGCTCGCTCGCTTTCTCGAGGTGCCGTTCGCGATTGCCGATGCCACGACTCTGACCGAGGCCGGATACGTGGGCGAGGACGTCGAGAACATCCTGCTCAAGCTCATCACGGCTGCCGACGGGGACGTCTCGCGGGCCGAGATTGGCATCGTCTACATCGACGAGATCGACAAGATCGCGCGCAAGGCGGAGAACCTCTCGATTACGCGCGACGTCTCCGGCGAGGGAGTCCAGCAGGCGCTCCTCAAGATCCTTGAGGGCACAGACGCAAGCGTGCCGCCCCAGGGCGGCCGCAAGCACCCCCAGCAGGAGCTCATCCACATCAACACGAGGAACATACTGTTCATCTGCGGCGGCGCGTTCGTCGGTCTGGACAAGATTGTCGCCGACCGCATTGGAAAGAAGGGAGTCGGCTTCAATGCCGAGATCTCCCGCGGCAACGACGCCGACGAAGACGAGCTCATGGCGCAGGTCATGCCTCAGGACCTCCACAAGTTTGGCATGATTCCCGAGTTCATCGGCCGAATCCCCGTGATTTGCTCCACCAAGGAGCTGACCGAGGACGACTTCGTCCAGATTCTGACGCAGCCGAGAAACGCGCTCGTGAAGCAGTACCGTCGCATGTTCGAGATCGAGGGCGTCGACCTCGAGTTCACCGACGCGGCTCTCCGCGAGATCGCCCACCAGGCAATCGAGCGCGGGACGGGAGCCCGCGGCCTTCGCGCCATCTGCGAGTCCACGCTCGAGCAGACCATGTTTGACTTGCCGAGCGACCTCGACATCACGAAGGTCATCGTGACGGCAGAGAGCGTTGGCGGGAAAGAGCCCCCCGAAATCATTCGCCAGGAGCCCCTCTTGGGAAAGCACCGTGCCAGCTAGTCTCGCTTCCTAGATTGAGGGAGCTCTAGTTAGGGGGAGCTCCTACAAGCACGCAGCAAAGGCGGCCGCGGTCCAAGGCATCAGGACCGTAGCCGCCTTTTTGTTCCGCCGCGCTTCTCGTCTGTCCGGGGTCGTTAGCCCGTCGTTCCGCCAAGGAACATGTAGCCTTTGATGATGTTCTCGCGACGCTTCGAGCCGCCGGGGCAGGTGTAGTCGAAGGCGCGCATCACGCCGTGGTAGATGGCTACGGACCATGCGCGGCGGAAGAGCCCCGCGGCCGTCGAGCGTGACTCTGCAAGACGTCCGCGCAGCTCGTCGAGATAGGGGGAGCCTGCGGCATAGTACCAGAAGAGCTCGGCCAGGTCAGAGTCTGGGTAGAGCCAAGGCCTGTTGTCCGGTCCCGCGTAGTGTACGATGCAGCGCTCTTCTCTGGCCTCGTCGTACTCAAGCTGCACGTCGATTGGAGCCTGGCGCACGATGTGGGTGCGCCTCATGTGCTGCCAGTCCACCAGATAGTTCCATTTCATGTGGACTCGGCGATAGCGGCCGTTGACAACCTTGTTGAGGACGTCCTGGTCAAGCCAGCGCCACTCGCGCTCGGTTGCCAGGTGAAGGATTTGGGGCGCGCTTATCGTCTGGCGGAACTTCTCCAGGTTCATGAGAAGGACGCCCGCTTGGAAGTAGTCGTGAGGGTCATCCATCCCAAGCTCGTTTTTCAGATACGGTTCGACGGTCGCATCGTAGCCGTCGATCTGGCCGATCGTGTCGGCGTCTCGCGTTGCCGCCAAGAGGTAGCCGTCCACGTCGGTGTCAAAGAGGGGAGAGACGTCCTTGCAGACCACAAGGTCGGAATCTAGGTAGATTGCCTTCTTCACGTTGGGAAGCAGCGTCGGCGCAAGAAGGCGGAAGTACGTCTCGGGGCGGAAGTGCCCGTGATGCGGGAGCTCCAGGTCGCCAAGCGCGGCGTCCACGTCCAGAAAGCCGACATCCACGTTGTCCTTGGTGGCCTGCTCGGTCAGCGTGATCATCGAGGTGGGGGAGATGTCGCGTGTCAGCACAATGATGTCGTAATGGCGCTCGGGCGAGACGTTCTCGATGATCGACTCGATGGCAACCGACATGTATGGGACGAAGTATTCGTTGCAGGCGAAGACGATAACGACGTCGTCGAGGCGAAGAGGCAGCTCGTTCGACGAGGTGGCGAGCATTGTTCTTGAACGGGGCTCCCCGAGGGGAGTGGCTTTGCGCAGTGGCTTCATGTGCCCTTTTCTTCCATAGGGCCGGCGGGGCCCAAAATTCCTAGGCGTCTCCGCAACGCTTGGAAGAGACGCTAACTTTTGGCATTGCTTGACTCTAGCATGATGGCTACCAGCGCAAGCGCGCAGGCCTCTAGCTCTTGAAACCCACAGAACAGGCGTCAGCTGTAGCTCTCTGGCCATCTTTGCGCTAGGCGAGGAGCGCTCGCGCGTTCTCAACCATGAGCTCCTGAATCTCGCCTTCCTCGCACTTCCGTGCCGTGGCGAGGCCTGCGAGCGCGCGCCGCAGGGACTCGACGACCTCTTCCGCAGAGCCGGGCGCGCTCTCTCGCGGAGGGTAGTCCGTCTCGGTAAGCAAGCGATCCTTCGGCACGAGCTTTGCGTATTCTCGTCCCTTGCCGGTCGCGAGAGAGCGCTCGCCGAGCGAGAACCAGCATCCGTCGCGGACGGCGCGCCACAGCTCGTCGGTCGAGCCAGAGAACCAGTGGAAGACGCAGCGGCACGCGCTCGTTGCCCCTTCGCGCTCAAGCAGGTCCAGCACGGTCGTTGCCGCGCGCACGGAGTGGATCGACAAGACTTTTGGATGTGAAGGGTCACTTGTCTCAACGCAGGCAGATACGATGCGAGAAAAAGCCTCCATCTGCGCGCCTCTTGACCCGGGGCGCACGTGCTTGGGCGAGAAGTCAAGCCCAACCTCGCCCACAAGGCGCGTTGTGGCGAGCATCTCGACAAGCGAGTCGATGTCGGCCCCGCTCACGCGGCCGTCGGCAACCCACCACGGGTGGGCTCCTAGCGCAACGTGAATGTCCTCGGCCTTTGCCAGCTCTTGCATCGCGGGCGCATAGCCAGCGGGCTCCACGGTGCACGAGAGCGCCCCGAGCCCCAGTCCTTGGGCCTGGCTTGCCACCTCGGCGGCATTCGTCATCAGGTCGAGGTGCACGTGAGCGTCAAAGTACCTCATGGCTGCGCCTTCTGGCGTTCGTTGTGCTCGCCTCTTTTTGCAAGGCCTGTGAGCGAGAGGATCACGTCGCCAGCGAGCATCTGCCCCATGATGGGCGGGAAGTATGACATCGTGCCCAGAAGGCGCGTGCCTTCGGGCGCTCCGCCGGGGGAGCTTGCCGAGACCGGATGCTCAGGCGAGTACAGCACGCGCAGCTTGCGGATGCCTCGCTTGCGCCCCTCCTTGCGGATAATCCTTGCGAGCGGGTCGTCGTGCGTCTGGTTGATGTCAGCAAAGCGCAGAAGCTCGGGATGAAGCTTGTTGGCCCCTCCCATGCTCGAGACGAGCGGCACTTCGTTCTCTTGGCACCAGAGCGCTACCGAGAGCTTGGCAGTCACGTTGTCGATTGCGTCGACAACGTAGTCGGGCCGGCGGGGAAAAGAGGCCATGAGCTGCCCGATGTTGTCGCGCGTGAGAAAAGACCTCACAGCTATGGCATTGACTTCTGGGTTGATGTCTCTCGCCATCTCGGCCATGACCTCGACCTTCGGACGCCCGATGGTGGAGAAGTACGCTACAGCCTGGCGGTTGATGTTGCTTGGCTCCACCACATCCCTGTCAACGAAGGCAAGCGTGCCGACGCCGCCTCTGGCAAGCGCCTCTGCGCAGTTGGAGCCCACGCCGCCGATGCCCAGCACGACGACGAACGACTTTGCAAGGCGCTCTACGCCATCCTTTCCCAAGATGAGCTCGAGCCGCGAAGTTGATGCCTCTGTCGCCTCTGCCATGCCTGCCCCTCTTCCGAGCCGTCTCGATACTCGTTTGATGATAGCTGTGATGATGGCCGACGTGGCCGTGGCGGATGGGTATACTGAACTCCTACTAACTGACTTCTATTTCATAGAGGCGATATCGCGTGCCCGAGACCACGAAAGATGCTATTTATGCCGAGAACAAGCGGCGTGTGATCAGCTATTGGGAGAGGGGCTTCCACCAGGGGCCCGAGTATGGCCTTTTGGGCCTTGAAGTGGAGCACCAAGTCCTCAGCGACGACGGGAGGCCCGCAACCTACGAGCCTCGCGATGGCGTGGCAGGCGTTCGTGAGGTCTTGGAGGAGCTGCGCCCCTCGTTTGAGGGAGAGACGCTTGGCGCCGACGGCGACCTCATCGGCCTTTCGAGCTCCTCCGCGGACATCTCGCTTGAGCCTGCGGGCCAAATCGAGGTCAGCGTCGCGCCTCACCACAACGTGAGCGTCGTGATGGAGGGCTACGACGAGTTCCGTGCGGCCTTCGACCCCGTGCTCGCCCGGCATGGCCTTCACCTTGAGGCCGTCGGCTACAACCCCGCGGCAAAGGCGCTCGACCTCCCGCTCATCCCCAAGCGCCGCTACCACTACATGGACGCCTACTTCCACTCCATCGGGACCCATGCCGAGCGCATGATGCGCACGACGGCGTCCACTCAGGTCTCGATCGACTACCGCAACGAGAAGGACGCCATCCGCAAGCTTCGCGTGGCGGTTGCCATGACGCCCATCCTCACCGCGATGATGGACAACACCCGCACCTTCGAGGGCGAGCCAAACCACCTGCCGCTTCGCCGCCTTTCTGTCTGGGCGGACGTCGACGATGCCCGCTGCGGAATACAGCCAGGCCTCTTCGAGGACGGCTATGGGTTCTCGCAGATGGCCGACTGGGTGCTCGCAACGCCGCCGATCTTTGTGACAGCGCCCACCCTGAAGGCTACGGGAGGCGCCCCCGCGCGCGAGGTCTACGGATCTTCTCCCATGAGCGAGGCCGACGTGGAGCACCTGCTCTCGATGTTCTGGCCCCATGCGCGCCTGAAGCGCGTCGTGGAGGTGCGCCCGGCAGACTCCGTGCCACGTGACGTTATCGCAGGGTATGTGGCGCTTCTGAAGGGCGTCTTCTACTCCGATGACGCGCTCCAGGAGATTGAGGAGGCGCTGGGCGTCCACGACGGAAGCTGGCCGGTTGGCCAGGAGGACGTCGAGGCCGCAATCAGGGAGGTCCAGGCGCACGGCAAGCAGTCCGAGCCCTATGGGATTCCCCTCTATGAGTGGGAGCTGACGCTTCTTGACTGCGCGCGCGACTCCCTGTCCGATGAGGAATGCGCCTACCTCGGCCCGCTCGAGTCGTTTGCCGCCGACAAGCCCTGGTGGCAGGCGGAATAGCATACATACGCTGCCAGCCAGGCGGCGTGCGAAGACAGGAGAGCCCATGAGCCTCGTTGTGAACCTCTACTACCACGGAACCAACGGAAGCGCCCGCCGCTTTGCGGCCGAGATGGAGTCGAGCGGCATCGCCGACGCCATTCGCGCGGAGGAGGGAAACGAGCGCTATCAGTACTTCCTTCCGCTGGACGACCCCGAGACCGTCCTTCTCATCGACGCATGGAAAGACCAGGCGGCGATTGATGCCCACCACGCCTCGCCGATGATGGCCCAGCTCGCGGAGCTGCGCGAGAAGTACGACCTCCATATGGACGTGGAGCGCTACGTGAGCGACGACTCGCAGCCGCCATCGGACGAGCGCTTCATCAGGAGGTAGCAAAGGCTCGCGCGACGGCCTTTCGCTTCCCGGAGCATCGACCTTCCATGAACCGTGAAAGTTTTCGCGCGCGACGGCTCGCCGCGCCGCCGCGCGGCGTATCTGCGCGTGCCTGTGCTAAGCTGATGAGCTGCAATTTGTGTGCCCCGCACCGACGGGGCAGTTTTGAGAGGAACGCACTGTGGAAGAGATGCCTAAGACCTACGACCCGCAAGAGGCCGAGCCCAAGCTCATTCAGAAGTGGATTGACGCCGGCTGCTATCAGCGCAGCAAGGGCGTTGGCGACTGCACCGTCGTAATCCCGCCGCCAAACGTCACGGGCATCCTCCACATGGGCCACGCGATGGACGACTCCATCCAGGACACGTTCATCCGCTACAACCGCATGCGCGGCCGCTCAACGCGCTGGATCTTGGGCACCGACCACGCCGGCATCGCCACGCAGACCAAGGTTGACAAGAAGCTCAAGAGCGAGGGCATCTCTCGCCTTGAGATGGGCCGCGACAAGTTCATCGACGCCTGCTGGGACTGGACGCACGAATACGGCGGCACCATCGTCAGCCAGATCAAGCGCATGGGCTGCTCCATCGACTTCTCCGACGAGAAGTTCACGATGTCGCCCGAGTTCTCCAAGGCCGTGCGCAAGGTCTTCTGCGACTGGTACCATGACGGCCTGATCTACCGCGGCAAGCGCATCGTCAACTGGTGCCCCAACTGCCGCACCGCCATCTCCGATGACGAGGCGGAGTATCACGACGAGCATGGCCACCTCTGGTACCTGCGCTATCCGCTCGTGGAGCCCGTCGACGGCATCGAGTACGTAACCGTGGCGACCACCCGCCCCGAGACGATGCTCGGCGACACCGGCGTCGCCGTCTCGCCTCAGGACCCCGAGAAGGCAAAGCTCGTGGGCGCCAAGGTCATGCTGCCCATCGTCAACCGCGAGATCCCGATCTTCTCCGACTGGCATGTCGACAAGAACTTCGGCACCGGCTTCGTGAAGGTCACGCCCGCGCATGACCCCAACGACTTTGCCATGGGCGAGACCCACGGCCTGGACAAGATCAACATCTTCGACGAGACCGCCCACGTGGTCGAGGGCTATGGTGAGTTCTCTGGCATGAGCCGAGACGAGGCGCGCGAGGCCATCGTCAAGTGGTTTGACGAGCACGGCCTTCTCGATCACGTCGAGGACCTCGACCACTCGGTCATGCACTGCTATCGCTGCGACACGGCCCTTGAGCCCTGGCTCTCCGAGCAGTGGTTCGTTGCCGTCGACAAGCTGAAGGGCCCCGCAACCAAGGCCGTGACCTCAGGCGAGGTCAAGTTCTATCCCGAGCGCTGGACGCAGACCTACCTCACCTGGATGGAGAACCTCAAGGACTGGTGCATCTCTCGCCAGCTCTGGTGGGGTCACCGCATCCCTGTCTTCTACTGCGACGACTGCGGCTGGGAAGACGCGCTCATGGAGGACACCGACGTGTGCCCCAAGTGCGGAGGGCATCACGTGCATCAGGACGAGAACGTGCTGGACACTTGGTTCTCGAGCCAGCTGTGGACCTTCGCCACGCAGGGCTGGCCCGACCATCCCGAGCAGATGGAGGGACACCATCCCACCAAGGTGCTGGTGACGGCGCGCGACATCATCGCCCTGTGGGTCGCCCGCATGATCATGAGCTCGCTGTACTTCACGGGCGAGGTGCCGTTCCACGACGTCTACATCTACGCAACGATCCTGGCCAAGGACGGCAGCCGCATGTCCAAGTCAAAGGGCAACGGCGTCGACCCCATGGACCTCATCGAGAAGTACGGCGCGGACGCCATGCGCTACAACCTGCTGACGCTCGTCACCAACAACCAAGACGTCAAGTTCGACGCCAACATCGACAAGAAGACCAAGAAGCTCATCGACAGCCCCCGCACCGAGCAGGCAAAGAGCTTCGTCACCAAGATCTGGAACGCGAGCCGCTTCGTGCAGATGAACCTCGACGGCTACACGCCCGGCGCCCCCAAGGCCGAGACCGCCGAGGACGCCTGGATGCTCTCGCGCCTCGCCCGCACCGTGGCGTCGGCAACCGAGCAGCTTGAGCACTACGAGTTTGGCGACTACGCGCGCGGAATGCAGTCGTTCTTCTGGAACGAGGTCTGCGACTGGTACATCGAGCTGTGCAAGAGCCGCCTTCTTGACGGCACTCCCGAGGAGCGCCTGCAGGTCCAGCGCAACCTCGTCTACGTGCTCGACGTCTCCATGCGCCTTCTGCACCCCGTGATGCCGTTCGTCACCGAGAGCGTGTGGGACGCCCTTCCCGCCAGCGGGCTGGACGACCACTCCTCCAAGTTCCTCATGACCGCCGCATGGCCCGAGCCCGACGCGCTTGCCGGCTTCGTGAACGACAAGGCCGAGCATGACTTCGAGCTTGCTCGCCGCGTCGTCTCTGCCGTGCGCTCCACGCGCGCTCGCTACCGCCTGTCCCCGAAGGCCGAGCTGGACGTCTGCGTGCGCGCCGCGCAGGAGGACGTCGCCGTGCTCGAGGCCCAGCGCGAGTTCATCTGCAGCGTCGGCCATGTCGACCAGCTAGCTCTTGGCGCCGAGCAGGAGAAGCCCGCGGGATCCGTCTCGGTTGCCGACTCCGGCCTTGAGATCTTCGTCGTCGTGGGCGGCCTGGTTGACCTCGCCGCCGAGGGCGCGCGCCTCAACAAGGAGCTCGCCAAGGCGCAGAAGGAGCTCGACGGCGTCAACCGCACGCTCTCCAACCAGGGCTTCCTCTCCAAGGCGGCCCCTGAGGTCGTGCAGAAGAAGCGCGACAGCGCAGAGGAGCTCAAGCAGACGATTGACCAGCTCAAAGGCCAGATCGAGGACTTCTCGTAGAGGCATTGGCGATAGCCGAGCTACTCTCTGCTGGCGGCTCTTCACAGGATTGAAGCTCAGAAGATGAATCGGGCGTGCGAGCAATGTACTCGCACGCCCGATGTCTTATTAGGGATGGTCCTTGCTCAGAGCTGGCTTCTTTAAGAGCCTTGCTCCTATCGCTTCTCGCCAAACACGCCTGACATGGGAATCTCGTCCAAGGCAGCGTCAATCGCAGAGACCTCGTCGAAGCTCAGCTCGATCTCCGACGCGGCGGCGTTCTCGCGCATGCGCTCGACCTTGCGGGTGCCAGGAATGGGCACGATGCCCGGCTTGAAGTTCCGGCACATCATCCATGCGAGCGATATCTGCGCGTCGGTCGCGTTGTGCTCCTCTGCAGTCTTGTGCACAAGGTCCAGGAGCTGCTGGTTCTTCTCCATGGCCTCGTCGGTGAACTGCGGCATGGCGCTGCGATAGTCGTACTTCTTGTCGAAGGTCATTCCCTTGCCGTACTTGCCGCTCAGAAGGCCGTTGGCAAGCGGGCTGAAGGCCACGAGGCTCACGCCGAGCTCCTCGAGGGCGGGGAAGAGCGGCTCGTAGGCGCGGGCCATCATGGAGTAGCGGTTCTCGACGGCCGTGACCGGGCAGACTGCGTGCGCGCGGCGCAGGTAATCCTCGTCCACCTGCGAGATGCCCCAGTGCAGTATCTTTCCTTCCTTGATGAGGTCGGCCATCACTCCGGCAACCACCTCGGGCTCGGTGTTGGGGTCGATGCGGTGCTGGTAGTAGAGGTCGATGTGGTCGGTGCGCAGGCGCTTGAGCGAGCCCTCGACGGACTCACGGATGCGCTCGGGGGTGGAGTTCATCACGATGGGGTAGGGAGTGGTGCCGCTTGAGGTGTCAAAGCGGATGCCGAACTTGGTCGCGATCTTCACCTTGTCGCGGATGGGCTCGAAGGCCTTTCCCACCAGCCGCTCGTTCATGTACGGGTCATCAGGGGTGCCATACATCTCCGCCGTGTCGAAGAAGGTGTAGCCAATCTCGACTGCCTCGCGCAGGCGGTCGATGCCCTCCTTCTCGTCGGTAGGGGCTCCATAGGCATGGGAGAGGCCCATGCATCCAAAGCCAACCGCCGAAACCTCCATTGCTGCAGAACCGGTGCCGATAACGCGCTTCTTCATTTCGTCCGCCTTCCATTGGGTTGCTAGCCTGTGGCTTTCGCCTTGCTGGCATCAGTGTCTTCCGAGTGCCCTTGTCAATGAAGTCTCCTTTAGGACAGACGATTGAACCTAAAGGTTATAGCACCTGTACAGAGCGGAACTTCCGCAACGAGCTGCCCCCTGCAAGAATTCAAGCCAACAGGAGGGCCAGGAAGGCTGACGCCTTTCGGCCAATGGCAAATCTAGCAGCGAAGGGAAGGGCGTTATGGAAGACAATGATCGCAGAATCGCGACCGAAGTCCTTGACGCTATCGGAGGTCCAGAAAACGTTGCCTCTGCGGCGCATTGCATGACGAGGCTACGTTTGAACCTCAGGGATCAGGACAAGGCAGATCTCGAGAAGGTCAAGGGCATCAAGGGCGTGCTGGGCGTCATGGAGGTCGGCAAGCAGACTCAGATTATCATTGGCCAGAACGTGCCGAAGGTCTACGACGCGTTCTGCGCCATCGGCGGCATCGCTCGTCAGGACGCCATCGACGAGAACCTCGACGAGGCTCCCAAGAAGCGCGACCACTCTCCCAAGGCCATTGGCGGGGCTATTCTCGACTACATGTCAAGCTGCATGACCCCGCTCATCCCGGTCATGATCACGGCGGCAATGTTCCGCACCGTGATGATGTTCTGCGGGCCCACGATGCTCAACCTCATCCAAGAGGGGACCGACCTCTACACGACGCTGAGCTTCCTGTACGACTCGTTCTTCTACTTCCTGCCCATCTACACGGGCTACACAGCCGCCAAGAAGGTCGGGGTAAACCCGCTTCTGGGCATGTACGCAGGGGCCATGCTGGTGGTCCCTGGCTTCGTCACCGTCGTCGAGAATGGCGAGCCCTTCACCATCTTTGGCATCCCCTGCATGCTCAACGACTACTCGCAGACCATTCTGCCTGCGATCATCTCCGTATGGATCATGGGCTATGTCTATCGCTTCGTCAACAAGATCATGCCTGAGGTCCTCTCGACCATCTTCACCCCGTTCGTGACCATGGTTATCATGGTGCCCATCGAGTTCTGCGCCATCGCTCCCATCGGATCTGTCCTCGGCAACCTCATCGGCGCCCTGTTCATCGCCGCAAGCGGCATGGGCGGCATCGGCAATGCCATCGTGGTCGTTATCGTCTCCGGACTCTGGACCTTCCTCGTGCTGTCCGGCATGCACCTCGTCCTCGCCGTCTTCACCATGAACAACCTGCTCACCGTCGGCGTCGACTTCGGCGTCATGATTGGCGCGACGGGCGCCACCTGGGGCGCATACGGCCTTGCCCTCGGCGCCTTCCTGCGCCTGCGCAACAAGGACGACAAGGCCCTGGCGCTTGGCTACTTCATCTCTGGCTTCGTGGGCGGCGTCACCGAGCCTACGCTCTATGGCATCGCATTCAAGTATCGTCGCTGCCTGCTCACGCTCATCCTTGGCGGCGCCATCGGCGGCCTTTACGGCGCGCTCACCCACGTCGGCTTCTACCTGCTCGGGCCTTCCGGATTCCTCTCCATCGTGAGCTTCATCTCGGATGACCCCATGAACCTCGTCAACGGCGTCATCACCTGCGTCATCTCCATGCTTGCCACGGCCGCGCTCACCTACTTCTTCGGCTTCACCAAGGAAGAGATCGAGGGCGCTCCCGAGCAGGGCGCAGCGGCCATCGCCGAGGCATAGGATCTAGGAAAGAGGAGGAGTTCCTATCATGAAGCGCATCATCGTGAGGGCAGACGACCTTGGATACAGCGAGGCGGTAAACCTTGGCATCGCCAAGACCGTGAAGGACGGTATCATCGGCAGCGTTGGGGTTATGCCCAACATGCCCACCGTAAAGATGGGGCTTGCCCTGCTTGACGGCACGGGCGTCTGCCTCGGTCAGCATACCAACGTCTGCCTCGGCAAGCCGTGCGCTGACCCCAAGCTGATCCCCTCGCTCGTGGACGAGCAAGGCAACCTTAAGAGCAGCCGCACCTATCGAGAGGCCTTTGCAAAGGGCGAGGAGTTTGCCAGCCTGGATGAGATGGTGATCGAGATCGAGGCTCAGTACCAGCGCTTTGTCGAGCTCGTCGGGCACGACCCCAGCTACTTCGAGGGGCACGCCGTCATGAGCTGGAACCTTGACAAGGCCTTGGGCATCGTGGCCGAGCGCCATGGGCTGCGCTACAACCGCGTGGTGCTCCCGTCCATGGAGTGCACCTTCGACGGAAAGCCCATGAGCATCTGCGCTTCCGGCTGCATGCTCCCGTTTGAGCAGTACGATGCCCGCGAGTGGTTCCGCCGCGGGGTGAGCGAGGCGCGCGAGGACATGCCCAACACCTACGTCTGCCACCCCGGCTACGTCGACGCCTACCTCTTGTCCCACTCGAGCCTCACGCTCAACAGGGCCAAAGAGGTGGAGATGGCAACCGACCCCCAGATTCGCGCGTGGGTCGAGTCGCAAGGCGACGTGCAGCTCATCACCTACGACGAGGCTTAGGGCTTCTCGAGGAGCGCTCGACTTCGCAAGGCCGACCGTCCAGAACGTGGGCGGCCGGCCTTCTTTTAATCTCGATCTGACTGTCGCGCTACTCGAAGTAGCGCTTGAACGAATCCAGGCACTTCTCGATTGTCGGAGAAGGCTGCTTTGCGTGGAGGATGCCGAAGCCAAGCGCGAAGTCCCACCTTACCGGCATGATGCGAAGCAGGGGGTTGATGTCTTCCCATGCCTGGACGGCAACGATCGCCCGGCCGCTGTTCTCCGCCGTGTTGAAGGCTTCGGTGTCGTAGAACGGGATGTCGACGATATGGGTGGTCGGGTGCTCTCGGCGCAGGTAGTTGCGGATGTCGTCCATCTGGCCCATGTAGCCGCGACGAAGCATCATGAGCTCCTGCCCGTCGAGGTCCGACGGCGCGAGCGAGTCAAGCTTTGCGAGCGGGTGGCCAAGGGGCACGGCAACGCAGGCGGGAACCGCCGTCAGGAGCGTCGCGGCACAGTTGTTGCGCTCGGTGATCACGTCGTCCAAGATGCCGGCGACGATATCGATGTTCTGTCCCAGGTGTCCAAGAATTTCTCGCGCGTTCTCCGGCGTGTTGTCAAAGGGGACGAACTGGAAGCGCATGCCGGGAAAGGCGTCTGCCATGTTCACGTGCAGGCGCGTGAAGAACGTTGCCGGCGTGGTGGGCGATACGCCTATCCGGACGACGTCGGAAACGTCCTGCGAGGCGCGACGCGCCCGCTCGACGGAGTCCTGGCAGTACTTCGTGATGTAGACGCTGTCGCGATAGAGCGAGCGTCCCGCGTCCGTAAGCACGATGCCCTGGTGCGTGCGCACGAAGAGCTTGACTCCAAGCCGCTGCTCCAGGTGGTTGATCTGCTTGATGACGGCCGTGGGGGTGATGTAGGACTCTTCGGCCGCCTTGGAGAAGCTTCCGAGCTCGGCCACCTTGATGAACGTGTCAAGCTGCGGGTTGTACATGGCGCTTGCCCCCTCAATTGATCCTTAGGCTTCTTGAGGCGATCCTTCTCGGTCCCCATGGGCATCCATTGCCGAAGGGCTCAGAAATCATTGTAGGCGCTTGCCGCCGCGCTTTCGTAACGGTCGCGCAACGACGCCGACGCGAGGCCCCTCTCGGTGGTAGGGTTTTCCTCATCGCATGCTTTCGTGAAGGGTGAGGTTATGCAGAAGAGATTCCTGATGGGCAACCAGGCCATTGGGCTTGGCGCCCTCGCGGCGGGGGTGAACGTTGTCGCGGGCTATCCCGGCACGCCGTCCACCGAGATCATCGAGACCATAGCGGCCGAGCATCCCAAGGACGTGCACGTGGAGTGGTCGGTCAACGAGAAGGCCGCCATGGAGGTGGCGGCTGGCGCCGCCTACGCGGGCGCCCGCTCGCTTGTGACCATGAAGTGCGTGGGGCTCAACGTAGCGGCAGACCCGCTCATGAGCTTGGAGTACGTGGGCGTCAAGGGCGGCATGGTGATCGTCGTCGCCGACGACCCGGGCCCCATCTCGAGCCAGACCGAGCAGGACACGCGCACCTTCGCGCGCTTCTCCAAGGTCCCCGTCTTTGACCCCTGCTCCGTCGAGGAGGCCTACCAGATGGTGGGGGAGGCGTTCGAGCTCTCCGAGCGCCTGAACTCGCCCGTCTTCCTGCGCGCGACGACGCGCATCGACCACGGCTACGAGGCCGTTGAGGTGGCAGAGCCGAGCGAGCGAGCGCGGCATGTGCCCGAGGGGTTCGTGCGCGACCCCAAGCGCTGGGTCATCTTCCCGGCGCTCTCGGTCAGAAGCCACGCGGCAATCGAGCAGCGCAACGCCCGCCTCTCTGACGAGCTCTCCGACTACCCTCGCAACCAGGTGGTCGAGCCCGCCTCTGGGGCAAAGCCCCGCCTGGGCATCGCGAGCCATGGCATCAACTGGCAGTACGCCCTTGAGAACGTCCGCCCGGACGACGACGTGCGCCTGATGCGCGTGGCCACGCCGTTCCCGTTTCCCGAGCGGCTGGCGCTCCAGTTTCTGGAGGGGCTGGACGAGGTGCTTTGCGTCGAGGAGCTTGACCCGGTGATCGAGCGCGCGCTGCTTGAGGTCTGCGGCCGCAACCACCTTGACGTGCGCATCCGCGGCAAGCTGACCGGCGACGTGAAGCCCTCAGGCGAGAACTCCGTCGCATACGTGGGGGAGGTCGTCTCGAAGTTCCTCGGCCGTAAGGACGTCGATGCATCCTCGGTCGCGCCTGCGGCAGACGACGCCCCTCAGCTTCCGGTGCGTCCGCCGGTGCTCTGCGCCGGGTGCCCGCACCGCGCCAGCTTCTACGCAGTCAAGGCGGCGATGCGCGGCAAGAAGTGCGTCTTCTGCGGAGACATAGGCTGCTACACGCTTGGCAACGCCGCGCCGCTCGACATGTGCGACACCTGCCTTTGCATGGGCGCAGGCATCACCGTTGCGCAGGGCCTCTGGCACGTCGAGCCCGACACGCACGCCTTTGCCTTCGTGGGAGACTCCACGTTCTTCGCGTCAGGCATCACGGGCGTCGTGAACGCGTTCTACAACCAGGCCGACCTCACGGTCTGCGTCCTCGACAACTCGACCACGGCCATGACCGGCCACCAGCCCCATCCCGGCACGGGACGCCTCGCCACGGGCGAGAAGGTCACGCCCGTCTCGATAGAGCGCGTGCTTCGCGCGATCGGCCTTGCCTGCGTCGAGACCGTCGACCCGCTCGACCATGCCGCTGCCGTCGAGGCCGTGCGACGCGTCGAGGCGCAGCCCGGCGTGAAGGCGATCATCTTCAAGAGCCCGTGCGTGTTCCTCGAGCACCCACGCCGCGAGCAGGCGCACGTGGACGCAGAGGTCTGCATCGGCTGCAAGCGCTGCGTCCGCGAGCTTGGCTGCCCGGCCCTGGTGCCGCAGCCTGACGGAAAGGTCGCCATCGACTCGTCCCAGTGCACGGGCTGCACCCTTTGCGAGCAGATTTGTCCCACGCATGCCATTTCGGGAGGTGAGCGCTGATGAGCACTGACATCGTCCTTTGCGGCGTCGGCGGGCAGGGCACCGTCCTTGCGTCCAAGCTCATCTCGGGCGCGGCCATGAGCGCCGGGATTGCCGTCAAGGCCGCCGAGACCATCGGCATGGCGCAGCGCGGCGGCTCGGTGATGAGCAACGTCCGCATAGGGGAGAACACCCACTCTCCGCTCATCGGCAACGGCTCGGCAGACCTCTTGATCTCGTTCGAGCCCGCCGAGGCGGTGCGCCGACTGCCGCTCCTTGGCAAGGACGGAACCGTCATCGTCGCAGACCGGCCGGTCGTGCCCGTGAGCGCCATGACGGGAGGGCCTGCCTATGACCTCGACGCAATCATGGCGTACCTGCGCAAGCGCGTCTCGTCCGACAGGCTTGTGGTCGTAGACGCTTCTGCCGCCGAGCGCGAGACGGGCTCGGCCAAGTTCTTGAACGTCGTCCTTCTTGGAGTGGCTGCAAGGACTGGCGCGCTCGGCCTTTCCGCGGACGCGCTCAAAGACCAGATTCGCGACCGCGTCTCAGAGCGCTTCGTCGAGGCCGACCTCAAGGCCTTCTCGTATGGCTTCGAGCGCGCCTAAGAGGCGCGTAGCCCTTCTCGCCCGCCCACGACGCCTTTGAACGAAAACACAGAAAGGGGTTCCCATGCAGATCTCAGACCAGCAGCTTGAGCTTGTCAACCGCCAGATCGAGCGCCTTCGCGCCTCGAACAACTTCTACGGCCAGCGCCTGAAGGAGGCTGGCATCACGGGCGTCTCCTCCAAGGAGGAGTTCCTGAAGCTGCCCTTCTCGCAGAAGCAGGACCTGCGCGATGCCTACCCGCTGGGCCTTGCCGCCGTGCCCGAGGAGAAGATCGTGCGCATCCACTCGTCGTCGGGCACCACGGGCACCCCGGTCATCGTTCCCTACACCGCCAAGGACGTGGAGGACTGGGCGGAGCAGTTCAAGCGCTGCTACGAGTTCGCCGGCGTCACCAACCGCGACCGCATCCAGATAACGCCCGGCTATGGCCTGTGGACCGCGGGCATCGGATTTCAGGCTGGCGCCGAGCGCCTGGGCGCCATGGCCATCCCGATGGGTCCTGGCAACACCGAGAAGCAGCTGCAGTTCATGGTGGACATGCAGTCGACGGTCATCTGCGCCACGTCCAGCTACGCGCTGCTTCTGGCTGAGGCCGTCGAGGCGCGCGGCCTTCGCGACAAGATCGCGCTCAAGCATGGCGTGATCGGCTCCGAGCGCTGGGGGGCGAAGATTCGCAAGCGCATCGAGGACGGCCTTGGCATAGACACCTACGACATTTACGGCCTGACCGAGGTCTACGGGCCGGGCATTGGCATCAGCTGCAAGTACGACTGCGGCATGCACATCTGGGACGACTACATCTACCTCGAGATCGTTGACCCAAAGACCGGGGACCCCGTCCCTGACGGCGAGTGGGGCGAGATCTGCATCACCACGCTGGTCAAGGAGGGCGCGCCGCTGATCCGCTTCCGCACGCATGACCTGTCGCGCATCATCCCCGGCGAGTGCGAGTGCGGCTCGAAGTACCCGCGCATAGACACCATCCAGGGCCGCTCGGACGACATGTTCAAGATCCATGGCGTGAACGTGTTTCCCAAGCAGATCGAGGAGGTGCTGGCCCTCTACCCGCAGCTCTCGAGCGAGTACCAGATTCGCCTGTCTCACCTCGAGGGCAAGGACACCATGCGCATCTACGTGGAGACTGACGGCACGCAGGACTGGGCGGACCTCTCCGAGGAGGTCGCGCACGAGGTCAAGAACCGCATCGGATTCACGCCGATGGTCAAGATCGTGGAGCTCGGCGTGCTCCCAAGAAGCGAGAAGAAGACCAAGCGCGTGATCGACGAGCGCTACGAGTAGGGCGCTCTAGAGCGTGCGATGCGGGGACCGCCTCATGGCGGCCCCCGCTCTTTTTGTGCGTACAAATAGCGAAGATGCCGCGACCATAGATTGTCTTTAGGCTTGCGGGGCAGAATTCAAATCGTTGGCAAATAGCTCGCGGACAGGATTCTGAATTGGAAGCAACAAAGAACAATAACTCGCTCAAGCATGACCTGATCCTTGCGGTGCAGGGAGCGATCGTCGGCGTCGGAGCCATCCTTCCAGGCGTGAGCGGCGGAGTCATGCTTGTTGCGTTTGGCATCTACGACCCGCTGATGGAGCTCCTCTCCCATCCCAAAGAGGCAATCAGGAAGCACGGGCGCATGTTCGTGCCCTTTGTGATCGGCTGGGTCTTGGGGTTTGTGCTTTTGGCCAATGCCGTGGAGCTCCTCTTTGAGACGTCCTCCGCAGTCGCGCTGATGCTCTTTGCTGGTCTCATCTGCGGCACCGTGCCGGCCCTTCTGAAGAAGTCCGAGCTCGCAGACAAGACGCAGGGCCGCACTGTCGGCTGGACGCCTTTGGTGCTCACGCTTGCGGGAGCGTATCTGTTCTTCTCGGTGCTCTCTAACTCTACCGGCGGCTCCATCCAGCCGAACACGTGGTGGTATCTCTTCTGCGGCCTCGTGTGGGGCCTCTCCATGGTGGTGCCTGGCCTGAGCTCGTCGTCGATCCTGATCTTCATGGGCCTCTATGAGCCGATGACCGCGGGCATCGCGCGACTTGACTTTGGCGTCATCCTCCCCTTGGTCATCGGCCTGGTCATCACGGTCGCGGCCACGGCTCGCTACGTGAACGGCCTGCTCCAGAGCAACTACGCGCTGGCTTCTCGCATCGTGCTTGGCTTCATGCTGGCGTCCACGCTGCTCATCTTCCCGACGTCGTTTCCCGACGCGCTCACGCTGGTCATCTCGCTTGCCTGCTTTGCTGGAGGCTTCGTGGTTGCCTATCGCATGGACCAGGCCGAGGAGCGTGACGGCATAGCGTAGGCAGGAGGAGCCGCAGGGCAGCTCCGCGGCCCCAAGCGTATTGACGCTCTGATTCGCCCTACTGCTCGCCCTTCTCGAGGAGCATCTGGCACGAGAACAGAAGCCTGAACTGCTCCTCCTCGCTCATGTGCGCCATGTCGAGACCGAGGTCGGCCTGCAGCGTCTTGATGCGATACTCAAAGGTGTTGCGGTTCACGAAGAGCGCGCGGGCCGTCTGCGTCACGTTCTCGCCGTGGAGGATGAACGAGGAAAGGCACGCGAGCGCGTCGCGGGCGTCGTCTCTGCGGGCGCAGCGGAGCGCTGCGGGATGGCAGGTCACGCCCAGCGGCTGCGCCTGCTCGACAAGTGCCAGGATGTAGCTTCTGAACGTGTCGGAGAAGAGCGCTATTCCCTTTGAGCTGCGCTTTGCTTCGCTGAGGGCGATGAGCGCCTGACGATATGCCGCGCGAGCGTCTGGCAGCTCGAACTCGTCGCTGATGCCGCATGGCACCTCAAGCGAGTGCTCGTCCTCAAGCTGATTTCTTAGGGCGAGAAGGTCGTCTCGAGAGCTTTCGCCCAGGTGCTTTGCCATCACCAGAAAGCCTTCGAAGGCGATTACGATGGCGTCGCGGTGCGATATTCTCATCTGCTCGGCGTAGGCTCCGCCGTCCTTTTGGTCCGTCTCCTTGGGAAGCGGCATGACTACCATGCAGAATTGGTCGCTGACGCTCCATCCGCGGTCGTTCATGTGGTGCTGCAGCACGAGCGACTCCATCTCGTCTCCGGAAAGCAGCAGCCGCAGGCTGTTGACCAGCGGGTCTTCCAAGTCTTGCGTGGTGAGCAGCGCCACCAGCGCCTGCTGCAGGCGGTCGCGGATGTGCATGGCGATCCCCAGCTGCGCGGGTCCGAGCGTACGCGTGAAGTCAACGAGCGAGATGGTGCCAATGACTTCGCCTTTGTGGCGAATGGTGAGCGCCATGTGCCTTACCCCGCGGGGGTGCGTGCTCACTACGATCACCGGCTCGCCCGACTCGTCGTGGATGCCGCGCGACCAGGCGTCGCGCTCCTTTGGCGTGAAGTAGCTCAGAAGCGGCAGGCAGCGCTGCTTGAGGACGCCGGCCCAGATAGTCTGCTGATAGCCATCGGGGAGCGTTCCTGCGTAGGCGATGAGCTTGGACGACCGGTTGCAGAGCGCGAAGGGGTTGTCCAGCCCGATCTCGGCGATGTCGAGAATCTTTTGCAGGGGGGACTTGTCCGCCATGGCGCATAGGAGCCTGTTGTCCCATGCGTCCAGGCGCTTCCGCACACCGAGAATTGCGTTTGCCAGCTCGGCTACGCCGCCCTTGCATGCGACGGCAAGGACCTCGGGGGCCTCGGCTGAGCTGGCAGATTCAGCAGCGAGCGCAAGGTCTTGCTCAGGCGGGCAAGCGATTGCCAGCGCGCAACTCTCGGGAAGGGCGACGGAGCGCAGGCCGTCGATGCGGCTTTGGTCAATGAGGACGAGCTCGCCCGGCGCGCCCGTCCCAGCTGCCTCTCCAAGGAAAATGTGCATTCCCGTGAGCGTGAGATGCGTCTCTAGCTCGCCTGCCGTTGCCACGTCCCTGCCTGCCCGCTCCAGCTCCTGAGCGAGCAGCGCGACGGAGAATTCCATGTTGTCCTGCCTTCGTAGTATTTTCTGAGATATTGCACGCCGAAGAACCATGATAGGCAATGCCGCGCTGTTTGTGGCGTCGTTCGGGACGGAATAAATCACCAATCAGCTTCAGGAGGCTTTGAGCTCTCTACGTAGCAGAGCTGCAGCCCCACACTACGCGCCCGTGCCAACTTCAGCGACTTCTGCGGCATCAGAAGTCGCAGAACCTGGCAGGCCGAGCATCAGAAGTCGCTGAAGTTGGCAATTCCGGCATCAGAACTCGCACAACCTGGCAGCGCCCGGCATCAGAAGTCGCAGAACCTGGCAGCGACAGCACGCTTCTCGTTGTGTGGGCATCAAAAGTCGCGCAAGTTGTCAAGTCGAGCATCACAACTCGCGCAAGTTGACAGGCAAGGGATCGCGCTGCCAGGTTGCGCGACTTTTGCGACATCAGAAGTCGCGCAAGTCGGCAATCCGGGCATCAGAACTCGCGCAAGTTGACAGGCAAGGGATCGCGCTGCCAGGTTGCGCGACTTTTGCGACATCAGAAGTCGCACAACTTGGCAGGTCGAGCATCAGAAGTCGCGCAACCTGGCAAAACGGGCATCAGAGGTCGCGTAACTTGGCAGCGCCCGGCATCAGAAGTCGCGCAACCTGGCATCGGGCGCGACGCGCCGCACCGCACGGAAAGGCGCCTATCGCACGGGCGCTTACGCTAGCTCTCCAGGCTTACCTCCATCAGCAGGCGGCAGGAGAGCGCAAGGCGCAAGAGCTCGTCCTCGCCCATCGAGTCCATGTCCAGGCCCCAGACCTTGCGGATGGCCCCCATGCGGTATTCGAGGGTATTCCGGTGCATATAGAGCGCCCGCGCCGCCCGAGAGACGTTGCACCCGTTCATGACATAGGCAAAGATGCAGCTCAGAAGCTCGTCCCCTCGGTCGCTTTGGGAAATCCGTAGCGCGGTTGGGTCCATCGTCACCCCAAGCGGCAAGTTCTGCTCCATCTGGTGCAGAAGGGTCGGGTAGAACATTTCCTCAAAGGTCGACACGCCGCCGCGCCCGTTGCCGCCGCCCTCGCGAACGGCAATTCTCGCTTGCCGCCATGCGTCGCGCGCGCGGAGAAATTCGAAGTCCTCGCTGACGCCGCACGGGATGTCCTTGTCGAGCCGCTGGCGTAGGGTCTCGATGAGCTTGTCGCGAGACTGCGTCGGCTCGCTCTGTTCGAGATGCACGAGCGCCACAAGGTACCCGTCGTGCTCGATGACCACGGGGTCTGGCAGCAGCATCTCGGCCTCTGCCTGGTATGGACCGCTATACGGGGTCTTTCCCTGCTTCTGGGGAAGCTGCGCAACTATCAGGCAATAGCGGTCGTCGATGTGCCAGCCTTTGCGCTCCAGCTGGTAAACGGCTATGTGCTCCTCAACGTCGTCGCCCATGATCAGCAGCCGCAGCGTGTGTCCGATGGGGGAGCGGTGGTGCCGTCCGGCGATGGCGGTGCGGAAGACCTCTGCCAGGCGGTCGCGCAGGTGCATGGCGAGAGAGATCTGCGAGCAGCTGAAAGGGGCGTCGAGGTCAACTTGCGCAATGGTTCCCAGAATTTGGCTGCCCTCGCAGATGCTCAGAGACAGATTCTCGTGCTCCGGCGCCCGCTTCGGACGGATGATTGTGGGCTCGACGGCGTCGCCGATCTTTGCGGTAATTTGTGCGCGCTCGCTGGCGCTGTAGTAGCCGACGGGGGCGCGGCCCTCGTCGAGCACGTCCTCCCAAATGGTTCCCTGGTAGTTTCCGGAAATGTCGCCTGCATATGACATGAGGCCGCTCGTCTCGTCGAAGACGGCGACGGGGTTAGCCAGAGGACGAACGCCAATCTCGAGAATATCTTGCAACGGCCGGCGGGCGATGATGGCGTCGACCAGCTGGAGGTCCCAGGAGTCAAGCCGCTCCTTCTGGCCCAAGAGCACGTTGGCGAGCTCATTTGCGCCTTCGGGGAATCGCACTGCCAGCACGTCGGCATGCTCTCTTCCTGCCGAGAAGAGCGAGTCTGCCAAAGCGTCGAGATCCTCGTCTGCCGAGCAGGCAACTGCAATGGGCACGCCTGCGCTTGCGAGCTTCGTGGCGTCGGGTTTCTCGCATGCCCAAAGAACGTCTTTGCGAATGTCCGCCGATGGCTCGTTGCCGCCCCAAAGGCGAACCCCGGCCAGATTCAGCGAGTGCCCTGCCGGCGACCGCCATGCAGCCGTCGTCTTGTCGTTCTCAAGCCCCTCAGCCAACACCGCAACGCTCGTATTCATCGAGTCCGTCCTGCCTTCCGTTGCTGTCACAACGACCTTCAAGAGAGATTGCGCCTTGCTTTTAGACTACAACGATGCCGAACTTCGGCTGGCCACCAAGCTGCAGACGGACCCCCTTATTCCGAGGGGAGCAATTGCTTGAACGACTTTGCGCCAGCTCATCAAAGCCGCGAGCAAGCCCGGAGGGAGTCTCCCCCAAGGTCGCAGGCCCTTCTCGCCATTGTGAAAAAGTGCCCAAAAAGCCGACAAGACCACGCCGACTTTTACCTATCGCGAAACGCTGCCGGACGACAGACTGCAATCAAGGAGACGGGCCCCGGAAGGGGGCACTATGAGAGGAGCAACTATGGCAGATCAAGAAATGAACATGGCGCTCGCGAACGCAACGCTGCTGATGCAGCCGGCACCTGGCGTGTACGTTCCCTTCGAGTACGATGGGCTGCCGGTTGAGAGCACGGCATACCGCACCTCGGCGATGATCAACGTGTCGCTGATGACCAGCCCCATCTACGACATCGTCGGTCCCGACGCGTGTGCATTCCTTCAGTCCATCTGCGTGAACGACTTCACCAAGCTCAAGTACACTGGCCTGCGCCACGCCGTCATCTGCAACGACAAGGGCCAGATCCTCTCCGACGGCGTCGTGATCCGCATCGCCGAGGACCGCTATCGCACCTACTGGCTGAATCCGCCAATCCAGTACCTGTGCGAGAACTCGGACCTCGACGTCCATGGCGAGGACATGTCCGGCACCGAGTTCTTCATCCAGGTCCAGGGCGAGAAGAGCCTCGAGATCCTTGAGGAGGCGTTCCAGGCTGACCTGCACGACATCAAGTTTGCCAAGCACCGCATCCAGGACGTCGAGGGTACGCCGGTGCAGGTCATCCACCTTGGCATGACCGGGAACCTTGCCTACGAGGTCCACGGTCCCATTGCCGACTACACCAAGATCTACAACAAGATTTGGGCCGCCGGACAGAAGTTTGGCGCAAAGCAGCAGGGACAGCATTGCTACTGCCTGTTCAACCACACCGAGGCGGGATTCCCGAACATCAACCTTCACTATCCGCTGCCTTGGTTTGAGAGTGGCGAAGGCCTTGCCAAGTGGTGCATGGAGCATCCTGGCCTTTCCTGCAACAACATGGGCCGCAGGCTCAACGGGTCGGTTGGAGACGACCTTCAGACCCGCTTTGTCACTCCTTATGACACCGGCCTTGGGTTCCTCGTGAAGTTCAACCACGACTTCATGGGCCGCGAGGCGCTCGAGAAGATCGCGAAAAACCAGACGCGCAACGTCTGCACGCTCGAGTGGGATCCCGAGTCAGTTGGGAAGGTATTCGCAGCGATGAATACCGCAGGCAACAACGTTGAGGACATCTCCGATCCCACCGACTGCCACTTCGTCTACAACTTCGCCAACCAGTGCTTTGAGTATCGCGCCGACAAGGTGCTGGACGAGACCGGCAGGATGGTTGGAATCTCAAGCGGGCGCATCCACTCCTACAGCTATGGAACCATGATCTCGCTTGGCTTCATCGACCCTGCCTGCATCCAGGAGGGCCGCGAGCTCACGCTGGTCTGGGGCACGCCCGGCACCGACCAGATGGACGTCAAGGTGCGCGTTGCTCGCTACCCGTACAACAAGGATTTGGTGCGCAACGAGGACCGCGACGTCTCCGAGATTCCGACGCTTGGCCATGGCCGCATGGTGGAGCAGGGCTCTGGCGACGGCTCCGACTGGAGCGAGTGGTACAAGGCCAACAACCAGTAGGCTCCAAGGGGTGACGTTAGTGGAAGACACTCGTAGAAAACGCTATGCGGGGATGGCCCTTGCGGCAATCTGCATCGGATATCTTGCTCCTAATTATGCGCAGTACCAGCTTTCTCCGCTTGCTGGCAGCTTGATGGAAGAGCTGTCAATCTCGGCGAGCCAGTTCTCCTCGCTCTTCACGGCTCCGATGATCCCGGCGATCTTTCTGTCCCTTGTGGCTGGGATCTTGGTCGACAAGCACAATCCGCGCCTGGTAGTTGGCATCGCGTTCGTGATTTCTACCATCGGCGCGGCGCTCAACTTGGCTGGCAACAGCTACGGGACGCTCTTTCTGGGATTTGCGCTTACGGGAGTTGCCGCTGCGTTCTTGAACTCCTGTGGCGCCAAGCTTCTGGGCTCGTGGTATCCGCCCGAGCAGCTGTCGTCCAAGCTGGGAATTGGGTTTGCATTCTCCACGCTTGCCATGACCGTGGCTCTGGCGACAACTGCGTACTTCCCCAATCGTCACTCCGCATTCGCCGTCGCGCTCGTGGTCTTTGTGGCCTCGACGATCGGATGGTTTGCGCTCTACAGGAACCCGGAGCCCGTTGCCGACTCCGGATCCAGCGCACCTGCGGCTGGCGAGAAGGGCGAGCAGCCTGGGCTCGGAGCCCTTCTCAAGCGCGTCATGTCAAGCAGCGGCGTTTGGCTTGTCGGCCTCGCTCTGTTCTGCGTGATGGGGGCAAACGTCGTGATGAGCTCGTTTGTCCCGACGATTCTGCAGTCCCGCGGCATAGACGCCGTCGCTTCTGGCTACTATTCCAGCGCGTATACTATCGGCAACCTTGTTAGCTGCATTGTTGTACCGATGGTCGCGCAAAAGGCGGGAACCAAGCGTACCGTGCTCGTGCTCGATGTTTGCGCATTTCTCTTGGTTGCGTTTGGGTGGATGGCACCTGACGGGTTCCTCCTGGCTGCAGCGCTGTTTCTGGCCGGATTCTTTCTGGGCGGGAACATGCCGATTCTCCAGTCAGTTCCCATCAAGCTGGCTGGCATTGGCCCCGAGCTGGCTGGCACGGCGGGCGGCCTCGTCGCGACCGTCGAACTTCTCGGAGCGGTTTTTCTCCCTAGCTACGTATTGATACCTGCAGCTGGTGGCAACCTCGCGACCGCGTTCGTGCTTGCAGGCGTCTGCATGCTCGTCTCGTGCGCGCTCACGCGTCCGCTGCCCAAGGAGGTATAGCGCTTCAGTCGTTGCGTTTCGGTTTTTCTGTCTGGCTTTGAGCGCCGGCTCCTCGAATGGGGTGCCGGCGCTCTGCACAACGGCTTGCCCGTGGTCCCTGCCAACTTTTGCGACTTTTGCAGCATCAGAGGTCGCGCAACCTGGCAGGTCTGGCATCAGAGGTCGCAGAACCTGGCAAAACGGGCATCAAAGGTCGCATAACTTGGCAGGCTCGAGCATCAGAAGTCGCAGAACCTGGCAGCGGGGCCGCCGCCCGGCGTTGACCGGGCATCAGAAGTCGCAGAACCTGGCAGTGGGGCCGCCGCCCGGCGTTGACCGGGCATCAGAGGTCGCAGAACCTGGCAGTGGGGCCGCCGCCCGGCGCTGACCGGGCATCAGAGGTCGCGAAACCTGCCAAAGAGCGCTTCTCGTCTCCGTTGTGTGGGACATTCCCTGAATTGTCCTGCTCGTCGTGTGGGGGTGCAGGGAGTTTGCGCAGATTACAAAGCTCATCGTGTGGACCTATGCGGCTCTTCTCGGTTGCATTCCCCATCGTGTGGGACCAAGACGAATGCTACTTTTTACGTGCCATTTTTCTACCTGCGGGTTTGCCGAGCTCCTCTTGGCAAGCTGCCGTTGCGGGGGCGGAAATCCCCACACAACGCGAAAGGCGGCCGACGCTCTCCCTCGCAATCCGCACATTGAGGCTCGAGTCGCAAAGAAACTGCAGGCAGGCGGTCTGGTCGAGAAGTGCGACCCACACGATGGGCATATCAATTCATTGCCAGCCCCACACAACGCGCCGCTGCCAGGTTGTGCGACTCTTCGGCATCAGAGGTCGCGCAACCTAGCAGCGTTCATGGTGCATAGGCACTTTCAGGGCAAACAAATACCGAAAAATATGTACAAAACAGTACTCTACACATTAAATGTATACAAGTATCAACAATTAGCTATTATACTGTCAAATAATCTACAATTATGACAATATGCAAAATTATGGCATTCATTTGGTAGAATTCGCCACATACTTTTCTCTGTGAGTGCAGGGAAGGTCCCGTCCCTGTAGGTGGTCACCGTGAGTGTGTGCAGCCAGCCCAGACGAGCGCCCCCGACGAGCGCGCGAGTGGCCAGCCCGGTGGAGGGCGACCGTCTCTTGCTGGAGGGAGTGTCCGGGAATATCGCCCCCTGAGGTCGAAGGCGTTGGCCCCTCTAGGTGATCGTCCTTACCGCCGGACCTCCCTGCACAGGCTCAATACTTTGCCGGCGGCGAGTCCAGCAACAAGCAGCCAGGCATCGCGAGTAACGTTCGAAGGGGAAGTCATGTTCGTAACGTTTATCACTCCTGCGGCTTGGCTCCGCAGGCTCAAGGTGTATCAGTACGGCGCGCAGGTCTATGGAACGCCCGACTCGATCACGGGTCCGCTGATCCTTGCGGGAATTGTGAAGCGCGCCGGTCACCACGTGGAGGCCTACGAGGAGCTCAATGGCAGCTTCGACTACGACCGGTTGCTCGAGAAGACCGACGTCTTGTGCCTCTACACCATGACCTCCAACGCGCCACGCGCCTACGAGCTGGCAGACCTGTTTCACGAGAAGGGTCACGCACGCGTGCTGATTGGCGGCATGCACGCAAGCGCGGTTCCGGAAGAGGCGCTTGCCCATGCTGACCAGGTCATGGTTGGCGAGGGCGAAAACACCATCCTCGACGTCGTCGAGGGGCGCCTCACCGACCCAATCGTCAAGTGCCGTCCCGTCTGCGACCTCGATTCCGTGCCGTGGCCCGACTACTCAGTGCTCAAGACTCCGGTCAAGGCCGCGAACATCATGACCAGCCGCGGCTGCCCGTATCGCTGCAGCTTCTGCACCACCAGCCGCATGTTCGCGCCCTACCGCCGCCGCTCCGTTGACTCCGTGATTGCAGAGATCAAGCACTATCACCGCATGGGCTTTGAGTACATGAACTTCGAGGACGACAACTTCACGGCTGACAAGGAGCGCGCCAAGGAGATCTGCCGTCGCATCATCGACGAGAACCTGCAGTTCAAGGAGACGTTCTTCTTCGGGCGCACCGACATGGCAAATGATCCCGAGCTTCTCGACCTTCTTGCAAAGGCTCACCTCAACTGGGTGCTCATCGGCATAGAGTCGCTCAACCAAGAGTCTCTCGACACCATCGACAAGCACCAGAGCGTCGAAGACATCCGACGCGCCGGCGAGGCGTGCCGCGAGCATGGCATCCAGCTGATTGCGAGCATTGTGCTCGGCATCGACACCGACACGCACGAGGACATCATGCGCGCCGTCCAGTTCGCAAAGGACATCGATGCCAGCAAGCTGCAGCCGGCCGTCCTTACGCCGTTCCCGGGAACGCCCGTCTACGAGCAGTATGAGCGCGAGGGACGCATGCTCAACGAGAAGGAAGAGGACTGGGAGGTGTTCGACATGATGAACGCCACCTTCCAGCCCAAGCACATGAGCCCGTGGGACTTGGAGATGACGTTCTTCGACGCCGCCAACAAGTTCTACGACCGCAAGAGCGCCTTCAGGATGGGAAAGCTCTTCGGCTGGCGCTTCGGCGTTACTCGCTATGTGCTTGGGATTCTCGCCCGCCTTGGTCGAGCAGCTACGTGGGAAGCGGGCGTTCTTGCCCCCAGCAGCTGGTACGGCAAGCTTCGCAACGCAAAGTGGATGTTTGGGGACGAGAAGGACGAGCGCAAGCGCCAGCGCCAAGTGCTCGGCGACGACTGGATGCGCGCATTCCAGGCCACGGTCGCGCTGATGCTGCCGGTTCTGGTTGCCGTCGGCGCACATGGGCGCAACAGCAAATAGCGTATTGAAGAAGGTCGCTAGCACCTGCCGAAATGGCGCCTGCCTGGATGACCGCGCCGGCGGTCTTTCCGAGCGGGCGCCGCTTCAGTGCCTATGGCATTGGCTTGCGCGTGGCGGTGTCGCGGAAATGGAAGATCTTCGGTATGTAGCGGCTCTCGACGTACTCTATCTGCTCGCCGTTTGAGCTGTATGTGTAGCTGCGCATGACGGCGAAGAAGTCGGGGCATTCGTCGCCAAAGAGGTCTCGGTCGCGGTCGGTGGCCGCCTCCACGGTCACCTGTCGCTGGGCGATGGAGATCGTGATCCCGAGGTCCTGCTCGATGTAGCGGAACAGCGAGGACGTTGCCACCTTCTCGTCGATGCCCGGAATCTCCGAGGTGGGGAAGAGGTGACGGTCGCTCGCCACCCGATGGCCATCGAGAAAGCGCAACAGGTGCACGCGCGTGAGGTCCTCGCCCTTCGGGAGCCCCGACTCCCATGAGACGTCCTCAGTGCACTCGATGTGGTCGAGCAGCACGACCTGCGCCGATGGCGTGGCGCCAATCGCGCGTGCCGACTCCGAAAACGACTGGATGCCGCTTACCGTGAACGCGTCCTCGCTTGCGGGAGAGATCTTCGAGTCCCAGATCACGCGCACGCCGCGCCCCTTTATCGCCTGAACCAGGCCTTCGTTAGCGAGAAGGGACGTGGCCTTGCGGACGGTCATCCTTGAGCAGCCAAAGCTTGAGGTCAGCTCCTGCTCGGATGGCAGGAACGTACCCTTTGGATAAACGCCGGAGACAATGCGATTCTTGAGCTCGGAATAGATGTTTCCAAACAAAACCCGTGCCATGTGTTGTCTCCAATATCATCGCTGCTTGATGCTGCCGCATTGGTCGCACTTACTTCTATGCTAGCGATATTCCCAAGCTATAGCGACTAACGAAAAATCAATAGAAGTTAATAAATGTGGCAGTCAGTGGCGTTGGCCTCTTTATTGCGTTTCTCGGTCAGAAGCCCCGCAATCTACCGTTGGCAGCCAAAAACCTACCGTTCGCGTCACTTTACAGACATATCTAGACAAGTACCTTATAGTGTCTGTCGGCAGCAATGATGTCTAGACAGCAAGGCAAGCCAAGGCATTCGCCGAGTCGAGCCTTTACTGGCCATGCAAGTTTGGACCACACATTTCGGGAGGGAAAGATGTCAAAGCAGAGTTACGCAGTGACCATTGCGGGCGGAGGAAGCACCTACACTCCAGGCGTCGTGCTGATGCTCATTGCTGATCGGGAGAAGTTCCCCATCAACAGGATCTGCCTGTATGACAACGATGCCAAGCGTCAGGAGACCATTGCCCGCGCTTGCGAGATCTACGTCCGCGAGAACGCCCCCGAGGTCAAGTTCGAGTACACCACCGACCCCGAGACCGCATTCACCGGCATCGACTTCGTCCTGGCGCAGATTCGCGTCGGCAAGTACGAGATGCGCGACAAGGACGAGAAGATCCCTCTGAAGTATGGGGTCCTTGGGCAGGAGACCTGCGGGCCTGGCGGCATCGCTTACGGCCTGCGCTCCATCGGCGGCGTCCTCGAGATCCTCGACTACATGGAGAAGTACAGTCCCAACGCGTGGATGCTGAACTACTCGAACCCCGCGGCCATCGTCGCCGAGGCTACGCGTCGCCTGCGTCCCAGCTCCAAGATCATCAACATCTGCGACATGCCTATCGCCCTCATGGACATCATGGCCAACATGTGCGGCCTGCACGACCACAAGGACCTCGTCTACGGCTACTACGGGCTCAACCACTTTGGCTGGTGGTGGAAGGTCGAGGACAAGGCAGGCCATGATCTTATGCCCACCATCAAGGAGCACATGGCCAAGAACGGCTATGCCAGCGAAAACGCTGACATGCAGTTTATCGATGCCTCTTGGGATGCGACGTTCCGCAAGGCCAAGGACGTCTACGCGGTTGACCCCAACACGATCCCCAACACCTACCTCAAGTACTACCTGTACTCCGACTACGTGGTCGCCCACACCGACCCCAAGCACACCCGCACCGACGAGGTTCGCGAGGGCCGCGAGAAGAACGTGTTTGGCACTGCTCGCCAGATCATCGAGAAGGGCACCGCTGAGGGCTTTGGCCTGAAGGCCGACGAGCACTCCGAGTACATAGTCGACCTTGCCATGGCTCTTGCCGAGAACACGCACGAGCGCTTCATGCTGATCGTGCCGAACCATGGCGCCGTTGAGAACTTTGACCCCACGGCGATGGTCGAGATTCCTTGCATCGTGGGCTCTGACGGCTACGAGAAGATTTGCCAGGGAACCATCCCGCAGTTCCAGAAGGGCATGATGGAGCAGCAGGTCTCCGTCGAGAAGCTCGCGGTCTCCGCGTGGATTGACCACTCCTACCAGGAGCTTTGGCAGGCGCTCACGCTCTCGAAGACCGTGCCCTCGGCCTCTGTGGCCAAGCAGATCCTGGACGATCTCATCGAAGCCAACAAGGACTTCTGGCCCGAGCTTCACTAGGCGCAACGACGCTCCGTAGATATTCCCCCGTATCCTGCGGCGCGCTTGCGAGGCGCTCGCGGCATTGTCTGATCGCGTGCCGCGAGCGCAATGTCATGCAACGTAACCATCCCGAGATGGAGACAACCTTGGCATTGGAACGGCGGCTCGGGACGCCGCGTTTTAGGAGGGTAAGCATGAGCGAGGAAAAGACGCTTGCCAACAGGAAGCTGGCAGACAATGTCGTCGAGCTCGTTGGCGGACCGTCTAATATCGTGAGCGCGACTCACTGCATGACGAGGCTCCGCTTGAAGCTTGTTGACGACACCAAGGCCGACACCGCCGCTATCGAGAAGCTGCCCGGCGTCATCCAGGTCATCAATGCAAACGGTCAGTACCAGGTCGTCGTAGGCATGAACGCAATCGAGGACGTCTATGACGAGGCGGTCAAGGTGTCTGGCGCCGAGGCCGGCGGCGAGGTCACGCTTGACGGCAAGCCCGTCGAGAAGCAAAACGCGGTTTCAAAGCTCATCGATCTCATCTCCGGCATCATCGCCCCTATCCTGGCAGTGCTCTGCGCGGCAGGCATGATCAAGGGCATTCTCACTATCGCGGTCTTCCTCGGGTGGATGTCTGACACAGACGGCCTGTATCAGATTCTTTACGCCGCTGGCGACGGCTTCTTCTACTTCCTGCCCATCATCTTGGGCTACACGTCAGCCAAGAAGTTCCACTGCAGCGAGTTCATCGGCATGACGCTCGGCATCGCGCTTACGTACCCGACCATGGTCAACATCACCTCTGGCGAAGTTTTGGGCACTGTTTTTGCCGGCACGCCGTTTGCCATGAACTATTACACGACGCTGCTCGGGATTCCTGTCATCATGCCGTCTTCCGGCTACACCAGCTCCGTCATCCCCATCATCTTGGCCGTCTGGGTTGCCGCCAAGCTCGAGCACTACTTCCGTGCCCACTTCAACGAGTACGTCAAGTTCTTCTTCGTGCCGTTCTGCGTTCTTGTCATCACCGTGCCCCTGACCTACCTGGTCATCGGACCTATCGCCACGATCATCACCAACGCGCTCAGCCTGCTCTTCAACTCGCTCTATAACATCCCGGTCGTTGGCGGCGCAATCGGCGGCGCAGTGCTGACCGCCATCTGGCAGCCCATGGTCGTCTTTGGCTTCCACTGGTCTGTCATCGCCCTGATGCTCATGAACATCGGCTCCCAGGGCTACGACGTCATTATGGCCCCGTACATGGTCTGCTCGTTCGCGCAGGTCTTCGCAGTGCTCGCCATCATCCTCAAGACCAAGGACACCTCCCTCAAGGAGCTGGCAATCCCCGCCTTCATCACGGGCTTCTTCTTCGGCATCACCGAGCCCTGCATCTACGGCGTCACGCTTCCGCGAAAGAAGCCGTTCTGGATCAGCTGCATCGCGTCGGTACCTGGCGGTCTGTTCATCGGCCTTATGGGCACGCGCATGTTCGAGTTCACCGGCGGCGCCTTCTGCGCGCTGCCCGGCTTCGTGGACCCGTCTGGTGCCATGGGTGCTAGCTGCGTGGTCTACGTGCTGATTGGCATTGCCATCTCCTCCGTGATCTCGTTCGTGGCAACATTTGCTACGTACAAGGACGAGACGGTGGCACAGAAGGCATAAAATAGCTCGCCAAGTTGGATTGGATGAGCGTTGGGCGCCTCGCGTTATTGGGTGTGGGGCGCCCCTTTTGTTAGGATTGCACGTAGCCTCCTTGGGATGGGGGCAAGTAAGAGGTGTGGGACATGGCACAGGTTGTTTTTGACAAGGCGCTTGGCGAGGCGTATCTCGCGCGGCTTCGCGAGCGTGGGGTTGAGACGCGCTCTTTGGTGGTTCGCCAGAACGGGCAGGTGGTGTTTGAGCATGCAACGGCTCCGTTTGAGCTCGACCACGTTCACCCGCTCTTCTCGGTGACCAAGTCGTTCACGTCCGTCGCAGTGGGCATGCTCGCCGAAGAGGGCGTGCTCGACATTCAGAAGCCTTGGATCAGCTGGTTCCCCGAGTACGAGAAGGACGTCGCGGACCCGCGCTTCGACGAGGTCACGGTCAGAAACCTCTTGACCATGACCATGGGGCAGGACATGGAGCCCCTTGTGGCAGATGACGACGACTGGGCCCGCGGAGTGGTCGGAAAGGGCCTTGCTCACGACCCCGGCGAGGTCTTCTTCTATGACTCCATGTGCTCCCATCTGCTATCCATGCTGGTACAGCGCGTAAGCGGCAAGACGCTTTCGGAGTTTGTGTCCGAGCGCGTCTTTGAGCCTTTGGGAATCACGCGCTGGTGGTGGGAGAAGGACCGCCACGGCCACAACACGGGAGGCTTCGGCCTGCACCTCGCGACCCCTGACCTGGCGCGCTTTGGCCAGTGCCTTCTCGATGGGGGCGCATGGCAGGGCAAGCAAGTGATCCCTGCCCATTGGGTGTCCGAGGCCACGCGTCGCCAGGTCGAGACTGCCCCGTCGTATCCAAAGACCGCTACCGAGGACAGAAACGGCTATGGCTACCAGTTCTGGATGTGCGCAGGCGGTGGCTTCAGATGCGCCGGGCTGTTTGGGCAGCTGTGCTACGTGCGGCCAGAGGACGGTCTGGTGGTTGCGGCGTCAAGCTCGACTACCGGAAGCAAGGCGTTGCTCGACCCGCTCTACGAGGTTCTGGACGAGGCGAGGGCTGGCGCTGCCGCGCCGGTCGACAAGGAAAAGCCCGGCACGCTTGACGTGGTGCCCACGGTCCCTGGCGCTGGGGAGTCGCCTTACCAGGCTCGCGTGCTGGGCACGCACGCGCTGGCGCAAAACCCATACGGGTTCGACGCGCTCGAGGTTTCGCAGGTGCCTGCCTCTGTAGACGATGGCGGCGCGCAGGGGCTCAAGCTGGTGCTCTCTCGCGGAAACGAGCGCTTTGGCGTCACGGCCGGTCATGGCGTGTGGGAGGGCCTTCCAGAGGGGGAGGGCGTTCAGCCTATCGGCGAGCTCTTCCCGTTCATTACGCATTCCTCTGAGGTTGACGAGGCGCCCGGCTGGGACAAGCGGACAGCCTTTGGCTCATTTGCATGGGTCTCGCCGACCACCCTTGCCATGCAGTCGCGCGAGCTCGACCAGACCCGTCGAGTGAGCGCGACCATTGCCGTAGACGGAAACCACCTCGTCTGCATCGTGAGCGTCGAGGGCGTCATCCCGGCAGGCGGCATTAGCTCCTTCTTGCTTCTCGCCTGATTGCCCTGCCCGCCCCGCTTGGGCCCTCTGACCCTAAGCGGGGTGGGCAGCACGCTTGCCCGATTCGTTTCTTCTCTGCGGTATCCGCTCGCCTATGCTGATGCCAATGCGCGTCGGCTCTGACCGGCGCATTACCGAAGGGAGAGGGCATGTACGACAAGATGTTTGAGCCTGGGAAAATCGGGTCGGTCGAGCTGAGAAACCGCCTGGTCATGGAGCCCATGGGAGTGGGGCTTGCCAACCTAGACGGCACGCCCACCGACGAGATGATCCGCTACTACGAGCTGCGCGCGGCTGGCGGCGCGGGACTGGTGATTCCCGAGATCTGCCGTGTGGACGACGAGACGGGCGTGGGCGAGCTGCGCCAGATCTCCGTCACTCGTGACCGCAACGTCCCTGCGCTCTCGCGCCTGGCCGAAGCCATCCATCGTCATGGGTCCAAGACCTTCCTGCAGCTCCATCACCCCGGCCGCGAGACGCCCAACGTCCTTCTCGGCGGAAAGCCCGTCGTCTCGGCGTCGGCCATCCCGTGCAAGAAGACCCAGGCCAAGACTCGCGCGCTCACAACCGAAGAGGTCCAGCACATAGTTCAAGAGTTTATCGAGGGCGCCGTCCGTGCCGAGAAGGCGGGCTTTGACGGCGTCGAGCTGCACTGCGCTCATGGCTACCTGCTGCAGCAGTTCCTCTCGCCCTACACCAACAAGCGTACCGACCAGTACGGAGGCAGCTTCGAGAACCGCCTGCGCATCGTGACCGAGATCATCGCCGGCATCCGCGAGCGCTGCTCGGAGGGCTTCGCGCTTGGCTGCCGAGTTTCTGTGGAGGAGTTCCTCGACAAGACTGGCGTGACGGAGGACTACATCCACATCGCCGACGGCGTCAAGATCTGCATGGCCTTCGAGAAGGCCGGCGTCGACTTCATCGACGTGTCGGTCGGCCTCTACGAGACGGGCATCACGTGCGTCGAGCCCGTGAGCTACCCCGAGGGCTGGCGCCATGACCTCATCCGCGCCGTGAAGGAGCACGTCGGCGTCCCCGTCATCGCCGTCTCTGCCTATCGCGGCCCCGACGTGCCCGAGTCGTTCCTCGAGGAGGGCACCATCGACTTTGTCGGCCTTGGGCGCGCGTGGCTTGCGGACCCCGAGTGGGGAAACAAGGTGCAGCAGGGCCGCGTGCCCGAGCTGCGCAAGTGCATCAGCTGCCTTCGTTGCTTCGAGTCGCTTGAGCAGAACGCCGAGAAGTGCATGCCCCTCGAGTGCGCGGTCAACCCCGAGTGCGCCCACGAGCTGCGCTACGGCGAGCTGCCCGTCGACACCGGCCACCATCGCGTAGTCGTTGTTGGCGGAGGCCCCGGCGGCTGCCAGGCGGCCGAGACCGCGGCGCGCCGCGGCTGCAAGGTGACCCTTCTCGAGCAGGCAGGCCGCCTTGGCGGTCAGGTCCTTCTCGCCGAGCGTCCCCCCAAGAAGGAGAAGATGGACTTTGTCCCGCGCTACTTCGAGACGACGCTGCCCAAGCTTGGCGTGGACGTGCGCTTGGGGGAGAAGGCCACGGTCGACTCCGTTATGGCGCTCAAGCCCGATGCCGTCATCTGCGCCACGGGCGGAAGCCCCATCGTGCCGGCCTCGATTCCTGGCGTTAGCGGCGAAAACGTGATCTGCGTGCCCGAAGCGCTCGCGCGCGAGAGCTACGAGGGGCAGCGCGTCGTTGTCGTTGGAGCCGGCATGACCGGCCTCGAGACCGCCGAGTACATCGCCGACAAGGGCGCCGCCTCCGTCACCGTGGTCGACATGGTGAAGACCCCTGCCCCTGGCACCAACCAGACCAACCTCGTTGACCTCATGGGGCGCCTGCGCGCGCAGAGCGTGGCGCTCTCTTTGGGCGAGAAGCTCGTCGAGGTGGGGGCGCAGGGAATCACGGTCGAGGCCGTGGAGGGAGGTGCGCGCTCCGAGATGCCCGCCGACCTGGTGGTGCTCTCGCTGGGCAACCGCCCCGCGACCGAGCTTGCCGACCAGCTCCGCCAGCGCGGCGTTACGGTCAAGCTCGTGGGCTCTGCCGTTCGCGACGGCAACATCGCGCCTGCCACGCGTGGTGGCTACGAGGCTGCGCGCTCGCTCTTCTCGGTGCCGGCTGAAGGTTCCAGCTTCCGCATGAGCGACGCCGACCTTGAGAAGTTTGGCGCGCCATCCGTAATGGCGGACCAGCGCGGCCTGTATCTTGCCTATACTACCGACCCCGCTGCAATCGAGCGTATCCTGCCCGCGCCGCTCAAGCCCTTCTCGATGCCGGTGGTCACGCTTTCTGTGAACCACATCCTGCACCCATCGTTCACCGATGACTACTACGAGGCGATTCTTGGCGTGTACTGCTATATGGGCGAGCAGCTTGGGCAATACACGATGTCGCTTCTTCTGGGCGGAAGCGGTGCGGAGATGGCGACGCAGCTTGGTCGCGACAACGGCTCGATGCCCAAGAAGCTGGGAGCCGAGTTCTCCATTCGCAAGGACGGCACCAAGCTGATCGTCGACCTTGCCCGCCGCGGGCATCGCCTAGTGCACGTGGGTGCCGACCTCGGCGAGTACAACAGCCCGCTCTGCCATCTGATCTTCCAGTCTCCGGCGGCCGGAAAGACCACTAAAGGCTGCGGCTTCTACTATCACTTCGACCGTCCGGTTTTCCCGGAAGGGGGAGCCAAGCTCGACGGCGGCTCAATCAACGCGGCGCTCGTGCAGTACGACTACCACCAGTGGCTGCCCGGCTATGTCACCGACATCCAGATGGCGTCCAGCCCCGACGACCCGTGGGGCGAGCTGCCCGTGCTCTCGATTCTTGGCTGCGCGTACTCTGACCTCGACCTGACGGTGCTGGGGGAGAGGAAGCTCGCCGACGTCGACGCCAACGCTGCGTTCCCGTATGTCTTCGCCGGATGGTACGACCGCACGACGCTTGGGGAGGTTGGTCGAGTCTAGGAGCACTTCCGGGTTTCGAGCGCTCTTGCTTTTTAGGGCGGTCGCCCAGTGGCGACCGCCCAGCTCATTGTTAGCGACTGACAGCCCCTCTCGTTTTCTTCTTTATGGTGAAAGTGATGAGGTGGGGAAGGGTTCTGCAAAACGGAGCAATTGCCGTTATCGTCTGATACAATCGATGAGATTGAAATCGCCGCGTGAAGGCAGAGCCCCGCGGGGCTTACGTTTCGGCAGATGAGGAAGTGCCCCTATGTCAGATCTTATTGACCAAATACTCACGCCCGAGGTCAGGATGGTTCTGTACCTGATCGTCGTTTGCATTGTGATGCTTTATGTCCTTTCAATCGTCTACGTCATTCGTGACGCGCAGCGTCGTGGCGCCGAGCCGTGGTGGATGTGGGCCATCATTTCTGTGATTCCTGTGGTCGGTCTTCTGGCCTACGTCATCCTGCGCCCCAGCTCCTACCTCATTGACCGCGAGGAGCAGGATTTGGACATCGCGCTTCGTGAGCACCAGCTCTCGCATTACGGCATCTGCCCCAAGTGCGGCGCTCCGATTGATCGCGACTTCGTTGTTTGCCCCATCTGCAACACCCAGGTAAGAAACGTCTGCCCCACCTGCCATCGACCCCTGAATGCAGACTGGAAGGTCTGCCCTTACTGCCGCACCCGCATCCAGTAGACGCGTCCATAATTTGATTGACTCGGGCCCCGCCTCACGGCGGGGCCTTTCTTTTCTGCCGCAAGCGTATTCGCCCCGTCTTTACTTTCTCTGGGGCGATTTCAGAGGAATTAGGATCCGCGCAGACGTGTCCCCTGCAATATTTATTGAGGGGTCGTTGCAGTTGAGCGAGTTATGTATGGGTTTTCCAAGCGCCAGCACTGCCCGGAGCCCGCGCCGGCGTCCGAGGACGGCGCGCAACAGGCATTTTCCTATCTGTTTCGGGGCAACTTTGGCGACTAGGCTCCAAAACCTATACATAACTCGCTCAACTGCAACGATTGGCCAGCAGAGTTGCAGCGAGACCTTGGCTCATTCTTCTGCAAGCATCTTCCGAGGGATTTCCAACATCCTTTTGTCAAGAGAAGAGGTCGGCGCCCCCATTGACCGAGGGGCGCGCTCGCATCCAAATCGGGCGGCGGCGAGGCATCTGGCGACTTTTTGTGGGTATGCTGAATCTAGCCAGTTGGATGCGTCTTTCGATTACGGGGGCGAGTCTCGGTGGATTCTCGGTTCCTTTACTTTGACCTGTTCCAAGTGCAGCTGTTCCTCGTCGCCAGCGAATGCCGCAGCTTCACCAAGACTTCCCAGATAATGAATACGTCGCAGTCGACCGTTAGCAAGTCGATCTCTTCGCTCGAGAAAGCGCTGGGCTTCCCGCTGTTTTTGCGCGAAAAGGGCAAGCTGTCCCTCACTTCGCAGGGGGAGCTTCTTGCGCATGATTGGAGCGACCTTATCCTTAAGGTCGAGCAGTCGATAGATCGTGCGGCGTCGCTTGACGAGAGCCAGGAGCTGGGCGTCATTGTCGGCGAGCCCGATTCCATGAAGACCGACAAAGACTACCTTCCTGCCATCGAGCAGTACAGGAAAGGTCACCAAAACGTCTCGCTGTCATTTGTCGAGCGGCCGATTGGCGAGCTCGTCGATCATCTGATGATGGACGACCTCGACGTTGTTTTTACGATTGATTACGAGCTCCCCACCATTAGGCGCCTTGGGCTTTCGTGGGCGCCTGTCTCGGATAGCCCCTACATCCAGGTCACGATGCACTCAGACAATCCCCTGGCCAGGCGCGAGAGCATCACGTTTGATGACCTGCGCGATGAGGAGTTCATTGTCCCCAATCCGGTTGCCAATCAGAGCTACGTCGATCTCCTGGAGTCCCTTTGCCACGAGCATGGCTTTGCCCCTCGAATTGGGAAGACGGTTCCGAACTTTCGCTCGGTCGTTTCAACAATACTCAGGACGCACCATGGCGTCCTGCTGGCAAATCGTTTCATTTATGATGCAAACAGTGCGCAGCTGAAGAGCTTCTCGATGAAAGACACCTATAGCCGACTCATAGTTGTTTGGAAGCCCGATTCCAAGCGGCCGCAGATAGAAGAGCTTTGCCGCTGCATCGCGAAAGGCTATAAGCCCGCTATCTCAAAGGCATAGAGACCACCGGCAAACCTGCGTAGGCCTGCCATCATGCCGCTTGCCGAAGGAAGACGAGCGTCTCTGCCGCTTTGCGCCCGCGAGCTGCGCTCATTCAAAAAGGGAATGGACGCATGCCGCTTCTTCGCTTGCCCCCTCCTCGATAACGCCCAGAAAATGAAGGCAGAACGAGACCCGGGATCTCGGAGCACCATGCAAGTAATCTTCGATTTGATGGAGGCATCCATGGGCCATTATCGTGAGCTTGCCGAGCAGTACGCGAAGAACGCGCCGTCGCTCTTCTCGAGCCCCGTCGTTCCGTACGATCCTTTGAACGCGCGCAACCTCGTGCACTTCTGCACGTATGCCGAAAACCCTTACGAGGGAGGCGTCCAGCCGTGCGAGTACACAGGCTGGCGCGACGAGGAGGTCTCGTGGCACAAGACGTGCTACATCCATACGGGCTTGAATCCCTCGCCGACCTATAAGTTCTGGGGACCCGACTGCACCAAGTTCCTCAAGAAGTACTTTGCGAACACCTTTGAGGATGGGTTTCCCGTGGGCAAGGCTAAGCATGGCATCATGTGCGACGAGGAGGGTCGCGTCATGATGGACGGCATGCTGCTCAAGACCGCCGAGAACGAGTGCACCTGCTATTGGCTCGATCCGTGGGTCGAGTACTGCGTGGACCACTGCGGTATGGACGTCCAAGGCGAGAACCTCACCGAGCAGGTGTTTCTCTTTCAGCTGGGAGGCCCCACCTCCCTGCAGATCGTCGAGGCCGCGACCGGCGAGAACTTGCACGACATCAAGTTTATCCATCACCGCATGAGCTCCATCGACGGCTGCCCTGTCCGCATCCTGCGCATGGGCATGGCCGGATCGCTCGCATATGAGATCCATGGCAGGATCGAGGACTCGCACAAGGTGTGGAATAAGGTCTGGGAGGCCGGCAAGAAGTACGGCCTGCGCCATCTGGGCATCACCGCCTACAACATGACCCACTGGGAGAACGGCTTCCCTCAGGCATACATCGACTTCCTGTTCCCGTGGTGCGAGAACCCCGGCTTCTACGAGTGGCTCAAGAAGACTGGCAAGGGCGGCATGATTCGCGCTGGCAAGGAGATGCCCGAGATTGCGCTCTCCGGCTCCATGGGAAAGGACATCTACAAGCGCTATCGCAACCCGATCGAGCTCGGCTGGGGCAGGACCGTCAACTACGACCATGACTTCCTGGGCAAGGAGGCGCTCGAGAAGATTCGGGACAACAACCCGCGCAAGATGGTCACGCTTGAGTGGGACGTCGAGGACGTGCTCGACGTCGTTCGCAGCCAGTTCCAGACCGAGCAGGAGCCCTATGCCGACATCTCGAATCCCGACGACTTCTCCTATGGCTTCCCGACCTACCATGCCGACATGGTCGTCAACGAAAACGGAGACGAGATCGGCATGAGCACCGGGCGCATGCTGTCCTACGTCTATCGTTCAATGATTTCGATTGCCTCTGTCGAGCAGGAGTACGCCGAGATTGGCAAGGACGTCTACGTGGTCTGGGGAGAGCCGGGGACGCGCCAGAAGAGGATTCATGCAAAGATTGCCCGCTGGCCGTACTTTGATACCGACCGCAACCAGAAGGTGGACCTGAGCCAGATTCCGCAGGGGACCATGGACTAACTGTTATCGAAAGCGGTCATTGTCGGGCGCCCCAGCCTTGGTGCTGGGGCGCCCCTTTGCAGGTCGAAGGTCCCATGACGAAAGAGGCATTTTTCTCCCGACCGAAAGGGGCGCTGCAACTTTTTTGCGCTCTCGTTGCATTTGAGCAAGTTATGTATGGATTCCGCGGACCAAGGCTCCTCCTAGAGTCTCTAGCGGCGTCCCTCCCGTGGCAGTCAGCAGGCATTTTTCCTCTTTTCGGAAACGACCTCAGTGCCGTGGCTCCAAAACCCATACATAACTCGCTCAACTGCAACTCGGTCGAAGAATATTTGCGTCGTGGTCTCCGATGTCGTCCTAGGGAGACGTCTCGACCGGATTTATCATCAAGTTTCGAGCATTCGAGGGAAGGTCAAGGGAGTGACCATGGACATCCAGATGATGCGAGAGTTCGTGCGCCTGGCGGAGACGCTTAACTTCACAAGGACGGCAAAGGAGCTTTACGTCACACAGCCAACGCTCAGCAGACACATCACCCTCATCGAGCAGGAGCTTGGCTCTACGCTGCTCGTTCGATCCACGCATGAGGTCAAGCTCACCGAGATTGGCGAGATAGTGTATCGACACCTCAAGGACGTTATCGCCACCTATGACGAGATGAACGACGAGGTGAGCGCGGCGAAGCTTGGCGCGAGCGGCTCCTTTACCCTCGGCTTTCTCTACTATGGCGGCATGAGCTACATGCGCGAGGGGCTCGATCGATTCGTCGAGTCCTATCCAAACGTAAACATCAACTTCTTGTCGCAGCAGCCCTATCAGGTCTTCGGCTCTCTTCTTGATGGCACCATCGACGTTGGGCTCGCTTTCAAATCGGACAAGCTTGATGAGCATGCCTGGGACTTCGTTCCCATTCACGACTGTAGCCTCTATGCCTTTTGCCGCTCAGACGACTCCCTCGCGAGCAAGGCTAGCCTGGATTTCTCCGATCTTGAGGGCCATGTGCTTGTCCTCACGCAAGTTGACGATTGGTATAACGACGTCATCAGCAGCATCGTCGAAAGCCAGGGAGTGCACATGGTTCCCAAAAGAGCCTGTTTGCAGATCGACCTCTTCCCCATGGCGGTTGTGGACACGGGCGGCGTTTTGATTTCGACCGGTCATATGCCCTGCGAGCCCTCGAGCGGCATCACGATGGTGCCGCTGCGGCACGCTCCGGGGCTTCTCACCATGGGCTTCTATCGCCGGCACGACAATCCGAAGCCGTCCGTGGAGAACTTTCTCCGCCAGTGGTAGGCAGACCCTCGCCATATGCTTCGAAACGATGTCGTCTACCTGCGATAACTTACTCTATGAATAGAGATATCGAGAGCTTCGATTTCACTTGCTTGAGCTCTGATTCGATGATGGTGGCAAGGAAAGTCCATCGTCTAGCGAAGGAGCGCAACTATGGATGACAAGTTCCGCGAGATTGCCCAGCAAGACCCGATGTCCTTTACTAACAGCCCGATCGTTCCGGTAGAGCCTCTTGGCGCCATGATGCACATGACGCACTACTGCTCGTACGCTGCGGGAGCCGCGGTGGCCGGCGTGCAGCCCTTCGAGTACACGGGCTGGCGCGACGAGGAGCAGTCCTGGCACAAGACCTGCTACATTCACACCAACCTCAACCCGTCGCCTACCTATCACTTCTGGGGACCGGACGCGGTGAAGCTGCTCAAGCAGTATTGTGCCAACTCGTTTGACATCCCGTTCCCGGTGGGCAAGGGCAAGCACGCCATCTTCTGTGATGAGCAGGGTCGCATCATGATTGACGGCATGCTGCTCAAGATAGGGGAGGACGACTTCATCGGCTACTGGATCTCCCCTTGGATTAACTATCTTGTGGAGACGAGCGACCTTGACGTCCACGGCGAGGACCTTACCGGTAAGGTCTTCCTCTTCCAGCTCGGCGGACCGAAGTCCTTGGAGATCGTCGAGGCTGCCAGCGGCGACAACCTGCACGACATCAAGTTCATCCATCACCGCATGACCAAGATCGCCGGACGCGACGTCCGCATCCTGCGCATGGGCATGGCTGGGTCTCTCGCCTATGAGGTCCACGGCAAGGTGGAGGACGCCATCCCCGTCTTCAACCAGATCATCAAGGCCGGCAAGAAGTACGGTCTGCGCCGCCTGGGCACGCCCGCCTACAACATGACCCACTGGGAGAACGGTTTCCCGCAGGCCTACCTCGACTTCCCGCTTCCTTGGTTCGAGCATGAGGGCTTTGCCAAGTGGCTGCGCGAGCGCAACCTCGGCACCCTGTGCGACCCCCAGATTGCTGGTCCCACCGCCTGGGGCTCGATGCCCAAGGACTTCAAGGTCCGCTACCGCAACCCCATCGAGCTCGGCTGGGGCAAGACGGTCAACTATGACCACGACTTCCTGGGCAAGGAGGCGCTCGAGAAGATTCGCGACACCAACTCTCGCGTCATGGTGACCCTCGAGTGGAACAAGGAAGACCTCGTTGACATTTACCGCTCTCAGCTTGAGGACGAGGATCCCTACATGGAGATGAAGCCCGACGACATCTCTTGGGACAAGCCCTATCACGCAGACCGCGTCGAGGACGCAAACGGCAACCTCATCGGCATCAGCACCGGCAGGATGTACGCATGGTTCTATCGCCAGATGATCAGCCTCTGCTCCATCGAGCAGGAGTTTGCCAAGGAAGGAACTGAGGTCTATGTAATCTGGGGCAACGAGGGCATGCGCCAGAAGCGCGTCCGCGCGACCGTGGCGCGCTACCCCTACTTCAACACCGACCGCAACCAGAAGGTGGACATCAACGCTATCCCGCGTGGCACGATGGACTAGCCAATCGGAATGTCCCCCGCTCGGCGCCCCCGGTCTTATCCGGGGGCGCTTTTTCATGTCAATAGCCGATTATTGCCACTTGTGTTGCCGACTGTGCAACTCCTGGGATCAATGGTTGCAGTTGAGCGAGTTATGTATGGGTTTGGAGCCTAGTCGCCAAAGTTGCCCCGGAAGAGGAGGGAAAAATGCCTGTTGGGCGCCGTCCTTAGGCGGTGGCGCGGGCTCCGGGCTGCTCCGGCGCTTGGAAAATCCATACATAACTTGCTCAACTGCAACGATTGGTCTGCAGAGTTGCGGCGAGAGCCGCGAGACCATCTGCAACGCCTCCCCGCTCGGGCTATCATCAGGTGAGGTTCGGTCCTTTCGCGGATTGGAGGGGCAATGGACATCCAGATGATGCGCGAGTTCGTGCGCTTGGCGGAGACTCTCAACTTCACGAGGACCGCCAAGGAGTTCTACATTGCGCAGCCCACCCTCAGCCGTCATCTTTCAGCCATAGAGTCCGAGCTCGGCTCCACGCTTCTTCTGCGCTCGACGCACGAGGTCGAGCTCACCGAAGCAGGGAAGGCCGCCTACCGCCATCTCAAGGGAATCGTCGAGAGCTACGACGAGATGGAGCGCGAGGTGGCCGCCGTTACCGCTGGCGCAACAGGTTCGTTCACGCTTGGCTTTCTCTACTATGGTGGCATGAGCTATATGCGCGACGGGCTCGAACGCTTCTCGGCTGCCTACCCAAACGTGAAGATCCGCTTCCTCTCTCAGCAGCCCTATCAGGTCTTCGAGTCGCTTGAGAACGGTGAAGAGGATGTCGGGCTTGCCTTCTATACCCCCGACATGGACGAGAAGAAATGGGAGTTCGTGCCCGTTCATAATTGCAAGCTTTATGCCTTCTGCCGTGACGATGACCCTCTAGCCGAAAAGACCATCGCAGACTTCTCGGACCTCGAGGGAAGAGACGTCGTCCTCACCGAAGTCGACGAATGGTACAACCGCGGTATCGTTTCGGTGCTTGAGCTCGAGGGCGTCGATGCGCATCCGATAAAGGCATGCAACCAGATTGACCTCTTCCAGTCAGCGGTGGCTGACACCCACGGGGTTCTCCTCATGACGGGGCACCTTCCCTGCGAGCCGGGAAGCGGAATCGCGATCGTTCCTCTTCGCCACGGACGCGGGCGCTTTCAGATGGGCTTCTATAGCAAGCGGACGGAACGCGACGTCTGTGTAGAGAACTTTCTTCGCCAGTGGCGATAGGGCTCCGGCGTCTTATGCATCGCAATGCAGCCGGTGCATGATTTCAGACGGAGACGTCATTACGCAGGACGAGAAATGCGGTCTAAGCTGTTGCCAAACAGGGATCGTGGCCACGTCACCCTTCTACTAAATGTCGAGCTATGCCAAGCGCTAGCTTGCGTCATTCATAGGGAGGACGAACCATGTTTGCTCCAGACGGCAACATCTGCAAAGACGCCGCTCTTCTGCTGAACCTGCACGGGCACGGGTACCTTCCATTCGTTTATACCGGTCCGAAGGACGAGCTTCTGGCCTGCCGGAAGACCGCTTGGCTGGGCACGTTCCTCAACATCAGCCCGGTCTACGACGTCTCTGGTCCCGACCTGGTGAAGCTGCTGAACAAGGTCACCGTGAACCGCGACTACGCCAAGCTCAAGGTCGGCAAGTCGCGCCATGCGATCTTCTGCGACGACAAGGGTCGCATGCTTGCCGACGGTGTCCTCATGCGCCTTTCCGAGACCCACTATCGCAGCTATTGGCTGGCGCCCGTGCTCGCGTACTACGTTGAGGTCGCCGCCAAGGAGTGGGGGATGGGCGTGACTGGCAAATGGGTCACCGACGACTTCTTCCTGCAGATCGACGGCCCCAAGTCGCTCGAGATCATGGAGCACGCGTGCCATGAGGACCTGCACGACCTCAAGTTCGCGCAGAACAAGGCCGTCGAGATCGCCGGCGTCCCCTGTACGATTCACCGCCTGGGCATGAGCGGCGCGCTCGCCTATGAGATGCACGGCCCCTCCGACAAGGTCGAGGACGTCTTTGGCGCCATCGTCGAGGCGGGGGAGCCCTACGGTCTTCGGAAGCTGGGCTTCAGCAACTACTGTCACAACCACACGCAGGGCGGCTATCCCAACCAGTGGATCCACTTCTGGTATCCGACCGCCTCGAACGGCGAGGGCATGAAGAAGTACTGCACCGAGCACGACGTGGGCTATCCCAAGGCGACGCGCTACCCGTTCTTCGGCAGCGCGGCAGACGACCCCGAGAACGCCTTCGTCACCCCTTACGACGTGGGGTGGGACTACCTCATCAACTGGGACCACGACTTCATTGGCAAGGAAGCTCTGGCGGCCATCGACAAGAACCCACCGCGCAAGCCCGTCACGCTGGAGTGGAACCTCGAGGACGTGGGACGCGCCTATGCTGACCTGCTTGCCAACCCCGCCTGGCACCCGGTGGACGACATCACTTCGACGGGCGATGGCGGCGAGTCGCCGTTCGTGATGAGCAAGGTCATGAAGGCCGGCGAGATGGTTGGCGTCGCAACTGGCCGCTCCAAGGACTTCTATCACAACAAGATGATTTCGCTTTGCTGGCTCAAGCGCGACCTTGCGGTCGATGGCACCGAGGTCGAGGTCGTCTGGGGTACCAACCCCGCGGCTCAGGTGACGATCCGCGCGACGGTCGCGCCGTTCCCGTACTACAGCGGCGAGTACCGCAACGAGAACTTTGACGTTGAGAAGATTCCGCACTACGAGGGATAAGCAGCTAGCTTTCTGGCTTGGCGCCCCTCCGAGCACCCGCTCGAGGGGCGCCTCTCTCTTGTCGCGACAAGCATTGGGAGCGCTTTCGTGATAGCCATCGTGATCATCGCAACCTTTTGCGGCAACCGTTGCAGTTGAGCGAGTTATGTATAGGTTTTTCGCGTCATGGTGCCGGGGGCGTTGCCGACCTGAAGGGAAAATGCCTGTTGACCGCCACGGACGGGGCGTCGCCAGAGATTCCGGGTGGAACCTTGACCCGTGAAATCCATACATAACTTGCTCAACTGCAACCATTGGTCTAAAGAATTGCATCAATGCTTCTGCGTTGCGGGCGGGAAGCCCATTTTTCAAGGCTTGTGGTTGGAGCATGTTCGAGTTGAGCGGATAGAGTCCGCAGAGTCTGTCGCACTGCGAACATTGCCGCCGTCGGGGCTGAGCGATGACGGCATGCATCTTTTCGTAAAGCGAGGCTGATTAGCCGCCTGTTCGCTATTCGCAAAATGCATGTTGCGTTTCGAAAGACGAATTTCATTTTTGATGGCCGCCCGCGTAAGCTTGTCTTAGTCAGTTCATGCGAGGGCGGCCGCAAACCTCCTGTCATTTGTTCCGAATTTCTTGGCAGGCTTTGGGCGGTTCTCACATGTTCGCGGAACGAGACGCTTTCTAGAATGGGGAGCGTAACGTTGAGGGCGGTGAGTGGAAACATGCCAGTTATTGGGTATGTCGGCCAGCAATTCCGTGCTCTAGCATGAGTTTTCGAAGGTCAAAGATTCAGGGTTTCGGTTTCAAAGGGACGAGAAGGACCACAAGAAAAGGAGATTCTGCAATGGCAAAGTCAGACATCGAAATTGCACAGGAAGCCGAGGAGCGAGCGCTCCCCATCGCCGACGTCGCCAAGAAGGCCGGCCTCACGCCCGATATGCTCGTTCCGTATGGCTACGACAAGGCCAAGGTCGACATCAACTCGCTTAAGGACAAGCCCGCCAAGGCCAAGCTGGTCCTCGTGACTGCAATCAACCCGACGCCTGCCGGCGAAGGCAAGACCACCACGTCCGTCGGCCTGTCCGACGCCCTGTGGGCGATCGGCAAGAAGACGATGCTCTGCCTGCGCGAGCCCTCACTCGGTCCCGTCTTCGGCATCAAGGGCGGCGCTGCCGGCGGCGGCTATGCCCAGGTCATCCCGATGGAGGACATTAACCTTCACTTCACCGGCGACTTCCACGCCATCGGCGCTGCCAACAACCTCTGCGCCGCCATGCTCGACAACCACATCAAGCAGGGCAACGCCTTGAACATCGACCCGCGCCGCATCGTCTGGAAGCGCGTCGTCGACATGAACGACCGCCAGCTCCGTTCCGTCGTCGACGGCCTTGGCGGCGTCGCCAACGGCATGCCGCGCCAGGACGGCTTTGACATCACTGTCGCCTCCGAGGTCATGGCCTGCTTCTGCCTGGCCACTGACCTCATGGACCTCAAGGCGCGCCTGTCTCGCATGGTCATCGCCTACACCTACGACAGAAAGCCGGTTACCGTCGCCGACATCCACGCCGAGGGCGCTATGACCGCACTTCTCAAGGACGCCATCAAGCCTAACCTGGTCCAGACCCTCGAGGGAAACCCCGCCTTCGTCCACGGCGGCCCGTTCGCCAACATCGCCCACGGCTGCAACTCCGTCGAGGCCACCAGCACGGCCATGAAGCTCGCCGACTACGTCGTCACCGAGGCTGGCTTCGGCGCTGACCTTGGCGCCGAGAAGTTCGTCGACATCAAGTGCCGCGCGCTGGGCACCCAGCCTTCCGCCGTCGTCCTCGTCGCGACCGTCCGCGCCCTCAAGTACAACGGCGGCGTCGCCAAGGCCGACCTCACCAAGGAGAACCTCGAGGCCGTCGAGAAGGGCCTGCCCAACCTGCTCCGCCACGTCTCGAACATCAAGGACGTCTGGGGTCTTCCTGTCGTCGTCGCCATCAACGCGTTCCCGACCGACACCGAGGCGGAGCTCAAGCTCGTCGAGGACAAGTGCCACGAGCTCGGCGTCAACGTCGTTCTCTCCGAGGTGTGGGCGAAGGGCTCCGAGGGCGGCAAGGCGCTGGCCGAGGAGGTCGTGCGCCTCTGCGAGCAGCCGTCCAAGATGAGCTACACCTATGAGCTCGACCAGCCGCTCGAGGCCAAGATCGAGGCCATCGCCAAGCGCATCTATCACGCCGACGGCGTCGACTACACGCCCGCTGCCAAGAAGCAGCTTAAGCAGCTCGAGGACCTCGGCTATGGGAACCTGCCGATCTGCATGGCCAAGACCCAGTACTCCTTCACCGACGACCAGCACAAGCTGGGCGCTCCCGAGGGCTTCCGCATCACGGTCCGCAACGTCAAGGTCTCCGCTGGCGCCGGTTTCGTCGTGGCGCTCACGGGCGACATCATGACGATGCCGGGTCTCCCCAAGGTGCCTGCCGCCGAGAAGATCGACGTCACGCCTGAGGGCAAGATCGTCGGACTGTTCTAGTCAGTCTGACCTGAGGGGCTCCCGGCGCTTCCCTCGAGGCGTGCGCTGCGCGAAAACGCCTCTTCGGAAGTGCCGGGAGCCCGAGGGCAACGTGGTAGGAACAGGTGCGGAGAAATCAAGCCTTAGTTGAGAATCTCCTCGGTGGGCACCTTGGGTGACCACCGGGCGGAACTACCTTTTTTCTTTTTCTGTGAGGGGGACGTGGTCGTGGCGGATACGAAACTGATGGATGAGTCGGGCACAGAGTTTGCGGCCGACCTTGCCGCGAAGAAGTCGGTGCCTGGAGGCGGCGGCGCTGCTGCCTACGTTGGCGCACTTGCCGCGGCACTCTGTTCGATGGTCGGCAACTTCACTACGGGAAAGAAGCGCTACGCCGCCTACGAGGACGACGTCAAGCGCATGATGGACGAGGCAGAGAAGGTCCGCGTGCGTCTCGTCGAGCTCGTGGACGAGGATGCCGCGGCGTTCTATCCGCTCTCGAAGGCCTATTCGATTCCCAAGGAGGACCCGACGCGCGCCGAGGTCCTGGAGCGCGAGACCAAGAACGCCTGCCAGGGACCCGTCGAGATGATGCGCCAAATCTGCAAGGCGATCGAGCTTCTCGAGGAAATGGGCGAGAAGGGCTCGCGGATGCTCCTTTCCGACGTTGGCTGCGGCGCGCTCTTTGCTCGCGCCGCGCTTGAGGCCGCAAGCCTCAACGTGTTCGTCAACACCAAGAGCCTGAAGGACCGCCCCTACGCCGAGAGCCTCGAGGCAGAGTGCGACCGCATGCTCGACGAGTATATCCCGCGTGCCGAGGCCGTCGAGACTAAGGTCATGGACCACATCCGGGGAAGGAAGTAGCAATGGCAGAGCTTCTTAAGGGCGCGCCTGTCGCAAAGGCGCTGACCCAGAAGGTGGCCGAGCGCTCTTCTGCGCTGGTCGAGAAGGGCGTCACGCCCAAGCTGGCAATCCTTCGCGTGGGCGAGCGCGAGGACGACCTCTCCTATGAGCGAGGCGCCACCAAGCGCGCCGAGAAGGCTGGCGTCGCCATCGAGAAGATCGTTCTTCCTGCCGACTGCACGCAGGATCAGCTCATGGACGCAATCAAGCACATCAACTCTGACAGCTCGATTCACGGATGCCTCATGTTTCGTCCGCTGCCAAAGACGCTTGACGAGGCGGCTGCCTGCGCGGCGCTTGACCCCGCCAAGGACGTCGACGGCATCACGGAGGGCTCGCTTTACGGAGTCTTCGCGAACCGTCCCGTCGGCTTCCCGCCTTGCACGGCTGAGGCCGTCGTTGCCCTTCTCGAGCACTACGGCTACGAGCTTCGCGGCGCTGACGTTACCGTCGTCGGTCGCTCGCTCGTGATCGGCAAGCCCGTCTCGATGATGCTCCAGGCGAAGAACGCGACCGTCACGATGTGCCATACCAAGACGCGCGACCTCGCGGCCCATTGCAAGGCAGCTGACATAGTGGTTGCAGCAGCGGGCCATGCCAAGACCGTGGGAGCCGACGCGCTGCGCGAGGGCCAAGTCGTCATTGACGTGGGCATCAACTGGGACGCGGAGGCCGGCAAGCTCGTCGGAGACGTCGATTTTGACGCCGCTGAGCCCATCGTATCTGCTATCACCCCGGTTCCTGGCGGCGTTGGGTCCGTGACGACCGCCATTCTCTGCAAGCATGTCGTTGACGCAGCCGAGAGGACGCTCGCATGAGTTCCGCCACGATCACGGCAACGCTCAGCCCCGCGCAAATCGAGAAGAAGTCGGAGGACGTAGCCGTTTCCAAGACCACCTCGAGCAACGCTTCTGCGTTTGCGCTGGCACTTCTCGCGGGAGCGTTCATCGGCATTGGCGCCACGTTCATGCTGGTTGTGAAGGCGGATTCGTCGCTGCCGTTTGCGGTGTCCACGCTGCTGGGCGGGTTCTCGTTTCTCGTTGGGCTCTTTTTGGTGCTCGCCGCAGGCGCCGAGCTCTTTACGGGCGACTGCCTCATGGTGATGGGACCGCTCTCCGGCAAGGTTTCGTGGGGTCGCGTGGTGCCGCGCATGGCACTTGTCTATGTGGGAAACCTGTGCGGCAGCCTGCTTATGGCGCTTCTCGTTTTGGGCGCTGGCACCGCGGGGCTCAACGGCGGCGCTCTTGGCCAGGCGGCCGTCTCCGTCGCCACGGGGAAAGTCTCGATGGGGTGGTGGACCATCTTCTTCCGCGGCATCTTGTGCAACATGCTGGTATGCCTAGCGGTCTGGATTGGCAACTCTGCCACCTCGGTCACCGATCGCTTCTTTGCGGCGCTCATGCCCATCATGGCGTTCATCAGCTGTGGGTTCGAGCACTGCGTGGCAAACATGTTCTTCTTGCCTTACGCTTGCATGCTTGAGGCTGCTGGAGTTGCCTCTGGCAGCGTGAACGTTGGGGGAGTTCTGTACAATCTTTCCGCCTCGACGGCTGGGAACATCGTTGGCGGTATGGTGCTGGTTGGCGTCGCCTACTGGGTGGCGTACGGAAGGGCCAGCAAGAAGGGATAGCCATGGCTTCCGAGGATGAGAACAGGATTTATGACCCCATGACGGACGTCACCTATGGCGACATCGACAAGCCGCGCCTTGAGGCAGCCGTCCGCGAGCTCCTTTACGCAATTGGCGAGGACCCCGACCGACCTGGCCTTCAGGGCACTCCCGACCGCGTAGCGCGCGCGTTTGCCGAGGTCACGGCTGGTTATCACGAGGATCCTGCCGCTCATCTGCGCAAGCAGTTCCAGGAGGACCACAACCAGGACATGGTCATCGTGCGCGACATCCCGTTCTCAAGCCTGTGCGAGCACCACATTCTGCCTTTCGTCGGCAAGGCGAACGTGGCCTACATTCCCAGGGCAGGAAGGATCACCGGTCTTTCCAAGATTGCGCGCTGCGTCACTGGCTACGCCCATCGGCTGCAGCTTCAGGAGCGCCTGACCACGGAGGTTGCCGACGCGCTCGTGCGCGAGCTCGACCCGCTTGGCGTGCTTGTCGTGATCGAGGCCGAGCATACGTGCATGACCATCCGCGGGATACGCGCAGCAGGGGCGAAGACCGTCACGTCTGCCGTCCGCGGCGTCCTCAAGGACGACCCGCGCACTCGCGCCGAGGCGCTCGACCTCTTGGGGCTCAAGTAGGGCATCCGCGTTGTCGAGCGGGTTTCCGCTTGAGTTTTTGTCCTCTCCTTCGCAAGCCCCGTGTCGCGATGGTTTCTCGAAGCCTTCGTGGCAGGGGGCTTGTCGTCTCTGCGGTTTGATTCTTTGCAGGCGGAAGGGAAGGGCTCTATTGTGTGGGGCTAGCGCAGAAATGGCTTAGGCTGACGTGTGGAGTCTGTCTACGTTTTCGCAGCTTGAGGGGTGCGTTGTGTGGGAGCTCGCAGCTCTTTTCGGCCTTCCGTCCTATTGTGTGGGGCTGCGTTGAATGTTATCCGCTCAGTGCCACTTCTCTACCTGCGGTTTTGTTGGCTGCCGCTTGCAGGTCACTTGCGGTGGGAGCGAAAATCCCCACACAATGGTTGGGGCAGCGGGAGCTTCTAGCCTTGACCTGCACGATGGGGGAGCGGCTATGGAGAAACTGCAGGTAGAAGGGCTGCTCGAGAAATGCCCCCACATAATTGCCCGGCGCATTTCTTTGGAAGTCCCACACAACGCGTTTCTGCCAAGCTCTGCGACTTTTGCAGCATCAGAGGTCGCGCAACCTGGCAGCGGAGAGCATCAGAGGTCGCGCAACCTGGCAGCGGAGAGCATCAGAGGTCGCGCAACCTGGCAACGGAGAGCAACAGAGGTCGCGCAACCTGGCAATGCGTGCGGCATGCCCATTATCTGGGCATCAGAGGCCGCACTACTTGGAAGGGGAAGGGGAGCCACACCATGAACAAGGACATCTTCAACGGGCAGTTCAAGTACAGTCCGTACCTGCCTTTTGACGCAAGCCGAAACCCGCTCTATTCCGGGGACTTCTCGACGGCCGACCAAGGCGGCTTGCAGCCCTTGGCGTATAGCGGCTGGCGCGACGAAGAGACAACGTGGCATGATAGCTGCTTCGTCTTCGCCGGGCTGAACCCGACGCTCACGTATCGGCTGTCTGGTCCGGATTCCCGTCGATTCTTGAGCGAGAACTTCACCAACCGCTTTGACAACCTGACTCCTGGCGGCTCGCGCCACGCGCTCATGGTGAACGAGGACGGCCTTTTGATGAGCGACGTCGTCGTGATGTGCCTTGCCGACGACGAGTTCGTGATGAATGGTCCCATCCAGTACCTTGACTGGCGCCTGCGCCACGGCAGCTACGACGCGACGGGGGAGGACATCACGGGAGACGTCTTCCTCTACCAGCTGGGAGGTCCACGCTCCCTTGAGGTGCTCGAGGCGGCAACGCAGCAAGACCTGCACGGTCTTCGCTTCTCGAAGCACTGCCCCGCAAAGATCGCGGGCCGCTCCGTCGAGGTGCTGCGCCTTTCCATGAGCGGCAAGATTGGATACGAGGTGCATGGGCGCATCGTCGACGCTCTGCCCGTCTACCAGGAGATCCTCCGTGCCGGCGCTCCGTTTGGCGCAAAGCCCATCGGCAAGCATGCCTATTGGAACGCGCATACCGAGAACGGCTACCCGCAGATCACGATTCACTTCTACTATGCCTGGGAGACTGAGCCTGACTTCTTCTCTGCGTTCATGGCCGACGGCGGCAACTATCACTGCGGTTCGAACAGCGAGCTTACCGGCAGCTTCTCCAGCGACGTTGCCGCGCGCTACGTGAACCCCTACGAGATCGGCTGGGGCATGTTCGTGAACCTTGACCACGACTTCGTAGGGCGCGACGCACTCGCTCGCATCAAGGACTCGCGCCATAACGTGATGGTGACGCTCGAGTGGAGCTCCGAGGACGTGGCTGACGTTTGGGCGTCCCAGTTGCGCGACCACGTTCCCTATGCGCCCATGGACGGCCCCGAGGACCTTCCTGAGGACGGAGTCTTTGAGTATCGCGCCGACAAGGTCCTCTGTGGCGAGAGGTGCGTTGGCCGCAGCATGGGCCGCTGCCTCAGCTGGCACTACCGTCGCATGATCTCGCTTGCGATTCTCGATCCCGACTATGCGGACAAGGGCCGCGAGCTTGAGGTCCTTTGGGGAGACCCCGAAAGCCGCCAAAAGCGCATCCGCGCTCGTGTGGCTCGCTTCCCCTACATGGATGAGGACCGCAACGAGAAGACCGACGTCAGCGGGTACCCCAGCGGACTTTCGCGGTAGTGCTGTGGGCGTCTCGGCAAGCAACAGCAATGTGCCCTGCGACAAGATCGCCTGGCTCGAGCGCGTGGAGGCAAAGAACTTCTCGTGCAACAGCTATCATGGCCTGCCTGAGGCGCCTGCCTTCTCAATAACCCCAGGCGAGCTGCCCGTCATTGTTTCCGCTCCCCATGCCGTCACGCAGTTGCGCGACGGCCGCGTGAAGCCCTCTGACGACTTCACGGGAGCCATCGCTCTTGCCTTGGCGCACGAGTCCGGATGCCACGCCATTGTCGCCTGTCGCTTTGACGCATGCGATCCCAACTGGGACCCGCTTGAGCGCTCCGCCTACAAGCGGGCGCTCGTCGCGCACGTGCGCGAGCGGGGAATCCGTGCGTGCATCGACTTGCACGGCATGGTCTCGGCGTGGCCTGCGCTCGTGGCGATTGGCACGGCGGACGGAGCTACGGTAGCCGCACGTCCCGAGCTTCGCGACCTTGCCGCGCGCATCTTTCGCGATCGGCTCGATCCGTATGTCAAGCGCTATGGCAAGCAGATCGTGGTGGACGGCGACCTTGCAGCGAGAAACCCCAACACCGTGACCCAGACCGTCGCGCGCGAGTGCGGCATCCCCTGCTTGCAGATTGAGTTGTCCACGCTGCTGCGCGTCCCGCGCTCGGTAGGCGGCATCCCAAGAGGGGAGAAGGCGCCTCCAAAGCGCTTTCTCGACCATGAGCTCAAGGCGCGCTCGCACCCCGATCCCGATGCCGTCCTTGCCGCCGTCGACGCCTTGGCAGAGCTCGTGAGAAGCTGCACGTAAGATTCTCGCCCCTCTCTGTTGGCTCGGCGGCCGCCCTTGCCGCCGAGCTGCGCTTCTCCTACATGTGGCCCTTGAACGTCTCTCCGGGATACATGAACTCGTAGATGAGCTCTCCCGAGCGCTCAATCTTCTGGCCGCCTGGAATCTCAAGGCACATCTTGCCATCGGCCAGGAAGCGTGCATACGAAAGGTTCAGATGCAGCCCCTTGACTGCAAGGCGTGCGGCAAGCGGCAGGCTTTTGACCCCCTCTGCCCTGAGCGTGCGCTTCTCCCGCAGCTCGTAGGAAAGGTGCTTCCCGGAGTCTTCGAACTCGTAGTGCACTCCTGTGGGGTAGACCTTGCCGGACGCCTCCTTCTCTTCGAACTCGCCGAGAACGTCGCAGTTCACGCCCTCGATGCTTTCGAAGACGACGTCTCCCCGGTTATTCTGCACGAATACTATGGGGAAGCGCTTGTAGCCGTACTCTTTCGAAGCAACCATGTCGAAGACGAGCGCCGAGTAATCCCCAAAGCTCTGACGTGCCCATACCCAGTGGTTCCATTCGTGTACGTACGAGTTGTTGCCCCACTGGTGGTCGTGGTAGCCGGTTCCGTGGACCTCACGAGTCTGACCGTCCATCGTGACAGTTCCGGAAACCTCTCCCTGCGGCACGCAGCAGAGCCAGGTGAAGTACTCATCTCCCTCAAAGCCGAAGTAGGCGCTTCCGGGTCGGTATGGCTTCGATCTGCTTGTGAGCGTGAGGTCAAGCGCAACGCCGTCCTTCTCCTCGGTCACGATGTGGTAGGTCTTGAAGTCGCCGACGAATTCGCTTCTCCCCATGTGAACGTCGCACTTGTCCGACCCGTAGCTGCACTCTTCGGGCTTGTAATCGATGCAGACCTTCTTCTCTGTTCCGTCGGGTCGGGTGAGCTGAACGGTCACTCCGGGGGCGTCCGTCGCTACGTTCGCCTTGCGGAGGCCAGCCTTTGTGAAGAACTGGGCAACCGCCTGGCTGCCATCGTCGAGGATCGAGTCGAAGTACCACCATTCCCACTGTCCCTTGCCGGTGTTGCGGTTTCGTCGGGCGTCCTCCCAGGTTTCGATGCGGTTGGGGCTCACTCCAAGGCGCTCGAAGTCCTCTGGGCGGTTGAGCAATCGAGCCGTTTTTGATGCTGCCATCACGACTTCCTTTCACGTAGACTGTTTCCGCACACGTGTCCGTTAACGGCTTCTTGTGTGCTATTGTCTTCGTGCTACCCATGCCCGCTTCGGCGGTGACGATTGGAGCGCTGTCAATCCTTGCCGCTCTGGCAGATAACGAACACTTTTGGGAAAAGTGACATGAAACGAGAAACGAGCGAGGGGCAAAAGCGGGAGGACCTCCGGGTCCGCAAGTCGATACGGTCCATTCGCGGAGCCTTTTGGGACCTCATGGCGCGAGAGGGCTTCGACGCCATGACCGTAGCCCAGATCATCAGCGAAGCGGAGATTGGCCGCTCGACGTTCTACGCGCACTACCAGGACAAGTTCGACCTTCTCGACCGCGAGGAGGCGGCGCTATTGGAGGGGCTCGAGCGGGCGGCGCTAGGAGACGGGGACGCTCTTTCGCCCTTTCATGAGCACCTCCTTCGTCTTCTTGGCTACTTTCGCGAAAACGGCAGGCACTTTGTGCTGCTTGTCCGAGATGGGGGAGACCCCTCCTTCAGGCAGAAGCTTTACGTTGCCCTGCACGACGTTGCGGAGGCACATCAAGCCGCAGCTCGGCTGGGAGTGCCCGACCGGTACCTGATTGCTGCCGCCTCTGGCATGATGACCAGCGTCATCGTGGAATGGGTGAGCTCCGGGATGCGCGAGAGCGACGAGGAACTGGCGTCAATCATCGACACGCTGGTAGGCCCAACGGCAAGCGTGCTCTCTGGGCGCTAAACGAACCTTGGCCTTGCAAGCAAAGCGACGTCCTTCGTGGCGCCTGTGGCGTCTTCACGCTTGCGAGTGTGGGGCGGAGGGCTACTCCACGAGGTTGCTCCGGGACTGGATGGCGAGCACGCAGGAAAGGGCCATGCGGAAGAGCTCGTCGTCTGAGCAGGCGGAGAGGTCGCAGCCCAAGGACCTCTCGATGGCGTCTATGTGGTATTCCAGGGTGTTGCGGTGCATGTAGAGGCGCTTCGCTGCTTGCGAGACGTTTCGGCCGCACATGAGGTACGTGAACAGGCTCTCAAGAGAATCCGTAATGTGATCTGGCTTCGCAGTGTTAATCAGGTGGATAACTGCTGGGTGCATGAACTCTCCGAGTCGGGTGTCCCCTTCAAGCTCCTGGTAGAGATGGGCGTCGAAGACCTCGTCGAAGGCGACCATGCCGGTCCAACCCACGCGCTCTCCGATGGCGAGGGCGCTGCGCGCCTGTGCGTAGGCGGATGCGGCTAGGCGGAAGTTTTCAAACGAGCTGCTGACGCCGAAGATCGCGCGCCCCTTCGGGAAGTCGGCGCAGAGCGCTTGCGAGAGGGCAGGGTCGGAGACGTCGTAGTCCTTCTCGCGCCAAACCGTGACGACGACGTCCTCGTAGGCGATGGAGATGGCCTTGGGCATTGCGCACTTCAGTGATCCGACATAGGAGTTAACCTCGACTTGCGAGCCGTTTTCGGTCGGGATGCGGAAGCACAGGCAACGGAAATCGTCCTCCTGCCGCCAGCCGATTCGGTGTAGGTGGAATCGAAGAAGCCCGTCGGTGAGCGGAGCCCCGTCGAGCACCATGCGGAGGCACCAGGGTGCCACGTCGAGTCTATGGGGCTCGTAGTGCAGAGTTTCCGCGAGGAGCTCCATGCGCCGGGCGACGTGCATGGCAATAGAGACCTGACCTTGAGTTATTGGGGACGTGACGTCAACCATTGCGATGCACCCCAGCGTGGTGCCTTCCACCTCAATGTTAACGCCAAGGTGGGTGCTGCCTTTGCCGCGGCGGGGGGTTATGAGGACGACGCTTTCTGCCGCGAGCTGACGTCTGATGTCTTCGAGCTCGTCGGTCCCGAAGAAGGACATGGGTGAGTAGCCTCGCTTGAGAACCTCGCCCCAGATCGTCGAGCGTGCGTTCTCCGGAAGATCGCCGGAATAGCCAATGAGGGCTTCCTCCTCGTCGAGGAGGGCGGCGGGGTTGTCGAGCTGCTCCTCTCCAACGTCGAGGATGGCCATGAGATCGCGGGAGCGTGCGCCTGCGAGCTGCATCCTCTCGTCCCACTCGGAGAGCTCGGCAAGAAGCGAAGAGACTCGGTTCGCTAGAGACATGGCATCGCATGGCTCGGTTGAGAAGATGACGTCTGACCCGCCTGGCACCGCTTCGAGTGCTGCGTCCAGCTCACATTTGTTGCGCCAAGCAATGGCGAGGTGGGGTGGAATCGAGCCGCGTTCGCACGAGATGACCGTCGCTGCGTCAGCCACGCACAGCGTCGTGTCCGCGTCAGCTGCGAGCAGCCCGCCCTCCGACGCGTCGGTCGAGGGTCCCATCAGGCGGACGCCGTTAAGCCCAAGCGGCTTGGAGGCGCTGTCGAGTGAGGTGATGCTGCTCTCGGACGTTGCTTTTGGCCTTTTGAGAAGACGCTCCGGCTTTGTCCTCTCCTTGCTGGGAGAATCTGCAGCTAACCGGACTAGCCGGTCCTCCAGAAGGTAGGTGTCGAAGTTCATGAGCGTCCCCTTATAAAGGTGGTAATTATTTACGAGTCTCATCCTGATTTTATGTGACAACACTCCAAGTGAGGGTTAGCCATCCATTCATACCATGGTCTCAATCCGCTGCGGCGGAACCCGGACGCAATGAGGCGGACGGTCATAGAGAGAGCGAGGCATGTGACGATGGGACGTACTGACTTTTCCGTTGACGGTGTCGCTGGCGGGGAGTTGAGTGCCAATGGTCTGATGACCAACCCTGCGATGAGGGGAGCGACCCTGTACATCGAACTCGGCAGCAACATGATGCTGCCGTATCTGTACAACGGGCTCAGGCGCGAGACGGGCGCCTACCGTAAGACCGCTTGGATAGGCACACCGCTCATGCTGAGTCCGATTTACGACGTCGTGGGACCTGACGCTTGCGCCTTCTTGCAGTCCATCTGCGTGAACGACTTCTCCAAGCTCAAGTACAAGGGGCTGCGCCATGCCATCATCTGCAACGAGAAGGGGCAGGAGCTCACTGACGGCGTCGTCATCCGCATCGCCGAGGATCGCTACCGCACCTATTGGCTCAACCCTCCCATCCAGTACTTGCTGGAGAAAAGTGGCTTCGATGTCCACGGCGAGGACATGACCGGCAAGGAGTACTTCATCCAGATCGAGGGCGAAAAGAGCTTGGAGATCCTGGAGGATGCCTTCCAGCAGGACCTTCATGACATCCGCTTTGCCAAGCGTCGTGTGGTTGACATGGACGGTCGAAAGGTCAACGTGATTCGTCTAGGCATGTGCGGCGGCCTTGCCTACGAAATTCACGGTCCCATGGAAGACTACGCTTACGTGTATGACAAGGTGTGGGAGAGCGGAGAGAAGTTCGGTGCCGAGAAGGAGGGCATGCTTGCCTACAACGAGTTCAACCACACTGAGGCAGGCTTCTCTAACATCCATCAGCACTATCCGCTTCCTTGGTTCGAGACGTCTGACGACATGACCAAGTGGATGTACGATCACCCAAGCCTGTCCATGTACAACATTAACCGCAAGCTGGTTGGCAGCTCCACAGATCTGCAGGAGCGCTTCGTGACCCCGTATGATATGGGATGGGGCTTCCTAGTAAAGTTCAACCACGACTTCATCGGTCGCGAGGCACTTGAAGCCATGGCTGACAAGCCTGCGCGTACCGCCGTGACCCTTGAGTGGAACCCCGAGGACGTGGGGAAGATCTTTGCTGCGATGAATACCCGAGGAGGTCAGGAGGTCGATGATATTTCAAAGGACTCTGACCTGGACATCGTGGGCAACAACGTCGATGGCGTGTACTACTACCGTGCCGACGAGGTCTATTCTGGTAATCGCAAGGTGGGCATTACCTCCGGTCGCATCCATACCTACAACTACAATGCGATGATTTCCATTGCCTACGTAGAGCCCGGCGTGATCAAGCTAGGTGACGAGCTTCGCATCCTGTGGGGCACGCCTGGAACCAAGCAGATGTGGGTACGTGCCAAGGTTTGTCCGTTGCCGTACAACGATGACATAGTAACCAACGATAAGTTTGACGTAGAGACCATCCCGCACCGCTTCGCTTAGTTCGGGCTTTCCCCAGCTCTTCATGTAAATAGCTGCCAACTGGGAAAGTGACCACGCTCGTCGATGCCGACACACGGCGGGCGTGGTCTTTCGCTGTCCAACTCCAAGTTGACGAGGGCGGAGCGGGAACACGCGGCAGGATAAAAGGCGCAACGCAGTCTGCGTGCAGGCTCGAATGGCAAGTAAGATGGCACAGGGTTCCTCCACTGCCGTTCCTGAACGGGGTCGCTTTGTCACGCTTCGCGCGAGGGGGTCCCGGTCCTCGTTTCTGGAGATCCTATCGACAAGAAATTATGCGCCGAACCGTCCTTAGTGCGAGTTCCGAGAGGTCGGCTGCACCAAACTGCCCTTAGTGCAGACGGTGTTTCCTGCTGCCGGCCTGATATAAAAGTTCAAAGGAATATTTTTCGACTGGCAGCTGCGGAAACGCCATTCCCGGTGCATATCCCAAGGTGCTTGCTGGCGCGCTCCGGAAGCAGGGCCTGCACTAAGGGCAGTTCGGCGCGGAGGCAGCCAGAAAATTCGCACTAGGGGCAGTTCGACGCATGTCGCTTCCTCTGGCGCCCGCCCAAGGCTCTGTTTTTGCTTGCACACTATTGCTGCAGCGTAAGCCGCGCCCATCTGTCTTGGCACATTTCACTTGTGTGGGGGCATGGGCGCTAATTAATTGAACGCTTGTCGATTTTTTGGCAAGTGCGTTAGAGGCGCTGTGTAGTCTTCCTTTTGTAGAGCATTTTGAACGGGGAGGACGTAATGGCAGTCGCAGAGGATAAGCACGATTACTTGGAAGTGACGCGTGAGAAACTGTTTTCCGCACTGCTTACAGGCAGCGTGAAGCATTTCGTTGACGTGCTGACAGATGAGCTCGCCAATCCAGTAATGGTCGCTGACCAGGGATATCGCATCGTCGCCCGTTCGGAGGACCATGGCCAGTCTCACGACTACTGGCGTCGTGTGGTGATGTCCTCTGAGTGCAACTACGACGACTACTTCGAAAACCGCACAGCCATCCAGAAAGCTTTCGCTCAGACAGCGCCCGTCATCGACCGCGCTTCGTCCTCAGATGGGGCGATCATCGAGTCTCGAATCGGCTCCGAGGCCCACATCGTAGGCTTCATGGCAGTTTTCGAATGCGAACGTCCCATCAACGCATCTGACCTTGACGTCGTCCAGCTTGCCTGCCGCTGCCTGGCGCTTCTCCTCGAGCGCGAGGCAGCCGAGCCTGAGCGTCCTTCCGAGCGGGAGGCGCTCATGCTCTATCGCCGCGCGATGCGAAAGGACGATTCGGGGCGCCTGGCGGGTCCGCGGCTCGCGGAAGCCGTCGGAGTGCGCAGGTCAGACCGCTATCTGCTCATGAAGGTATGCAGCGCCGACGAGGGGAACCCCGACCTTCCCTCGCGCCTGGTTCGCGACCGTCTGGAGCGCACAATCGGAAATTGCAGGACGTGGAAGACGCGAAGCCATGTGGTGGCGCTTTTGGGATACTCGGGCGAGGGGCCCTACGAGAGCGCCTCGGCTCGGGAGTCCCTTGACAAAATGCTCCAACAGGACGGGCTTTGCGCTGGAATGAGCTACCCCTTCTTTGACCTTGGGAACCTTCGCCACGCAAGCTACCAGGCGGGCAGAGCCCTCAGCATGGGGCGTGACACCGTAGGGACCGCAGGCAGTTACCGCTATTGCGACCTGGTGAACTCCGACATCGCCGAAATCGTCAGCGAGCGTCTTGAGATTGAGGACCTCGTCGACCCTCGGCTGATAAGGATCCTTCGCTACGATGCCGCTCACCAGACCGACTACCTGCGCTCCATTGGCGAGGTGGTTCGCCACAACGGCAACGTCTCAAAGGCCTGCCAGACACTGAACGTGCACCGGAACACGCTCGTGTATCGCCTTGACCGCGTCCGCGAGCTCTTCGATCTGGACGTGCGCGATTCCAACGAGTATTCCCTGCTGATCCCATGCCTGTCCACGCTGCTGTTCCATGCTCATGGCTCCTTTGACGAGAAGGGGCTCCGGCTGCTCTCGAGCAAGGTGGGCGAGTAGCTCGCGCTCCGTGATTCGCACATATTGAAAGACCGCCTAGCTCGGAAGATCTGCCGCTCGCTGTCGCTTCCGTCAACAGTGCACAAAGCCCGTCTCGAACTTTGGCGAGCGGCAAAGATGAACGCCGAAGCAGCCCAAACTACGCTCTTCTCGACGGCAAGAAGCCCGCCAACGAGAGGAGCTATTCCATGACAGACGCATCATTCAAGCAGAGCAGACCCATTAACCTCGACTTTGACTTTCAGGCCAAGCCCCTGATGCACTACCCGACGACCTATCCCACGTGGAACGAGCAGATTCCGCTTCAGGCGAACTGGCCGGCTCCCGGGTGCTTTGCAGAGCTGGAGTTCACCGGATGGCGCGACGAGGGAATCGCGAAGCACGAGACCGTCTCCATCTCCAACTACCTGTCGCCCGCGCCTCCGGTCCTTCGCATCACCGGTCCCGACGCTATCCGCTTCTTTGAGGACCACATGGTCAACGGCTTCAAGAAGTGGCCGATTGGTCGCGCCAAGCAGGCCATCATGTGCAACGACGACGGCAACATGATCATGCAGGGCATCCTCTACCGCCTTGGCGAGCAGGAGTTCGAGGCCCAGTGCCTGATGACGCTGCCCTACATCTACGCTCGCGACGGCGCTGACTACGACATGACGGTCGAGGACGTCACCCAAAAGCGCTTCATGATGCAGACGTCCGGCAAGAACACGCTTCCCATGTTCGAGGAGCTCTGCAAGTGCGACCTGCACGACCTCAAGTACTGCTACCTCACGAACGCCGACGTGGACGGCCGCCCCGTGCGCCTCTACCGCTTTGGCATGACTGGCTCGATTGGCTATGAAATCTCTGGCAACGTCGAGGACGCCAACTACGTCTACAAGCGCATCCTCGAGGTCGGTCAGAAGTACGGCATCCGCCGCATGGGCGCCCGCGCCTACACGATGAACCACACCCCCGGCGGCTTCCTCCAGTACGGCATGCACTACCTGAACGCCATCATGGACGACCCCGGCTACCAGGAGGCCATGCGCCAGCAGAACGCCATCGCCGGCCTAGCCATCCCCATCGTGGGCTCCTACGATGGGCCTCACCAGGGGCTCTTTGCCAACCCCATCGAGTACGGCTGCGCCAACGTCGTGAAGTTCAACCACGAGTTCCCCGGCAAGGCAGCCCTCGAGAAGATCGCCGCGAACCCCACCAAGAAGATGGTCACGCTCGAGTGGAACCCCGACGACCTGGCGGACATCTACCGCTCGCAGTTCTCCGACCGAGAGCCCTACATGCCCATGGACCTGCCGTGCGACGGCTTCGAGACGGGGACGCAGTCCCTGCACGCCGACTGGGTGCTCGACGGCGAGGGCAACCACATCGGCATCTCCACCCACAGGACCCATGACGCGTTCTTCCGCACCACGCTGTCGCTGTGCGCCATCGACATCAACTACTCCGAGGAGGGCACCGAGGTCGGCATCGTCTGGGGCACCCCGGACTACCGCCAGAAGGTCGTGCGCGCCAAGGTCACGCGCTTCCCGTACAACAACCACCTCTCCAACCGCACATTCGACATGGAGAGCGTGCCGCGCCCTGGCTATCCCGCGCCGGCTGCCCGCGATCACTTCGAGTAGAGCTCGCATCAAGCGGGTCGTTTCAATCATTGTTCAAAGACGAACGGAGGAGATTGTCATGCCAGAGGCACCTATCAAGACCGACTGGAGCAAGACGACTGTTCTCGAGATGATGAACAGCAGGCCGCAAGGCAAGTGGTGGGAGAGCCAGATGCTCACCGGCCCGGAGGAGTCCGAGCACGGCTGGTTCGAGGACGCGCAGGCCTTCCACAAGACCGCCATTCTCGGCAGCTGGAACGCGCTGGTGCGCGTCCACGTGTACGGCCCCGACGCCGAGAAGGTGCTCATGCGCTACTGCGCAAACACCTTCAAGAACTACACCGTCGGCAAGGTCAAGCACGGCATCTTCTGCAACAAGGACGGCAAGGTCATCATCAACGGCATCTTCATCCACGACGCCGAGAACTCCTACGTCTTCACCGGCGGCCCTCACGCCCTGTGGGTGAAGTACGTTGCCGACAAGAGCGGCCTTGACGTCAAGACCGAGCTTCTGCAGGAGTTCAGCTGGTCCGTCTCGGGCCCCACCTCTCTCTACATCGCCGAGAAGGCGTGCGGCGAGAGCCTGCGCGACCTTGCGTTCATGCACTACCGCTACGTCACCATCGACGGCGTCAAGTGCCGCTGCATCCGCCAGTCCATGAGCGCAGAGATTGGCTACGAGTTCCAGGGTCCCATCGAGTACAACGAGAAGGTACAAGCCGCGCTCGTCGAGGCCGGCAAGGGCTTTGGACTTGTCGAGTACGGCGGAAAGGGCGGCCTCACCCAGGAGGTCGAGTCCGGCTTCCTGCAGACCTACTGCGACTACCTTCCCGCCGTCATGAGCGAGTCCCCCGAGGACAAGGAGTTCCGCACCTGGATGGAGGACTACGTCCCCGGCTTCTACAACGCCATGATGAAGCGCTCCGGCTCCTTCGAGTACGACCGCGTCGAGGACCTCTACATGAGCCCCACCGAGATGGGCGAGGGCCGCATGTGCAAGTTCGACCATGACTACCTGGGCAAGGAGGCCCTCATGGCCGAGGCGGAGAACCCCAAGCGCGTCTGCCGCAGCCTCGTCTGGGACTCCCAGGACGTCATCGACATCTACGCGTCGCTCTTCGAGCGCGGCGAGAAGCCCTACCGCCTGATCGAGATCCCGCACTTCCCGGTGTCGTTCACCTACAGCGACAAGGTCATCGACCGCGAGAACCGCGTCATCGGTCACACCTCGCGCAACATGTACAGCCCGTGGTACCGCTGCTACTTCTGCTCAACGGTCATCGACAAGGAGTACGCCGAGCCCGGCACCCGCGTGGCCGTCGTCTATGGCGACCCCGGCGGGCGCCAGAAGGTCGTGCACGCAACCGTGGCCCCGCTTCGCTTCAAGGAGGACCACCGCAGGGACGACGTCACGGCGCTGCCGGCATATCCCGCCACTCCCGAGCAGGTCAAGGCGTTCCTCGGACGCGACTGGGGCTTCTGATAGGCCCTGGCTTCTCACAATCCAGCTATTGCCCATTCGAGAAAGGTAGACCGGCGACCGCTTTCTGACGCAATGCAGCTCGCGCTGCTCGGGAGGCGGTCGCCCCTCTTGCCTTTGAACTGCGCCCGAAGTTCATCGACGTACGCAACTATGCCTAAAAATAGGTATATGCGTCTTCAAACTGGAAGATAGGATGGAAGTCTGACATCGGGGATTCGTTCGGCGACCTTAGCCGTTGGGAGAAGTCGATGACATGCAGACAGCCCTTCCTTGGGAGAAAATCAGCGATTGCTTGTTGGCTTGCGGGGAGGTGCGCAATCCATATCGCTTCAGCGTCAAGGTGCTCGAGGAAATGCACTCGCTCGTGCGCTTTGACGGAGGAGTCGTGCTTATGCTCGACGGCAATCGCAACGTCGTGAGAAGCTATTTCAGCAACATTCCCAAGAAGATGAGCAAGCTCTACTTGGACTACTTCTCGCACGATTCCGGCGCAGCCCCCTTCTCCTTGGACATGGATGTCCGCGAGAGCAGGGCAGTGCCGACAGTCAATCTCATCAGCTGGAAGGATTTCTCCGAGAAGTCCGGGACCTTCTTCACCGACTACATTAAGCCTCTCGGCCTCAAGCAGACGATGTCGTTCTGGCTCTGCGACTTGTACGGCAACCCCGCGACCATCTTCTCGCTCGACAGAACGTCAGGAAGCCCCTATACGGTCACCGAGCTCAGGACCGTCGAGGTCACGACCATGCACTTGAACAACCTCTATAAGAACCTCTTCGTGAGGCCTGAGGGCCAGGTGCGAATCTGGGACGGAATGCGCGGGGCAGAAACGCTCTCGCCGCGCGAGAAAGAGGTGCTCGACCTCTTGTGCCAAGGCGTCAAGCCCTCCAACATCGCGCGCATTCTGTGCATCTCGCAAGGGACCACGAACAAGCACATCAGCCACATCTACCAGAAGCTCGGCGTCGGAAGTCGCCAAGAGCTGCTCGTCCGCATGCTCGGAAAATAACGTGTCGCAGGAGGCGTTGCTCATGGGTTGGTGCCATACCCTCATCGGAGACGAGTCGCGGAACTCGCTGCTAGCCGGGGTGAATGCTCTGGCAGATGCGGTGAAGGTGACGCTAGGGCCATATGGGCGGTACGTCGCCATGCACCAGAAGGCGAACGTCCGCGGCTCTGAATACTCTGACCGCGCCCGTCCGGATGCGCCCGTGCTCGTGACAAACGACGGGGTCACGGTAGCGCGCAGCATCGTCTTGCGCGACCCCGTCCAAGAGACAGGCGCCCGGCTCGTCCGAGAGGCCGCAATCAAGGCAAACGACGTTGCGGGCGACGGGACTACCACGGCCATCGTCATCGCCCAGGCGCTTCTTGCCGGTGCGCTCAGATGCGTAGCTGCAGGGGCTGACCCGATCGAGCTCCGGAGGGGCGTCGACAAGGCGGGAGCTTGGGTTCAGGATTCGTTGCGCGCCGATGCGACGCCAGTGACCGACGCCTCCGACCTTGCGCGCGTCGCAACCGTCTCGTGCCGTGACGAGAAGATTGGCGCCATGGTAGGCGACGCGTTCGAGAAGGTCGGCCGCGAGGGGGTTGTCGCAGTCGACGATTGGCAGCGGGCTGACACCGCGCTCGAGGTAGCCGAGGGCATCGTTATCGACCGCGGGCTGCTCTCGCCCCATCTGGCTACGGATTCCTCTGGCATGAAAGCAGAGCTCAGCGACCCCTACATCTTGCTTACCGACAAGAAGCTCGAGAATCCTCAGGAGATCATCCCAGCGCTCATATGCGCCGCCGAGGATGGCCGCGACATGCTCGTCGTCTGCGACGGGGTCGGCGACGAGGTCCTTGGGCTTCTCGTAGAGAACAAGCGCCAGGGGGACATGAACGTTGCCTGCGTTCTTGCCCCTGGATACGGAGAGGGCAGACGCTGGCGGATGCAGGATATCGCCGTCCAGACCGGAGCCACCTACATGACCGAAGAGCAGGGCGTCGCGCTTCGCGACGTGACGCGCGAGGAGCTGGGGGCGGCCGAGCGCGTGCGCGTGCAAGGCAAGCGCACAACTATCTTTGGCGGCAAGGGTGACCCTGCGGCAATCGCCGAGCGCGTGAAGGAGCTGCGCTATCTTGCGAACAATACCGACTACGAGTTCAATCGCAAGCGCCACGCAGAGCGCCTCGCGCGCTTCGTCTCAGGTATCGCCACCATCAAGGTTGGAGGCACGACCGAGGCGGAGCAGCGCCAGCGGCAGATGCTCGTAGAAGACGCAACGAACGCTGCGCGCTCAGCCCTGGATGGTGGGATCTTGCCCGGCGGCGGCGCGGCCTTGGTGCATGCCGTGGCATCCGTCGAGCATGGGGTGGGCGAGCTGGTCGGCGACGAGCGCACAGGCGCGCGCATCGCGCTCGACGCCTGCTTGGAGCCGCAGCGCCAGATCGTGCGCAACGCGGGGCGCATCGCTGGCGTCGTCGAGCACCGCGTGCGCGAGCTCGGCCCGCGCTATGGCTACGATGCGAGCACCGCAAGCTACGTCGACATGATCCAAAGGGGCATCATCGACCCGCTCAAGGTGACGCTTGCGGCGCAGGGGTCGGCCTTCTCCGTCGCATCAACCGTACTTGGGGTAGAAGCCGGCGTGGTTTCGGGAGACCAGGTCGACGCGAGCATCAAGCAGCTGATCGAGAGGCGGGTGCATTGCTCATGACGCGAGAAGAGGCATGGCATGGCTTTGTCGAGAACTACGACATCGAGGTGCCCCCGGAGGTCATCGAGAGCGAGCGCAGCTTCATTGAGCTTGACCTTCGCCATCGCATGCAATACGACCGGCTTTCAGGCGGAGATGCGCACGTCTTCCCCTCGCGGGAGCTTGCCGAGCAAGAGGAGGCGCTTGAGCGCGCGGCGCTCTTCGAGGCGAAGGAGCCTCTCGTGCTGCGCGCCTTGCAAGATCGGCTCCATCTGAGTGCGTCAAAAGAGGAACTTGCGGCTAAGGCCGAGGAGATGGCAAGGGTCACGGGGACCACGGTGGATGCCGTCCGCAAGTTCTTCGGGGACGACCTATCTATGCTCTCTCGCGAAGTCATAACTCAGAAGCTCGTCGATTGGGCAGTCGAACAATCGGACGCCTCTGGTTGCTGAGGCCAACCAAGCCGATTATCGAGGGCTTCCCAAGAGATTGGAGAGCTCTTCTCGCATGTTTTCAATAATAAAAAGTTATTGCATTTTCGATACCTAAATATGCGTACCTTAAATGCCAACTTCTGCGAATTGTTCCTCCAAATTGCCGTCCATAAACTCGAGTCAGACGCGTTGGAAAAGCGCTGGCATTGGGCAAAGGAGGAGCAGCTATGGACAAGGAAACCCTGTTCGAAATGTCTGCGAGCGGGCTTGAGGACGTAGCCCCCATGAAAGAGGTCATCGACCTCAACGGCAAGGTTGCTGTCGTCTCGGGAAGCGTCGGCCTTGCGCTTTATGTCATCAATCGTCTGGCAGAGGCGGGCGCGAAGGTCGTCTTTGGCTCTCGCACGCAGGAGTGGGGCGACATGGCGATTGACGCGCTGAAGGAGCGCGGCTATGAGGACGTCGCCTTCAAGCAAACGGACGTGACTAAGATCGAGGACTGCCGCGCGCTCGTCGACTTTGCCGAGCAGACCTTTGGCTCCGTCGACATCGTTGTGCCGGTGGCGGCAACCTGGGAGGCGCGCGCCTTCCTCGACGTGGACGAGGAGCTCTACGACCGCATCGTTGACACTGACCAAAAGGGCCAATACTTCCTCATCCAGGCAGCCGCCCGTTCGATGGTGAAGGCCAAGCACGGCGGAAAGGTCGTGACCATCGCGTCCGTCGCCTATCGCGGCGAGGACATGGCGAACCTCGCAATGATGACTCCCTACAACACTGCCAAGGCCGGCGTCGTGGGCATGACTCTCGGCATTGCCAAGGAGCTCAAGCAGTACGGCATCAACGTCAACTGCGTTGCCCCTGGCGGCATGATCACGCCGGGAGCAATCGAGAACTGCACGGGCACCGTGGAGCGCTATGGGCAGCAGTGGCAGGCTGACCAGATGGCTGGCGGCGGCATCACTCCTGTTGCAACCTCTCCCGACGACGTTGCTCGCGTTGTCCTGATCATGTGCACGGGCGTCTCCGACTTCATGTACGGAAAGACAATCGACGTCGACGGCGGGGCCGGTCTCAGCTTCCAGGCCAAGCCTTGGAGTTACGAGATTGAGGGCGGACTTCACGCCTAGGCATTCCCAAGGGCTTTGCTCGCCGAAGGCAAGGCGAGAGATGCAAGCAATGTAGTGGTTCACAGACAGAAGGAGGATTAGCAATGGCTATCAGCAGCGAGAGCAAGCTTAGCGAGATTCTCGAGGACGAGCGCGCCGTCGCGATCATCGACGAGTACGTCCCGGGCTTCGTGAGCAACCCCGAGCTCGGGCCCGTGAAGGGAATGAAGATGAAGACCCTGCTCAAGTTCCCGCAGACCGGTCTCAGCAAGGACGTTGTCAATGAGATCTGCAGCCGCCTTGACGCGCTGGACGCGTAAGGACGCTGGCTCTGACGGAGGCAAGATAGCAACCCTGAAAGGAACAACTCATGGCAGACAATGAGCATGCTAACATCAAGATGTCAACTGCATCGAAGAGCAGGAAGAACCTCGCGTACCTTCAGAAGATGAAGGACAACGGCGAGAAGATTGTCCAGATGTGCCCCGCCGAGCTAGGGCCCTTCTTCGCAATGGCCGCCGAGATGGTCGGCTGCGACATCTGCCGCATCCCGCAGATGCTCAGCATGCGTACCGCCTACAACACCGAGGACGAGCTTCTGTGCTGCGGCTACACGATTCGCAAGTTCCGCGAGTACACCAAGATCATTCACATCAACTTCTATATGCCTGTCGCGACCTACGCGACCAAGGACAACGCCGTCCGTTATGGCGCAGAGTGGGTCTTCGACGGCGCCGACTCGATGCTTCCGATGGGCATCACTAATGACGTCCTGAAGCACATGAGCGACAATTACGTCCCGACCTACGGTCACATCGGCGCCATCTCTGGCTGGCAGACCAACGCCACTGGCTACAAGCGCGTCGGCAAGACCGCAGAGGACGCCTTCCGCATCTTCATGTGGGGCTACGAGTACCAGGAGAACGGCATGGGTGGCATGACCATCGAGCTCACGCCGAAGGAGGTCAGCCAGGCAATCGCCGAGAAGCTGCGCGTGCCCGTGGTCTCCATCGCCGGCGGCGCTCCCTGCGACGGCTCCGAGATGGTCGACATGGACACCTTCGGAGTCATGCCGAAGCCCGCGTCGCACTCCAAGTCCTATGCGCAGCTGCTTCCGTTCCTGTGCGAGGCCTATATGGGCTGGCTCGAGGACGTTCGAGAGGGCAACTACCCCGAGGAGAAGCACGGCTATCACATGGATCCTCAGGAGCTCGAGAAGTTCAAGGACATGATGGACAAGTTCGAGGGCTAGTACCCGTTGCGCCGCAGGGGCTTCACTGCTTCTGCGGCGCGCGACAAGAGCCGTAAGGAAGGCGGAGGCAGTGATGGCAGATCAGGAGCAAGTAAGTCAGAAGCCAAGTTCCGACGACCTCGACAAGATGTCGCGCGGGCAGTGGAACAAGGTTCGTCAGATGCCCAATCCCGACGACCTCGCGAGGATGACCTTGGGGCAGTGCAAGCCGCTCGAAGAGGTCTTCGTCAAGGGGCTCGAGGGCAAGGTGGCCATCGTGACGGCCGGAGCTACCGGTCTTGGCTACAACATCGTCAACCGTCTCGCCGAGGCGGGCGCAAAGGTCGTCATCGCCTCTCACAGCGATAAGCACGGTCAGAAGGCCGTCGAGGACTTCAAGGCCCTCGGCTATGAGGTCAGCTTCTGCCTGACTGACGTCACCAAGGTCGCCGACTGCTATGGCGCAGTCGACTTTGCGGTCAAGACCTATGGCGGCATCGACATCCTTGTTACCTCCGCTGGCGTTTGGGACGAGATTGCGTTTCTCGACCTCGACGAGGCCATCTACGATCACGTCCTGGACCTTGACCTGAAGGGCACCTACTTCATTGCCCAGGCTGCGGCGCGCTGGATGGTTGCCAACAAGAGGCCAGGACGCATGGTCTTCGTCTCGAGCGCGGCGCACGCTGGCGAGGGCCTTCGTGGTGCGGTCATGAACACCTACTATCAGGCCGCAAAGGGCGGGGTCGTCTCGCTCACCACGGGCGCCGCGGCCGAGCTCAAGCAGTACGGCATCCACGTGAACTGCGTCGCCCCTGGTGGCATGTTCACCTATGGCGCCCTCTATAACGGCAGGGAGAATGCCAAGAAGTACGGCGATGAGTACGCCGCCTTCAAGGCGCAGCGTCGCAAAGAAGACCCCATGCCCGTCGCATTCAACCCCGATCAGGTTGCGCTCGTTTGCTATGCCCTCTGCACGCCGATGAGCGATTTCATGGATGGCGTCACGATTGACGTCAATGGCGGCTCGCTGCTGAACGCCCAGATGAGGCCGTTCAGTTATTCCGTCGAGGGCTGCATTCCCGGGCCGAGCAAAGAGTAGAGTTCTCTCTTCTCTCAAGGCGCGCCTCTAGCCGTGGGGGCAACGTGTGAAGAAGCACGCGTTGCCCGTTCTTCTCAATGAGATGCATGTCGAAAAACGTTGGGGCATGCGCAAGCCGGGCGGAAGGCACGATTCCTTCCGCCCGGCTCAGGGCTGTCGGCCCAGTCTTGATCTGGCGAAGCTACTGCTTCTTGTAGTGAGGCACCTGCTCCACGTCAAAGCTGTTGTTGCGGTCGACGTTGAAGTAGGGGAGACGAGCGACCTTCGCGCGAATCTTCTTCTGGGGATGGCCAATCTCGCCCCAGGTGATGTAGAGCTCCGTGCCCTCGGTCGCGTACTCCTTCTTGAGGGTGCAGAGGGAGATCATCTTCTTGTAGTAGTAGGTGTAGACGCGCCCGGTTGAGATGCCTACGAGGTTGCCCTCGGCGTCGCGCACCTCGTCGGCGTTGAGCGGGTCGCTCGAGGTGACGGTCTCGTAGTAGGGCAGGTCGGGCGTGTCGTAGGTGACGTCGCGGAAGAGCGAGGCGAACAGGTCGATGACGTCCTCGTCGTTCCACTCGAGGGTGACGGTCGTCCTCGGCTGCTCCTCATAGGCCTTCTCGAGCGCGGCGCGGCCCTGGAAGTCATGGTCGAACTTCACGCGGCTGCCCCAACCGTTGTCGTAGGGGGTGACGTACACGAGGTCCTGGTCCTCGGGCTTCAGGCTGCCCTTGATGACCTGCGCCGGCTCCTGCGGGACGCCCATCCAGTCGCAGAACTCCTTGTCCTTGTGCCAAGGATAGGCGTAGTGATAGTAGAACTGCGGGAATCCGTTCTCGGTGTGGTTGCAGTAGTTATATGCCTGCCAGCCAAGTCGACGGATGCCGTAGGGCTTGCCGACCTCGTAGAGCTTCGTGTAGACGTCCTGTGCGTCCTCCATGTGCCCGTGGACCTCGTAGGAGAGCGTGCCCGCCATGCCCATGCGCAGGATGCGGACCTTGTGCCCTGCAATCGTCGCGGTGCGGAACTTCATGAACTTGAGGTCGTGGAGGTCCTCCTCGCAGGCGTTCTCGACGATCTCCAGGGAGCGCGGGCCGCCAAGCTGGAACATGAAGACCTTGCCCGAGTCGTTCTCGAAGGTGAAGTCGAGCTTGCCCTGCTCCTTGCTTGCGCAGAAGTCGACGGCCGGGCTGATGAAGAAGGTCTCGAAGCGCTGCTCGTCGGTCCGAAGCATCACGCCGTCGCCAATGATCTGCCCGTCGTTGTTGCAGATGATGCCGTGACGGCCCGAACCAACGCGGAACTTCTCGAAGCCGTTGACGAAGTACTTCTTCAGGAAGGTCACAGAGTCGGGGCCGGAGATAACGGCGTGCAGGCAGGGGGCCAGCACGGCGCCGAGGTAGCAGGTCTTCTTCCAAGACATCGTCTCGTCCTTCCAGCCCGTGAACGTCCACGGGGAGAGGTAGATGTCATTGACGGAAGGATCCGAGTAGGCTCGGTAGAGCGCCACGTTCTCATCGAACGGGATGTAGTCCGGATTGACGAATTTCGTGGTCTTGTCGTTTGGCATTGCAGTTCCTCCTTGTTGTCAAGAATTTCCCATCAATATCAACAGCGACTTGCTATGCGTTCGGCTCTTCATGAGCCGCTTTCGCCTAAGAGGCGGCCTCTGACGCCGAGGCCTTGGGCGGAGAGACGAGCGTGATGACGCCACACAGAGCGCTGACGACGACCCCGATGGGCAGGATGCTGCTTATCGTCGAGCTCCCCGTAATCATCTGGAGCAGGGTCGTGACGTAGGTCGAGGCGAACATGCACAGGCCAGCGACCGCCAGGCCCACGCTCACGGACGTGTTGACGAACGACTGAGGCACCACGGTCGTGAGGTCCATCGTGAAGGCCGTGTAGATGAAGCCCCATGCAGCTCCGATGAGAAACGTCGCGATCATTGATCCAGCAACGCTTGGGAAGAGGTACAGGATCAAGATTGACGCTGCAAGAGCGAGGCAGCCGACGCCGAAGCTCCGCTCCTGGATGCGCTTGAAGATCCCCCCGAACAGAAACGAGATCACAAAGCCGCCGAGCGTCCCGAGCGATGAGAGCGTGCCCGCAAGCATCTCGTCGCCAATCTGCTGCTCGCTTACGTAGACGGATATCTGGTAGTAGATGATTGCGTAGAAGACGCCAATCAGGAAGAAGACGACCAGCAGCTTGACGAAGCCGCCCATGGGGAAGCGCTCGCGCTTCGCCTCTTGCTCGCCGGCGCTGTCCTTGCCCGTCTCGGGCATGACGAGCACCCACAGGACAAGGATGGGGACGGTTATCCAATACAGCCGGAAGCAGCCCTGCCAGCCAGATGATGCGACGTAGCCAGACAGGATGCCCAAGACGAAGCCGATGCCCGTCATGCCTGCGTTGTAGAGGCCCATGAGCCAGCTGCGCTTGCCTTCGTCCTCGTAGAGCTCGCTAATCAGCGTCAGGGGAACGGTGGCGATGACGCCGACCGCAGCGCCGACAATGCCACGAGCGACTGCCATGTAGACGGGGTCCACGATTGCCGCACCGAAGATCGAGGCAAAGGCGAAGACGACCATCGCGATGGTCATGAGGCGCTTCTTTCCCACGTGGCGAAGCATGCGCGGGGTGAGAAGCTCGGTGATGATCATCACGCCAGCAGGGCCGGAGACGATGAAGTTTGCAAGCCCTGGGGAGTCGGCAAACTGCTCGTAGATGGAATTGACTGCCGGGATGATGACCATGTCGTGCATGTAGCAGAAGCTCGTGAGGATGATTGCCGTGACAACCAGCCCCTCGTGTTTTATTCGATGCTCCTCTGCCATGACGGAGGCTCCTTCCTCTTGTTGTGCTACGAATGATTCGCACCCTCTCGTTAGCCAAAATTCTTGCGCGTGCCGTTTGCACCCCATTGGGGTCATCAGCATGTATTCGGCAAATTTTTTCGTATAAAATGCACGAAATCGGACACTGTGGCATGCTTGCCAAAGACCGCTTTGCGACGGAGGGGAGGAATATGCGGCTCAACATGTACATGCTTCTGGATCGCTTGAAGGAGCGGGGCCTCGAGCTCTCGCATAGCTTCATCGATTCGCGGGAGAGCCTGATATCTGCTGTGCCTAGGCTGTATCGCGAAGGCGAAACATTGACGAGCGATGCCGTCTGGGTGGCTGACGCGGCAAGCCTTCCTGAGAATCCGTCTACAGAAGGTCATCCTTCGCTGGTTTGCCTCGGCGAGCCTTCCGAGCGCTATCGCGCCTTTCCGTTTAACGCCTTGTGGGCGAGCGAGAAGCAAATCGAGGACGGGCTACTTGGGCTCTTCTCACAAGTTGTCGACGCTTGCGACGAGCTCTTCTTTTGGCAGGACGAGCTTCAGCGACTCGTCAACGAAAAGAGGCCTCCGCGTGAGCTGGGAGAGGCCTCGTTTGGGATCTTTGGGAACCCCATCGCGATGATGGGATCGGGGCTTCGCTGCACTTTTGACTTTCGGCCTCCGGTAACCGAGGACTCGGGGGAGGCCTATCGTGCCTACTTTGAAAAGTACCCGACGTCTGAGGGAGAGTACTTATCCTCTGACGAGGCCTCAATCCTGTTGGAGCAGCAAGTCTTTACGGGTACCGGCGAGGGGCTGGGACCGGGCCTCTACAGCGACCCGGACGGCTTCTTTGGGTATCAGACGCTTTATTGCAACCTCGGCAAGCATGGAGAGTACCTGGCAAAAGTGAGCGTTGATGGCGTGCTCAGACCAATCAGCGACGGGGACTGGGGCGCAATCCAGGTGCTCGGCCACTATCTGCTCGAGAGCATCTCCGATGCCGAGAGTGGAGCCATGAGCCGGGACTTCCGCATGGAGCGCATGCTTGACCATCTGCTCAACGGCGAGCCTGCTGACGAGAACGACGTGACGTGGTCGCTTAAGAATCTGGGATGGAAGGCCGAAGACCATCTCGTTTGCCTTATGGTGCGCCCGGTCAGAAAAGACGTGAATCCTGAGGTGCTTCGGACGCTAGCCAATCAATTCTTGCACCAGATTCCGACGTCCTGCCTCTATGTCCTCGACGACTCGATTGCCTACGTCATCAACCTCACCCAGGTGCGCAAAACCAGAGAGGAGCTCTGCGAGGGGCTTTCATCGTCGCTTGCGACGTTTGGCGCAATAGCCGGCATGAGCGTTGCGTTCTCCAACATCCGGCTGCTCTCGAGCTTCAGCGCTCAGGCGAGAAGCGCCCTTTCGCTAGGGGGCGAGGGCGCAAAGCCTGGTGGCGTGCTCTGCTACGAGTACTTCAACCTCGCGGCGATGCTCGATGCGGTGAGGACGTCCATGGACCCCGAGACCATCTGTCCGCCAGGCTTGCTGCGCCTGGCTCAACACGACATGAAGCATCACACGGGCTACGTGCAGCTCCTGCGCACCTACCTCGAGCTCGACATGAACGGCGCTGAGACGTCTCGCGTGCTGCACCTTCATCGAAACACCCTTCTTTACCAGCTCAAGCGCATCCGAGAGATCAGCGATCTCAATTTGGATGACCCGCGCACAAGGCTTGAGCTGCTCATAGTCCTCAACGTGCTCGAGGCGTAAGCTGCCTTGCAGCCGGAAGGGGGCAGGCGGCTCACGGGAAGACGCTTGCTGGCTCGCCACGGCGAGGAACGGCCTGTCAATTGGGACCATCAGGTCTGCCAATTGGGACCATCGGAAAAAATCGGAATCGAGCGGATGGCGGTTGACCATGGGCGAGAGACATCCTGGCGGAAAACCAATAACCCAGCCGAGAAACGACAGAGTCGCGGACGCCCGCGAAGCGATTCTCGACGCGCTCTTGTCGGGAAGCCTGCGGCGACTCGTTGATTCCGCGGCCGAGCTTTTGGGCAACCCCGTCATGGTGGGCGATCTCTCGCTTACGCTCGTTGCCCACTCGCCAGACCATGGCGAGACGCACGACTATTGGCGTCGGGTCATCGAGATTGGCTATTGCGACTACGAGAATTACGAGGCAAACCGCAAGGCCATCCTGCGTGCGATGGCTAGCCCCAAGCCAATCGTCGACCGGGAGTCATGTCCCGACGGCGCAATCGTCGAGGCAGGAATCGGCCCTGTCGGCAGCCGCGTCGGCTACATGTCGGTCTTTGAATGCCACAAGCCCGTGGACGATGAAGACGTCGCAATCGTCTCGCTCGTCGCTCGAGCGATAGCCCTGCTCATGCCCTCGGTCAGCAATCATGAGGACGTGGACTCATCTGAGCACGAGATCCGGCTTCTTTATAGGACCGCAAGCAAGCAAGGGCGCAGCGCTCGGGAGGCGGGGGACTCGCTTGCGAGGGCCCTTCTGATTCGCAGCGCACGCCACTACTTTGTCGTGAAGATTGGGTCGGTTGACGAGACTTCGATTGCGCTGCCCTCTCGGCTCATTCGTGACGAAGTTGCGCACGCGCTGGGGAACTGCGGAACGTTTCTCACGAGAAATCACCTCGTGGCCTTTGCGGGCAGCAACGAGGACGACTTTCTTCTTCCTGGAAGCCATTCTTTCCAGCGGCTCTCTGAGCTCCTCTCGTCCAACGGGCTTTGCGCAGGAGTTGGGTACCCCTATGAGAAGACCTCGGACTTCGGCCTTGCAAACTTCCAAGCGGGGCGCGCCTTGAGCATTGGACGCAAAGCGCTGGCAGGGTCTTGCCTGTACCGGTATGGCGAGGTAATCAGCCTTGACTTTGCCGAGGTCGTGACGAAGCATCGCGACCCGCGGGCCGTCATTGACCCTCGGCTCGTCTCGCTTGCGTCCTATGACGCTGCGCACCAAACCGACTACCTTCGCTCGCTCAACGAGTTCCTCAATTCTGGAGGGAGCTTCTCGCATGCGTGCGCCAACCTTGGCGTTCACAGAAACACGCTCGTCTATCGCATCGACAGAATCAGGGATGCTTTCAACATTGATGCTCGAGACGTGCACGAGGCAGCGCTTCTAGCACCTTGTCTGTCAGTGATCGTTTTGCTTGCCCACGGAAGGCTCGATAGAGATGGGGTCGCTCTGCTTGCGGAGACATTGGCGCAGGACGATCAAAGCGATTGATGACAGTTACTTATATCGAGAGTACAAGATTCAGCTGATAGTTTGGTTCGAGTCGCGATTGTTGTCATATTGAAGGCACAATACACTCCTTCACAACGAGCGGGGCGGCCCGTTGCATGGTCGGCGTGCGCCCCGAATGTCCATTCGTTTGAAGGGGGAAGCCATGTCCGACCAGCCAACCGGAATGCCGGTGCCTCAGTTCCATTATTCGCCAATCGTCCCGTATGTGGACTCCGAGTCAACGAACAAGCTCTACTGCGCCTATACCGCAGGTCCGCTCTGGGCGGGAGTCCAGCCCTTCGAGTACACCGGCTGGCGCGACGAGGCAAAATCCTGGCACGAGAACTGCTACCTCCACGCAAACCTGAATCCTGCCGCGCACATCAAGATCTCCGGCCCCGACTGCACGGCGCTCTTTAAGCATGCGCTGGTGAACAGCTTTGAGAAGTTCCCCATCGGAGGCGGTAAGCATGCCATCTTCTGTGACGAGAACGGTTACATTCTTGATGATGGAGTCCTTCTTCGCCTAGGTGAGAATGACTACGAGGGCTTCTGCCTCTCGCCATACATGGAGTTCTACGCTGCTCAGGGAAACTACAACGTGAAGATTGAGAACGGTAACGACTTCGTGTTTCAGCTGGCTGGTCCCAACTCGCTTGCGGTCGTGCAGGCGGCAACGGGCGAGGACCTTACGGACATCAAGTTCTTTCACCATCGCAAGTCTGTGATCGCAGACAAGCCCGTCACGATTCTGCGAGTGGGCATGGCCGGGTCGCTTGCCTATGAGGTGCACGGCGACTACTCCGATGGCGTGGCCATCTATCAGGCAATTCTCGAAGCGGGAAAGCCCTATGGACTTCGCCGGCTGGGCACTCCCGCCTACGACATGACACACTGGGAGGGCGGATTCCCGCAGCTCTTCCTCGATTGGCTGAGCACCTGCCATCAATATGCGCCCATCCAGGACTTCCCGATGTTCAAGATGCTGCAGAGCGGCCGCATGGGTGACGGAAGCGGCGAATGGGGCTACGGCAACATGCGCTTCGAGGGAAGCGCCGCCGAGCATCCTGAGCTTCTCTTCCGTACGCCCTATGACAACGCTTGGGGCAAGACCGTGCGCTTTGACCACGACTTCGTCGGTCGCGACGCGCTCGAGAAGCTGGCGCAAAATCCGCCCCGCACCATGGTCACGCTCGAGTGGAACGAGGAAGACGTGCTCGACGTCATCCGCACGCAATTCAGCGACGACCCGTGCCTCGACATCTCAGAGCCTGACGACTTCTCGTTTGGTCATCCCATCTATCACAGTGACTTTGTCTATGCCAATGGCGAGCAGGTCGGCGTGACTTCTGGCAGGATGATGAGCCCCTATTACCACAAGATGATCTCGCTTTGCCCCATCAAGAGCGCGCTTGCCGTAGAGGGGACGCCTGTCGAGATTCTCTGGGGCATGCCCGGAGAGCGGCAGATGAGGATTCGCGCAACCGTCGCGCGCTATCCCTACAACAACGAGTTCAGAAATGACAAGGTCGATGCCAGTGCGTTGGGCAAGGGCAAGTAGTCGTGCGATGCCGCTCGGGATCCATTGGCTGGGGTGCACAATTTGCGGTCGATGCTTTGCACACTTCCACTGATGACCCGCTGACCTGCGCATTCTAAGGTTGGGTGCAACGAGTTGGAAGGGCTTCTACAAAGGAGGAACGCATGGCTGAGTCTGACATCTTTGCTACCAACGGCATCGAGAACGACACGCTAACCAGCGCCAGCGCGCAGATGAATCCGGCGCTGGATTCGGCAACGCTCATGTTCCAGATGGCTCCTGGCATGAACCTGCCCTACGAGTACGGCGGCGTCGACTACGAGATTGGCGGCTACAGGGCCAGCGCCTGGATTGGCACGACCCTCATGATTAGCCCCATCTACGACGTGATTGGGCCGGATGCCTGCAAGTTTCTGCAATCCATCTCGGTGAACGACTTCTCCAAGCTGAAGTACAAGGGCATTCGCCACATGATCATCACTAACGACAAGGGTCAGATCCTCTCTGACGGTGTCGTGATGCGCAAGTCCGAGGACCGCTACCGTACCTACTGGCTGAACCCGCCCATTCAGTATCTCGTAGAGACCTCCGACATGGACGTCCGCGGCGAGGACATGACGGGCAAGGAGTACTTCATCCAGGTCGATGGCATCAAGAGCCTTGAAATTCTGGAGGACGCCTTCCAGCAGGACCTGCATGACCTGACCTTTGCGCATCACCGCGACATAGAGGTTGATGGCCGACAGGTGACGGTGCTGCGCCTTGGCATGTCCGGAGACCTTGGCTACGAGTTCCATGGTCCCATCCAGGATTACGCCTACATGTACCAGAAGGTGTGGGAGAGCGGCAAGAAGTTCGGCGCCCGCAAGCTTGGCATGCACGCCTACAACGAGTTCAACCACACCGAGGGCGGCTACCCCAACATTCTGCAGCACTATCCGATGCCGCTCTTTGAGAGCGACCCTGGTCTTGCCCAGTACTTGCGCGAGCATCCCGCCATGGCAGGAACCAATTTCAACCGCAAGCTCGCCGGCAGCTCGACTGACCTTGAGGAGCGCTTCGTTACCCCGTACGATGTGGGCTGGGGCTTCCTCATCAAGTACAACCATGACTTCCCGGGGCGCGCCGCGCTCGAGGCCGTGAAGGACAACCCGCCTCGCACGCTTGCCACGCTCGAGTGGAATGCCGAGGACGTGGGCAAGGTCTTCGCTGCTATGAACGACGGCGGCGACAAGGTGGACGACATCTCCATGCAGTGCGACATGCCGCTGCCCCAGAACTCCTTCTTCGGGCAGACCACCTTCCGCGCTGATGAGGTCTTTACCCCCGACGGATCCAAGGTGGGCATCACGGCCGGTCGTATCCACTCCTACAACTACAATCGCATGATCTCGCTGGCGTTCGTGAAGCCCGAGTTTGCTGTCGAGGGATGCGAGCTCTATCTAGTCTGGGGCACTCCTGGCACTCGCCAGATGAAGGTTCGCTGCACTGTTGCGCATACGCCGTATAACGATGGCCCCAACCACAATGCAACGTTCGATGTGAACGAGCGCATCCCCAAGCGCTTCTAGGGTCAGCGATTTGAGAGCCTCCTAAGCCAAGATGCGTAGCGGGGCCGCAAAGACACGTCTTTGCGGCCCCGCTTTCCTTACTCAGCAAGCCTAGGTAGCTAAGCAGCAGCCTTATTCAAGAGATGGCGGCCGATTGCGGGGACGATTACGTCTGTTGCCATGGCGAGTGCGAAGGTCCACGAGAACGAGCCTGCGAGCTGCCACTTGATGAGGGTCATGACGACGGCAAGCGCCGAGAATGTTGCCCACAGGTTCCAGGCGGCCTTGGACTTGGATCGCATGAGCCAGACGATGCCTGCGAGCATGCCAGCCTTTACCAAAAGAAATGCCACGTTGGCAACAGGCGTTCCGATGGGGTAGAGCATGATTGCGCCGATGACTACTGTTGCCGCAGCAAACCAGAGCCATCCCATAAGCGCTTTCTCGCTTTCGTTCTTCGATGCCATAGATCCTCCTCCAACGGACTCAGGCAACCACTCGTTGCATACCCAATGCTAGGTCGTTTATGGCTCAAAAGGATAGATGACAGCTACCCTTGTCTAGAATCGCAGCGCTTCGCGCTGATGGCGCCCCCGGCTATTGCCGGGGGCGCCATTTTGTTCGGCATTTGCCTCTTAGTTGCGCCGAACTGCCGCTATTGCGATTTTTTCGATGCCCTCTGCACCGAACCTCGATTAGTGCAGGCCCTCCAATCGTCCCTGGCCTCAGCATCAAAGTCGAAATGAATATTTGTTTGCAACCAACTGTGCAAACGCAATCTTCGTCGCATATTTATCGATGGCTGCAAGATGCCCTCAGAAGAGGGGCCTGCAATAGCGCGAGTTCAGCGCAGAACGAGCCGCAAAGTCTGCACTAGGGGGAGTTCAGCGCAGCTTCCATGGTCTTGATCGGCTTTCGAGCAATACCCGCGCCCCCCGTTATCGGAGGACACGCCGCTTCCGCATCAAATGCCGCCGCCTGCCTCCTCTGCGCTCTGCGAATTGCTTGCGGAGCGCCGTGAATGGCGACCTACCCAAGCTTTGGTAGCTTGTTTTCCCAGTTCAATCGCTAAATTTCAAGCCAACGGAAGGTCAAAGCGAGAGCAATGGAGGTAGCGATGGGAGAGAATGAGCAAGTCCGTCAGATGCCAAATCCCGATGACTTCGCAAAGATGACGTTGGCACAGTGCCAGCCTCTTTCCGATGTCCTCATCGGGTCGCTCAAGGACAAGGTTGCCATTGTGACGGGTGGCGCCACGGGTCTTGGCTACAACGTCGTGAACCGGTTGGCTGAGGCAGGAGCCAAGGTCCTCATCGCCTCGCGCAACGAGCAACGCGGCCAGAAGGCGGTCGACGACTTCACCGCCCTGGGCTATGAGACGAGCTTCTGCAAGACTGACGTGGCTAAGGTGGCAGACTGCTACGCATGCGTCGACTTTGCGGTCAAGACCTACGGTGCCGTCGACATCCTGGTCACCGCTGGCGGCGTCTGGGACGAGTGCGCATACCTGGACGTTGACGAGAAGACTTACGACCGCGTGCTGGACGTCGACCTCAAGGGCACCTTCTTCATGGGTCAGGCCGTTGCCCGCTGGATGGTTGCCAACAAGCACCATGGTCGCATCGTCTTTGTCTCGAGCGCGGCTCACCTCGGCGAGGGCATGCGCGGCGTTGGCATGAACACCTACTACCAGGCCGCAAAGGCCGGCGTCGTCGCACTTACCACCGGCGCCGCGGGCGAGCTCAAGCAGTATGGCATCCACGTGAACTGCGTCGCGCCCGGCGGTATGGTCTCCCGCGGCGCCATCTTCGAGGGTCGCGAGAACGGCGGCAAGTACGGTCCCAAGTACGCCGAGTTCAAGCAGGAGCGCCAGAAGGCAACGCCCGTCCCGGTCGCATACAACCCCGACCAGGTAGCGCTCGCGATCTACGCGCTCTGCACTCCCATCTCCGACTTCATGGACGGCGCCACGGTCGACGTCAACGGCGGCGCGCTGCTGAACGCTCAGATGATGCCGCTCAGCTACACCGTCCCCGGCTGCATCCCCGGTCCGTCCGAGCAGTAGCCCACAACAAGCTTCGAGCATCCCAAGGCAGGAAGCGCGCGAAGCGCGCTAAACCATAGGAAAGGAAACAGTCATGGCAAATCAGGAAGACGAGCCCAAGGTCCAGACATCGCTGATGCACAAGGGCCGCAAGACGGTCTGGCATCTCCAGCAGATGAAGAACAAGGGCGAGAAGATCACGATGGTTGGGCCGGGCAACCTTGACCCGCTGTTCACCGCCTGGGCCGACGCGGCTGGCTGCGACATGGCCCGCATCGTTGCCCCCGGCGAGTCCGCCCGTCCCAGGAGCGCAGGCCTTGCCTCCCACTGCCGCCAGGTCCGCAAGCTGGCGCCGAACATCCACATCAACGCCGTGCTCGAGACCTTCGTCGTGCCCGACAACCGCTCCGCGCTCGAGGAGGCCTCCGCGCTCATGGCCGACGAGGTCGACTCCGTCCTGATCATGGGCATCACTAACGACAAGCTTCAGTATCTCTCTGACAACAACGTGCCCGTCTTCGGTCATGTGGGCGCCCTCTCTGGCTGGCAGACCACCAACATCGGCGGCTACAAGCGCATCGCCAAGACCGCTGACGAGGCCTTCAAGGTCTGGCGCCGCGCCTACGAGTACCAGGAGTGCGGCATGAAGGGCATGACCATCGAGCTCGTGCCGCGCCAGGTCGCCGAGGTCATCTCCCAGCACCTGAGCATCCCCGTCGTCGGCATCGCCGCAGGCGCTCCCTGCGACGGCTCCGAGATGGTCGTTTGGGACCTTCTGGGCATCGTGCCTGCCGCCACGGTCCATGCCGTCCAGTATGCGAACCTGCCCGAGGTCTGCGTCGGAGCCTACTCCAAGTTCAAGGAGGAGGTCACCACGGGCGTCTATCCGCAGCCGCATCACGGCTTTGAGATGGACGAGGCCGAGTACGAGAAGTTCAAGGACATGGTGGAGAAGGACGTCCACTAGCTGGCTGGTCGCGCAAGCAAGGGTCGGGGGAGGACCTCGTGTCGCCCCCGACCTTCTTGTTGCGCACGAGAGGCGCTCCGACAGAGGCCTCTCTCAGTTCGAAGACCAGCCTTGATGCAGGCTACGACATCGGAGGAAATAGCATGGCAGAGTATTCTGGCGGCAACTACACCCTTGATGACCTCGGCTGGAGCCGAGTCCCTACGGACATCGTCGACAAGCGCGTCACCGACCTCATGGACCTCACCGGCAAGCGCGCCATCGTTACGGGCGCCGGCGGCGTTGGCCTTGGTCGCGCCATTGCGCACCGTCTCGCCGGTCTTGGGGCAGAGGTAACGCTGGTTGGCATCCATGACAACGTGATCGCCGCGAGCGAGGAGGTCGCGAAGAAGTGGGGCGTCAAGACTCACTATGCTATTGGCGACCTCACGAAGTGGGACGACGTCATGCGCGTGTTCGCCGAGGCAAACGAGGCCATGGGCGGCATCGACATACTGGTGAACAATGCCAACCACACGGTCAGCGGCAACTTTGCCGAGATGACCGAGGAGCAGATCCGCGAGTCCATCGACGGTCCTTACACCTCCGTCGTGTTCTGCTGCCGCGCTGTAGCTCCATACATGATCGCGCAGGAGTCTGGCCGCATCGTGAACATCTCGAGCGAGTCTTCCGTGCGTGCGCACAACACTGGTCTTTCAGTCTATGCCGCGTCGAAGTCCGGCGTCAACGGCCTTACGCGCCAGCTTGCCTACGAGCTTGGGCTCCATGGCATCCTCGTCAACAGCGTGCTGCCGGGCGTCATGATGAACCCGAAGCTGCAGGCATACTTCAACAACCCCGAGCCTTGGCTTGACCCTATTCGCGAGTCCATCGTTGTCTCAACGCGCGACACGCTCGTCCAGCGCGTGTCCATCTCCGAGGAGGTCGCCAACACCGTCGCCTATCTCTGCACGGACGCTGCGTCATACATCACCGGGCAGAACATCTGCAACGGCGGCGGCATGGTCGTGAGCTAATAGTTGGCAAGCGAGCTGGTGCGGCACCTTGCCACGCCGGTCAATGGAGGGAATGAAGAGGTGTTGGGATGAAAGCCGGAATCTACTACGGCGTGAGCAACGTCGCCGTCGAGGATCGTGCGGTACCCGAGGTTGGCGACAAGGACGTTCTCGTCAAGGTGCGCCGAGCTGGCATCTGCGGCTCTGACACGGGGTCGTGGCTCCATGGAGGTTTGCGCTACGGCGTGTTCTCAGGGATGGTCGAGGGTCATGAGATGGTGGGCGAGGTGGCCAAGATGGGACCCAGCGCCTCCTCGGACTTCCACGTTGGCGACATCGTGTGGGTGGATCCAAGCAAGGCGCGCCGCGTCGGCAAGCTAGCCGCGGACGTCTGCGGTACCTTCGCCGAGTACGTTCTCGTCGAGGACGCGCGCCAGGACTACAACCTGTTTCTGCTCGACAAGAACATCGACCTGGACGCTGCCGCGCTCATCGAGCCGCTCGCGGTGGGAACGCAGGGCGCGCTTGCCCTTGACCCCAAGCCAGACGAGAACGTGGTTGTGCTTGGAGCCGGCACCATCGGGCTCTGCGCTGCGGCAGGTCTTGTTAACCATGGCATCAAGAATGTCGTCGTGGTCGACAGAAACGAGTGGAAGCTCGAGATCGCGCGCAAGATTGGCGCACAGACCGTAAACTCCCGCGAGGAGAACGTCGCCGACCGGCTCTGCGACATCTTTGGCGAGTTCGTTGACACCGAGACACACATGGAGCATATCTATCCTGAGCTCGGCGCCGCGCTCCAGAAAATCATGGACTCAGGAATCGCGAACGTTGGCGCCAAGCGACCGAACGTCCAGCTTTACGTCGACTGCGCCGGAGCACAGGAGCTCCTGCAGATGGCGTTCAAGCTTTGCGTCAACAACACGCGCTACTCCATCGTCTCGGTCTATTCAGACCCGGTTCCGGTGCCGGGGTCTATCTTCATGTCGCAGGCCAAGGTATGCGGATCCGCTGGCTACACGCTTCCGGTTATCCATGAGGTAATCGACCACATCACAAACGAGCGGACTCCCATCAAGGACATCATCACGGCCAAGTATTCGCTTGACGAGTTCCCGAAGGCCATGGAGCATGCGGCCGTGAAGTCGTACAAGAACATCAAGGTCCTTCTCGACATGGACAGGTAGCAGCGTAATCAGTCGGCACTCCTCTCCGCCGAGACGCGGCCTAGAGCCGCGTCTCGGCTGCTCGTAGTTTGATGTGGCCCTTGTACTATTGTCCTTGGGGAAAGTTCGAACGTTGAAAAAGAAGAGCTTTGCTTCTCTGCCAAACCAAGCCACTGCCCAATGAGGCAGTTGGGAGCATTGCTGCGGTGCGAGAAGGGCCCCACTTTCGTTGGCGGGCATAGCGTGACCGCCGATGAGGCGATGCCGGCAGGGCGTGTTCGCTGCATGCTATAAGAGTTGGAAGGCGTCTTCTATTGGGATCGAGGATCCAGAGAGGCTGGGGAGCATGGGCGCGCTAAAAAGGCCGTGGGAAGATGTGATGCCAATTATCTCGGCGCGGGTGGCTTCGTTTAGAGAGAAGCCACAGGAGCTTGCCGCCATCTCTGGCGGCGCGCTCGATCCGTTTTCGTACTTCGCCAGCCTTGCCGATTTTTCGGCAAATGGTCAGGAGGATTCTTCGCGAGCCGTCGCGTCGGCAGGCGAGTCGCTCGGCTTGCAGGACCTCAACGCCAACTGCCTTGGCATGTTTGCCGTGACGAAGGAGGCTCTGTCGGCAGCTCCGCTTCTTGAGCAAGATGCCCTCTGGGAGCTCTTTGCGCAGGGTCTTGATGCCGCTGACGCCGGAGCGCTCAAGAGCAGCCCCTTTGGCGGCGTCGCGCGCCGTGCATTTGCGGACGCCCTCGAAAAGGCGCTTGCCCCTGCTTCGGCGGTGGGGAAGTCTGGCCAGGCTCTTGCCTATCTGACGGCAACGCTCTACCTTGCTCGCCCGCGGGACTTCCTTTCGCTTGACGGCCCTATGCGCAGCTTCCTCGCCTCGCAAGACGGGCTCGGGATCGATGAGGGCGACCTCCCAACGAGCGCAATGGACTACGTTGGCCTGTTGCAATACCTGTCTGGCCAGATGGAGGGCGCCACGCTGCCGTACGAGGACTTTGCCCAGATGGGGCGTGCTGTCGCGCTAGGGCTCCCGCTCTCTTCGGGGCTTGCTGCTCCTGACAGAGAAGCGCTGGTCCGCCAGGCGATACGGCCGGAGCTCTGCCGCCTCTGGCCCTCCGACGAGCGCTTGGCGGACGCTGCTTGCGAGCGGCTACAAGCGCCCGAGGGCCAATCCGCTCAGGTTGCCCTCTCCAAGCGCCAGCTCAGAAAGCTGCTGCGCAGGCTGCGCTCCTCGCTTGCCCCCGAGAGCCGCGAGAAGGCCGACACGAAGATCGCCGACGTCGTGCTTGCCCAGCCCGAATGGAGAAGTGCCAAGACGATCTTCTCGTACCTCTCCTTTGGAGCCGAGGTCGACACCCGTCGCCTCATAGAGCAAGCATGGCAGGACGGCAAGGCGGTGGCCCTTCCCCGAGTAGTCCCAAATACCCGGGACATGCGCTGGTTTGCGGTCACGTCCTTCGACGGCCTGGAGACAAGCTCGATGGGAGTCGACGAGCCTCCCATAGACCCCACTCGCGAGCTCGACCCGTCCCAAGACCCCACGGCCCTCGCCCTCGTTCCGGGGCTCGCCTTTGACGGGAATGGCTATCGCGTCGGCTATGGCGGCGGCTTTTACGACACGTTCCTCTCGGGCTTCCCGGGACATTCCGTTGGACTTTGCCGCGGCGTCACGCTCATGGAGGACCTCCTCCCGCTTGGGGTCCTCGAGCCGCACGACCTTGCCGTGCAGGTGGTGGCTACGGATGCCAAGAAGGTCTTTGGACGCGCAATCAACTCCTGATGGGAGACGGTCATGCCAAGCCAGGCGAAGTGGAACAAGCTCAACCAGTTTCTCCTCTCGTGCGGCGCGGTGCACGAGCCCACGGCGTTCTGCTTCTCGGTGCTCAAGAACCTGCCCCTCATAGTTCACTTTGACCAGGGGCGCTGCTACCTTCTGGACGAGCATGCAGAGGTCTATGACATGCGCCTTGTGGGCGTGGACCGAGAGAGCGTGGAGCTCTACCTCACGCACTACTCTGAGTCTGACGGCGCGCGCTATTCCCTCACGCGCCGCGCTCGCGAGCGCGCAGCCGCCGACCGGCACGCCTTTGGCATCGACGCTCTCTCCGGCTCATGGGTTCCGCAGTCGCACCTCAGCGTGATGGACTGGAGCAAGGAGCCCCACGACACAGCGTTCTACAAGAACTACGTGAAGCCGCTCGGCCTTACCTCAAGCACCGGCTTTCCCCTGTATGACATCACCGCCCACCTGCGGGTCCTTTACTGCCTTGACAGGACCGACCCCGTGGGCTTCTCGCGAGAAGAGATGAGCCTGCTCGAGCTCGCGTCAATGCACCTGGGCAACCTCTACTGCAACTTCTATGCTCGCACTCCGGCTCGACAGGCAAACATCGTGAGCCCTTCCGTTGGAAAGTCGCTCTCTCTCACCAATCGCGAGCGTCAGATCGCGATGCTTCTGCTTGAGGGCGAGACGCCCAAGGGCATCGCCGAGCGGCTGGGCATCAGCCGGGAGACCGTCTACAAGCACCTCTCGAACATCCACGAGAAGCTCGGCGTCAGAAGCCAGGTGGAGCTCATTGCTCGTCTTCGCGAGGAGATGGAGAAGTAGCCGAGATGGAGAAGTAGCCGCGCCTTCCGCCTGCGCCGCGTGCGCTTCCGGCTGTGGGCGCTGCGGCCGGCGGCTACGCAATTGACGGTAGATTTTTTCCAGGCCCTTCCCCGTACTCTCTTTCCAATGGCAGGCGCTGTGCCTGAGAAGCGAGGAAGGGAGTCACGGTGGAAGAAAAGAAGCATTTCTCTTGGAAGTCGTTCTTCGTTGCGGTATTGACGTTTGTCTGCGCGATGCTGGTTATCGTGCTCTTTGGCGTCCTGTTCGGCATGGTCGGCCTTCCGCTCTGGCCATTTGTGATGCTGCTTCTGATCTATGCCTCCTACGATGGCTTTGACGACGAGCGGTTTCGCTGGTCTGCCATCGGAGCCGCCATTGGCCTTCTCACGGGCATGTCGCAGTCCGTGGTGAGCGAGCTTTCCGGAAGCAGCGTGGCGGGCCTTGTCGTCTTCTTCCTGCTTGCGGCGGTGACCGCGGGAAGCTTCGTGATGGGCGGCGTCAAGTGGGCCAACTTCCCCATGGTGCTCATGCTCACCATCACCACGGTGTTCCAGCTGACCCCTGCGCAGCTTGCGGGGTCTGCCAGCGCTGATGTGAGCGCTGTCCAGGCGCTCGGTCCGGTTGCCGTCGGCTACGTCGTGGCCGTCGTGCTCATGTGGCTCTTTGGCAAGCTCGTCCACAAGGTCGGGCCCAAGATGGGCAAGTAGCGGGAAGGCGCTAGCCTCGTATAGCCGACGTTGCTTTGGACGTCGCAGCTCGCGGCCTGGGGCTCGCGGCTGCGGCGTCCGTTCAATTTGCTACAAAAAATGCATCGACTTAGGTATAACTTGCACAACGGTCGGGCTGGGCATTGAGGCTAGTATGGTATCCGCTGGATTGGCCACTTTGGGCTTGGCGCGAACGCCGCGCCCTGGGAGGATCTTATGTACACGCTGCCGTTTGACGTTCCCGAGTCAACTTACGATAGTGCCCTCGACGTTCTTCATTCCGCGCTTCGCTTTGGAATCTCGCCCATGCTCGAGAGCGTGGAGGACATGCTCGCCGAGCTGGGAAATCCCGACCACGCCTTCCGAAAGCTCCAGATTGCAGGCACAAACGGCAAGACTTCCACGGCGCGCTACACGGCCGCCATCCTTCGGGCGGCTGGCATGCGGGTGGCGCTCTACACCTCTCCCGAGCTCGTCCGCTATACGGAGCGCATGGAGGTGGACGGCCGTCCGGTCTCTGACGCTGCCTTTGCACGCGGCATCTCTGCGGCGCGCCTCGCCGGAGAGCGCGTGAACGCGCGGCGCAAGGCGGCGGGGGAGAGGCCCTATGACATCACCGAGTTTGACCTGCTCACCGTTGCCGCGGCGGTCGTCTTTGCCGAGGCGCAGGTGGACGTCGCCGTGCTGGAATGCGGCATGGGCGGCCGCTGGGACGCCACCTCGGCCATGGCGCCCATCGAGTCCGTCTGCGTCACGGGCATCGGCCTTGACCACATGCACGTGCTGGGCGACACCCTCGAGGCCATCGCGGGCGAGAAGGCCGCCATCATAAAGCCGGGGAGAACCTGCGTGCTTGGCGTTGGCACTGCGACTCCCGCAAGCGTCGAGGACGTCTTCCTTGACCAGTGCAAGGCCTCCGGCGTCACGCCCACGCTGCTTCGCCCCGAGGTTCTGAGTGATGCCGCCGGCGAGATGCAGCCCGGCGTTCCGCGCGAGCACCCTGAGCTCCCGCACGCGAGCTACCGCATCACGCAGCTTCCCGACCGCATTGGCGGAAGCCTTCTTGTGGACGTGACCACGCCAAACGCCACCTACCGTGAGCTCGGCGCCCTCAAGCCTGGCTATCAGGCGGCAAACATCGCCTGCGCCGTGGCGCTCGCCGAGCAGTTCTTGGGCCGCGCGCTTGACCCTGACAAGCTCGCCGACGCCATCGTCACCTGCCCCACGCCGGGACGCTTCGACGTGGTGCGACCCGAGCCGCTCGGGCTCATCGACGCCTGCCACAACCCGCAGTCTGTCGAGACGTTCCTCTCCGCCGTTCGCTCCGTCGAGCCCGACGTGTCGCGCCGCCCCCAGCTTCTATGCGCCGTGCTTGCCGACAAGGACGTCGAGGGCATCGTGCGCCTTCTCGCTCCCGAGTTCCCGAGCGTCTCCGTCACGAGGACCGACTCAGCTCGCGCCCTTCCGGCAGAGGAGCTGGGCAAGCTCTTCGAGCGCGCCGGCAAGGCCCCCAAGAAGGTCTATCCCGACGTGCCCACGGCCATCGCCGACCTTTCCGACCAGGAGTTTGTCGCCTGCGGGTCGATCACGCTTGCCGGCGCCGTCGCGGGCATCCTGAGGCCTTAGCTTCTGGCTGCGTTCTTTCGCCCGCCCGTGGCCTACCATGTGAGGACGGCCGTCCCTTGCCGGGGCGGCCGCTTTTGTCTTGCGGGGCGGACCGCGGATGGCGCCAGGGGGGGCGAGAAGGGCATGGGCTTGTCGTGCGATGTCTTGGCTCTTGCGGCGCTGGCAGCGCTTCTAGGCATTGCAGCGGGAGGCTTTGCCTGCTCGCTTGCTCGTTGGCTTCTTGATCGAGAAGGCCTCGAGCGGCCTTGCGCCCTTCCGCGTGCGCGGGCGTGCGGGTTTGTGCTGGCCCTTGCGTGGGCGTCGCTCACCCTTCGTTGCGGGGGCTCTTTCGAGCTGATAGAGCTCGCGCTCTTCTCGGCCGCGCTCGTTGTCCTTTCTGCTACGGATTTTGCGGCTCGTCTTATTCCCAACGCCTGCGTCGGCTTTGCCGCTGCTGTCCGGGTTGCTTATCTCCTGCTTTCTGGGCAGGCTGGCGAGCTCGGGCGCTATGCGGCGTCTGCCGCGCTTCTCGGCGGGCTGCTTGTGCTGGTGGGTCTTCTCTGCGACCGGCTTCTTGGCCGCGATAGCATCGGCTGGGGAGACGTTAAGCTCCTGTCCGTGGCGGCTTCGTACTTTGGCCTTATCGGCGGGCTTCTCGTGACGATGCTCTCGTGCATGCTCGGGGTTGCTTCGTGGCTCTTCCAAGCGGTCCGGCAACGAAGGCGCGGCTCGCCTGGCGTCGAGCGCGCGTTTGCCTGGGGACCCGCCATCTCGGCATCATGCTGGCTGGCGATGCTCGCCGGGCCAAAGGCGCTCTCGCTCTTCTCGGCGGCGCTTTTTGGCTAGATTCGCCATGCCCCGCGTGTGCGCTGCCTGATAAATCCAAGCTCCCGCACGTCACGAGCCTGAAGTGTGGTAAAAACAAGGGGCAACCAAGCATGAAAGGCTTCTGACGGCATGTTCTTGAACCAAGCGCGTCGAACTAAGACTATGTAGGCATCTGTCCATCCCTGGGTCAGCGACGGCCCGTGGCAGGTGCCATATGGCTCGCTTACGGGCGGGCCATTTTTTGTCGCCTTTATTGCTCATGCACTCACGACGGAAGGTTTTTCTCATGAAGGCTTTGTTCAACGACGGTCATGTCGAGGAGATTCCCGAGGACCAGGAGCTCCACGTCATTCGCCACTCTGCCGCCCACATCATGGCGCAGGCCATCAAGCGCCTGTACCCCGAGGCCGACTTCGCGTTCGGTCCGGCCACCGAGAACGGCTTCTACTACGACATCGACCTGCCCGAGGGCACCAAGATCACCGAGGACGACTTCCCCAAGATCGAGGCCGAGATGGCCAAGATCTGCAAGGAGAACCTCAAGTTCGAGACCTACGAGCTGCCCCGCGAAGAGGCCATCAAGCACATGCAGGAGCGCGGCGAGAAGTACAAGGTCGAGCACATCGGCGACCTGCCTGCAGACGCGCGCATCACCTTCTACAAGCAGGGCGAGTACGTCGACATGTGCGTGGGTCCGCACATCCTCTACACCAAGGCGCTCAAGGCCTTCAAGCTCACCGGCGTCTCGGGCGCGTACTGGAAGGGCGACAAGAACAACAAGATGCTCACGCGCGTGAACGGCATCGCCTTCCGCAACAAGGCCGAGCTTGCCGACTGGGAGCGCATGCGCGAGGAGGCCGAGAAGCGCGACCATCGCAAGATTGGCCAGGAGATGGAGATCTTCATGATGAGCGACGCCGGCCCGGGCTTCCCGTTCTGGCTGCCCAACGGCATGCGCATCAAGAACGCCCTGATGCAGTACTGGCAGGAGATGCAGGACGCCTATGGCTACGAGCAGGTGCAGACGCCCATCATCCTGTCGCGCAAGCTCTGGGAGACCTCCGGCCACTGGGACCACTACAAGGAGAACATGTACACCACGGTCATTGACGACGAGGACTACGCCGTCAAGCCGATGAACTGCCCGGGTGCCTGCCTCATCTACAAGAGCCGCCCGCGCAGCTACCGCGACCTTCCGCTGAAGCTCGCCGAGGCCGGCCTTGACCACCGTCACGAGCTGAAGGGCACGCTGCACGGCCTGTTCCGCGTGCGCGAGTTCACGCAGGACGACGCGCACCTGTTCATCCGTCCCGACCAGATCACCGAGCAGGTCACCGACGTCGCGCACCTGATCACGGCCTACTATCACCAGTTCGGCTTCCCGTATCGTGTCGAGCTCTCCACCCGCCCCGAGAACTCGATGGGCTCCGACGAGGACTGGGCGCGCGCCGAGCAGGGCTTGAAGGACGCGCTCGAGTCGATGGGCGTCGACTATAAGCTCAACCCCGGCGACGGCGCCTTCTACGGCCCTAAGATCGACTTCCACCTGCAGGACTGCCTTGGCCGCGAGTGGCAGTGCGGCACCATCCAGCTCGACTTCCAGCTGCCCGAGCGCTTCCAGCTCGAGTACACGGACAAGGACGGCACCAAGAAGCGCCCGATCATGATTCACCGCGCCGGCTTCGGCAGCTTCGAGCGCTTTACCGGCATGCTGATTGAGCAGTACGAGGGCAAGTTCCCCACGTGGCTCGCGCCGCTGCAGGTCAAGGTGCTGCCTGTCTCTGAGAAGAGCCGCGCCTACGCGCACGAGGTGGCAGACCGCCTGCGCCAGGCGAAGGTCCGCGTGAAGGTGGACGACCGCGACGAGAAGATCGGCTACAAGATTCGCGAGGCCCGCTCCGTCGATCGCGTGCCCTACATGCTGATCATTGGCGAGAAGGAGGCCGATGCGCACAACATCTCCGTCCGTGACCGCACGAACGAGACGCACCAGGCCGAGCTCGACGACTTCATCGCCGACATCACCGCCGAGATCGCCGAGCGCCGCGGCTAGCCCTTCTCGCCGCCCGGCGTCCGCACGCCCTTGTCGCACACCTCCATGAACCGTTGCGTTTTCAGCTACCTTACCTGCGGAAACGCAAGCCAACGCTACGGTTCGTGGAGGTGTCGTCGTATCTGTGCGCACACCGCCACGCTCCGTAGCATACGGTGCCCCGGCGTGGGCGAAACGCTACGGTTCGTGGAGGTGTGCGCAGGCACGTACACCGCCACGTTCCGTGCCGTTTGGGCGGCTGCGAGGCGTCAAACGCTACGGTTCGTGGAGGTGTGCGCAGGCAGGCACGCAAACCGCCACGCTCCGTGGCGTCCGGCGCGCGGCGGCATTTGGTGGTATGAAGGGAATTTATCGAAAAACGATAAATACATATTGAAAAACGATAAGATACGTCGTATGCTCTTCTCAGACAGAGGATGGGGAAGGGAGACGACAATGTCCAACAGGGTGCTTTCGTACGTGCTGAGGCTCGTCGACGCGTTGGCGCTCGTGGCGCTTCTTGTCGTTGCAAACCAGGTGATCCCAGGGGCGGAGTCCTACGGCACGCTTCCCGCTGGCTCGACCATCGCCTTCTCAATTGGCTGCGTGCCGCTTGTCTACCTCGCCTACGTTGCCAACCGCCTCTTTGGAGCCATCGGCAGGGGAGACACCTTTGTGAAGGAGAACGCCACCCGACTCAAGCGCATGGGCGCCGCATCGGCAGCGAGCGCTGCGGTGTGGGTCGTTTGCCTGGTGATTTGCGTCGTAATGGGCGTGGGAGACGGCCACTTCTCGGTATATGAGGTCCTTACGGTTGCCCTTATCTTTACGGTTGCGCTTTCCGTCATCTGCTTTGCCCTCGGCCTTCTGACCGACCGCGCTGCTGACATCAAGTCAGAAAACGATATGACGGTGTGACATGGGGCGAATTCAAGTTGACTTGGACGTGATGCTGGCCCAGCGCCACATGACCCTGACGGAGCTCTCAGAGCGCGTGGGCATCACCGTCCCCAACCTTTCTAACCTCAAGACCGGCAAGGCGAAGGCCATCCGTTTCACGACGCTTGCCGCAATTTGTCGCGAGCTCAATTGTCAACCTGCCGACTTGCTGCGCTACGTTCCGGACGAGGGCGCGGACGAGGAAAGCTAGCCGAATAAGGAGAAACACAATGGAATATCAAAACTTCAATGGGGACACCCAGCTGCCCCCAGCGCAAGCCTGTGCAAAAAATAGCGAGAATTTCGACGCACGGCCCCTGTCACCAACGACTTCAAAGTGGCTGTGGGCGTCCCTTGGCACGTCGTGCGCGCTTTCTGCCTTCTGGTGCGCGGCATCAGATCCTGTCGGGGTCTCTCTTCCCTTGATCCTCAGCGGAGGATGGGCCCTCTCGGTCTCCATCTGGGGCTTCATCGCCGCGCTCCTCGCCATTCGCGCGCATGCCGGGGGAGCATTTCCGCGCCTTGGATGGCGAGAATGGACGGCCGTCGTGCTCGCGGCGCTTCTCGCCCTGGTGCCGGCGATCAACGCAAGCTACGACGTCAGGATCGCCAACGCCTTTCTGCTCGGCCTCGTTTGCATGGTGGGCTTTGAGCGGGCGGTTTCGCCTCGGGCCCTCGGAAGCATGTCGCCGACGGAGCCGCTTGCCGCAATCGGCGAGTTCTTCAAGAGGCAGCTTGCGGGCTCAAGGCTCCTCCGCAGCCTTCTCAAGAGCCGTGAGGGAAACGTCCTTGGCGTCGCGGTCGGACTTCTCTTTGCATTCGTCGTCCTTCAGATTGCGGTGCCTCTGCTTGCCGCGGCCGACCCGCTCTTCTCGTCGCTGACATCAAATGTCTTTCGACCGTTCATCAATAGCGGAGCGGCCAACAACGTCTGGCGCATCCTTCGCTTCATGATCATCGCAATCATCGCGTTCTCGCTGCTCTCGTCTGCGGCCATAGCGGAAGCCCGCCAGGCGGCCTCAGTGCCCAAAGCAGCGTCCGGCCAAAGAAAGCCCGCAAGCATAGTGTCGGTCGTCACGGCTCTCGGCGCAATCGACGCCTGCTACTTGGTCTTCGTCTTTGCCGAGATGAGCTATCTCTTTGGGTTTGCGGGCTCCACGGGCGTCGCCGAGTACGCTCGCTCCGGCTTCTTCCAGCTTGTGGGAGTCTCTATCCTGAACCTCGCCGTGCTCTCGCTTGCCCTGACCCTGCGCACGAACGCTCAAAGAGTACGTGCCGTCACGGTGCTTGAGCTCGTGCTCGTTGGCGTGACTGCCGTCATGGTCGTCTCTTCTGGCTGGCGCATGAGCCTCTACGTCGCTGAGTATGGCCTTTCGCTCCTTCGCCTGGCGACCTTTTTCGGCATGGCTGCCATAGCGGTCCTTCTCGCTCTGGCAGCCGCTCGCATCGCTAACCCCAGCCTTCGCATCTTCGGCGCGGCTGCCCTTTGCGTCGTGGCTCTCTGGCTGGGATTTGCGCTGTGCCGCCCTGCGGCGGTCGTGGCCAACTACAACGTTGGCGCCTATCTCTCTGGAAGCCTGGAGCGCATGGACGTCGACTACCTCTACGAGCTTGGTCCGGATGCCCTTGCTGCCTTGGAGCGGCTTTCCAGCGCAGGAGATTCGGAGGGCGCGGCAGCTGCTGCGACATCTGTCGAGGCACGGGAGAAGGCCCATCTTCTTGCGAATGAAATGAGCGCGGAGGCGTGGGGCGAGCGCAGCGTCTTTGATGCCCTTGCGTAGTGTGATAGAACACTTCTTGAAGCATCGGCCGTCGCTTGGGGATCGGCCGTAGCGGCAACCAGCTCCCCTGCGGCAGCATAGACGTGAAGATGGCGGAAGGCGAAATGGCGAGAAGGTCTCACCTTTATTGCGGCAGCGTAGGCCCCGTGCGCGCATGGGCTGCCAGCCTCGTGTCGAGCGGCCTTGCCCTGCAGCCCGTCGAGCCCCTCGCCGGCTTTCCCATCTCTTGCACCGACGTGCGCGAGAAGTGCGCTGCCTGTCACAAGAGGGGAGGGCGTGCCCTTGTCGCCCTCGGGCCCTGCGTCGGGTCATGCCCCGCCATTCGCCTTGGCGCCGACCTTGCGTGGGGCCAGCTCACAAACGACCGCGCCATCGCTTGGCTGGCTGACGATGCCGCGGGCTCCGTTCCCATTCCTGACGGCCTCTTGGCACCAGCGTCTTCCGGCGAGCTCGAACTTCTCGACTGCCTTGCCAAAGAATGGGCCTCGCGATCTGACTCCGCGCAGGTCGTCGCCAGCTACCTCGCCTGCCATCCCCGCGTGAGCGAGGTTCGCTATCCCGGGCTTCGCCAAGACCTCTCCTTCAGCATCGCGGCGCGCACGCTCGAGCGCGGCTTTGGCCCCATCGTCGACTATCGGACGCGCGGCAAGGGCGAAGGCGGCTGGCGGCGCTACGTGGCAACGGCGGACGATCCCTTTGCCCAGGTGATGGAGCTGGAACGCCTTCTCGCATAGCTCTTGCCGGATTGCTCGCCAGTCCCACCTGCCTTGCGCCTGCGCCTGCCAGCCCAGCGACCACGCCTCCGGTCATGCCCCGCCTTTCGTAAAGAGTGATTCTCGGCCGCATTTATGCTATTAGTCCAAAAGTCGACCCCCCATTGAGTGAATTCTCTAACTAGCTGTACAATCAACAGCGGCGTCAATGCCCAATCTTGGGCAGGCGGCGCCCATTTGCAATGTCACTTGATGCTTTGCTTTGGCTTTACCAGCCTGCCTTCCGCAGGCGCCTACAGACATTGGCTTGTCCGGGGCTTGTCCCGGTCACCAGAGAACATGGAGGTAACATGGCAAAGAAAGCCACCGAGAAGGCAACCGTCATCGACAGCGTTGACGCGTTGGCAACTCGCATCCAAGAGATGCGAGAGGCTCAGGCGGAGTTCGCCACCTTCAGCCAAGAGCAGGTCGACAAGATCTTCTATGCCGCTGCCATGGCCGCGAACAAGGCCCGTATCCCGCTTGCCCAGATGGCGGTCGAGGAGACCGGCATGGGCGTCATGGAGGACAAGGTCATCAAGAACCACTTTGCCTCCGAGGAGATCTACAACAAGTACAAGAACCTCAAGACCTGCGGCGTCATCGAGGACAACCCCGCTTACGGCTACAAGAAGATTGCCGAGCCCCTCGGCATCATCGCTGCCGTCATCCCCACCACCAACCCGACCTCCACGGCCATCTTCAAGACCCTCATCTGCCTGAAGACCCGCAACGCCATCATCATCAGCCCGCACCCCCGCGCCAAGAAGTGCACCATCGAGGCCGCCCGCATCGTGCGCGACGCCGCAGAGGCCGCTGGCTGCCCCAAGGGCATCATCGACTGGGTTCCCTCGCCCACGATCGACCTCACCGGCGCCCTCATGGGCTCCGTCGACTGCATCCTCGCAACCGGCGGCCCCGGCATGGTCAACGCGGCCTACAGCTCTGGCAAGCCCGCCCTCGGCGTCGGCCCTGGCAACAACCCCGCCATCATCGACAGCTCCGCGGACATCGAGCTCTCCGTCAACTCGATCATCCACTCCAAGACCTTCGACAACGGCATGATCTGCGCCACCGAGCAGAACGTCATCGTCCTCGACGACGTCTATGACGCCGTCAAGGCCGAGTTCGAGAAGCGCGGCTGCTTCTTCCTCAAGGGCGACGACATCGACAAGGTCGGCAACACCGTCATCGTCAACGGCGGCGTCAACGCCAAGATGGTCGGCCAGCCTGCCACCAAGATCGCGGCCGCCGCGGGCGTCGAGGTTCCTCCCTCGACCAAGGTCCTCATCGGCGAGACCGAGTCCGTCGACCCGTCCAACCCGTGGGCTCACGAGAAGCTGACCACTATCCTCGGCATGTACCATGCCAAGGACTTCGACGAGGCCCTCGCCAAGGCATCGCGCCTCGTCGCTGACGGCGGCTACGGCCACACGGCGTCGCTGTTCGTCGACCCCAACGAGAAGGACAAGATCGCCAAGCACGCCAACACCATGAAGGCCTGCCGCATCCTCATCAACACCCCGGCTGCCATGGGCGGCATCGGCGACCTCTACAACTTCATGCTTCCGCCTTCGCTCACCCTTGGCTGTGGCTCTTGGGGCGGCAACTCCGTCTCTGGCAACGTCGGCCCGATGCATCTGCTCAACATCAAGTCCGTGGCTGAGAGGCGTGAGAACATGCTGTGGCTTCGTACCCCCGAGAAGGTCTACTTCAAGAAGGGCTGCATGCCCGTCGCCCTCCGCGAGCTCAAGGAGGTCTACAACAAGAAGCGCGCCTTCATCGTCACCGACTCCTTCCTGTACACCTCCGGCTTCACCAAGAAGATCGAGGCGTCCCTCGACGAGATGGGCATCGACCACGCAAGCTTCTGGTCCATCTCCCCTGACCCGAAGCTGCAGGACGCCGAGAAGGGCGAGGAGCTCCTGCGCGCCTTTGCCCCTGACTGCATCATCGCCATCGGCGGCGGCTCCGCAATGGACGCCGGCAAGATCATGTGGGCCATGTACGAGAACCCGGACGAGAAGTTCGAGGACATGTCCATGGACTTCATGGACATCCGCAAGCGCGTCTACAACTTCCCCAAGATGGGCAAGAAGGCGTTCTTCGTCGCAATCCCGACGTCCTCCGGCACCGGCTCCGAGGTCACCCCGTTCGCCATCATCACCGACGCGCGCAACGGCGTTAAGTACCCCATCACCGACTACGAGCTCATGCCCAACATGGCCATCGTCGACACCGACAACATGATGACCCAGCCCAAGGGCCTCACCGCCGCATCCGGCGTCGACGTCCTCACGCACTGCCTCGAGGCGTACGTCTCCATCATGCACTCCGACTTCACCGACAGCTTCGCGCTGCGCGGCATGAAGCTCGTCTTCGAGTACCTGCCCCGCGCCTTCGACAACCCCAACGACGTCGAGGCCCGCGACCACATGGCCAACGCCTCCACGCTGGGCGGCCTTGCCTTCGCCAACGCCTTCCTGGGCGTCAACCACTCCATGGCGCACAAGCTCGGCGCGTTCCACCACATCCCGCACGGCCTGGCCAACGCCGTCATCCTGAAGCGCGTCATGACCTACAACGCCGCCGAGCGCCCGGTCAAGATGGGCACCTTCTCGCAGTACGACCACCCGATGGCACTGCAGCGCTACGCGGAGTGCGGGCGCTACTGCGGCTGCACCGGCGACACCGACAAGGAGGTCTTCGAGAACTTCCTCGACAAGATCCAGGAGCTCTTCGACCACGTGGGCGTCAAGCACACGATTGCCGAGTACGGCGTCGACGAGCAGTACTTCCTCGACACCCTTGACGAGATGAGCCTGCAGGCCTTCAACGACCAGTGCACCGGCGCCAACCCGCGCTACCCGCTCGTGTCCGAGATCAAGTCGCTCTACCTTGACGCCTACTATGGCCGCCCGATGAGCAGCTACGAGGACTAGCTCTGCACACCCATTGACTTTCAGGAGGCATATCATGCAGCTTTCCGATGACAAGGTCGAACTTGCCCGTCGCCACAACAAGGTTGTCTACCGCGACGGCGACAGGATCGTGAAGGTCTTCGTTCCCACCAAGCCCGCCGCTGACGTCTTCCGCGAGGCGCTGAACCTTGCTCGCATCTCCGAGTCCAGCCTCAACACCCCTCAGGTCCTTGAGGTCTCCCAGGTCGAGGACGGCTCATGGGCGCTCTCGACCAAGTACTTCCCGGGCAAGACCCTTCACGACCTCATGGTCGAGGCCAAGGGCACGCCCAAGTTCGACGAGCTTCTCGAGCAGTTCGTCGACCTTCAGATCAAGGTCCAGGACACCGAGCCCCCCGCGGCTTTGAACCCCCAGCGCGACAAGGTCGTCCGCATGATCGGCCGCGTCAAGTCACTTGACCCGTCCGCTCGCTACGACCTCCAGATGCGCGCCGACCGCCTTCGCAACGGCCACTCCATCTGCCACGGCGACTTCAACCCCACCAACGTCATCATCGGCGACGACGGCGAGGTCATGATCTGCGACTGGACGCACGTCACGATCGGCCTTCCCGATGCCGATGCGGCAATGACCTACATGCTGTTCACGCTCGAGTTCCCCGAGGCCGCCGACCAGTACCTGTCGCTCTTCTCCAAGAAGGCAGACATCCCCGTGCAGAAGATTCGCTACTGGCTGCCCGTCGTGGCCGCCGCAGAGCTCTCCCGCAACCGCAAGGAGAACGAGGAGTTCCTCCGCACTTGGATTGACGTCGCGACCGACTACGAGTAAGGCATCTCTCTCCGTTAATCAAAGGCGGCGCCAGGCACGAGGCCTGGCGCCGCCTTTTGTGTCATGTGGCTTGAAGGCCGCTAGTTCCGCTCGTAGGTGACAAACGAGAACGAGATGCCCGTCTTGGTCTGGCCGCCTGGCTCGACGCTCGCCACGTGCCAGCCTGCGTCTTCGTCGAGGTTTGGGAAGAAGGCGTCTGCCGGGCGCAGGCAGTCGTTCTTCGTCACGATGGCGCGCTCGCAGTGGGGGAGAAGCTGGCGGTAGACGCTCTCGCCGCCAATCACCCATACATGGTCTGGGTCGTCGCCCGCCACGGCGGCAAGCGCCTCGTCCACCGAGTGGACAACCTCCGCCCCCTCGACGGCATAGTCGGGGCTTCTCGTGAGGACGATGTTCCGGCGGTTCTTGAGGGGCCTTTTCCCGGGGAAGCCCTCCAGGGTCGTGCGACCCATGATGACGGTGCCGCCCGTGGTGTGCTCCACGAACGAATGCATGTCCGCCTTGTTGTGAATGAGCAGCTGGCCTTGGTAGCCAATGCCCCAGTCTTGGCAGACGGCAACTATCGCGTTCATGCTCGCTCCTGTCCTAGATGGCGATTGGGATGTCCTTCACCTGAGGGCCGTGCTGGTAGTTCTCCACGATGAGGTCGTCCGTCGTGAAGTCGTAGAAGTCCGTGACGTCAGGGTTCAGGCGCACCACAGGCGCAGGATAGGTGGGGCGGCTGATGAGCTCCTTGATGATGGGGACGTGGCGGTCGTAGATGTGGGCGTCGGAGATCATGTGCACGAGCTCTCCGGCATGCATGTTGGAGACCTGCGCCACCATCATCAAAAGGATCGCGTACTGGCAGACGTTCCAGTTGTTGGCGGCGAGCACGTCTTGGCTGCGCTGGACAAGCAGCATGTTGAGCGTGGGCTTGTCGTCTCCCGGCTCCTGCGTCACGTTGTAGATGGCGTTGTACGCGCAGGGGTAGAGGTGCATCTCGGAGAGGTCCGCGAAGTTGTAGAGGTTGGTCATGATGCGGCGGCTGTAGGGGTTCACGCGCAGGTCAAAGAGCACGCGGTCCATCTGGTCGAAGTCGCCCTCGGGGTAGTGGGAGACCTGTGCCACCTGGTATCCGTACGCCTTGCCGATCGAGCCTGTCTCGTCCGCCCACTCGTCCCAGATGTGGGGCTTGAGGTCGTGGATGTTGTTGGACTTTCGCTGGTAGATCCAGAGCACCTCGTCCATGGCAGACTTCAGTGCCGTGCGGCGAAGCGTGATGGCGGGAAACTCCTCGCGAAGGTCATAGCGGTTGCAGACCCCGAAGCGCTTGATGGTGTAGGCGGGCGTGCCGTCTGGCCAGTGTGGCCGCACCTTCTGCCCTTCGGTCGTCGTCCCATGCTCGATGATGTCCGAGCACATGCTGATGAAGATGTCGTCTGCCTTGCTCATGCGCTTGGCTCCTCTCGCTCGTTGTGAATGGGGTAGTTGCTATATCTGCTCGCCGCCGGCGATGAGGTCCCAGCTGGGGCCGAGCTCTTGGGCGAGCTTTCTGTCTGCCGCAAGCCAGGGAAGCGTCGCCAGCCCCTCCTGGCCAATCCATCGCAGCTCCTTGTGCACGAGCGGCTTTGGCTCTGCGTCGGGGTCTATCGTTGCGACGAAGCAGTCCATCGACAGGTGGAAGTCGGGATAGTCGTACTCAAGGGTGTCGACCTGCCACATCGTCTTGAGCTCGCAGCCCAGCTCTTCGAGGATCTCGCGCCTGCAGGCGGCCTCGCTCGTCTCGCCGGGCTCCACCTTGCCTCCAGGGAACTCCCAACTGAAGATGTCATCGCTTCGGCGCGCCGCCAAGGCCTGCCCCTCCCTTACGATGATGGCCGCCGCCACATGAAGCGTCTTTCTGTCCTGCTGGCCGCTCATTTGATGGCTCCAAGGCGGACGATGGCATAGGGCTTGCCGCTTGCTGCGTTCAAGCTTACGGTGCAGGCGCCGTCGCCCTCGGGAAAGACGACCGGCTGGATGGTGTCGCCGAGAAGAGCCATCTCGCGGTACTGGATGTCAAGGCGGGTGGGATCGGCGCTATAGCCAGCCGCATCTGCCGCGCCGATGGAGAAGCGCAGGTACTCGGCATTGTTGACGTGACGGTTTGTGTCGAGGTACTGCTCGGTCACCACGATGGGCCTCGTGCTTTGGCCGGCGGCATCGCTCGAGGGGGCGAGCCGCCGAGAGATCTTTGGCAAATCAGGGCGCGGGGTGTCCTCGAGGTAGACGCGGTCGGGCTCGCCAATCGTGACGACCTTCTTCTCTTGGAAGTTGAACAGGCACCATTGCGAGTCGGCGAGCACGCGAGTGTTGCCCTGCTCGTCTGCGATCCTGAAGGCGCGGCTCGCGCGGATGCTCTTCAGGTCATAGCACCAGGTAGAGATCGTGATGTCGTCGGTGAAGCGCGGCATGTCGTAGATCTGTATCAGCCACGAGGTCACGAACCAGCCGAGGTGGTCGTGGTTCAGCTCCTTAAGGCCGCGGTGGACCGCCTCGCTGTGGAACGTCGAGCAATCCTGTAGGTAGTTCATCATCGAATAGAGCGTCAAGACGCCGTCCTCGTCGCATTCGCTATAGCGAACCCTGCCATCAAATGAGTACATGTGGCCTCCAGTGACCGTTGCGTATCTAAGTTACCTTAGCAGCAATGGTTCCCCGTTCAATCGTCTTCCACAATACGAATGCGCGGGCGCAAAGTCGAAGCCTGCCAGGAGCTTTCTGGGGAAGCGGGGGGCGCCCTTCACGGATGCGCGGCTCGTGCCCGAAGGCGGCGTCAATATCTTTTGGCTGATGGGGTAGACTGCAAGAGAGCTTCTACCAGATGGGGGAGCCATTTCCCAGAGGGGAAATGGCTTCGCGCGCTATGTCATGAGAAAGGAAGCCATGGCTACGGGCAAGCCGGTCGACCTTCGCATAAGGCGCTCAAAGGCGGCAATTCGTGCCGCGGTGGCATCCCTTATGGCAGACCGTGGACCTGACGATGTGAGCGCAAAGGACGTAGCTGCGACCGCGCTCATCAATAAGAAGACCTTCTACGCGCATTATCCCAGCGTCAAGGCGGTGGTCGATGAGCTCGAGAGCGATGCCGTTCGCGAGGTCGTCGATGTTGTACGGCAAGCGAGCCTGACGAGCGTTGAGGGGATTGCAGAGGGGTGCTTGCGGCTGCGCGACCTCGCCCAAGACGGCGCCACGGCCTTTGGCTCAATCATAGGCACCCGCATGCGCCCATTTCTCCTCGAGCGCTTGCGAGAAGAGCTCTCGTCCCAGCTCATGGTTTCTGTAGGCTCATCTGAGCGGCTTGGAAGCGCCGTAAAAGACGGCGCGGGCTACGCCGTCGACTTTGTCGCGGGCGGGGTCGTCTCGCTCCTTGACGCTTGGCTTTCTGACGGCGATGGCATGTCGGCCGAGGACGTGGCGGAGTCCTTGGCTCCCGCGCTGAGCCCTTACACAAAGATCGCGCTCGCTTCGTGACCCAGCTCCCGGATGGCGATAGGTCTTTTGCCAAGCCGCTGTATTGAGCGTAAGGCGAGCGTGGGAACTTTGGTCAAGCTTGTTCTCTAAGGCGAAGCGATGCGTGTCAGATTGTTCTAGAATTTATGGGTCTTGTGCCTGACGTACGTCTGCGAGAGGAAGCTGCGCATGTCCTTGATCGCTCAGCCCATACAAATTGGTCACCTCATGCTTAGGAATCGCATCGTCATGACCGCTGTCGACCGCAGCCTGGCTGACGAGGACGGCGAGGTAACCGATGCAATGCTCGATCATTACACCAAGATTTTGGCGGCCGGCCCCTGCGGGCTTTGCATCACCGAGCACGCCTATGTGAGGCGCGACGGCCTTACGCACTCAAGCCAGCTTGCCGCTTCTGACGATGGCTGCATCGAGGGGCTCTCTCGCCTTGCCGAGTGCTGCCATGCAACAGAGACGCCGGTTTTGCTGCGCTTGAGCCATGCCGGCTCTATGGCCGACCCCACGGAGGTTCCCGAGCCTGTGGCCCCGAGCCCCGTCTTCAACCCGTTCTTTCCCTCGGCCGGCCGCACGCTTCCGCACGAGCTGACCGAGCTCGAGATCGAGCGCCTGATTATCCGCTTCCTTAATGCGGCCGTTCGGGCCAAGAAGGCTGGCTTCGACGGGGTCGAGCTGCACTGTGGCCATGGCTACCTCTTGAACGAATTTTACTCTCCGCTCACGAACAAGCGCGTCGACCAGTTTGGCCCCGCATCAATCATGAGCCGCATGCGCGCGCTGCTTGAGACCGTCTATTACATTCGCTCTGTCATCGGCTCAGACTTCATCGTGAGCGTCTGCCTGGGAGCGAGCGACTACGCCTTTGGTGGCTCCACCATCGAGGACGCGGCCGAAGCCGCTCGCTCGCTTCATGGCGCGGGCGTCGACGTGATCTGCGTCTCTGGAGGGCTGCGCGGCAACTCCCGTCCGGACACCGACCAGGCCGGCTGGTTCTCGGACGCCTCGACGGCCGTTCGCGAGCAGTCCTCGGTGCCGGTGATCTTGAAGGGCGGGATTCGCACCGCCGCAGACGCCCGGAGGCTTTTGGGAGACGGAGCCTGCGACCTAGTGGGCGTGGGGCGCACCCTCGAGCGCCATCTCGACTGGGCAAACAAGGCGCTCGTTGAGGAATAGCGCGCAGGCGGGTTGGTGTGGCGCTTGCGCAGCAAGTTTGGGAGCAAAGGGGATGGACGATGGACAAGATTCGCATTGCAACAATTGGCTCGAGCCTCATCGCGCAGCGCTTCCTTGATGCGCTCGACCGCTATGACGGCGCAACCTATGCCGGTGCCTATTCGAGAGACCCTGGCCGGGCGCGCGAGCTCTCTGCCGCGCATGGCGGGAGCGGCTCGTTTTCCGACCTCGATGTCCTTGCAGCCAGTCCCGCGGTCGACGCGGTCTACGTCGCCTCTCCCAACGCGCTCCATGCGGGGCAGGCGGCGAAGATGGTCGCGGCGGGAAAGCACGTGCTCGTGGAGAAGTCCTTTGGCTCAAACCGCGCCGAGGCGGCCTCGGTCTTCTCGGCGGCTCGCGAGAAGGGCGTCGTCGCCCTCGAGGCGATGCGTCCCGTCCATGCCCCTGGATTCAAGAAGATTCAGGAGACGCTTCCTAAGCTTGGCGAGGTGCGCCTCGTCTACCTCGGCTTCTCTAAGGTGACCTCTCGCATTTCTCGCTTCCGCGCCGGCGAGCGCCTCAACATCTTTGACACGCGCTTCTCTGCTGGGGCCCTCATGGACATCGGCGTGTACTGCGTGGAGCCCGCGATTGCGCTCTTCGGGTCTCCGGAGCGCGTCAGCTCAAGCGTCGTGACGGCGCCCGTGGTGGGAGAGGAGCCGGGGAGCCGCTACGGGACCATCGACCTTGCGGGCACGATCACGCTGAGCTATCCGGGGAAGTCCGTCGTGCTGTCATATGGCAAGCTCACTGACGACCTCATCTCATGCCAGATCCAGGGCGAGGAGGGGACGCTTCTCTTTGACGGTGTCTCCACGCCGGGCAACCTCCGCCTTTGCGTCCACGAGCAGAAGGCCATGACCTGGGGGACCGTAGGCGGCGCCGAGCAGGCCATTCCTGTCGACACCCCCGAAAACGACATGGTCTGCGAGCTCGACGACTTCTGCCGCGCGGTGCGCGGCGAGAAGGACGCCCTTGCCTTCAGGGACGCGTGCGAGAAGGTCACGCTCGACTCGCTCGCCGTCATGGACGAGGTGCGCTCGCAGGCCGGCGTGCGCTTCCCTGCAGACGACGCTCGCTAGCTTGCCGGCATCCTTCGCGCTTCGGGGCCTGAAAAAATGAGGCGGTCGCTCTTCTCGGGCGACCGCCTTTTTGTCACGCTATGCTCGCGCTTCCTACTGCATGGGGTAGGCAATCTCTCCGCCTCCGTCAAAGCGAGGCTGCGGGGCCTCTTTTGGTCGGTACGGGCTCATGGAGTCAACGATCACGTTGCAGCAGGAGGGGACCACGCGCGCTTGGTACTCGGTCACGCTTGGGCATACCACGTCGCCGTCCACCTCAAGCGGTATGGGCTCAGAGCTCCTGACGGTGATCCTGCGGCCGCGGAACGACTCGATGTGAGGCCGTCCTATGGCCTTCCCCTCCTTGTCCACGAGCCCAAACAGAATCGGCCGAATCAGCTGCGCGGCATCTTGGGTCTCGAGCACGATGACGTCCAGTATCCCGTCGTCCATGCGGCAGTCGGGCACGATCTGTATGTCGCCCTGCATCATCGCATTGTTGGCGACAAGGCACGAGATTCCGTCTCTCTCATAGGTCTTGCCATCGACCGTGATGGCGAAGTGCAGCACGGTGGGGTGGGAGTTCTGGAACGCCGCGGCGAAGTAGGCGGCCTCGCCCATCGCGGCCTTGTTTGGCAGCGCTGCCTGCATCAGCTGCGCATCGTAGCCGGTCCCGGACATCAGGCCGAACTCCTTCGACTGCGGGGTGCCCTTCTCGTCCTTCCAGAGCATCTCCCCGAGGTCGATCTTGGCGGTGGCGCCCACGCGGCACGCTCTCGCGAGCGCGGAAGGCTCGGGGCCGTTGCCGATGTTCGCGGAGAGGAGGTTGGCCGTTCCTGACGGGAACACGCAAGCAGAGACCTCGCGGTTCTTCAAGGCGCCGAGCAGGCTGGTGACGGTTCCGTCGCCTCCTGAGAGGACGCAGACGTCATAGTCCTCGGCGTCGGCGGTGGCTTCCTCTGCCGTGAAGTCTTCTGTCAAGCTGCGAAATATGCACTCGTCTCCCGCATGGACCAGTGCGCGCTCAAACTCAAATATCGAGTCAGATCCGAAGCCTGACTTAGGGTTATGGATGATGAGACTGCGCATGAGCCTCCCTCCCGTACGTATGCGTGGCGTGCGCATGTATCATTATGCAGTTGCAGGCCGAAGGCCTCTCACGCCATCCTATGGTAGCCCATGACAAATACAACGATTTGGAGCCATCTGTGTACATCTCGACGAGCGACGAACTAAGGGACTTCTGCGACAAGATCAGAGGTGCCCGCGTTGTTGCCGTGGACACCGAGTTTTTGCGCGAGAAGACCTATCGTCCGCTTCTGTGCCTGATTCAGGTTGGCACCAAAGACCAGATTGGCGCCGTGGACCCGCTTCTCGTCGACGACCTTACTCCGCTGGCAGAGGTTTTTGCCGACGAGAGCGTCACGAAGGTCTTCCATGCCTGCGGGCAAGACCTCGAGGCTATCTACGACACCATGGGCGTGATCTGCAAGCCCGTGTTTGACACTCAGGTCGCCGCCGCCTTCCTTGGGATGCGGCAGCAGACGAGCTATGCGGCCGTTGTCGAGGGCTATTGCAACGTCCATCTGCCCAAGGCCGAGTCATTGACCGACTGGTCGCACCGCCCGCTTGACCCCGAGCAGCTTGTCTATGCCGAGGATGACGTTCGCTACCTGCCCGCGATCTACGATGCCATGATTGACAAGCTCGTCCGCAAGGACCGCCTCTCTTGGGTCGAGCCCGAGATGGCCGCCCTGACCGAGCTGTCTCGCGTGCGCAAGGACCCGCGCGAGGCCTACCTCAAGCTCCGCCGCTCGAACTCTCTCACGAGAAGGCAGCTCGCCATTGCCCGCGAGGTCTGCGCCTGGCGAGAGGAGACGGCCTCCAAAAGAAACGTCCCCAAGAAGTGGATCGTCTCCGACGAGGTCCTCGTCGAGGTCTGCCGGCGCGCCCCAAAGAACGTGCAGTCGTTGCGCAAGATTCGTGGGACCGAGCAGCTGAGCGCAAAGGACGGCGCTGCGCTCGTGGAGGCCGTCGCTGCGGGGGAGCGCGTTCCTGCCTCCGAGTGCCCCTCTCACGAGAAGCACTACCACGCCACGACCGAGATCGAGAGCGTCGTCGATTTGATGTACGCGCTTGTCCGCCTCGTTTCCGAGCAGTCTGGCGTTGCCGCGCAGCTCATTGCCACGCGCGATGATCTTGCCGGCTTCATTCGCGACCGTAAGAGCTCGCCGCTTTTGGTTGGATGGCGCAAGGAGCTTGTGGGCGACAAGCTCGTTCAGCTGCTTGAGGGCGAGACAGGCCTTACCGTCAGAGAGGGGCGGGTGGAGTTCATCTAGGCGTGGATAAGCAATTCCCGCGTATGCTGAATTTCTGTCTGGGGGCTCAGGTAGTATCTTTGAGACGGCTTTGTCGGGTACAAGCTAGGCGCATGTCCACCGTTCGATTGGAGCTTCCATGGGCTATTACTATGGTGGGTACTACGGGATTGACATCGCGTACTACGCGATAGTCCTCATATCATTGATTCTTGGAATCGCCACCCAAGGCTATATCAAGCGCCAGTATTCGCGCTGGTCCAAGAAGGACGCCTCTTACAACGGGACCGGCGCCGAGGTCGCTCAGCAGATGCTTGCCTCGAACGGCGTAACGGGCGTCGGCATCGCACGCGTGGGAGGTCAGCTTACCGACTACTACGATCCACGCGACAACCAGCTGCACCTTTCTGACGAGAACCTTCGCGGAGGGTCGGTGGCGTCGGTCGCTGTTGCCTGCCACGAGGCTGGCCATGCCGTCCAGCATGCAAAGGGCTATGCGCCGGTCAAGATTCGCACGGCGCTTGTGCCTGTTGTCAACTTCACGCAGAACGTCTGGATGATCGTGTTTCTCATCGGGGTGTTCCTTAACACGGTCGGCCTCGTGCGCCTCGCCATCCTGCTGTTTGCCTTCTCGGTCATCTTCCAGCTGGTCACGCTACCGGTAGAGTTCAACGCCTCGCATCGTGCGCTTGAGTACATCAAGTCAAGCGGTCAGTCAATCGACCTCGTGGGCGCGCGCCAGGTTCTCACCGCCGCCGCGCTCACCTATGTTGCCGCTGCGCTCGTCTCGATTCTGCAGCTGCTCTACCTGCTGGGTCGCACAGGGGACAGGGATTAGCATGGCCGCTTTGGGAACAGACGAGCCGCTCTCCATCACCCAGGCGGTTGCTATCGCGTCGGGCAAGGTCGACACCATCCCGAGCCTTGTGGTGACGGGCGAGGTCAGCGGCTTTCGTGGGCCAAACTCGCGCGGGCATTGCTACTTCAGCCTGAAGGACGACGAATGCGCCATGTCCGTGATCGTCTGGAGGGGCGTTTACAGCAAAATTGACATCCCGCTCAAGGACGGGCTCCAGATTCTGGCGAAGGGCGCCTTTGAGGTCTATGCCAACACGGGAAAGCTCTCCTTCGTGATCAAGTCATATACCGTATCGGGGGAGGGGCTGCTTCGCCAGCAGGTTGCCGCCCTAGCAAAGCGACTTCGTGCCGAGGGGCTCATGGACGAGTCCCGCAAGCGCAAGATTCCCCAGTTCTGCCAGCGCGTCTGCGTGGTCACCTCCCTTACCGGAAGCGTCATCGACGACGTCAAGCGCACGCTTGCCAGAAGAAACAAGCTCGTCCAGATTGACGTCGTGGGCTGCCAGGTGCAGGGCAAGCAGGCGCCGCCCACCATCATCCGCGCGCTGCAGGTTGCTGCGGCATCGAGGCCCGACGCAATCCTTCTGGTGCGTGGCGGCGGCTCGTACGAGGACCTCATGTGCTTCAACGACGAGGACGTCGCCCGCGCCGTGGCGGCAAGCCCCGTTCCGGTCATCACGGGCATCGGCCACGAGCCCGACACGAGCATCTGCGACATGGTCGCTGATCGTCGCTGCTCGACACCCACGGCCGCCGCCGAGTCGGTGGCCCCCGCCTTCAACGAGATTGAGACGCTCACCAACCAGCGCGGCGTTCGCCTAGGCAATGCCATGGCATCCACGCTCGCTTCTGACCGGCAGCAGATCGACTCGCTTGGCGAGCGCGTCGTCCGCTCTGTTGAGGGAAGCATCGCGCGGCTCTCCACCTACGTCGACGGGCTTGCCTCAAGGCGCTGCCTCACAGACCCCATGGCGCTGCTCACTGCCCGCGAAGACGCCCTCACGATGACAGAAGAGCGCTTGCACGATGCCATCCCGCGCTCGCTCGAGCGCTCGCAGCGGCAGCTGGACGCAAGCGCCGAGCGGCTGGCCTCAGCGGGGTCTCGCATGCTCGACCCCTTCAAGGCGTCTCTGGGCACCTCGGCGGCGACGCTCGATGCGCTCTCTCCGCTGAAGGTCCTTGGTCGCGGCTACGCGATCGCGCGTGACGGGAAGGGGCATGTTGTCTCGTCTTCAAGCCAGCTTTCTGTTGGAGACGAGGTCTCGGTGATGCTCGGGTCTGGCGAGGTCGATGCCACGGTGAGCGCCGTGCGCGATAAGGCAAGCGTCTAGGATTCGCGGTCTCGCTGGCCGCTAGAAAGGGGACATGATGGCAGAAGCAAACGAGTCCAAAAAGATTGAAGACATGAGCTTCAAGGAGGCTTCGGTCGAGCTCGAGCAGATCGTGCGCTCGCTTGAGTCGGGCGACCTTGAGCTCGAGGAGTCGCTTGAGCGATACCAGCGCGGAGTCGAGATCTTGAAGAGCCTTCGCACAAGGCTCGCCACGGCAGAGCAGAAGGTCCAAGTCCTTCTCGACGCCACGAATGAGGACGCCCCTGTTACAGACACCACCTCGGCACCCTCAACGGCCTATCTGGACGAGTAAACTCATCTCTGGCGCGTCGGCATTTGCCCCCGCGCCAGACGACTATCGAAGGAGCTTTTTATGTCAGACTCAGACTGCCTCTTCTGCAAGATTGCCAATGGCGAGATCCCGACGGACTTCCTCTACGAGGACGACCTCGTCGTCGCCTTCCGTGACATCAACCCGCTTACCCCAACGCACGTGCTCGTCGTCCCCAAGAAGCACTACGACAACATCTGCGACAACGTGCCGGCGGAGACCCTCGCCGCCATCGCTCACGCCGTCGACGTCGTGACCAAGGCGGAGGGCATCGACAAGACCGGCTATCGCTGCGTCACCAACACGGGCGATGACGGCGGGCAGTCGGTGCACCATCTGCACGTCCACGTGCTGGGCGGCCGCAAGCTTCGTGGCGACATGGGCGAGGGGATGTAGCATGGCAGACTCCGAGCGCGTCCAGGGCGCAACCGAGCGCCATAACCGCGGCTACAACTGTGCCCAAGCAGTCTCCTGCGCCTTTGCCGACCTCGCCGGCGTAGACGAAGAGACGCTCTTCCGCGCGACCGAGGGCTTGGGGCTTGGCATGGGCGGCATGCAGTGCACGTGCGGTGCCCTCTCGGGCGCCTGCGTCCTCGCCGGCCTTGTCGGCTCTGACGGGAACCTCGAGCACCCCGCTTCCAAGAGAGACACCTACGCCGTCTCGCGCCGCATCGCCGAGCGCTTCAAAGAGGAGGCGGGCTCGACGGTCTGCTGCGAGCTCAAGGGCGTTGACACCGGCCGAAGGCTTCTCAGCTGCCCCGACTGCGTCCGCCTTGGCGCGCGCATAGCCGAGGAGGAGCTCTTCTCGTAAGCAAGGTTCGTGCCCGTTGTCGATTCGCCGCTCCTTCGAGCGGCGTCTCGGCTATCATTGAACCGTTTTGCGGATTGCTACAGTGGAAGTTCCACTTCGAGAGGAGAACCATGAACGTTCTGGTCATCAATGCTGGCAGCTCGTCGCTCAAGTACCAGCTGCTCGACACGAAGACCCGCGAGGTCTATGCAAAGGGAAACTGCGAGCGCATCGGCATTGATGGTTCCTTCATCGGTCACGAGGAGCACGGCGGCGACAAGCAGAAGCTCGAGGTTGCTCTCCCTGACCACAAGACTGCCGTCAAGTACGTCTTCCAGATTCTGGACGAGGCAGGCTTTGACACCTCCAAGATCGAGGGCATTGGCCACCGCGTCGTTCAGGGCGGCTGGTACTTCCCCGAGTCCAAGATCGTGACCGACGAGACCCTGGGCTGGGTTCGCGAGGTCGCTCCTCTGGCGCCGCTTCACAACTATGCCGAGGCCGACGTCATCGAGATCTGCCGCGAAATGTTCCCCTCCATCGGCAACGTGATCGTCGCCGACTCCGCCTTCCACTACAACATCCCCGAGAAGGCCTGGCGCTACGCCCTGCCGCGCGACGTCTGCGACAAGCTGCACATCCGCAAGTATGGCGCTCACGGCACCTCTCACCGCTACATCTGGCGCGCGACCAACGAGTTCCTCAAGGGCGACGTGCACAAGCTCGTCTCCTGCCACCTGGGCTCCGGCGCGTCGCTGTCCGCCATCGAGGACGGCCACGAGCTTGACACCACCATGGGCCTCACCCCGCTCGACGGCCTTATCATGGGCACCCGCTGCGGCTCCATCGACCCGGCAACCGTCTGCTATCTCGTGCGCGAGGGCGGCTACACCATCGACGAGGTCGACACCATGATGAACAAGCAGTCCGGCCTGCTTGCGCTTTCCGGCGTCTCCTCCGACTCCCGCGACATCGAGGCTGGTGCCGAGAAGGGCGACAAGAACTGCCAGATGGCGCTCGACATGTTCTATTACCGCACGAGCCAGCTCGTCGCTGAGATGGCGCAGTCCATGCACGGCTTCGACACCATGGCCTTCTCCGCCGGCATCGGCGAGAACTCCGCCACCATGCGCCTCGGCGTTGCCAAGGAGCTCGAGTGGCTTGGCGTCAAGATCGACGAGGAGGCCAACAAGGTCCGCTCTGGAGACCCCCGCGTGATCTCTGCCCCCGACTCCAAGATCAAGGTGCTCGTCGTCCCCACGAACGAGGAGTACATGATCGCTCTCGACGTCGAGGAGCTCCTCAGCAAGTAAAATGGTTGCAGACTATCTGGTTGACTTCTAGGGGAGGGGTCAGCCCAGAGGCGGCACGAGACTTCTGTTCTCGCGCCGCCTTCTTTTTTATGGTCTGGACCTGCCTAATCGTCGAGACCCCTGTTGACGCGCTGGTACGCAATTCTCGGCGTCCCGTCTTCTACGATCACGATTCCGCAGCGGACAAAGCCGCAGCTCTCGACGAGCCCTCTCATGGGAAGGTTCTGATTGGCGGTATCGACCCTGCAGCTTCTGTGGCCGCTGCCGAACCACTCCATGAGTCGCCTTCCATAGCCCTTTCCGCTTTCGCCCGAGGCAAGGCGATGGAGCACCCAATAGGGGCCGTCGTCAACCCATGCCCCGTCAATCGACGCATAGGTCGGCTCTGGGCCGGGCATAACGCTTGCCACGGCGACGGGCTCGCCTCCTGCCTCGAGAACCCAGAGCGCGCCAGCCTCAAGGTCCGCCTCGGCGCTCGCCATCCCGGGATAGTCTCCCGTCCATTGCATCGTGTTGCCATGCGCGCGCATAAAGCGGCGCGCCTGCTGGTAGAGCTCGCAGACGCGCCCAAGGTCACCTTTGCGTGCAGGGCGGATCTCCGTCCTCACGGCATGCCTTAGAACGGAAGGATCGAGAAGGACTTCGTGCACGTCTCGCCTGGAGCCAGCATGATGGTGCCAGGCTTCTCCTCAAAGCGGCCGGACTCTCCCTTGCAGGCGGCGATGCCCGTCCATGGCTCGACTGCGACGAAGGGAGCCCGGTTGTCGGCCGACCAGACTCCGAGGTAGTCGAAGCCGTCAAAGTCGAGGCGCACGCCGCGGCCGCTCTTGGTGCCGACGAGCTTGACCGTGCGGCCAGGAACCTTCGGAAGCGTGATCGTGAGGAGCTTCTCGAAGAGCTCATGTGTTAGCGGCAGCTTGTCTGAGTCGACAATCACGGGATAGGTGTCCTCGAGGTCGCAGATGCCGTCGGCATCGATCGTCGGCATGTCGCATGTCCAAGGCTCTGAGAACTCAAGCTCGTAGTCCTCGAACTTCTCGCCAGCAGAGGCGGGGGCAGGGACGTTGAACGCTGGGTGTCCTCCCAGCGTGAAAGGCATGGGGCTCTCTCCCGTGTTGGTTACGGCGTAGGTCTGCGTCAGGCGCGCGCCGTCGACGGAATAGGCCATGTTGAGCTTGAAGGGATAGGGGTAGTGCTCGAGCATCTCGTCGGTGCTTGAGAGCTCGAAGGTGACGCTCTTTTCGGTAGTCTCCACGATTGCGTGCTCATAGTTTCTTGCAAGGCCGTGCCGACCGAGGCGAACCTCGCCTTTCGGGCTTTGCGCCACGCCGTTCATCAGCACTCCGACGCAGGGGAAAAGGATCGGAGCCCTGCGCGGCCACCAGCGCTCATCGCCCTGCCACAGATACTCATAGTCATCGAGCTTGAGGCTCATGAGCTGCGCTCCATTTGAGTCAATCTGGGCTGAGAGCCGTCCTTCCGAGATGCTGGTAATCAAGGGATGCTCCTTTCGCTTTGCGAATCTTACCGTCTATCGAAATGCTTGCAAGCACACAAACACTTATTGTTTGATTGGCTATACGTTTGTTGGCAATTTGCACTTTGGCGCTCATGGAAGACGCATACGCCTTTATCACAATTCTAGCCAACTTCCGGGCAGCGCCACCCGGCAGCAAGGAGAGCCTATGGCACGACTTCACGTGATGGAGCGAAGCGACGAGCAGGTTGTGATGGACAACCTGCACAAGGCCATCGAGAGACGCCTCTCGGTGAGCTCGCTTGCCCCATGCCCCGTCGAGTTCACGGCGGCGTTCGTTGAGATGTGCGCGACGCAAAGCTGCGGAAAGTGCACGCCCTGCCGCGTTGGCCTGAACCTTCTCAAGGAGCTCATGGACAGCGTGCTGGACGGGACGGCAGAGCCCTACACGCTTGACCTCATCGAGGAGACGGCGCGCACCATATACCTGACCGCCGACTGCGCGATTGGCTACGAGGCCGGAGAGATGGCGCTTGAGGCCATTCGCGGCTTCCGTGACGACTTCGAGTATCACCTTCAGCACCATGCGTGCGGCTTCTCGCAAAGCCAGCTCGTGCCCTGTGTTTCTGGCTGCCCTGCCGGCGTGGACATCCCGGGCTACATCTCGCTTGTCGAGGCAGGCCGCAACACCGATGCGGTGCGCCTGATTCGCGCCGACAATCCCTTGCCGCTTGTCTGCGGCTACGTCTGCGAGCATCCCTGCGAGATGCATTGCCGTCGTGGCATGGTGGACGACCCCATGAACATTCGCGGCCTCAAGCGATACGCCGTCGACCACATGGAGCACGACTATCGTCCAGACATGGCCGAGCCAACAGGCAAGCGCGTCGCCGTCGTGGGCGGAGGGCCTGCGGGAATCTCATGCGCCTATTACCTTGCCGTCATGGGCCACGACGTAACCATCGTAGAGGCACGCCATCACCTGGGCGGCATGCTGCGTTACGGCATTCCGAGCTACCGCCTGCCGCGCGAGCTTCTCGACTCCGAGATCCAGTGGATCCTCGACTGCGGCATTCACGTTCGCTTGGACGAGAAGGTCTCCGATCTCACGGAGCTGCGCCGCGACTTCGACGCCGTCTACCTTGCCATCGGGGCGCACTCTGACCGCAAGCTCGGCCTTGAGGGAGAAGACGCCGAGGGAGTCGTCTCGGCTGTCCAGATGCTTCGCCAGATTGGCGACGGCGACATCCCTGACTTCTCTGGCAAGCGCGTCTGCGTCATCGGCGGCGGCAACGTTGCCATGGACGTCGCCCGCTCGTCGGTGCGCTGCGGGGCCGACAAGGTCACGATCGTCTATCGCCGCCGCGTTGCGGACATGACGGCGCAGGACGAGGAGATTGCTGGCGCCTCTGCCGAGGGGTGCGAGCTTCTTGAGCTGAACGCCCCCATGCGCATCGCCACGAAGGACGGCCACGTCACCGGCCTTGTGGTGCAGCCTCAGATCATCGGTGGGCCCCGAGGCGGACGCCCCGCCCCTCGTCCAGCCGACGCTCCGGAGCGCACGATTCCATGCGACTTGGTGCTCGTCGCCATCGGGCAGGCCATCGAGTCGGCTCCCTTTGGCGCCCAAGGCATCCCGACCAGCCGCGGGCGCATCGTCGCTGACAAGGATGGCTCCATCGAGGGCTTTGACGGGCTCTTCTCGGGCGGCGACTGCGTCAGCGGTCCCGCGACCGTGATTCGCGCCGTCAACGCCGGCAAGGTCGCTGCCTCAAACATCGACAACTACCTCGGCTTCAACCACGTGATTGACAAGAACAGCCTCCAGATGCCGACCGTGCAGTTCAAGGGCAAGATCTCATGCGCTCGCTGCGAGATGACGTCGCGCGAGGCCGCAGACCGCAAGGAAGACTGGAAGCTCGTCGAGAACGGCCTCACCAAGGAAGAGGCGCTGCAGGAGGCGTCTCGCTGCCTGCGCTGCGACCACTTTGGCTTTGGCGCGTTCCGCGGAGGAAGGATCATGCAATGGTAGAAGTGACCATCGACGGTCGTAAGGTCAGCGTGCCCGACGATGCGTCAATCTTGGACGCGGCGGCCGCGGCAGGCGTGAAGGTTCCTACTCTCTGCTACCTGAAAGACCTGAACGAGATCGGCTCGTGCCGCGTCTGCGTCGTTGAGGTCGAGGGCATAGACCAGCTTGTTGCGTCCTGCAACAACACCGTGCTTCCGGGCATGGTCATCCACACCAACTCGCCCAAGGTTCGCCGCGCGCGCAAGATGAACCTCGAGATGCTCCTCTCGACGCACGACTCGCAGTGCACGAGCTGCGTGCGCTCGGGCAACTGCACGCTGCAGAGCCTCTCCAACGACCTCAACGTGTTCTACCAGGACTATCCCAAGCTCAACGTGAACTACACGCCCTGGGACAAGACCCGTGCGCTCATCCGCACCAACTCGAAGTGCATCGCCTGCCATCGCTGCATCCAGGTGTGCGACAAGGTCCAAGATTCCCATGTGTGGGACGTGACCAGCCGATCCAGCCACACCGTGGTAAACGTTCGCGGCGGCCTGTCGTTTGAGGACGTCGACTGCACGCTCTGTGGCCAGTGCATCACGCATTGCCCGACCGGCGCGCTTCGCGAGCGCGACGACACCGACCGCGTCTACGACGCCATAGCCGACCCCGACGTGACCACGATCGTTCAGATTGCGCCGTCCATCCGCACCGCCTGGGCGGAGTCGTTCGGGCTCTCTGGCGCGGATGCCAAGCTCACGCGACTTGTCACTGCGCTTCGCGAGATCGGCTTCGACTACGTGATCAACACCGACTTCTCGGCCGACCTCACGATCATGGAGGAGGGCACCGAGCTCTTGGGCCACCTTCCCAAGAGCCAGGCGGGTGGCTACCCCATGTTCACGAGCTGCTGCCCCGGCTGGGTGCGCTACGTCAAGGCGCACTTCCCCGAGCTCGTGGATGACGTCTCGACCTCGAAGTCTCCCCAGCAGATGTTCGGCGCCATCGTGAAGAGCTATTACGCCGAGCTTCTCGGCCTCGACCCGCACAAGGTCTTCTCGGTCTCCATCATGCCCTGCGTGGCAAAGAAGGCCGAGTGCGCCTATCCCACGATGAACGATGCCTGCGGCGACCCCGACGTGGACGTGGTGCTCACCACACGCGAGGTCGTGAGGATGGTTCGCGCTGACCACCTTGACCCCGCAAGCCTGCCCGACTCAGACTTCGACCAGCCGCTGGGCATCGGCTCGGGCGGCGGCGTCATCTTTGGCGCCACCGGAGGCGTCATGGAGGCGGCGCTGCGCACCACGCACTATCTGGTGACGGGCCACGCGCCTGCAGACGACATGTTCAGCGCCGTGCGCGGCCTGGACGGCTGGAAGGAGGCCACCTTCGACCTCGACGGCACTTCGGTGCGCGTCGCCGTTGCCAACGGCCTCGCCAACGCGGGCAAGCTCTGCCGCGCCATTCTCGCCGGCACGGTGCACTATGACTTCGTCGAGGTCATGGCCTGCCCGGGCGGCTGCGTTGGCGGCGGCGGACAGCCCATTCATGACGGACGCGAGCTGGCGGGGGAGCGCGGACAAAAGCTGTACTCGCTTGACCGAGCCTCGAAGTGGCGCAATTCCTATGAGAATCCGAGCATCGTGCGGGTCTACAAGGACTACCTCGGAAAGCCGTGCTCCGAGCGCGCCGAGGAGCTTCTCCATACAGACCAGCACGGCTGGCAGATGCCTGCCGAGCGCGCGGGACGCTCCCTCGGATAGCAGCTCCCGCTCGTCCGCAGAGCGCGCAGGCGACTTTCTCGCAAGCCTCCACGAGCCGCTGTCCCTTGCCGGTCAACGGGGAGTGGGGGCTTGCCCTGTCTGGCGGTAGTAGTCCTTACTGTTAACTCTTTGGTTTGCGGATGTTTCGTTGGGTAAAATGCACACGTCGCTCATGCCGAGCTGCATGATGGCGTCGTCTTTGGTTTGCGGATGTTTCGTTGGGTAAAATGCACAGCGTGAGTAGCCCGAATCGGTGGACGGCTGCAAGATGTTTTTGAACGTAAATTTTCGCGATTGTCGACCGTTTGCCGTTTAAGCACCCTTGGACCCAAGGAGGAATACATGATCGTTGAGGAGCTTGCGCAATACGGTATTAACCATACCGACGACAGGACTGTTATCGATCCGTCGCCTGCGCGCCTGATTGAGAAGGCAGTCACACGTGGCGAAGGCGTCCTTACCAGCACCGGCTCCCTCGCTGTCACTACGGGCAAGTACACCGGCCGCTCTCCGCACGACCGCTTCATCGTCGACACGCCCGAAGTCCATGACAAGATCGCCTGGGGACCCGTCAACGTTCCGTTCTCTGAGAAGGACTACAAGCTGGTCAAGGAGGAGGTCATCTCCTACCTCTCCGAGCGCCGCATCTTCATGGTTCACGGCCTTGCTGGCGCTGACCGCCGCTATTCTCGCAAGTTCTTGGTTCTGACCGAGCTTGCGAGCCAGGCGCTCTTCATTCGCCAGATGCTCGTGCGCCCCACCGAGGAGGAGCTCAAGAACTTCGGCCGAGCCGACTTTGTCGTGATGGTCGCCCCTGGCCTCAAGCTCGACCCGAAGGTGCACCACACCAACTCTGAGGCAGGCGTCATCATCAACTTCACCGACCGCACCGTCCTCATCGCTGGCACGCAGTACTCCGGCGAGATCAAGAAGTCGATCTTCTCCGTTATGAACTACCTGCTCCCCGTTGAGGAGAACATCCTGACCATGCACTGCTCGTGCAACATGAACCCGCAGTCGCACGGCACCACGGTCTTCTTTGGCCTGTCCGGCACCGGCAAGACCACCCTTTCAGCTGCTGAGGGCCGCATGCTCATTGGCGACGACGAGCACGGCTGGGGTCCCGACTCGATCTTCAACATCGAGGGCGGCTGCTACGCCAAGACCATCCACATCTCGCCAGAGACCGAGCCGCAGATCTGCAACGCCATCCGCTTTGGCTCTATCTGCGAGAACGTCGTGCTCGACCCGGACACCCGAATCGCTGACTACGACGATGCCTCGCTGACCGAGAACGGCCGCGTGGCGTACCCCGTCGAGTTCATCGACAACGCCGTAACCAGCGGCTACGCCCGCCGCCTGCCTGACGTCGTCATCTTCCTCACGGCCGACGCCTTCGGCGTCCTGCCCCCGATCTCCAAGCTCTCCACCAACGCCGCCATGTACCACTTCATGACCGGATTCACCTCAAAGGTTGCCGGCACCGAGCGCGGCATCAAGGAGCCGCAGCCGACGTTCTCGTCGCTCTTCGGCGAGCCGTTCATGCCGCTTGACCCCAACATCTACGCCAAGATGCTCGGCGAGCGCATCCATGAGTACGGCACGCGCGTCTATCTGATCAACACCGGCTGGACCGGTGGCCCGTACGGCACCGGCAGCCGCATCAAGCTGAAGTACACGCGCAAGATGGTCGAGGCCGCCCAGTCCGGCATCATTGACGAGTGCGAGTTCGTTCACGACGAGCGCTTCAACCTGGACGTGCCGACCGCCTGCCCAGGCGTTCCCTCCGAGCTGCTTGACCCCAAGAGCACGTGGGCTGACAAGGACGCCTACGATGCCACCGCAGAGAAGCTCGCGCAGATGTTCGTCGAGAACGCCTCCAAGCGCCTGCAGACGATGTCTCCCGAGGTTCGCGCCGCTGGTCCGAAGCCTCTGGGCAAGTAGGGCTAACAGCCATTGGTCTTTTGGCCCGCGCGATGCGACTAACCGCCTCGCGCGGGCATTGTTCTAAACAAGAGGCTCCCCCGACCCTCGAGGAATGCGCAGTCCGCGCGTCCTGAGAGAGTCGGGGGAGCGTCTATTAAGCAAGCGTGGCGAACGACGCATCAAGGCGCTTGAGCTTCTGCCCAGCGATTCTTCTTTGCTGGGAAGTGGCAGGCGTACTTTCAGCGGATGGCCGCGCAGCTACTCTGCCATCTGAGCCTGGACTGCCGTAATGGCGACAACGCCCACGATGTCGTCGGCGGAGCAGCCGCGAGAGAGGTCGTTGACGGGCTTGGCAATGCCCTGAAGGATCGGGCCGTAGGCCTCGGCGCCAGCGAAGCGCTGGACCAGCTTGTAGCCGATGTTGCCAGCCTCGAGGTCGGGGAAGATGAGCACGTTTGCGCTGCCTGCAACGGTGGAGCCGGGGGCCTTGAGCTCGGCGACGCTCTTCACGAGGGCTGCGTCAAGCTGGAGGTCGCCATCGCAGGCGAGCTCGGGCGCCTTCTGGTGAACGAGCTCGGTTGCCTCCTGGACCTTCTCGGGCACGTCGCCCTTTGCGGAGCCCTTCGTGGAGAAGGAGAGCATGGCGACCTTGGGATCGGAGCCGGGCATAAAGGCCTTCCAGGAGTTGGCCGAGGCGATTGCGATCTCGGAGAGCTCGTCTGCGTTCGGGTCGATGTTGAGGCCGCAATCGGCGAAGACGAGCGTGCCGTTGTCGCCAAACTCGGTCTTGTCCGTGCACATGACGAAGAACGCAGAGACGAGCTTGGTTCCGGGGGCCGTCTTCAGGATTTGGAGCGCGGGACGAAGGGTGTTAGCGGTTGAGTGGCAGGCACCTGAGACCAGGCCGTCTGCATCGCCCATCTTGACCATCATGGTGCCGAAGTAGGTGTTGTCATCCATCTGCTGGCGAGCCTGCTCGATGGTGACACCCTTCTTCTTGCGGAGCTCAGCAAACTTCTGGGCGTAGGCTTCGTGCTTGTCGGAGGTCTTGGGGTCGATGACCTCAACGCCGTCAACGTGAATCTGGCTGGGGTCGCCAAGGATGATCAGGTTGGCAAGCCCCTCGTCAACGATGGTCTTGGCAGCCGCGATGGTGCGCGGATCCTCGCCCTCAGGAAGGACGATCGTCTTCTTGTCGGCCTTTGCGGCCTTCTTCATACGATCAAGAAACTCACTCATCAGAAATTGTTCCTTTCCCACGATTGTCTGTACCGCTCCTTGGCTCCCAGAGATCGCAAAAGTTTGTGGTGGTCTTTCGGTAGACCCCTGAGCATGCACCATTATAGGGGCCTAGTGTTAGAATCTTGCGGGAGATTGGACCGCGACCGTTCGCGGTCTTCCTAAACGTATGTCGTGGGTTTTGGCTTCAAGGGGGTCTTGGCCTGCGGCTCAGTGGCTTCGAAAGGGACATTATGAGCATCGAGAGCGGACTGCCAGCCGGCTTCAACCCGGACTCCTTTGACGTGATTATTGTCGGAGCGGGATATGCTGGCACGGTTTGCGCAAGGAGGCTTGCCGAGGCGTGCGGCATGAAGGTCGCTGTTCTTGAGCGCCGTGACCACATTGCCGGCAACGCCTACGACTACGAGGACGAGGCTGGAGTGCTCGTTCACAAGTACGGTCCTCACATCTACCACACCACTAACGACCGTGTGAACCAGTACCTCTCGCGCTTTACCGAGTGGACCAACTACCAGCACAAGGTGCTCGCCAACATCCATGGCACGCTGATGCCGGTCCCGTTCAACCATACGTCGCTCAAGCTGGCGTTTGGCGAGGAGAGGGGAGAGGCCCTCTACCAGAAGCTCGTGGCCACCTTTGGCGAGAACAAGAAGGTTCCCATCATGGAGCTTCGCGAGAAGAACGACCCTGACCTTGCCGAGGTCGCCGACTTTGTCTATGAGAACGTCTTCCTGCATTACACCATGAAGCAGTGGGGCAAGACTCCCGACCAGATTGACCCCGCCGTCACTGGACGCGTGCCGGTCTTCGTGGGCGACGACGACCGTTATTTCCCAACGGCCAAGTACCAGGGCATGCCTGCCGAGGGCTACACCAAGATGTTCGAGAACATGCTGAACCATGACCTCATCTCGGTCTATCTGAACGTCGACGCCCGCGACATCATGCGCGTCTCCACCTCGCAGGTGTTTATCTGCGACAAGCCCTATCAGGGCGAGGTCATTTACTCTGGCGCTCTCGACGAGCTTTTTGGCTTCGACCTTGGCGCTCTTCCGTATCGAACGGTCGACATGGTCTTTGAGACCCTTGACGAGGACCAGTTCCAGCCCGTCGGCACCGTCAACTACACCGTCTCCGAGAACTTCACGCGCATCACCGAGTTCAAGAACATGACCGGTCAGAAGGTGCCGGGCAAGACCACCATCATGCGCGAGTACTCGCGCACGTACCTGCCTGGCGTCGGCGAGACTCCGTATTACGTCATCAACGAGCCTGAGAACATCGAGCTCTACAAGAGCTATCGCGAGCGCGTCGCCGGAGTCCTCAACTTCCACTGCGTCGGCCGTCTGGCAGAGTATCGCTACTACGACATGGATGGAGTCGTTGCCTCCGCGCTCGACCTTTCCGATGACATTATCGCTGCTCACAACTAGGATTTCGCAGGCTGGCGGGACCCTTCGGGGCCCCGCTTTCCTTTTGTTGAAAAGAGAAGGGCTTCGGGAGACCACATGGACAAGACCATCACGTTTGGCATTCCGTGCTATAACGCCGCAGAGTACATGGACAAGTGCATCAACTCGATCCTCGAGGGCTCTGAGTACGCCAAGGACGTGCAGATCGTGATTGTGGACGACGGTTCCACGAAGGACGACACTCCCGAAAAGGCCGACGACTGGGCTTCTCGCTACCCCGACATCATCAAGGCGGTGCACCAAGAGAACGGCGGGCACGGCATTGCCGTCATGACTGCTCTTGCCAACGCGGATGGCACCTACTTCAAAAACATCGACTCTGACGACTGGTTTGACGCGTCTGCCCTGAAGTCGCTGCTGGCATGCGTTCGTCGCTTCGCAAGCCTTCCTGAGCCCGTCGACCTTGTGATAACAAACTACGTCTACGAGCACGTTGCCGACAACACGAGGCACGTCGTTGACTATCGCCTCGTGCTGCCCCGCAACCGCGTCTTTGGCTGGGGCGACATCGGCCACTTCATGAAGAGCCAGTACCTGCTTATGCACGCGCTTATGTACCGCACAAGCACGCTTCGAGCTGCCAATTTGCAGATGCCCGCTCATACGTTCTACGTGGACAACATTTATGCCTACGTGCCGTTTCCCAAGTGCAAGACGCTCTACTACCTAGACGTCGACCTCTATCGCTATTTCATCGGTCGCGAGGACCAATCGGTGAACGAGAAAGTCCTTACGAGTCGCGTTGACCACTACTGGCGGGTTGCGCGTATCATGTGGGAGGCTTACCACATCTACGACGACGTGAAAGAGCCCAAGCTCAGGAGCTACATGATGGGGTACTTGACCATCATCATGGCAATATGCTCGGTCTTCTCCAAGAAGTCCGACCGTCCCGACGCGATGGATCAGCTCAAGAAGCTTTGGAGCGACCTTAAGGATTACGATCCCAAGATGTACGTGCGTGCTCGTCACGGGCTCATTGGGGCTGCTTCGAATCTGCCTGGTCAGGTTGGCAAGGATATCACGATGGGCGTGTATGACGTCGCGCAGAAAGTCGTGAAATTCAACTAGGGCGTGTGCCGCCGGTTAAAGAAATGGGCTCGCCGCCTACTCTCGGGAATTGCGCTGCGCGGAAATTCCCGAGAGTAGGCGGCGAGCCTCTTAGCTGGGGGCACTGGACGTCTGACGCCTGTTGCCGGCCGTTGTGGCTACTTCAGGTCGCTGGCGGCGGGGAGGCCGAACATCGAGGTAGCGCTTTTGGCGCCATCAGCGATGGCTCGCTCAAGTGCGCGGGTGGCCAGGGCGCCGACAATGTCCACAGGAGCATCGACCTTTCCCGTTGCCATCACGAAGATCGTGTCGCCATCGTTCGTCGAGTGCGTCGGCCTGATGGCGTGCGCGTAGGCGTCGGCGGACATCTGCGCGACCTTGGTGGCCTGGGCCTTCGTCAGCTTTGCGTTCGTGACGACGCACGAGATAGTCGTGTTCGTGCGCGAAAGCGGCATCTTTGCCTGCATGGCAAGAAGCGCCTCGACGGTATTGCCAAGACCCTTGCCGTCCGGCGTCCTCATTGCTGCGATGGGCTTTCCTGTCTCGGGGTCAACGACGTCGCCACAGGCATTGACGGCCGACACGGCGCCGCAGACAAGCTCGCCCGCGCACTCGACGTCCTCGCCAAGGCCGCTCTTCATTGTCAGCTCGGGTCCGCCCAGTTTTCCGACGGTGCAGCCCGTCCCGGCGCCAACGCAGCCGCGCTCAAGGGGCTCTCCTTCGTTCGCAAGCGCCTTGCGCGTGGCCTCAGCGCCGTTTTCGGCCGTCGGGCGCACGTCTGGGGCTCCGCAGGCAAGGTCGAACACGCAGGCCCCGGAAACGATGGGCACGACGCCGACGCCCACGTCCAAGCCAATTCCGTGGCGCTCGAGCTCTTCTGCAACGCCGCAGCTTGCTGCAAGGCCGTATGCCGAGCCTCCGGAGAGCACGACGGCATTCAGGATTTGCACGGTCTCCTCAGGACGGAGCAGGTCGGTCTCGCGCGTTGCGGGAGCGCCCCCACGCACGTCCACAGCCCCCGTTGCTCCCTCGGGGCAAATGATGACCGTGCAGCCAGTGCCCGCCTCTGCATTCGTGTAGTTTGCGGCCTTGATGCCAGGTATCTGCGTGATGCTTGCTATCTGCCTCATTTCTCAGCTCTCCCTTCCCAAAAGGTCTGCAACCATGCCCGGGCGGCCTTCAAGGAGCCCAAGCTCGCGTATCAGTCGCGAGACCGGAAGCCCTACGACCGTGAACCAGTCTCCGCTGATGCTCTTTACCAGAAGCCTCCCTAGCCCTTGAATACCATACCCCCCGGCTTTGTCCATTGGCTCGCCGGATGCGACATAGGTTTCAATTTCTTTTTGAGTGAGCTCGAAGAAGGTGACGTCAGCAGTCTCTACGAAGCTTGATTTAGCGTTTATCTCAGCGGCTGGGGTCAGCGTCATGGCGCATACCCCAGTCGAGACGTGATGAGTTCGCCCCGAAAGGTCCTGAAGCATTCGAGCGGCGTGCTGTCGGTCTTTTGGCTTGCCCAGCACCTCGCCGTTATCAGTCCACACAATGGTGTCCGCCGCAACGAGGGCGGAGGCTGGGGCGTTTCCGCCTAGCGCGCGGCGGGTTGCCTCCGCCTTGCCGAGCGCAAGCCGCTCAACGAGCTGGACGGGCGACTCGCCAGGCCTTCTGGTCTCGTCGATGTCGGCGGGAACCACAACGAGGGAAAAGCCCGCTTCCTCAAGTAGTTGGCGCCTGCGTGGCGACTGGGAGGCAAGAATAAGCTTCTCCACGGCGTTCCTTTCGCGATGTTGTCCATAAGAAAGGGGAGCCGGCAAGCGGCTCCCCCTGTGTCGCACGTTGCTTCGCTGCGCGTTTACTCGACAGTGATAGCAGAAACGGGGCAGTTCTCAGCAGCCTCCTGAGCGCTGTCCTCGGCGTCCTCAGGGACGTCCTCCTCGATGGCGTGAGCGACGCCGTCGTCGCCGACAGAGAAGACGTCAGGGCAGGTGCCCTCGCACAGACCGCAGCCGATGCAATCCTCGTTGACAGAAGCCTTCATGTTTGTTCCTCTCACTTGTGGAATGACTGGGCCCCTTGCCCAAGTTCGCATACCTTTGTACCCGTTTCACGCGGCTAGTGCAAGGGTTTTTGTCGTCGTTTCGACAGGCGTAATGTGCCATCTAGCTGCGCTTTATTTCCTAGCGCAAAAGGGGAATTCAAAGTCCCAGCTGACAGGACCAATTGCGCGCTGCATTTCCTGGTCATTGTAATCAAGCAAATTTTGGCAAGCTTTTCGATTTGCGAAAGAATTAAGGCGCGAAGGCAGGGAGGCTTTGCCGCTGTCGGGGTCTCTGCATTCTTTTGCTTGGGTGGCAGACCAAGTAATTGCACTCAAATGCCCTTAGTTACACAAATTCAGAAATATTTGCACCGAAGTCGCCTTAGTTACACTGAGCTTTCCTGGGTTGTCAGATAGCAAGCCAGATGAGGATACCAGATGTTGTGTCTAAATTTGCGGATAGCACCAATATATAGATTGGATACTTTCGTGCAGCTCAAGCTTCAGTGTAACTAAGGCGACTTCGATGCAGAAGCTCGAAGATTTGTGTAACTAAGGGGACTTTGGCGCAATGCGATCGGAGCACATCTCAATAAGGGGGCAGCGCTCAGCGCTGCCCCCCCCTTATTGCCTTCCTAAGCGCGCCTCAGTATGCAGACGTCCTCAACATGAAACGTCTGCGGGAACAGGTCGACGGGCGTCACGCTGACGGGCTTGAACGTACCTGCCTCGCGGAAGCGCGCGAGGTCGCGCGCAAGCGTTGCGGGGTCGCAGGAGACGTATGCAATCGCTCGTGCAGGCTGCTCTGATAGCTGTCGCACCACGTCCGCGGCAAGCCCTGCGCGTGGAGGGTCTACCACGATGATGTCCGCATCTGTGTCTGGAAACTCTCGACCTGCGTCTCCGCCTACCGCATCGACATTATCAAGACGCGCGCTCTCTAGATTGCGCCGTAGGTCTCTTACCGCAGGTCCGTACGACTCTACCGCCGAGACAAAACCCACGCGACGAGCCAGCGGAATCGTGAAGGTTCCTGCTCCGCAGTAGAGGTCCATCGCCTCGTCATCGTCGTCGGGAGCCAGCCCCTCAAGCACGAGCTCGACGATCTTTTCTGCGCCTGCAGTGTTCACTTGGAAAAAAGACGGAGCTGACACGCGCATGGTCTCGCTTCCGATTCGCTCGCCCCAGCTTCCTTTTCCTGAGAGCCTCTCCACTCCGGCTATCTTGCGCGCCTTTGCAGGTCCCTTCTGCATGACGCGAACGAGAGAGGTCATCTTGGTTGAGTCTGCCAGGACCTTTGCCACCTGTGCGCGCGGGAAGGGCCCGCTCGGCCCCCAAAGCGCGACCTCGAGCTCGTTGGTGCGCGCCGAGGCGCGAATCCCCACGCGCTCGAGTTGAAGCCCGTGCGAGTTCGCAAGGTATCCCATGGCACCTGAAACCGACTTCACGGAGCCTTGGAACTTCTTCTGCAAGAGCTTGCATTCCTTCACCTTGACGACGCTGTCGCTCGCTGCGGCGTGCATGCCGAGCGTGAGGCGGCCGTTCGTGGTGCCCACGGCAAGCTCGACCTTGTTGCGGTAGCCCCATGGCTTTCCTGGCGTCACTGTCTGCGCTACAAGATGTTCTGCCTCGTCAGCAGGAAAATGCCCCAGCCGCACAAGCGAGCTCACGACGTTCTGGCGTTTTTCGATTGCTTGCCTGGGGTAGGAGAGCGCGGCCCATGGGCATCCTCCGCATAGCGTCGCGTAAGGGCACTCTGGGACCACTCGGTCCGCGGAGGGTTCCACAACCTCGACTGTTCGAGCCCTCGAGAAGCGAGGACCATCTTCGGTTAGCTCGGCAGCGACGGTGTCTCCTGGAACCGCGCCTGACACGAACACGGTCTTTCCGTCAGCGGCATGGGCCACGGCCTCGGGACCGTAGCCCATGCGCTCCGCCGAAAGCGTCAGTACCTCTGCCACGTCAGCGTCCGTCTCCGCCAAAGAGCATGCGGAAGCCACGGCCAATAAGCCCGAATGCGGTCGCTATGCGGTTCCCGTTGCTTGCGGGCTCTTGCTTGCTCGCGACGGGAGCGGTCTTGACCTGCGTCTTTTCCGTCGGAACGACCTGACTTGGTTGCGAGCTCGTGGACTTCGCCGTGGGCGCTGAGGCAGCAGGAGGCGTGCTCGTGGTCTCTCGCTGGCTGTTCGTCACGGTTGCGACGCGCTGGGCAAGCCTCTCGACGGGGCGGGCGCGTCGCGGAGCCTGGCTCTCGGGTATCTCGAGAGGCTTTTCTTCTCTGCGAGATGCGGCCTCGCTCTCATAGTTTCTCGTCTTCGGCAGCGCCGCGAGGTAGCTCAGCTCCTCTGGGGCAAAGGGCGCAATCGTTGTGGACGGCGTCATCTTTGCAGCCGCGGACTTGCCCTCGCGCGAGCGCGCATAGGCAAGGGCGAGAAGGACTTCCTGGCTGTTCACTTCGGGCTCGCCCTCCTTGCGCTCGACCTTTTCCCAAGTGCCGTCCGAGGTCAGCTGGCGTGCCTTCACGTTGTCAGCAAGCTGCAGGTTGACGAAGGTGTTCACGATCTTGCGGCAGGTGGGGTCGAACACTGGGTAGGCAATCTCGACGCGGCGCTCGGTATTTCGCGTCATCATGTCAGCGCTCGAAAGATAGAGCGTGTCGGTGTCGGCGCCGAAAGCATAGATGCGGGCGTGCTCCAGGAAGCGTCCAACAATCTGGCGAACTACAAGGCCATCGGTCTTGCCGGGCACATTGGCCTTGATGCAGCAGATTCCGCGCACTATGAGCAGAACCTTTACGCCGGCTTCGCATGCTTCCGAGATCTTGTCGATTACGTCGCGGTCGGTGAGAGAGTTCATCTTGATGAAGACAAGCGCTGGCTGGCCAGCCTGAGCACGGCCAATCTCGCGGTCGAGGCCCTTCATGACCAGCGGCTTGAGCCCGACGGGAGCAACTCCCAGGACCTTGTAGCTGCCGCGGAGGTTTCCAAGAGAGAGGTTGCGGAAGAACACGTTGGCGTCGGCCGCGATGTCCGTATTTGCCGTCAGTAGCATGAAGTCGGAGTAGAGCTTGGCGGTCTTCTCGTTGAAGTTGCCAGTCCCAAGGCACGTGATGCGGCTGATGCCAGAGGCGTCGTGGTAGGTGATCTGGCAGATCTTGGAGTGGCACTTGAAGCCCTCGGAGCCGTAGATCACGGTGCAGCCGGCATCCTCGAGGCGCTCTGCCCACTCGATGTTGTTCTCCTCGTCAAAGCGGGCGCGCAGCTCCATCAAGACGGTGACGTCCTTGCCCGCTTCGGCCGCGTTGATCAGGCTCTCGCAGAGGTGCGAGCGCTTTGCCACGCGGTAGAGCGTGATCTTGATCGAAATGCAGTCGTCATCGGCGGAGGCCTCGCGCACCAGGTTCAGAAGCGGCGTCATGCTCTCGTAGGGGTAGGTCAAAAGGATGTCGTGGTCAAAGACCTGCTCGCGCATCGGACGACGCGAGTCGACCAAGGGAGAGAGCTGGGGCTGGAACGGCGGGAAGATGACGTCGGAGCGCGACCAGTTGGGAATCTTGTCCTCAAGCCCGTAGACATAGCCAAGGTTGAGCGGCATGTCCAAGTGGAAGACGCGTCGGCTCTCCAGCCCAAGCTGCTCGGTGATGAAGCTCTCCCACTTGTGGTTGAGTTCGCCCGAGATCTCAAGGCGCACCGGCTGAAGGCGCTGGCGCATCTTGAGGATCTTCTTCATGTGCTGGCGATAGTCCTCTTCCTCCTCGACGCCCTCGCCGTCTGGGTCGATGTCGGCGTTGCGCGTTACGCGCAGCACGGCAGACTTCTTGGGGACATAGTCGCCAAAGCAGCGGTCGAGAAACGCGCGAATCACGTCCTCGATGAGCGTGTAGCGGAAGGCGCGGCTGCCAGACGGCAGCGCAACGACGCGCTGTTCGGAGCTGGGCACCTCGATGATTCCCAGCACGCCGGACTCGGTGGGCCCGTTGAGCGTGCAGCAGACGTAGAGCCGGCCGTTCCTCAGGTTAGGGAAGGGGTGGCGCGGGTCGATTACCATCGGCGAGATGATCGGCGCAAGGTGCGCGTCGAAGTACTTGGAGAGCGCGGCGAGGTCGTCGGGCGTGTAGGAGCCAAGCGGCACACGCTGAAGCCCCTTAGGCTGCATCTCTCCCTCTACGAGCGAGAAGGCCTCGTGATAGCGCTCGAGCAGCGGCGGAAGCGCCTTGAAGATGTTGTCGAGCTGCTCGGCGGGCGTCTCGTTCGACTTGTTGTCACGCGGCTGGTTCTTGAGCGAAGACAGGTCGGAAAGACCGCCCACGCGAATCATGAACCACTCGTTGAGGTTCGAGTCAAAAATGCTGCAGAACTTGACGCGCTCGAAGAGCGGGACGCTCTCGTCGAACGACTCGTCGAGGACGCGCGAGTCAAAGCGCAGCCAGCTAATCTCTCGGTTTTGCGTGTACGAGAAGTCGCGCTTGTGCTCGCCCTTTTCCTTGTCCTTCTCTTGCTCTTTTTCCTTCTGCCCGGAAGGCGCCTCGCTGGGCTTGGACGTCGGCTCTTCCGTCTGTGGTGTGGTAAGTTCGTCTTCAGTCTTTGCCATTATGCCTACTCCTGATGGACGCAACCGTTCGCTGCTGTTGATTTTAGCAGCCGTCAGGATGACAGTAGCCGCATGGTGGAATATGGTTCATGTACGTTTTGGTTCCTTACAGATTTCTTACGTTGCGGAGGTTTTCATGGACCGCGGTCTTAACGTGCGCTCCGAGATTGGGGAGCTTCGTGTTGTCATGCTCCATCGGCCTGGCGACGAGCTTCTGAATCTTTCTCCTGACACGCTTGGCCCTTTGCTCTTTGATGACATCCCGTACCTCTCCGTTGCCCAGCAGGAGCATGACAGCTTTGCCGGAATGCTCCGCTCGGAGGGCGTTGAGGTGGTCTACCTCGATAAGCTTGTTGCCGAGGCGCTTGACGCGGAGCCAACGGCTCGCGAGAAGTTCACTGACGACTACCTTGCGCAGTGTGGGGTGGACGGCCTCGGCGTGAAGGCGGCGATCCGCGAGCGTCTCGACTCGATTCCCGACACGCTTGAGTTTGTCCGCAAGACGATCACCGGCGTCCGCGCCGACGAGCTGGACGTCGGGCGTCACGGCGCCATGTCCCTTGCCGACGTCCTCGAGAAGAACGGAGAGGACAACAGCGGCATCGTCGTCGACCCCATCCCCAACATCTACTTCACGCGCGACACGTTCTCGGTTATCGGGAGCGGCGTGAGCATGAACCGCATGAGGTCGGCCACGCGGCGCCGCGAGTCTCTCTACGGCACCTATCTCTTCCGCTACCACCCTGCCTTTAAGGGCGCCCCGCTCTGGTACAGCCCCAAATACCCCTATCACATCGAGGGCGGCGACATCCTGGTCTTGCAGGACGACCTCATTGCGGTCGGCATATCCGAGCGCACGCAGCCTGCGGCCATCGACCTTCTTGCGAAGAACCTCTTGTGGGGCAAGGTGGATTCTGGCATCCGTCGCGTCTATGCATTCTCGATCCCCCACAAGCGTTCGTTCATGCATCTGGATACCGTCTTCACGCAGGTGGACGTTGACAAGTTCACCGTACACCCAGGAATCCTGGGCCGCCTCTCGGTCTTCGAGCTCACGCGCGGCTCACGCGAAGGCGAGACGCGCATCCGCCAGATGGAAGGCTCGCTCGACAAGATTCTCGCGCACGCGCTTGGCCTTCCTGCCGTTCGGCTCATCAAGTGCGGTGGCGACGACCCAATCGCGTCAGCGCGAGAGCAGTGGAACGACGGGTCGAACACGCTCGCCGTGCGTCCGGGCACGGTCTTCGTCTACCAGCGCAATGCCGTGACCAACGACATCCTCTATAAGGAGGGCCTCACGCTGCTCGAGGTTCCCTCGGCCGAGCTCTCGCGCGGCCGTGGCGGCCCCCACTGCATGAGCATGGCGTTCTTGAGAGATGCCGTGGAATGAGCAGCTGCAGGGCGGTCGCGCTTCTCGCTCGGCTAAACTAGCTTTTTGCGACTCTTTCCTCGAGCCGCTCGCTAGACATGCCAAGTGAGAGGATGACCTATGGCCGTTGACCTTTCTGGACGCAACTTCCTGAAGCTTCTCGACTTTACGCCCGACGAGATTCGCTACCTGCTTGACCTCGCCGCCGACCTCAAGGCGAAGAAGCACGCAGGCGAGCCGCATCGCTACCTTGAGGGCAAGAACATCGTGCTTCTCTTTGAGAAGACCTCCACGCGCACGCGCTGCTCGTTTGAGGTTGCCGGCCATGACTTGGGCATGAACGTCACCTACCTTGACCCCAAGAGCTCGCAGATGGGCAAGAAGGAGTCCATCGAGGACACCGCTCGCGTGCTTGGGCGCATGTTCGACGGCATCGAGTATCGCGGATATGGCCAGGACATCGTCCAGACGCTCGCCGACTATGCCGGCGTGCCCGTCTGGAACGGCCTTACCAACGAGTTCCACCCCACGCAGATGCTTGCTGACATCCTGACCATGCGCGAGGAGTTTGGCTCCGACCTCAAGGGTCGCAAGCTCACGTTCTTTGGCGACGCGGGAAACAATGTAGGCAACTCCCTCATGGTCGTGTGCGCCAAGCTCGGCATCGACTTCGCCGCCTGCGGTCCGGCCGAGCAGATGCCCTCCGCAGAGCTCGTCGAGACCTGCCGCAAGATTGCCGACGAGAACGGCTCGACGATCACGCTCACCGAGGACGTCGAGGAGGGGGCCAAGGGCGCGTCGGTCATCTACACCGACATCTGGCTCTCCATGGGCGAGCCCGACGAGCTGTGGGCTAAGCGCATCAAGCTGCTCTCGCCTTATCAGGTGAACGCCGACGTGATGGCCAATGCCGCTCCTGATGCCATCTTCATGCACTGCCTGCCGAGCTTCCACGACCGCCACACCACCATTGGCGAGGACATCTACCAGAAGTTTGGCCTGCCCGAGATGGAGGTCACCAACGAGGTCTTCGAGGGACCGCGCTCGCGCGTCTTCGACGAGGCAGAGAACCGCATGCACACGATCAAGGCTGTCATGTACGCAACCCTGAAGTAGCGCTTGCGCTAGCTGGCTTGGTGCAAAAGCGGCGCCCGCCTTCCCGAGCAAAGTGTGGGAGGGTGGGCGCCGAAGCTTAGGTCAAGAAATTGCGCGAACCATTCCGAATCAGTAGTTGTCTTGCGCCTCGAACGCCTCGTCGAACGACTCGTAGAACACGGGGTAATCGGTCTCCGAGGAAGGGACGAGCTCGCGATTGCCTTCCTCGCCGTCGACCTCAAACTCGAGGACATCGCTCCCGATGACGCCGTCCTCGCCCTGGGCATCCGTTATGTAGATGACGCCGTCCTGCTCGCTCCAGACGACATTCATGGAGCTTTCTACGGCAGCGAGGTCGCTTTCTGTAAGCGGCGTGCCATCGCTATAGGCAAGCCCCATCGTTCCGGTTCCGTCGCTTTCCAAGACAAAGACGTAGCCAAAGTAATCGTCGTAGCGCTCATCCTCGGGAACGTCGGAGCCCGTGTTATCAAAGTGGGCGAGCCCGTAATAGGTGCCCATTGCCGTGCGCTCGCCGCTTTCTGGAAGGGTCGTTGTGCCTTGCGGATAGCCCTCGTTGTCAAAATACTGCTGCTCTTGATTGGTTATCAAGTCGAAGCTGTCATAGCCTCCGAGGCTGCCTGACATCGCCTGTCCGACAATTGTTACGAGAATCGAGTAGATCGAGTAGGCCAAAATGGCCGAAAGAACAATCGCGACGATGCCAAAGATAAGGCCGACGTGCGTGGTATTGGCTCGCGCCAGGGCCTCGGGGACCTTTTTGTAGTCGGGACCCATGTTATGAGGAAACGGCGGAAGCTCCGAGACGTTCTTGAGGGGCTCCTGAGGGCCATGGCTTGCCTGCTCCTCTGCATCTTGCCGATACTCATAGACGACGGGGGCGGGAGCGGTGGCGCTTGGGCTCGCGGAACTTTGGGGACTGCTCGAGCCGTCCTGCGCGCTGAGGTAATGCCCACAGACCGGGCAGCGTGTGCTTCCGTCGGGTAGGGTGGCTCCGCAATTAGGGCACAGCATGGGTCCTCCTTACAATATCTGGACCTTTATGGAGCGAGGCCCCTTCTTGGAGCCTCGCCACGCTCTTCGACGTTACGTGAAAGTTTAATAGACCATGCCCATCGCTTCGCGCACTTCTCCCAAAGTTTGCTGAGCGATGACATTCGCGCGCTCGTTTCCTTGATGAAGGACGTCCCAGATGTAGTCAGGGTCCTGCAAGAGCTCCTCGCGCCGGGCGCGGATTGGGGCAAAGTAGCTGTTCACGGATTCGGTCACATAGCGCTTGAGCTGTCCGGCCCCGCCCATGCCAATCTCGTCTGCAATCTCCTTTGGGTCGCGGCCGGTGCAGATGCCCGCGGTCGTGAGAAGCGCGGACACGCCGGGGCGGTTCTCGGGGTCGAACGTGATGTTGCGCTCGGAGTCGGTCTTTGACTTCTTGATGAGCTTGGCGGTCTCTTCGGCAGTCATCGAAAGCGAGATGGCATTGCCGTAGGACTTGCTCATCTTGCGCCCGTCAAGGCCGGGAAGCAGCGGCGTCGAGGTCAGAAGCCCCGTGACCTCGGGGAACACCGGCGCATAGCGCTCGTTGAAGCGGCGGGCGATCTTCGAGGTTATCTCGATGTGAGGAAGCTGGTCACGGCCTACGGGCACGATGTTGCCCTTGCAGAAGAGGATGTCACATGCCTGATGCACCGGATAGGTCAGAAGAAGCCCGGTCAGCGCATGGCCAGAGGCTTCCTGCTCGGCCTTGACGGTGGGATTGCGCTCCATCTCGGCCTCGGTCACAAGCGAGAGGAAAGGCAGCATGAGCTGGTTCTCTGCAGGGACGGCAGAGTGGGTGAAGATCATGGTCTTCTCGGGGTCAATGCCGCAGGCCATGTAGTCGACGACCATGTTGAAGACGTTGTCGCGGATGTGCTCGGTGGTGTCTCGGTCGGTGATGACCTGGTAGTCTGCAATAACGATGTTCGTCCTTATTCCCATGTCCTGAAGGCGAACGCGCTCGCGCAGCGTGCCAAAGTAGTGGCCAAGATGGAGTCGGCCGGTGGGCCTATCGCCAGTAAGCATGGTGTATTTTTCAGGATGGACGGTAAGGTCCGCCTGGACTGAGTCACTCTTCTTCAGTGCTGCCTCGTAGCTTCCCTCGTTTGGCATATAAAATCTCCTGACTAGCTCATCTTGCAAAGACAACGCTCAATATCTTACGGCAAAAGCTGCCAACATCTGGCGTCTTTGAAGGTTACTTGGTGTCATCTTGGCTGCTCTGTGAATTTTTGGTCCAGTATGGCCTACAGTATCAATAGTTGACACAGAGGGGAGGACGTATGGCCAGCTCTACAGGAACTGACGCTGGGAAGACCGCCCTCCGTGCCGAGTATGCGCAGCTCCGTCAGGCAATCGCAAACGCTCGTAAACTCTCTGCCTATGCCAACGACTCACGGGGGAAGACTGCGAAAGCGCAGGTCAGCGCTGACGCTCAGATCTTGGCAAACCTTTGCTCGATGGATGTGTGGAAGCGCGCCCAGCTCGTTCTCACCTATGTGTCTCACAACGGTGAAGTCGACACGCACGCCATAATGAGAAGGGCGTGGGGAGAGGGAAAGCGCGTGGCCGTCCCTTGGTACAGCCCCAAGCTGCGGACTATCCAGTTCTTTTGCGTGAAGTCATTCGACGAGCTTGGCCCCGGCTTCCATGGGCATCTTGAGCCCCTGTATCACGGCACGGCACCTCTTGGCCCAGTGCAGCTCGTAGGGTCAATTTGCCTCGTTCCGGGCCTTGTCTTTGATGGCTATGGAAACAGGATTGGGGACGGTGGGGGAGTGTACGACGGCTTCCTCGCCTTCTACCCCGGCCATAAGGTGGGGCTTGCCCATTCGATGCAGATCTCGTGCAACGTGCTCCCGCATGACAGTCAAGACATTCCCGTTGACTTCTTGGTCAGCGATGCCGGCGTCTGGACCTGCGGCCTGGACCATTGACCGCAAGACCTCAGCTATTGAGACAACGATGAAGGCGGGATGCCCCGGAAGTCGTCGCTGCCCGCGGGGCAACTGTCTTGCCAAGCCATTGAAGGCGTCCGTGACGGGGCCTTCTTAGTCAGCGGCGCCCTTCTCGGCGTTTGACGAGTGCTCCTCCAGATAGTCCCAGAGGTCGCGAATTGCGCAGCGATAGCCGTCAAGGCCCTTCCCGATCTCGGTTTTGAAGCAGGCTGCGCGGATGTAGGAGACCTGCCTGAACTCCTCTCGCTCGTCCACCTTTGAGATGTGGACCTCTACGCAAGGAAGCGCCACGGCCTTCACGGCGTCGAGGATGGCGACAGAGGTGTGCGTGTAGGCAGCCGGGTTTATCACGATCCCGTCGAAGTCCTCGTAGGCAGACTGTATCGCGTCGACAAGATCGCCCTCATGATTCGACTGAAAGCAGCGGCAGTCGGCGAAGCCAACCTCGCGTGCGGTCTCTTTGCAAATCTGGACGAGGTCGTCATAGGTTTTGCGCCCGTAGATGGCGGGCTCGCGGACGCCAAGCATGTTGATGTTGGGTCCATTGATGACCAGAACGCGGCGGCCCCCGTCTCCTTCAACCCTAAAGTCGTCGTCAAAGTCGGGGTCTTCCTCTTCCTCGCTCCTCTCAAGCAGGGAAACGAGGTCGTCGACATCCGACGAATCGCCTTCCGTCGCCTTCTTTGCAGCCCGCTCGTCCGCCTCTTCCGCGCGGCGCTCCATCGCATGCCGCCTGAGCACTGATGGGGTAGGAGCGTGCCCAGAAATCTGCACGCGAATGGGAGAAGAGCTCTCGGAGCTTACGCCCAGGAAGGGGGAGATGTTGGCCTCTATGCCTGTCAGGCTTTCCAGAGACTCATAGACGCTCTTTACAGACCCCGGCCCAAAGACGATTTCGATGCCATTGGTTCCACGGCGGGCATACCCAAGCACCCCTGGAATGCAGTCGATTCGCTCGGTGTCAATCAAACTGGGATGCGCCGTCATGATGCGCAGGCGAGTCATGCAGAGGTCGTTTGCCGTTACGTTGTCCTTTCCGCCGACTGCTTCTAGCACTAGGCGAGCAACTTCTGTATCAGTCATATGCGCGATCCCTTTCCCAGCCGTCGAGAATCGCGAGAAGAAGCCCCGACTTCATTCGTTTTCGGCAGATGCTCAACGATATGGTCTCTTTGCTGTGCAAGTATACGGGCAGCCCGCGCCGCTGCGCCCGATGCCCACCAATGGTTCCGCAGGCGTTTCGAAAAAGAGGTTCTGCGGGTGAATTGCGCTGGTCAACGGTAGCCAGCTAGCCATTGATCAGCGACAGGATGGCCTTCGCGTCGCCCATCGATGAGCCAGTGGTTGGCAAGACGAAATCGGCCCAGCTACGGTAGGCTCCCATGCGTTCCTTTGCAAGCGTCTCGATGCCACGCTTTGCAGAGAGTGGGCGGCCGGCGGGGCTTAGCTCGTCGAGTGGCCTGTCAAGCATGACGATCGTCCCGTTTTGGTGCAAAAGCGGGTAGTTCTCGGGTCGTGTGACGACGCCCCCGCCGCACGCAATCACAAGTCCGGATTGGGCTGCGTAGCTTCCCGTGATGTCCGTTTCTATTGCGCGGAAGGCGTCTTCGCCTTGGGCCATGATGATGTCCGCCGCGCTTGAGCCCATCTTTGCGGCAATGGCGTCGTCGATATCAACGAACGGCCTTCCCATGAGGCGCGCGAGCCGCTTGCCCGTAGAGGTCTTCCCGCTACCGGGCATGCCTATCAGGATGACGTTAGCCGATTCGGCTGCGATGGCGCTCTCAATGGTCTCGACCAAAGACTGGTCGAGCTCCTTGTCTTGGAAAAGCTCGCTCGAGAAGAACGCTTGCGCGACGAGCATTGACAGACCGCTCGCAAAGGGGAGCCCTTGGCGCTCTGCGGCAAGGCAGAGCCCGGTCCTCGTTGGGTTGTAGACGACGTCAAGCACTCCCTTTAGAGAGCGTTGGGCGAGCTTTCCAAGCGTCGAGTCGTCTAGCGGCGAGGCGGGGCAGTTGGGAAACATTCCGACAGGGGTCGCGTTTACCACGAGGACCGCTTCGGCATGGCGTTCGAGCAGATTCTCGTAGGTGTCTGGCCCCTTCCTCGAGATGACCGCCGGGCGGGCGCCGGCGTCCTTGAGGGCGGCGACGACCGCCTTGGACGCGCCCCCGCTTCCTAGCACGAGCGCCTCCTTGCCGGAAAGCAGCGTCGAGGCAGCTTGGCCAAGCTCACGCTGGCAGAAGCGCCCCAGCATCCACGAGAAGCCCAAGACATCGGTGTTGTCAGCCAATATGGTTCCGTCGGCTCGCCTAACCAGAGTGTTTGCTGCCCCCATCCGCTCCACGCGAGAAGTGCGCGCATCAGCCAGGCGTGCTGCATCAAGCTTGTAGGGAATCGTCACGTTGATGCCCTGCCACGAGCCATGGCGGATGAAATTCTCCACGTCTTCGGGCTCTCGCTCGAAAAGCTCGTAGGGGACGCTTCCCAGCATTGTATGGATCTTGGGCGACCAGCTATGCCCAAGAGTCCTGCCGAGCAGCCCATATGGCGCGCACTTCTTGGTCATGCTAGACGGCCTCCGTGTAGCTTCCCAGGTAGCGGTACTCCTCGCATGCGTCGCCTATGCTGGCCATGAGCGTTCGGAACTCAGGTGCCGCCACGGGGCAGTCGATGTCGAAGTAGAACATGAACTCAAAGTCGCGCCCAGGGATGGGGCGGCTTTCCAGCTTGATGATGTTGATGTCGAGCACGTAGAACTTTGAGAGCACGCGATAAAGTGCCCCGGGCTCGTGGTTCACGACGATCATGAGCGACGTGCGGTTGGCGCCAGGGTAGATCTCGAGGTCCTTTGAGATGCATGCGAAGCGCGTGTAGTTGTCATCGCGATCTTGGACGTCGCGCATCAGGACGCTCAAACCGTAGAGCTGAGCGCAGGCGCGGCTGGAAAGGGCGCCGATGTCGGTACGGTCGCTCTGCGCCACGAGCTTTGCGGCCATGGCTGTGTTCTCGCAGACGTGGGTTTTGATCCCCCGCCTTTCCAAGAACTCGGCGCACTGGTTGATTGCCTGCTCGTGGCTGTAGACCTCGCGGATGTCCTCCGCCTTGGCGCCGGGCTTCCCCAGCAGGTTGTGGTCAATCTTGACGCGGGTGGTGCGAACGACGTGAAAGTTATGCTCCATCATGAGGTCGTAGACCTTGTTGACCGAGCCAGCCGTCGAGTTCTCTATAGGCAGCACGCCATAGCGCGAGAAGCCCGTCTCCACGGCGCGGAACACCGCCTCGAACGATTCGAAATAGCTGATGTTGGGATGCTTGAAGATGCGCTCGGCGGCAAACTGCGAGTAGGCGCCCTCGACGCCCTGGCAGGCAACGTAGGCGTCGCGCGGAAAGAGCTCGGGCGTGCTCGCGACCGCCGCGTCGATGGCGGCAAGGTCGCTGGCCCCCTCCTCATTGGGCTGCTTCGCCCCTTGGCGCTCGCGAGAGGCCTCCATCAGAAGCTGGAAGAGCACCTCTGTGTAGGTGCGCAGGTCATCGGGGACGCTCTGGGCGATGTCTGAAAGGTGCTGCCGCTCGCGACCGCGATCAAGGATGGGCAGGTTGTGCGCGGCCTTGTAGGCGCCAACTTTGTCCGCGCATTCCATGCGCTGCTCGAAGAGCTCCACGATACCCTTGTCGATGCTGTCAATCTCTGCCCTGACTGAGCTGAGGTCTTCCATGTTCGTTCCTCCTTGATGCTATTCGGCGGGATAGGTGAGAAGTGCGTCGAGAAGCACGCAGGCGCATACCGCTTCGACGACGGGGACGGCACGCGTGGCGACGCAGGGGTCGTGACGGCCGTGGACGATGAGCTTCGCGTCTGTCTTGTCAACAAGGTCTACGGAGTCCTGCTCCTGAGATATGGACGACGTCGGCTTGAAGGCGCAGCGGACAAGAATCGGGGCTCCCGTGGTGATGCCCCCCAAAATTCCGCCCGCGTTGTTCGTGCGGGGGCAGACGACGCCGTCACGCATCTCGTAGGGGTCGTTGTTCTCGCTTCCCCTCAGCGCAGAGGAGCCAAAGCCCCGTCCGAACTCGACTCCCTTTACCGCGGGGATGCCAAAGAGCGCTCTGGCCATCATGTTCTCGATGCCGTCAAACATGGGGGAGCCCGTGCCTGCCGGCATGCCCGTGGCAACGCATTCCACGACGCCGCCCACGGAGTCGAGCGAGCGCCGCGCGTCGTCAATCTCTGCAAGCATTCGGTCCCCGGCGTCTGCGCTTACTGTGGGGAACTCGCGAGAGCTGGCCAGGGCGTCTAGCTGGCTTGCGAGGTGCGCTTGGGCCTTGGGCGAGTTGTCAAGCGCGTCAAAGGGCTCGTCGGCAACGTTTGCGACAGAGGCAAGATGGGCGCCAATGCGAACGCCGCGATTCTCGAGCGCCTGGAGGGCGATTCCTCCGGCAAGGCAGAGTGGGGCTGTCAGCCTGCCCGAGAAGTGCCCGCCTCCGGGAACGTCCTGGTTACCATGCCACTTTGCCCAAGCCGTATAGTCGGCATGGCCAGGGCGCGGCACTCTGAGGAGGTTGTCATAGTCTGACGAGCGCGTGTTGGTGTTCTCTATCACTGCGGCGAGCGGCGCCCCGCAGGTGGCGCCGCTTGTGTTGAGCCCGCTCACGATGCGCGGGACGTCGGCTTCTTTTCGAGGCGTGGTCCAGCTTCCCTGCCCGGGGGCACGGCGAGCCATGAACTTGGAGAGGCGCTCCATGTCGATGGCAAGGCCGGACGGCAGCCCTTCTACGACGCACCCGATGGCGGGAGAGTGCGACTGCCCGAAGACGGTCACGCGCAGTGTGTTTCCAAAGCTCGAAGGCACCCTAGCCCTCCTTTGCCTGTCCTCCGAGAGACCTGAAGTCCTCGAAGAATCTGGGATATGACTTAGCCACGCATTCGGCGTCGCGAATGGTCGTCGGTCCCGTTGCGTACGCGGCGGCGATAGCAGCCATCATCGCGATGCGATGGTCATTCGCCGCGTCGACCGTTCCGCCTGAGAGGCGTCTGCCGCAGATCACGAGCGAGTCGCTGTCAATGGAGACGTCGGAGCCCATAGCCGAGAGCGCGGCCGTGATGGACTCGAGGCGGTCGGACTCTTTGAGGCGCAGCCTGCCGGCATTCGCGATGCGAGTGGTGCCGCTCGAGTAGGCGGCCACCGCCGCAAGCGGCGCTGCGAGGTCGGGGATTTCGGACACGTCGATCGTGCGGCCGCTGAGCTTGTCGTGCTGCGCCGAGGCCTTGCGCGCACCGCGGCCAACGCGCGCTCCAAGCGCTGCCAGGCAGGCGAGGATAGCGCGGTCGCCCTGCGCGCTTTGGGTGTCAAGTCCCGTTACGACGACGTATCCTCCGATGGCGCCCGAGGCGAGCCAGAAGGCGGCGTTTGACCAGTCGCCCTCGACGCTGACCGTTCCTGGAGAAGCGATTCCGTCGCCAGGCGTCACGGTATACACGGCCGAGTGGATGCCATCAATAGTCTCAGAAGAAACGCCCACGTGAATGCCAAAGGCCTCCAGTGCCTTTACGGTCATGTCGATGTATGAGCGGGACTCCACGGGCTCGCTCACCACAACTTCTATTGGGGAGGAGAGAAGCGGCGCGGCCATCAGCAGCCCACTCGTAAATTGCGAAGAGACGTTTCCGGGGAGCACGAAGCGCCCCGGCCTCAGCCTACCCTCTACGCTCAGTGGGAAGACGCCCTGCTCGCTCAGCTTGGCCCCATGGTCCTCTAGCTGCTCGAAGAGCGGTGATAGGGGGCGCTTTGAGAGCCTCCCATGACCGGTGAGCTTGGCGTCGCAGCCGAGCGCCGCGCAAAGGGGGAGCATGAACCTGAGCGTAGAGCCTGACTCGCCGCAGTCGAGAAGCGCGTGCTTATGCGGCTGGAGGATGTTGTCCGACTCAGAGGTCCCGGGTATGGGGACCACGCGAAAGCCAAGCTTGGTCTTGGCGACGCGCGCGCCGAGCGCCTCCAGGCAGCGGACCGTGGCGTCGATGTCGAGCGACGTTGTGTTGCAGTTGATGTTGGTGATGCCAGGGGAGATGGCTGACAAGATCAAGAGCCGATGCGCCATCGACTTTGAGGCAATGGCGGGAACGACTCCCTCAAGCTTGTGGGGTGTGATGGTGACGTCCATGCGCCCTACCCCCCGCAGCCAAGATCAACCACATGGCGCATCTCGTCGAGGCTCACCTGACGAAGCTCCACAGCGCCTATCCTAATTGGAACAACGAGGTTGACGCTGTCGCTGTGGCGCTTCTTGTCATGCGCTATGTAGCCCATGATGGTGTCGTGAGGCAGGTCGGTGTCGGTAGGGAGTCTGTAGGCGTCGACGCAGCTCACGATGCGGTCCGCCACATCCTGGCTGCACCAGCCAAGCCTAGCTGCGGCGCGGGCGACGCAGCAAAGCCCGCAGGCGACCGAAGAGCCGTGACCGAGCGTGAAGTTGCTGCCCGCCTCGATGGCATGGCCGATGGTATGTCCGAGGTTTAGGGTCTGCCGCACCCCGCTCTCTCGCTCGTCGGCATCAACCACGTCGCGCTTTATCTCGACGTTCCTGGCCACGATGCCCGCAAGCTTGTCTCTGCTGTAGCCCTGCTCCCAGACCGGCCGTTCGCCCAGCGTCTCGAAGAGAGCCTCGTCTGCAAGCACGCCATGCTTGATGAGCTCTCCGCAGGAATCACGAAGCAAGCCTTCGGGAACCGTGTCAAGGCAGTCGACGTCGGCGACGACGAGCGAGGGCTGCAAAAAGGCGCCGCAGAGGTTCTTTCCCGCTTTGAGGTCGACGGCCGTTTTTCCTCCGACTGAAGAGTCGACCATCGCCAACAGCGACGTCGGCACCTGCACAACCTGGATGCCGCGCAGGTACAGTGCGGCCGCAAGCCCGGCCATGTCTCCCGTCACGCCGCCGCCGACGGCGACGACGACGTCATCTCGCGTGAGCCCGGCAGATGCGATTTCCTCAAGGATGTCGCCAAGAGTCGAGAGGTTCTTGTTCCTCTCGCCGGCGGGAAACGTGACCTCGGCGGCCGGGAGGCCGGCGGCCTCGAGCGAGGCGGCAACTTTGGGCGCGTAGAGCGCGGCCACGGTGGAGTCGGAAACCACCGCCGCGCGGCCTGCCTTGGGGCAAACCTCCCTTGTACGGCTTCCGACGCCCGGAAGAAGGTCGCGTCCTACAAGCACCTGGTAGTTTCTTGACGCAGCGTGGACGTCGATAACGTGAGGCATGCTCATCGGCCCTCCGCCTCCCGCTTCAGGCGGTCTCCCTCGGCGAGCAGCTCCTCAAGCCGCCCCGCGTCGCGCGTGTCGATGGCCTCTTTGTAGGCAGCCAAGTTCTTGATGAGGGCTCCCAGCTCCGCGGAAAGATTGTCGGCGTTGTCGAGGAAGAGCTCCGTCCACATGGGTGCGTTCAGGCGCGCCACGCGGGTGAGGTCCTTGTAGGAGCCCGCCGAGAAGCCCTTGTGCTCCTGCGCCGTTGGGCTCTTGACGTACGCATTGGAGACTACGTGCGCGAGCTGCGAAGTGTAGGCGATCATGCGGTCGTGGTTCTCGGCGGTCGTGAGCGTGAAGCTGCCGAATCCGCAGGGTGCAAGCAGCGACTTCAGGCGCTCGAGAAGCTCAACGCGCTCGATGTCGTCATCCATGTCGGGCGGCACCACCACAAGCGGTGCGTTGTGGAACATGTTCGCTCGCGCATGGGCAAAGCCGGAGTACTGAGTGCCGGCCATCGGGTGGCAGCCCACGAACGTCCATGGGTAACCCTCAGCGATTTTGCCGCATTTCTCGCAGATTACGCGCTTGACGCCCACCGTGTCGATCACGATGGCGCCTGGCGAGACAAGCGGTGCCATCTCGGAGAGCCAGTCGATGCTCACCTGCGGGTAGCCTGCCAGGATGATGAGCTCGCAGGTAGGGATGATGTCGTCGGTAAGCTCGCCCTTGATGGTCTCTATCATGGCCATCTCGGTGACGGAGTGGGTGCGGTTCCAGCCATAGACCTCGCGTCCCGCTGACGCGAGCGCCTTCGCGAACGACCCGCCCATAAGGCCAAGTCCCACGATGCCGACGCGACCGGCGACGTAGGTCGGCTGGGCGCCTTCGCCCTTTGTGCCTGCAGGACGTGTATGGCCTGTTGGCTGTGCCATGCTACGCACCCACCTTTGTGACCTTGGTGGTGCCCTCGCCAAGCGTGGTCCCCGAGGTTTCGCCGTCGTTCAGGTCTGCCGTGATTGCCTCGCGGATCAGCGCTATGCGCTTCATGGCATCGGCAAACTGCGAGGGCGTGAGCGCCTGGGCGCCGTCCGACCATGCCTCGGAGGGATGGTCGTGGACCTCAATCTCAAGTCCGTCTGCTCCGGCGGCCGTTGCTGCGTAGGCAGCGGGGCGCACGTAGCGGGTGTAGCCCGTTGCGTGGCTTGGGTCGCCGACAATCGGCAGGTGCGAGAGGTGGTGCACTACGGGGATGGCATTCACGTCAAAGGTGTTTCTCGTGCGCGTCTCGAAGGTGCGTATGCCGCGCTCGCAGAGAATCACGTTGGGGTTGCCCTCGCTCATGATGTACTCAGCGGCCATGAGGAGCTCGTCGATGGTCCCAGACATGCCGCGCTTCAAAAGGACTGGGGTCTTGGTCTTGCCTACCTCCTTAAGAAGCGGGAAGTTTTGCGCGTTTCTCGCGCCAATCTGCATGACGTCGACGCCCTTGTCAAGGAAGAGCTGGACGTCGCGCGGGTCCATGACTTCGGTCACGACGGGCATGTCGAGCTCTCCGCCGGCCTCCATCAGAAGGTCGAGGCCCCTCTCGCCCATGCCCTGGTACGAATAGGGGCTGGTGCGGGGCTTGTAAGCACCGCCACGGAGCATGGTGGCTCCGGCTGCCTTGACGGCGCGGGCGATGCGGAAGAGGTTGTCGCCCTCGACGGAGCAAGGACCGGCCATCACCTGAAAGTTTCCGCCGCCGATCTTTATGCCATGGCCGCAATCGACAACTGTGTCCTCTGGGTGGAACTTGCGGTTTGCCTTCTTGAAGGGCTCGGAGACGCGCTGCACTCGCTCGATGATGTCCATGCTCTCGAGCAAGAACGGGTCGATTTGTGTTGTGTCACCGATGATGCCGACAATGGTCTCGTTGTCGCCCTTTGAGACGTTCGTTTTATAGCCGCGCCCCTCGATCCAACTGATAAAGTGGTCGAGCTGTTCAGGAGTTGCGGATTTCTTGACGACTGCGATCATTGCGGTTCCCCCTTTCATAGCCGCTAGCCATTCGAGCCCGATTCTGGCGAGCCCTAGGACAGCGACCTTGTAGTTGTTGGTCGGATTATGCTATCACTGCTTCCTGATTTGCTCTGGTTGACTTCCAAGGCGTTACACAGAGGTTAACTTTCCTTTCTGGTGGCTAATTGCCCGACTTTGCCTATAATCAAAGTCCCCTGGCCCCGTAGCTCAGTGGATTAGAGCGTTCGCCTCCGGAGCGAAAGGTCGTGGGTTCGAGCCCCACCGGGGTCACCATTCCAACTTGGCAGCAACTCTGCTCCCGCCCTCGCGCATCCTTGCCGCAGGGGCGGGAGCGGGCTTTTATTCCAGCGTCGGCGCGCTCTGTGACATGGCTCCGACAAGTGAAAACTGGATAGTTTGTCCGTCTTTCGAACGTCGCGTGCAATCCGGCTTTCAAGTGGGGAAGACTTACAATCAGACAAAACGCGGCACCCGATTTCGGCGAGAGGGGAGATGGATGTCAGAGGAGATAGAGCGCCCAAGCGGCGCAGGTCCCTCGAAGTCTGATCGCCTTGCAGGCGAGGAGGGCCTAAGCTCCTCTGAGGTCGCTGAGCGCGTCTCTCAGGGCAAGACAAACGCAAACACGGACGTCAAGACCAAGTCGATTTCGCAAATCCTCTCCGAGCACACCTTCACGCTCTTCAACGGAATAAACGTCGGACTTGCTGCGTGCGTGGCCATCACGGGGCAGTGGAGCAACATGCTCTTTATGGTGGTCGTCATCTGCAACCTCGTGGTCGGAGTGGTCCAAGAGATCCGCGCCAAGAGGTCGGTCGACCGGCTCTCCATCTTGACGCAAAAGCTTGTGCGCGTGCGACGTGACGGCAAGACGGTTCAGCTTCCCCCGTCCGAGATCGTGCTGGATGATGTGATCCTTCTGGCGCATGGCGAGCAGATCCCCGCCGACTCCATAGTGCTCTCCGGCACTGCGATGGTCGACGAGTCGCTGCTTACGGGCGAGGCTGACCTCATACCAAAGGCGGTGGGAGACGAGCTCCTGAGCGGCAGCTTTGTTGAGTCCGGCACGCTCGTGGCCCGTGTCGAGCGCGTTGGCGCCGACGGGTTCGCCGCTCGCATCAACGCCCAGGCAAAGACCTTCAAGCCGGTGGAGTCCGAGATCCTCGCGGCGCTCGATATGATCATCCGCGTGGGTACCTACCTGCTGTTTCCCCTTGGCATCTGCCTCTTCTTGCGGACCCTCTTCATGGACGGCTCTACGGTTAACGGCTCGATACTGACGGCCGTCGCCGCGGTTGTGGGAATGATTCCTCAGGGCTTGGTGCTTCTGACCTCGAGCGTCTTCGCAATTGCGACGACGCGGCTGGCCCATAGGCAGGTGCTCGTCCAGCAGACCTACTGCGTTGAGACCCTCGCGCGCGTCGACACGCTCTGCCTTGACAAGACGGGGACCATCACAACGGGAAAGATGGAGGTCTCTGGCGTCTTGCCGGCACGCGGCGCAACCGATAGCCAGCTCTGCTCCGCGCTTTCCTCCATCGTCCACGCGAACGAGGAGGATGCCAACGAGACGGGCTCGGCGATCCTTTCCTATCTCTCGTCTCAAGGCGTGCCGGCGCCAGATCCGCCTCGGCGCTCGGTCGCTTTCAGCTCTCGCCGCAAGTACTCGGGATGTGTCGACTCCTCTGGTCGCGCGCTCGTCATGGGCGCCGCTTCCTTTGTGCTTGAGGGGGAAGAGCTCGCGCGTGCGCAAGCAATGACGCAAATGCGCGATGGCTGCGAGCGCATCCTTGCCGTCTGCGAGGCTCCTGGCTTTCAAGACGACGGCGCTCTTCTGGGCGGAACTTCAGAGACGCGCCTTCTCGGAGTCGTAGTCATTCGCGACCAGATTCGTCCGACGGCGCCGCAAACCATCAAGTATTTTCTCGAGCAGGGCGTTGACCTGCGCGTTATCTCAGGCGACGACCCCCAAACGGCATCGGCCATCGCCGCCCGCGCGGGAGTCCCGCACGCCGAGGACTACGTTGACGCCTCGACCCTCGACACCCCCGAGAAGCTCTCCCAGGCTGCCAAGGAGTTCCATATCTTTGGTCGCGTGACGCCAGAGCAGAAGCGCGATCTTGTGCATGCCATGCAGGACATGGGGCATACCGTTGCCATGACCGGCGACGGCGTGAATGACGTGCTGGCCCTTCGCGCCGCAGACTGCTCCATCTCAGTGGCGTCCGGCTCCGCGGCCGCGCGAAACATCTCCGAGATCGTCCTTGCCGACGATGACTTCTCCCACATGCCCGAGGTCGTGGCGGAAGGACGCCGCTCCATCAACAACTTGCAGCGCTCCGCCTCGCTTTTCCTTGTGAAGACGGTCTATACGGCCGTGCTGGCGCTCGTGTGCATAGTCGCCCCGCCGTACCCATTCATCCCCATACAGATGTCGCTCATCTCCGCTGCCATCATCGGAGTGCCGTCTTTCGTGCTCGCCCTCGAGCCTAACCACGACCGCGTGAGCGGAGACTTTCTCGCCAACGTCCTTGCGCACTCGTTCCCCGCATCCGCCGCAATCGTGGTGAGCCTCGTTACGGCGCTCGTCGTCGAGCACCTCGGCTTCATGAGCTTTCAACAGACCTCGACGGTCTGCATGCTCTTGGTGACGATCGTGGGTGTCTGCCTCATCTGGCGCATTTCTCAGCCCCTCACGCCGCTTCGCAGGGCGCTTATCGCTGTAGTCATTGGCATTGTTGCCGTTGGGTGTACTGTTCTCTCGGAGCTGTTCATGGTGGCTCCCCTTACCCTTACTATGATTATCTTGATTGTCGTTGTGGGGGCGTTCTCGATCGTCCTCTTTAACAGGCTTTACGACTATTCTTTGCATGAACTTGACAGTGGCCGCCTTGCGCGGCTCGCCTCAAGAGCGGAGGAAGCATATGAGCACAGAAAAGAAGCAAGCCATCGCCGATAAGCTTTCGAGCGATCAGTTTGAGGCTGCCGTGATTTCCGCGCGCACCCCGGTTGAGCTTTCTGCCGGTGGTGTGACAAAGCTTGTCTACGACGTTTCGAAGATTCCTGGCGCGAGCAAGCTTCCGCGCGCTCTCGTGACGCTCCTCGAGAACGTCGTCCGCCGCGCCCCAAGCGATGAAGGGGCTGTCAAGCAGGCGCGAAGCGTTGTTCTGGCCGGACTTTCTGGCGAGCAGGGAGACGAGGTCGAGTTCATGCCCGCCCGCGTGCTCTTCCAGGACTTCACAGGAGTGCCCGTCTTCGTTGACTTTGCGGCCATGCGCGACGCAATCGTCGCGCGCGGCGGCGACCCCTCGCGCGTTAACCCGCACATCCCGTGCACGCTCGTCGTCGACCACTCGGTGATTGCGGACGTTGCGGGTCGCGATGACGCTTGCGAGAAGAACCAGCAGCTTGAGGCCGAGCGCAACCACGAGCGCTTCGCTTTCCTCAAGTGGGCCGGTCAGTCATTTGACAACGTGAACATCGTCGCTCCTGGAGGAGGCATTTGCCACCAGCTCAACATGGAGCGCTTCTGCGAGGTCGTGACAGAAGACGCGCTCGCTTCCCTTGGCAAGCCCGTCGCTTGCTACGACACGCTCGTCGGCACAGACTCCCATACGACCACGGCAAACGGCCTTGGCGTGATGGGCTGGGGCGTTGGCGGCATCGAGGCAGAGGCCGCGGCGCTCGGGCAGCCCATCTCTATGTTGGTGCCTCCGGTGGTCGAGCTTCGCCTTACGGGCGCGCTCAAGGATGGCGTCTCGGGCATGGATTTGGCGCTCACGGTCGCAAAGCTTATGCGCGAGGCCGGCGTCGTCGGCTGCCTTGTCGAGGTCACGGGACCTGGCGTCAAGAGCCTTACCGCCACGCAGCGCGCCTGCGTCGCTAACATGACGCCTGAATACGGCGCCACCACGACGCTCTTCCCGGTTGACGACGAGAGCGTGAGCTACCTTAGGCTTACCGGCCGCGAGGCCTCGAAGATTGCCTTCGCAAAGGCCTACCTTACGCTGCAGGGAACCTACGGCGAGACGAGCGGCCGCACCTATTCGCGCACCGTCGAGCTAGACCTTGCCTCTATCGAGCCTTGCCTGGCCGGCCCCTCCAAGCCTCACAACCAGGTGAGTATCGCAGGCCTTAAGGATCGCTTTGAGACCTCGGCAAAGGAGAGCGGTCGCGATCTCTCTCAGAGCTTCGACGTCCCATGCGCGGACGGCGCCACCCATTCGCTCAGGCACGGCGCCCTGGCCATCGCTGCCATCACCAGCTGCACCACAGCGACCGACCCTGCCATGATGGTCGCCGCCGGGCTTCTCGCCAAAAAGGCCGTCGAGAGGGGGCTTGCTCCCAAGCCTTGGGTCAAGAAGATATTGGCACCTGGCAGCCACGCCACCCAGCTCCTGCTTGAGCGCGCGGGCCTCACCGAGCCTCTGAAGAAACTCGGCTTCTATACCTGCGGCTTTGGCTGCATGTCCTGCATTGGCAACTCTGGCGCCATAGACCCCGCGCTTCGAGAGCGCTCTGACGAGATGGAGCTCACGAGCGTTCTTTCTGGCAACCGCAACTTCGACGGTCGAATTTCTCCCTACGTGAGCCAGAACTACCTCTGCCAGCCCGCCTACGTCGTGGCCTACTCTCTCGTTGGCACCATGGACGTCGACCTTGCGACTGAGCCGGTGGGCATAGGAACCGACGGCAATCCCGTGATGCTCTCGGAGCTTGTTCCGACCAACGCCGAGATCTCTTCGGTGCTCGACGAGGTCCTAACCCCCAACCTCTACGACGAGGGCGCCAAGGCTCTCGATCGGGGATCAAGTGCCTGGCAGGCAATAAAGTCCGAGAAGTCCGGCACCTTCCCATGGGATCCGGGCTCAACCTACGTTCGGCGCGCGCCCTACTTTGACCTCGCGCGCGAGCAGAGCGTCATCGAGGTCAAGGGTGCCCGCGTGCTTGCGCTCCTCGGCGACTTCGTGACGACAGACCACATCTCGCCGGCCGGCGCCATTGCCCCCGACTCTCCTGCGGCTCGCTACCTGACTGAGCGCGGCGTTCAGCCCAAGGACTTCAACACCTATGGCAGCCGCCGCGGAAACCACGAAGTCATGGCTCGTGGCACCTTCGCCAACGTAAAGCTTAGAAACGCGCTGGCGGATGGCAAGGTCGGCGGTTGGACGCGAGACTTCACCGACGGCAAAATCAAGCCCATCTTTGATGCGGCGGAGAGCTATCGAGCCGCAAACGTGCCGCTCGTGGTCGTTGCCGGCAAGCTCTACGGCTCTGGCTCCAGCCGCGACTGGGCAGGCAAGGGTCCGCTTCTGCTGGGAGTTCGCGCCGTCATCGCCGAGAGCTTCGAGCGGATCCATCGCTCCAACCTGGTGCAGATGGGCGTGCTGCCGCTACAGTTTGAGGAGGGGCAAAACGCGGAGTCTTTGGGGCTTAGCGGCTCTGAGGTCTTTGACATTGAGCCCGTGGACTTCTCTGGAGGGCTTCCTTCACCCAGAAAGGTGATGGTTACGGCCACCTCTCAAGACGGAACGAGCAAGCAGTTTGCCTGCGTGGTTCGCGTTGACACCCCCATGGAAGGCCGCTTTATTGCCAAGAGCGGCATTCTGCCCTTTGTTTTGGATGAGCTCATGTAGACTTGTGCTTTCCCGCCCCACGGCTACAATTGCGTCGATAAATGCTCTATCTCTACATGCGAGGCGATGGATTCGCACATGAAATGTCCCAACTGCGGCGCTAGCGTTCCTGAAGGAGCGCTGTGCTGCCCCGTCTGCCACTATGAGTTCGGGCTTACACAGAAGATCCCCGTTGCCAGCGCGCAATGGTGCCCCACGTGCGGGGCGCTCGTTGAGCCTGGCGCGGAGGTCTGTCCAAAATGCGGCTCTCCGCTTAAGGTGAAGCAGCCCGATCCGCCCATATCCAAAAGAATGCGCCACATGAAGGACCTCCCCATGGTGGAGGACGGCGACGACGACCAAGAAGATACCTCAGATACGCAGGTCATCCCGCGAATTGAGAGCGCCATCCCGTCAGAGAGCGGCCAAGACGCCGCAACGGTGAGGCATGACCGCATGCCGAGAACCCGCATGCTCTTGTTCGCTGGGGGAGTCGCGCTTGCCGTGGCGCTCTGCCTGGCCCTTCTCATTACCCATCCCTGGAACCCGAACCTCTACCAGACTCATGCGACGGAAGACGCCGACACGTCCATGTCGGGCTATCCGGGAAAGCTTGACTCCCTCACGGGCCAGGATTCAAGCGCGGCCACGACTGAGGCAGAGGTCCAGGCCGACGAGACCACGGACAGCGCTTACGAGGCCATCTCGTCCGCCTATGAGTCGCTGGGCGAATACGCAACCCAGATCGACGAGAGCTTCTCCCAGTTTGAGTCAGTCGGGTACACGGGCACCTTGCAGGAGCGCGAGGACGGACAGGCAACGGCATATCAGACGGCGACGGACCTTTCCAATCTGATTTCGCAGATCAACGAGCTCTCAGATGGCGATGGCGTCTACACGGATGACATTGCCAATCTTCAGACACTGGGCAACTGGCTGCGGAACCGCTCCGATGCCATCTGCGCCGCATGGGACGAGGCGGTCGAGCGGGGAGACTCCACGAGCTCATCGAGCTCCGTCCCCACGTCGCTCCAGCGCATTGGCTACTCCGATGGCACGGACAGCTACAAGACGCTCTTCGATGAGAACTACGAGAATTGGAAGCCGACGCAGAAAAGCCAATGAACGCTGAAGCGTCTTTGCGTCTGACGAATATGTGTTTGCGCCCTACTGCTGCTAGAATTACTTGGATGCACAGTCTGCGGGACTGAAAGCCCGCATTATAACGTTTGGACTTTTTTAGGAGGGGACATGGGTCTTTTTGGGTCTTTCTCGCTCTACACCCCCAAGTACAAGGTTGTCGGCGATGAGGTCGCTGTCTTTGACACCAGCAAGGGCACCATTCGCGTCAAGCTTGACGGAGAGGGCGCCCCTATCCATGTTGCTAACTTCTGCGAGCTTGCCGAGAAGGGCTTTTACGACGGGCTCACGTTTCACCGCTACGTCCCTGGCTTTGTGATCCAGGGAGGCGACCCTGCGGGCGATGGCACTGGTGGCCCTGGGTACTGCATCCACGAGGAGTTCACCACCAATCCTCGCAATAGCCATGTTGACGGAGCCCTCGCCATGGCGCGAGCCAGCAACCCAAATTCAGCGGGCTCTCAGTTCTACTTCTGCCTCGGTCCGCAGCATGCTCTCGATTCTGGCTATACGGTCTTTGGAACTACCATCGAGGGGATGGACACCATTGCCGCTCTTCGCAAGGGCGACATAATCAATTCGATTACGATTGAGCACACCGCGTAGGGTCTTGTTGGTGTGAGGTCTTTTTTGCTTTACTTGATAACGAGGGGGTCATTGTGAACCAACAAGCATTTGAGGCGGGCAAAGCTGCATACCAGCAAGGAGATTGGCTGGGCGCCGTGAGCAAGCTCTCTGACGCAAAGCTGCCGAGCGAAGTCTCCGGCAAGGTTGACCACATGCTGGGCAACGCCTACATGAAGCTTGGTCAGTACGCCTCTGCCGCGGCCTCCTATCAGTCGGCGCTTCTCGACCAGTCCTACGGCAAGGTCGGCGCGCTTTCGTGCAACCTTGGCCGTGCGCTTTTGGCGTCTGGCAAGCCAAGCGAGGCCATTGCGCCTCTGAACTCTGCGGTTGCCGACCGTACGTATCCCACTCCCTATAAGGCCTATATGGTCATGGGGTCTGCCTACGAGCGCCTCGGCGACGTGCGCAACGCTGGCATCGCCTACAGGAACGCCGCAATCGACGAGTCTAACCCCAACCCCTCGAAGGCGCTCTGCAACCTTGGGAGCTGCTTCATCAGGCTCGGCCGTCCGGTGGACGCTGTGGAGGCATACCGCACCGCGCTTGACTTCTCCACGCCGCTTCAGAACCAGAACCAGGTCTACTGCGACCTTGGTCTTGCCTACGTCGCCGCAAACCGCATGTCCGAGGCCGTCGACGCATTCAACCACGCGACGGCGGATGGCACGTTCCGGCTTTCTCCTGAGGCGCAGGCCTCTTATGACGCCGCTCGCAAGGCCATGGCGCAGATCGCAAGCAAGCGGCCGTCTGACACCGACGCCCTGCTCGCGGCTGCCGGCTACGGCGGCAGCTACGACCCGCTCGACCCAACGGGGGCCTCGGGGGAGCTCATGCCCTCTGCTGACGACACCGGGTTCTTCTCGGTTTCTGAGGAGGACCTCGTCGAGCAGGAGAAGAAGGAGCGCAAGGTTCGCCGCAAGCACAAGCATCGCGGTCTCAAGATCTTCCTGACGATCCTCATCATCCTCGTTATCATTGGCGGAGCCGGCGCATACGCTTACTATCGTGGCTATGGCTGGCCTACCCAGCAGACGGTCGTCGAGGAGCTCTTCAGCGCCAAGACGTCGGGCGGCGACATGTCTGCCTACATCTCTGACTCTGCTGCCGATGCCTCTGCTATCGAGAGCGCCATTCCGTCTTCTGCCAGCGTCACCGTCAATAGCGTTGACCAGAGCATGTCGAGCTCTACGGTCTATGTAACGGCAACGCTGTCCAGCGGCGGCACCCAGGACTTCACGATCACCATGGTCCGTGACGGCATCTCTTGGAAGGTCTCCGCAGTGTCGACGAGCGGCAGCTCTTCCAGCACTACCACGAATAGCTCCACCACCAGCTCAACAACTACGGGATCTACTTCCACTACCACGACGGGCTCGACCTCTGGCAGCACAACTACTGACAGCTCGTCATCAAGCTCCACTGAGGGTTAGAATCTAGCAACAAGACAGCGCTTCTGTCGATTGTTTTGCAGAAGCATGAGGGATAAGGAAGCCATGTCGATCTTCGACTCACTATTTGGCGAATATGGCGGAGACCTTGCCATTGACCTTGGCACGGCCAATACGCTCGTGGCTGTCCGCGGAGAGGGCATCGTCATCAACGAGCCCTCTGTTGTCGCTATCGACAAGAGCGAGAGTCGCGTGCTTGCCGTTGGCGCCGATGCAAAGCGCATGATTGGCCGCACTCCTGGCTCGATCATTGCGGAGCGGCCCTTGAAGGACGGCGTCATTGCTGACTTCGACGTCACCGAGGTCATGCTTCGCTACTTTATCGACAAAGCACGCGAGCGCCGCTACCCTTGGTCGCCCCGTCCACGCGTCGTCGTGTGCGTGCCATCTGGCGTCACGTCCGTCGAGAAGCGCGCCGTCTTCGAGGCCACCATCCAGGCGGGCGCCCGCCAGGCTTACCTGATCGAGGAGCCTATGGCGGCCGCCATTGGCGCTGACCTTCCTATCGAGGACCCGACGGGCTCTATGGTCGTCGATATTGGCGGCGGCACCACCGAGGTCGCTGTCATATCCATGGGCGGCATCGTCGTTTCACAGTCGATCCGCACTGCTGGCGACGAGTTTGACCAGACGATTCTCGAGCATGTGAGAAATGCCTACAACCTTTCCATTGGCGAGAGGACTGCCGAGGACATCAAAATCAAGGTTGGCTCCGCTGCGCCCCTGGCAGAGGAGCTCGACGTTGAGGTCAACGGCCGTGACGTTATGAGCGGCCTTCCCAAGACCGTCCGCATCGAGAGCGAGGAGATTCGCCGGGCGCTCGATCATCCGCTTGATGAGGTTACCAAGGCAGTCAAGGATGCTCTTGACGTCACCCCGCCTGACCTCGCTTCGGACCTGATGTACTACGGAATTCTCCTCACAGGCGGCGGCGGGCTACTCCGCGGTCTTGACCAGCGCCTTCGCGAGGAGACAGGCGTCCCCGTCAACGTCAGCCCAACAGCGCTTGAAAACGTCGTAACCGGATGTGCAAGAGTTCTTGAGGCCAATGCGCTGTCTGGCGGCTTCGTCCAGAGTACGGGTCAATAAGCGTGGCTCTCGGCAGCGGAAGCCGGGGCCAGCTGACTGGCCTTGGAAGCGGCAACAACCAATCTAGCGGCGGCGGGTCCCTTATCGTGTGCCTTGTTGTCTCGGTCGTGCTGTTCACCGTGAGCGTGCGCGGTGGAGACACGGGCATTATGGCGGGGGTTCGCGGCGCTTTTCAGACGGTGACGACGCCCGTTCGCTACATTGGCACCGTCGTGACCATGCCGTTCCAAGGCCTTTCGAACATATTTGCCAACCTGACGGCAGACCAAGCGACGCTCTCTGAGCTTCAGCAGGAGAACGACGAGCTTCGAACGAGAAATGCCGAGCTTGAGGAGGCGGAGCAGACTGCAACCCGCCTTCAGGAGCTTCTTGGCCTTCAGGACACCTACAACCTCCAGTCGACTGCAGCGCGCATCATCTCGGGCTCTACCGACTCGTGGAGCTCCACGGTCACCATCGACAAGGGGACGAGCTCTGGCCTGAGCGTTGGCATGCCAGTCACATCTTCCTCGGGCGTCATTGGGCAGATCATCGAGTGCAGCGCCACGACGTCGACGGTCAGGCTGATAACCGACGAGTCCTCCAGTGTTTCCGCAATGGTTCAGTCAAGCCGTGCGCAGGGGATGCTTAACGGCTCTGCCTCTGGCGAGGTCACGCTTGACCTCATAAGGACCGACCAGACCGTCGAGGTGGGCGACACTGTCGTCACGAGCGGTCTTGGCGGCGTATACCCCAAGGGCCTGCCCCTGGGCAAGGTCACGAGCGTCGAGAAGAACCCTGGGTCGATGTACTACACCATCGTTGTAGACACCTATGCCAGCGTCGAGAATTACGAGGAAGTCCTTGTGATCACGTCTCTTACCGAAGACCAGATATCGACATCAGAAGACGTCGCCGAGGCGGATGCTCAGGAGACGGGGACGTCCACCACCTCAACGGACACGAGCAGCACCGACTCTTCGAGCACCGACAGCTCTACCACCGACAGCTCGAGCACCACGGATTCGACTGACTCCACAAGCTCTACCGACACAACGTCGAGCAGCTCTTCGAGCACCGACTCAACAACCTCGAGCGACCAGTCAACCAGCGAGTAGGGAGGGGAGGAGCATGCAGATTGCCGATAAGAACAAAAGCCGCCATGACATCATCGCGCTTGCCATTATTTGTGGCGTGCTGCAGCTTGCGCTTGCTCCGAACATCGCCCTTGGCAACGGTCGGGCCAACTTTGCGCTGATCTTCACCTGCTGCATTGCGCTTCTCGTTGGCGGCAAGCCGGCCGTGCTTTCTGGCTTCTTTGCGGGGCTCTTCTTTGACCTTTCAACGACGGGACCCGTCGGGCTTATGGCTGGCATACTTTCCGTCGTTGGCTACTTCATGGGCTCAGAGGGAAGAAACCGCATTGTCGGTGACGCTGGCGCCTCGGTTCTGGAGGTCTCTGTCTACACCTTGATAGTCTCTGTTGTCTATCACCTCTTTATGCTCGTGGTGGGCGACGCCTCCTCTTTGCTTGACGTGCTCTTCTTGCGCTCGCTGCCCACGGCTGCGCTCACGATTCTTTTCTTCCTGCCGTTTGCCTGGTACTACTCACGCCAGAGCGCGAGCGGGCCAAGCCTTTCGGCTGGCGGCCGCGGCCGCCATGCGCGCAGAGGCCGTGGTTCTCGGTTCAATACGAAGGGCCTCTCGTAGACCATGAACCTTACTCTTGTCATCATCATCGTGTGCGTGGTCATCGCCATTGCACTCGTTGTCGTTTTTCTCGTCTTTGGGCGCTCCGAGGCCAACTTCACCTTTGATATCGGTGGGGGAGGTCCCAAGGCATCTGGCGGCTCCGACACGTCGAGCGAGACGAACACTCACTCTCGCCTGAAGGGACAGCTTATAGTCTCTGGCGGCGTTTTTGGCGTCCTTATCGCCAAGCTCTTTTCCATGCAGGTCCTCTCGTCTGACGAATATGTTGAGCAGGCGGAGTCTAACCGCACGCGCAGCGTCTCCATCGCCGCTTCGCGTGGCCGCATCCTCGACAGGAACGGCAAGGAAATCGTCACCAATCGCCCGAGCCTGACCGTGGTGGCAGAGGGCGACGTTGCCGACGATGATATCGAGGTTCAGCTTCTAGCCAATCTCATCGGCATGCCGGCCCTTGCCGTCAAGCGCAAGATCGAGGACACTTCGACGGGAGCGCAGAGCCTCCGCTCTGTGTCCGTTGACGTCTCGCGCCGCGTTGTTGCCTACATCGCCGAGCACCCCACGGTTTTCGATGGCGTCGAGGTTGAGGAACTGACGCAGCGCTCCTATCCGTATGGCTCCGTCGCGGCGCACGTCGTCGGCTATACGGGAACCGTGACGGCGGACCAGCTGAACTCACAGAGCGATGACGAGGGTGCGGTCCAGTACAATTCGGGCGACATCGTCGGACAGTCTGGCGTCGAGCTCGAATACGAGAGCGTGCTGCAGGGAATTGACGGCGAGCAGATCGTTTACGTTGACGCTGACGGAAACGTACTCGACTACTCGTCGACGATTGAGCCGAAGAGCGGCTCCGACATCCTGCTGACGCTCGACATCGACGTCCAGCAAGCTGCGGAAGAGTCCATCCAGAAGGTCGTCGAGTACCAGAAGAGCCTCGGCTATCGTGCGGATGGCGCCAGCGCCGTTGCCATCGACTGCACCAATGGCGAGGTCATAGCCATGGCGAGCTATCCCACCTACTCTCCCAACATCTTTGTCGGCGGAATCTCGACAGGCGACTGGGAGAACCTTCAGTCCGAGAGCTCAAACTACCCCTTGATGAACCGCGCCATTGCCGGCCAGTACCCGTCCGGATCCACCATCAAGGCCCTCACGACCCTTGCCGCCCTAAGCTATGGCATCGCCACCGCGAGCTCAAGCTGGTACTGCACCGGCTGGTGGACGGGCTTCGGCGAGGCCTATGGCATGAAGTGCTGGTGGGAGAGCGGCCATGGGTCGGTCAACCTCGTGACGGGCATCACTTACTCCTGCGACGTCGTCTTCTACGAGATTGGCAAAGGCTTCTACTACGCCGACGCTGACAAGCAAGAGGGCATGCAGGAGACGTTCAAGAAGTTTGGCCTCGGCCAGACGGCCGGCATCGACTTGCCAAGCGAGGCCGCAGGCCGCGTCCCTGATGCCGAGTGGAAGTGGAACTACTGGTCAGATGCGGATGATGACGCCAGGACGTGGCAGGGCGGCGACAACTGCAACCTTGCCATCGGCCAGGGCGACCTTCTCGTCACGTGCCTGCAGATGGTCGACGCCTACTGCGGCATCGCCAACCGTGGGACCATCTATCAGCCCCATGTCCTCAAGAGCGTGAAAAGCGCCGAGGGGGATGGCTCGGTCATTGACTACGAGCCAAAGGTGATCTTGACCCCCGAGGAAGACTCTGCGAACTTCGACGTCGTTGACGAGGGCCTTTCTGGCGTCATCTATCAGGAGTCTGACTCGCAGACCATCCACTGGACAAACCTCAACGAGCAGGTGCGCGGCAAGACGGGTACGGCGGAGCAGACGAGCTCCGGCGAGCCCATTGGCTGGTTCATTGCGTTCGTTCCCGCCGAGGATCCCAAGTATGTTGTCGGCGCCAACGTGGACCATGTCCTCTCCGGAGCAACGAGCGCCATGTACGTTGTCCGCGACATCATCGGCGCCATCTATAACGAGCCCGACGACCAAGAGCTCAACTCGACAAACGTGGACCGCTAAGCAAAGAAGGGAGTTGCCATGGCTGGTAGCGCAACAGATGGGCTGCTTGACTCTGCAAGCTCGCACCTGAGAAGTGCGGGGTCGAACGCCAGAACCGTCAAGGCGAAGCGCGCCTTTGGCAACATCTACTTCTCCCAGCTCATCCCAGCGATGCTCTTGATCGTCTATGGAGTCATCGTTATCTGGTCGGCCTCGCTTACCATCTCTGAGGCAAGCTTCCCTCGCCACCTCTTGGGCATTGCTCTGGGTATCGTCTGCTCGGTCGTGGTCTGGCACTACGACTACAGGAACCTCCAGTCAATGACCAGGGCGCTCTTTGTCATTGACTGCATCCTGATGATTTCGCCAAGGATCCCCGGCCTTGGCTACTACGCCAACGGCATTACTGGTTGGGTCAGGATTCCTCTCATCGGAATAACGTTTCAGCCGTCCGAGCTTGCCAAGATCGTGACGATCTATCTGATGGCTGCTCTTACGGCGCAGTACAACGGCAAGATCGACACGCTGCGCGACTACATAAAGCTCTGCTTCATCCTTTGCGTTCCGTTTGCCTTGATCCTGCTCCAGCCTGACCTGGGCACTGGCCTCATCATCCTTGTCTTTGGGGCTGCAATCATCATCTGCGGCGGAGCGAAGAAGAGCTGGGTCTTGATAACGATAGCCATCATTGTGGCGGGGGCAGCGGCCATCATCATCGAGTCGATGATCGACGGCATACCCCACATTCTCAAGACCTACCAGCTCAACCGCCTCATCGTCTTCATCGACCCCTCCGTCGACCCGTCTGGCGACGGCTATAACCTGCAGCAGGCAAAGATTGCCGTCGGCTCCGGCGGGCTGTTTGGCAAGGGGATTGGCAACGCGTCTCAGGCAGGCAGCGGCTTTTTGCCCGAGGCCCACACAGACTTCGTCTTTGCTCTGCTTGCGGAGGAATTTGGCTTTGTCGGGAGCCTCGTGCTTCTCGGGCTGTTCGCATGGATGATATTCTCGACGATAAGCCTTGGCATGCACTGCGAGCTGATGTTTGGCAAGCTGGTGTGCGTTGGCTGCGCGGCTATGTGGACGTTCCAGGTCCTCGAGGAGGTTGGCATGTGCATTGGCATCATGCCAATCACCGGCATCCCTCTTCCGTTCATTAGCTACGGCTCGTCTTCGATGATCGCCCAGATTACTGCCGTGGGGGCCGTTCAGTCGGTCTGGCGCCACAGGCAGAAGTCTGCCTAGTCTCTGCTGCTTTTGGAGGGTTTGATGGCTCAGATATCTTTGAACAAGATTCTTGAGGTGCTTGGTGCTGGCAAGGACGCCCAGGAGAATCGCGCCGAGGGCATACGCCTCTGCGTGCGCGTCGGCTCCGCCGCGCCTCGTCCGCTCGTGCTCGCCGTGAAAGACTTGCTTGTCGCCGACGACCGTGGCGCAGAGGTGGACGTTGCGCTTGCGGGGTCTGGAGCGCCAACCTCTGCAGATGCCGCAATTATTGTCTGCGGCAACGCGGAGGCCGATGCGGCGACCTCTGCGCTTGGGTTTGCTCGCGCAAACGTACCCGTTGCCCTTGTTGCCGAGACGGCCGTCGAGGCGCCGGAGGTTGAGCTTCCCGAGGAGGCAGAGGGTCTCGTGAGCGTGATTGCGTGCGCCGACCCCTCGAAGCTCGGGCCCCTGCTTGCCGACTGGCTTGTCTCTGCGACCCCCAAGGGCATTGCCATGGCCGCCAACTTCCCGTTCTGCCGTGACGCAGAGGTCAAGCAGCTCGTCGTTCGCTGCGCAGCTGAGAACGCCGCCGTTGGAGCCGTGAACCTCATCCCCGGCTCCGACATGCCGGTAATGACGGCAAACCAGTCGAAGCTCGCCCTAGACATCGCGGCCGCCTATGGCAGGGGCCTCGACGCATCGCGTGCAGTCGAGATCGCGGCCATCGTGGCTGCCGGCTTTGCTTGGCGCAGCCTCTCCAGAAACGTCGTGGAGCTCGTTCCCGCTGGCAAATGGGTGCTTAGGGGCGTTCTTGGCTACGTGGGCACCGTTGCGGTCGGCAATGGCCTCAAGCTGCGCTTTGGCATTGAGGACGGCACCGTCGAACTGCCGGACTTTGCATCCCTTGGCAAGTCGTCCAAAGAGGCCTCTGGCGCCCTCGCCGCTCTTCCCCGGCGCGCCCAGGATGCGGCAAAGAAGGCTCACGAAGAGCGCGAGGCGCGCGAGCGCGCTCAGTACGTCATCTTCTCCGCTGACGGCACTGTGAGCCAAGGCGCATAGCATGAAGGCGAAGCGAGAAGACCTTTACTACAAGATTGAGCCGCTCCTTTCGCACGTTGAGCATCCGAGCCGCTACCTCGACCACGAGTGGGGCTCCGTCGAGCAGCAGGATGGGCCGTTCCATGCCTGCCTCATCTATGCGGACGTTTATGAGATTGGCCAGCCTAACCTGGGCCTCTCCATCCTCTATGGCGCCTTGAACGCAGCCGACGGCATCTCGTGCGAGCGCGCGTATCTTCCTTGGACGGACATGTCAGCTCTCATGCGAGAGCGCCACATTCCTCTCCTGTCGCTTGAGTCAAGCTCTCCTGTGGCGTCTTTTGACTTGGTGGGATTTACGCTCGCGCACGAGCTCATCGCGACAAACATCGTCGAGACGCTCGATCTGGCTGGCATTGCGCTGCGTGCCGAGGACCGCGACGAAGACGACCCCATTGTCATCGCGGGAGGTCCTTCGGTTTGGAACTGCGAGCCGATGGCGCCCATGTTCGACGCGATCCTTCTGGGGGACGGCGAGCAGGCCGTCGTCGAGATTGCCCAGTGCGTGCGCAGCTGCCGAGAGCGGGGCTTGTCTCGTTCCCAGATTGCAATCGAGCTCTCGCACATCCAAGGCGTCTATGTGCCCTCGCTCTATCAGCTTGTTGTCGACGACACGTCAACGCGCTGGGGCTACGTCGTGCCCAAGGAGGGCTCAGGGGCGCCGCCAACGGTTCTCAAGCGCTGCATTCCCGACCTCTCTGCCACTCCTGCCTGCGCTCAGCGCGTGGTGCCTTACCTAGGCGTCGTTCAGGACCGGCTTGCGATAGAGGTGCTGCGCGGCTGCGCCCGAGGGTGCCGCTTCTGCCAGGCGGGCATGACGTATCGACCCGTGCGCGAGCGGCCTGCCAATCAGATTGTCGAGTCTGGCATTAAGGGCCTTCGTGAGACCGGCTATGACGAAATCTCGCTGTCTTCTCTCTCGACGACCGACCACTCCCAGTGCGCCCAGATTCTCTCCGAGCTTGACCAACGCCTGGATGGTCGCGGCATCCGCGTGTCCATCCCGTCTCAGCGCCTTGACTCCTTTGGCGTCGACATGGCGACGGCGGTCTCCGGCTCAAAGCGTGGAGGGCTTACCTTTGCGCCCGAGGCCGGCACGCAGCGCCTTCGCGATGTCATCAACAAGAACGTGACGGAGGATGACATCGAGCGCGCGGCGAGGAACGCCTTCGAGAATGGCTGGCGTCGCTGCAAGCTGTACTTCATGATGGGGCTTCCCACCGAGACCGACGAGGACATCGTCGCCATTCCGGCCACGGCCAAGCGGGTTCTGGACATCGGCCGAGAGGTCGTCGGAAGGGGCCGCAAGAGCAAGGTCTCCGTCTCCGTATCCGTTGCCGTCTTTGTCCCCAAGGCCTATACGCCGTTTCAGTGGGCGGGCCAGCTCGACCGCTCGGAGGTCGAGCGCCGCGTCGACCTGCTCGTCACCTCGAACACGGAGCGGGACATCAAGATCTCCTACCACGACTCGACAACCTCGCTCGTCGAGGCCGCGCTCTCCAAGATAGGCCGCGCCGGCTTTGACCTCATCTATGCGGCATGGCGCCATGGCTGCCGCTTCGATGCTTGGACCAGCGAGTTCTCATTTGAGCGCTGGGAAGAGGCCGCCTCTGAGCTTGGCTACAACCTTGAGGAGATAGCCTCCGAGCAATTCCCGACCGACGCGCGACTTCCTTGGGAGCACACCTCTCCCGGCGTCTCAAAGGGCTACCTGCTTCGAGAGTGGAGGCGTGCGGCACAAGGGGTCACAACGCCCGATTGCACCCGCACCTCATGCGTTGGCTGCGGCGTCTGCCCAACATTGGGAGTTGCGAACAAGGTCTGGGGCGATCGCTCATGATGCAGGGACTCTATCGCCTTCGCTTTGAGTATGCCAAGGACGAGCGGCTTGCCTACCTTGGCCACCTCGAGGTGATCAACACGATGCTCCGCTGCATTCGCCGCGCCCAGCTGCCCTTCTCGGTTGGCAACGGGTTTGCTCGCCGCGTTCGCATCCAGTTCTCTCAGGCGCTTCCAGTAGGCGCGTCCTCCTCGAGCGAGTACTTTGACCTCGTGCTGACTGAGCGCATGGGAGAGCAGGACGCGCTCTCGGCGCTCGCGGCCTCAACGCCCCCCGCCCTGGCACCGCGTCGCTGCGGATACGTAGACGGGAGCCTTCCCGCGCTCGAAGCTTGGCTTACGCGATCGCGCTGGAAGCTCGAGGTGCTCGGATCCAATAACGCCGAGGCTCTCCTCGAGGGAGCCATGGAGCTCAAGAAGCAAGGGCAGCTCGTCTATCTGCGTGGAGACAAGGAAAAGCGCGTCGACCTTACAAGCACGCTCGTATCGCTTGATGCAAAGGCCTCTCCTGACAGCGAGTCGATCCTGGCCACAATGGAGACGCGCTCGAGCCCCGAAGGGTCGCTTCGGCCACTCGTATTGATCAGCGCCATCGCGACGGCACACCCTGACGAGCTCTCTGGGATCGACTCCGTTCGCGTTCGCAGGGTGGGGCAGTGGCACGAGACAGAAGATGGTCGTCTTGTGGAGCCTCTATGAAACGTGCACGATAAGGTTTCTGGAGACTAAAATTTCATAGGTTGTGTCGGAAAGCCATCGGTCAGTGGCATCGATTCGTTTCCCTTGCGGTCGCCGCTGGTCAGGGTCAAAATCCGTTGACGGTTTCCGGCTCGGCTAGTACCATAAAGAACTGTTGCACTCAAGCCAGCAATGAAGGGTTACACACATGTACGCAATCGTAGCAACTGGTGGCAAGCAGTATAAGGTTGCCAAGGGCGACGTCATTGACGTCGAGAAGCTCGACGCGCAGCCTGGCGACAAGGTCCAGCTTGCCGTCCTTCTTCTGAATGACGGCACCAAGACGGTCGTTGAGCCTGCCGCTCTCGAGGGTAAGACGGTTACCTGCGAGGTTCTCGAGCAGTTCAAGGGCGAGAAGGTCACCATCTTCAAGCTCAAGAAGCGTAAGCGCTATCACCGCACCAAGGGTCATCGCCAGAACCTCACCAAGCTCCGCGTCACCGAGCTCCCCGGCGAGGGCGAGTAAGTAGTCACACCAGCATAGATAGGCAGGTAGCACCATGGCTCACAAGAAAGGTCTCGGCTCGTCCCGCAACGGCCGCGATTCGCAGGCTCAGCGCCTTGGCGTGAAGATCTATGGCGGTCAGGCAATCAAGACCGGTCAGATCATCGTTCGCCAGCGCGGCACTCACATCACCCCCGGCAAGAACGTTGGTCGCGGCAAGGATGACACCCTGTTCGCGCTTACCGACGGAACCGTTGAGTTCAAGAAGGGCGCAAAGCACGTCGTCAACGTCATTCCGGCTGCTGAGTAGCGATTCATCTCATCCATTTGCGGGGCCCCGCTTCGGCGGGGCCCTTTTTATCGGCTCGATTGCCCTGAGGCAGGCGGCTCTGGGAGGCAAGGCGCGCCGGCGCCGGGCTCGCCTTGCCTTGTCGAGCAATGCTCGCCCGACAAAACCGTTAACCTTTGCTGTTGTGGCTTGAAAACCGCTCGGAACAGCCATGTTGTTCTAGTACCATCTGAGTGTCGCAAGGAGGACACTGTGGTCACATTCACCGACCTATCTCATATCAACGTCAAGGGCGGCGACGGCGGCGCCGGGTGCATGTCGTTCCGTCGCGAGGCGTTCGTACCCAAAGGGGGTCCCGACGGCGGCGACGGCGGCCATGGCGGGGACGTCATCGTTGAGGCAGACCCTCAGCTCTCGTCGCTCATCGACTATCGCTACAAGCATCACTTCAAGGCCGAGCGCGGAACGCACGGCCAGGGCAAGCGCATGCATGGCAAGGACGGCCAGGACCTTATCCTGCGCGTTCCCCTTGGCACCGTCGTTCGCGAGCTTGACCCCGAGACGCAAAAGCCGCTCTATCAGATTGCCGACCTCACGCGCCCCGGCGAGCGCGTCATCGTTGCGCCTGGCGGCGTTGGCGGTCGCGGCAACATTCATTTCGTCACGTCCGTCCGCCGCGCACCGGCGTTTGCCGAGAAGGGCGAGCCAGCGCGCGAGCATTGGATCGAGCTCGAGATGAAGCTCATGGCCGACGCCGCGCTTGTCGGCATGCCTTCCGTCGGCAAGAGCTCCATCATCGCCCGCATCTCTGCGGCACGCCCGAAGATCGCCGACTACCCCTTCACGACGCTCGTTCCCAACCTCGGCGTCGCCCGCGCGTCTGACGGGCGCTCGTTTGTCTGCGCTGACGTGCCCGGTCTTATCGAGGGAGCGAGCGAGGGCAAAGGGCTGGGGCACGAGTTTTTGCGCCACATCGAGCGCACTGCGCTCATCCTGCACGTCGTTGACGTCACCGGCGGCTTCGAGGGCCGCGACCCCGTCGACGACTACCACACGATCAATGCCGAGCTCTCGGCATATGCGGCCGAGCTCGCCGAGAGGCCGCAGATTGTCGTTGCCAACAAGTGCGACATGCCCGACACCGATGACGCCATCGCGCGCCTGAAGGAGGCTGCCGAGAAGGATGGGCGCCGCTTCATGGCGGTCTCGGCCGTCACGGGCAAGGGCCTCGACGACCTCGTGAACGTCACCGCGGCTCAGGTGGCGGAGCTCAGAAGCCAGGTTGAGGTTCCCGAAGGGCCGGCTGACCTCTACAACAAGACGTGGGAGCGCAGCCGCCAAAAGCGCGACCGCGCATTCACCATCTCTCGCGAGGAGGCGCATGTCTGGCGCGTCACCGGCGGCTCGATCGAGCGCATGGTCATCCAGACGGACTTCGAGAACGACGAGGCAATCGCCTACCTGCAGCATCGCTTTGATCGCGCGGGCCTTGACGAGCGTCTTGAGGAAGCAGGCTGCCAGCGCGGAGACGAGGTGCGCATCCTGGGATTTGCGTTCACCTATGAGGGCGGTCCCGTCAACGATGAGTTCGCAGGCCTCGACGAGGATGAGACCCTAGACGGGGGAGACGAGGATTGATGGCATCTACCAAGGGCGCTCGCACTGTCGTCGCAAAGATTGGCTCCTCTACGCTCGTGGACAAGACGGGCGCCATCGACCGCGCGTTCGTCCGCTCGCTCTGCGACCAAATCGCGACGCTCGTGGGGGAGGACACTCGCGTCGTGATGGTGTCTTCGGGCGCCGTGGCCGCCGGTCGCGAAATCTTGGGCTTCCACGAGCGTCCGCGCGAGATTGATGACCTTCAGGCTTGCGCCGCCGCAGGCCAGGCCCTTCTCACGCAGTTCTACTCTCAGGCCCTGGAGCGCCACGACATTCCGTGCGGCCAGGTTCTTCTCTCTCGCCGCGACGTCATCGAGCGAGACTCGTACCTGCACGCGAGAAATACGCTCACGCGCATGTTCGAGCTTGGCGCGGTGCCAGTTGTAAACGAGAACGACACCGTCTCGGTTGCCGAGTTCACGTTCGGCGACAACGACATGCTCGGAGCTATCGTTGCGGGGATGGTCTCTGCCGACCTGTATGTGATTTTGTCGGACGTCGCTGGCCTTTATACGGCCAATCCGCAAGAAGACCCGACAGCAAGCCTCGTCGAGACCGTGCATGAGGTCGACGCCCGCGTCTCTGGCATGGCCGGTGGCTCGGGCACCTCGTTTGGCACTGGCGGCATGTCCTCAAAGGTCCGCGCCGGTCGCGCGATGCTCGCGGCGGGCATCCCGACCGTCATCTGCCTGGGGAGGCGGCCAAACGTGCTTGTCGACGTTGCGCATGGCAAGAGGGTCGGTACGCGCTTTGTGCCCTCTGGCTCTGGCACGCACGATGTGGGCCGCAAGCTCTGGATTGGGCTTTCTGAGATTGTGCACGGTTCGCTTTACCTCGACGAAGGCGCGACGCGCGCCGTCATTGACCGCGGCGCCTCGATCCTTCCCGTTGGCGTTACCAAGACAGAGGGAGAATACCAGGTTGGTGACGTTGTCAACGTGCTCGACCCCGATGGTGCCCTTATCGGCAGGGGGGCGGTGCGCTACTCTTCAGAGGACATGGCTCGCGTGCGCGGGCTGAAGCTCGACGTCATCGAGCGGTTCTTGGGACCCGACCGCGCGCAGCCGGCAATTCATCGCGACGAGCTTCTTGTTTTCTAGGGGAGAGCATGGTTAGCACAGGAAAGGTTGCGCCTTCTGCTATAGACATTGACCTCTTGCACGAGAAGGACCTTCCCGTCTTGGGAACCGACCCTTCTCGCACCTATCGCCTGGGCATCATGGGCGGCACCTTCGACCCCATCCACAACGGCCATTTGGTCGCCGCCGAGCAGGCCTTCGATGACCTGCATCTGGACATCGTCGTCTTCATGCCCGCGGGGCGTCCCGCCTTCAAGCTCGACCGTAACGTGACCTCGGGCGAGGACCGCTACGCGATGACGCTTCTGGCAACGGCCGACAACCCCCACTTCGTCGCCTCTCGCTTTGAGGTGGAGCGGGAGGGCGTCACCTACACTGCCGAGACGCTGCGGCTTCTGCGCGAGCTCTATCCCGACAACGTCGAGTTCTACTTCATCACCGGCGCCGACGCCATCAGCGAGATCGTCAAGTGGCGCGACTCCGCCGACATCGCTCATCTGGCGCATTTGGTCGGGGCAACGCGCCCTGGGTATGACCTTGACCACGCATGGGAGGTCATCGATGAGTCTGGGATTGACTTCGACGTCACGTACCTCTCCGTTCCCGCGCTCGCCATCTCCTCGAGCTACCTGCGCGAGCGCATCAAGGCCGGCCAGAGCCTGCGCTACCTGACGCCCGACTCTGTGACGGGGTATTTGCACAAGCACGGGCTCTACGGCGTCACGCGGAGCCGTTACGGACAGACTACGGAGGCAGCCGACTGATGGCTGGAAAGAACAAGCCCAACTACACAGACGAGCAGCTTTGCACAATCGCAGGAATCGAAGCTGACGTGAAAGAACATCTTGCGGCCAAGCCCCACAGGCTCGGTCATTCGCTGTCGGTAGCCCAGTGCGCCGAGAAGCTCGCCCTAGCCTATGGCGTGGACCCCTATCTTGCGCACGTGGCTGGGCTCTTGCATGACTGGGACAAGGCGCTCTCCAAAGAGCAGGTTATCGAGCGCGCCCGCGAGCTTGGGATAGACCTTGGGGTCGATCTGCGCCTGGTGCAGCCGCTTCTGCACGGCATCGTTGCTGCTCGCGAGCTTCCCTCGCGCTATCCCGATCTTCCTCCGGAGGTCTGGCATGCAATCTCGGTCCACACGACCGCCGCGCCTGAGATGTCGCCGCTTGACGAGGTGCTCTTTGTTGCCGACGGCATCGAGCCCATGCGCCCTGACACTCCGGGCATCCATTCGGTGCGCAAGAAAGTAGGGGAGGTCTCTCTCGACGACCTTTTTTGGGAATCCTTCGTAGGTGGCATAGTTTACGTGCTTGATGGTTCGCGCTACCTCTGGCCGGGTACCATTGATACATACAACAAGATTGCGCAAAGGCGCTCTCATCAGGGCGAATAGCGCACGAGGACAGGAGATTCTATGGCTTTGACCTCTCTCGAGATCGCAAAGGTAGCTGCCGTGGCAGCCGACTCAAAGAAGGCGGAAGACATCGTTCTGCTCGATCTAACCCAGCAGACCGACGTTTGCGATTACTTCTTGATCTGCTCGGCGACTAACACCACACAGATCGACGCCATTGTCGATGAGATTCGCGAGAAGGTCCGCATCAACTGCAACGTTTCGCCCATTTCGACCGAAGGCCGCGAGGGCAAGCACTGGATTCTCCTCGACTACGGAAGCGTCGTCGTGCACGTCTTCATGCCCGAGACGCGTGACTACTATCGTCTTGAGCGACTTTGGGGAGACGCGCCTCGCGTTGAGCTCAACCTCGAGGGTGCGGCGCCGGCGTCCGAGGAGGCCTCTGCCGAGTAGCGCCAGGCCCAAAGGTTCGCCACGCGTTCGGGGCGTGCCCGCCTGGGAGATTCGCTGCAATCCGAGCTCGGGGTCGCAAGCGGCCCTTCTAGTTATTTGCGCGACCGGCTTCAGTCCTTTGGGAGGTCTTTTGGCGCAGTGCCTGTCGTCTTGGACCGAAAGCGCAGGTCACGACCATATTCCACGGCATCGTCCCCAAAGCGTTCCTTGAGCGCGTCGGTAACGCGGGACAGATTCGCGTGATTTCGCGAGCGTTCATTCTCGCTCGCTTGGCCGTCCGGGAAGAGCCTCAGCTGCTCTCCCGCGGGGTCGTCGTCGAAGCTCGAGATGCCAACTCCCACGAGCCTTACGCGTATCCCAGGCTTCCAAAGCTCGTCCAAAAGGCCTACGGCAACGGGCCCAAAGACATGCTCGTCATCAACTCTTGAATCAAGCCTCGTCTGGGCGGTGCGCGACCTCAGCGTATCGTAGCGAAGCTTCAAGGTGACGGTGCGACCCTTGAGCCCCTTCTTGCGAAGCCGCCTGCCAACCATTCCAGCGATATGGAGAATCGCGGCCTCAAGCTCGTCTCGCCCTGTGATGTCCGTCTCAAACGTCCTCTCGTTCGAGACGGACTTGACCTCCTCCTCTGCGTCGGAAAGCTGCACGACGCTTTTCTCTCGACCCGCGGCGCGCTCGCGCATGCGGGGGCCCATGACGCCGAAGCGGACCTCGAGCTCTTTCTCGTCTGCATGCGCAAGCTGCCCGAGCGTCTTGATTCCCATCTCGGCTAGCTTCGACGTTGCCGCAGGGCCTATGCCGCTCATGGCGCTTACGGGAAGCGGTGCCAAAAAGCCCGCTTCAGTACCGGGGAACACGACGGTAAGGCCTCGCGGCTTCTCGCGCTCAGAGGCAATCTTGGCGACGGTCTTGTTTACGCCGATGCCAATGGAGCAGCTTATGCCCAGCCCAAGCACGCGGCGCTGGATTCTTTGGCAGATGTCGACGGGACTCTCTCTCGAGAAGCGACCTGGCGTCACGTCAAAAAACGCTTCGTCGATCGAGACTTGCTCTACGCGCGGGGTCTCGTCTTTGATGATCGACATCACCTTGTCGCTCATCTCGCGGTAGCGCTTGAAGTTGGGGGAAGCCCAGATTGCGTCAGGGCAGAGGCGCTTGGCCGTGGCGGATGCCATGGCCGAGTGGACCCCATAAACGCGAGCCTCATACGAGGCAGTGGAGACGACCCCGCGTTTTTCCGGGGAGCCACCCACGATAACGGGCTTCCCTCGCCATTCGGGATGATCGAGCTGCTCAACCGACGCAAAGAAGGCATCAAGATCGAGCAGCCCCACCGCGGGCCCGTTCCAGGCGATGATGTCAGACCTTGTTTCCATGACTCGATTATACGAGCCAATGCCATCAGGCTTCCGGCTCTCTTGATTGGCTCGCGGCTGGCCATGAGGCTCCTTTGCCGTTGCGGCTCCAGCAGCCGCTCAAGTTGCCAGCGCCAAGCCGCGTGATCCCACCTCAGATGCCACAGACAGGGTGTCAATGCTTTGAAGGAGTGCCATTCCTATACCTGAGGCTTTGCGAAGCCCTTCTCGCTTTGAGCTGCGATGGCGGCGAAAATCCTCACGCAGGAGGACGATTGGATACGACGCTCAGAGAATTCGCAGGTGGAGAGGTTGTGCGAGAGTCGCGCCCGCGAGAAGCGCCCCGCGAGAAGTGCCCCGCGAGAAGCGCGACATCAATTCTTTTCCAGCCTCACACAAGGGGCGGCTGCCAAGTTGCGCGACTTCTGCGGCATCAGAGGTCGCGCAACCTGGCAGGTTCGGCATCAGAAGTCGCGCAAGTTGGCAAAACGGGCATCAGAAGTCGCGGAACCTGGCAGGGGGCGGCATCAGAGGTCGCGCAACCTGGCAGCCGGGGGAGCTGCGCCCAGCATCAGAGGTCGCGCAAGTTGGCAGCGCTCGCGGCGCTTCTACAGCACGACGGTGAACGTGGTGCCGTCCTGAGCCGTGCTTGTCGCAGTAATCGTTCCGCCATGAGCCTCAATGATTCCCTTGCAGATGGCAAGCCCAAGGCCAAACCCGCCCGACTTCTGGCGCTCTCGGGCCTTGTCGGAGCGGTAGAAGCGGTCGAAGAGGTGCGCCAGCTCCTCTGCAGCAATTGGGTCGCCGCCATTGTTGACCGTAAGCTTTGCGCTGGAATGACTCAGCTCAGGCTTCTTGAGCGCCACCTTTACGACCGAGCCCTTGGGCGCATACTTTGTCGCGTTGTCAATCAAGGTGTTCACCGCGCGCGAAAGCTGGTCGTAGTCGCCCTGCACGTGGACGTCCTCATCGATGTCCTTCTCGATTTGGCAGCCACGCTCGAAGGCAATGGCGTCAAACTCAAGGACGCTCCCGTCAACAAGCTCGGAAAAATCAATATCTACCTTGTTGAGGGCGGAGGAGTTGCGGTCGGCAATGGCCTCGTCGGTTCGAGCGAGCGTCAGCAGGTCCTCCACAAGCCCTTGCATGTGATGGGCCTCGTCGAGCGTGCTCGAAACCCACCTGTGCTGCTCTTCGTTGAGGCTATCGTCCGTATTAAGTATGTCTGTATTTGCGATGATCACCGCAAGGGGCGTCTTAAGCTCGTGCGACGCGTCAGAGATGAATCGCTTTTGCGAGTCCCAGTTCTCTTTTATTGGCTTCAGTATCCAAGCGGAGAGGAGCCACACAATCACAAAGAGCGCTCCCAGGGCGATAAGCACCGCCCCTGCGTCCATCAGCGTCATCTTGGCGAGGTTAGCGTCGATTGTGCTGGTGTCTGCGATGGCAATGCGCCAGCCGTCCTCCGTCGCGACCTTCATCCACTCAAAGTGCAGCTCGTTGTTTTTGCCAAGAGTGCTGTCGCTCTCAAGGGCCTCTTCGAGAATCTCTGCAAACACGTCCTCGTCGATGTAATAGGAGCTGCGCGACACGATCGTGCCATCAGCGTTCACGTCGACGACATAAGTGACCAGGTTGGGGCTAACGCTCTCAACGTCGCGGTCAAACTGAGGAGGAGCGTCGACGCTGTTTGAAAGCCCCCTGTGGAGGGCGTCCTCGACAACCTCGGCCTGCGTCGTGTAATTAATGATAAGCGACGACCCGAGAGTAAGTATCAGAACAAGCCCAACGAGAGTCATCGTTATGATGACGAATTCCCTTCGCAGCTTTTTCAGCATGCGCTATGACCCCCAAGACCGGTTCGGTAGTACTGGACCGGCCATTAATTCTCGAAGTACTCCAAGCGATATCCCAGCATTCTCAGAGTTGTGATCTGGACCTTAGAGTTTACATGCTGAAGCTTCTTGCGAAGGAATGAGATGTAGGCCTCGACTGAGTTTTCCGAAGCGTCGGCATCTGCGCCCCACACCTTGGTCAGCAGGTCCTGCTTAGAGACTACGCGCGTATTGGACGTCATGAGCATGTTCATGACCTCAAACTCCTTGCCGGAGAGGTGCACCTTGCGGTCTTTGCAGCTGAGGTCATGGGTCGTGAGGTCAAGCGTAATGTCCTCGAACTTGACCTCGTCGATGACAACCTCGCCCTTGCGGCGGGTCAGCGCGCGGAGGCGGGCGAGAAGCTCATCGGACTCGAAAGGCTTGGTCATATAGTCGTCGGCGCCTGCATCGAGCGCGTCAACCTTGTCTTTGGTCGAAGAGAGCGCGGTCAGCATCAGAATCGGGGTGGACTTTCCTGCCCTTCTCAGCTCGTGCACGATCTCGCGCCCGTCCATGCCGGGAAGCATCACGTCCAGCACGATAGCGTCGTAAGCGTCGGATTGCGCTTTCTCAAGGCCAGACGTTCCATCGTAAGTTGCCTCGGCGTTGTATCCATTGCTGTTAAGGATTTCAACGATCGCGTCGGCCAGGTTCTTCTCGTCCTCAACGACAAGAATGTTCATACGTGCCTCCCTTAATCACTTTAGGTACAAGAATCATAGAGTGAAGCGCTAAAGCTAACCTAAAGAATCCAAAGTTCGCAATTAAAGTCGCAAATACATATTTGACACCTGAAACTTCTTCTCCGAGGTCCCTTCCAGCCATTTTTAAGAACAGACCATTCACAAAATCTGCACCTACAGTCCCTCTTGTTGGCTGTATCATTTATGGCTGCTTTGTGGCTATGCGGTGCAGCCATTCCCATCTACTCAGGCACCGCTTGTTTGGAGGAGTTTTCATTGGCAGTTAAGATTCGCCTGGCCCGTCACGGCGCCAAGAAGCACCCGTACTATCGCGTCGTCGTCGCTGACGGCCGCATGCCTCGCGACGGTCGTTACATCGAGCAGGTTGGTCGCTACAACCCCATGACCAACCCCAAGACCATCGAGATCGACCTCGAGAAGGTCGATGAGTGGGTCTCTAAGGGTGCCCAGCCCACCAATGCCGTCTCTCACCTGATTGACATCGCCCGCACCGGCGCTCCCGCTGCCGAGAAGAAGGCCAAGCTCTCGAAGAAGGCCGCTGCTAAGGCTGCCGAGGCTGCGAAGGCTGCTGCCGAGTCTGCCGCTGAGTAGCGGGTGGTCCCATGGATGAGACCATTGGGATGAGCGAAGAGGAGCCCGACGTCGACGAGATGCCCTCTGACAAGGTTGCGGATCTAGTCGAGTACATAGTCTGCGGTCTCGTTGACGACAAAGACGCTGTTTCCCTTGACGTCACCGACGGAGAGGACGGTTCTCTCATCGAGGTCAATTGCGCGGAGGCCGATGCAGGCCGCGTGATTGGTCGCAAAGGTCGTACGATAAAGGCTATCCGTACCTTGGCCCATGCGTTGGGCCAGCGCGTGGGGACCTCGGTCGAGGTTGAGGTCGTAGGCTAGTCTCGTGCGTCAGCAGTTCAGAATCATAGCCCGTGTGGAAAAGCCGCACGGAAGAAGGGGGGAGGTCGTGACGGTTCCCGTTCACGGCCTTCCCCGTCTTATGCGCGAAGGCCTCAAGGTCTTCGTGGTGCCGCCGCATCTCAAGGGACCCCGCTCGTTTGTCGTATCACGCGTGAGCGAGGGCTCCGGTGCGGGGCAGCTCGTCTCGTTTGAGGGAGTCTCCAGCATTGCCGCAGCCGAGCGACTTGTCGGACGCCAGCTCTTGGCTTGCGAGGACGACCTTCCAAAAGACATCTCGCTTCACGACGCAAGCGCGATTCTTGGCCGCGAGGTCATAGACCCCGCCCTTGGCGAGCTCGGCATCGTCGAAGAGGTCATGGTGGGTCCCGCAAACGACGTCTGGGTCATCGAGGGAAGGCGCGGAGAGCTGCTCCTTCCCGTGATCGATTCCGTCGTATCCGAAGTCCCCAGCAAGGGTGCCATCACCGTCAATGTCCCCGACGGGCTTGGATTTGAGTCCGAGGGAGGGGAGAGCGCATGATCTTCGAGACGCTCTCTGTCTTTCCTGACGTCTTCGAGCCATACCTCTCCGCGTCGATTATGGGTCGCGCCCAGGCGAGGGGCATCTTCTCGTTCGAGGCCTACGACCTCAGGGACTGGACGCACGATCGCCACCGCACCGTTGACGACGCCCCGTTTGGCGGCGGACAAGGCATGCTCATGAAGCCCGCGCCGCTCTTCGAGGCGATTCGCGACATCTCCACTCGCGGTGACGTCTCGCCGCACGTGGTGTTCTTCTCGCCCTGCGGAAGGCGCTATGACGAGTCATGCGCGCGCGAGCTTGCAGGATACGAGCGCATCCTTCTCGTCTGCGGTCGCTACGAGGGGATGGACGAGCGAGCCTACACGCTTGCAGACGAGGTCTTCTCGCTTGGCGACTACGTGCTCACCGGAGGAGAGCTTCCTGCCCTTGTGGTGATCGACTCGGTCGTTAGGCTGCTTCCTGGCGCGCTGGGCGACGAGCGGAGCGCTGAGGACGAGTCTTTCTCTGATGGCCTTCTGGAGTACGCCCAGTACACACGCCCGGCGGACTATGATGGGCTTCGCGTGCCCGACGTGCTCCTCTCGGGAGACCACGCGGCGGTCGATGCATGGCGCAGGGAAAGCGCCATCAAAAGGACCGCTCTGTGGCGGCCCGACCTTCTCCAAGGGGCGGGGCTCTCGGACGAAGAGTGGGAGCTTGCCCGTCGCGTCATGGACGAGGCAAAGAATCGTACGGACGAAGGCTCGGACGCCGACGGAAAGACCAAGGAGGCGCAGCACTGATGGCTTACCAGACTGAAGATCCAAAGACTTCCACTACCGAGAAGGGCGGCAGGAAGCATGGAGCGGGCTTTGACGTCTTTGTCACGATTCTCGTAGCTTTCGTCATCGCAGTCCTTCTGCGCCTCTTTGTCGTCGAAGTCAACGTGGTTCCTACGGCTTCGATGCTTGACACCATCCAGGAGGGCGACCTCATCTTCGGCCTTAGGATTTCGCTTCTCTGGGATGACCCAGACCAGGGGGACGTCGTCACTTTCAAGAGCGTGACCGACTCCGACACGACGCTCGTCAAGCGCGTGATTGCCGTTGGCGGGCAGACCGTTGACCTGCGCGACGGCGTCGTCTATGTGGACGGCGTGGCGCTGGACGAGCCCTATACCGAGGGAAAGCCCTCCTACTCGCTCTCCGACACAGCCGGGTCCGCTGGCATCACCTATCCTTACACCGTTCCTGACGGATACGTTTGGGTCATGGGAGACAACAGGACAAACTCCCTTGATTCTCGCTACTTCGGCCCCGTCCCCGTGAGCTCGGTGACGTCGAAGGTTATTTGCATCTACTGGCCAATCGAGGACATCAAGACCCTCTAGGGAAGGGCTTTGACGCTTTGGGAAGAGGAATCAAATGAGCGAATCCCCGTTGACGTTCCAAGACATGATCCTTGCGCTCGAGCACTATTGGGCCGAGCAGGGCTGCACCGTCATGCAGCCATACGACTCTGAGGTGGGCGCTGGCACCTTCCATACCGCCACGCTTCTGCGCTCGCTGGGGCCTGACGCCTGGCGCACCTGCTACCCGCAGCCATGCCGCCGCCCCGCCGATGGCCGCTATGGCGAGAACCCCAACCGCATGCAGCACTACTACCAGTTCCAAGTGCTCCTGAAGCCCTCTCCTGCCGACTCGCAGGACCTTTACCTGGGGTCTCTCGCGGCAATCGGCCTTGACCCGGCGGACCACGACGTCCGCTTCGTCGAGGATGACTGGGAAAGCCCCACCCTTGGCGCCTGGGGCTTGGGCTGGGAGGTCTGGATGGACGGCATGGAGGTCACGCAGTTCACCTACTTCCAGCAGGTGGGCGGCATCGAGGTAGACCCCGTGCCAGTCGAGATCACCTACGGCCTGGAGCGCATCGCCATGTATGCGCAAGGCAAGAACTCCGTCTATGACATCGTGTGGAGCTACCTGCCCGACGGGACGCCGATGACCTACGGCGACGTCTTCCTCGAGAACGAGCGCGAGTTCTCCGCCTACAACTTCGAGGTCGCAAACGTGGACATGATGCGCCAGAAGTTCGACGACTACGAGGCCGAGTGCCACAGCTGCCTTGACCGCAAGCTGCCGCTGCCCGCTTATGACTGCGTGATGAAGTGCAGCCACGCCTTCAACCTGCTCGACTCCCGCGGCGCCATCTCTGCGACCGAGCGCGCCAACTACATCCTGCGCGTCCGCACGATCGCGAAACTTTGCTGTGAGTCGTACCTAGCAGAGGTCGCAAGCAAGACTGACGACGGAGCCCAGAAGGGGGAGGTGGCCTAGGATGGCCGATACGAGGGATTTTCTGCTTGAGATCGGCACCGAGGAGATGCCGTCTGCCCCGCTCATCAACGCTGCCAAGCAGCTTCCGAAGCTTGTGGAGAAGGGCTTGGACGACGCTGGGCTTTCCCATGGCTCGGTCCGCGTGATTTCCAGCCCGCGCCGGCTTGCGGCTCTGGTCTCTGACGTTGCGATGGCGACCGAGAGCGTCCACGAGGTGAAGCGTGGACCTGCGGCGAGCATCGCCTTTGACGCCGACGGAAATCCAACAAAGGCTGCCATGGGCTTTGCCCGCAAGTTTGGCATCGACGCTGCCGACCTTGCGCGCCGCGTTGACTCCGATGGTCGCGAGTACGTGTTTGCCGAGCGGAACATCCCGTCTCGTCCTGCAATGCCCATTCTCTCAAAGCTCTCGCACGACGTCATCGCCCAAATCGAGTGGCCAAACTACCGCAGCCAGCGCTGGGGGTCTGAGCACGAGACCTTCGTGCGCCCCATCCGTTGGCTCTGCGTCCTTCTTGGCAGCGAGGTCGTGCCCGTCACTTACGCAGACGTGACCTCGTCTAACACCACGCGCGGCCATCGCGTGCTCGCGCCCGGCGACCACGTCGTGAGCGAGCCTGCGGACTACGAGAAGGTCCTGGAGGACGCCTATGTGCTTGACGCCCCCAAGCGCGCCGAGGTCATCCGCCAGCAGGTGGCAAAGATCGAGGCCGAGCGCGGCGGCGCCCGCGTGGACATGCCCAAGCGCACGTTCGACGAGGTCGTGAACCTCTGCGAGTGGCCCACATCGCTCGTCGGCTTCTTTGACGAGGAGTTTCTCAAGGTGCCGCACGAGATCATCTGCGAGTCCATGCTCTCCAACCAGCGCTACTTCCCGATCTACGACGCTGACGGCGAGCTGACCCGCGAGTTCGTCGTTGTCTCAAACGCCAACCCCGCCTGCTCCGCGACTGTGATCGATGGAAACGAGCGCGTCGTGCGCGCCCGTCTCGACGATGCCAAGTTCTTCTACGACGAGGACCTCAAGGTTCCTATGGACGAGTTTGTCGAGCGCCTTGACAAGGTCGTCTTTCAGGAGAAGCTCGGCACCGTGCGCCAGAAGGTCACCCGCATGGAGGCAATCGCTCCTGCCGTGGCCACGGCCGCAGGCGCTGACGCGCAAACGGTAAGCCATGCAACCCACGCGGCGCATCTCGCCAAGGCCGACCTTGTGAGCCAGGCTGTTGTTGAGTTCACCAACCAGCAGGGCGTCATGGGTGGCTACTATGCAAAGGCCGCCGGCGAGCCCGACGACGTCTGCGTGGCCATCCGCGAGCACTATCGCCCGCGCTTCGCTGGCGACGATTTGCCCTCCAACCTCGTCGGCACCTGCGTGGCCATCGCTGACAAGCTTGACACCGTCTGCGGCATCTTTGCCATAGACGAGCCGCCCACTGGCTCTTCCGACCCCTTTGCCGTTCGCCGAGCCGCCATTGGCATCATCAATATGTTGCGTGCACTCCCCACGGTGCACCTTAAGCCCCTCATCGCTCTTGCGCTCGGCTCCTACAAGGAGCAGGGGCTCTCGTTTGACGCCGACAAAGTTGCTGCTTCTGTCGAGAAGTTCTTCCAAGGTCGCCTCGCCGCAATCGCTCGTGACGAGAAGATCGCTCCTGACGTCATCCAGGCCGTGAGCGCCGTGGGCGTGATCGACCCCGACGAGTTCTTGCGCCGTGCCCACGCGCTTGACGCTGCGCGCTCGGAGCGCCCCGAACTGTTCGAAGACCTTGCCACCGCCTACGCCCGCGCCGCACACTTGGCGGACCCAAAGCTGGGCAGCGACGTCGACGAGGCCCTTCTTGGAGACTCCGAGCGGGCACTTCTCGATGCCGTCAAGAAGGGGGAGGCCGACGTGTCCGCCGCCCTTGCCGCTGGCGACTTTGACGCGGCCTGCGCCGCTCTTGCAAACCTGCGCGACCCAATCGACACCTTCTTCACCGACGTTCTCGTGATGGATCCCGATCCTTCCATCAGAGACAACCGTTTGCGGATTCTTAACCGTTTCTCGGGCGTCTTTGGCGATGTCGCCGATATTGGCGCGCTATCGAAGAAGAAATAGGCTATAGAGGTAAAAGTTGCTACACTCATCTCTGAGTGAGATTTGTTAATTCCGCGTCACGGGAGGATTGATCATGAAGCGCCTTGATTTGGACGACGACATCTTCAGCCATGCCGTGCCCGTCATCTACGTCATCTCGGATGCTCGTGGCGAGACGGCTAAGGCAGTGGTTGAAGCGGCGGCGGCTCAGTTTGGCGACGGCTCGGTAGACATTGTCCGGATCTCAAATGTGAACTCCGTCGACCAGGTTCGCGATTACTTTGACAAGAACTTCGACTCCGAGCGTCCTTGCGCCGTGTTCCACACCTTCGCAAACGGACAGCTCCGTCGCGAGATTCGCCGCGAGCTGGATCGCAGGGGCATTCCATCGATTGACCTTCTTGGACCTGCGGTCACCGTCATCTCTACGCTCACCGGAGAGGAGCCGAGCCACGCAATCGGCGCCGTCTACGCTTCGAAGAACGAAGAACAGGACAAGTAAGTGTCGCCAACAGGGGCCGGGCGCAAGTCCGGCCCCTTATTCGTAGCAAATTCGGTGAATATTGTTTGAGACTTGCCATGCGTGATTAGCTTTTTTATTTAGGGGAAGTCTTGACGTCAGACTGTTAGAATTACTGCGTGCTGCGGATGCCCGCAACAGTTTGTGTAAGTGCGCGCTGAAAGGCGCGTTTGGTTCGAATAAGGGTAGGAGTGAAATGGCTGAGAAGCATGTTTACCGTTTCGGCATGGACGAAAACGGCAACAACGTGACCGAAGTCGCCGGCAAGACCGTCGACGAGGCCAAGTGGATCACCGGCGGCAAGGGTGCAAACCTTGCTGAGATGGCTAACATCGGCCTCCCGGTTCCTCCGGGATTCTCGATTACGTGCCAGACCTGCGTTGCGTACTCCAGCGCCGGCAATGTCTGGCCCGAGGGCGTACTTGACGAGATCGACGTCTACCGCAAGGACCTCGAGAAGCGCATGGGCAAGAAGCTCGGCGACAAGGACGACCCGCTGCTGGTCTCCGTCCGTTCCGGCGCTCCGTTCTCCATGCCTGGCATGATGGACACGGTCCTCAACCTTGGCCTTAACGACGATTCCGTCCTGGGTCTTATCAAGAAGACCAACAACGAGCGCTTCGGTTGGGACTCCTACCGCCGCTTCGTCCAGATGTTCTCCGACGTCGTCATGGGCGTCGACGGCCAGCTCTTCGAGGATGCCATCAACGCCAAGAAGGCCGAGAAGGGGGTCAAGCTCGATACCGAGCTCGATGCCGCTGACCTCAAGGACCTCGTGAAGACCTTCAAGCAGATCTTCACCGACAACGTCGACCCCGAGAAGTACCCCGAGGTCGTCGAGAATGGCAAGGCCGTCTTCCCGTCCGATCCTTACCTGCAGCTCCGCCTTGCTGAGCAGGCAGTCTTTGGCTCCTGGAACACCCCGCGCGCCATCCTCTACCGCAAGCAGAACAAGATCCCCGATGACCTCGGCACCGCTGTCAACGTTCAGGTCATGGTCTTCGGCAACATGGGCGACACCTCTGCAACCGGCGTTGCCTTCACGCGCAACCCCGCAGACGGCACCAACGAGCGCTACGGCGACTTTTTGGTCAACGCTCAGGGCGAGGACGTCGTCGCTGGCATCCGCAACACCCAGCCCATCGCCGACCTCCCGAAGACCCCCGGCCTCGAGCAGGCTGGCAAGGACCTCTATCATGTCTTCGAGATCCTCGAGGATCACTACGCTGACATGATGGACCTCGAGTTCACCATCCAGGAGGGCAAGCTCTGGATGCTGCAGACCCGCGTTGGCAAGCGCACCGCGCTCTCGGCGCTCAAGGTCGCCATCGACATGTACAACGAGGGCCGCATCTCCAAGGAAGAGGCCGTCATGCGCGTCGCCCCGGAGCAGCTTGACCAGCTCCTGCACCCGCAGTTCGACCCCTCCGCCAAGTACGAGGTTCTCGCCAAGGGCCTGAACGCCTCTCCTGGCGCTGCAACCGGTGCCGTCGTCTTCTCCTCCGAGGACGCCGAGAAGTTCGCCAAGGACGGCAAGCCCTGCATCCTCGTTCGCTGGGAGACCACTCCTGACGACCTCAAGGGCATGGTTGCCGCTGAGGGCATCCTTACCTCCCACGGCGGCAAGACGTCCCACGCGGCCGTCATCGCCCGTGGCATGGGCGCACCCTGCGTCTGCGGCGTTGAGGCCCTCCAGATCGACGCCCCCAACAAGGTCTGCAAGGTAGCCGGCACCGACGTCGAGCTCCACGAGGGCGACGTCGTCTCCATCGACGGCACCACTGGCGATGTCATCCTGGGCGAGGTGCCCCTGGTTCGCCCGCAGCTTGGCGGCGACCTCGAGACCATCCTCGACTGGGCAGACGAGGTTCGTCTGAACCCCGAGCGCGGTCGCGTCATGGGCGTTCGCGCCAACGCTGATAACCCTGCCGACGCCCAGCTCTCTGCTGACAACGGCGCCGAGGGCATCGGCCTCGACCGTACCGAGCACATGTTCCTGGGCGACCGCAAGCAGCTCATCCAGAGCTTCATCCTTGCTGATGACGAGGCCACCAAGCAGGAGGCCCTCGAGAAGCTTGGCGCTGCCCAGAAGGGCGACTTCCTTGGCATGTTCAAGGCTATGGACGGCAAGACCGTCATCGTCCGTCTTCTCGATCCTCCTCTGCACGAGTTCCTCGACAACCCGCGCGCCCTCGACGTCGAGATCGCGAAGGACGAGGCCGCTGGCAAGGACGTCACCGCAAAGCGCGCTCTCATGGACAAGCTGGACTCCTTCCAGGAGGCCAACCCGATGCTCGGCCTTCGTGGCTGCCGTCTGGGCCTTGTCTACCCTGAGCTCAACGTCATGCAGGTTCGTGCCATCGCGGGCGCTACCGCAGAGCTCAAGAAGCAGGGCTTCAACCCCAAGCCCGAGATCATGGTCCCGCTCGTAGCCTTCGAGGCCGAGATCGAGCAGGTTCGCGCCATCATCGAGGAGAATGTCAAGGCCGTCGCCGAGGAGACCGGCGTTGAGCTCGACATCCCCGTCGGCACCATGATCGAGCTGCCTCGCGCTGCCATCATGAGCGAGGACATCGCCAAGCACGCCGACTTCTTCTCCTTCGGCACCAACGACCTGACCCAGACCTGCCTCGGCTTCTCCCGCGACGACGTCGAGTCTGCGTTCATGCCGCTCTACCTCGAGAAGAAGATCGTCAAGACCAACCCGTTCGCCACTCTTGACGAGGGCGTTGCCAAGCTGGTTGACATGGGCGTCAAGGGCGGACACAAGGGCAACCCGGACATCGTCTGCGGCGTCTGCGGCGAGACCGGTGGCGACCCCGAGTCCATCCACATGTACTACGACCTCGGTCTTGACTACGTCTCCTGCTCGCCGTACCGCGTGCCCATCGCACGCCTTGCTGCGGCTCAGGCGAAGATCGAGTCCAATGGCGGCGCTCAGAAGGTTGCCAAGTAAGTAGCCATCTGGCGTAGCTTTCGCACTGACAGGCGGCTTGGTTGCCGGGTTCACCGGCGCCAGGCCGCCTTTTTCATGGCGCACGACAGCGGCGAGGTCACCATTGTGGGTCCTAAGGCCTCTCTGCCGTGTGTGCCCTTGCCGCATCTGCTAGTATCGGCAGCGTACGCGCACGTAGAAGGGGTGATTGCCCATGAAGATGCTTCTACGAGAAGATCAGATCGAACGCGAGCATCGTACGCTCTGCGAGCTCGCCTGCCAGAGCTCTGACACGCTCGGCCGCGCAAGGCCGGAGGAAGAGGACTCGCTTCGTCCCTGCTTCGAGCGAGACCGCGACCGAATCCTTCACTGCAAGAGCTTCCGCCGGCTGGCGAACAAGACCCAGGTGTTTCTCGCACCAGAGGGAGACCACTATAGGACGCGCCTCACTCATACGCTTGAGGTTGCCCAGATTGCCCGCACCGTCGCTCGCGCGCTTTCCCTGAACGAAGACCTGACCGAGGCCATCGCGCTTGGCCACGACCTGGGGCACACGCCCTTTGGGCACTGCGGAGAGCGCGCCCTTTCGTCTGCCATCGCGCGCTATCGCGGCATTGACGCCACGTCTGACGAGGGGAGGCGACTTTTCCGCCACAACCTCCAGAGCGTCCGCGTTGTAACCCTTCTGGAGAAGGACGGCCGCGGCCTCAACCTTTGCCAGGAGGTGCTTGACGGCATCCAATGCCACACGGGGAGCCAGCGGGCAATGACTCTCGAGGGGAGGATCGTCGCATGCGCCGATAGGATCGCCTATGTATGCCACGACATCGACGATGCCGAACGGGCCGGCCTTCTGACGGAGTCGCTTCTCCCAACCGAGCCCCGCGAAATTCTCGGAGGCAGCTCCTCCGAGCGCATCGACACCATGGTGAGAGACATTTGCGCCTGCTCGGCCGCTCATGGGGACATCGTGATGTCTGACAAGGTTTGGGGAGCGATGATGGACATGCGCCACTTCCTCTTCGAGTCGCTCTACACAAGGGGTGACGCAAAGGTTGAGGAGCCCAAGGCGAGCCGCATGATCGAGCAGCTCTTCGACTATCTCGTCTGCCATTTGGACGAAGTCCCCGACGAGTATCGGCGCCATGACAGCGACCATCCAGACATTCAGGTTGCAGACTACGTCTCTGGAATGACCGATCGCTACGCGGTGCGCGTCTTCGAGGACATCATGGTTCCAAAATCATGGAAGGGGATTGCCGGAAGCCATTCGAGCTCCTGATGAGCGCCACAGGTGGGTCCAGGGCTCGCCAAGGACAGCTTGTCTGGTATATCCTTCATAAGTTGGCTATTTTAGGAGGACGATGAATACAGGCAAGCATTCTCGGAAAAAGTCGCGGGGGACATCTGCGCCCTTGGTTATCGCCGTCATCTTCGTGTGCGCTTGCGCGCTTGTGCTCGTGCTCACGCTCAACGGAACGCTGCAGCCCATCGTTGCCCAGCTCACCGGGCAAGACTCGCAGGAATCCAGCGATCAGCAGACCCAGCAGTCTCAGGAAGAGTCGCCGGTGGAGCCCAAGCAGTTCTCCTACTACACGTGGGACGAGCTCTCGCGCATCTCGTCAGAGATCGCGGCCGCACCTGACGATGACTCTGGCAGGCAGCTTGCCGAATACTACAACCTGGTGGACGAGAACGGCGTTCCCACGGGCTCAACTCGCGAGGTCGTCCTTAGCGACAACACGCTTGCGTACGCCCGCATTGTTGGCATCCGCCATGACCAGCGCTCTGACGGCCAGGGGGTTGCGGGCATTACGCTGATGCTTTCCATGGTCTCCGAGCAGCCCATGAACCAAGAGAACAGCTCGGATGGGGGATGGGAGTCGTCTTGGCTCAGGTCTTGGCTTTCCTCTGATGGCATGTCGCTCCTTCCCGAAGATCTGCAGTCAGTCATCGTCGCTGTTGACAAAGCCACCAACAACGTTGGCGAGACGTCAGACGTCGCGTCGGTTACAACCACCTCCGACACCCTTTGGCTCTTCTCCGCAAAGGAGGTCTGCGGGCGCATCAGCTGGTTCTCAGACGAGTTCGGAACCGAAATCTCCGGCACCGCAGACTATGACGAGGTGCTCAACGCCGAGGGAAGCCAGTACGAGTACTTCTCGGCTAACGGAGTGACGCAGGACTCCTCTGGCACGGGCGTCCTGGCGTTGACGTATCGCGGGTCTGCCCGCACGTGGTGGTACCGCAGCGCCTATCCGCTTAACTACATGGAGCTCAACCCCAACGGCTACTTCTATCGTGCCAGCGAGACGGGCTATCCTTCTTCTGTGGGCACGGCGTCAGAGACGTCGGGCGTCGTGGTCGGGTTCTGCCTGTAGCCTGAGCATCTCGCTCACGTCAGGAGGCTCTTTGCGCGCGGGTCACTTATGTGTTTCTTGTACGCGCGCCATGGCTGGGCTATAATGCGTCCTTGTGTGTAAGCCTATGTGTCGTTCGCTTGGGCGTCGGCACCTCTAGAGATGAGGAAAACTATGGACTACATTCGCGCGATCGAGCGCCAGCAGATCCGTGAGGACATCCCCAGGGTTCTCGTTGGCGACAACGTCAAGGTACACTATCGCATCGTCGAGGGCGACCGCGAGCGTGAGCAGGTCTTCCAGGGAGACGTCATCCGCATGAGCGGCGCTGGCGCGCGCGAGACCTTCACCGTCCGCAAGATCAGCTTCGGCGTTGGCGTCGAGCGTACGTTCCCCCTGTACAGCCCCAAGATCGCTAAGCTCGAGGTCGTGCGCCACGGCGACGTGAATCGCGCGAAGCTCTACTACCTGCGCGACCGCGTGGGCAAGGCTGCCCGCATTCGCGAGAAGCGCAACTAGCTCTTCGTTTGGGCTTGATGAGGACCGTCCGAGAGGGCGGTCCTTTTTGTTAGATGGACTTGACATGAGGGTCTATGCTGGGGATTGTGAGGAGGAGATACGACATGGCTAACAGACCCGTGAGCGCTAGGGAGATTGCCGCAACGCTCGCAGAGGCAAACCAAAAGGAGTTCGCGGCTCTGAAGGCTCGGTATGCGGACGATCCCCGAAAGCAGGTGCAGCGCGCCCTTGCATCAGCCGAGAAGCGCCTTGCTCGAGAAGAGACCGAGCGCGAGCGCGTGCTTGGGATGTATGCGCTCATGCGCAAGATGGGCGGCGACGGAATTGTGCTGGGGGTCGACGAGGTCGGTCGCGGCGCGCTTGCCGGCCCTTTGACCGTCGCGGCCGTTGCGCTTCCCGACGACCCCGTCGTGTGGGGAGTCAATGACTCCAAGCAGCTGACTCCCGAGAGGCGCGAGTCCCTGGCAGCGCGCATCTCGGAGGTGGCCCTTGCCATTGGCATCGCCCACGTCGAGCCTGCCTCCATAGACGCCGTGGGGATGTCAGCCGCTCTTAGGATGGCCATGTCGCGCGCCATCAAGGATGCTGGCGTCGAGCCGGACTGCGTCCTCATCGATGGCAACCCCGTGCACGTTCATCCCAAGGAGAAGACGCTCGTGAAGGGCGACGCTCGCATTGCCTGCATCGCCGCTGCCTCCATCGTCGCCAAGGTCACTCGTGACGCCTTGATGGTTTCCTACGACGAGGTCTATCCTGGCTATCATCTTGCCGAATGCAAGGGCTATGGGTCAGCCGAGCACATTGCTGCCATCCGCGAGAAGGGGCTGACGCCCATCCATCGTGTGTCGTTTTGTGGAAACTTTCTCAACCAGCCAACACTTTTCTGAGGGACCCAGAAATCCTCTTCATAAATTCCTTTCATCATTTGCGTCTGTGCCAGCCGACATCCCTCTTTCCCAACATCTGCCGAAAGACTTCCGATAGGGAGCCGAAAGGCTGCCGCAAGGTTGCCGGAAGACCGCTCTGCCATCATCGCAGTCCCAGCAACTGCGACCGATGGGAGTGGCAATGGCAGAAGACAACAACGAAAGCATCCAGCAGGGCGCAACGTGTCCAGAGGCAGGCTCGGGCTACGTGTTTGGGCATAGCGGAGCCCAAGACCCCAGCCAGACGCCAATTGGGAACGCGCCCGTGGATGGCTTTGCGGCAAGCGAGGGCTTGGAAGAGGAGGGCTCTGGCCGACCCGACTTTGAGAGAGCTGGCGAACTTGGCGAAGAGGGCAACGATTGCGTTCCAAGAAAGCCGCTCTCAGAATGGACCACGCGTGAGGTTGGGGTGGAGGGCGAGCGCATAGCCGCGGAGTACCTAGCCCGCCACAACTACGAGATTCTTGACAGAAACTGGGCCTGCCCCTTTGGCGAGGCCGACATCATCGCGCGCGACACGGAAGAAGATCGCGACGGGGCCATACTCGTCGAGGTGAAGACGCGCGTGGCGCTCGGTCCCGATGCGGACGACATGCCCGAGCTAGCCGTGGATGCCTGCAAAAGGAAGCGCTACCGCAAGATTGCCCTCGCGTATCTCACCGACCACGACGAGCTGCACTTCGTTCGCTTTGACGTGATCGCGATAAACATTGTGGGAGAGCGAAACGCCAAGCTTCGCCACCTCCTTGGCGCGTATGGCTGGGAGGACTGATGGGCTCCGAGTCTGTCTCGGTGCGCACGGCGACCTTGCGTGGCATCGAGGCAATCCCGATATCTGTCGAGGTCAGCGTCTCTGGCGGCATTCCGGGGCTTTCCATCGTCGGCATGCCTGACGCCTCTGTGCTGGAAGCGCGCTCTCGTGTTCGCTGCGCCATCAAGGCCTCGGGCTACAAGATCCCGAGACTTCATGTGACAGTGAACCTCGCGCCTGCGGAAATAAGGAAGTCAGGAACCGGCTTTGACCTTCCCATTGCCGTTGCCGTCCTTGCTGCCACCAACCAGATTCCGACGGCTGACCTTGACGGCTGCGTCTTTGTGGGCGAGCTGGCTCTTGACGGGGCGGTGTGCCCCGTGAGGGGAGCCGTCGCCTACGCCAAGCTTGCAAAAGAGCAGGGTCTCTCGCTCGTGTGCTCCGAGAGAACTTGCCTTTCTGGCTCTACGGATGCAGGGGCGCTGGCGCTCTGCGCCCTCTCGAGGCTTATGGCAGGGGTGAAGACGCTGCCTGCGCTCAGGGAGGGTGCCGCCGACGAGGCGAGCATACCGGCCAGCGGCCCCGACCTTGACTTTGCCGACGTCGTCGACCAGGACTTGGCAAAGCGAGCCATGGTAATCGCCGCCGCCGGCCGGCATGGGATGCTTATGGTGGGGCCTCCGGGCTCGGGAAAGACCATGCTCGCTCGGAGGATGCCGACCATCCTGCCCCCGCTTTCCGACAAGGAGCGCTCTGAGGCGATGCTCATCCACTCGGTGGCCGGCCAGCCCATGGAGCCGCTCGAGCGAGGCGAGCGCCCGTTTCGCGCGCCCCACCATTCCATCTCCGTCGGAGGCCTCGTTGGCGGCGGCCGACCCGTGATGCCAGGGGAAGTGTCTCTCGCGCATGCCGGCGTGCTCTTTTTGGACGAGCTCCCAGAATTTGCCAGCAACGCCCTTCAGTCCTTGCGGCAGCCCCTCGAGGAGCACGAGGTGAGGATCGTCCGCGTTGACGGCGTCTACGTCTTTCCCTGCGACTTCCAGCTTGTTGCTGCAGCGAATCCCTGCCCCTGCGGGTATCTGGGGGACGATCGCCACGAGTGCACCTGCACGCCCGCGCGCATAGCCTCCTACCAGGCTCGCATAGGAGGGCCTCTCATGGACAGGATTGACGTTGTGGTAGACGTCCAACGCCCGCAGACAACCGATGTGATTCGTGGCAGCTCTGGCCTCTCTACCCAAGAGATGCGCTCTCAGGTCATGGGGGCACGCGACTTCTCCCAATGGCGAGAAGCGCGCAGGGGCGGCGAGCGCGACCAGTCTGGAGTCGCGGCAATGGGCTTTCAGGACAGCGCTCGAGCCTACTTTGAGAGCTCGGCGGATCGCTTGGGGCTCGGCGGGCGCGCCATAACGAGGGTCTCCCGCGTTGCGCGAACCATCGCGGACGTCGATCAGCGCGAGGAGGTCACGCGAGACGACGTGGCCGAGGCTTTGCAATACCGTTCGAGGAAACTTCGATGAGCGGGCAACAGAGCCGCTGGGAGATGCGGCAGGGCAGCTCGAAGTATCCATCTCAGCTGTCTGATTTGGAGGGGGAGGCACCGCCGGTCATCTACGGCATAGGGGACCCCGACGTTCTCTCGCGCCCAATGATGTCTATCGTGGGGGCGAGAAGGGCAACGCCGTACGGCCTTGCCGTCGCCGAGATGGCAGGACGCGTTGCTGCCGAGTGCGGAATAGTGGTTGTGTCTGGCGGCGCCTTGGGCTGCGACCACGCGGCAAGCGCCGCGGCGCTCGATTACGGAGGGAAGACGGTGGTGATTCCTGGATGCGGCGCAGACGTCGTATACCCAAGAAGCTCGAAGGACGTCTTCGACCGGGCAGAGTCGGGCGGGGGCGCAGTCATTTCCATAGAGCCATGGGGCACAACGCCCCGGCGCTTTGCCTTCCCAAGGAGAAACGCCATCATTGCCGCGCTCTCCAAATGCCTCTTCGTGACCGAGGCGGGAAACAGGTCGGGAACCATGAGCACCGCAGACGTTGCCGTAAGGCTGGGGCGCACGGTCTTCGCGATACCAGGCTCGATCTTCTCTCCGCTCTCGGCGGGCACCAACAAGCTCATCTCAGAGGGAGCGCAGATGATCTGCGACGAGCAGGCGCTTGAGACGGCAATCTCCTTGGAGTACGACAGGCTGCGGCTGGTTCCTGACGGGGCTCCCGGCAGGCCTCAGGGACGGCTCCTCTCGGCGCTCGTGGCGTCGCCATCCAGGCCGCAAGAGCTCGCGGAGCGCCTGAACGAGGACGTGCTCGACATACTGCGCTCGCTTTCCGACTACGAGGCTGGAGGTCTTGTGACGAAGCTTCCCGACGGTCGGTATGCTCCCTCCAAGAGCTACTACCTCGGAAACAAAGGGTAAGATGTGTTGGACTGAAGGCGAAGCTGTTGGCAGGGAGCGCGCATGGAGACAGTAGAGGTTGTAGGCGGAGGGCTTGCGGGGAGCGAATGTGCGCTGCAGCTCGCGGCGCGTGGGGTGCCCGTGCGCCTGTACGAGCAGCGGCCGACGCACAAGTCTCCCGCGCACTCCACCGACCGCTTCGCCGAGCTCGTCTGCTCAAATTCTCTTAAGTCTACCAAGGACGACACCGCTCCGGGCGTCCTCAAGCATGAGCTTGACGCCATGGGCTGCAAGCTTCTTGGGATTGCGCGCCAGTGCTCGGTCCCCGCCGGCGGGGCGCTCGCGGTCGACCGCGAGCTCTTCTCGGCTGCGGTTACCGGCGCCATTGAGGCGGCCCCGCTCATCGAGGTGGTGCGCCAGGAGGTCACGAAGATTCCCCAGGGCCCCGCCGTCATTGCGGCCGGTCCCTTGTGCTCGGAAGCGCTCTTCTCGGCAATCGGGGATGCAGTCGGGTCTGAGTCGCTGTCGTTCTATGATGCCGCCGCTCCAATAGTTTCTGCGGAGAGCATCGACAGGACGGTCGCCTTCGAGCAGTCCCGCTACGGCGAGAGCGGGGGAGGCGACTACCTCAACTGCCCCATGGACAAGGAGCACTACGACGCCTTCGTCGACGCGCTTCTCTCGGCCGAGCGCGTGATAGCGCGAGACTTCGAGCAGAGGGACCTCTTCAGCGCTTGCCAGCCCGTCGAGGAGGTGCCGCGCAAGCGCCGCGAGTCCCTGCTCTTTGGAGCCCTGAAGCCCGTCGGCCTCGAGGACCCCCGCACTGGCAAGCGCCCGTGGGCAGTCGTGCAGCTGCGCGCCGAGAACAGCGCGCGCACGGCGTACAACCTCGTGGGCTTCCAGACGAACCTCACCTGGCCCGAGCAGCGTCGCGTCTTCCGCATGATCCCCGGGCTCGAGAATGCCGAGTTCCTGCGCTATGGCGTCATGCACCGCAACTCCTTCGTCGACTCTCCGCACGTTCTCGACCGCACGTTCAAGATCCCTGGGACCCGCTGCCGCCTCGCAGGGCAGATCACGGGCACCGAGGGGTACGTCGAGGCAATCGCGTCGGGACTCCTCGCTGCCGTGAACACCTATGCGGACCTCATGGGAGTCGAGTGCGCGTCGCTTCCCCAAACTGGCGCCCTAGGCTCTCTTGTTGCCTACGCGACAGACCCCATGACCAAGGGCTACCAGCCCATGCACGTGAACTTTGGTCTCTTGCCGCCGCTGCCCGACGCGCCAAGAAAGAAGGACCTCAGGAGAAGGAAGCTCGCCGCTCGCGCCGTCGAAGACACCCGCTCCTACGTGGAGTCGCGGCCAGACCTCTTCCCAAAATTGACTGAGAGCCCGTCGTGAGCAGCGTGGAGAGCTTCGAGAGGCTCTGCGAGCGCTTCCTCGACTACCTCAGGCATGCCCGGCGGCTCTCTGACAACACCGTCCGCGCGTACAAGGCGGACCTCAAGTCGTTCTCCGACTGGGCAAGGCGGCGCGGAGTAGACCCGCTGAAGGCGACGCATCGCCAGCTGAGGGGATATCTTGCAGAGCTTGGGCGCGCCGGATACACGGTGAGAACCCAAGACCGTCGTCTTTCCGCCGTGAGGGACCTATACCGCTGGCTCAACCGAGAAGGCGTGATCAAGGAAGACCCCGCGGCGGCGCTTGCGATGCCAAAGGGAGACAAGCGCCTTCCTAAGACCATGAGCGACAAGGACGTCCAGTCGCTTCTCGCCACCTGCGACGCCTCGACGCCAGAGGGTCTTCGCGACAGGGCCTTTCTCGAGCTTCTCTATGCCTCAGGGGCAAGAATCTCCGAGGTGTCGGCGCTTGACGTCTCTGACGTGAACCTGACGACGAAGCAGGCGCGCCTTTTTGGCAAGGGCTCCAAGGAACGCATCGTGCCCCTATATGACGTCGCGCTCAAGTGGCTCTCGCGCTATCTGGACGAGGCGCGCCCCAAGCTTCTTGCCATGGGCAAAGGCAGCGGCAGGGGAGACCCCGCCCATGCCCTTTTTGTCTCCACTCGCGGAAACAGGATGAGCGCCGACGCCCTGCGGCGCGTCTTCGAGCGCCACGTGGCGCTCGCGGGGCTTGACCCCACCCTGACGCCCCACGCCATGCGCCACACCTATGCCACCGAGCTCGTCTCTGGGGGCGCAGACCTCAGGAGCGTGCAGGAGCTCCTGGGTCACGCGAGCCTCTCTACGACACAGGTCTACACGCACGTATCGGTCGAGAGGCTCAAAGAGGCGTCGCGCCAGGCTCATCCGCGCTCGGGAAGCCAGTCATGAGGTCAGGCCTCGCCGCAATCCCCACAAGTGCTCCACACCCGCCATTTCCTCTGCAAACAGGGGGAGTTTGCTGCTATACTTTCCAACTGCTGTGCATATGCCAGCAAGCCACGCGCCAGCGTGGCCCCATCACACACGCGTGACTACCAGCCAACCGTGGTGCCCAAGGCTCCTAAGCCAGGTCTTGGGTGGTCTGGCTGGGTCGACATCACGCGGAGGACCAACCAAACGGAGGTAACCATGGCTGCAAAGATCACTATCCAGACCCTTCTTGACGCAGGCTGCCACTACGGCCACCAGACCCGTCGCTGGAACCCCAAGATGAAGCCCTACATCTTCGGCGAGCGCAACGGCATCTACATCCTCGACCTCAAGCAGACCATCCTCGACGCCGACAAGGCCTACACCTTCCTCAAGGACACCGCTGCGAAGGGCGGGAAGGTCCTGTTCGTTGGCACCAAGAAGCAGGCTCAGGAGCCCATCCAGCAGCAGGCCGAGCGCTGCAACATGCCCTACATCAACCAGCGCTGGCTCGGCGGCATGCTCACCAACTTCGTGACCATGCGCTCGCGCATCACCCGCATGGAGGAGCTCGAGGCCATGGTGGAGGACGGCCGCATGGCCACGCTTCCCAAGAAGGAGCAGGCGCTTCTCTCCAAGGAGCTCGACAAGCTGCAGAAGAACCTCGGCGGCGTCCGCGACATGACCAGCCTGCCGCAGGCCATCTTCGTCGTCGACACCAAGCGCGAGGAGATCGCCGTTCGTGAGGCCAACCGCCTCCACATCCCCGTCGTCGGCCTTCTGGACACCAACTCCGACCCCGACGTCATCGACTACGGCGTCCCTGCCAACGACGACGCCATCCGCTCCGTTTCCCTCATGTGCGAGCTCGCGGCCGACGCCATCCTGGCCGGCACCGGCGAGACGCAGATCACCGCTGAGGAGATGAAGTCCGGCGTCGAGCAGGCTCCCGTCGCCACCGACGACGCCGCCAAGGCTCCTGCTGCCGAGGAGAAGGCTCCTTCCGCGGAGTAGCAAGCAATGCTCGCGCGATATACGCGCGTGCCTCACTTTCTGACTGACACTGACTTCCAATAAGGAGGAAGACATGGCAAAGATTTCTGCCGCCCTGGTCAAGCAGCTCCGCGAGATGACCGACTCCCCAATGATGGAGTGCAAAAAGGCCCTCGTCGAGGCTGACGGCGACATCGACAAGGCTGTCGACGTCCTTCGCAAGATGGGTCTTGCAAAGGCCGTCAAGCGCGCTGGCCGCGAGACCAACGAGGGCACCATCGGCGTCTGGGTTTCCGACGACACCAAGCTCGGCGCCATGGTCGAGCTCACCTGCGAGACCGACTTCGTCGGCACCAACGCCAAGTTCAAGGCATTCGCCCTCGACCTTGCCAAGGTCGTTGCCGAGAACGACCCCGCTGACCTTGACGCCTTCAAGGCCTGCCCCATGGGTCAGGGCACCGTCGAGTCCGAGCTCACCGAGATTATCCACGTCATCGGCGAGAACATGAAGATCAACCGCTTCGTCCGCGTCACCGCGGACAATGGCGCCCTTGGCACCTACACGCACCACGACGGCAAGCACGCCGACATCGTGACCTTCTCCTTCTCCAAGCCCGAGACCGCGAGCGCCGACGCCTTCAAGACCTACGCTCACGACGTCGCCATGCAGGTCATCGCCTCCAATCCCGTCTCCGCCGTCCGCGAGGATGTCCCCGCTGACGTCGTCGAGCACGAGAAGGGCATCTACAAGGCCCAGGCCGCCGAGTCCGGCAAGCCCGAGGCAATCCAGGAGAAGATCGCCATGGGCAAGCTCGAGAAGTTCTACAAGGAGAACGTCCTTACCGAGCAGGTCTTCGTCAAGGATTCCGACAAGACCATCGACTCGCTGACCAAGGAGGTCTCCAAGGAGGTGGGCGACGACATCAAGGTCGTGACGTTCGCCCGCTTCAACTTCGGCGAGTAACGCCGCAGCGCGCACGACTCGAGAGGCAGACTCCAGACGCTGGGGCCTGCCTCTTTTTTTTGAAGCTCTTTGCCAGCTTCGGCGCCATCTTTGGGACCTCCTCTCCTCGTTTCCGCGCGCCAGGCGGACGCTGAGATGCGCCGTCTTCAGAAACTTGCAACGCTTATATGCAAAGCTTGGGCACTCGCCTAAGCCTTCGCTGGCTAGGCCGCTTGCTCTGATAGAATCTTCAAGGCAAGCTGGGTCCCTAAGGCCCAGCACGTGACCTAAGGAGGCTGTCTTGTCCGACTACAGGTACAAGCGTGTTCTATTGAAGCTCTCTGGCGAGGCCCTCATGGGCAGCCAGGAGTTTGGCATTGACCCGGCCGTCCCTCAGCACCTCGCTGACGAGATCAAGCCCGTCTGGGCCGATGGCGTGCAGATTGCCGTCGTCGTTGGCGGAGGAAACATCTTTCGTGGCGTGGAGGGCGCAGCGGCTGGCATGGACCGCGCCCAGGGGGACAACATGGGCATGCTCGCCACGGTCATCAATTCGCTTTCCCTGCAGGACACCTTTGAGAAGAACGGCATGGACTGCCGCGTCATGAGCGCAATAGAGATGCATCAGGTCTGCGAGACCTACATTCGCCGTCGCGCCATCCGCCACCTCGAGAAGGGCCGCATCACCATCTTTGCCGCAGGCACCGGCAATCCCTACTTCACCACCGACACAGCGGCCGCCCTTCGCGCCTGCGAGATTGGCGCCGAGGTCCTCATGAAGGCCACCAAGGTCGACGGCATCTACGACGCCGACCCCGTCACGCATCCCGAAGCCACCAAGTTCGATACCATTACCTATAGAGAGGTCCTCTCCCGTGACCTCAAGGTCATGGATGCAACCGCCACGGCGCTCTGCCATGACAACAAGATGCCGATCATGGTCTTTGACATGGGCCAGGAGGGCGTCTTCAAGCGGGCAATCATGGGAGAGGCAGTGGGCACCACTGTTGTCGAGGAGGACTGCTAGCTATGAGCAAGTACACCGATACCGCAAAGAAGCACATGGAGGGTTGCATCAAGAACCTGCAATCCAACTTCACCCGCGTGCGTACCGGCCGCGCGAATCCGCACATTCTGGACGACATCAAGGTTGACTACTACGGCCAGCCGACGCCCATCACGCAGCTGGCAGGCGTGAAGCTCCCCGAGGCGTCGATGATGGTCATCGAGCCGTGGGACAAGTCGGCCCTCAAGAGCATCGAGAAGGCCATCGAGGCGTCTGACCTTGGCATCACCCCGTCCAACGACGGCGTCTCAATCCGGCTTCCGTTCCCCAAGCCCACCGAGGAGCGCCGCAAGGAGCTCGCTCGAGAGTGCAAGGACATCGCCGAGGAGGCTCGCGTCTCCATCAGGAACGTCCGCCGCGACGTCAACGGCAAGATCGAGCGTGACGAGGAGCTCTCCGAGGACCAGGTCACGCGCGAGAAGAAGGAAGTCCAGAAGCTCACCGACGCCTACATCAAGAAGGTCGACGAGCTGCTCAAGACCAAGACCGCAGAGATCATGGAGATCTAGTTGCACTTCGACGAAGACAAGCTCAAGCAATACTACGAGAACCCTCCCGAGGACATCAGCCTCGACGACGTCGACATGGCTCGCATCCCTCGCCACGTGTCCATCATCATGGACGGCAACGGCCGCTGGGCAAAGGCGCGCGGCCTCGACCGCTCAGAGGGGCACGTGGCGGGAGTCTCGTCGCTGAGAGAGGCCGTGACCACGAGCGTGCGCCTGGGCGTCGACGTGTTCTCGGTCTATGCGTTCTCGACTGAGAACTGGAAGCGACCCCAGCACGAGGTGGACCTCCTGATGCACCTCTTTGCGACCACGCTCCTGAAGGAGCTGCCGCTCTTCTTCCAGGAGAACGTGAGGCTTCGCTTCTTTGGCGACATCGAGGCCCTCCCTGAAGAGACCCGCAAGGTCTTCGAAGAGGGCCTCGAGAAGACCGCCGGCAACACGGGCATGACGTTCGCGCTGGCGGTGAACTACGGCGCCAGGGCGGAGCTCGTCCGCGCTTCTCGGCTCATTGCCAGCGAGGTCGCCGCGGGGACGCTCTCCCTCGACGACGTGGACGAAGACGCCATCTCGTCTCGCCTCTACACGGCGGGACTCCCTGACCCCGACCTGGTCATCCGCACCTCGGGCGAGATGCGCCTCTCCAACTACCTGCTCTGGCAGATCGCTTACTCCGAGTTCTACGTGACATCGGTCCTGTGGCCCGACTTCTCGCGCTGGGACTACCTGCGCGCCGTGAAGTCGTGGCAGGGGCGTCACCGTCGCTATGGCGGAGTAGAGGCGGCATCGTGAGCTCCGCTTCCAAGCGCGATGCCAACAAGGCGACAAGCGAGGACCGCGAGAGCATCGGCATAGACCGTCACATCGACAACCTCGAGAACAGGCGAGAGGCCAAGGAGGAGGCCCGCTCTGCCGGCCGCCTGAAGGGGCAGTTGGCTCGAGGATGGACGGAGAAGTTCCTGACGCGCACCACGTCCGGGGCGATTTACGCGATTCTCGTTCTTGTGTGCCTGTACCTGAGCCCCCAGACGACCGCCCTGCTGATGGCGGCCATGGGATGGCTCTGCTGCTCAGAGTTCTTCCGCATTGCGCGCATGGGCGGCCGCATGCCCAACGAGGTCGTCGGCCTTACCGCCGCGGTCCTCTTTCCTCTGGCCGGCTACTTCCATGGGCAGTCCGCGCTCATCATCGTGGTGTTCGCGCTGCTCGTCGCCTGTGCCTGCTGGTACGTGTCGACCCCGCGGGCAAACATCGGCGACGTCGCCATTACCGCGTTCGGGCCGATGTACACCTCGCTTCCGTTCTCCAGCCTCGTGCTCATACGCCTTGTTGACCCCGGCATTGAAGGCGCCACGCTCACCTTTGGCATCATGGCATCGGTCTGGATCAACGACGCCTTTGCCTATGCCGTTGGGTCTCGCTTTGGCGTCCACAAGCTGGCCCCGCGCATCTCTCCACACAAGAGCTGGGAGGGCTTCTACGGCGGCATGGTGGGCTCTGTCCTCGTGTGGGTCATTATGGCTGCGATTGGGGTCGCCCAGATAGACTACCTGCTCGCAGTCATCTGCGGCCTTCTTGTTGGCTTTGCTGGCGTCGTTGGCGACCTCTTCGAGTCTCGCCTGAAGCGTGGCGTCGGGGTCAAGGACTCCGGAAACCTCATGCCCGGCCATGGAGGTCTTCTCGATCGGTCTGACTCGCTTCTTTTTGGCAGCATGACCGCTTATTTCTTGCTTCTGCTTGGGGGAATCCTATGAGTTTGTTTGCGTATGCCCGACCCGCGGTGCGTCGCCCGTCTCCGCTTCGCGTTGCGGTTCTCGGCTGCACCGGGTCTGTGGGCTCGCAGACGCTTGATGTCTGCAAGCTGCACTCCGACAAGGTTCGCGTAGTCGCGCTCTCTGCCAACACCTCGTGCTCGGCTCTCGTCTCCTACGCGCGTCAGTTCCATGTGCGTCATGTCGCCATGGCCGACGAGGCCATGCGCCATGACCCTGCCTTCGACCTGCTCCCTCGTGGCTGCGAGCTCGATTTCGGCGCCGACGCCGTCACGCAGCTTGCGTCGCTTCCCGACGTCGACTGCGTGGTTAATGCGGTCGTGGGGGAGGCCGGCGTAAGCGCGGGCTACGAGGCCCTCAAGGCGGGAAAGATCGTCGCCTATGCCAACAAGGAGTCAATCGTCACGGCGGGCGACCTTCTCATGCCGCTCGTTCGTCCCGGCATGCTGATTCCTGTCGACTCAGAGCACAGCGCCATCTACCAGTGCATCGTCGGCGAAGACCCTCGCGACATCGCGCGCATCTGGCTCACCTGCTCGGGAGGACCCTTCTATGGCATGACGCGAGAAGAGCTCGCCTCCGTCACGGTCGACGACGCGATGGCGCACCCCACTTGGGCCATGGGAGACAAGATCACCATCGACTCGGCAACGCTCATGAACAAGGGGCTTGAGGTGATCGAGGCGCACCACCTGTTCAGCGTCCCCATCGACGACATCTGCGTGCTCGTTCAGCGCCAGAGCCGCGTCCATTCCATGGTCGAGTTCAAGGACGGCTCCGTGAAGGCGCAGCTTGGGCCCTCCGACATGCGCATTCCCATCCAGTACGCCCTGAGCTACCCCGAGCGCTGGGAAGGCCCCGCCGAGCGAATCGACTGGCGCCGCGAGAGCCCCGTCACCTTTGGCGAGGCCGACGAGGACACCTTTGGCTGCCTTGCGCTGGCAAAGGAGGCCGGTCGTGTAGCCGGGACCATGCCATGCGCGCTGAATGCCGCCAACGAGGTCGCGAACGCCGCGTTCAGGTCGGGGGAGTGCTCGTTTCTGGACATTGAGCGCGTCGTCTCCAAGGTCATGGAGAGGACCAACGCGGAGCGTCTCGAAAGCTTGGACCAGCTTCATGACGTGGACGAGCGCTCTCGAGGCCTTGCACGCAAGGCGATTGCCGAGGTACGCGCCTGATGTCCGTCGTCTCCGCCATCTTCTGGGGCATCGTCGTCCTGTCGCTTCTCGTGTTCATTCACGAGGGCGGCCACTACTTGGCGTCCAGGGCTTGTGGCGTGCGCGTGACAGAGTTCTATCTGGGCATGCCCTGCCGCATCAAGTGGTTCCACAAGAGCCGTGACCACGGCACGGAGCTCGGCGTCACCCCGATTCTCTTGGGCGGCTACACTCGCATCTGCGGCATGGAGCCTCTCTCCGACGACCTTCTGGCAAGCGCGCTCATGTGTGTCCAGCGCCACGGGCGCGTCAGCGTGCATGACCTTGCAGAGGAGATCGGCTGCGACGAGGAGCGCGCGTACGGGCTTATGGCGCAGCTCACCGACTGGGCCTCCATCCGTCCGTACTACAACCCCGAGCTCGGCGAGAAGCCCGGTCAGCGCGACTGGCCCGCCGCCTTCGAGACGCTCCGTCGCGACGCGAACATGCTCACCGAGTACGACCACGGTCATGACTTCACGCTTGCCGGCACAACGGACTACGGCGCTCCCAGGGTGCCCGAGACGTCCGCTGATGACTTTCTCGCGAGCGAACGCTCCCGCACCTACCTTGGAAAGGGGTTCTGGCAGCGTCTCTTCATGCTTGCCGCCGGCCCTGTCGTCAACTTGGCGCTCGCCTTTGTGATAGTCGTGGCCTCGGTCATGGCGGTTGGCGTCACCTCCGCCACGGACCCCAACACCTTGGCTGAGGTTGAGGAGGGCTCCTATGCTGAGGCTGCCGGCCTTCAGGCGGGCGACACCATCGTGGCCATCAACGACACCCAGACGGACAGCTACACCGACATCGTCAACGCCATCAGCCCGCTTCTTGAGAGCGGAACCGACTTTCAGGTCACCTACGAGCGCGACGGGCAGCAATACGTCACGACCGTCGACCTCCCCGACGGGGAGAGCGTCGACATGCTGGGCATCGGAATCCAGCGCGAGTACTACACGATCCAGCTTGACTTCCCCCAGGCCGTCCAATACGCGCTCTCATACGGAAAGCTCGTGGCCACCTACGCGGTCCGCTTGATCATGCCGCAGTACACGATGGACACGCTCAACCAGTCCTCCTCGATCGTGGGCGTCTCAGTCATGGCCTCCGAAGCAGCGTCCATGGGCGCGCTCGAGCTTTTGCTCTTCATCGGCGCCATCTCGATGTCGCTTGGATTCATGAACCTGCTTCCGATTCCGCCCCTTGACGGAGGAAAGATTCTCATCGAGATTATCCAGCTCATTGCGAGAAGGGACCTTTCCCTTAGAGCGCAGACGATTCTGACCTATGCTGGTCTAGCGTTCTTCGTGTTCGTCTTCGTTGTCGTCCTGAAAAATGACATATCCCGTTTCGTGATTGGATAGCGATTCCCGTGACGAATGATCAAGTTGCAGGAGCAAGCGCCCCTGCTCGCATGCGCACGCGCCGAGTGATGGTTGGCGACGTTCCCGTGGGAGGAGGCGCTCCCGTCTCGGTTCAGTCGATGTGCACAACAAAGACCGCCGACGCCGCGTCTACCTTGGCGCAGATCTCTCGGCTTGCAGACGCTGGCTGCGAGATCATCCGCGTGGCAATTCCCGACGCAGGCTCGCTCGACGGCTTCCAGGAGGTGTGCTCCAAGTCTCCTCTTCCCGTGATAGCCGACATCCACTTTGACTACCGCCTTGCCATCGAGGCTGCCCGCCGCGGCGCCTCCGCGCTGCGCATCAACCCTGGAAACATCGGCTCGTGGGACCGAGTCGACGCCGTCATCGATGCCTGTGGCCAAGCGGGAATCCCCATCCGCATCGGCGTGAACGCGGGCTCCCTCGACAAGAAGATCGCCGAGCGCCAAGACCTGACGCTTCCCGAAAAGCTCGTTGCATCGTCCGTCTCGTTCGTCGAGCACTTCAAAGAGCTCGGCTTTTTTGACATCGTGCTCTCGGCCAAGGCCCACAGCGTGCCCACTACGCTCGCAACGTATCGCGCTCTCTCGCAAGAGCTCCCAAGCGTGCCGCTTCATGTGGGCGTGACCGAGGCAGGGACTCTCCAGCAGGGCACGGTTAAGAACGCGGCAGGCGTGGGAATCTTGCTCGAGCAGGGAATTGGCGACACCATGCGCCTTTCGCTCACCGCAGACCCCGTCGAGGAGGTCAACGTTGCCTGGGAGCTTCTCTCTGCCCTGGGGATGCGAAGGAGAACTCCTGAGCTCGTGAGCTGCCCCACGTGTGGGCGGTGCCAAGTTGATATGATTCCGATTGCCGAAGAGGTGTCGCGCCGCCTTGCTTCCGTCAAGGCCCCCATCACGGTCGCCGTGATGGGCTGCGTCGTCAACGGCCCGGGCGAGGCCTCGGACGCTGACATCGGCGTTGCCTGCGGCCGCGACCAGGCCATGCTCTTCGCTAACGGCAAGCCCATCAGAAAGATTCCCGCCGACAGGATCGTCGACGAGCTCATGAGCGAGATTGACCGGCGCTTCGAGGCCGGCGGAAAGGACTAACGATGAAGAAGTACGCTCGCATGTCCCAGCTTTATGCCCCCACTCTGAAGGAGGACCCTGCGGAGGCGGAGCTGGCGAGCCACAGGCTGCTGCTTCGCGCGGGCATGATTCGCAAGTCCGCCTCTGGCCTCTACAGCTACCTGCCGCTCGCCTGGCGCTCGCTTCGCAAGATCGAGCAGATCATCCGCGAGGAGATGGACGAGATTGGCGCCCAGGAGATGCAGGTGCCAATCCTGACCGATGGCGAGTTCTGGCGCCAGTCCGGCCGCTGGAACGCCTACGGCCCCGAGCTCATGCGCATTTCCGACCGCCACGACCGCGAGTTCGCGCTCGGCCCCACCCACGAGGAGGCCTTCACTGCCCTCGTGCGCGGCGAGCTTCGCTCGTACAAGCAGCTGCCCCTCACGCTCTATCAGATGCAGGACAAGTTCCGCGACGAGCGCAGGCCCCGCTTCGGCCTCATGCGCAGCCGAGAGTTCATCATGAAGGACGCCTACTCCTTCGACGCCGACCACGAGGGCATGGTCAAGAGCTACAACGACGAGAAGGGCGCCTACGAGAAGATCTGCAAGCGCTGCGGCCTGTGGTGCCTGCCCGTGGTAGCCGACTCCGGCGAGATAGGCGGCGACATGTCCGTCGAGTTCATGGCCATCGCTGACGCCGGCGAGGCGGAGCTCGTCTATTGCGACTGCGGCTTCGCGGCCGACACCGAGGCGGCAACTGCCCCCATCGCCCTCGTGGAGGGCGAGGAAGGCGACCTCGAAAAGGTCCTCACGCCCGATTGCGGCACCATCGCCGACCTTGCAGAGTTCCTGCACGTGCCCGAGGCCGGCACCCGAAAGGCGCTCGCCCTCGTCGATGGCGACGGCAAGCCCTGGGTCTGCTTCGTTCCCGGCGACCACGAGATGAACGACGTGAAGGCCGCCCACGAGTTCGGCGACTTCCACATGATGACAGACGAGGAGCTCGTTCAGCATGGGCTGGTCAAGGGCTTCATGGGCCCGATTGGCCTTCCCGAGGGCGTGGGCGTGTGCGCCGACGTCTCCATCAAGGACTCCCAGTGGTGGGCCATCGGCGCAAACGAGAAGAACTACCACTACGTCCATGCCAAGCAGGGCCGCGACTTCACGATCGGCCGCTGGGTGGACGTGATCTCCGCCAAGGCCGGAGACCTTTGCCCCAAGTGCGGGCGTCCCCTCAAAGGCGCGCGCGGCATCGAGGTTGGGCAGGTCTTCGCATTCGGCGACAAGTACTCCACGCCGATGGGCGCCACCTTCACCGACGAGGACGGAAACGAGAAGCCCTTCCTGATGGGCAGCTATGGCATCGGCGTCTCCCGCCTGCTTGCGGCCTCCGTCGAGCAGCATCACGACGAGCACGGCATCATCTGGCCCGTCTCGATTGCGCCCTACGAGGTTGAGGTCGTGCCTCTGGACGTGAACGACGAGCTGGTCTGGCCCGTTGCCGAGAAGGTTGCCGGCGAGCTTATCGCCAAGGGCGTCGAGGTCCTGGTGGACGACCGCAAGGAGCGCCCGGGCGTCAAGTTCAACGACGCCGACCTCATGGGCCTTCCGTACCAGGTCGTCTGCGGCAAGAAGGCCGTGAAGAACGGCAACGTCGAGCTCAAGAACCGCGCGACTGGCGAGAGGAGCGAGGTCGCCATCGACCAGGTGGCAGAGCTTCTCGCAAGCCGCGTCATCGCTGAGCGCGGGTAAGGAGCGCAGCACTCTTCGGGGCTGCCAACAAACCCCTTAAACAAGACAAGCCGCCCGGAAGAGTCACGTTCCGGGCGGCTCGTTTCTTCAGCATGACCTCTGTGTTCCATAACGAAGCTCTATTGAATGTGGTCTCGTCATGTTTGCTCGAGAGAAGGGTCCATCAAGGGCTATCTTGAGTGACTAGGTTCGGTCGAGAGAATCCTCCTTGGGTGCGCTCTGGATGCACGGCATTCACAGGGGCTCGCAATTCTCGCCAACGGCCGACCATGACCTGACGAAAGGAGTCGCCATGACCTACCAAGAGCTTGCCGAGGCAGCACGTGGGAAGATGGGAATCTGCAAGGCATGCCCGGTGTGCAACGGACGCGGATGCCTGGGAAAGATTCCAGGGCCTGGGGCCAAGGGCTCGGGCATGGTGGCAACTAGGAACTACTCTGCCTGGCAGCAGGTGCGCCTGCTCATGGACACGATCCACCCCACCTTCTCGGCGGACACCTCGACGACGCTCTTTGGCCGAGCGCTGGCGCTCCCCGTGATGGTGGCGCCCCTCGGCGACGTCAACCGCCACTACGGCCCGGAATATGACCAAGAGACCTACAACGACGTGATCCTTCGCGCCGCGTCCGAGGCTGGCACCATCGCCTGGACCGGCGACGGGCTCGCCTCGTCCATCTTCGAGGGCGCCTGCGAGCGCATGGGCGAGCTTGGCGGCTGCGGCATCCCCACGGTCAAGCCATGGAGCGCCGATGTCGTGCGCGAGAAGCTCAAGCTCGCGCTTGCGGCGCATCCCGTGGCCGTCGCCATGGACGTCGACGCTGCAGGGCTTCCCTTCCTGAAAGGGCAGGAGCCTCCCGCGGGCGCCAAGAGCGTTGATGAGCTGCACGAGATTGCGGAAGTATGCCACGGCTCAGAGGTCCCCTTCATCGTGAAGGGCGTGCTCACGCCGCGAGCGGCTGAGAAGGCCATCGACGCCGGCGCCGACGGCATCGTCGTGTCGAACCACGGCGGCCGCGTTTTGGACGGCGTGCCGGCCACCGAGGAGGTCCTGGCGGGCATCGTGGACGCCGTGGGCGGCAGCACGACCGTCCTTGTGGACGGCGGCATCAGGAGCGGCCTGGACGTCTTCCGTGCGCTCGCTCTTGGCGCCGATGCCGTGCTCATGTGCCGCCCCTTCGTGGTGTGCATGTACGGCGGGGGAGCGCAGGGCGTGAAGGACTACCTCTCCCAGCTGCAGGGCGAGCTCGCCGACGCCATGGAGATGTGCGGTGCCGAGACCGTCAAGGACATCTCGCGCGACATGGTCATGATCGCAGGGGAGTAACGAGAAAAGCGCCCGCCGCAAAATGTCGTGCGGCGGGCGCGATTCGTTGCTACAGGGAGAAGCAGGGGATTACGCCATACTCGGCGGTGCTGGACCGGTCATGGACGAAGTCGAACGGCCCAGGCGCCTCTTTGTCCGCTGGGTCAACGACGACAAAATGGGCCTGACCGTCGTGCGAGAGCTCGGCAGGTATCATGCTTCGCGTCCACCACGCCATCTGGTTGTCGTCCTGGCGCGCGCCAGTGAGCCCCTTGCCAGTCTCAACAGTGGGGTCTACGTCATTCTCGAAGTAGTATCTGAACTGGTCGCCCTCTTGATTGTAATCATTGATGATGTCTGTGTACTCGCCCCCGAAATAGCTCTCGGGAAGCCCTCCCGATACCTGCGTGAGCGACGGCAGCCAGATCTTGTCTGTGGTCTCTTGCGCGGTCCCGCTCGAGTAGGTGGTCAGGGTGACTTCCTTAATCTCAGACTTCAGGTCGTCTGGAAGGCTGTCATAGAAATCGCCGTTCAGCCATTCGCGCAGAGAGGACTCTTCCCAGCTCGTGGTTCCGTCGTCGCTCATGGCACGGTAGTCAACGGCATCGACGAACATGAACGTCATGCAGAACCCGTCGGTGTCGCTGTCCTTCGAGATGTCGATGAGTCTGACCGTCAGATTGGGGTTCGACTCGTCAACGACAAACGAGATGTTCTTGAGGTTTCCTGAGCTGTCGGTCAGGCCATAATGCTCGGTGATCTCGTCTACGTCAGAGGAGGTCTCAGCCTGCTCCAGCAGGTCGTTGACGGCACCAATCTCTTCCCAGCTCCAGTTGACGACGCCAGAGTCTGCGGTGATGGGCTCGGCGACATCCGAAGAGTCGGAGTCGGATTCGCTGCTGACAGTAGCCTCTGCCGTCGACTCTGTGGCAGCTTCGCTGGTGCTCCCATGCGCTTCCTTGACCGTGAGGTTCCATCCAATAAAGAAGGCTGCGACCAAAGTGATGCAGCAGAGCCAGCCCGGCATCATGGCAGAGTTATAGAGCTTGCGGACATCACGAGAATTTGACTCCTCGATTTTTTCATCAGTTTGCGAACTATCGCTCATATCAATGTCCTTTAGCAACCATTTCGCCAGCGCGACTGCCATTTCAGCCTATGTTGAAAAAGTCTAGCACCAACTCTTGGATGCTTCCTGCCTATTGCGGCTCTTCCTGCAACAGCCGACTTATTGTCGAAGCAGCCATTAGTGTTCTATTCTGTAGTGATAGGAGACATTATTTGCCAGCAGCGCTCTGTGCGGCATGGCATTATGAGCTGCCTCATCAATCGGGAGATGCCCTATGAGCAAAGACTACTGGTTGTACGACAACCTAAAAAGAATTCAGGACATGCTGAGCAGCGCAAACGATGATCAGAAGATGATAGAGAAAATCCGGAGCTCGAAGATTGTCCCTCACACGGAAGTTCCGAAAAACACTGTCACAGCACGCAAGGGCCTCATTGTCGGAATCGTCTTGATAGCCGTCTGTGGCTTGCTTGATGCCATGTCAGAGGTCGGAGAGAGGCTAGGCCTTCGGTTTATCCTTGGCTATGGGCTGATTGCCCTTGCCATTTATGAGCTCGTCGTTGTCCCAATGGTAAAGGACAGATACGAGAAGGCCCTCCCAATAATGGAGGAGCTTGTCAGCGAGGAGAACTTGAAGGCTGACGAGAAGAACGCATCTTTGCAAGAAGAGATTGATCGGCTGAACAGCAATTCAGAATTCATGCTTGCCAACGCGCGAGACTTCGGATCTGGGTGGTATCCAGTGGATGACCCGAAGTACTTCAACCTCAAGGCCCTTGACTTCTGCGTGACTGCCGTTGACCGAGAGCGCGCCCATAGCGTCGAAGAGGCCCTTGCTCTCTACGACGACGAGAACTAGCGGGAATGCGCCGTCTACGGGCTTGCAGCTCTGTCTGCCCGTGACAGAAACCTGAACGGTTGTATTGCGCGTTGAGCAGAAGCTCGCTTACCTCTACGGCTGGAAGAGCTTCCTCAACGCGGAGGACGAGGTGGACGACGAGACGGTTGCCATGCTCGTGCTCCTTATGGGTGTGATGCTCAACGTAGGCGCGGCCGCCAATACCATCACAAAGTTTGCCGCCACCACCGCGGAGGCAGCCGTGAGCAAGAAGGTCGCCTCTATGACCCTCACTAAGACCGCCTTCTACAACCCCCTGAAGAGGGTGCTAAGGGTTATTGGCATCAACCTTACCAAGAAGTCGTTCGGCGATACTGTAGGGAAGGTCGTTCCCTTGCTAGGCGGTGCCGTATCAGGCGGAATGACGTATGCAACATTCAAGCCTGGCTCCGAGAAGCTGCGCCAGTACCTGCGCGCGCTTCCCATCTCTGGAATCGACACTTCAGTCCCTGAGGAGATTCCTCCCAGCTATCTTTCCGAACTTGCCTCCCAAGCAAAGGGAGCCGCGGATACTGCAGCTGTCGCTGCCACCAAGGCTGCGAAGATGGCGGGAGAAAGCCTTGCCGGCGGGGCAGAGGCTGTCGGAATGAGCATCGGGCATGGAGCAGAGATAGTGGGAAAGGCGGCTCTTGAAGGAGCCCAGAGTGCTGGGAGCCTTGCTACTCAGGGCCCTCAGGCAGCTGCGCCTGTTATCGCAGAAGGCATCAATGGCATGGGTAGTGCGATTACCAGCGGCGCTGCCTCCCTTGGCGGGATGCTCGGCAATTTCGCGAAGAAGCACTCGAGGGGCGCAGCCAGCGAGAAGAGCGATGCGCAGGGAGAAGAATAGAGATATGTGAGAGGCGATGAGGATGCGGTCTAATCTGATGACAATCAATGGAGAATGCATCTAATCGCAAAGCTATCAATTGCTAATTGTATGTCTTTGATCATTCCTAACAAAAAGAGCTGGCTTTTCCACTCTTCGCCGAGTCATATCCCTGATTTTCGGCTTTTTCTCCTCATTACTGCTAAGGTAAAAAACTGTTAATTGAGTTCAATGTATCGAATTCATTTTTCCATAGGACTAATTAAGGGGTATTTAGCCATGCCTGAGACTTCTCAGTCAGCTGTTGAAAGAATGGTAGAGAGGGCCACGAAGCTAGGAGACCCCATTCTTGCGCAAGACATTCGCGCTTTTGCCGCAGAGCGCCAATTCGGTCTTGTGTTCGAGCACAACCGTCCCGAGCGAATGAGACTGTACGGGAAGCCCATCACTACACGCGACATAGTGCAAGTATTGCCGAAGAGGGGGGGGGAAGAAGGTCCCGAATCGAAGCTACTTTGGCGTGTAGCGAGTATTGATGGCGAGGATGCTAAGCTCACAGCCTATCGCACAACTGGTTATACAAAAAACAACAATTCAGACTGCGAAGCAAAGCTTTGCGATCTTGTTGCCGTTGCTGAATACGATCAGCCAATTTACGCTGGCTTGGAAGAAGTTGATCGCGTCGAGCGTGGCGGAGACTCTCCTTATCACGTTGTAATCAATGGGGAGAACTATCACGCTCTTGAAATGCTCGAGTTTTGCTACGCAGGCAAGGTCGACTGCATCTATATAGACCCACCCTATAACACTGGTGCGAAGGACTGGAAGTACAACAACGACTACGTCGACGGTAGCGACCAGTACCGTCATAGCAAGTGGCTGGCGTTCATGGAGCGGCGGTTGAAGCTGGCGAAGCAGTTGCTGAATCCCGAGGACAGCGTGCTCATCGTCACTATCGATGAGAAGGAGAGAGACCGCCTGGGGCTCTTGCTTGAGCAGTTGTTTCCTGATACGACTAGGCAGATGGTGACTATAGTCAGCAACCCCAAGGGGTCGACTAGGGACCGCTTCTCTCGTGTTGAAGAAAATGCGTTTTTCTGCTTTATAGGTGACGCGTCCATTCGTGGTTCGAAAGATTCTTTACTCGGAGAAGTTTCCAATAACGGCGGAAACAATACACCTCGTTGTGAACTGGCTGAGATCCTTCGACACGAACGAGCGTTGGCTAGCGAAAGCCCATGCCTGATGGTGTCCCTATCGTAGTCCTTCTCATCTAGGCTGCCCTCTGGTTGATGCCTGTGTAGTACCAG
>NZ_JBMNUX010000002.1:0-242064 GCF_050946515.1 Tractidigestivibacter sp.
TGGTCGGGTGGACTGGATTCGAACCAGCGACCCCTTGACCCCCAGTCAAGTGCGCTACCAAACTGCGCCACCACCCGAATATTTGTTTGCGCTCGCGCGCGAGGAATAATGTAGCATTCTGCTCGGCAGGATACAAGCAAAGTTTTCAATTCCTCCACGAATTGCCGTTATTTGTTGACAGCATCACGAACTTCTCGCGCGATCGCGACGAGAGCGCCTCTAGACACAGGGGAGAGGGCATGGACGACAGCAACCTCATGTGGCACGTCGCAAGCTCACGCCAGCTCATAAAGGACCGCTGGTTTGACCTGCGGGAAGTCCACTACCAGATGCCTGGCGGGACCAAGAACCCCTGGCCGTACTACACCTTCTCAAAGCGCAGCTACGTCGTGATTGCCGCCATCGACACGGATGGCAACTACCTTTGCGTGCGCCAGTTCAGGCCCGGGATAGGGGAGGTCACGCTCGAGATGCCAGCCGGCGGGATCGAGGGGGACTCCAAGCGCCCCGCAGAAGAGGCTGCGCTTGCCGCGGCGCGTCGCGAGCTTAGAGAGGAAACCGGCTACGAGGCGGATCAGTGGACGCACCTTCTGACGATTCCCTCCTGGGCCACGCTGAGCGACGACTTGGCATACCTCTACCTGGCGCAAGGCTGCCGCCGCGTGGGCAGCCAGGAGCTGGACGAGACAGAAGCCCTCTCCGTGGAGACCCACAGCCCCTCAGAGATGCGCGAGCTCGCCCGTGCGGGAAAGCTCCAGCAGGTGGTTCACGTCGCGGCGCTCTACCTGGCAGAGGAAGCGCTTGGAAGGTAGCCGCCGCGCACGAGCATGCGGCCATTCTCGACGCGCCCCTATGCCAGCAAGAGCCGCGCGTGGAGAAAGCGATGATACCCGTCCGCCTCGTGCGTGCGGCAGATGAGCCTTCCCGCCAAAGGCCCGGCTGGCCTTGCGCCGCGCCGCGCAGCCTCGGCCAGAAGCCCCTCAAAGACCGAGATGTTGAAGCCTCCTCGGTCTCCGGCGTCCAGATAGGTCGAGAGCGCCTCTCCGCCATTCAGATGGAAGACGTACGGGCCTTCCTCAGGACCGCCGAGCTCGCGATAGATCTTCTCGTCCGCCGAGAACCCCCAATAGTACGAGCCGGACGCGCAGTCGGGAAAATAGAACGTGGCGGCAAGGCAGCCGCGGTACTCGTCCACGAAGTCAAGCTCGTCGGAGCCAAGCCCCTTCAGGAACTCGTGGTCCTTGCGCTCGGCAATCATGACCTGCCCGCCAAGGCGCTCGACCGAATAGGACGGGGCCTCTCCCTTGGCCATCCGGGCGCGCGCCTCTTGGACGCGCGACATCTCGGCCTCCAGCCTGCGGGCGGACTCCACGACAAGCTGCTGGCGGCGGAGCTCGTGCTCAAGCGCCTCCGTGCGCTGGTCGAACATCTCGTGGATCTCGTCGAGGCTTCCCTCTTGGACGATGCGCCTCACTTCCTTGAGGGAGAAGCCAAGGCCCTGGTAGAGCTTCGCGTCCCAAAGAAGGTTGACCTGCCAGTCGTCGTAGGAGCGGTAGCCGTTATTGGGGTCAATCTCGGGAGAGATGATTCCCTGCTTCTCATAGAGCCTCAGCGTGTCACGAGAAAAGCCGAGGTTTCGCCTGATGTCGCCCTGTCTCTCTCCCATGTCCCTCGCTTCTTCCCTCGTCAACGCCGCAGCTCATGCCGCCGGCAAAACGAAAAAACTCGCTTGACCTGGGGGCAACCCCCCGGTTGAAGATAGCTCAATAGTAACCGTTGGCTTTGCCAGCGCCCCAAAGGCAACCTTTGCCGGGGAACCACACGTGAGATGGAGACTGCGATGAAGCTTGACACCTTGTTCTCACCGATGAAGATCGGCACCTGCGAGATCCCGAACAGACTCGTCGTGCCCGCGATGGTCACGAACTATTGCAACCTCGAGGGCACCATCACCGACCGCTACCTTGCCTACATGGAGGAGAAGGCCAAGGGCGGCTGGGGCCTGCTGATAACCGAGGACTATTGCGTGCAGGAGAACCGCAAGGGCTACACACGCATACCCGGCCTTTGGAACGATGGGCAGATTCCCGGAAACGTCGAGCTCACGAAGCGCGTCCACGCGCACGGCTCCAAGATCTTCTGCCAGATGTATCACCCGGGCCGCCAGGTGATGCCCCAGTCCACCTTCGGCCTGGACACGCTCGCGCCCTCCGCCTCGACGGACCCCGCCACCCAGGCAAGCGCACGCGCCATGACCGTCGACGAGATTCACCAGCTGGTCGCTGACTTTGGCTCTGCCGCCGGTCGCGCCAAGAAGGCCGGCTTTGACGGCATCGAGCTCCACTGCGCTCACGGCTACCTGCTGGCCGAGTTCCTCTCGCCGGCCATCAACAAGCGCGTCGACCAGTACGGCGGCTGCTTCAACAACCGCGTCCGCATCATCGACGAGATCATCGCCGCGATGAGGGAGCAGGTAGGCCCCGACTTCCCGATCCAGGCGCGCGTCTCGTCCGAGGACTTCGTCGCAGGCGGCCGCACCATGGCCGAGACGCTGGAGCTCTGCCGCCACCTTGAGGATGTCGGCTTTGACGCCATCAACTGCTCCAACGGCATGTACGCCTCCGCTCCGACCGACGCGATCATCGCGCCCATGTTCACCCCGCACGCCTTCAACATGGACCGCGCCGAGCAGATAAAGCGCGCCGTGGGCATCCCCGTTATCTTGTCCAACCGCGTGAACGACCCGCAGATGGCAGACACCCTGATCAAGATGGGCAAGGCAGACTTTGTCGCAATGGGCCGTGGCTCGCTCACCGACCCGCGCATGCCCGAGAAGGCCAAGTGCGGCAAGTTCGCCAACATCCGCTATTGCATCGGCTGCCTGCAGGGCTGCGAGTTCCCGCTCTATATGGACTCCGAGGTCACCTGCCTTGTGAACCCGCGCGTTGGCCGCGAGTACGAGAACAAGATGGAGAAGGTCGAGAGCCCCCGCAAGGTCATGGTCATCGGTGCCGGCCCTGCCGGCCTTCAGGCGGCCGAGACGGCTGCGCTGCGCGGCCACAACGTCGAGGTCTTCGAGGCTCAGGGAGAGCTTGGAGGCGCTTTCCGCTCGGCAGCCTACCCCGTAGGCAAGGGCGAGCTGGCAACCTACGTCAGCAGCCTGCGCGCCGACCTCGAGGAGCTGGGCGTGCCCGTACACCTGAACGCGCCCGTCACGGAGGAGACCATCGTCGCCGAGAAGCCCGACGCGATCATCGTCGCCACCGGCTCCAAGCCGCTGACGCCGCGCATCCCCGGCATCGAGGCAGCCGTGACCGCCGAGGACGTGCTTCTGGGCAACGTGACGCTCCCCAACGGCCCGGTCGTTGTCTGCGGAGGAGGCGAGGTGGGAGCCGAGACCGCTCACTTCATCACGCAGGTTCACCCCGACGTCACCATCCTTGAGATGCAGCCTGACATCTGCATGGACATGATGCCCATCACCAAGGCGTGCCTGATGCAGATGCTTGGCGAGGCTCACGTGAAGGTGCAGGTAAACGCAACAGTCCAGGAGGTCCGCTCAGGCGTAGCCGTCAAGGCGGCGGCATCCAGCTGGGTTGACCAGAGCGCCTCGCAGGCAGAGGGCTACGCGGTCGTCTACAAGGGGGCTGACGGCGAGCTGCATGAGGTCCCGTGCGCAAGCGTCGTCTCGGCGTTTGGCTACAAGGCCTATAACCCCCTCGAGGACATCGCTCGCGCCCGCTGCAGCGACGTGAGGGTCGTCGGCAGCGCCGTGAAGGCCGGAAACGCGCTCGTCGCCTCTCGCGAGGGCTACGAGGCAGGCCTTGCCGTCTAGCCTCCGGCCTCAAGCGGCAAGACGCTCAAGCTTTCGCGTCGCCAAGGCGGGCACCGCATCAAAGGTGCCCGCCTTTTTCCGCCGCTTCGACCTTGCCTGGCCGCGCAAGGGCGAAGCGGCGCGACTTTGGACTGCTCGTGTCGACAGATAGCCCATTTACCATGCAAAATAGGTCACGGTTGCGTTACGTTTATGTCACTGGTTAGTTCGTCATTACGTTTGGGGGAGAGCATGGCAAACAACGCTCGCAAGACGACCACCTCGAGACCTGCCGCAGCAGCCGCCACCAAGACGACAAAGACGGCAGCCTCTTCGGCAGCCAAGACTGTCGAAGAGACCAAGAAGCCAGAAGAGCCAAAGCCCGAGAAGACAACCTCAGCGACCGCCAAGGCAACCACGCCGAAGCCCGAGAAGAAGGTCGAGGCGGAGCCTGCCGCCAAGGCGGATGCGCCAATGACCAGCGCGAAACCCGAGCCAACTCCCAAGGCTGGCGCCGTCAAGCCTGCCAAGAAGGCGGCGCCCGCGGCAAAGAAGCCCGCAGAAAAGAAGACTACGCGCAAGGCCAAGGCATCAGCCGCCAAGGCCGCAGAGAAGAAGACGGCACCCGCGAAGAAGCCTGCCGAGCCGACAAAGTCTGAAGCTGCCCCCAAGGCGGCGGCTGCTCCTGCAGCCAAGGCCGAGCCAGCCCCGAAGGCGAAGCCGACGCCCGCGCCCAAGGCCGAGGAAGCGCCGAAGGCAGAGGCAAAGCCTGCCCCCAAGGCAGAGGCAAAGAAGCCGAATCCCGCTCCAGCAGAGCCCAAGCCTGAGCCCGCTCCCGCGCCTGAGCCGAATCTCCCGCAGCCGCGCCGCTCCGTCGCCTTCATCGGCTCCGAGTGCTACCCGTTCGTGAAGACCGGCGGCCTGGGCGACGTCATGTATGCGCTTCCCAAAGCGCTCGTGAAGCAGAACTGCGACGTCAAGGTCATCGTCCCCAAGTACGCCTGCATCAAGCAGGAGTGGAAGGACAAGATGGTCTATCGCGGCTCGTTCCAGATGGACCTTTGCTCTGACGGTCGCTCCTTCTACGTCGGAATCATGGAGTACGTCTCGCCCAGCGGCGTTGTCTACGACTTCATCGACAACGAGGACTTCTTCAGCTACGGCAACCCGTACACCAACTTGGTCGACGACATCCCGCGCTTCTGCTACTTCTCGAAGGCGGCTTTGGCAGCCCTGAACTACATGGGCTGGATTCCCGACGTCATCCATTGCCACGACTGGCAGGCAGCCCTTGTGCCCATCTTCCTGAAGACCATGTTCCAAGGCACGTACCTTGCGCGCTCCAAGACGGTCCTCACGATCCATAACCTGCGCTTCCAAGGCAAGTACAACATCCCGACCATCAAATATTGGACCAACCTGCCCGACAGCGTCTTCAACATGGGCGCTCTTCAGGAAGACTGGACCGAGGCCAACTGCCTAAAGGGCGGCCTTGCTTACGCAGACATGATCACGACGGTCTCCGGCACGTACGCGCAAGAGATCCAGACCCCCGAGTATGGCGAGAAGCTAGACGACCACCTGCGCTACTACTCTTGGAAGCTCCGCGGCATCGTGAACGGCATCGATCCCGAGATGTGGAATCCCGCCACGGACAAGCTCCTTGCCGCCCCGTATAGCGCCGAGAACTTCCTGGACGAGAAGCCCAAGAACAAGCGTGCCTTGCAAGAGGAGCTTGGCCTTGAGGTAGACGACAGCAAGATGGTCATCGGCCTTATCTCGCGCCTCACCAACCAGAAGGGCCTTGACCTGGTGAACGACGTCATCCCCGGCCTTATCGACGGCAACACGCAGATTGTCATCTTGGGCACCGGCGACCCGCAATACGAGGACTCGTTCCGCTATTACGAGAACACGTACAAGGGGCAAGTCTGCTCCAACATCATGTACGACGAGGGTCGCGCGCACAGGATCTATGCGGGAGCCGACGCGCTGATGGTCCCCTCTCGCTTCGAGCCCTGCGGGCTCACCCAGCTCATCGCCATGCACTACGGCACGGTGCCCATCGTTCGCGAGACGGGCGGCCTCAAGGACACGGTGCAGCCCTACAACCAGTTCAGCAACGAGGGCAACGGATTCACCTTCGACCGCTACGAGTCAGGGCTCCTCTACGACGCGGTCAACCGCGCCAAGACGCTCTACTTCACCAACCGCTGGTGCTGGGACCAGATGGTGCGCCGAGACATGGAGAAGGACGTGACGTGGGACAAGTCGGCGCAGCAGTATCGCTGGCTGTACCTGGAGCTCACGCAGTAAGCGTATGACCTCAAGCGAGGCTTGGCAGTTGCCAGCCGACGCGATGCGGACCCGTCGTCTATGCGGCGGGCCCGCTTTCTTCTTGCCGGATATGGTTATCCAAACGCAAAGGCAGCACAGTCCAAGATTCCTGGACGCGATTGAAGTGGTAGCATTTTAGCTGCCCGTTAAATCGCAGCTTAAATGTTTGAGGGTGGTTGCATGAAGAAGTACCTAGCAGAGTTCATCGGAACGTTCGTCCTCGTGTTCGTCGGCTGCGGCGTTGCCGCGGTCACCGGGTGCAACGGTGACGTCAACGCCTCCTACGTCCTTACGGCACTTGCCTTCGGGGGGACCATCGTCGCAATGGCCTACTCCATCGGCAACATCTCTGGCTGCCATGTCAACCCCGCCGTCTCACTCGGCGTCTGGATGACGGGCGGCATGTCCTCGTCCGACTTCGTCGGCTACCTGGTTGCCCAGTTCCTCGGCGGCATCGCCGGCGCCGCGGTCCTCGAGGCCCTCATCGGCACGAGCATGGGCCTTGGCTGCAACGGCCTCTACGACGGCAGCGTCGGAAAGTCGCTGCTCGTCGAGATAATCCTCACCTGCATCTTCGTGCTCGCCGTGCTTGGCGCCACCAGCAAGCCCGAGAACTCCTCGGTCGCAGGGCTTGTCATCGGCGGCTCGCTCACCCTGGTCCACCTGATGGGCATCTACTTCACCGGCACCAGCGTGAACCCTGCGCGCTCCTTTGGCCCCGCGCTTCTCATGGGCGGAGAGTCCCTGTCCGTCGTGTGGGTCTTCATCGTGGCCCCGCTTGTGGGCGGCGCCCTTGCGGCGCTCATCTGGAAGGGTCTCAACGCCCAGTCCAAGTAGCTGCCAGCACCTCTAGAGCCACAAACTGCCTCGTCGCGCAAGCGGCGGGGCTTTTTTCTTGCAGGCGACCCGACCGTCAGAGGGCGACGCGCGACAGAAGGGAGATTGCCGAGAAGGCGCATACCAGAAAGATTGCATGGTCGATCGTGCCGCCAGAGTGGCAGAGCCCAAGCGAGAAGCCAGCCTTCAGGGGGAAGAGAATCCGCACGCCCTTGCTGTTCAGAAGGTCAAGCGCCACATGAGAGGCGAAGCCGACGGCAAACGGGGCAGCAAGCGAGGGGAGCGAGTGCCAAAGGCTTGCTGTCAAGATGACGGCCGCCAGAATCGAGTGCATAAAGCTTCTATGCGGGGTGAGCGACCCCACCATGCAGGTTCCGACGAACACGACCGCCGCTATCACCGGGACTGGTCCTGCCTGGTCGAGCGCTCCAGCCCAAAGCGACTGAATCGAGAATCCGTCAACAAGAAGGCTTGCTGCCACAATCGCAGCCAGCAGGAGCCATGCGACGCGTGCGTCGCGACCCTGCTCGCTTGCACGGGCGTCGACGTCGGGAACAAGGCCGCCGAGGCCTCCGCCGATGACGCAAGCCGCGGCAAGGCTTGCCGTCTGCGGCTGAACAAGCGCGAGGGCGGCGGTGATTCCGGCTGCAAGGTGAGTCTTTCCCGTCATCGCGCGTCTCTTCCTTCCGTCACTCAAACCTGTCGAACCAGCATCGACCTAGTCAGCTTCTACCCGCGAAAAGAACTCGCGCGCATTGCCAAAGCAGAGGCGCTCGGCCTGCTCGTCCCCAAAGCGCTGGCGCATCATCTTGACGAGCCCGCGCATCTTGTCGCAGGGCTCGAGCCACGAGGGAACGTTGCTCCCGTCGTAGTCGCTGCCAAGGGCCACAACGCGCTCGCCGCCAAGGTCAAGCCAGTGCTCCACGTGGGCAAGAAGCTCGTCGGGCGAAGGGTCCTTCTCGCCAGAGATGAAGCTCCTGCAGAAGTTGAGGCCGACGACCCCTCCTGCGTCGCGAATCGCGCGGAACTGGTCATCGGTGAGGTTCCTTGGGACGTCCCGCACCGCGCGAGAGTTTGAGTGGCTGGCCGCAAAGGGGCGCTTGGAGATGCGCGCCACGTCCCAGAACCCCTCGTCGTTCAGGTGCGAGACGTCGACGGCGATGTGCCTTCGCTCGAGCGCGCCCACTGACTTGGCGCCAAAGTCGGTCAGCCCTTGGTGCGTTTCATGCCCAGATCCTAGCGGGTTCGCTCCGTTCCACGTGAGCGTCACCATGCGCACTCCGGCAGCGGCGATCTTCTCGAGCATGTCGGGGCTAGCGGCGAGAAGCCCGCCGCCCTCGATCGTGAGAAAGCCGCAGGTCTTGCCAGAGCCAAGCACCTCGTCAACCTCGGAAGCGCAGCGGGCGACGCCCAATAGGTCGGGATGGGCGGCGACATGGCTGGGAAGGGACCTTGACACCACGTCGAAGAAGCGGGCCGCCTCGTCGGGCGCAAGCTGGTCCGGGATGAAGACGGCCAGGCACTGGCACCATGAGAAGCCTGACATCGCGTTGAGAGACAGGTGGCCTTTGCTTATCGCGAAGTCCTGCAAAGTGCCCCGCTCGACGGAGCCTTCATCCCCAGGGGCGTAAGAGGCGTGGCCTCCGTTGAGCTCGTCGGGAAGGAGCGGCCAGGCAAGCCGGTCCAAGGTGTCGCAATGCAAATCAAAGATGCGCGTCTTCTCTTGTGCCATCGGTCCTCCGTAGCTTTGCGTCTCACGATTGCGATGCCGTCAGGCTATAGTTTGGCTTACCACAACCGCGACTATTGGCAAGAGAGGTACCAGAGCGCATGATTCAAGGTGCAATATTCGACCAAGATGGCCTGATGTTTGATACGGAGAAGTCTTGGCTCAAGGCATGGAAGCCAGCCCTTTCTGAGTTTGGCTACCCCGACGTCCCCGAGGGCCTTCCCGCCGCCACGAGAGGGACCTCAGGCGACAGCTTCTACGCGGCCATCCATCGATTCTTTGGCCCTGAGGCCGACGCAAAGGGGATCCGCGACGCCCTCAGCCGCCATGCCTACGCCGACATCCGTGCGCACATCGAGAAGAAGCCGGGCCTCGACGAGCTTCTTGCCTGGCTCTCAGACCAGGGCGTCCCCTGCGCAGTGGCAACCTCTTCCCCAAGGGGAGACACCCTGAACAACCTGCGCAGGAGCGGAATCGAGGAGCGCTTTCAGGCGGTGGTGACTGGCGACCAGATCACGCGCTCGAAGCCTGACCCGCAGATCTTCAACATCGCGGCGTCCCTGATTGGGACCGAGCCCGCCCATACGCTGGTCCTAGAGGACAGCAAGCAGGGTCTGCGGGCAGGCCATGCCGGGGGCTTCATCACCGTGATGGTGCCAGACCTTACGCCGCCTGACGAAGAGACCGACGCCCTCTGCGACGCTTGCTGCGCGAGCCTGCTTGAGGTACGCGACCTTCTCGCCTCAGGAAAGCTCGGGTAGCCCGTGGTGCCTGCCGACGGCTTTGCGCCCGCGCCTACGGGGCAAGGAAGTGCAGGTACTCGTCGAACACGTTGAAGAGCATGTCGCCCGAGACCACGGGAATGTCCGCAGTCGAGCCCTCGAGCGGAACGTGCGTATAGAGGTCATGGGCACGCGTGAGCACCAGGGCCGGGTCGACGTCGTAGGAGTCCCCGAGAACTACCTCCAGGTAGGGGGCGTACTTTGCCGCCTGCTTGACCTCCTCATGGTCAATCTGGTCCTTCATCTTGAACTCGAGCGAGAAGGCATGCTCAGGCGAGATCACCAAGACGTCGGTGTAGATTCTGATGCGTCGGGCCCGCCGAATGCGCAGCTCGAAGCAGATCTCCCACGATCCGCACGCAAGACCAAACTCCCGAAGCGCCTGGAAGTTCTCTCGCATCGCCTGGCGCGTGTCGAGAAACGAATGGACGAGACCGCGTGTATCGTTCAAGTTGCGCCCGATTCTCTGGCAGCCGGCCTCAAGCTCGGAAAGCCAGCCATGCTCGTCCTGGTCCATAAATTCTGCAACCGTTCCGTACCAGCCGGAAAACTGGTCGAGACCCGCGTGGGGAACGTCTTGGCGAATCATGCCGTACCACAGGTAGTCACGGTCCCGATAGCACAGGTCAGATATGAAGGGGGAGCGGTAAAGGTACTGGTTCACGACCTTGCGTGGAAGCCCCAGCGTTTGGGCTATGTCTCTTGCCTTCACTCCGTCATGGCGGCAGATTGCGGCATAGATGGCGCGCTCGCGCTCGTCGGCTGCCGACTTCCAACGCATTGCGGCCCCTCCCTTACCGACCGCTCGGGACGTTTAGGTGAACGTGCGGCCTGTCCTCGTAGCCGTGATAGTCTCCAAAGTAGACGAAGTAGTCTGCGACACGGTCCGCAAGAGACTGGTCGTGGGTCGCCACGACGAGCGTCTTTCCCGCCGCATGGAGCTCGTCGAGAAAGCCCAGCATCCACTCGCGCGAGCGCTGGTCGAGGCTTGCCATCGGCTCGTCAAACAGGTACACGTCAGGGTTCATCGACACGATGCAGGCGATGGCGACCTTCTTCTGCTCGCCGCCGGAAAGGTTGTAGGGGGCGCGCCGGCGCAGCTCGGAGATGCCGAGAAGCTCGCAGACGTCGCTCACGCGGCGCTCCACCTCCTTGGGCTCAAGGCCCATCTGGCGCGGCCCAAACGCGATCTCGTCCTCGACGCTCGCGCAGAAGAGCTGCGAGTCAGAGTCTTGGAAGATGAAGCCGACGCGCTGATGGAGGCGCTTCGAGAAGGCAGGGTCGGCCATGCTCTTCTCGTCAACGACCCGCCCGTCAAAGCGGTAGCTTCCTTGCTGCGCCAGGTTGAGCCCCACCATCGCGCGCAGAAGCGTCGACTTGCCCGACCCGTTGTCGCCCATGAGCACCGCCGCGTCGCCCGGGTAAATGTCAAGGTCTATGTGGGAGAGCACCGCATGCTCTCCGTAAGCGAAGCAGAAGTCGTCGAACGAGATGAGGGGGCGCCCTGCGGCATGGGCGTGGGGGCTGTGAAGCGACAATGGGTGCGCTGAGGTATGACGCATGGCTAGGCGACTCCTTCAAGATAGACAAAGAGAATAACGCAAAGGACGAGAATAGCGCACCACGCCGCGTCAACGGGCTTTGGGGCCGTGCGCCCTGCCGGCGCGTACTCCCCTTCGAACCCGCGGCAGCGCATCGCCTCGCTGGTCGCCCGTGACGCCTCGGCGCTCTTGAGCAGCGTGACGCCTCCCACGCCCCCGATCGACGAGCCCTTGTCGCGGTTCTTGCCAACGCTGCGCAGCTTGAGGGCGCACAGGACCTCGAGCGCAACGTGACCGAGGTCGACGATTCCCTTGAACGCCAGCTCGAGCGTCATGATGGCAAGGTTGGGAACGTGAAGCGTCCTGAGCGCCCCAGTGAGCTCGGAGGGCGTCGTCGAAAGCGTCACGCACATCACGATGGAGACGGAGACGAGCACCTTTGACCCAACGCGCACGGCTGAGGCGCTTTGGCCAAGGAAGATTGCAGGGATCATGATCAGCACCGAAAACCCCGCCGCGGCAAAGGCGGTTGCAGCCGTGCGGGCAAGCGCGCGCTGGGGCAGAAGCGCAACGCGGACGAGCAGCGCGGCAAGCATGACAATCGTGAACGCCCAGTTGGTTGAGACCGACGTGAGCACAATCAAGAGAAGCCCGCCTACCGCCTTGAGCGTCGCGCTGGGGGAGAGCCTTCCGCTCTGGCCGTCGTCGATGCGCAGCCTGCCAAGAGCGCCAGCCAGCGAAAGCATGCTCCTCTCTACAAACCCGTCGCTGTCGCGACCGGGCGCATACGACTCCGACGAAAGAAGCCACGATGGGAGGGAGCCCGCGCCCCTTCTTGTCGCAGAATCGAGAGCCAGGCTCTCGCTATCCCTCTCGCTAGACAAATTGCGCCTTAGGCTTGACCGCAGCTGCCACCAGCCTAAACACGATCACGAGAAGCGCAACGCCAATCACAGCAGACAGGATGTAGCCCACCCAGTCTGGAAGCGCGCCGAACGTGTAGTCCGGAAAGAGCGCCGTCCACTCCCATCCGCCCGACATGCCCGAGGGGACGTATCCGACCATCTCTCCGAGGTCATCGGCGGCCCACTCGCCCCAAGCGTCGCCCGCGGCTAGAAGCCCAAGGGGGCAGACCGCAATCAGCGAAGCCAGCAGCGCCCCGACAGGGAAAAGCGACTCCTTCTCGACGTTTCCTTGCCCCTGCTGGCCAGTCATGTCTGAAAGCCCAAAGCTCGGCGTCACGCGGCGAACGAAGGCAAGAATGCCCACGGTGAAGACGATCTCGGCCGCGCCGCAGACGGTGAGATGCGCCGCAAGCATGGTCGGGATCGAGACCCAAAGCGGATAGGGGCAGTACAGGGCGTTGCCTGCGGCATCGGAAAAGAGCAGCGGCTGGACGCCGAGCTCGATGGCCGCACAGAGGGCGGCGGCGTTGATTCCCAGATACGAGCCTACGCCAGCGGCAACAAGCTCGCGGGCGCTGCCGTCATGCTTCGCGAGACCGCAGACAAGCCTATAGGCCCCAAAGCCGACGAAGGGCAGGACAAATGCCATGTTGAAGCAGTTGGCACCAATGGCTAGCACGCCGCCGTCGCCAAAGAAGAGCGCCTGTACGACAACGGCGACCGAAATCGAGATGACAGCGGCCCACGGACCAAAGAGAATGGCGACAAGCGTCCCGCAGACGGCGTGACCAGTCGTTCCTCCAGGGACGGGAACGTTGAACATCATGGCAAGAAAGCAAAACGCGGCCGCGACCCCCAAGAGCTGCATCTTTTCTCGAGGAACCGTCCGGCGCACCTCGCGGGCGGCATGCACCCACACGGGGATCATGACGACGCCCATAGCGCCGCAGGTAGAGGGGCTCAAATAATTCTCGGGAATGTGCACGTGGGTTCTCCTTGAAAATGCGTCCAAAAAGTTTGAAAAACCTTACCACACGTAAATGAAGACGCGACCATGCCGCTGGCGACAATCCACGCCAAGTGGCGGCCCATCGCATGACGAAGAGCCCGCTCGACCGTTAGAGAATCTGCTCGAGCAGGGCGAGAAGCCCTTCCTCGGAATCGACTTCCCAGGTTGCGGGCTTGGCGCCCTCGGGCATGGCGCGGTGACGGCGGTTGAGCCAGATCGAGCGCATCCCCGCGTTCTGCGCGCCGACGACGTCGGTTGCAAAGGCGTCGCCTACATAGAGCGCCTCCGAGGCGGAAACGCCCGTGCGGCAGCATGCAATCTGGAAGATCTTGGCTCCTGGCTTTGCGGTCCCCAGAGGCTCCGACACAAAGACGTTCTCGGCTGGAATCCACTTGCCAAGGCCAAGGACACGGATCTTGTCCTGCTGCTGCGCGCCTCGCCCGTTTGAGATGAGCCCCACACGACCGTTCTTGGCGCAAAGGTCGAGCACGCTTCTCATGGTGGGGGAGAGCCTCATCGCAGGGGCCGTCTTTGTCGCATAGAACTTCTGCGCCGCGCAGGCTTCCTCAAAGCTCGCGTCGACGCCAAACTCCTTGAGAGTTCCCTGCATGCGGCGGGCATACTCCTCAACGGAAGGGTGCCTGCCTGCGGCGAATGCCGCAAAGACCTCTCCGCTGTGGCGGCGGCTCGCATCGTAGAGCTCGCCCGCAGAGACGCCAGGAAGCTTCCCAAGGACGTTCTCGACTGCATAGGCAAAGGGGAGCGCCTGGTCATAGAGGGTGTCGTCAAGGTCGAAGAAGACTGCAGCGATGCTCGCCGAGCCCCTCTCGCCACATTCTTCCTTGTTCTTGCCATCCATGAGCAACACCCCCAACCCATCTTCGCTCAAGGCGCAAGGTCTTGCCGGAAGCACTTTTCTTGACGCCCCCAGCACCTAGAAGGGTAGCGCATGCCGCCGTCGCTGGCAGAGGCGCCTCTTTAGCGCAATAGAATCTATTTTGCAAGCTCGATTGCGCTACGAGCCGGTTAACATCTCGGAAAATTATGCGCATCTGAAAAGCTTTTGACATTTGCTGGCTAAGATGGTTCAGCAACGGCCGCCTCACAGCGCGAGCGTGTTGGCGGGAAACCCTTGAGTTGCTTAGTGGAGTGATAAGCATGGCACGCGTTTTCAACTTCTCTGCCGGTCCTGCCGTCTTGCCGGAGGAGGTCCTCTCTCGCGCGTCATCAGAGATGCTCGACTGGCATGGAACTGGCATGTCCGTGATGGAGATGAGCCACCGCTCCAAGGCGTTCAAGGAAATCATCGAGACCGCTGAGGCCGACCTTCGCGAGCTTATGGGGATCCCCGATAACTACAAGGTCCTGTTTGTCCAAGGCGGCGACAGCCTCCTGTTTGACAGCGTCTTTCTGAACCTTGCCCCGCACAAGAAGGCCGACTACATCGTGACCGGCAACTGGTCCAACAAGGCGTTCAAGGAGGCTCAGGTGCTGGGCGACGCCCAGTGCATCGCAAGCTCCAAGGATAAGAACTTCACCTATGTGCCCGATGTCTCCGACCTGCCCATTCGCGACGACGCCGACTATGTCTACATCTGCCAGAACGAGACGATTCACGGCACCCGCTATGTTGACCTGCCAAATACCAAGGGCAAGGAGCTTGTTTCCGACCAGTCGTCGATGTTCTTGTCCGAGCCCGTCGACGTGACGAAGTTCGGCTGCATCCATGCCGGAGTGCAGAAGAACGTCGGCCCTGCGGGCGTGCAGGTTGTCATCGTGCGCGAGGACCTCATTCCCGACGACATGCCAGGCGTCCCCACGCTGCTTCGCTTCAAGACGCAGGCCGATGCCGGATCGCTGTACGACACGCCGAACTGCTGGGGCATCTACGTCTGCGGACTTGTCTTCAAGTGGCTGAAGGCGCGTGGCGGCCTTGAGGCGACCAAGGAGTACAACGAGGCAAAGGCCAAGGTTCTCTACGACTACCTCGACGAGTCCAAGCTCTTCAAGAGCACCGTCGAGCCCAAGTACCGCTCCATCATGAACGTCCCGTTTGTGACGGGCGACGCCGACCTGGACGCCGAGTTTATCGCTGAGTCCACCGCTGCTGGGCTCGCAAACCTCAAGGGCCATCGCTCAGTGGGCGGCATGCGCGCCTCGATCTACAACGCGATGCCCATCGAGGGCGTGCAGAAGCTCGTCGAGTTCATGAAGGACTTCGAGACCAAGCACCAGGCATAGCGCAACCGCGAGCCAACCGAAGCGCCCGGCCTTCGAGTCGGGCGCTCTTGCAAACGCGTCTGATACGACAAACACCAAGCCTGAGGGGGCTTACCCATGTACAAGGTACATTGCATGAACAACATTTCGCGCGTCGGCACCGACAAGCTGGGGGGCAACTACGAGCTCGTGAGCGAGCTAGACGGCGCTGACGCAATTCTCGTCCGCTCCGCCAACCTCCACGAGGTCGAGTTCCCGAGCTCCCTTCTTGCCATCGCGCGCGCCGGCGCCGGCGTGAACAACATTCCGCTTGACACGTGCGCACAGAAGGGCATCGTCGTCTTCAACACCCCCGGTGCCAACGCCAACGCAGTGAAGGAGCTCGTGATTGCCGGCATGCTGCTCTCCTGCCGCGACATCGTTGGAGGGATCAACTGGGTTTCGGAGAACTCTGACGACCCCGATGTGGGCAAGAAAGCCGAGAAAGCAAAGAAGCAGTTTGCCGGACGCGAGCTTGCAGGCAAGACTCTCGGCGTCATCGGTCTTGGCGCAATCGGCTCCGCCGTCGCAAACTCCGGTCGTCAGCTCGGCATGAAGGTGCTTGGCTATGACCCGTACCTTTCAATCAACGCCGCTTGGAGCCTTGACCGCAACATCCAGCACGTCACCGACATCAACGAGATTTGGGCCAACGCCGACTTCATCACCATCCACGTTCCGGCGATGGACAGCACCAAGGGCATGATCTCTCGCGAGGCCATCGAGAAGATGAAGCATGGCGTCGTAGTGCTCAACTACGCCCGCGACGTGCTGGTGGACGAGCAGGCCATGGCAGCCGCGCTCGATTCGGGGAAGGTCGCCCACTATATGACCGACTTCGCCAACCCGCAGTCTTGCAACATGAAGAACGCCATCGTGACCCCCCACCTCGGCGCCTCCACTTCTGAGGCCGAGGACAATTGCGCGGTCATGGCGGTCAGCGAGCTTCGTGATTACATCGAGAACGGCAACATCAAGAACTCCGTCAACTTTGGTGCCGTTGACCTGGGCGTCCTTACCACCGGCTTTCGCATTGCCCTGTTCCACAAGAACGTGCAGGGCATGATTGGCAAGATTACGAACATCCTCTCCGAGGCCGACCTGAACATCGAGAACATGGCCAACAAGAGCCGCGGCGAGTACGCCTACACCTTGATCGACGTTGCAAGCGGCAATGTCGATGAGGTAGCAAAGCGGGTGGCAGCCCTCAACAACGTCGTTCGCGTCCGCGTGATCAACGCGCAAGACGCATAGCGAGCAGCTCATAAGCCAGAGAAGCGCCCCGCTCCGGGTCTTCGGAGCGGGGCGCTGCCGTTTTTCGATTGGCCTTTTCTACTCGATGTAGTTCTCGAGCTCGGCGCTCGCCCTCTCGAACTCGTCATCGTCAATGTCTTCGATGCTGAAGCTTCCATCGCTGTACGTGGCATACCCATAGATGTAGATGCTGTCGGGGTCGTTCTCGGAGGCAAGCGCGACGTACTCCTTGCCATCGCAAGGGAAGATGCTCATCACCTCGCAGCGCTCGGAGTCGCCGTCATCAAACTCCAGCGTAATGAACTCGGGCTCGTCGTCCCATTCTTCCTCTTCGGGCTCTTCCGCGTCGTCGAGGTCGAATTCCGGATCTTCGTAATAATCCTCGTCCTCTGCCATGATCGCTCCTTTTACAGTGGCGCGGCGCACCCTATGGCGCCTTTGCGCTGAAGTGTACCCGCATCGGGCCGTTTCAGAAGCGTCAAGTATTTCTCTTCTCGGTGAGTAGCGGTAAAGACGTCGCTACCATAGAAAATCTCAGATTGGAAGCCGCCGCTGGCGCCGCTGGCGCCACCGCAAACGGACTGGAGGGCAGCACATGCACGCGGGCCTTGACGTGTACGAGCACTACGCAAACGAGAACGACTATCCCGACCTCGACGTGGCCGGGGCTGCCAAGCGCCTTTCCGCTGCGATTCGCTGCAAGACCATCGATTTGGGAGACGACACCGACCCAGAGCCCTACCAGAAGCTTCACGAGCTCATCCGCACTTCATTCCCGCACGTAATGGCCGCCGCTACGATAGAGGAGATGGGCCTCGACCTTCTTATCACAATTCCCGGCTCTAACCCCGCTCTTGACGCGGCGCTCCTTCTTGCGCACCAGGACGTCGTGCCCGCACAGGACTCCCCCGCATGGGAGCATGGCCCCTTTGAAGGCTACAGAGACGAGCGCTATATCTGGGGGCGCGGGGCGCTCGACATCAAGGATATGCTGACCGGCGAGCTTGAGGCCCTCGAGTACTTGCTTTCGCATGGAAGGCGCCCCCAAAGGACCGTGATTCTCGCCTTCGGGCATGACGAGGAGACCATCAGCCGCGGAGCGACCGCCCTTGCGGCCGAGCTCAAGGCTCGGGGCGTGCGCGCAGCCTGGCTATTGGACGAAGGGACGACGACGATGTTCGACGGGGCCTCATGGGGAGCCCCCGGCATCGCAATAAGCGACATCTGCGTCTCGCAGAAGGGCTTCTTGAACGTTCTTCTCACCGCTCCCGGAAGCGGAGGACACTCGTCCAACCCGTTCGGCGGCACCTCGCTTGAGCACATGGCGCGCGCGATAACGGCGATTTCAGACGAGATGCCTGGCCCGCTGCTGAACGACGTGATGCGCGAGACGTTCCGCGCCTTAGCGCCATGCATCACGGAGGAGCCGCTAAAGTCCCTTGTCCAGGATGTCGATGCCAACGCCGACCAAATCGCCCGCCTTGCTTCTGGGCGGCGAGAGCTCTATCCCTTCGTCGCGACGACCATGGCAGCAGACATGCTTGAGGGCGGAAGCGCCGCCCCAAACGTGATGCCCGGAGATGTCACCTCCATCCTCAACTTCAGGCTGCTTCCCGGCACCACCGCCGAGGACGTGATGGCGGTCGTGAACCGCGCGCTCTCGAAGTCGGGAACTGACGTCACCGCAAGGGCGATCCATGAGACTCCCGCAGGACGCCAAGACTCTGACCAAGGCGCGGGCTATGCCGAGCTGAAGGAGGCTCTAGAGCACTTCTACAAGGACATGCTCGTCGTTCCGTGCTTCGTCTGTGGAGGCACAGACGCCATACGCTACGAGGGCGTCTGTGACTCTGTCCTAAGAATCACGCCGTTTCGCCCGACGCCTGAGGAGGAGTCGGAAGGGGTGCACGGAACCAACGAGCGCATCTCTCGTCGCACCTATGCGCAGGGCATCCGCGTCCTTATTCGCCTCCTTGAATCGACCTCCTTCGCAGGCGCCTCCTTGTAAATCCCGTTATCCTTTCCATGATGGGGTACCATCTTAGTCTTGGAGCGCCCGAGACGGCTCGCCAGCCGCCCTAGCACAGACGACGTACTTTTCATAGATGCCTCGGAGGACAAGCGTGTCAGACAAACTGAACAAGCTCGGCACATCTCTCAGGTCGGTCACCGATTCCGACGCGGAGCTCGCACAGGAAAATGGCTCGTCCACAGATCCGGTAGGAACGCCCAATAACCCTTCGCACCAGATACTGACCGTCTCGAACGTGATCACCGCCTGCCGCTTTGTGCTGACGATCGTCTTCTTGGTGCTCTTTGTCCAGGGAGGGCACCGCTATCTTGCCCTCACGCTGTACGCCATTGCCGCCATCACAGACTTTCTGGACGGCCAAATCGCGCGCCGGACCCAGACAGTCAGCTGGCTCGGCAAGGTAATGGACCCCATCATGGACCGCGTGCTGCTGTTCACGGGCGTGCTAGCCATCGTGCTGACCGGCGAGCTTCCCGTTTGGGTCGCCGTGTTCGTGATTGGCCGCGATGTCTACCTGGCCATCGGAGCGCTCATCTTGCAACGCTACCGTCGTCGGCCCGTCGACGTCATCTACATTGGCAAGATTGCGACGGCGCTACTGATGTTTGGCTTCTGCGATTTGCTTCTTGGGCTTCCCGTAGTCCAGGGGCTTGGCATTGTGAACGTTTCGTGGCTACCCGGCCTCAACTCTCAGGCGGCCGCGCTTGGCATCTTCTTCGTCTACGTAGGCGTCTGCTTCTCGTTCGCGACCGCCGTGGTCTACACGCGGGAAGGCCTGAGCATTCGCAGGAAAGCAAAGGAAGAGAGCGCCGACACTCGCGAGAGGAGCTCCAAGTGATGAGGTTCCGAATGCTTCTGGGCACGCTCGCATCGATGCTTGTGGCTGTAGCCCTGACGTTTCTGCTGCCGGGATCTGCGATGGCCGAGGTCACCGGCGAGCCCGATCTGAGCGAGGCCGAATGCGCGATCGTCGAGGACTCAGCCGGCAACGTGCTGTGGGCGAAAAACGAGTACACGCACATGTCGATGGCCTCCATCACCAAGGTCATGACGGCCATGGTGGCGCTCGACTCCGGAATGGACCTCGACACCACATGCACCATCTACGAGACCGACCTTGGCGCGGACTCCCAGACCGCCGGCTATACGACCTCTGACACCCCGACGCTGCGAGAGCTGCTGCGCGTGATGCTCGTCTACTCCGCCAACGACGCCGCCGAGAACATCGCCATCAACGTCGCGGGCTCCGAGGAGGCGTTCGTGGAGCTCATGAACCAGAAGGCCGCCGAGCTCGGCATGGACAACACTCACTTCTCAAATCCCCATGGGCTCGAGGAGGACGACCACTATTCTTGCGCCGCAGACCTTGCGCTGATGGGGCGCACAGCACTCTCCGAGTACCCCTTCATTGCAGCGACGGTGCATCTTGAGAGCGTGACCGCCACAATCGACGGGACGGAGACCACGCTGTACTCGACAGACGACCTTATTGGAAGCTATCAGGGAGTGCGCGGCATAAAGACCGGCGCCGTAGGATCGGGCACAGCCTTCTTGGGCGCCTGCCAGAAGGATGGCGTCGAGCTGTTTACCTGCGTGCTTGGCTGCGACACCAGCGACGGCCGCTTTGAAGATACTGCGGCGCTTCTCGACTGGGCATATGATAACTATGACGAGCTTCTCGTTGCTCGCCGCAGCATGATCGTGGACGTGCGGCCTTGGGCGTACAACTTCGCCTTCACCTGCGTGGTTCGACCCTCCGAGGACGAGTATGTGGTCGTTTGGCCCGACGGAGGAGACCTGAACTACACAAGCACCTTCGTCAAGAGCTCGATCCTCCTGGACAAGGGAGAGCTTGCGGGAACCACTACGTGGAGCCAAGACGGACGAGAGGCAGGCTCGGTCCACTACACAACCACGCTTCGGCTGGATACGGTACCGAGCATAAACATCTTTGCGCTTCCGCTCTTCGGCTACTACTAGAGGCAAGGCCAGAGGCGGCAGGCGCAGAAGGGCAAACTGGAGGAATCTCATGGCCAACGAATCAAGCGACGGCCCCAGCAAGACGCCGAAGGCAACGCGCGGCGCGCTTTACGAGGAGCACCTCGCGCTCAGGGCCAGCTTTACGAAGTCAGAGGAGAACGGGCTCATCTATCCGACGAGCTATGACGGAGAGGACGATCTTTTATCCGCGCTTGGCGGGGCCCTTGTGTCAGACCTCACCGGGTCGACATATCGCTTGGTTTCTGGCTCAAAGCCACAGGAGCTTTGCGAGATGGCGTTCTGCGCCAAGAAGCTCGAGGTAGGGGAGTGCGCCTTCGAGCCCGCCCTCACGGGCGACGGGTCCATCACCTCGGTGCCTCTTCTGGCAAGGACCGGCGCCCACGAGTACGTTGCGCTTGACCCCACAGAGCGCGGATCGGTTGTAGCTGGTTGGGTGAGCTTTCTTGCTGGAATCAGCCAGGATGGCAGGGCTCCCTTTGAGGGAACGACGGTAGAGGACGCGAGCGCAATGCTTGTGCCGCTGTTCGTTGCAGGCAGAAGGGCGTCCGAGCTTGTCGCCGACTATGTCCCCAATTGCCGCGCCGGCCTTCCTCGCGCAGGTAGGCTTCTCAGCGTGATGCTCGACGGCCACATCCCTTCCATCGTGGGCTCTGTGCCCATGGGAGGGCCCCACGCAGAGCCGGCCTATGTGATCTTCGTGCAGCCTGGCCACGCCCGCGTCATGTGGAGAAGCCTTCTTTCGTTCAACTGGGCAACTCCCATGGGGCGCGATGCCGTGCGAAATCTCTGGGACGATCGCCTTCCTTGGGCAGAGCGCCTGTCGTCAACCGACGTCGTAGAGTTTGGGGAGGATGAGCTCAAGCGCTGGGGCCTGTTGCGCGACGGAAGCGACTTCGTGGGCTCGCGAGGAATTTAGCCCATCATGGAGGCATGGACTTCAGGCAGGAACAAAGCGGAGGTTCACTATGAAGTATGCAATCAACGCCATGGGCGCTCCAGAGGCGCAAGGACCCTATTCTCAGGGAACCACGGCCGGTCGTCTGGTGTTTGCCTCCGGCCAGCTGCCTGTCTCAGACGATGGAACCAAAATCGTGGGGTCAACGGTTAGGGAGCAGACCTCGCGCATCATTGACGTGGTGGAGGCGATCCTTGCTGAGGTGGGCTGCACGCTCTCAGACGTGGCGCAGACGACGGTCTATCTGGCAGACATAAACGACATGGAGGCCATGAACGAGGTGTACGCAAGCCGCTTTCCACAGCCAGCGCCGGCACGCTCGGTCATCCAAGCGGCTGCGCTTCCAATGGGCGCGCTCGTGGAGATGGACTGTGTAGCCTGCAGGTAGAGTTATATTATAGAACGCGAGTACGTATCGAGGGGAGAGGCAATGCAACCTACTTCAAACCACTCATCAGATATGGGCGCAACAGAGATCTTCCGCATGCCGCCACAGGACGCCACCGTCCCAGACCTCATGGGAAGCCAGAAGCCCGAGCATCCAACGCTTACCATCGTCAAGGGCCCCCAGATTGGGCAGACCTTTGAGCTCGACGAGCCGATCATTACGCTTGGGCGAGACCCGCGCAACAGCGTGTTCCTGAACGACATGACCGTTTCGCGCCACCATGCGCGCATGGACCTTCGCGGCGGAGACGCAGGCTTTGCAACCGTCGAGGACCTAGGCTCGCTCAATGGCACCTGGGTCGACGGCGCCATCGTGAGCAAGGCCGCCCTCAAGGATGGCTCCACCATTCAGATTGGCACGTTCCGGATGGTCTTCCACACCAACGCAAAGCCACGCAAGATCTCTACGCAGGGATAGCCACTGATGGATGAAGCCGGGTACCTAACAATCGGCAAGGTGGTTGACAAGCTGCGCAACCGCTATCCAGACCTCACGGTCTCCAAGGTTCGCTACCTTGAAGACGAGGGGCTTCTTAATCCTTCGCGCACGCCGAGTGGGTACCGTCTTTACTCGCAGAAGGACATCAAGCGGCTTGAGACGATTCTGTATTTGCAAAAGAATCGCTTTTTGCCCCTTTCGGTCATCAAAGACGAGCTTGACCGCGCGGCAAACGGGTCGCCGAGCAAGCTCGACGGCGAGGGGGGCTCAGCGGCCCTCCTCGCGCCAATTTCCGAGGAGGACACAAAGAAGCTTCATCCGATTGACCGCATGCCTGAAGTTGCGGGCGTGTCGGTGAGCTTTGTGCGCCAGCTCTCCGAGGCGGGAATCATTTCCCTCAAGCGCTCTCCTCACGGTCGAGACCTCGTGGACGGCCGCGACCTGTCGCTGATTCGCACCTGTGACGAGCTGCGTCATTTTGGCATTGAGCCCAAGAACCTGCGTCAGTATGTGAACTCCGCCAACAGAGAGTCCGCAATGTTCGAGCAGGCGCTTGTGGTGTACGCAAAGAAGGGCGGAGGAGTAGAGGTAGAGGCAACGGAAGAGACACGACAACGCTTTGAAGAGGCTCTCTCCCGCATGCTTTCGCTGACCGGAAAAGTTCGATCAGAGCTTATCTCGCGCCGCGTCCACGAGTCGTTCAAGGACATGGAAGGTTAGCCAGCAAAAACCCATGACCGCACCGGTCTCATAAGCATAAACGCGTGGAAAGGACATCACCATGGCAAGCTTCGACTACGAGAGCCGCATCGTCAGCATCCCCGACTATCCGAAGCCGGGCGTGATCTTCAAGGACATCACCCCGCTCTTTGACGACCCGGTCGCGCTGTCAAACGTTGTTGATGACATTGCCGATCACTTCCTCGGGCAGAAAGTCACGAAGGTCGTTGGAGCCGAGGCTCGTGGCTTCTTGATTGGCGCTCCCGTGGCATACAAGCTTGGCGCCGGCTTCGTTCCCGCGCGCAAGCCCGGAAAGCTTCCCCGCGACGTATACTCCCAAAGCTATGCGCTTGAGTATGGCACCGACGAGCTGCAGATTCATAAGGATGCCCTGAGCGCCGACGACAACGTCCTCATTGTGGACGACCTCGTTGCCACCGGTGGCACCGCAATCGCTACCGCAAAGCTGGTCGAGCAGTCCGGCGCGAAGATTCAGGGCTTCTCGTTCATACTCGAGCTTTCCTTCCTGAATCCCCGCCAAGAGATCTCGAAAGATTACGGAAATAGAGAGGTCTATACCCTCGTAAAGGTTCAATAGCTACCTGAGCCTTTCCCAGGCTTTTCATTCAGCAGTTTGGAGTTGTCTCGATTTTCTTTCAAAGGCGGTTTTTATTCACTCCAGAATGCATTAGTCTGGCTTGAACGACGGGCATATTGATTTTTCAAGCCCCAACTCCGTCGAAAGGGTAGCTAAGAATGATGCCACATGGCAAAAAGATTGTTACTGCCGGCCTCGTCTTTGCTCTCACGACGCCTGTAACGGCGTTTTTGGCTCCAACCGTCGCGGTAGCTGAGCCAACCCAGAGTGAAGTAGACGAGGCAGCGGCAAAGGTCGACTCGCTTGCCTCCGAGCTGAGCTCGCTGCAGAGCCAGCTTTCCGATGCCACCTCAAGCCTTGAGCAGACGGGCTATGACATCGCAAGCACCGAGCAGCAGATTTCTGACACGCAAGCCGAGCTCGATCAGAAGCAGGAGACGCTTGCAGACCGCATGAAGTCCTCATACAAGTCAGGCTTGGGAAGCACGCTTGAGTTCCTGCTTTCCTCGACGTCGTTTGAGGAGCTTGGGTCGAACATCCTGTTCCTCGACAAGGTCTCTGAGTCTGACGCAGCGGCCATTCAGGAGGTCAACGACCTCAAGAGCTCTCTCGAGAGCCAGAAGGCAGACCTCGAGCAGAAGCAAGCGGACGAGCAGGCCCAAGTTGACAGCCTGCAGTCTCAGACCTCCGAGTACGAGTCCCAGGTTGCAGAGGCGCAGAGCTACTACGACTCCTTGAGCGCCGAGCTGCAGGCAGCCGTTGCCGAGCAGGCGTCAGAGAGCACCGAGACCGTTGTCAACGCAATCGAGACTCAGGAAACCATTTCCTCCAACACCGCCGACACCAGCACTGACACAAGCACCGACTCTGGAAGCACCACGAGCAGCTCTACCAGCACGGACACAAGCTCGAGCAGCAACGACACCAGCAGCTCCAACACCAGCTCCAGCACGAGCTCCAACACCAGCAGCTCCAATAGCAGCTCTTCCAACAGCAGCTCGTCGGGCTCTAACAATTCGAGCAGCAGCTCCAACTCTTCGAGCTCGAGCAGCTCTAGCTCTTCCAGCAGCAGCTCTTCCAGCTCGAGCAGCTCCTCTAACGTCGTCTCTGGCGGCGGCGTGGCCACGGCGCTCTCGCTCGTCGGCTACCCGTACGTCTATCGCGCGGTTGGCCCCAACGCCTTCGACTGCTCTGGCCTCGTGTGCTACTGCTATGGCTACGCTCGTGGTCGTACCACGTACCAGATGATTGCGTCCCTCAAGGCAAGCGGCGACTGGAAGACATCGATCGACGAGCTCAGCTATGGCGACCTTGTCTTTGAGTATGACAGCTCTCACGTTGGCATCTATCTGGGCAACAATACGATCGTTCATGCTGCAAACTCTGCTTCAGGTGTCATCGTCGGCCCGATTTTAGACTTTGAGGGCGGCGGCACTTACTAAGACACGATACGAACCTTTGCATTCCGAAACTTAAAGGCAGAAACCATGCACTCTAAGAACATCACACGAAGGGGAATGGTCATTGGGGGAGCCAGCCTCGCATGGGCTGGTCTCCTCTCTTTTGCTCAGCCAGCATTTGCTGACGACGCGACCTCCGACGAGCTGCAGGCGCAGCTCGAGGAGGCTCGACAGATGCTTGACTCCCTGGGAACTCAGCTCTCGAGCTTGGAATCTACGCTCATGGACGCTGAGGGCGACTTGGAGGACATTCGCTATCAGATCGAGCAGACCGAGTCCCAGATCACTCAGACCGAAGACGAGCTCCGCCAGAAGCGAAGCGACCTTGAGGCGCAGCTGCGAAAGACGTACAAGGCTGGCAATAGCGGAATCATTGACGTGCTCCTGAACTCTTCCTCCTTCGAGGAGCTCAGCTCGAACATCTACTACCTTGGCAAGATGAACGAGCAGCAGTCCGAAGCCATCAACGAGGTCAACGCGATCTCGGAGACGCTCAACCAGCAGAAGGAGCAGCTGCAGCAGCAGGAGGACGAGCAGGAGGCCAAGGTAGAAGAGACGCAGCAGAGCGTCGACGACTACCAGTCGCAGCTCTCTGAGGCCCAGGACTACTACAACGGCCTTGACGCCGCGGTGCAGGAGGCACTTGCCAAGGAAGCCGAGGAAGACTCCACGAGCAGCGTAAGCACTGCGATCGCCTCCGTCGAGAGCGCAAACGACGCGGTTTCTACCACGACTTCCTCTGACTCTGGCAGCACTGACAGCTCTAATAGCTCGAGCGAGACTTCGTCCTCTGACACCTCTTCCAACTCTGGCGATACGAGCTCTTCGAGCAGCAGCTCTACGACCACCTCTGACTCTTCGAGCAGCAGCTCGTCGAGCTCGAGCAGCTCATCTACGAGCTCGAGCTCTTCGTCCTCAAGCTCTTCGAGCAGCAGCTCGTCTTCCTCCAGCAGCTCAAGCTCGTCTTCTGGCGGAACGAAGTACTACTCAAGCAGCATCATCGCCAACGCGGAGCAGTTCATCGGATATCCCTACAAGCGCTGGACCCAGGGCGTCAACTACGGTCCGGACGCCGACGGCTTCGACTGCTGCGGCCTTGTTGCGACAGCATATCATATGGCTGGATATTCTACGCCATCTTATGCAACGTCTGTGCCAGGCCTTATAGCCGAGATGAAGTCGCGTGGAAACTGGAAGGACTGCAGCCTGTCAAACTACCAGTCAGTGCTTTCTCCGGGAGACGTCATCTTCTGCTCCACCGGCCACGTCGCCATCTACTGTGGCGGCACTAAGATGATTCACGCGCCGTATCCCGGTCAGTACGTTTGCTATGCAACCGTCTATGCATGCATCGGCGGAGGCTTTGGCGGCTAGCGCCAGGCAAGGCCCTTTACCGCGCCCCGAGATTTGTAGGCATGTCGGCTTCTTCCAAAATGGGGAGGCCGACATTTTTTATGAACAGGCGCTGATGTAAGCTGTGTGTGCACGAATTTGCACGACCAAGGGAGATTTCGTCTCATGACAGAGAAGGCGGCTCGGCAGCTCAAGGCAGGTAGGCGCCTGTCGAGAAGATTCCAAGTCTTTCTTGTAGGGGAGGGCGCGCTCGTTGGCCTTGTGGGCGGGGGAGTCGTCACGCTCTATCGCCTCTCCCTTTCGATTGCTGAGAACGGCCTGAGGACCTTGACCAGCGAATTCGCGGGAAATGCCTTGCTTATGGCCGCGTGGTTCGCAATTCTCGCCGTCATCTTGATGGTCGTTTCCAAGCTGATGCTTTGGGAGCCATACACGCAGGGGAGCGGCATCCCCCAAACTGACGCCGAGGTGATCGGTCGCATCGACATGCCTTGGCACCGCGTCATGGCGGCAAAGTTCGCCGAGGGAACCCTTTGCGCGTTTGCGGGGCTTTCACTTGGGCGAGAAGGCCCTTCGGTGCAGCTTGGCGGAATGTCAGGAAAGGCGGTCTCCAAGGCCCTCAAGCGAGACCGCGGAGAAGAGAGGCTCTTGGTCACCTGCGGAGCCGCTGCGGGAATGTCGGCCGCGTTTCACGCTCCGCTGACTGGCGTGCTCTTTGCTGTCGAGGAGATACACAAGCAGTTTAGCGCGCCGCTGATCATCTCAGTCATGACGGCGTCCGTAGTCTCTGACTTTCTCGTTTCCCAGGTGCTGGGCGTTCGCCCCGTCCTCAAGCTGAGCTTCGCAAACGACCTGCCGCATGTGGACTACCTTGTCGTCATCGTTCTTGGCGTGGTTTGCGGCATTGCGGGAGCGTTGCATAATAAGGGCATGTTTTATGCACAAACGCTTTACGACAAGATCAAGAAGAACCTTCCATACGCACGGCTTGCCATACCATTTGCCGTTGCCGGAATCGTCGCGTTCACGTTTCCGCAGCTCATGGATGGCGGAGACGCTATCGTAGAGATGATCCAAGCGCCTGGCGTGCTTGCGACAGGGGCAATCGTCTCGCTTCTGATTGGAAAGTACCTGTTCACGACCATCAGCTTTGCCTCTGGCGCGCCTGGAGGGACGCTCTTTCCGCTTGTCGTGATGGGGTCGCTCGTTGGCGGTCTTTTTGGCGTCGGCATGATAAACCTGTTGGGCCTTCCTTCGGGATATGTCTCAAACTTTGTAGCACTTGGCGTGGCAGGGCTTTTCTCAGGCGTCGTAAGGGCTCCCGTGACAGCGGTCGTGCTGGTATTCGAGCTCACGGGGTCCCTGGACTCGCTGCTGTCGGTTTCCATTGTGTCCATCATCGCGTACGTCACGGCAAACCTCATGAAGGTCGACGGGTTCTACGAGTTCCTGCTCGCCAAGCTTCTGGGAACCACCGCTGACGACCCGGACGTTCAGGGAGAGTCCGAAACCGAGATACACACGTTTGTCGTAGGCATGGGCTCCGCCATGGAAGGAAAGCTCATCAAGGACGTCTCGTGGCCCGAGGGGACGCGCGTCATCACGATTGACCGGTCGGGACAACAGATCGTTCCCACAGGAGGAACGCAGATCGAGGCGCTTGACACGCTGCTTCTGATAATGCGAAGCGAGACAGAGGAAGAAGACGAGGCGACGATACGACAAATGACCCGTGGCGGCGTGGAGTCTAGATGGACTCCAACGAAACGGTAGCGACGCAAGACTCAGCGCGGACGAAGGGTGCGCAACCAACGAGGCGCGCCCTTCGTTCTTGAGTCAAGCAGAATTGAGTCTGTCCACTCAAAGCTTGGGGGACCGATTCGCGTGCGTGTTTCCGAGCAAGACTCGGGGGGCGCTCTCGGGCAGGGTGAGAAATTCTCTTCTTCTCTCTAGTTTACATAAGATATATTATCACGCATTTATTTTAGGATTTGTCGACCGACATAGCAGTTGCCCCTGAAACACTAGCTTCTACCTGCGGAAATTCTAACGAGGCTCTGAGAGCCGTTTTAAGCGATTAAAAATGACCTTCTGGAGTACTTGCCCATGGGATTTCGAGTTAGCTTGGCCGATACGTTATCAACGTAACCCCAAATGACTTCGATGCTATAGTTACAAGTCTCAATGTTTGTCGGCAACGCAAGGAGCACACTCTCATGAAACGAGGCAAAGTCTTACAGCTGTCCCTCGTCTTGGCAGCTTTGCTCGCCACTGGTCCCGTCGTAGGCATTTCGCCTTCGACTGCATTCGCCGCTGATGACGAGGCTTCTGTAACTGAAACAACTGCAAACGAGAATGACGGCAACGCTTCGAGCGACGAAGCAACTTCCGTTGAGGACGAATCCTCTGCAGCGCCTGAAACTACTGAAACTGAAGCTACTGACGATGCCGCCCAGACCGAAGACGATGTAGACGAGTACGGCTTGACGGAAGATCAGCGCACGTATGCTGGCGTCTCGGCTGAAAGCGCTGCAAGCAGCTCTGGCGTACGAAGGGTCCGCCGTCTTATGAAGAGCACGTCATCCGCAACAACGCGCAGCTCGGACTATACGCAGCTGTCAGGAATTGATGTCTCTTTCTATCAGAACACCATTGACTGGGCTTCTGTAAAGGATGCCGGCAACGACTTTGCCATGATCAAGCTGGCTGGTCGCGGCTGGGGCACCAGCGGAAAGCTGTATACCGACCCCATGGGCAAAAAGAACCTTGTGAATGCCAAGAAGGCCGGTCTACAAGTTGGCGTCTACTTCTTCAGCCAAGCAATCACAACTGACGAGGCCGTCGTCGAAGCTGATTACATTTGCGACCTTCTCGACTCGTATGGCGTGGAGCTCGACTTGCCTGTCATTATTGACTACGAATACGAGTCTAACTATCGCTTGAACAACGGCGCCTCTAAGGAATATCGCACAAAGGTTATCAGGGCTTTTTGCGAAGAGGTCGAGGCTCGCGGCTACACGCCTGGCATCTATGCAAATAGCTCAATGCTTGCCAACACCATTGACGGCGTGTCGCTTGCTCGCGACTATTTTACTTGGGTTGCTTGCTATGGTGTCAGCGCCATCAATTACTACACAGGCGTCTATGACATGTGGCAATACTCTCAGTACGGCACCGTCGACGGCATTGAGAGCACGAGCGTCGATATGGACTATTGGTATAAGGGCGACGTCGAGCCAGGCGGCTCGGCAGATACCGATGACTCCGGCAGTACTGACACGTACTCGCCCATTACCGGAACTCAAAGCATCGCCGACGGCATGTACACGCTTCACAGCGAGGAAGACTTGTCGTATTGCTTGGATATCAGCTGTGCGAGCATGGACGATAGCGCGAATGCCCAGCTTTACTCCTCAAATGACACCGCTGCCCAGAAGTTCCAAGTGACGTATCTTGGCGACGGCTATTACTCAATCACGAGCGTCAACTCGGACAAGGCTCTTGACGTTTCTTGTGCATCGACCGCTGCTGGCGCCAACGTTCAGCAATATGAGAGCAACGGAACGAAGGCTCAGAAATGGGTCATCAAGTCGACTGATGACGGGTATTACCAGATCTTGTCTTCCTATACCGGATACGCTTTGACAGCTTCGAGTAAGTCAGGAATTTCTGATGGAACGAACGTCACCGTTGACACAAACAACGGTCTCTCCACGCAAAAGTTTCGGCTGAGCCCCGTTGCAGATGACGCGACCATCGGAGACGGAACATATGTCGTTCAATCTGCCCTCAGCAGCTCATATGCCATGGACATCGACAGTGCAAGCAAGTCAAATTATGGCAACTTGCAAATCTACACCAAGAATGGCACCAAGGCGCAGAGCTTCCACTTTGAATACAAGGGATATGGCACTTACGAGATTACAAATGTGAACTCCGGCCTCGCCATCGATTTGAGCGCCGCTGGTCTTGATGATGGCACGAACGTTCAACAATACGAGCAGAACGACACGTTGGCGCAGCGCTGGTACGTAATCGCAAACACTGACGGCACCTATACGCTTTACTCTGCGCTCAGCGGTGCGGCTATAGACGTTTACCACGGCGTTGCCGACAATTGCCAAAACGTGCAGGTCTACTCCCCTAACGGCACGGCAGCCCAAAAATGGACGCTCAACTCGGATGTTAGCGGCACCTACACCATCGTTTGCGCAGGTAACACTGGGTATTGCTTGGACATCGACTGCGCAAGTACCGAAGATGGCGCAAACTTGCAAATCTATCAGTCAAACGGCACGAAGGCTCAGATTTTCAAGATTGTTGCTTTGTCCAGCGGGTATTGCTACATCCAAAACGTCGGGTCTGGAAAGGTTATCGACGTTCGTCACGCTGGAACCGACGACTACACGAACATTTGGCAATACACCTATAACGGCTCGGATGCTCAGCTTTGGAAGATTCTGGCCAACGGCGATGGAACGTATACGTTCATCAACAAGGGCAGCGGAAAGGCGCTGGACATTTCGTGCAACCAATATGCCAATTGCACTAACGTGCAGCTCTACACCAGCAACGGAACTTATGCACAGAGATTCATTCTGAAGGATATTTCGTAGCTGGTTTTCCGAAAGGCATGCCGCTAGAAGCGGCAAGATATGACAACGGCGCGGTCCCAAGCACTTGAACTTGGACCGCGCCAATCCTTAGCAAGAGGCAACTGAGGCTATTTAGCGAATCACTTTCTTAAGTACTCGGAAGCGCTTGTAGCCGCGATTGCGCCATCAGCGGCAGCGGTGATGATTTGGCGAAGCGACTTCTTCCGGACGTCACCAGCTGCAAAGAGACCGGGAGTGCTAGTGGCCATTCGCTCGTCCGTCACGACATAGCCAGATCCGTCTAGCTCAGCAAGACCGCGCACAAGCTCAGTCTCAGGGACACGACCAACAAAGACGAAGATGCCGAACGACCCCTCGTCATAGGTTTCCGTGCTGGTCTCGCACGTCTGGTTGTTGCGGAAGGTAATGCTGGAAGGCAGCTCTCCCCCATCAACGGAAACGATGCTGGTAAGGTAGCGGACGGAGACCTTCTCGTTCTCCTCAATCTGACGCGCTACAGAGGCTTGTGCACGCATGTGGTCCTTGCGGACGATCATGGTTACATGGCTAGCAAAGCGGGTCAGGAAAAGCGCCTCTTCGGCTGCAGAGTTGCCACCACCGATGACAAAGACTTGCTTGCCGCGATAGAACATTCCGTCGCAAGTAGCGCAATACGAGACGCCATGACCCGAGAAGCGCTCCTCGCCTTCAAAGCCAGCCTTTCTCGGCGTGGCACCACCAGCAAGGATCACGCTCCTTGTGGCCAACGGTCCATCGCTGGTCTCAAGCGAGAAAAGCCCGGTCTTCTCGTTGTGGGAAAGCGAAGTGACGCGAGAAGTTTTTACTTCTGCACCAAGGGACTCCGCCTGCGACTTCATAGCCTCAGCCAAGCTGTAGCCATCAGTGTTCGGAACGCCAGGATAATTGTCGATCTCTGCGGTAAGGATCGTCTGGCCACCAAATGCCTCTTGCTCTAGCGTCACGGCGTCAAGCAAGGCGCGCTGAGCATAAATTGCCGCAGTCAGACCAGCGGGGCCTCCGCCAATGATTACAAGGTCTTTTGTCATGTTGTCGGACATAGGGGGCTCCCCTCCTTTGATGATTTCTCATTCAAAGGGAGGATACCCCCTACTCCTAAACTTCTATTCAATTGCTATGCAGTTAATCACATTTAGCACAAACGGATTGCTTATGCCGCAAACTCTTCTGCCTCGTCGGAAGTCGGAAGGATGAGGTTCAGCAAGATGCCGACGAGCGTAGAGGTAGCCATGCCAGGAAGCGTGTAGCTGCCAATGGGGATAGAGACGCCAGCAGTCTCCATGCCAACGCCCAGGATGATAACGACAGAGGCAATCATGAGGTTGCGGTTGTCGTTGAAGTCGACCTTGTTAGTCACGAACATCCTAAGACCGTTGGAGGCGATAAGACCGAAGAGGAGCAAGCAGACGCCACCCATGACAGGCGAAGGGATGGACTGGATGAGCGCGGAAAGCTTGGGGCAGAAGCCGCCAACGATAAGCGCAAAGCCGCCGGCATACCAGAAGATCTGCGTGGAATAGACGCGCGTGACGCTCATGACGCCGATGTTCTCAGCATACGTCGTGGTGGGAGGTCCACCGAGGAAGCCAGAGATGATGGTCGAGATGCCGTCGCCAGCAAGCGAACGGGGAAGCATGGGACGATAGTCCTTGCCCACGATCTCGCCGACAGCAAGCAAGTGACCGATGTGCTCGATGACCGTAACGATAGCGACAGGGGCAATGATGATAATGGCGCCAACGTCAAAGGTTGGTGCAGAGATGCGCGGAAGCCCAATCCAAGCTGCGCTGACAACGCCGGAGAAGTCGACAATACCAAGCGGGACGGAAATCAGATAGCCAATCACGATGGCGAGAAGCACGGGAACGGTCCCGAATATGCCGCCCATGCTGGAGAAGACTACTGCAGCCACAAGCGTTATGGCAGCAACGATGGCATACGTCGTGTCGAACGTCGTGTCATTGATGAAAGCCATGTTGACGGCAGTGGCGGAAAGTCCGACGCCAATGACAACCATGACAGATGCCACGAGGACGGGCGGAAGCAACCGGTCAAGCCAGCCGGTACCAATAAGCTTGATGACGCCAGCTACCACAAGAAAGACAACGCCAGCAACGATGACGCCGGACATGGCAGCAGAAAGGCCCTTTGTTGCTCCAACGGCAACGATGGGGCTGATGAAGGCAAAAGAGCTGCCAAGGTAGCTAGGAATCTTGTTTCTCGTGACAAGCAAATAGCAAATGGTGCCGATGCCTGAGCACATGATTGCCACGTTGGGATCAAGCCCGGTCAAAATGGGCACGAGGACGGTTGAGCCAAACATGCTCATCATGTGCTGAATGCCAAGAGGAATGGCTTTGCTCACTGGTACGCGGTCATCTACGCCGATGATCTCTCGTTGCTTTCTAGCCACAGCTCTCCTTTCCTCGAGTTTGCGCTCGAAATGCAAACGAAGCTAAGAAAAAAGGCCCCAAGCGAACGCCTGGGGCCAGACACTACTCCTAAGACAGCAGGAAGTAGACGACGAATGCGATTGTGGCAACCCACATCAAAGGCTTGACCTTCTTAGCCTGACCGGTCACGAGAGCGACGATCACGTAAGAGATAAAGCCAAAGCCGATGCCGTTAGAGATCGAGTACGTCATGGGGATGCCTGCGATGACCATGAATGCAGGGAAGCCCTCAAGGAAGTCCGACCAATCGATGTCGACGACATCGCCCATCATGAGGAAGCCGACAAGCACCAAAGCGCCGCAGGTAGCAGCAGAGCTGACGATGCTGATGACGGGCGCGAAGAAGGCGGCAACGATGAAGAGGATGCCGGTGAAGACGGAGGACAGACCAGAGCGACCACCGTCGGCTGCGCCAGAGGCAGACTCGACAAAGGTAGTGATGGAGGAAGCGCCGACAAGGCCACCGACAGCAGCAGCGGCGGAGTCAACAACAAGGATCTCCTTGATGTTCTCGACGGTGCCATCATCGTTCAGGAACTCGCCTTGCTTAGCGACTGCCATGGCGGTGCCCATGGTGTCGAAGAAGTCGGACATCATGAGCGAGAAGGCAAAGACGAGAAGAACAGGCGTCGTAAAGACCTTGACGATGGCAAGAGTGCCGTCAGAGCCGGCCATGAAAGGAGCGCCGAAAGACGAGAAGTCCAGACCGGAAACAAGACCGGTAGGAGCTGCGGTGACGCCCAGAGGAATGCCGCAAATGACAGCAATGATGATGCCCAGGAGAAGGGCGCCCTTCACGTTCATGACGTAAAGGACAACCGTGGCAACGATAGAGATAAGACCAACGAGGAACGTTGGGCTAGAAACGTCACCAAGAGAGACCATGGTCGACTCGTTGGCAACGATGATTCCGCCATCAGAAAGGCCGATCATCGCGATGAAAAGACCAAGACCAACAGAGATGGCATGGCGAAGCGAAACAGGGATGGCATCCATGATTGCCTCGCGAAGACCGCAAAGAACCAAGATGAGGATGGCCAAGCCCTCGACAAAGATGACGGCCATGGAGACGCGCCAGTCATTGCCGTCAACTGCAGCCAGCGAATAAGCGACGATGGCGTTGATGCCCATGCCTGATGCGCAAGCAAGCGGGCGGTTTGCGCAAAGACCCATGAGGATGGTCATGATGCCCGCACCGATGCACGTGGAGGTAACGGCTGCCGTAGAAGGCACGCCAGCAATCACCAAAAGCGCAGGGTTGACGGCAATGATGTAGGCCATCGCAAGAAACGTTGTGAGACCTGCGCGAAATTCCTGGCCAACAGACGAGCCACGTTCGCTGATCTTAAAGAAACTGTCCATGCAAGTCACTCTCCTTCGTAAACTCTCAAAGCTCTGTCATGGCGACGAAGGCCGCTGAAGTTACACGCCGCTGGACCCAAACCCGCCGGCGCCGCGATCCGTCTCATCAAGCTCGTCGACCTCTTCAAGTTGGACGACGGGAACGCGCTGAATAACAAGCTGGGCGATCCTCTCGCCGCGCTCGATATGGATGGGTGTGGAATCGTCTAGATTGACGGCGCAGACCTTGAGCTCGCCACGGTAATGGGAGTCAACAAGGCCGGGAGTGTTTGCCATAGAAAGCCCCTCGCGAAGGGCAAGACCGCTTCTAGGCTGGACAAAGCCTGCGTATCCCTCAGGGATGGCAACGGCAAGACCGGTGCCAACAAGGCGACGCTCATGAGGAGCAAGGGTGACGTCCTCATTTGACCTCAAGTCAAGACCGGCGTCGCCTGAATAGGCATACGTGGGGAGCTCAACCGTAGGGTCAAGCCTCTTGATGGGCAGCTTTACTGTCTCGTCAGGACTCATTGTTCAAGCTCCTTAGCTCTTCGCTAAACTCATCGACATCCTTGAAGTCTCGGTAGACAGAGGCAAAGCGGACATACGCGACCTTGTCAATCTTGACAAGGCGCTTCAAGACCATGCTTCCAAGCTCCTGCGAGGGAACTTCGGTAATGCCGCTGTCACGAAGCTCGGACTCAATGCTGTCGATGAGCCCTTCAAGCGTCTCGATTGGAACGTCTCGCTTAACCGTTGCGGTCATGAGACCACGCATGAGCTTTTGGCGTTCAAAAGCCTCTCGATGACCGTCCTTCTTTACAACCAGGAGAGGACGCTCTTCTCGGCGCTCATAGGTTGTGAAACGGAAACCGCACTTTACACATTCACGGCGACGGCGAATTGCGTCGTTGTTCTCAGAGGGACGAGAGTCAACGACCTTAGACTCCTCGCAACCACATTTGGGACAGCGCATGATGCCTCCTAGAAAGAAATACCTCTAGGAAGTTATCACAGATATGCACCCAAAGAGTTGCTGATAGAAATCCGAAACCCACTTGAAAGGGAGAAAAGCCCTTTACTGAGCTTGAGGAACCGAGATTGTCTGACCAGGCTGAAGAGAAGAGTTGTCAAGGGAGTTCTTCTGGCTTATCCACGTGACAACTTGAGACGTGGAGAGACCGTCAACGGGATGGCTCTCGGCAATGGACCAAAGAGAATCACCGGGCTGCACGATAACGGAGCAGGTAGAGATTTGAGAAAGAGCTTGTTGCGATTGAGCTGAGATGGCGGCATCACTTATGGCAGAGGCGACAACAAGAACAAGGGAGAGAGCCGCCGCCATAAGAAGCGCCGCAACAACGAAGCGCTTCTCTTGCTTGGCGTTCTGGCGAGGACGCTGAGGGCGCTGCGGGGCAGGAGCCGGAGCGTTCTTATAACCCTGGATAAGCGTGAGCGAGCGATAAGTTGTTGGCTTAAGGGCGGCGTTGCCATCGGTGCCGAAGTACGTTGTGCTCGCAGTGTTAGTCATGATGTATCCCCTCTCGTTTGGCTGTCGGCGTCTTTTATACGAGGTGGGCCGGACAAGAATTGCCATACTGATAGCCGAACGTCTGTACTGTAATTATGGAGGAACAGTTGTTCGTGTCAAGAGAAAATAGAACAAATGTTTGCAATGATTTGGAAGTGGGGTTATCATCAGTACAAGACGAAGGGAGACACCATGCCCAAAGGCAAACTTGGCAAGCGTCAGCGCGCCATATATGACTTCATCTGCAGCTACACAAATGAGCACGGCTATCCCCCCTCGGTAAGGGAGATTGGCGCTGCTGTCGGTCTGGCTTCGCCTTCGACAGTGCACATGCATCTAAAGGCCCTTGAAGAGATGGGGCTCATCAGCAGAGACCCCAAGAAGCCCCGAACCATTGAGGTAGTTCAAGAGCATCAGCCTAAGGTTGAGTCCACTACTGAGAACCTTGCCACCGTCACCCAAGACGTAGACAAGAACATGATCTCGCTTCCCCTTGTCGGGCGCGTTGCCGCAGGTACGCCAATCTTGGCTGAGCAAAACGTTGAGGAGATGCTGACGCTTCCAACAAGCATCGTTGGTGATGGAAGCTCCTTCATTCTCCGCGTTCGCGGGCAGTCTATGATCAATGCCGGCATCTTTGATGGCGACTACATCGTTGTCAAAGAGCAGCACGAAGCCCATGATGGCGAAATTGTCGTGGCCCTTATCGATGACTCTGCAACGGTTAAGACGTTCTACCGCGAGAAGGACCGCATTAGGCTTCAGCCTGAGAACGACACCATGGAACCCATCTACGCAGAGAACCCTGTCATTCTGGGCAAGGTCACGGCATTGATTCGCTCTATCAACTAGCTTCAACTGGCTGGCATCTGTATGGGCTCGGATAAGAACCGCGAAAGCAAGCAAAGCAAAGGTCAGAAGGCAAGCCTGGCTGAGCGGCATCGTGCAAAGCTCTCATCTCGCATAGGAATATTTGACCTTCTACGAGGCATCTCCGTCATATCAATGGTGCTCTTTCACTACTGCTATGACTTGCGCTTTCTTGCCGGAAAAGATCTTGCCTGGTTTGCTCCCCCATTCATCGACATCTGGAGAGCAAGCATCTCGTGGACGTTCCTCTTGATTGCGGGATGCATGTGCGCGCAGTCAAAGAGCAATCTCAAGCGAGCAGGACGCTACGGAGCAGTGGCGTTGGCAATATTCCTCGTGACGTACCTTGCCGCGGTAGATGTCCCCATCTCGTTTGGCATCATCTTCTGCATGGCGGCGTCCACTTTCATTGCCGCCCTGTTGAAGAAAGCGCATCTTTTGCCCAAGAACCCCGTTGCAGCAATCTTGTTCTTCGTGCTCTTTCTTGCTTCGCTCCACATTGCGCAAGGGACGTTTGGGCTGGGCAGCCATATTGTCACCATGCCTGGTTGGCTTTACCAAACAGAATGGCTCTCTTGGCTTGGATTCCCTGGTCCTAACTTTGCGTCAGGCGATTATTATCCCGTTCTCCCCTATACGCTTCTTTACCTATCGGGTGCGTCACTAGGAGGATGGTTTGCAAAGAGGGGCTATCCCAGCTGGGCAAAGAGCGCAAAGGTTGCCCCGATAAACTTTGTTGGGCGCCACGCTCTTGCCGTCTATGTCATTCATCAGCCAGTGCTGCTCTTGCTCTCCGGCGTTGTCACGCTTTAGGACTCTTGAGAATCAGCGTCCGACGAGCCGTTCCCCGGGACGGCTGTGTCTTCATCCTCAATCATGTACGGCTGTAGCGTCTTTCTAAGATGCTCGGAAGCGCTCACCGTCGCTACTAGTCCACCTTGCGTGTAATGCTCGCGAATGACGCGGCAACGCTCGTGGACCATGTTCATCAAGATGCCCTTCTCGTACGGGATGCAGACGGTGCAAACTTCCTCGCCGCGAGAAGCTTCCTTGGCAACACGGTACAAAAGCCCATCAAGCCCGCGCTTCTCCTGTGCCGAAATGAGCAAAGCATCAGGATACGATGCCAGAAGGCCTACCTCTTGCTCATGCGTAATGAGGTCGCACTTGTTGAAGACAACGACTGATGCAATGCCGTCGGCGTCAATCTCTTTCAAGACCGCCCGAACGGCCTCAATTTGGCGCTTCACGTTAGGGTCTGAGGCGTCCGCAACCAAAAGGAGAAGGTCGGCGGCGCGAGCTTCGGCGAGCGTCGACTTAAAAGCCTCGACCAAAGTCGTAGGAAGCTTCTGAATGAAGCCAACGGTGTCGGTGACCGTGACGCGGCGCCCTTCCTCAAGCTGGATGGCGCGCGTAGTCGGATCAAGGGTGGCAAAAAGCTCGTCTTTCACGTAGACGTCGGAGCCCGTCAAGGCATTCAGCAACGTAGACTTTCCTGCGTTCGTATAGCCAACAAGTGCCACACGATAGACGCCAGAATCCCAGCGAGCCTTGCTTTGGACCCCACGGCGCGTCTCAAGCCTCTGAAGCTCAACGCGAAGCGTAGAGATGCGCTTTCTGACCAAGCGGCGGTCAACCTCAAGCTGGCTTTCGCCTTGGCCAAAGCGGCTGCCGATGCCGCCACGGGTCTGCTCGCCAACGAGGTGGCTCCACATACCACGAAGACGGGGATAGACGTATTGAAGCTGTGCCAGCTGAACTTGCAGTCGTCCTTCTCGCGTTGTAGCGTGGACGCCAAAGATGTCCAAGATGAGGGCCGTGCGGTCGATGATCTTGACAGGCTCGCCGACGATCTTCTCAAGGTTGGACTGCTGAGAGGGGGTCAGCTCATCATCAAAAATAACAACGTCGATATTCAAGCTGTGCACTAAGCGCACAAGCTCCTCAACCTTGCCTTTGCCGATGAACGTCTTTGGAACAGGAGCATCCAGACGCTGCGTAAGGGTCAAAACGACGTCGGCTCCGTCAGTCTGAGCAAGGCGAGCCAGCTCAGCCAAAGAATCGTCTAGTGACCAATCGCCATTTCGGCCAAAATCGACGCCAACCAAGATTGCTCTCTCGCGCTTAAGCGCAGTGGGCTGAGGCTCAAAGCGTGCCATATGCTAAGCCTCCTTCATGTCAGACGACGAATTTGTGCCAAGAGCGTCGCTTACGATGGCAGCGGCAGCTTCCTCAGGAGACGTTTGGTCAAGGTCTATCCACTTGACTCGCTGGTCGTGCCCGAACCAAGAGAGCTGACGCTTTGCGTAATGGCGCGTACGGCGCTTGATCTGCTCTCGCGCCTCATCAAATGAGCAATTGCCTTGAAGGACCTCGAGGATCTCCTTGTAGCCAATGGCCTGGCCAGAAGTACGGTCGGTCGAAAGGCCCAAGGGAATCAAGTCTTTAACTTCATCCACCAGCCCTTGGTCAAACATTTGATCCACACGGCTGTCAATGCGCTCATACAAGCGCTCACGAGCCATCCTAAGCCCCCAAATGCGAGCTTGATAATACGGAGCCCGCTTTGAGAGTCCTTCGTGGTGCTTGGCGTAGCTGACGCCCTCATCGAGCATCTCAAGCGCCCTGACAACGCGCCTGACGTTATGGGGGTGAATCAAAGCCGCGCTCTCGGGGTCTCGAGAAAGAAGAAGCTGGTAAAGGGCATCGGAGCCTTGCTCGTCAGCCATGCGTTCGTATGCGCTCCTGCGGTCGTCGCCAACGGTGCCGGCGGGAAACTCCATCTTGTCGATTACGGCGTTCAAGTAGAGTCCCGTTCCACCGCAAAGAACAGGAACGAGCCCGGCGTCTAGCTGGGAGTCAACAACGGCACGCGCATCCTTCTGAAAGCGCTGGACAGAGTAGTCGTCAGAGACGTCGGTCACATCGACCATCAAAAGAGGAACCTTTCGCTCCCCTTCCGGCGTCTTTGCTGTGCCGACGTCCATGCCCCGATAGACTTGCATGGCATCGACGGAGATGACGGGTGAGCCCAGCTTGAGCGCAACAAGCTCGGCAAGAGCGCTTTTCCCTGAGGCGGTAGGGCCAACAATGCAGATGACGGGCCCACGAGGGCTTGCGCCCTCGGTCACGAAAGTGCCCCCTCGACGTCACCACGAAGATACCAAGTGCGAGCTTGCTTCACGCGAACATGAGCAATCTTGCCAATGGCGTCCTCGGCAGACATTCCCTCCGGAAGCTGGAAGTGCACGGTGCGGTTCTTCTCGCTATGGCCAACCATGACTTGAGGGTCACGCTTGGACGGGCCTTCCACAAGAACGCCGACCACATGGTCGAGGTCCTCTTGGTTTGCCTCGTGAGCTTGGTTTGCCACTTGGTCAGCAAGGCGGTCAAAACGCTCTTGGATGACCTCGTGAGGGGTCGGGTCATAAATCTTTGCCGCAGGCGTGCCAGGGCGGGGCGAATAGATGAACGTATAGGCTGCCGAGAAGCCCGCCTCGCTGACAAGGGAGAGCGTCTGCTCAAAGTCCTCTTCTGTCTCGCCAGGGAAGCCGACGATGATGTCTGTCGTCAGAGCAAGGTCAGGAATGGCAGTGCGGAGCCTATCGACAAGCGCAAGATACTCCTCGCGCGTGTAGCTGCGGTTCATTGCCTTCAAGATGCGCGTAGAGCCGGATTGGACGGCCAAGTGCAGATGAGGCATAACGGCTGGGGTCTCGGCCATGGCGGCAATGGTCTCGTCCGAAAGGTCCTTTGGGTTGGACGAGGTAAAGCGGATGCGCTCGATTCCCGTCTGACCAACCTCGCGGAGAAGCTCGGCAAAGCGGGGCTCCCCGTAGATGTTTCGACCGTACGAGTTGACGTTTTGCCCAAGGAGGCAGATCTCGCGGACGCCGTCAGCAACGAGAAGCTGGCATTCTGCGACGATGCTCTCCATGGTGCGGCTGCGCTCGCGCCCACGGACATACGGGACGATGCAGTACGTGCAGAAGTTGTTGCAGCCGCTCATGATGGGCACCCAGGCATGATAGCGCTCGGCGCGATGGCTGGGAAGGTCGGTGGAGAAGCCCGGGCGACCCTCAACGGTATCAACCTCAAGCGGGTTCTTCTCGTGATCTTCGAAAGCTGCGGAAAGAAGGCCTGGCAAGCTTGCCAAGGCGCTTGTGCCAAAGACGACGTTCACATTAGGAATGTGCTGGCGAATGCGCTCGCCGTCACGCTGGGCAATGCATCCGCCAATGGCAATGACGCGCTTGCCCGAAGGGGGCTTGGGCGCGGAAACCATGGCAGAAGCTTGACCATAAAGGCGCTGATCGGCGTTCTCGCGAACGCAGCACGTCATGTACACGACGATGTCGGCATCGTTAGGGTCGGCAACCTCTATGCAGCCGCATGAATCAAGAAGGCCAGAGACCCTCTCGGAGTCATGCATGTTCATTTGGCAACCGAACGTCTTGATGTTGTAGGTCTTGCCGACAAGAACCTGATTCTCTGCTGCCGTCATCTACGCAACCGAACCCGCGTTGTCGACAGAAGAAGGAACGCCTTGGCTTTGGGGCGTCAAACGATGCACGTAGATGGCAAAGCGAATGGCAGTCCTGCGCTCGCCGCTGATCTCGATGTCAGAGAAGGTAGGAGCGCATGAGATGTCGACACCAGTCGGAATCAGAAAACCACGCGCAATGGCGATTGCCTTGACGGCTTGGTTAACTGCACCGGCACCAACGCACTGCATATTGACGGGGACACCGTCCTTGACCATACCCGCGATGGCGCCAGCCACCGATGCGGGCGATGATTTGCTAGAGACCTTCAGGAAATCCATGCTGCGACTCAACTTTCAAATGGTGCGGTCATGTTGTCTTTTGTGCGTTTTGGGTGCATTTGACTTCATTGAATATTAGTCAATTGTAACCATGCAGCTCTCGATATCAAACCCTGACAAAAAACTCAAGGAAAACGCCGCTAATCGGCGTCTTGGAGGTCAAAAGTTACGGTAATTCGCCCTTTTCCAACACGAATTTTTGGGTCAGAAGCAAGCGAAACGTAATAACGCTCTCCAATGAAGTCGAAGTCGCGCTCTAGAAGGCGCGAGAACTGCTCTGAGTCATCCTTGGAGAGCTTGAGACCACGGCGGTCGCGCATAAGGTCAACCTCGCGGGAGCCGGAGCGCCGCGAATCAGGCTTTCGCAAGAGTCGAGAGGCGACGCTCCTCAAAGGACGTATCTGTCCGGACATGACACGATGGGCAGTGCGTTCGCTCATCTCAAGTCCAAGGCTCTGGGAGACCTTCATGAGCTCTTTCGCATCCGCAGAGGCACGAGGACGCTCGAGGACGGGAAGCTCGGCGAGGTCGTCGATAAAGAGAAGCTCGGAATCGTTCACGGAGAGGGGAATACGTTCGCAGATCGTGGCAACGATCTCGGCGGGAGATCCCAAATAGACTTCGCAGGTGCCGTATTCCTCCAAGGCGAACTCACAGCATGTGCGGACGATGTTATGTGGCCCACGAACGCAAGAGCGGTTGCCGTCGTCGTCCTCCCCAACCTGCGGCCACGTCGACTGGTCTGCGCGCTCGGTAAGCTTGGTCGCATCGGTGACCACCTGGATCGAGCAACCCTTGCCCACGTCTGATGAGACAACGCGTGCAGAGACGGAGTTCTCCTTCACCGAATAGAGAGCCATGCCACGCCCGTGAACGCCCCAGCGGTCGGTGTGGACGCTCTCGAGCTTGGAGGTGACGCGCGCCTCAAAAACGCGCTCCTGCATCTCGGGAGGGATGCCGGAGCCATCGTCGAGAATAGTCGTTGTTCGTATTGTCCCCTCGCGCGCCGTTGAGACAAAGATGTGCTTTGCTCCGGCGTCTCGCGAGTTCCTTAACAGCTCGATGACAGCATCCTCGACGCAGCGAATGTCATGCTTTGCCTGGCGGCGCTCCGCCTCGGCAACACGGAGTCGGACATAGCCGTCGCCGAGGTTCTCCTCAACGCGAAGGGCACGTTCGCCGCCCATAGAGGCAACGAAATCAACGAGGCTCGTGTCCTTCTTGGTTGAGGTCATTGCATGCTACTTTGCTACGTCGACTGCACGGGACTCTCGAATGACGACGACGCGGACCTGACCGGGATACTCCATCTCGTCCTCGATCTGCTTCGCAATATCGTGGGCAAGGACCGTTGCCTGGGCATCGGAGATCTTCTCGGGCTCCACCATCACATGGAGCTCTCGACCAGCCTGCATGGCGTAGGTGCGCTCGACGCCATCGTGGGCATTGGAAATCTCTTCGAGCTTCTCCAGGCGCTTAATGTAGGTCTCAGCGGACTCGCGTCGCGCGCCAGGACGAGCGGCAGAAATGGCGTCGGCAGCCTGAACGAGCACGTCCAAAACGGTATCAGGCTCCACGTCGCCATGGTGCGCCTCGATAGCGTGAACGATCTCCGGACGCTCGTTGTAACGGCGGGCAAGGTCGGCCCCGATAACGGCATGCGGGCCCTCAACCTCGTGGTCGATTGCCTTGCCAATGTCATGGAGAAGGCCAGCGCGCTTGGCGGCGGTGGGGTCAAGGCCGAGCTCCGAGGCCATGACGCCGGCAAGGGCTGAGACCTGCGCGGAGTGCGTGAGGACGTTCTGCCCAAAGGAGGTGCGGTACTTGAGCGCGCCAAGCGTCTTGACGAGCTCAGGATGAAGGTCGTGGATGCCCGCGTCGAAGGCGGCCTGCTCGCCGGCCTCGCGAACGCGTTCGTTCACCAAGGTCTCTGCCTTCTTATAGAGCTCCTCGATGCGAGCCGGGTGAATGCGCCCATCAGCAATAAGGTTTTCGAGAGCAACCCGTGCCGTCTCGCGGCGAACGGGGTCGAAGCTAGAGAGAACGACGGTTTCTGGCGTGTCGTCGATGACCAGCGAAACGCCTGAGACCTGCTCAAAGGTGCGGATGTTTCTTCCTTCACGACCGATGATGCGACCCTTGAGGTCGTCGGAGGGAATGTGAACGGTGGTGACGGTGATTTCTCCAGCCTGGTCTGCAGCGCAACGCTGAATGGCCGTTGACACGATCTCTCGCGCGGTCTTGTCGGCCTTTGCGCGAACGTTCTGCTCGGACTCGCGCAGGATCTGCGCCTCCTCGCGAACGCAGTTGGCGCGAATGCGAGAGATGAGCTCCTCGTGGGCATCGTCGGAGGAAAGGCCCGCGATGCGCTCAAGCTCAGCAGTCTGCTTCGCCTCGAGGCCATCGAGGTCGTTCTTCCTGCGATCGAGCTGGCTTTGCAAGTTAGAGAGCTGGCGCTCCCTCTTGTCGAGGGCGTCGTTTCTGTGGTCCAGGGACTCCTCGCGCTGCATGACGCGATTCTCCATGCTCTGAATCTCGCCCTTGCGCTTCTTCTCCTCCGCCTCGGAGTTCTGCTTAAGCTGAAGAATCTCCTCCTTTGCTGCGAGGACGGCCTCCTTCTTCGAGGTGTCAGCCTGTCGATTGGCCTCGGCGGTGATACGCTCTGCCTCGGACTTCGCATTCTCTAGCTGCTGGTCTGCCGACTTTAGTCGTGAGTTGCTTGCGCCCGCTAGGATGAACGCCGTGATTCCGGCGCCCACAGCCAGGCACACGATCGCAATAAGTACTTCCATGACTGCTCCTTGAATAAACACGTGAGATTCGCATGAGTTCAGGAGACCCTGCGCGCACGCGCAAGGAACCCGCCGTCAGAAGTATCCGGGCCGAATGACAGGAGCGTATTCAAGGTGCTAACAAGCAAAGCAAAAAGAAACGACAGCTGGCAGACCAGCAGAAGATACACCTTCAGGCATATCCAATCGTATGTTCGAATTAAGTGCGTGTCAAACAAGGCGAGAAGCCCGTCGGCAAAAGGCGAGAACGATTCACCAAATAAACTATTTATGTTAGAAAAACGCTTGTTCAGAGGCCTTCGTCCTCACGAGCCTCGTCAAGCACCCGACGCGCAGTCTGGGTGGCAAGCGATATTGAATAGCCTCTCCCGACAAGAAAACGCACAATCTTTTGGTAGTCATTCTTTCCGGTAAGGTGCCTTCTAGAAGCAAGCTCGTATGCGCGATCGGCCTCGTCGCCTTCAGAAATGAACTCCTCTGGCCAACCGGGAACGTCCTCCGCGTTGACTCCCCTTCGCGAAAGCTCGCGCTCTATGCGCTGTCGCCCCCAGCCCCGTGAGACTCCCGAGCGAATGAAAGAGCCGGCAAAGCGAATGTCATCCACAAGGCCGCACTCCACAGCGCGCTTGACCGCAGAGTCGACAATGTCTTTGGGAAAGCCGTCATCCGAGAGCTTCTGAGAAAGCTGCGAAGAGGAGTAGTCGCGACGATTGACCAGCGTCTCGACCCTTCCTGATACGGAAGACTGCTCCATACTGCGAATTTCAAAGAGCAGCTCCGCTCGAGAGCCAGGAACAAGCTCGCCTGAGCGCGCCTTGGCATCAAGCTTTCGACCCACAACGGTAGGGACCGAGAAGGTCTCTTCGCCATGACTTTCCGAACGAACGGTCACGCGTGCGCGTGGCCGCCTTCCCGAGAGGCTCGTCTCTCCCTTCTTGGGAAGGCGGACCTCCCAATCAAGGGGACCTGACGGCCACTCCCCTGCCCTGGCACTCACTTCTCGGCGCCCTCGTCGGCGTCATCGGAGCCAGAGTCATCGTCCAAAGCAATGGGCTCCCCCACGCGCTCGTCGCCAAGAGCGAGGCCGCATTTGACACGAACCTTATGGTCTATCTCTTGCATAAGGTCGGGGTTCTCGGACAGGAAGCGCTTTGCTGCCTCGCGGCCCTGGCCAAGGCGCTCGTCCTCGTAGGTATACCAAGCCCCAGACTTGTTGACGATGCCGTAGTCGACGCCCATGTCAAGCACCGAGCCCTCCTTAGAGATGCCAAGGCCATACATGATGTCGAATTCCGCAGACTTGAAAGGCGGCGCCACCTTGTTCTTGACCACCTTGACGCGAACGCGGTTGCCGATGACCTCGCCGTTCTCCTTGATGGTGTCAATGCGACGAATGTCCATACGCACCGAGGCAAAGAACTTCAGCGCGCGACCGCCGGGAGTTGTCTCGGGGTTGCCAAACATGACGCCAATCTTCTCGCGCAGCTGATTAATGAAAATGCAGGTGGTGTTTGACTTGGAAAGCGATCCGGCAAGCTTGCGGAGGGCCTGGCTCATAAGACGGGCCTGAAGGCCAACCGTGGTGTCGCCAATCTCTCCCTCTATCTCTGCCTTGGGAACAAGGGCTGCGACGGAGTCAACGACCACGACGTCGATGGCGCCAGAGCGCACGAGCATGTCGCAAATCTCGAGCGCCTGCTCGCCGGTATCGGGCTGCGAGATAAGCACTTCGTCGATATCGACGCCGATGCGGGCAGCATAGCCAGGATCGAGGGCATGCTCGGCATCGATGAAGGCCACGACGCCGCCCATGGCCTGCGCCTCTGCAAGAATCTCAAGGGCGAGCGTCGTCTTGCCCGATGACTCTGGGCCATAAATCTCAACAATGCGACCGCGTGGAACGCCTCCAATGCCAAGGGCGGCGTCCAACGCAAGCGAGCCCGTGGGGATTGCCTCGACCTCAAGACTGGCCGCGCCGTCGCCAAAACGCATGATAGAGCCCTTGCCGAACTTCTTCTCTATCTCTTGCGTAGTATTCTTTAGGGCTTCCTCGCGCTCCTTCTCAGTCTCTGGGTGGTTTATCTCTTTTGACGGACCCTTGCTTTTGGCCATTGTCTCTCCTCGTCTATTGACTGGCGTCGATGATATACGAACATTCGTTCGTAGTCAACACTGCTATGGCAACACTAGCAGGGATTCCTCTCAGGAATCTGCCAGCAAACTTTCGGCTCTCCGTCGCATGCCTTGCGGCTGCCTTTCGTCGCAGGCCGCCACCAGCGCACGAGGAGAGGGCGACCAATAATGGGAAGGGAAATCCTACGCAGTACGAGGCCGAATCTCCGCAACTCCATCGCGGAGAAGCCCAAGCGCACGATAGACTGCCTGTTGCCTGACCTCAGCCCGGTCTCCCGAGAAAAGATTGGGGAACGTCTTTGTGCCCTTGTCCGTCGCAAGGCCCATCCAGACGGTTCCGACCGGCTTTCCCGGCTCTGCGCCGCCGGGGCCCGCGATGCCGGTGATGGAGACGGCCACATCGCAGGAAAGCACGCGCCGAGCGCCCTCGGCCATGGCGGCAGCGCACTCGCTCGAGACTGCGCCGATGCCAGGGGCGTCCAAGATGTCTTGAGGCACGCCCAGGACCTCGTGCTTCACGGAGATGGCATAGCTCACGACACCGCCCCTGAGCGCTGACGAAGACCCAGGGATCGCGGTGATGGCGCCAGAGACAAGCCCCCCGGTGCACGACTCCGCACAGCCCACGGTAACGCCGGCAGCGCGGCACTCCCCCACAAGCTTGCTTGCGACATCTAGGACCTCTTCAGAGAATGGCTCGGAGCTTGGCATGCTATGCCTCCTTGACATATGGCCAGCACTTGATGAAATAGTCGACGCCGGACCAAATGGTGAACACGACTGCGACGAGCAAGACAACGTAGGACAGCGCCAGAAGGCCCGCGGAAAAGACGCTCGGCGCAAGCGCGTCAGAAAGCAGGATGCCGCAGATGGAAGTCATCGTCGTGGCGGTCTTCCACTTGCCAAGATTCGACGCGGCGACGACCTGTCCCTTGGAAGCCACGACCATTCGCAGTCCCGACACAAGAAACTCACGCCCAACGACAACGAGGAGGACCCAAGAGGAGACCTCGCCATACTCAAGCAGGTAACAAAGCGCTACGACTACGGCAAGCTTGTCCGCGATGGGGTCCAAGAACTTGCCGAATGTCGTGACCTCGTTTCTGCTTCGCGCCAGATAGCCGTCGAGCTTGTCCGTAAGCGAGAGAACCACGAAGCAGACAAACACCGCCATGCCGCCCCATGAGGGGGCGTCCTCCGCCGCCGGCCCCACGAGCTCGGCAAGCAAGAGCCACAGCGGAACGAGCACAACGCGGATGCAGGTAACTACGTTTGCCGGGGTCCAGAGAGTAGTTTTCTGAGGGGTCTGGCCCTTCTCGCCCATTTAAGCGTCCTCCTCAACAATCTCGCCAACGAGCTCGTAGCAGAACGAATCAACAAGGTCGCAGGTCACAACGTCACCAACGGTCGCTTCGCCGGTCGCAATGTGAACGGCGCCGTCGGAGTCAGGGGCCTGGAACCAGGCATGGCCGATGAGCTCGGGACCGTCATCGGACTCCTCAATGCCATCGATGATGACCTTCGTGCGCTCGCCGACATGCGAGGCCGTAGCAGAAAAGCCAAGCTGTTCGGTCAAATCCACAAGGCGCTGCGCGCGCTCGACCTTGACCTCTTCTGGCACCTGGTTTGGCATCGCGGCGGCGCGGGTGCCCTCCTCCTGCGAATAGGCAAAGACGGAGCAGTAGTCAAACTCCTCGCGCTGAATGAAGTCGAGGAGCTCGTCAGCCTCCTCGTCGGTCTCGCCTGGAAATCCCGCCATCGCCGTGGTGCGCAGCACCATGCCGGGAACCTCGCGGCGCAGGCGAGCGAAGAGCTTCGAGAACTCCTCGGGGGAGCCCTTGCGGCCCATGTCTTTGAGAACGCGCTCGGAGCAGTGCTGTATGGGGATGTCGATATAGGGGAGAACCTCAGGCACGTCACGGATTGTCGAGACGAGCTCGTCCGTCATGCCCTCGGGCTGCAGGTAGAGCACGCGAATCCAGCCGCCGTAGGGACGCACGACCTCGGCCACCTGACGAAGCAGCGAGGCCAGAGTCTGGGGCGTCTCAAAATCCGAACCCCAGATGCCCGTGTCCTGCCCTATGAGCACGACCTCGCGCACGCCGCCCTCCATGAGGGCAGACACCTCGGAGAGGATCTCGTCGGCAGGGCGGGAGAAGTACCGTCCGCGGATATAGGGTATCGCGCAGAAGCTGCAGAAGCGGTCGCAGCCCTCGGAGATCTTCACGAAGGCGCTTGCGCCCTCGATGGTGCGCAGGACCTTGGGCGCGCCAGGAGACGGCGTCGACGTGACGCCCAAGACTGAGTCGATGACCCCAACGATTCCGTCCTCCTCGTCTGACTTCACGAAGGCGGAGACCTCCGGAAGCTCGGAGGGCAGGCCGTCGCCATAGCGCGACGGAACGCAGCCGCACATCACAATAGGAAGCTCGAGCACACCGTCCTCGGCGTCCTGGGCAAGCTCGAGCGTTGCCTCGACGGACTCCTCTGTGGCCGAAGCAAGGAACGAGCAAGTGTTCACTATTGCAACGTCGGCGTCATCGACGTCCTCGGCCTCGCCGTAGCCGGAGGCAAGCAGGAGCGCTCGCATGCGGTCGGTGTCGACTTCGTTCTTGGCGCAACCGAGGGTCACAAACAAAACTTTGGGCATGAAGATGAGCTCCTAGCGATAGTTGACAAACTGGAGAGGCTGACCATAGTCATTGCCCTTGAGAAGCGAGATGACTGCCTGAAGCGCGTCCTTAGAAGTGGAGCTCACGCGAAGCTTATCCCCCTCGATTGTGGGCTTTGCCTTGATCTTGGAATCGCGAATGTCCTTGGAGATGCGCTTGGCGAGGGCGGCGTCAATTCCCTGGACAAGGCTGCCCGTCTGGCGAACGCTCATGCCAGAGGCGGCCTGGGGGTTGTCCCACCTAAGCGCCGAAAGGTCGACGCCGCGGCGGACGAGCTTGGAACCAAGGATGTCGCGCACCTGACCGGCCACGAACTCGGATGGCGCCAAGATCGTAAAGGTGCCGTCAGACTTTGAGAGCTCGAGCTTGGCGCCAGTTCCCTTGAGGTCGTAGCGTTGGGAAAGCTCGCGAGATGCCTGCTGGTAGGCGTTGTCCACTTCCTGCATATTGACGACGGAGACAACGTCGAAGCTTGATTCTTTGGCCATGGCGCTTCCCTTCTGACCGCGCGTGCGGCCCTTGAGCTTCTGCTGGAGCAGAAAGACAACGGATACGAACGACCTAGTTGCTGGAGCTGGAATCCACCGACGTGGACCCCGACGAGGTCGTGGTCGAGCTCGACGAGCTGTCGGAGCTCGTCGTGGACGAGCTGTCAGTAGAGGTAGTGTCGGTAGAGCTCGCATCGGTGCTGTCAGTCGTGATGGGCGTTCCCTCGATGGTGACTGTGCCCAGACCAGACGCCTTTGATTCAAAGCTCACCTGCTCCCCATTCTCGGTCACGGTGACGGCAGAGGGGTTGCCGACGCGAATCGTAATGGAGTCGGTGACCGTGTAGGTCTGAGACCAAGGGCCGGTCAGCGTGTTGGCGACTTCGCTCGTGCCGTCGTTGGTGATCTCGACCCACGAGGCCTCGCCATCAGCGACAGTGACCGTCACCTCGGTCTTCTCGACCGTGGTATCGGTAGCCGTGGCATCGGTCGATGCAGAGTCGGTGGCAGTGGTGTCAGAGGTGTCGGTTGAGGTCGTGTCGGTGGTGGTTGTGGTTGTCACGGGCGTCGAGCTTGAGGTGTCCGTAGATTCAGAGGAGTCGGTGCTGTCAGTAGTGGAAGTTACGGGAACGGTGTCGCGCGTGGTCGTGGACGTCCCAGTGCTGACGCACGACTGCACCGAGATGCTCAGGATCAACGTCAGAACGAGCGCGAGCACGAGGATGATCAGCAGGATGGTCCTTCTGTTGTCGTTGACAGGAGCGCGGCGGCCGCGCCGAGAGACGTCTCCCCTGCGTGGGCTGGCGCTCTTCCGGCGCTGGACGTTGGGGCGGCTGATGTTCGCAATGTTTCTAGAGGAGCGGCGGCCAGAAATCGTAGAGGCGCGGTCGTAGGGGCGAGCGTCGTAGTCATAGCGAAGGTCGTCGGTGTACTCCCCCGCGCTTACGCGGCGCGTGCTCACGTCGTCGCGCCGATAGAGGCGAGAAGAGCGCCGCGCGGTCCGCTCGGCGTTCTGACGCAGCTCCTCGACGCCGTTTTGGCCATCGCGAAGCAGGCGCTCCGCGGGATCGTTGACGTTTCTGCTGCGGCGCTGCTGGGCGGCATTGGCGCGCTGGCGGCGTGCCGCGCGCTGCACGTCGTAGTTGCTTGGGCTCTGGGAGCGCGAGTCTTCGTAGCTGGAGCGGTCGTTGTAGGGCCTGCCATAGACATACTGGGCGTGCGAGTAGGAAGGCGACCTTCCCGCCTGCCCACGGCTGCCGGCAAGCGGCACGGAACTGGGAGTCCTTGTCTTGACACCAGAGGTTGTGGCAAAGGCGCCCATGTCTCCAGCAGGACCTCCCGAGGTCGGAAGAAGGCCGCGATGCTCGACGTAGGCCTTGGGGCGAGAGCCAACTTCGTTCACGACCTCGTAGCCGTCGACCCCACGACCGGCCTGCACGTCGCGCGTGCGCCTGCGCAGCTCATGAGACGAGGAGCCATTCTTGTGCTCGTAGAGCGCCTCTTGAAATAGGTCGACGACCTCGCGTGGGTTGAGCCCCAGATAGCGGGCATACGAGGAGAGCATGCCCTGAGCGTATCCGCTTTGGGGCATCTCGTCGAAGTTGCCCTCCTCAAACGCAATGAGGACGGACTCCTTCAACTTCAGCACCTGTGAGGCTTGCGTGATGGAGAGGCCCAGCTGGCGCCTGCGGTTGACGAGCATTTCACTAAAGCGCGGACGTTGCATGACCTACACCTCCCCGTAGTCGGATTCAGCGGCCTTCAGGTCTTCAAGCCCCTCTTTGTCGAGAAGCACCTCGCGCGGCTTGGAGCCATTGGCGGGTCCGACGATTCCCTTGTTCTCTAGCATGTCCATGATTCTTCCCGCCCTAGCGTACCCCACAGAGAGGGACCTCTGTAGGCTGGAGGTTGAACCAAGCTGAGAGTTCACAACGATATCAGCGGCCTCCCACAAAAGCGGATCGTCGGCGGTGGGAGCACCGGTGCTCGCAGCGTTTCCGCCACCAGGGGAATTGGGAGAAACCGCGGTCAGGATGTCGTCGTGGTAGTCGGTCTCGTGGTGTTCCTTGATGAAGGAGACGACGCGCTCGACCTCTTCCTCGGAGACGAAGCAGCCCTGTGCTCGGCGTGGACGGGCTCCGCGAAGCTTGTAGAGCATGTCGCCATGGCCAAGCAGCCGCTCTGCTCCCGTCTGGTCGAGGATGATGCGCGAGTTCATGCCGTTGTCGACCGAGAGCGCCACGCGGTTGTCGATGTTTGCTTTGATGAGGCCGGTGACGACGTCGGCAGACGGGCGCTGCGTGGCGACAATAAGGTGGATTCCTGCCGCGCGACCCAGCTGGGCGATGCGCACGATGGAGGCCTCGACGTCCTTGCCGGCAACCATCATGAGGTCAGAGAGCTCGTCGATCACGATCACGAAGTAGGGCATGTGCTTTGGCGGGTTTTCCATGTCGGCGTACTTGCCGCCGTCGACCGCCCGGTTGTAGCTCTTTATGTCGCGCACCTTGTAGTGCTCGAACACCTTGAGGCGGCGCTCCATCTCGGTGACGCCCCAGGCAAGGGCGCTCGCAGCCTTATTGGGCTCGGTCACAACAGGAACATAGAGGTGCGGCAGGCCCGCGTAGTAGGTGAACTCGACGCGCTTGGGGTCGACCATGATGAGGCGGACCTCCTCTGGCGTCGCGCGCATGAGGATGGTCATCACGATGGAGTTCAGGAGAACCGACTTGCCCGAGCCGGTGGTGCCAGCCACAAGAAGGTGCGGAAGCCCTGCGATGTCGACAACGACGGGCTTGCCCTCGGAGTCGCGACCAAACGCGGCCTCGAGCGGCCCGCCCTTAACATACGGAAGGACGTCGCCCAGATAGACGGGCTGGGTCTCCTTGTTAGGAATCTCGATGCCCACAAGCGAGGTGCCCGGGATGGGCGCGAAGATACGAACGGACTTGGCGGCAAGGGAGAGCGCGATGTCGTCCTGCAGGTTCGTGATCTTGTTCACGCGCTCGCCCTCGCCCATCTCGATCTTGAACGTCGTGACCGAGGGGCCGGCAACCCAGCCGACCACGCGCGAGGAGAGCCCGAACTCCTCCAAGGTTCCTTGTAGCTTGGCGGCAGTCTCGGAGAGCTGCTCGGAGGACTCGGCGCTGGTAGCGGAGTTGGGGTTCACCTTGAGCATGTCCGCTGGCGGGAGCACCTTGTCCTTGCTGCCCTCGGTGGGCGTGACGCCCTTGGCGGGCACGGAGGGAGCCTTCGAGAGCTTGGTCGTGGCGGCGACAGTGGTTGCGTCAGCAAGCGTCTCGGCAGCGTTCTTCGAACGGCCCTTGCGGCGCGAGAGCAGGGTCGTCTTCTCGCCGGGCTCAACGCCCTTCTCGGCGCCCTTGCCCCCAGACACCGCCGAAGCCGCGGCCTTCGCCTTGCCAAGGAGGGTCGTGGGCGCGTCGTCGAGCGTCGCGGTGGCGTCGGAGGGCATGCTGGTAGCGGCACCGTTCTCGATTGCGGGCATGACCTGGGCCTGCCTTCCGCGCTTAAGCACGGTGGTCTTGCGTTCGCCAAGGTAGGTGGTCTCGCCCTCCCCCGTCTCGTCAAAGAGCGAGGGCTGGGTGGAGCCCTGCGAGGACATCGCAACGGCCTCGGCTCGAGCCTGGCTTGCCGCCTCCCGCTCGGCCGCGCGCTCCTCTCGGGCAATCCTGCGAGACTCGGAGGCCTCTTGCGCCCGAACGTGCAGCTTGGAGACGGCGTTTGAAATCGAGAAGCCGCACACCACTACGCCCGCGATGATTGCTCCCACCAAGATCACGTTACCGATGACCACGCCGACGAGCTCGATGAGCACGTAGGCTATGAAGCCGCCAACGTAGCCACCCGCGTCCTCAAGGTTGAGCGTGTAGAAGACGCTGTCCGGATTGGTGCCAGCATTTGGGAGGTTGAGCGACAGCATGGCCAAGATCGAGAGCACGATCAGCAGGAGCCCGCCGGCCACGCGACCGGAGATGGGGCCGTCATTGTCCATGAAGAACGTGCAGGCAAACACGAAGACCGCGATGGGAACGAGAAAGGCGCCCGCGCCAAAGCAAAGGCGAAGGGCACTGGCGACCGCGCTCGTGAGCACTGCGGAGGTGGGAACAACGAGCGAGAGCAGCATAGCCACCGCGGCTACTGCGAGAACCACGCCAAGGATGTCGTTTTGCAAAGGAGAGAGGCCGGCGGGCTTGCTCGCAGAGGAGCGTCCGGCCGAAGCCGCCTTCCCCCGCGATGCCTGCCGTGCCTTTGAACCCTTTTTGCCTGCTACGTTTGATCTGCGATTTGAGGGCATTTAGACCTCCATCACGACCGGAATGACCATCGGTCGCGTGTGTGTCTTGTTCCAGAAGAAGTTTGAGAGCGAGTTGCGGACGCCCTTGCGCAGGGAGTCGATGCTGCCCTTTCCGTCGCTGGACAGGCGCTCGACCTGAGAGCGGACCTGCTCGGTGGCGGAGGACATAAGCTCTTCGTCCGAGACGTACGAGACGCCACGGCCAGTGAGCTCGACCGCCTCGACGCTACGGTTGCGCGCAGACAGCGCGACGACGCAGGTGACCACGCCATCCTGCGCAAGCCTCTGGCGGTCGCGCAGCACGACGGGGTTGGCGTCGGTGACGGTTCCGCCGTCGACGTAGACGACGCCGGAGTCGACGGAGGGGCCGCGGCGGACCTTGCCATGGCGCACCTCAAGCGAGTCGCCATTATCGAGGATGAAGATGTTCTTGCTTGGAATGCCGACCTGCTCGGCCAGCTTTGCGTGTGCGCGCAGGTGCTGCGCCTCGCCATGGACGGGCATGAAGTAGCGCGGGTGCACCATGGCGAGCATCAGCTTGAGCTCCTCGGCAGAGCCGTGACCCGACACGTGCACGAGCGTCTTGCTCTTGTCGTAGATCTCGCAGCCAATCTTGGAGAGCGAGTTGATGATCGACTGGACGCTCTTCTCGTTGCCGGGAACGGGCGTGGCCGAGATGATGACCGTGTCGCCCTCGTGAATCGAGAGGCTCTTGTGCTCGCCGTTGGCCATGCGCGCAAGCGCCGAGAGCGGCTCGCCTTGGCTGCCGGTGCACATGACGACGATCTTCTCGTCGGGAATCTTGTCGACGTCGTAGGCGTCGATGATGTTCTCGTCAGCGATCTTGAGGTAGCCCAGCTCGCGGGCCACCTTGGTGTTGGTGACCATGGAGCGGCCCGTCACCACGACCTTGCGGCCAACGGCCGTGCTGGCGTCGCAAATCTGCTGCAGGCGGTGGATGTGGCTCGAGAAGGACGCGACGAACACGCGCCCGGGGGCGTTCTTGATGATGTGGCGAAGCGTCGGGCCGACGGCGGCCTCGGAGGGCGTAAAGCCGCTGCGGGTTGCGTTGGTGGAGTCGGACAGCAGCACGTCAACGCCCTGGGCGGCAAAGCGGTTGATGGCCCCATAGTTGGGGCGGACGCCGTCGATGGGCGTCTGATCGAGCTTGAAGTCGCCCGTATGCATCACGGTTCCCGCCGGAGTCGACATGAAGACGCCGAAAGCCGCAGGAATCGAGTGCGTCATCGCGAAGAACGTGATGTTAAAGGCGCCAAGCGTGATGGTCGAGCCGTCCTGGACTTCGCGGAACTTGGGGTTTTTGATGTTGTGCTCGGCGAGCTTGCCCTGGATCATGCCAAGCGTGAGCTTGCTCGAGTAGATGGGGACCTTATGCGTGAGGTCCTGTAGCAGGTATGGCAGGGCGCCCGTGTGGTCCTCATGGCCGTGGGTAATGATGATGCCACGGAGCTTGTCCTCGTTCTCGAGGACGTAGGTGTAGTCGGGCAGGATGAGGTCGATGCCAGGCTGGTCCTCGTCGGGAAACATCAAGCCGGCGTCAACCATGACCATGTCGTTCCCATATTCGAAAACGGTCATGTTCTTGCCGATACCATCAAGGCCTCCCAGCGGGATGATCTTGAGCGGGGTATCCTTCTTTGGCATTGCTAGAAAAGTCCTTTCGTCGGGTTCAAATGTGCTATGAGACAGCCTTGCGCAAGCGAGCTCGCGCGGCCGAACCGTCAATTTTTGCGTAGTAGCGCAATCAAACATTGTAGTCGAGAAGCGCAAGGCGTCATATGGTTCCACGAGGGATTCACGGTCGATTTTTTGCCGTCGGCGGTCGCGATTTTGAGAGGAAAAAAGCCGGACAGCTCATTTGCGCAGTTAGCGCCTGTTGGCACGAGCCTCCTGCTCGGATGCGCACCCCATAAGGATAACGTCGACGCAGCCGTTCGTGAAGGAGGCGCTTCCGTCATGGGCCGCCGCGATTCGCTTGACCTCTGAGGGCAGCGATGGAGAGGAGTGACCAAGGGGGGCGCCGCCCTTCTCAAGATGGATCGAGGTCACCCCACGCGACTCGCGCACGGTAAGCGAGATTGAGGTCGCGCCAGACTCGAGGGCAAAGGTCAAAAGGTCGTCAAAGAGCGAGTAGACCTCCCCTGGCTCCATGCGAGACAGCGCAGAGCCGTCGGCCACGCAGGTAAGCGTGGCCCCCGCCTGCAGGCATGCCAGGCGCTTCTCGGTAAGCACCGTGTCCAAGGCTTCGTTTCCGGTCTTCACGCGTGCGTCATAGACGCTGATCTGACGGCCGACCTCGGCAAGCGTGGCACGGTCGATGCCTGGTTCGGCCTCGTCAAGAAGGCGCAGAACGCTGTGGCGAACGTCATGAAGGCGGGCGTTCACGACCTCGATGCTTCTTTTTGACAGCTCGAACTGGCGGTCGCGCTCCTTGAGCAGGCGCCTTTGCACGGCCATGTCGACGGCGAGGCCGCTTCTAACAAGCAGCTCGTAGAGAAGCCACAGCACAAAGACGCATGCAAGGCCATGCACGCCACGAAGAAGCGCCACCATGCTAATGCCGACGGCACGGGTATCGGTAAGATTTTTGATAATGAGATCGAAGCCGATGACCACAGCCATTGCGAAGAACATCACCAGCACAAGCGATCGGTCCCGCACCGTCCGCACCCCCGCCTTGCGAACGGCGCTCACGAAGAGCAGCCGATAGGGCACATAGACGATTGCGGTCACCGCAAGAAAGATGACTGGATAGAGAGGGTCGCCAAAGCCCGAGACGCCATGGCCGGACACGAGAAGGCTCGCCATCTCGTCTGCGCCCGAGGCGAGGTTCTGAACCGTATAGCCCGCCGTGCCAGCAAAGACGGCAACCATCCACCGCACGTCATAGAGATAATGGAGCGCAAGGACAATGCCTATCATGAGCACCGAGAACAGCACGAGCAACACGAGGTAGTAGGCATCGCGCATCCAGCGCGCCAGCGAGCCAATATAGGCCAGCGTGAGCACCGCAAGGCCCGCAGCAACAATGAGCGAGCGCCGCACGGCGCCGTCGCGAAGCCCTTCGTCCGCAACGAGCGGGCACGAACCAAGCACGATGCGAAGGGCCGGAAGCAGAAGCGACGAGGCTGCCGAGAAGAGCGCCGCCGGGGTCGAAAGACCCAAGAGACCCCCTCCGGCGGGCAAGACCACGCCCATCAGATGGTTCCTCCGATGTAGGCACCCAAGCGCTCGAGCGCCTCTTTTCTTCTCGTGCGACCAAAGAAGAGCTCATCTCCGTTCGTCATCACGACGGAGTCCTTGCGCACGCGCGTGACCTGCGCCATGTTCACCAGATGGCTTGCGGCAATGCGGACAAAGTCCTGGGGCGCCAGCTCGCGCTCGAGCGACGCAAGAGAGTTCCTGTTTCTGAGCACCTCTCCCGAGGCGAGGTGGTACAGGACGTCATGGCGGTATGTCTCGACATAGAGCAGTTCGCTCAGCTCCACGATGCAAGTGCCCTCCGTGGTCGAGATGGTGATGGTTCTCCCCTGCCGTCGAGCGAGGACGCGCATCGCACGACCCATCCTCAGCGAGAAGTCGTCGTAGGAGACGGGCTTCACCATGAAGTCGAGCGCATCCACCTGGTATCCCTTGACGGCATACTGCGCAAGGTCAGTCACAAAGATGAGCGGGGTCTCGGGGTCCTTCTCGCGCATTGCCTCGGCTGCCTCCATGCCGTTGATTCCGGGCATGGCAATGTCCATGAAGACGATGTCGGCCGCAGGCCGCTTTTCGAGAAACTCCAAGGCAGATCCCAGAATCTGGCACGAGAAGGACAGGTCCTCGTGCTCGGAGGCGTATCGAGACAGATGCGCTTTCAGGCGCTCGGCCTCTTCGGGCGTGTCCTCGACGATCAAAGCGCGATAAGCCGCCACAGCCACCCTCCTTCAATCATGCCAAAGAAAACTGCAATCATGCCAAAACTCCCTGCGTAGGAGCCCCATCCAGTATATCGAATGTGACAAGGAAGGCTGTCATCCAAAGTGGCAGGAAGGTAAGGAGGACCAATGGTCAAAAGATCGAAAGAGAAGACCAAAGAGGTCAAGCGGCCGAAGCGCCTGCTGTTTGTCCTCATGTGCATCGTCGCTGGACTTGTCGCGGCGGTCACTATCGTGGGGGTCTTTGTGGTGAGGCCCTATTCGGGCATCATCAACACGTTCCTGAACTCCTCTTCTCGCGCGGACAGTGAGGAGGCGGCCGCGGCCTCCGAGCAAACCGCCGCCATAACCGAGGAGGTCGAAGGCGAGGGAATAGTCCTTCTGAAAAACGATGGCGCGCTGCCGCTGTCTGGCGTCGACAAGGTCAACGTCTTTGGCTCCACCGTGTCCGACCTCTCCTACGGCGGGACGGGCTCAGGATCTGGCGACAGCTCCTCGAACGTGACCCTCTACCAGGGACTTGAGAACGCAGGGCTCACGGTCAACCCCGACCTCGTGAGCTTCTACGAGGAAAACCACCTCGAGGCCGAGGACATGGGCCTTGTTGGCACCGACTGGAACCTCTACGAAGAGCCTGCGTCCATCTATACTGACGACGTCATCTCGAGCGCAAAGTCATACTCCGGCACCGCCATCGTCGTGCTCACCCGCAAGGGCGGAGAGGGCGCGGACGTGCCGATGGACATGGCCGACTACAGCGGCTCGGAGGCTGGCCGCAGCTACCTGGAGCTCACTCCCAACGAGGAGGACCTTCTCGCCATGGCCGAGGAGAACTTCGAGAACGTCGTCGTGATTCTCAACAGCCCCAACGTTATGGAGCTGGGCTTTTTGGAAGACGAGGGAATCGACGCCACGCTCTGGATTGGCACGCCTGGCTCGACCGGATGCAACGCCGTGGGCAACGTGCTCACCGGTGCCGTCAACCCCTCTGGCAAGACGGCCGACACCTTTGCCTATGACCTCACGAGCGCCCCGAGCTACTACAACTTCGGCGCCTATGACTACGACAACGTGAGCTACACCGACACCTCGATGTTCGCAGGCACCGGCAGCTCCGAGACCGGAACCAACCCGTATCACTACGTCGAGTACGTCGAGGGCATCTACGTGGGCTACCGCTACTATGAGACCGCCGCCGAGGATGGCTACATCGACTACGACTCCACCGTGCAGTACCCGTTTGGCTATGGCCTTTCCTACACGACCTTCGACGAGACGCTTGACGACGTGACCGACGACGGGACCACCATCACGGCGACGGTGACCGTGACCAACACCGGAGAGGTCGCAGGCAAGCAGGTCGTCGAGATCTACTACAGCGCGCCCTACACCCCTGGCGGCATCGAGAAGAGCTCCGTCGTGCTTGGCGGCTTTGACAAGACCAAGCTCCTCGAGCCCGGCGAGAGCCAGACCCTCACGGTGAGCTTCGACAAGGAGGACATGGCCTCCTACGACTACACGGGCATTAAGGCCGAGGGAGGCGCCTACGTCCTCGAGGCAGGCGACTACCAGATCAGCCTGCGCACCGACTCCCACACCGTCGTGGACTCACGCACCGTGACCGTCGACCGAGACTACATCTATAACGACGCAAACGACGGCGCGCGCTCGAGCGACCTCGTCGCGGCAACCAACCAGTTCGACGACGTCTCGTTTGGCGACAACCTGACCTATGTGAGCCGCGCCGACTGGGCCGGCACCATGCCCACCGAGCGCGCCGCGTCCACGAAGTCCGCGACCGACGAGCAGATCGAGGCGCTGACGAACCCCGATCCCATCGACACCTCAAGCGTGACCGAAGACGTCACCTTTGGCGCCGATAACGGCCTCACCCTTTCAGACATGAAGGGCCTTGACTACGACGACCCCCAGTGGGACGCGCTTCTCGACCAGGTCACTCTGAACGAGATGGAGCTGCTGGTAGGCAACGGAGGCTGGACCAACCTGAACGTCGACTCGGTGGACAAGCCCGCGATCGTAGACTGCGACGGCCCCAACGGCGTGAACAACATCATGGCCGGCGTCACCGGCACGCAGCTCACCGGCGAGGCGGTGCTGGGCACCACCTGGAACAAGGACCTTGCTCGGGAGCTTGGCACGCTCTTTGCCGATGAGGCAAAGGCCATGGGCATCGGCGGGCTCTACGCCCCTGCCGTCAACATCCACAGGAGTCCCTTCGGCGGCCGAAACTACGAGTATGTCTCTGAGGACGGCCTGCTCTCCGGCGAGATGATTGCCGCTGAGATCCAGGGCATCCAGGACGAGGGCGTATACGCCTACCTCAAGCACTTCGCGGTCAACGACCAGGAGACCAACCGCGACAACGGCGGCCTCGTGACCTGGGTAAACGAGCAGGCCATGCGCGAGATCTACCTGAAGCCGTTCGAGATTTGCGTGAAAGACGGCGGAACCAGGGCAATGATGAGCTCGTTCAACCGCATCGGCACAACGCCCACCGCAGAGAGCTCCGCGCTCCTTCAGACGGTTCTTCGCGGCGAGTGGGGATTCCATGGCATGGTCATCACCGACTGCACGATGGCCGCGAGCACCTCTGACATCAACCGCTGCCTCTTCGCCGGAAACGACCTCGAGCTCAACCTTCTGCAGAACATGCGACTGACCTCCGAGGTCACCGACACCGCCGCCGGCCACCAGGCGCTGCGCACGGCCACGCACAACATCCTCTACACCGTGGCAAACTCCGACGCGCTCGAGACCGCGACGCCCACACCCTACGCGTTCCAGGTTATCTTCTGCCTCGTGCAGGCTGCCCTCATCGCGCTCTGCGCCCTCTACTTCGTGCGTCGCCACAAGAAGATGAACCGCTGGAAGGCTCAGCAGCAAGCCAAGTAGCTTGGCTGATCGCAGCCTCCGCCACCATAGCTACAAGCGACCCCGCACCGAGGACAATCCGGTGCGGGGCCTTTTTCTTGGGGGCTTGTGCCTCCGCGCGCTCGATGCAAGCCGATGCGTTTCGTGCATGGCCGCAAGATACGAGAAGGGCCGCCACGCTGGTGCGTGTGGCGGCCCTTCGTTCCTGTGTGATTGCTGAGCCAGAGGCTAGAGGCTACTGGGCATCGTGGTGGCGGCGGGGCTGGCGGTGCTCGCCATTCTCGCTCTTAGAGGCGCCCTCGCCCTTGTCGCCAGGATGGCGACGGGTGCGGGTGCGGCGCTCGCCGTTGCCCTCATGGCGCTGGCCGCTGTGGTTGCCGGAGCCAGCGGGGGCCTCGGGCTTGTCGATGCGGTCGAGGCTGATCTTGCCCTTCTCGTCGACGTCGAGGACCTTGACCTTTACCTCGTCGCCAATGTTCAGGACGTCCTCGACCTTGTCGACGCGACCCTTGGCCACTCGCGAGATGTGCAGCAGGCCGTCCTTGCCGGGCAGGAGCTCGACGAAGGCGCCGAACGGCTGGATGCCCACGACGCGGCCGGTGTACTCCTCGCCCACCTCGGGGACCTTCACGATGGCCTTGATGCGCTCGGCCGCGGCCTCGCCTGCTCCGCCGACGCCGGCGATGAAGACGGTGCCGTCCTCCTGGATGTCAATCGTGGCGCCAGTGTCCTCCTGGATGCCGCGGATGACCTTGCCGCCGGAGCCGATGACGTCACGAATCTTGTCGGTCGGAATCTGGAGGCTGATGATCTGCGGCGCGGTCTCCTTGGCGTGGGGACGCGGAGCGGGCACGGCCTTGAGCATGGCGTCGAGGATGAACATGCGGCCCTCGTGCGCCTGCATGAGCGCGGAGCGCAGGATCTCGGGCGTAAGGCCGGTGGCCTTGTTGTCCATCTGCATGGCGGTGATGCCCTTGGTGGTGCCTGTCACCTTGAAGTCCATGTCGCCGAGGAAGTCCTCGAGGCCCTGGATGTCGGTCAGGACGACGGTCTTGCCCTCCTCCTGAATGAGGCCCATGGCCACGCCAGAGACCGGGCGCTTGATGGGCACGCCGGCGTCCATGAGGGCGAGCGTCGAGCCGCAGGTGGAAGCCATCGAGCTGGAGCCGTTGGACTCCATGACCTCGGAGACCACGCGGATGGTGTAGGGGAACTCCTCCTCGGAGGGGATCACCGGGAGAAGTGCGCGCTCGGCAAGGTTGCCGTGACCGATCTCGCGGCGCTTGGGGCTGCCCATGCGGCCGGTCTCGCCGGTGCAGTACGGCGGGAAGTTGTAGTGGTGGATGTAGCGCTTGCCGTCGACGGGCTCGATGGTGTCAAGGCGCTGCCACTCGTTGAGCATGCCCAGGGTGCAGATCGAGAGCACCTGGGTCTGACCGCGCTGGAAGAGTCCGGACCCATGGACGCGCGGCAGGTAGTCGCCCTTGATCATGAGCGGGCGCACCTCGGTGGCGGTGCGGCCGTCGACGCGCTCGCCGGTCTCGACGACCATGCGGCGCATGGCGTGCTTCTCGAGGCTCTTGAGCTCGACGGGGATCTCGCGCTCCCACTCGACCTGCTCGTCCTCGGTGAACTCGGCCTTGATGGACTCCTTCAGGGCCTCCACCTTGTCGATGCGGGAGAGCTTGTCGGCGTCCTTGAGGGCGGCGCTCATCTCGTCGTAGTGGGCGAAGATGCGGTCGTGGACCTCGGGGACGGGCTCGTCCAAGATGTACTCGCGCTGCTTGATGGGACCGTTGACCTCCTCGACCTTGGCGAAGAACTTCTTCTCCTCCTCGCAGAAGGCGGCGATTGCCTTCTGGCCGAAGGCCATGGCGTCAAGCATGTCCTCCTCGGAGATCTCGTCAGCGCCGGCCTCGAGCATCGAGATGAAGTCGGCAGAGCCGCCGAGCTCCAGGTCGAGGTCGGAATTGTCGCGCTCCTCGTAGGTCGGGTTCACGATGAACTCGTGGGTGTCGCGGTCGCGACCGATGCGCACGCAGGCAAGCGGCCCCTCGAAGGGCACGCCGCCGACGGTAAGCGCGGCCGACGCGGCCATGACGCAGATGGTGTCGACGGGATGGACCTGGTCGGCCACGAGCGTGGTGGCGACGATCTGGACCTCGTTGCGGAAGCCGTCCGGGAAGCTCGGGCGCAGCGGGCGGTCAATCATGCGGGCCGTGAGCGTGGCCTTCTCGGAAGGACGAGACTCGCGCTTGAGATAGCCGCCGGGGATGCGGCCCACGGCGTACATCTTCTCGATGAAGTCGACCGTCAGGGGGAAGAAGTCGTAGTTCTTGCGCTCCTTGGAGACCACGGCGGTAAGAAGGACCGTAGAATCTCCCGACTTCACGACGCAGGCGCCCGTGGCCTGCTTGGCGAGCTCGCCCGTCTCGAGAGCGTAGTGCTTTCCGTAGAGGTCGAACTCGTGTGTTACCTTTGCCATACTTTTCCTCTTATCTCCGCCTGCCCCATTGCAGGCGGGCCGTCTTGCGGGATGCCCTCAGGCAGCCTCCCGCGGCGCCCTCGCTTGTCTTAGGCGCACAACAGAAGGGCGCCCGCAGGCGCCCCCCGTGAAACCTGGTTACTGGATGTTGTCGCGGATGCCGAGGCTCTTGATGAGGGAACGATACTCCTCGATGTCCTGAGCCTTGATGTAGGACAGCAGACGACGACGCTTGCCGACGAGCATCAGCAGGCCGCGACGAGAGTGGAAGTCCTTCGGGTGGGACTTCATGTGCTCGGTCAGGCCCTTGATGCGCTCGGTGAGCAGAGCAACCTGGACAGGAGCAGAGCCGGAATCGTGCTCGTCCTTGCCATACTGCTTGATGAGCTCGGCCTTGCGTTCCTTGGTGACTGCCATGAAAACTCCTTTCGCATAGATTCGCCCCGAACTGAGATGACCGCCAGGCAGCCGGCAAGCCACTAAGTACGGGGTAATGACTGAACCAAAGTACCACACTTGAGCCGACCTTTGCCAATAACCCCGCGATTAACAGCATCTTCGCGGCATTTTCACAGCTTGCGCCACGCATTTTCTAGATGGGTCTTGCCAGGTTGCGCGACCTCTGATGCCCACGCGATGGGAGCTGGCAGGTTGCGCGACCTCTGATGCCCACACGATGGGGACGTGCCAGGTTGCGCGACCTCTGATGCCCGCACGATGGGAGCTGCCAGGTTGCGCGACTTCTGATGCCCGTGCGATGGGGACGTGCCAGGTTGCGCGACTTCTGATGCTCGCCCCTGACAAGTTATGCGACTTCTGATGACGGTTTTGCCAACTTGTGCGACTTCTGATGCCCGACCTGACAAGTTATGCGACTTCTGATGCCGCAAAAGTCGCACAACTTGGCAGGGCGCTTCGCGTGAGGGCTGAAGCGCTGTGGCATAGGGTCGCGGCGGCTGAAGGCGGAAACTAGGGACCGTGACGCGCGCCAGACTCTACAGACTCTACACGGATAGGAGGAACTCGAAGGCGCGAAGGCGGGCGTCAAGGTGGGTGGCGCACCAGACGTGCGCCGTGCTGAGGAGCGACAGCGCGGTCTCGCTCGTGACGGCAGCCTCTTGCAGCTGGTCAAACGTCAGACCAATCAGAGCCGCAACCCAGGCGAGCCACTCTTCGCTCACGGGCTCGGCGCCCTCGACTTCGCGGGCGCAGCTCTCGCAGAGCGCCCCTCCCGCCTGGACCGAGAACCACGTGGGGTGCGGGTCTCCGCAGGCGACGCAGGAGTCGAGCACCGGCCGCCACCCACCATGGGCGCAGACCTTGAAGGCGTACGCCGCGCAGGCAAGGTCGAGGTGCGCCTGGTCCGGAGCCTCCTCGAGCGCCCTCAGCGCGCGAGAAAGCAGCGGGTACAAAAACGGGTCTGGCGCGTCCTGGAAACAGGTCGTCCGCGCAAGCTCAAGCACGCACTCCCCCGCAGTAAAGCGCAGGTAGTCGCCCCGAAGGTTGGCATGAGGCTCCAGGAGCGACGCCTCGGAGACAACGTCGAGGTTCCTTCCCCGGGCAATCAAGAAGTCAGTCTCAGAGAAGAGCTCGCAGCGCGCGGCCAGGCGCCCGCCGGGCTTGCGGGCACCCTTCGCTACGGCGCGAACCTGGCATCCATCTGCAGCCAGCATCGTGAGGATCAAGTCCTGCTCGCCGAGCTTGGTCTTTTGGAGGACGATCGCCTTCGTCCGATAGGTGCGGGAAGCCAACGCGTTCGCCTACTCGTCGGCGCTATAGCCCAGGCGGCGAATCTCGTTGGCGTCGCGGCGCCACTGTGGCTGGACCCTCACCGTCAGGTCAAGGTACACCTTGCACCCAAGAAGCCTCTCGACGTCGCGGCGCGCCTCGATGCCGACCTTCTTGATCATCGAGCCGCCCTTGCCGACGATGATGCCCTTCTGCCCCTCGCGCTCAACGAGAACCGTGCAGGTAACGGACGCGTGACCGTCTTTGGCGTACTCGATGTCATCGCAGATGACACCAACCGAGTGCGGGACCTCCTGCCTCAAGTTCAGGAAGAGCTTCTCGCGGACGAACTCCGCGACAAGGTCCTCGGGCGTGGCGTCAGTGGTCATGTCGTCCGGGAACCACTTGGGCCCTTCGGGCAGGTGCTCCGACACGAGGTCGACGAAGGCGTCGACGTTGAAGTTCTCGCGAGCGGAGACGACAAGCTCGTCGTCAAAGTCCGCAAGCTTTCGCGCCGCCTCGAGCTGCTTGTTTATCTGCTCGGGGTTCGCCTTGTCGGCCTTTGTAATCACGAGCAGCTTGTAGGGGGCCTCGGAGCCGGCCACGTGGCGGCCTACCCACTCGTCGCCCGTGCCGACCGGCTTTGTCGCGTCAATCAGCATGGCGACGGCGTCGGCGTCGGCAAGCTCCGCGAGCGCAGCCTTGTTGAGCTCCTTGCCGAGGCTGTCCTTCGGCTTGTGAAGGCCCGGCGTGTCGATGATGACAAGCTGCGAGGAGGGCGTGTTCACCACCGCACGGAGCCTCTTGCGCGTGGTTTGCGCAACGGGGCTGGTGATGGCCACCTTCTCTCCCATGCAAGCGTTGAGCAGCGTTGACTTGCCCACGTTCGGACGACCGACAAGCGCGACGAAGCCGCTCTTGAACGGCTGCCCTCCTCCCCCAGAAATGTCACTACTCCTGTTGCCCATGAAATCCTCCATCAAGCTATTCCGCAAGGCGACCCGCGATGCTCGTCCGCGGCGCTCTCGCCAAGCGGCCAAAGCCTTGCGCCCGCGACATACGCGCTAGAAAAAGATGGCGTTCGCAAAGACGATGACGCCCACGATTCCCACGAGGACGGAAAGCACCCAGACCGCCGCTGCCGCAATGTCCTTGGCGCGGCCGGCGAGCGGGTGGAACTCGGGAGACACGAGGTCGATCGTCGTCTCGACGGCGGTGTTAAGAAGCTCCGCAGAGATTACGACGCCGCAGCAAACCAGGACAATCGCCCAGCTCAGCGGGTCAAGACCCACAATGAAGCCCAGCACGATCGCGCCGACGCCGGCGGCAAGCATCACCTTGATGTTGCGCTCGGTGTGCACCGCCGTCCGAAAGCCCTGGATTGCAAAGAGGAAGCTCTTCTTGAACGAGGGATGGTCGCTGTTAGATCCTGGGATCATTGGTCATCCACCCCCTGGCGATGGCGCGTGAGCGTGTGCGTGCGCGGGGCCCCGTCATGCGGCATGAGCGCGAGAAGCTCGTCCTCGCGAGCCTCCATGACCTGGGCCTCTGCGTCCTCAAGGTGGTCATAGCCCAGAAGGTGAAGGCATCCGTGCACCAGAAGCAGGCGAAACTCATCGGCCGCCGTGGTGCCAAAGCCCTCCGCCTGGCGAGAGATATAAGCCGGCGCCAGTACGATGTCTCCCAGCTCGCAGGGCTCTCCCGGAGCAAGGTCGGGGTCATCTGGACGCTCGCACTCGAGCGAGACGACGTCGGTCGGGCGGTCGACGCCGCGCCACTCAAGGTTCAGCTCGTGGATGCGCTCGTCGCTCACAAGCGAGACGGACACGAGGCAAGGACGCTCGACGCCCTCCTCTGCCAGCACGCGGTCGAGGTCTGAGCAAATTTCATCCTCGCTGACAGGCGAGACGACACCCTCCTCGCACGAGAGGTCATACTCGTTTGCCATTCTCGGCCTCCTCTGTCTTCTTCTCCATGCGCTCGTAGGCATCCACGATGCGCGCGACAAGCGAGTGCCGCACGATGTCGTTTCTGTCAAGGTCGACAAAGGAGATGCCGTCGATGCCCTTTAGGACCTCGCGCGCCTGCCCGAGCCCGCTCTTCCCGAGAAGGTCGCGCTGCGAGGGGTCGCCTGTGACGACGAACTTGGACGAGAAGCCCAGGCGCGTAAGAAACATCTTCATCTGCTCAGGCGTGGTGTTTTGCGCCTCGTCCAAGATCACGAAGGCGTCGTTGAAGGTGCGCCCGCGCATGAAGGCGAGCGGAGCAATCTCGATGATGCCCTGCTCGATGTAGGCGTTGCAACGTTCCATGTCAGTCATGTCGAAGAGCGCGTCGTAAAGCGGGCGCACATAAGGATCAAGCTTTTCCTGAAGCGTGCCGGGAAGGTATCCCAGCGACTCCCCAGCCTCGACGACGGGGCGCGTCAGCACGATGCGGCCGACCTCGCGGCGCTTGAGCGCGGCAACGGCCATCGCCATGGCAAGGTAGGTCTTGCCAGTGCCGGCTGGTCCCACGCCGAAGGTGATCGTATTGTTGCGAATGGAATCGACGTAGCGCTTCTGGCCTGCGGTCTTGGGTCGCACTGCGCGCCCTCGGAAGGTCAGGAGGATGTCGTCGGAGAAGTTGGGCGCCGCCTCGGCTCCGTTCATGACCTGCCCGACAAGAAGGTCCACGTCCTCGACCGTTGGAGTCTCGCCGACCTCGACAAGGCGAATCAGGCGCGAGAAGACAGACGTCACGTTGTCGACGTCCTCCGAGCTGCCCTCGATGGTCACCTGGTTGCCCCGAACGGCTACCATGACCTGGCTGAAAGCGCTCTCGACGCGTCTGAGCAGCGAGTCAGCGGGCCCCATGAGGACCGTCGGGTCAACAGAGTCGGGAATGGTCAAGCGAACGCGAGTTGGGTCCATGCTCCTCCATCATGCCGGGAGGCCGCCCCTGGCGCGGCCTCATGTGCGTGTTGGAAATTCTACCACCATGGCATGTGGGCTAACCGACGGCCCAACCAGCACGCCAAGAGAGCCTACAAGACAGAGGCCACCAGAGTGTCTCCGTCGCGAACTCCCGTCACGCGAACGCGGACAAGCTCGCCGGGCTTCGCCTGCTCTGCCCGCCCGCCCGCAAGCGCCACGTCGTAAAGGCCGCCCGACACTCCCGACGCCGCAGCCTGCACGAGCACAAGATCTTCTTTGCCCACGCGCCTCTGGGCCTCGGCTGCGCGCATCTCCTTGGCAAGGGCGCGGACGCGCGCGCTTCTCGCCGCCATCACGCGAGGGTCAACTTGGTTAGGAGCCGTCGCCGCAGGGGTTCCGGGGCGCCTGGAGTAGCGAAAGACGTGCATGCGCGAGAAGCCCGCCTCCTTGCAAAGCGAGAGGCTCTCCTCGAACTCCTGGTCGGTCTCGCCAGGAAATCCCACGATGAGGTCAGTGCCGAGCGACACGTCAGGAAGCGCCGAGCGCGTGCGGCGGATAACGTCCATGTAGTCGTCGGCGTCATAGGCTCGCCCCATGCGAGAGAGCGTGGAGGAACAGCCAGACTGCAGGCAGATATGCAAGAAAGGCGCGACACGGCCGCGCGATGCAGCCATCACCGAGAGCAAATCGTCCGTGACGTCAGGCGGCTCGATAGAGGACAGGCGGATGCGGCCCACGTCTGTGGTCGAGAGCAGCCAGTCGAGAAGCCCGCCCAGCCTGACCGCCGTCCCATCGGGAAGCGTCCCCTCGTAGCAGCCCAGGTTGATGCCCGTGAGCACCACCTCGCGGGCGCCGCGGGAAAGCGACTCGAGCACGAGCTCGCGCACCCGAGCGGCATCCACGGAGCGACCGGCGCCGCGCGCCTTCCACACGATGCAATAGGTGCAGCGATTGTCGCAGCCGTCCTGAATCTTGATTCCGGGACGCGTGCGACCGGTGGGCGTAGGCATGGAGGCAGAGACCGGAACGGCCCTCGAGGGGGCGGCGGATACGGCGTCGAAGCTGCCCTCGCGGCTTTCGAGAGCCTTGACCAACACGTCGGCAAGGCGATCCTTGTCGCGCTCTACCAGCACGTTTTTTGCAAGAGACGAGAATTCGCCGGCAAACAGGCTCGCCGCGCACCCCGTGGCGACAACGACGGGCTCCCCCGAGAGAGACGCCGCGTGCCGAATGGCCTTTCTTGCCTTGGCCTCGGCCTCGGCGGTGACCGCGCAGGTATTCACCACGATCGCATCGGCCCCATCGGCCTCGCTGACGATCTGCGCGCCGGCAGCGACGAGCTGGTCGGCAATGCGGTCGCTCTCAACGCGGTTTACACGGCATCCCAGGCTGACGATTGCCACACGGGCACCACTGACGCTCACCTGCCAGATCCTTTGCGCTGGCGAGAGGAGCGACCCCTGTCAGACTTGCCCCTTTCGCTCTTGAACGGGTTCTTGGGCGCGCGCCACTTCTCCTCTTCGGCGAAGTGCTCGGCAGCAGCGTCCTTGCCGCTAGACTCCCCGTTCTCCTCCTCTTCTTCCTCGCTAGGCTCGTCAAGCTTTCGGTCTGCGACGAGGCTCGCGACGTCGAGGAGCTGCGCCTTTGTGAGGTCTGTGGGAACGACGATCTGCACGACGCAGACGAGCTTGCCGCGGGCAATCATGCCGGAGCGCGGCATGCCGCGACGCTCAACGGAGATCTGGTCGCCGTTCTGGGAGCCAGCGGGAATCTCGACGCGGACGCGCTCGCCCTTCATGATGCCGTCGATCGTGACTGACGTGCCCACGATTGCCTCGAGCGCGTCGACCTTGACCGTCGTATAGAGGTCGTCGCCCTGGCGCTCAAAGCGCTCGTCGGCCTCGACTTCGATGCTCACCACGAGGTCGCCAGAACGGTCGCCCCGAACGCCGGCCTCTCCCATGTTCTCGACCGTGATGGTCTGACCGGAGTGCACGCCTGCGGGGATCTTGATCTCGACCTTCTCGCGAGAGGGAGCGCGGCCTTGGCCTTGGCAGGTGGGGCAGGGATTGTCGATGACCTTGCCCGAGCCATGGCAGACGGGGCAGGTGGTCTGGCTCTGCATCTGGCCGAAGATCGTGCGCTGCACCTGCACGACGCGGCCGGTGCCGTGGCAGCGATCGCAGGTGCGCTCGTGGCCGCCTTCGGCCAAGCCGGTGCCGTTGCAGTCGTCGCAGGGCGCCAGGCGCTCGTAGGCGATGGTCTTGGTGCAGCCTGCGGCCGCCTCGGCCAGCGTGATGCTCAGGCGCACGCCCATGTCGCGCCCGCGCGTGCGCGTCTGGTGTCCCATGCCACTGGCGCCGCCGCCAAAGAAAGAGTCGAAGATGTCGTCTATGCCGAAGCCAGTCCCATTGAAGATGTCTGACATGTCGACGTAGTCAGAGCCGAAGCCGGCAGGACCGTTCTCGTCGCCATAGCGATCGTAGTTCGCGCGCGCCTTCTCGTCGGAGAGCACGGTGTAGGCCTGGTTTACCTCCTTGAACTTCTCCTCGGCGTCAGGATCGTCCGAAACGTCTGGGTGAAGCTTGCGCGCCTTCTCGAGAAACGCCCGCTTAATCGTCTTGGCGTCGGCGTCGCGAGGAACGCCCAGCACCTCGTAGTAGTCCTTTTTCGCTTCCACTCTCACCAAACTCCCACAACCACAAGACGCCTCGCAGATGTGGGGCGCCGCTCAAGTCCAAAAAACAATGGGCGCAGGCCGTATAATCCCACGTCCAACAGCTCACTTTACCCAAAGATGGCGCGCATCTTTCGTCTGCGCGCCATCCTTTTTTGGAAAGCATTCAGTGTAAGGCTGCCTGCGGCCTTGTCACATCGAGTAGCCGTACCCGTAGGTGTAGCGCGGCGTTGCTGCGCACGAGTACATCGACACCGTAAGAAGCGCCATCACCAGCCCAAGGGCCGCGCCGTTCAGCATCGCGCGCGAGGCGTTTCTCCACCATCGGCCGCTTGACTTGAAGCCGCCTCCGCCCATGATCATGACCAGACCGAGCACGCCCATCACAACAAGGAAGGCCGCAAGCCCTGAGAGCGTGCCAGCGATGGCGCCAAAGATCAAGAACGGCAGCGCGAATCCTATCGTCCTGAAGCCGGAGTCCTGCATGGGCGTCATGCGCTCTGCCTCTACAACAAAGCGGCAGACAAGGTCCCCGGACGCGGAGCCGTTGGTGCCCGCGTTACCCTTGCCCTTGACGCGCACCTCGTCGCCGTCATGGGAGTTTGCCGGGACCTCGACCACGACCTCGCTCGCCGTGAGCACGCGGCCGGTGCCTCCGCATGCCTCGCAGGGGTCAGCCACGACGCGCCCCGTGCCCTCGCACTCGGGACACTCCATCTCCATGACGCCGATGCCGAAAAGGCTCGTCAGGTCGACCGAGATGTGCCCCGTCCCATGGCAGGTTGGGCAGGTCTCGGGATGCGCGGCCTCAACCGAGCCGTGGCCATGGCAGTGCTCGCAGGTGTTATAGCGCTGGTAGGTGATGGCGCGCCTACCGCCGTTTTTTGCGAGGCTGTCATCCAAGGTGAGGTCAAAGACGATATCGGAGCCCACGCGAGGGTTATACGAGCGAGAGCGTCTCTGGGCCCTGCGGCTGCGACCAGCGGGGGCGCCACCAAACGGGAATCCCCAGTCACCGTAGCCGCCGTAGCTTCCAGCGGGAGACGCTGAGCCTCCGCCATACGAGCCAGAGCGCATGGCGTCATATCGCGCGCGCTTCTCGGGGTCCGAAAGAACGGCGTATGCCTCCGAGACCTCCTTGAACTTCTCCTCGGCGTCGGGCGCCTTGTTCACGTCGGGGTGAAGCGTCCTGGCCTTCTGCTGGAACGCCTTGCGTATCTCATCGGTTGAGGCATCCTTCGAGACGCCAAGGATGGCGTAGTAGTCCTTCTCGTTCATTGCCGACATGGCAGTCTCCTGAAAGTCATAGCTGGGCTGACCCCGTTCTGTGGGGGCTTTTATCCAATTGTGCTCCTCGCCAAACAAAAAACTTCTCTCGCGGCCATAAAGTCACGAACGAGAAATGCCTATCTTGCAGGGGATTTTAAGGCTAGGCGTCCGAGAGCCTGATGGAGCGGTAGCTTACTCCGCACTCGTCAAGCACGTGCTTGGAAATCTGGTTGTCCATCGTGCCGTTGTACTTGTCGTCCAGATAGACGACCTCACCGATGCCTGCCTGTACCAGCATCTTTGCGCACTCGTGGCAGGGGAAGAGCGTCACGTACACCGTAGCTCCGCCCATGTCCTTGAGAGAGCCTCGATAGTTGAGGATCGCGTTGGCCTCGGCATGGATCACGTAGCTGTGCTTGTCGTAGAGCGGGTCGTCGGAGGCGCCCCAAGGGAATGCCTCGTCGGTCAGCGCCGAGGGCGTTCCGTTATAGCCAACCGAGAGGATGCGGTGGTTGGTATCGGCAATGCAGGCTCCTACCTGCGTGTTCGGGTCCTTGCTCCTCAAGCTCGCGGCGATTGCCACGCGCATGAAGAACTCGTCCCAGCTAATGACGTCGGTTCGCTCCCCTGCCATAGGTCCTCCCAAGTAAACTCCGGGGCTCTTCCCCAGCTACTCTACCGCGTTTTGCGGCTCGCGCTCGCAAGAGTGGAAGATATCACAGGCAGGGGCGCCAGGGGCTGAGCGGCAAGGCTCGCTCAGCCCCTGGCCGGAAAGCTTTACTCGAACGGGTTCTCGGTAGGATACGGCACGGACGCGGGCTGGTTATAGGCGATGTCGGCGATGCCCAGGTAGCGGAAGACGTCAAAGAGGGCGCGGCCACAATGGCTGAAGGCCACGGCGCCGTGGTGCGGGTAGCGCTTCTCGAGAAGGACGTGGCGGTAGAAGCGCCCCATCTCGGGGATGTCGAAGACGCCTATGCCGCCGAAGGAGCCCGTGGGCACGTCGAGGATGCGTCCCTCGGCCACGTAGGCGCGCAGCTGCCCTTCAGAGTCGCACTGCAGGCGGTAGAACGTGATGTCGGAAGGAGCGATGTCGCCCTCGAGCGTGCCGCGAGTGAAGTCGGGCTCGGAGCCTGCCGGCTCAAGCAGACGATGCTGGATGAGCTGGTACTTGACCGCGCGGTCAGCGCACATCTTGCAGCTGGGGGTGTTTCCGCAGTGGAAGCCCATGAAGGTGTCGGTCAGGCGCACGCCAGGATACGCGGGGGCGACCTTCTCGTCGTAGAGGCTCTTTGGCACAGAGTTGTTGATGTCAAGCAAGGTCACGGTGTCGTCCGAGGCGCACATGCCGATGTACTCGGAGAGGGCGCCGTAGATGTCGACCTCGCAGGCCACGGGGATGCCGCGCGAGACGAGGCGGCTGTTGACGAAGCAGGGCTCAAAGCCAAACTGGCTCGGGAACGCCGGCCAGCACTTGTCGGCGAAGGCCACGTAGTCGCGGCTGCCCTTGTGGGCGTCCGCCCAGTCGAGCAGCGTCAGCTCGAACTGCGCCATGCGCGGCAGCAGGTCGGGATAGTAGCGGCCCTCGCCCATCTCTGCCGCCATGTCGTCGCAGATCGCTTGGATGCGAGAGTCGCCCTCGTGCTCCTTAAAGGAGACGAGAAGGTCAAGCTCGGAGTTCTCCTCCACCTCGACGCCCAGCTCGTAGAGCCCCTTGATGGGGGCGTTGCAGGCGAAGAAGTCCTGCGGGCGCGGCCCGAAGGTGATGATCTTGAGGTGCGAGAGGCCGATGACGGCACGGGCCACGGGAACGAAGTCGGCCATCATCTGCGCGATGTCGTCGGCGGTGCCGACGGGGTAGCTGGGGATGTGCGCCCTGATGTGGCGCATCCCGAGGTTGTAGGAGCAGTTGAGCATGCCGCAGTAGGCGTCTCCGCGGCCGTCGATGAGGTTGCCGTCCCCCTCGGCCGCCCCCACGAACATGCAAGGGCCGTCGAAGCGCTGCGCGATCTGGGTCTCAGGCGTCTCGGGGCCGAAGTTGCCGAGAAACACGGTGAGTGCGTTTGCCCCGGCCTCTGTTGCCTCGCGCACGGCAGCGGCCATGTCGGCCTCGCTTTCGACGGTCCTGGCGACCTCGATCACCTGAAGGCCGCGCTTGGCGCAGGCCTCAACAATCGCAGAGCGACGACGCTCGCTGAGCTGGATGGGAAAGCAGTCGCGGGAGACCGCAATGATGCCGAGCTTGACCTCAGGGATGTTATCGGAATGCATGTGTGTCCTCTCTCTTTCTCTCTAGCGGCGTCTCAGGCGAGGCAGTCCGCGATGTCCACGTTCTCACCCGCTAAGGCGACCTTTGCGCCCTGGGCGGCCTCGGCGCTCTCAGAGTGCGCGAGCAGCCACTTGTTGTTAGCCCAGAGCAGCTCAGCGTCGAGGGCGTCCACAACTTTGGAGGGCTTGGGGCCGTTGGTGCCTTTGGGGAGGGCGACCAGCACCTTGAAGCCGCGCGACGGGTCCACGTGGCAGGGCGCATAATGAAGCGTTGTGGCATAGACCTCAACAAGAACGCCAGCCGGCACGCGGAAGGCAACGACGTCAGACGTGTCGAGCACGCCGTCCGCAATCTGATCCTGGCGTGCGAGGAGCAGCACGAAGTCCTCGGTGCCCAGGTTGAACTCGCTCGAGCGGTGGTACTCAAGGCAGTTGAGCCTCGTGTTGTGGCCGTTGCACCAGCCAAACTCTACGGGAAGGCCGCCGAAGAGCGCCGGAGCGAGCTCCTTTGCCTCGGCGAGCTCTTGGACGGCAGGCTCCTCGGCAACGTAGTCCGTTGCCTCGGGAAGCGGCGTCTTGGTCGCAAGCGCCTCAACAATAGGCGCGACCAGGCGCTTGGGGCACCTAACGACGCGACCGTACGAGGAAAAGAGCGCCTCCGTCACCTCATGAATCTGCATCTCTACTCCCCCATCTTCGAAAACGAATCCTTGAGCGCCGGATAGAGGCCACGCCAGACTTCGTAGCGGCGCGAATACCCTTCAACGAGCTCCGCGCGGGGCTGCACCCTGTCCTTTATTCGTACGATGGACCCCGCGCAGTCAGCGACTGTGGGATATGCGCCGCACGCCACGGCCGCGAGCATGGCGCCGCCAAGCCCCGGCCCCTGCTCTGTCTGGGGAAGCTCAAGCGTCACGTTGAGGATGGTGGCGAGCATCTCGAGCCAAAGGCGGCTCTTGGCGCCTCCGCCGCACACTGTGCTGGAGCTGACCTCGATGCCTTCTTTGCGGGCAATGTCAAGACAGTCCCTGAAGGCGAAGGACACGCCCTCGAGAACCGCGCGCGTCATCTCGTGGCGCGGGGTGTCCATGCGCATGCCAACGAAGGCGCCGCGCGCGGCCGGGTCGTTGTGAGGGCTGCGCTCTCCCATGAGATACGGGAGGAAGTAGGTGAGGCTTGTGCTCGCGTCGGCAAGGTCGATGCCCTCTTGGAGCGACGGGTAGTCCTTGGTGCCGACGACCTCTTCGCTCCACCAGCGGTTGCAGCTTGCCGCCGAGAGGATGCACCCCATAAGGTGGTAGCCGCCATCGGCGTGGTCGAATGAGTGAAGGGCGTTCTCTTGGTCAAGACGGAAGGCGCCCGACGTGATAAAGATGGTGCCTGAGGTGCCAAGGCTGATGTTGCAGCGACCATCGCCCACGGCGCCGGTGCCCACGGCAGCGGCGGCATTGTCCCCCGCCCCAGCCGCGACCACGACGTCCTCGCCCAGGCCGAGCTCGCGAGCGACGTCAGGACGCAGGGTGCCTATGGCCTCGAAGCTCTCGTGAAGCTTGGGCAGCTGGCTTTCGGTGATGCCGCAGATCTTGAGCATCTCAGGACTCCAGCGGCGATGCTCGACGTCCAAGAGCAGCATCCCCGAAGCGTCGGAGAAGTCAGTCGTGAACTTTCCGGTCAGGCGGTAGTTGACATAGTCCTTCGGGAGCATGATCTTGTCGATGCGCGAGAAGAGCTCGGGCTCCTGATCGCGCATCCAAAGGATCTTCGGCGCCGTGAAGCCTGCGAATGCGATGTTGGCAGTCCAGGAGCTGAGCTTTTCTCGGCCAATCGTGTAGTTCAGGTAGCGAACCTGCTTCTCGGAGCGTCCGTCGTTCCAGAGAATCGCAGGCCGCAGCACCTGGTCGTCCTTGTCCAGCGCCACGAGTCCGTGCATCTGGCCGGCACAGCCGATTCCGCGCACCTCGCCGGCATCGAACCCTTGGACGAGCTCAGGAATGCCCGCTCTCACGGCATCCCACCAGTCGATGGGGTCCTGCTCTGCCCAGCCTGGATGAGGATAGGCAACTGGATACTCCTTGCTCACGATGTTCATGATCTTGCCGCTCTCGTCCATGAGAAGCAGCTTCGTTGCCGACGTCCCTAAGTCAACCCCGATGTAAAGCATCCCCGCTCCTTTCATAAGACACTTTTGTAAATATACTTCACTAAACTATTTTTAAAAAGTATTTTTTAAAAATGAAGTAAGATTTATGCAACTGAGGAACTAAGGGCAAACAAAGGTGACAGGCACAATGGAAAGCCAGACCACAGACAGGCACCGACGTACACGCAACCGTGTTTTTCGACTTCTTCTCGACTCTGACATTCCCTATACAAAGCAGTACATGGCCAGCCAGCTGAGGCTCAGCCTACCGACAGTGCATCAGAGCCTCACCGAGCTCAATGAGCTCGGGCTGATACGAGTGATCGGCCATGAAGAGTCAACAGGCGGCCGGCCTGCGGCGCAGATCGGAATCAACCCCGACGCTCGGACTGCAATAGGAGTCCAGGTGACCGGCCACCATTTTAGAATCATCGAGATCAACCTCTGCCGCCAGGAGCTTGCCGCCAAGACGATCCGCCACGAGCTTGCCCAAGGAGGGCAGCGCCTTGGTCGCATGATTGCGAAAGAGGTTGAGACCTTCATCGACGAAAACAAGATTGATCCGGACACGCTCCTTGGCGTTGGCATCGCTATTCCCGGCATCATAGACGAGGCAACCGACATGATTACGCACGCCTCAACGATGAATCTCGTCAACACCCCGCTTGGGCCCATCCGCGACGCAATTCCCTATCGCACCTTTTTCGGCAACGACGCCAACCTGGGAGGATTCGCCGAATGGTACACGCGGCCAACCAACGACAGCAGCATCGCCTACCTCTCCCTTGAGAGCGGCGTTGGCGGCGCGATTCTGATCAACGGAGCAACCTATTCTGGCGACCACGGGCGAAGCGGCGAGTTCGGGCACATCTGCGTCGAGCCGAACGGGCGCGAGTGCGCCTGCGGGAAGCGAGGCTGCCTGCAGGCGTATTGCTCCACGCGTCGCCTCTCCGACGACCTTGACATCACGCTCGAGGAGTTCTTTGCCGCGCTCGACGCAAACGAGGGCGAGGCCCCCGAGATCTGGAACGACTACCTTACCCACCTGGCACGCGGCATCAACACGATTCGCATGGCGCTTGACTGCGAGGTTGTGCTGGGCGGCAGCGTCGTGCGCTTTTTTGAACCGCACCTCGGTGAGATCAGAGGAGAGGTGGCAGCGCTTGACAGCTTTGGCTCGGACGGAAGCTACGTCTCGCTCTCCCACATTTTCAGACACGCCATCCAGCTAGGCGCGGCCCTTCTCTGCATCGAGGACTTCGCAGAAAACCTCTAAGCAACGCGCAAGCGCCGCAATCCGCATGTCCTTGAGCCTCCTGTCTCAGGAGACCTTTGGCGTTCGCTTGCGTACGTCTTTCGGAAGCATCCCATAGAGGCGCTTGAACACCTCGCGCGTGTTGCGCGGATTCGAGAGGTTGTACTTCTCCATGAGAGCGCCGACGCTCTCGTCGGTGTTCAAGAGGTCGTCGTGCAGGCGGTTGACCTTGACCTCGTAGGCATAGCTCACGAGCGAGACCCCCGTTTGCTGCTTGAACATGCGCGAGAGGTAGCTGGGGTTGTACCCAAAGATGTCTGCGAGCTCGTCCACGCGGACGGGCTCCGTGACATGCTCGTGCAGAAAGACGATGATCTCCTTGACGCTGTCCGATGGCTTGGTGTTCTCCACCGGAGCTCGGAAGGTCGTGAACATGCTCTTGAGGACGTTGAGAAGGCAGATCTCGAAGTCAAAGCCGGCACCCGGGTCCTTCCGACCAATAATGTCACCCATTGCCTTGAAGTTCTCTACTACCTGCGCATACTCCGGCCTGTCCGTGCGGCCGTTCTGAAAGACCGCCTGCTCGGGATGCTCGCAGAAGGTCCTTACGACGCGCAGGGGCACCTGCAGCACATAGGCATGGTTGGGCGTGCTCGCCACGTCGTGGATTGCGCCCGAAGGGACGAGGGCAAACTGGTTGTCGCGCACATGCAGCTGCCTCCCGTCAATACGAAAGCGCAGGTGCCCGTCGAGGACGCAGACCGCTTCGAGACTGTTGTGCCAATGAAACGGGACGTACTCGCTCATCGGCTTGTCTGAATAGTAGAAGCGCACCCCATTCCTTCTGTTTGGAATCACGCTCTCGTGGTGAAGGTCAGACATCGATCCTCGTATTCATGAAACCTTACTTTTCTTACCTCAATATAGTACTCCCCTGTCATGAAAGCTGCTGCTGGTATTTTGCTGAAACTCTCCGTACTACCATCACAGCCAGCACGATAAGGAAGGGCAAAGAAGCAGGTAGATGTGAGAGGAGAAGCAATGGGCACGTTCATGAATCCCGTAATCCCCGGCATGGCCCCGGACCCGTCAATCCTCAGAGTTGGTGATGATTATTATCTTGCCACCTCAACATTCCACTGGAACCCGGCTGTGCAGATCTTCCACTCGACCGACCTTGCAAACTGGGACCTCATCGGCTACGCGCTGACCAAGGGCGAGGTCAACCTCCGCGGCACCAACACCCCCGCAGGCATTTGGGCACCGCACCTGTCCTATGACAAGGCAACCAGGAAGTTCTGGCTCTGCTACTCCCACATGCAGAACATGGCTGGCCGCGAGTTCAACTCAGACTCATACGCCATGTGCGCAGACAGCATCCTGGGACCCTGGTCTAAGCCCATCTACCTCACCTCGATTGGCTTCGACCCATCGCTGTTCCACGACGAGGACGGCAGGCACTACGTCTCAATCCTTGAGTGGGAGACCCGCGACCGCCACCAGGCTCCCGGTCACATTGTGATTGCCGAGGTGGACCTTGAGAGCGGCACCATGGGCGAGTGGCATCGCGTGACCCAAGGCTTCACCACCCGCGGCTGCGTCGAGGCACCCCAGCTCTACAAGCATGATGGCTACTACTACCTGCTGCTTGCCTCCGGCGGCACCGGCTATGGCCACGGCATCGAGGTCGGACGCTCCAAGGGCGTCTTTGGCCCCTACGAGGGCGACCCCACCGGCGAGCCCATCGTGACCTCGCAGCCCGCGCACCTCTTCTCGCTTGGCGACCCTGACGCCGGCCACTTCGAGATGTTCAACCCGCACTCCGCCATGCAGAAGGCCGGCCACGGCTCGCTCGTCTCGACCCCGAACGGCGACTGGTACATCGCGCACCTTATGTCGCGCCCCCTGCCCGGCAAGCTCCTGAACCCGCTCGGTCGCGAGACCTCGCTTCAGAAGGTTGCCTGGACCCAGGACGGGTGGCTGCGCATGGCCGACGGCTCAAACCTCGCAAAGATGGAGGTCGAGGTCGCCGGCGACGTGGAGCAGGACTTCACGCGCTTCGACATCGACGACCACTTCGAGGGCACCAAGCACGACCTGCGCTTCATGACGCCCTACCGCGAGCAGTCCGACGAATGGATAGACGACTCTGAGGACGGCGTGCTCAAGATCTTTGGTCGCAACTCCTTCTTCTCTCAGGTGAACCCCTCGATCATGGCGACCCGCGCCACGTCGATGGACTACACCGTCGAGACCAAGGTGGAGTTCCATCCCACCCATTACTCCCAGGCCGCAGGCCTCGGGCTCTACTACGACTCGAACAACTGGCTCTACGCTCGCCTCTGCCTTGCCAACGACGAGAAGAGCACGGTTCTTCGCGTGCTGCAGGCAAAGCTTGGCGCCCGCATAGACCACGAGTTCTACGAGGTCCCCGTTCCGGATGGCGCCGCACAGATTCGAATCGTCTACAACTATGGCGTCGCCTCGATTTACTATCGCCTGGCCGATGGCGACGCGTGGACCCAGATTTGCGGCGACTTCGACGTTGACTACCTCTCTGACGAGGGCGTCAACGGAGAGCCCGGAGAAATCGGCGGCTTCACGGGCCTATTCAACTTCATCGGCGCGGTTGACGCTCACCAGCATGACTCCTACGGCAGCTTCTTCTACTACACGGTCAAGAACAACTTTGGAGGCGACAGGTAATGGCAGACACCGAAAAGACCGAAGCCGTTGAGAAGAAGGTGGTCATTCCGCTCAAGCGGCTCCTACCAGCGCTCGTCATAGGTCCTGGCTCCTGGCTCAGCCCCTACGTGGTCATGAACAGCCTGTTTTTGCCCTCGCTCATTCAGGAGCTTGACCCCGCGAACAAGGTTGCGACAGTCGCCCTCTTCTCAACGCTCGGCATGATCGTTGCTGCAATCTCCAACATGATTGCCGGTGGCCTCTCAGACCGGACGCACTCGCGCTTCGGCAAGCGCGCGCCCTGGATCATGGGCGGCGCAGCCTGCTTCATGGTCGCGATGATACTTGCTTCCTTCTCCCCCACCATCCCCGTTCTTCTCGCGATGTGGATGGTCGGCCAGGCGGCCCTCAACTTCATCGTGGCGCCCATGGTGGCATGGATCGACTTTGCGCCCGAGGACGGCAAGGGAGCCGCCTCGTCGGCATACGGCGGGCTGGGCATGGCGCTCGGCAACAACGGCTTCAACGTCATCGGCGCGCTGTTCTTGAGCCAGTACCGCCTCGGCTTCGTGATCTTTGGCATCATCTGCTTCGTCGGCGTGCTCATCGCCGTGCTCATCGTGCACGAGCCCTCCAACCTCGACGAAGCCCCGGAGGCAGACGCTGGCAAGGCAAAGGAGAAGAAGCCCGGCAAGGGCTCTATGAACGTCTTCCCGTCATGGTCTGTCGGACGCGACTACTACCTCGCCCTTATCGCGAAGCTCTTCCAGGGCGTGGGCAACTTCGCCATCACCGGCTACATCCTCTACATCATGACCGACTACCTCATGCTCGGCGACGCGACCCAGTCGTCCATCCAGCTCATCAACACGGTCATGCTCGCCTTCGGCATCGCGATGGGATTTCTCGCCGGCCCCGCATCGGACAAGCTCCACCTGCTGAAGCTTCCCGTCGGCTTCTCCACGATCTTTCTGGCTATCGCCGCCCTCTGCATGTTCTTCATCCGCAGCACGGCCGGCATCGTGCTCTACGCCGTGTTCGCAGGTCTTGGCATGGGGCTTTGGAACTCCCTCGACAACCTGCTCAACCTCCGCGTGATTCCCGACAAGAACAGCGTCGGCTTCTTCCTAGGCGTCTATAACCTCGGCAACACCGTGACCCAGGCCATCGCGCCGATCATCGCCGCCGCCGTCATCAGCACGGTTGGCTACGCAGGCGTGTTCTTCGTCTCAATCGTCTTCTCGCTCATCGGCGGCATCTGCATGCTGAGCATCCGCTCCGTGAAGCGCTAAGGCTGCCGAGCGCAGGAACCAAGAGCTTCCATCCGGAGAGGCGCGCTGCCCTGAAAGGAGCGGCGCGCCTCGGCTTTCTCTCTCGAATCCGGCCCCATCGCGCCGCCATGAGGTCCTCCTGGACTTCCCTATGCCAATCCCTCGAACGCTCAAAGAGGGACCGCATGCGCGCTCCCGGGGGCTATCATTGTAAAAAGACTCCGGCAAAGGAGGTCGCCATGGCAGCGTTTGACCGCGTAAGCTGCGGCATCGAGGGTCTTGACCGCGCGCTCGACAACATCAGGATGGGCGACAACGTGGTCTGGCAGGTGTCGTCGCTCGACGACTTCCGCCCCATCTGCGATGCCTTCGTACGCCAGGCCACCTCTGACGGCAGGAACCTCGTCTACATGCGCTTCGCCTCGCACTCGCGGCTGGTTCCTGAGAACGCGCCCGGCGTGAGGGAATACCGGCTGGACCCGCTCCGCGGCTTCGAGACCTTCACGGCGCAGGCCCACGACGTAATAAGCCATGAGGGGCGGGACGCCTTCTACGTCTTTGACAGCCTGTCCGACCTGCAGGTTGCCTGGTCGGCGGACATGACGATGGGCAACTTCTTCCGCCTCACCTGCCCCTACCTCTTCGAGCTTGACACCGTCGCGTACTTCCCAGTGATTCGCGGCGAGCACTCCTTCGCCGCTATCGCCAAGATCCGCGACACGACGCAGCTGCTCATCGACGTGATGCCCGACGAGGGCGGCCTGTTCGTGCACCCGCTCAAGGTCTGGAACCGCTACTCGCCCACCATGTTTCTCCCGCATCGCCTCGACCTTGGGACAGGCGAGGTCAGGACGCTCACCGCAGGCGTCGACACGAGCCGCTTCTACACGCGCATGAGCGAAGAGATGCAGGACGCGCCCGATAGGAACGTAGACTCATGGGACCGCTTCTTCTCGCGCGCCCGCGAGGACTTTGAGCATGGCGAGCTGCCAGAGACGACGCTCGCGCGCATGTGCAACATGATGATGACCAAGGACAAGCGCATGCGCGAGCTCGTGAAGCGCTACTTCACGGCCCCCGACTACTTTGACGTGCGCCGCCGCATGGTGGGGACCGGCATGGTCGGCGGCAAGGCGTGCGGCATGCTGCTCGCGCGAAAGATCGTCGAGAGGGAGCTGCCCGACCTCGCAGGGCTCTTCGAGCCGCACGACTCCTTCTACGTCGGCACCGACGTCTTCTACACCTTCATCGTGGAAAACGGCCTGTGGCCGCTGCGCATGGAACAGCGGGGGGATGGCTACTTCTCGGTCGCGCCGCAGCTCAGGCGGGGCATCGAGGAAGGCGAGTTTCCCGCCGAAATCCGCCAGGCGTTCTCGCGCATCCTCGACTACTACGGGCAGTGCCCCATCATCGTGCGCTCGTCGAGCTACCTCGAGGACGGCTTTGGCAACGCCTTCGCGGGAAAGTACGACTCGGTCTTCCTCCCCAACCTCGGCTCGCCGGCGGAGCGCCTCTCGGAGTTCGAGCACGCGGTCAAGATCGTCTACGCGTCGACGATGAACCCCTCCGCGCTGGAGTACCGCAAGCTCAACGGGCTGGATGCCTCGGAGGAGCAGATGGCGCTGCTCGTGCAGCGCGTGAGCGGCTCGCGCTACGGCGACGGGCTCTTCATGCCCACGGCGGCGGGCATCGGCTACTCCAGGAGCGCCTACCGCTGGCTTCCCGACATGGACCCCGACGCGGGGATGCTTCGCCTGGTCATGGGCCTGGGCACCAAGGCCGTCGACCGCACCGGGCGCGACTACCCGCGCATCGTGAGCCTCGACAGGCCGACGGCCACGACGATGACCACCGACGCCGAGCGCCACCGCTTCTCGCAGCGCACCTGCGACCTCATCGACCTCAACGCCAACGCCTTCGTCGAGCGCGACTGCACCGAGGTGGCCTCCTACATGCCCGGAATCGCAAAGCGCGCCGTGATGGAGCATGACCGCTCGGCCGAGGAGAGCCTGCGCAGCCGCGGGCAGACCAAAGAGGTCCTCTTTGCCTCGTGCGCGGGCCTGGCCGCGAACCGCCGCTTCACGAAGGCGATGTCGGCCGTCCTCAAGGCGCTCAGGACGGCCTACGACTACCCCGTCGACATCGAGTTCACGGTCAACGTGGGCGAGACGGAGGGCGACGCCGGCGAGTTCGTCATCAACCTCCTGCAGTGCCGACCGCTGCAGTCTCTCTCTGGGAGCGCGAATGTGGACATCCCGGACGTGACCGCCGGGCCCACGCTTCTGCGCTCGTCCTCCACGTCTATGGGAAACTCCGTGGACGAGAAGATTGGGCTCGTCTGCTACGTCGACGCGAAGGGCTACCACGACTGCCCCTACGCCAAGAAGCTCGCCGTAGCGCGCGCCGTGGGCGAGGCCGGCGCCATCGCCAAGCGCGAGAGCGCGACGGCCCTGCTCATCTCGCCGGGAAGGATAGGCACCTCGTCGCCCGATCTGGGCGTAGGGGTCAGCTTCGCGGAGATTGCGCCCTTCTCGGCGATCGTCGAGTATGCGGACGCGAAGGAAGGGTTCTCGCCTGAGCTCTCCTATGGAAGCCACATGTTCCAAGACCTCGTGGAGGCAAACATCCTCTACTGCGCCGTCCTGGGGAACGACCACGGCACGACCTTAGACCTGGGCTCTCTCGATGGCCTGCCCGAGCTTTCGCTTAGGGCCAGCGAGAAGGACGAGGACGTCGCTGCCGCAATACACCTTCTCGACGTGCGCGGCAAAGAGCTAAAGCTTCGGCACGACATGATGAGCGGCCGCACCCTAATTGCCTTCGATAGGCCTCTCTAGGCGACCCTACGAGGCGAGGTCCCAAAGCCGCCCGTAGAGCTCGTTTCCCAAAAGCCATCCTCGCTTGGTGGGGCGAAGCGCCCCGTCAAGGTAGCCGTCTGCGACAAGGTCGTCGAGCGTGGCGTCAAGCCGCTCTCCGATAAGCTTGCGGGCATGATTGACAAGCGAAGGTTCAAGTCCAGCTGTAAGGCGCGCGCCAAGCATGAGGTCTTCGGCCGCAGCCTCTCGCTCGCTCAAGAACTCGAGGTCAAAGGCTAGATCGTCCAGGCATCGGGCATCCGCGAGCTCGACGGGGCTGCTGGTCACGGTAAGCCTCACGCGAGACTTACCCTGAGGTAGAGCCTCAAGGTGGGGACAAGCCTCAAGGAGCCTCAAGTAGCCCTCAGCCGAGAGCATGCTGGCCGCGCCCGTGCCAAGGCCCAGATAGGGAACGCCTGTCCAGTAGGCTACGTTGTGGCGGCACTGGCAGCCAGGCAAGGCGTAGCTTGCCACCTCATAGCGAGAAAGGCCGTGCTTCTCGATAATCGAGCGCGCCTGCTCCATGCGCTCCGCCTGCACGTCGGGATCGTTCCACGCGGGGTTTGAGTCGCCCACGCGACGGGCAAGCGCCGTGCCGTCCTCTATTACCAGCGGATAGACGCTCACATGTCCCACGCCAAGAGAGAGCGCCTGCTCGAGCGTTGCCTCCCAGCTCTCGCGAGTCTGAAGCGGAATCGCGCACATGAGGTCACATGAGACGTCAAGGCCGCTCGCCACCGCCGCGGCAACGCGCTTGCACGCCTGCGCGGCAGTGTGGATTCGACCCAACTGAGCAAGCTCCTCGTCATCAAGGCTCTGGACGCCAATCGAGACTCTCGTGGCGCCTGCAGTGACAAGCCATGACAGGAGCGCATCAGAAAGCGAGTCAGGGTTGGCCTCGCAGGTGAGCTCCCTGATCTGGGGCGCCGCGCCCTTCACGCACGACACAAGCGAGACGAGCCCCTCTCCGAGATAGCTCGGCGTGCCGCCGCCCACGTATGCCGTCTTGCAGCCATCGAGAAGCCCAAGGTCGCGCGCCTCGGAAACGAGCCTCTCAAGGGAGCGCTCGTAGCCCCCCATAAGCGGGTCGTCGCAGGGCGTTCCCCACGAGGCAAAGTCGCAGTAGGCGCACTTCCTCTTGCAGAATGGCACATGCAGGTAGAGTGCCTGCGCCGACGGCAGGTGCAGCCTCACATCCCAGCTTTCCGCCATAAGCCTCCTCAAGATGTGGTTCCAGAGCCTCTTGAAGTATACGTTTACAGCCTCCGCAAAAATAAGCGTGCGGGGCCGGAAGGTCCGGCCCCGCAACGCGCTTGAGGGGGAAGGCTATTGTACGGGCTGCCTCCTAGGTCAGAGGACAGCGATGGGCCTCGCCTATTCGGAAAGGGCCTGGTTGATGGCGTCGGCGATCGCCGAGGCGTCATCGCCTTCGCGCAGCAGCTTCTTGAAGCCGTCGTCCATAAGCAGCGTGGCGGCCTTCGCAAGCAGTCGCAGATGCGTGGTGCCGGCTTCTGCCTCGGGGACGAGAAGCGCCATGGCGATGTCGACAGGCTTTCCGTCAAGGCTCGGCCACTGAAGCGGCGTCTCATTCTTGAAGACGACAAGCGACGCCTTCTCGATTGCCGCCGTCTTGCAGTGAGGGATGGCAAAGCCATCGCCCATGCCCGTCTGGTCTATCCCCTCGCGAGCAAGAAACCCCTGGTAAACGCTGTCGACATCTTTCGCGACGCCAAGCTTCACGGCGAGCTCGGAAATCGTGTGCAAGGCCTCGTCCCTGGAGCTTGCCCGCTGATGGAGAAGGACGTTGTCCTTGGTGATGAACGTGTCCATATGTGATGCTCCTCTCAATACCTCAATTGATCTCTTTGCCTCATTGGCGACCGAGCGCACCGGGCGCCTACTTCAAGAAGTCGCGCACCCGCACGACCACGGAATCTGCATCCAGGCCGTACTTGTGCAGCAGCTCGACGGCAGGGCCAGACTCGCCAAACGTGTCGTTCACGCCCACCTTGCGCACTGGCACAGGGCAGCGCTCCGAGAGCACCGAGGCGCACGCCTCGCCCAGACCGCCAATCACCGAATGCTCCTCCACGGTCACCACGTGGCCAGTCTTGGCGGCAGACTCGCACAAGAGGTCCGCGTCGAGCGGCTTTATCGTGTGCATGTCGATGACCTCGCAGGAGATTCCCTCGCCGGAAAGCGTCTCGGCCGCTTCCAGCGCCGCAGGCACCATGAGACCGCAGGCAACAAGCGTCACATCGGAGCCGCTCCTCTCCACAAAGCCCTTCCCCACCTCAAAGCGGTAGTCTGCCCTGTCGTGAACGACCGGCGCCGCAAGGCGACCAAGCCGCAGGTAGACAGGACCTTCCGCCTCGTAGGCGGCGCGCACGGCGGCGTGCGTCTCGACGTCGTCGGAGGGCACGATCACGGTCATGCCAGGAATCGTGCGCATGAGGGCGATGTCCTCGCAGCACTGGTGCGTGGCGCCGTCCTCTCCCACCGAGATGCCGGCGTGCGTGGCGCCAATGACGACGTGCAGATGCGGGTAGCCGATGGAGTTCCTGACCTGCTCGAAGGCGCGCCCGGCGGCGAACATCGCGAAGCTGCTGGCGAAAACCTTGTGCCCCGTCGTGGCGATGCCTGCGGCCACGCCCATCATGTTCTGTTCGGCGATGCCGCAGTCCAAGAAGCGCTCGGGATAGGCGGCCTTGAACTTTGCGGTCTTGGTGGCAGCGGCCAGGTCGGCGTCGAGCACCACAAAGTCGTCGTGCTCGGCACCCAGCTCCACAAGGGCGTTGCCATAGCTGTCGCGCGTGGCAATCTTCTTCACGTCTGCCATCGTCTACGCCTCCTTAGCGAGCTCGGCCATGGCCTGCTCGTACTGCTCGTCGTTGGGGGCCTTGCCGTGCCAGCCCACCTGGTTCTCCATGAACGAGACGCCCTTGCCCTTCACCGTCTCTGCCACGATGCAGGTGGGCTTCCCCTTGGTGGCCCTCGCCTCGGCGAAGGCGGCGCGCAGCTGGCCGAAGTCGTGGCCGTCGGCGACCTCCACCACGTGGAACTTGAAGGCGCGGAACTTGTCCGCGATGGGCATCGCCGAGTTGACCTCCTCTATGGGGCCGTCTATCTGCAGGCCGTTGTGGTCGACGACGACGCAGAGGTTGTCCAGGCCCAGGTTGCCGGCGAGCATCGCCGCCTCCCAGACCTCGCCCTCCTCGCACTCTCCGTCGCCGAGCAGGGCATAGGTCCTATAGCCCATCCCCCACTGGCGCGCCCCGAAGGCCATGCCGACCGCCGCCGAGATCCCTTGCCCGAGCGAGCCGGTGCTCATGTCCACGCCGGGCAGATCGTTCATGTTGGGGTGGCCCTGCAGGCGGCTCCCGACGTGGCGCAGCGTCTCCAGCTCGCCTTTGGGGAAGTAGCCACGCTCGGCGAGAACCGCGTAGAGCGCGGGCGCGCAGTGCCCCTTCGAGAGCACGAAGCGGTCGCGCCGAGGGTTTCTCGGGTCGTTCGGGTCGACGTCCATCTCCTCGAAGTAGAGGTAGGTGAGGATGTCGGCCGCGCCGAGCGAGCCGCCCGGGTGGCCGGACTTGGCCGCGTGGACTGCGGTGACGACGCCCTTGCGGACCTCGTTTGCCGTGCGCGCGAGCTCTTGGTCATTCATCGTCTTTCTCCCCTCTTGGTACACACGCTGTGGTTTCTAGAAAAAGGCGGCGGGAGCGGTCATGTGCCCCTGCCGCCATACAGGTCATGCATTGCGTAGCCGCGACGTCGCGTTATGCCTGACCGGTGACCTTGGCCCAGTCCTTGGCGAAGCCCTCCAGGCCGCGGTCGGTCAGCGGATGGTGCACGCACTTCTTGAGCGCGGCGAAGGGCACGGTGGCGATGTCTGCGCCCATGAGGGCCGCCTTCACGACGTGGTTGGGCGTGCGGACGGAAGCCGTGATGATCTCGGGGCCGCCCTCCTGCTCCCAGTAGCCGTACTCGTAGTTCTTGACGGCGGTCACGACGTCGTTCAGGCGGTCGATGCCGTCCTCGGCGATGTCGTCGAAGCGGCCGACGAAGGGGCTGATGTAGCGGGCTCCGGCACGCGCGGCGAGAAGGGCCTGGGCTGCGGAGAAGACGAGCGTCATGTTGACGCGGATGCCCTCGGAGGCGAGCTGGTGCGTGGCAGGCAGGCTCTCCTCGCAAATCGGCAGCTTCACGACGATGTTGGGCGCGAGCGCGGCGAGGCGACGACCCTCGGCGATCATGTCCTCGGTGGTCTCGGCGGTCGACTCTGCGGAGACGGGCACGTCCTTGCCCACAATCTGGCAGATCTTGACCATGTGGGGCTCGAAGTCGGCGAGCTTGCCGCCCGTGCGGGAATAGAGGGTCGGGTTGGTGGTGACGCCGGAGAGGATGCCCCAGCTGGCTGCCTGCTTGATCTCGTCCAGGTCGGCGGTGTCGATGAAGAACTTCATGGTGTTTCCCCTTTCTTCGATATCGTGCAAACGTTTCTTGCAAAGAGCTCGCGTTGATTCGAGCTAAAGCGAGGCAGGAGAAGCTCCTTTAGGCCTCGAGCACCTTCTCGATGCGCGTGGTGACGCCCTTGAGGTTGAGGCCCACGACGTACTGGCGCAGCGGACGCTTGATGTGCTCGACGACGAAGCGCTGGCCGTCGATGTCCTGTGCGGCGAGGTTCTTGTAGAGCTTTGCGATCTGCTCCTTGACCTCGGGGTCGTTGAAGGCGTAGTGGCCGGAGATGTCCAGAATCTTGAGGGAGAGCTCCTCGTTGGCCAGGATGTCGTCGACCTGCAGGTTGACGTCGTCGCCGGTCATCCACTTGCGCCAGCGCTCGGTCTTGATGGCCTTGACGAGCAGGACGTTCTTGAGGTCGGACGGGTCGTCGCACAGGCCGTTGTCCACGAGCAGCTGCTCTACCTGGCAGAGCTTCAGATAGGCCCGGGTCTCCTCGGTGCCGTACTGGGGCGCGACGTTGGAGGCGGTCACGTGAGCGGGAATGTGCTCGAGAAGGGTGACGTCGTCGAGGTAGTCGGCGTTATGCTCCTTCAGGCCGACGCCGTAGCGCTTTGCCATGTCGGCCAGTGCGCGGGCGTTCTGGTAGTTGTAGTGGCCTACCTGCTCGGTGAGGCGCGTGAGGGTTCCGGTCTGGCCGACGATGAAGGTGGGCATCGGGCAGCCGCGCTTCTCGAGCTCGGGCTTGAGCTTGGAGATGAACTCCTCGTACTTCTCGGTGGTGGTCAGGCCGCCGTTGGTCTCCTCGGTGCCGACCTCGTAGGCAACCTCGGGCAGGTTGTTGGCGCGACGGTACTTCTCGAGGTAGTCGATCAGGTCGACGGTGCGGCGAAGGACGGTCTCAAGCGGGATGACCTTGCCGATCTGGTAGGGATCCTTGGTCGGGTCGACCATCAAGAGGTCGAAGCCGGCGTCGATGTCGGCGACGAAGGACTTGCGGGCGAGCTCCATGGCCTCGTCCTCGGGCAGGTGGGCGTTGCGCTCCTCGTCGCGCTGCCAGGGGCCGCCGTGGTCGCGGCAGAGGTAGTAGGGTCCCGTGTAGCCCACCTCGTCGGCGACCTTCTTGATGTCGGCGGCGAAGCGCTTCTGGTCCCAGCCGTTGACGTAGCCGGCGCCGAACTCGTCCTTGTCCACCTGGTTGCGGGAGGCGATGAACATCAGGGGGAAGTCCTCGTCGCGAGCGAGCTCGAAGGCCGCCTGCAGGAGGTTGGATGACATGGGCCCGATGCCGAGCATCGTCGCGTGGTCTCCGGTGTCCTGAAGCTTGAGCATGCCCTTGACCGCCTGGTTGATGGTGAGTTTCTTGGTCATTTTGAGACACTCCTTTCCCTAGCGCGGCCGCCTGGGGCCGTGCCTGGAAGCTGGTTGCTTTGCTTTTTGCTTGGTGTTTGAAGAGGTCGGCTAACCCGACCGGCTATGTGGGCCGCACGCCCATCTGGCTGCTACTTCGCGAGCTCAGGCTCGGCGTCCTTCTCGGACAGCTTCGGCTTCATGGCAATGAGGATTGCCGCGGCCACGGCAGAGCCAATCACGATGTCGAGGCAGTAGAGAGGGATGTTGTTGGTGGCCATGCACACGATGAATCCGCCGTGGGGAACGTAGCACTCGATGCCCTGAGCCGCTGCCAGCGCGGCGCCCACTGCGGAGCCGATGCAGATGCCAGGGGCGACATGGCCGAAGTCCTTGACTGCGAAGGGGATGGCGCCCTCGGTGATGCCGATGCAGCCCATGAAGATTGCGGAGATGCCCATTTGCTGGTCGGCAGCGTCAAACTTGTTGCGGGCGATAAGGGCTGCGACGCCGCAAGCGATGGGCGGGATGGCGACTGCCACGCGGAACATGCCGTTGGGTCCATAGACGCCTGCGGTCATGAGTGCCATCGTGAAGGTCGAGGCCGTCTTGTTGACTGGGCCGCCCATATCGAACGCGGTCATGATTCCGATGACGATGCCGAGCACGACCGCGGAGCCACCCTGCAGGCTGCCAAGGACGTCAGTGAGCCATCCCATGACAAGGGACAGAGGATAGGCGAGCACGTAGATGTAGAACATGCCAAGGACGAATGCGGTCAGAATCGGGATGATGAGGACGGGCATGATCGTCTGGATCGTGGAGTTGACCTTCCAGGTCTTCATCCAGCGAACGAAGTAGCCCACGAACACCGCCATGACCATGGCGCCCAGAAATCCCGTGGAGACGTTCACGTCGCCGACCGCGACAGGATTGTTCACAAGGTATCCCAGTACGAAGCCCGGGCCCAAGGCAGGCTTGCCCGCTATCGAGTAGGCGATGTAGGCCGCCAGCACGGGAATCATCATGTTGATGCCGGCCGTGCCGATCAGGTTCAGGTTCTTCATGAACGGGTTGGTGATCTCCATGCCGCTTTCCCCGGCAGTGCCGGATGCAAGCGAGAATGCGAGAAACACGCCACCGATAACGACTACAGGGATAAAGTACGAAACGCCGGTGTTGAACGCGTTCAGCAGGGTCTTGCCGAAATCGTCGAAGATTCCCGCCTTCTTGCCTTGGGACGCCGCCTCATCTGCGGCCTTCGCAAGCTCAACCGCTTGGTCCATGACCTTGCTGACGTCAGAGATCGTGTCTGCGGTCCCGACCTTCAGGTACCTGCCTTCGGACTGCTTCTGCTCAAAGCGGTCTCCGCCTTCGATTCCCACATCAATCGAGCAGATGACCACGTCAGCGGAGTCAACGTCCTCTTGGGTCAGCGCGTTCTCGATGCCGAGGCCACCCTGAGCCTCTACCTTGCATTCGAAACCACGCTTCTTGCACTCCTCCTCGATTGCTTTCTTTGCCATGTAGGTGTGAGCGATTCCGACCGTGCAAGCGCATACCCCGACTACTTTCATCCTCTCCTCCTCTTTTCTCTCAAAAAAGTCCCATCCAACTACCGTTCGCCGGTTTGCGTCGCGATCGCTTCACTGGCAGCCCCTCAAGCAACTTGCTTGGCTACATTATTGGGTCTGGAGCCTGCATTCTCAATTCAATTTCGGCAAACGCGCAGGTAGATGCCTATGTTTGCCTATTTCGTCAAGCGTTTAACTAGGGTCGATTTCTCTTGAATTTCATAACTCTCAAAATGTCAAGAAATATTTTCTTAAATCGGCAAGTGGAGTTAACCACCATTCGGGAGCCAAACAATATGAAGGAATCGTGAATTGGTACTATAGATAGGAATGCGGAAGGAGAGGTCATGCCTGAGAAGCGAGTGACCATCAACGACATCGCCAAGCTCGCCGGAACCTCCACGGCGACGGTATCTCACTACATCAATGGGAAGTACGACCGCATGAGCGACCAGACAAGGGCAAAAATCGCTCGGGTCATTGAGGAGACGGGGTACTCCCCCAACGCACGCGCCCAGGGCCTCTCAATGGGAAGCTCCAAGGTCATCGCCGTGCTCATCGAGAACAACACCAATCTGTGGGCGGGCCAGCTCGTTCGTGGCGTCGAGGAGGTCGCGCACGAGAAGGGCTACCAAACCGTCGTCTGCGACACGCATTTCGACCCGGCAGTCGAGAGCAGCTACGTCGAGAAGATGCTCTCCTTGGGGGTCGATGGATTTGTTATCCAGCCGACCAAGCGCTATCGAGGCGTCAGAAAGCGCTTGGAGCACGCTGGCATTCCCGTCGTCTTCTACGACTTCAACCTCGCCGACCTCTCCTGCACGTGGGTGAAGACCGACCTTTACGGGGGCGTCTATGACGCCATCGCGACATGCGTGGACAAAGGATACGAGGAGTTCTTCGTCATAGCCGCCGACCCGGAGAAGGCGCGGACAAGAGCGGATCGAATCCATGGCTTCGAGGATGCGCTCGCCGAGCGAGGGCTGACGTACCAGACTATCCCCATAGACGAGAAGGGGCCCTCTATTCCAGAGCTGCGCCACCGATTTGAGTACGGGCTCAAGACCAACCGCCGTTCCCTCATCTTCTGCATTCATCCCTGGGCGTTGGCGGCCACCTTCAAGGCGCTTTCCGGGATGCGCGAGCTGATGCCAGAGAGCGTTGGGCTTCTCGGAATGAGCAGCGAGGAATGGCCAGACCTCACCAACCCAAGCATCTCCACCATTGTCGAGCCTGTCGAGCAGGAGGGCAGAATCGCCTGCACGCTGCTTCTTGGCCTGCTTGAGAACCCCGACGCCACGCCAAGCCAGCGGATGCTCGGCTGCGAGACGCGCTGGCGCGAGTCGACGCTTTAGTCGACGCGAGGACGCGAGAGCGGCAGCGCGGCCCGCTAGACTGACGCGAGCCTCTCCGCCTCGTCTGCCACGGCGAGGTAGTCCTCAAGCGTGTCGCAGTGCACGGCCTTCCCTCTTAGCGACGCTGCCTCGGGCATGCCGCGCAGATACCATCCCGCAAGGCTCCGAGCCCGGCGCAAGTTGGCGCCCGTGGAGGCAAGGAGCCGCACATGGCAGCGAAACGCGGCCACGCGCTCGCGCGCGCCGTGCTGCGGGGGGTTCTCGCCCGAAAGGACCCGCCTTGCATCCGAGAAGATCCATGGGTTGCCGTAGCTTCCGCGGGCAATCATTGCCGCCGCGGCTCCGGTCTGAGAGACCATGCGAGCCGCCGCCCGGGCGTCCGTCACATCGCCAGAGCCAATAACGGGGACGTTCACCGCATCCGCGACGCGCGTGATCGCTCCCCAGTCGGCCCTTCCGTGGTAGAGCTGGTCGGCAAAGCGGCCGTGAATCGCAATCGCAGACGCGCCCGCGGCCTCCATCGCACGGGCGAACTCGGGAGCAACCTCCTCGCCCATGCGCCGGCCTCGTCGGATCTTCACCGTCACCGGAACGCGCCCGTCCGTCTCTTCGATGCAGGCGCGCACGAGCTCGGAGGCAAGCGCGGGATTGTCGAGAAGGGCCGAGCCCTCCCCCTTCTTTGTCACCTTGGGCACGGGGCAGGCCATGTTGATGTCGATGAGCGCGAGCTTGCCGCCCAGGCGCTGCGCAACGCCTGCCGCCGCCTCTCGGAAGAGCTCGGGCTTGGTGCCAAAGAGCTGCACGGCAAGGTCCGGCTCCGCTTCTGCCGGGTCCACGAGCTCCCAGGACTTCTCGCCGCCATAGTGAAGACCGGCGCACGAGACCATCTCGGTGTAGGCGAGCGCCGCCCCTCCCGCGCGCGCCATCAGACGGTATGCCGCGTCAGAGACGCCCGCCATCGGCGCCATGAGGAAGGGGTTCTTCTGAAGGCGCTCAAGAAGGCTCCCTCCGGCCGCGAAGGGCTCGATTTGCGGCGAGACGTGAGCAGGGCCGCCCCACGCAGCAAGCACGTCTGAGGGGCTTTGGCCTGCGGCGCATTCGGCATTCGTCATTGATCGTCCACCTTGAGGACGGCCAGGAAGGCCTCCTGCGGCACATCGACCGTGCCGATGGACTTCATGCGCTTCTTGCCCTCCTTCTGCTTCTCGAGGAGCTTGCGCTTGCGCGAGATGTCGCCGCCGTAGCACTTTGCCAAGACGTCCTTGCGCACCGCCTTGACGGTGGAGCGCGCGATGATCTTGTTGCCGATTGCGCCCTGGATGGGCACTTCGAACTGCTGGCGCGGGATTATCTCCTTGAGCTTGTCGCACAGGCCGCGCGCCATCGTGTAGGCCTTGTCGCGGGGTACGATGAACGAGAGCGCGTCCACGACCTCGCCAGCGAGCAGGATGTCCAGCTTCACGAGGTCGGTGGTGCGATAGTCGCCCATCTCGTAGTCAAGGCTCGCATAGCCCTTCGTGCGGCTCTTCAGCTGGTCGAAGAAGTCGAGGATGAGCTCTGCCAGCGGGATGTCAAAGTGAATCTCGACGGACTTCTCGGAGAGGTAGACCATGTCGTTGGTGGTGCCGCGGTGGTCAATCACGAGCTGCATCACGGCGCCCATGAAGTCCGGCGGGACGATGACCTTCGCCTTGAGATAGGGCTCCTCGATGTGGTCGATCTTGGTCGGCTCGGGGAGGTCCTGGGGGCTCGTGATCTCCACCATGGAGCCGTCGGTCTTGTAGACGTGGTAGTTCACCGACGGGCTCGTGGCGATGAGGTCGAGGTTGAACTCCCGCTCCAGGCGCTCCTTCACGACCTCCATATGCAAGAGGCCCAAAAAGCCAACGCGGAAGCCAAAGCCAAGAGCCACAGACGTCTCGGGGGTCCAGGTGAGCGAGGGGTCGTTCACGCGCAGCTTCTCGAGGGCGTCGCGAAGGTTCTCGTACTCCTTGTTGTCAATCGGGAAGAGGCCCGTGAAGACCATAGGCTTTGCCTCGTGGTAGCCGGGGCAGGCCTCGGCGCATGGACGCTCTGCATAGGTGATGGTGTCGCCCGTCTTCACGAGCGCGGGGTCCTTGAGGCCCGTGACAACGTAGCCCACCTCGCCGACGCCAAGCTCGTCGAGCGGCGTCTCGAGCGGGCGCTTGCAGCCCACCCCGTCGCAGAGGAACTCGTCGCCAAGCGCCATCATCTTGAGCTGGTCGCCCTTCTTGATCGTGCCGTCAAAGACGCGCACCGTAGCGATCACGCCACGGTACTCGTCGAAGTACGAGTCGAGAATCAACGCCTTGAGCGGCGCGCTGGCGTCCCCCTTGGGGGGAGAAATCAGATAGACGATGGCCTCGAGCAGGTCGTGGATGCCCTCGCCGGTCTTGCCCGAGACGAGCACGGCGTCGTCGGCAGGAATGGCGAGGTCCTCCTCGATCTCCTCCTTGACCTCGTCGGGATGCGCCGAGGGGAGGTCGATCTTGTTGATGGCAGGCACGATGTCGAGGTTGGCGTTCATGGCGAGCGTGGCGTTCGAGACGGTCTGGGCCTCGACGCCTTGCGTGGCGTCCACAACGAGCACGGCTCCCTCGCAGGCAGCGAGCGAGCGACTGACCTCATAGGTGAAGTCCACGTGCCCGGGGGTGTCGATGAGGTTGAACTCGTACTTGTCGCCATCGTCCGCGTCATAGATCACGCGCACGGCATTGCTCTTGATGGTGATGCCACGCTCCTGCTCGATGTCCATGGAGTCGAGCATCTGCGACGTGAGGTCGCGCTCGTCCACGGTATGCGTGAGCTCGAGGATGCGGTCGGATATGGTGGACTTCCCGTGGTCGATATGGGCCACGATTGAGAAGTTCCTGATGTGTGAGATATCTGTCTTGTCCATGCGAGACATGATAGCGCATAGACTTTGCCTTTCGCCCTGTTGGGCAGCTTTGACCTGAGGAATCCAAGGTCTTGCCGAGAGGTCATGGCGCGACGGCGCTTGCAAGCAAGGCGGAGGCTGGACAAGCTGTGAAAACTCCTAGAAAATTGGCTGGCCCGAGCCATATCAGCGGGAAACGAGCATCATTGCGAGTTCAGCTCTGCTATAATGCCGAAGTTGACCTCGCCGTGTCGGGTGCGGAACCCCACTTCCTCACCTCAACAGGGGCCTCACAGATAGGGATTGAAAGGAACCGCACGTGGCAAACATTAAGTCGCAGAAGAAGCGCATCATCACTAACGAGAAGGCACGCATTCGCAACCGTGCCGTCCGTTCTGAGCTGAAGACCGCCGTCAAGGGCGTTCGCGCCGCCGTCGAGGCTGGCGACAAGGACGCCGCTCAGGCTGCGGCCAACAAGGCTGGTCGCCTGCTGGACAAGGCGGCTTCCAAGGGAATCATCCACAAGAACCAGGCTTCCAACCGCAAGTCTGGCGTTCAGAAGCTCGTCAACTCCATGAAGTAGCTTCTCTCTCAGCAAGAAATGCAAGAATGGGCCCGGGGTGCTGCCTGGGCCCATTCTTTTGCCGAATTTCCGCACCTCTTCACGCCTCGTCCCGCGAAACGCCTACTGGCACCCAGGCCGCCAGGTGCCACGGACTCTGATGCTGCAGAAGTCGCGCAACCTGGCAGTTGAGCAGTGCGTGGGACGCCGGCGCCGTTGCGTGGGGCTCGCACCTCGTTGTGCGACAGGACAGAGACGACGTTGCGTGCGAGAGCTGAAACGCCGTCAAACGCCGTCCCCTAGGCGCGTCCGCAAATCTTGGTGATTAGAGAAATCATCGCGAGGTCCGGGTCGTCGCTTGAGCTCTTAAGGGTTCGCTCGCATGCAGCGCATTCTGCCAGGCAGCCCTCGAGCTCTCCGGGACCGAACGCCCTTGCCCACAAGGTGTAGCCCTTAACCTGCCAGTCCTTCTTTCCAAGCGTCTGGGCGAGGGAGCGCGACTCTCCCCTGCCGTCAAGCGAACGGGCGCAAATCAGCTCGCGCACTCGACCTGTGACAAGAACCAGAAGGCCAGTACGCTCGTAGTCGGGACGTTGCCATTGCTTTCTGATCGTCCCATACAGCTGAAGCGAGCGGGTGAGGTCGCGCGCGGAAAGCATTTTCAGAAACTCCCAGGGCTTCACCTCAACCGTTCGCGCAACATGCTCCTCGATTTCCGCTGCCGTTACGGTGCCCGGCATGCCGCCTTTTAGCTGGGAGAGCATCTTTAGCTGGTTGTCAATCATGGTGGTTGAGTCGCCCACGCGGTCAACAAGCGCGGTTGCGGCATCCCAGCCAATGGAAAGGTGATATGCGGCGGCGAGCTTTGAGACCTCTTTGGGAAGGTCTCTTCGCGTCGCCGGCGTGCAATCGATGACCGAGCGGGGCCCGACTTTTGCGAGTGCCTTGTAGAGACGAGTGTTCTTCTTGAGTGACTCGGAGCAGACGAGCAGCGTGCAGCTGGGGTTGGGGTTTGAAAGATACGAGATGATTGCTTCCGAAGCAGGTTTGGGCAGCTTCTCGGCGCTGTAGACGATCACGATCCTCGGTCCGTTGCCAACGGGCATCGTGTTTAGCGACGCAACAAGGTCCGCCGCATCGGTATCTCCAGAGGCGGTAATCTCTTCAAGGTTGAATACGTCGAGCCCCTCCTCGAGATAGCGCTTAAGGTGCGTAACCGTCTTCGTGCGCTTGAGCTCGTCCGCGCCTACCACCAGATATGCCGGAAGGAGCTTGCCCTTCTTGGCCATAGAAACCCCCTTTGCTGCCGAACGAGTCCTACTTTGCCACAAATCGTTCTGTCGGGTCACGCTTGGGCTCAAAGCGGCGAAGCGGTGCGAGTCGCATCGGCGACGCAATGCGACAAGGAGGCAAGATGGCAGGGCCGCCGGCTATTCCGAGCGCCCAAGGCGCGAGACGTCCCCCTTTGCGACGAGAACGCGCGGACCAGTTGGCGAGGGCAGCACCGTGACGTCCCCGCTGTCCATCGTGCAGAGAAAGAGCGAGCCGGCGTCTTCAAGCGTCTTGCGGCACTCGTCAGAAGGGTGACCGTAGTCATTTCCCTCGCCTGCGCTGGCAACGGATACCTCTGGATCGAGCAGGGCAGCCTCCTCTTCCGTCAACGAGATCGTCGAGCCGTGATGGCCCACCTTCAGAAAGTCGATGTCCCCAATGTCTCCTCGCTTGAGGCAACTAGCGGTCTCATCCCTCTCGGCATCGCCCGTCAGGAGCGCGGAGAGCGTAGAGCCGCCCCGCTCATAGGAAAGCGCAATCTCAAGCGAGTCGGCGTTGTCCTCGCCTGTAACCTCCCCCGTAGGCGAAACCACCTTCAGGGAGAAGGACCCTGCCTTGATTGCGTCGCCATATCCCAGCTCCTCAACGTCGCTCCCCGTAAGGTCTTTAGCCGCCGCCGAAAGCTCGCCTTGCATGTGCGAGCTTACCCCACGAGCAACGAAGACATGGTCGCAGCCAACGCGACCGACAAGGTCGTCCATCCCGCCAACGTGGTCGTCGTGCAGGTGCGTGAGGACAATGGCGTCGACGTGTAGGATTCCCTGCCTGGCAAGGCCGTCGGCAACCGAGGCGTCAGGCCCAGTGTCGACGAGAACGGCCGTGCCACCGTCCGCAATCAGAATCGCGTCCCCCTGTCCCACGTCGAGAACGCAAACCCGAGCTGGCTGAAGATAGCGACACCCCAGAAGGATGGCCAGAAGCGAGCCCAAGAAGCAAGAGACGCAGAGGGCCATTGGCCTTCTTTGGGGACGGGGCCACAAGACGAGAATGGCCCCTGCGAGAATGGCCGTAGCCATTCCGGCGACAGTCGGGCTCGGCTGCATCGCCACATAGGAAAAAGGAAGGCTCCCCAGCCTTCTCAAGACGTCGCAAAACAAGCAGGCAGCGGCATCGGCAAGGCCCAACACGGGTGCCTGAACAAACGAAGCCCAGCTCAGACATGCCGACGCGAGCCCAAGCGCCAGCATGGCGGAAAATGGCAGCGCCAAGAGGCAGTTGGCAAGCGGGGCGATGATAGAAACTCCGCCAAACGTAGACGCCGTGAGGAAGACGGTGGAAAGCTGTCCTACCACCGAGACGGCAAGCGTGTCGCGAAGCCTTGCCCGCAGGTCTGAGGCTTTGCGCGAAATTCCCGGCGCCCTGCGCACTAGCCAACGCGGAAGACGCCATCCGAACAGCACGTCCAAGAGATGCCGCACGTAGGGAACAAAGAGGCAAATTCCGACGACCGAGAGCACCGAGAGAAGAAAGCTGAGCTGACCGGATGACGCAGGTTCCACAAGCGCCATCGCCAGCGCTACCACAGAGACCGATGAAAGCGCATGAGACCTTCTTCCAACCAGTTTGGACGCCTGGGCGACCGACGCCATCCCCCATGCCCTGATTGCCGAGGAGGGAGCCCCGCAGAACAGCACGAAAAGGCCGCCGACGCCCAGCGTGACAGATCCCCGCAAGGCAGGCCGCATCCGCGTGCCCCTGAGCAAGCTGGAAAGGCATGCCGCGACAATGGCAAGGTGGCCGCCCGAGACAGCCACAAGGTGGGAGACCCCGCACGCAGCGAAGTCGTCGTCCAAGCCATATCCCGCGATGGCAGAGCGATAGCCGCAGACAGAGCCGGCAAGGATGGCCCTCCCCTCGCTCTGGCCAGGACTAAAGCTCTGGAGCACATGCTTTCTAAGCGAGAGCAGCGCTCCCCACGCGCCGGACTCAGGCTGAGAAGCCAGCATGTGCACCACGCGAACGCTACCAGAAATGCCCTGCATTCGAGAAGAGACTCCCCATTCGTCGCTTTCGTTTGCCGAGAAGCGCCCGACGCAAGCAAAGTGCTCGCCGGCTTCGAGCTGCTCTGGAGCGCTAATCCAAACTGCTCCCAGCTCGGAGCCGTCGCGCACGACCCTCGCCTTGCCGAACCATCCGCTCTCGCTCTCTGTCATGTCGTCAACCATTACAAACGACCAGCTTGAGACGGCGCTTGTCGAGAGCTTGCTCGACAGCCGCTCGATGTTCGAGCAGGCAAGCGACGACACGAGCGCTCCCGCAAAGGAGGCTGAGAGGACGAGCAGCGCGGTAGGGAGCCAGCCCGGAAGGGCCTTGCGCTCCCGACGCGCTCGAACGAGAAGCGCAACAAGGGTGCAGAGGGCTGTGGCGCCAAGCGCAAAGGCGCCCTTGGCGGATTCAAGCTCGATGCCCGCACGGAGAATGGCCCGCTCGGACATGAGCGCGGAGCAGAGCGCCCAAAGACTGGCCGGGATGGCAGGCCTGGCTGGCATGTGGCTAACCCTAGACACAGATAAGGTCCTTTACCTTCTCGAACTTCTTCTCGCCTATCCCCGATACGCGCATAAGGTCCTCTATCGTGGCAAAGGGGCCGTTCTGCTCGCGGTCTTGGACGATGTTGGCGGCAGTCGCCTCTCCCACCCCAGGAAGCGTCTGAAGGGTCGCCTCATCTGCTGTGTTGATGTTCACAAGCTGCGTTCCTGAGGATCCCGCAGCGCTTCCGCTTGCAGACGTCCCTGAAAGCGTCTCAGACAAGCCAGAGGACGTGGCCCCGCTTGCCGCATCCTCCCCTTGGCGCGGCACGTAGATCTTCTCGCCATCGGAAAGGGCCTCGGCGAGGTTTATTGACGTGGTGTCGGCATCGTCGGAAAGGCCGCCGGCGGCGGCAACGGCATCGTTGACGCGAAGCCCGTCACCTGAAAGCTCGTAGACGCCTGGCGACATGACCGCCCCGTCCACATGGACCACGACCTTGGTCTCTGTCTCTTGGCCCTCTTGTGCTACGGACCCTTCTTGAGCGTCTGCCTGACCTTGCGCCGCGTCAGAACTCTCGGACGAATCGCTGGCGTCGCCTGACGAGCTTCCATCGAGCTGCGTCTGCGTCTCCTCTCCGCGCTCAAGCGTAAGTCCCAATGTGCCGCTCGCCCTCACGACGCCGACCAGCGCCAGAGCTGCCACCAAGGTGGCGCAGGCAATGGCTGCCGCCCTTCCGCCCGTGATGCCAAACCGCTTTGCCAAGGCTCGCCGCTTCGGCGCCCTCTTGATCTGCCTCTGCGCCATCCCCTCCACCTCCTTAAGGAAATGGTGCCTCAGGGAGGCGTTAGCCGAACAGGCGTTCTCAGAAAGTGGTGCGGCTTCCTTTCGGGCAAATTGCGCCAATCTTACCGATGACCATCTTTTCCCAGCTAGAGCAATCTGTGTGGAGTCCCTCACAATGCGCCTTGCGAGAAGCGCCAAGCCCTCTAGCTGAGGCTCTAGAAGTGACGGTGCTGCACCGAACAAAGCCGAGGTCCAGCTGCGCCCGGCCGTGCGCAGGCGTGTCCAAACGCCAGCTGAAAACCTCACGAGCGGTCTATGCAACAAGTTTCCCAATCAGGAAGCACCAGCACGCGCCACAAAAAGCCCCCACTCGCAAGGAGCGGGGGCAAAACGTCACATGCCTAAAGAAGGGAATCGACAACTACTCGACTGGGTCGGAAGCTCCTCCGGAGCTGACGGCGACTGGCGCGTCGCCCTTGTCGGCAGCCTCGGCCGCGTCCTGTTCGCCTTCCACGGGCGTAGGGTCAGCCGGCTCCAGCTCGCTGTGATGCGGACGCAGCCGTCCCTTTGGTGCATGATAGCTGGGGCATTGCGAGAAGTCCTGATACTCAACGTGCTCCACGAGGTCATCGATCATCGCGTCGTGGTCGAAGAGGTCCCACGCAGCGAGAACCTCGCGCATCCGCGCGTGCGTCTCGGGACGGCGCGGCATGAAGAGCGTGCAGCAGTCGGGCGCCGTCTCGCATGAGATGTCATAGGTGCCAATCTCCTGGGAGCGGCGAATGATCTCCTGCTTGTCGGAGCCGATGAGCGGGCGAAGGATGGGCATCGTGACGCCCTCGTTTACGGCCGCGATGTTGTCTAGGGTCTGCGAGGCGACCTGTCCAAGCGACTCGCCGGTCACGATGGCCTTCGCGCCCTCGAGTCGCGCGATTCTCTCGGCCACGCGGTACATCACGCGTCGATACATGATGATGCGCAGGCTCTGGGGCACGACCAACGAAATCTGGCGCTGATACTCTCCGAAGGGCACAACGTACATGCGCCCGACGACTCCTGCGGGCGCAAGAGCGTCGACGATGTCGCGACAGAGCCACTCGCTGGTGTCGGACGTCATCGGTCTTCCTGAAAAATGCACGGGGATGCAGGTTGCTCCGCGGCGACCGACCATCCATGTTGCGACAGGAGAGTCAAAGCCGCTTGAGAGCAGCGTCACGACCTTGCCGGCAGTGCCCACGGGAAGACCTCCGACGCCAGGCATGGAAGCCGCGTAGACAAAGGTGCTCCCCTGGACGACATGCACGACCACCGTGACGTCGGGATTGTGCATCTCAACCTTCTTTGTGGGAAACGCCGCGCAGAGCGCGGACCCCACGATATGGTTCATGTCGATGGAGTGAACGGGATAGTTGGTGGAGCTGCGGCGCGCATGGACCTTGAACGTCTGGAAGTCGCCCGCCTCGCCAAGCGCCTTCACGGCGGCGGCGTTGTACTCGCCCTCGTCGAGACCGCACTTGTACGCAAGCGAGACGCGAGCCACCCCGGGGACCTTGGCGATGGCGCGTGCCATCTCAGGCGTGGCCTGCCCGTCCTCGGCCTCGACGACGACATAGCCCGAGATGCGCGCAATGCGCGAGACGGGATATGCCTTGAGGGCGCGGTGCAAATTCGTGACGAGCTGGTTCTCGAAGGTGCCACGGTTCTTGCCCTTAAGACCAATCTCGTGGTAGTGGACGAGGCAAAGTCTCTCGGTCATGGGCTACTGAGCAATCCCGTTGTTAGCGCCACGGATGTCGCGGTCGAAGTCCTCTTGGACAAATCCCAAGGTGCCGTCGTCGATCTCGTTCATGGCGATGGAGACGGTGTCCTTGCCAGAGGCGATCGTGGTAATGTCGTCAACCTCTTGGATGGCGGTCACGCGAAGGTGCTGACCGCGCAGCATGTTGTTGATGTCACAAGCACGCTTGGAGGCGACAGAGCACAGCAGGAAGGGATTGTGCTCAGTGCGCTCAAGCAGAGAGTCAATCTCAGGCTTAATAACGGACATATTAGTTGGTACCTCCATCTGACTCGTATGAATCTAGGGTGCGCTCAAGCTCGTCAGCGGCTCGGTCGAGGTCGTCGTTCACAATCCTCACGTCATAGAGCGGCGCGCACTCCATCTCCTTGCGGGAATTGGCAAGGCGGCACTCGATGGCCGCCTCGTCCTCGGTCTTGCGACCGCGAAGGCGACGCTCAAGCTCCTCCGCCGAGGGTGGTTCGATAAAGACGAGAACGGCGCCAGGAAATGCGTGCCTCACATTGAGGCCGCCCTGAACGTCGATCTCGAGGATGACGGAGCGCCCAGCATCGAGATTCTTCTGGACCTCGCTCTTGAGCGTGCCGTAGCGATGGCCATGGACGTTGGCCCACTCGAGAAACTCGCCCGCCTCAACGCGGCGCGAGAACTCGTCGTCATCGATGAAGTAGTACGACTCTCCATCAATCTCGCCTGGGCGCGGGGAGCGCGTGGTAGCAGAGACCGTCAGGCCCAGCTGAGGGCGATTGGCGCGAACTTTCGCAACCAACGTGCCCTTGCCCACGCCTGACGGTCCAGAGACTACGAAGAGCCTTGCGCAGCGAGACACTACTTGGAGAGCGCCTCGATAAGCTGCTCGCGCTGACGGGCGCCGAGGCCCTTGACGCGACGGGTGGAGGAAATGCCAAGCTCGTCCATAATCTTGGCTGCCTTCGCCTTGCCATAGCCGGGAAGCGACTCGATAAGAGTGGAGACCTTCATACGATTGGCGATGGGGTCATCGGAGTCGAGAACCTCCTCGAGAGTGACCTTGCCGCTCTTGATCTTCTCGCGAAGCTCAGCACGGGCATGACGCGCCTGGGCAGCCTTCTCGAGGGCTTCCTTGCGCTGCTCGTCGGTAAGCTGGGGTAGAGCCATAGTTCCTCCAAACATCAGGTGGTGAAGTACACGCTAGTGACAATCATTGCTATTGTCGCACGTGGCACAACTAGCTAGTTTGCCAATTTGCTCCGAACAATACAAGCCTTTTATTGAAACTACCTGCACTAACGCCATTTGTAGCACACAATCATCAATCCGCGGCAATCTCCTGAACGATAGCTTTAAAGGCTGCGGCCGGATTTTGGGCCTGGGTGATGGGCCTGCCAATCACGAGCTTTGACGCTCCTGCCGCAATGGCCGCTGCCGGAGTGGCGACGCGCTTCTGGTCGCCAACGGCGGCGCCTGCGGGACGTACGCCAGGCGTGACGATAAGCGCGTCGGGTCCGAGAAGGGCGCGCATGTCCGCCGCCTCCTTGGGAGAGCAGACGATTCCGTCAGAGCCAGCGCCGACGGCAAGCGACGCCAGGCGCGAGACCTCCTCAGAGAGCGGGCAGGTTATCCCAATCTCGCCCAGCGTATCCTGGTCCATGCTCGTGAGGACCGAGATGGCGACGAGGCGCGTGCGGTCGCGACCGGTTTTTTCCGCAGCCGCCTCTGCGCCCTCGCGAGCGGCAGCGACCATCGCGGAGGAGCCAAGCCCGTGTATGGAGAGAATGTCCGCGCCAGTGAGCGAGGCAGACTCCACCGCTCCCCTCACTTGGAAGGGAATGTCAAAGACCTTGAGGTCGAGAAACACGTTAAGTCCGCGCTCGTGCATCTCGCGCACGATGGAAGGCCCCTCAAGATAGAAGAGGGTCATGCCTATCTTGACCCACTTGGCCTTGCCGGAAAGGGTGTCGGCAAGCTCCATGGCGCGGTCTCGGTCACAGTCAAGGGCAACGATAATGGCGTCGCGCGCCTCGCTCTCAGTCAGCATTCGAAGGCTCCAATCAGCTCGTTGATGTCAGAGACGCCCTGCTCGTCCGCCCATGCGGCAAGCCCGTCCACCACGCGGGACGCGGAGGCAGGGTCATACATGTTGGCCGTTCCCACGCTGACGCTGGTTGCGCCAGCAAGGATCATCTCGGCAGCGTCCTCCCAGGTCTCGATGCCGCCGATGCCGTTGATGGGGATGCTCACGGCCTGTGCCGCCTCCCACACCATGCGCACGGCGATGGGATGGATCGCAGGGCCCGAGAGGCCGCCCGTCGGTCGCGAGAGCCTCGAGCGGCGCGTGTGCACGTCAATCGACATGGCATTTACGGTGTTTGTCAGCGAGAGGGCGTCTGCGCCGGCGTCCTCGCAGGCGCGCGCGATGTTCGAGACGTCGAGCGGAGCAAGCTTCACGAGCAGCGGTCGGGTGGTGAGCGGGCGCACCGCTCGGACGACCTCGGCGGCGTCCTCGGGCGTGCCGCCCAAGAGCTTTCCGCCGCGCGAGAGGTTGGGGCACGAGACGTTCACCTCGAAGCCGGCCGCCCATGGCGCGAGCGAGTCAAGAGCCTCCACGGCCGCCTTGCATTCGTCGACGGAATGGCCGACGGCTTGCAGGATGACGGCGCACCCACGCTCAGCAAGGCCAGAGAGGTAGTCGCCATACTCGGCGCAGAACGCCTCGGCGCCGGGGTTCTGAAGACCGACGGAGTTCAGGATTCCCGACCGCACCTCTGCCACGCGCGGCGCGGGGTTTCCGGGCCATGGCTCAGCTGCGACGCCCTTGCAGGTGATGGCTCCAAGGCGCGCCACGTCGTACATCCCCTCGAACTGCCAGCCATAGCCAAAGGTGCCCGAGGCGGTGTTAACGGGATTTCTCATCTGTATGCCGCCAAGGCTGACGGCCATTCTCGCCTTGCTCACCATGCCACCTCCTCGGCGTCGAAGACGGGACCATCCATGCAGCACAGGCGCGTGGAGCCATCAGCCATGGCAACGTTGCAGCAGCTGCAGGCCCCAAAGCCGCATCCCATCATGCGCTCGAGCGATGCCTGACAGGCAATGCCGGCGCCCGCGGCAAGGCGAGAGACCCCCGCCATCATGGGAGTGGGGCCGCAGGTGTAGGCGCTGCCATAGCTGCGCTCGGAGAGAAGCTCTTCCATCGCGCCCGTGGTAAAGCCGTGGTAGCCAAGGCTCCCGTCGTCGGTCGCAACGACGACGCGGCAGTCCGCGTCCCCTGACCCTGCGGCGCGCACGGCGTCAACGTCGCAGGCGACGACCTTATCGGCCGTCTGGGCGCCCAGGATCGCGTCAAAGGCGATACCTGCGGCGGAGAGCATCTCGGATGCTGCGACGATGGGCGGGATGCCGATGCCTCCGGACACCAAGAGCGCACGGCCGGACTTGGCGGGGAGGCACCAGCCATGGCCGCAAGGACCCACGAGCGTGCTTGCGTCGCCCGGCGCCATCTTGGACAGGCGGCGCGTGCCGTCCCCTACGACGGCATACTCTATCTGCACCGTCTTGCTGGCGGCCTCAGCGTGCGAGAAGGAGATTGGCACGCGGAGCACCTGCGCGGGGTTTCCGGGAACGGCAAAGTCCATGAACTCGCCAGCAGCGAGCTCCAAGGCGACGCCAGACTCAAACGTCATGCGAAAGACGCCATCGGCGACCTGCTCGTTCGACCTCACGACGAAGTCGAAGAGCTTGGCGCGAGCGTCGTGCACGGCGGGCATCTATGCCACCACGCCATCGGCGAGCGTGCGCTTCCCGTCCACGAAGACGTCGGTCGCCTGGCCCGTGAGCATCCAGCCCATGAAGGCGGAGTTGTTCGACTTGCCGCAGAAGTAGTCGGGAGTCACCGTGAACTCGACGGCGGGGTCGATGAGCGTGAGGTCGGCAGCCGAGCCCTTCTCAATCTTGACAGGCTTCAGGCGAAGGATCTGGCGCGGGTTTATTGCCATGACCTCCACCATGCGAGACCAGCTCATCTTCCCGGGGTTCACGAGCTTCGTGAGCATCAGCGGCAGAGACGTCTCGAGGCCGACGGTGCCGAAGAAGGCTATCTCCCACTCGCAGTCCTTCTCGTGCGGGGCGTGCGGGGCATGGTCGGTGACGACGCAGTCAATCGAGCCGTCGAGGATGCCCTCCACCAGCGCGTCGCGATCAGCGGGCGTGCGCAGCGGGGGGTTCATCTTGAGGTTGGTGTTGTACTCGTCCGTGATATCGTCCTCGCAGAGGAACAGGTGGTGAGGGGTGACCTCGCAGGTCACGGGCAGGCTCTCCTCCTTCGCGCGGCGAACGAGGTCGAGGCCCTTGGCAGTGGAGATGTGCGCGATGTGCAGCGGGCAGCCAGTCAGGCGGCAGAGCTCGATGTCGCGGTAGATCTCGAGCTCCTCGCCAAGCGCCGGCCAGCCGAACATGCCAAGGCGCGTGGAGGCCTTGCCCTCGTTGATAACTCCGTTGGTGGTGAGAGAGTTGATCTCGCAGTGGGCGGAGACAACGCGGTCGAACTGGGAGACGTACTCCATGCAGGTGCGCATCATGCCGGCGCTCTGCACGCCATGGCCGTCATCGGAGAAGGCGCAGGCGCCCTCCATCACCATGTCGCCAATCTCGGCGAGCTGCTCTCCCTTCTCGCCAGCCGTGAGGGCGCCGATGGGGCGCACGTGGCAAAGGCCCGCCTGGCGCGCATGGTCGAGCTGGTAGCGGATCTCGGCGCCCGTGTCGGTCACGGGGTCGGTGTTGGGCATCGTCGCGACATCGGTGAAGCCGCCATGCGTGGCCGCGCGTGCGCCCGTCTCGATGGTCTCCTTGTACTCGAAGCCGGGGTCGCGAAAATGCACGTGCATGTCCACAAGGCCAGGCACCAGGTAGCGCCCCTTGGCGTTGATGACCTCCGCGCCCGCGGGAGGCTCGAGCTCATTTCCCACGGCGGCAACCTTGCCGTCGTCAATCAGCACGTCGCAGACTCCGTCAAGGCCAACTTGGGGATCGACGGCGTGAGCGCCCCTAAGCAGAAATGCCATTGTTCTCTCCTCCCAGAAGCAGGTACATCTCGGCCATGCGGGTGAGGACACCAGCGTTGACCTGGTTCAGAATCCGTGAGCGCGCGCAGTCGGCGACGTCCGCGTTGATCTCCATGCCGCGGTTCATGGGACCCGGGTGGCAGATGATCGCGCCCGGCTTCATGCGGTTCACGCGCGCCATGTCAAGGCCATAGAGGCGGTTGTACTCGCGGCGGGACGGAATGGCCGCGCCCTCCATGCGCTCGAGCTGCACGCGCAGCATGTAGACGACGTCCATGTCCTCGATCACGTCGTCCAGGCTTGCCGTCTGCGGGCAGCCGAACCAGTCGGGGTCGTCCACCTGGAAGGTGGGAGGACCGACGAGCGTGACCTCGGCGCCCATGGTCTTGAGCGCGGGGGCAAGCGAGCCGCAGACGCGGCTGTGCGCGAGGTCGCCGACGATGGCAACCTTGAGCCCGTCCAGATGACCGAAGTTCTTGCGGATGGTATAGAGGTCGAGCATTGCCTGGGTGGGATGCTGGTGCTTGCCGTCGCCTGCGTTGATGACCACGGCGTCGGTGTTCTCCGAGATCTTCTGCGGCGTTCCTGCCAGACGGGCGCGGCAGACGAACATGTCGACGTTCATCGCGTCGATGGTCTGGATGGTGTCCGCCAAGCTCTCGCCCTTCACGACCGACGAGGTGGAGCCTCCCATGGAGAGCGAGTCGGCGGAGAGTCGCTTCTCGGCAAGCTCGAAGGAGCTCTTGGTTCGCGTAGAGGGCTCAAGGAACAGATTCACGATCGTGCGGCCGCGGAGTGCGGGGACCTTCTTGATTGTGCGCGCGTTGTTGATTCCCTCGAATGCCTGCGCGGTGTCGAGGATCTGCGTGATGTCGTCGGCAGTGAGGCTGTAGGTGTCGATGAGGTTCTTGACGGAGAGCATCTATCGAGCGCCCCCTTCCTGGGCCTTTGCGTCCTCGGCGGCCGGGTTGGTCCAAATTTCCACGGAGTCATGGTCGTCAAGCGGCTTGATGCAGACGCGGACGTCCTCCTCGTGAGAGGAGGGGACGTTCCTGCCCACGTAGTCGGCGCGAATCGGCAGCTCGCGGTGGCCGCGGTCGACCATCACGGCAAGCTGGACGGTCTTGGGCCGACCGTAGTCCATGAGCGCGTCAAGCGCCGAGCGGACGGTGCGACCGGTGTAGAGCACGTCGTCTACCAGCACGATGTTGCTGTTGTCAATCTCGAAGGGGATGTTGGTGCCGTGTACCACGGGCGCGATGTGGCGGCTGACGTCGTCGCGGTAGAAGCTGATGTCGAGCGAGCCCACCTTGGGGCGCACGCCCTCGATCTGCTCAATGGCATCGGCGAGGCGCTTGGCGAGAACCTCTCCCCTCCTGATGATGCCGATCACCTGGATGTTGGCAGACCCCTCGTTGTGCTCGATGATCTCGTGCGCAATGCGTGTCGTTGCGCGCTCCATCGCCTGGGCATCCATGATCTGGGCCTTGAGCCGTGCTTCTGTCATGGGTCTCCTCTCGTCTGAGGGGCATCCCCGCGCGCCCGCGCGCAAAAAAGGCGCCCCATCCCGCTCGTAGCGGTACGAGGCACCCAGAAGTCTTGGACGTATGTTGCGGCCGTTGGGCCAAACGCCTTGCGGGTATCTCGTACCTGCTTAAAGGACGGCTTCACTATACACGCTGCGGCATGAGCCAGAAGCGAGGATTCGGCGAGGGATTTTTCTCACAGCGCGGCCACACCACGGCAGGGGCGGTGCCGGTCGCAGGGCTACTCGGCCATGTGCTCGTAGGCGTCGCAGACCTCGTCGGTGGGACCGAGCATGCGCTGCTTGCCCTTCTCGATCCAGCACACGCGGTCGCAGATGCGGCGCACGAGGTCAATGGAGTGGCTCACGAGAAGGACGGTCACGTTGTTAGACGAAACGAGCTCCTTGATGCGCCGCTCGCACTTCTGCTGGAACAGGAAGTCGCCGACGGAGAGCGTCTCGTCCACGATCAGGATGTCGGGCTCTGTCACCGTGGCAATGGCGAACGCAATGCGCGCGACCATGCCGGACGAGTAGTTCTTGAGCGGCATGTCCATGAAGCCCTCGAGCTCGGCGAAGTCGACGATGTCCTGGAAGTGCTCGTCAATGAACTCCTTGCGGTATCCCAGAAGGGCGCCATTCAGGTAGATGTTCTCCTTGGCCGTGAGCTCCATGTCAAAGCCGGCGCCGAGCTCAATGAGCGGGGCGATAGTGCCCCTGACCTTGCAGGTCCCGGTAGTGGGCTCGAGAACGCCTGCGATGATCTTGAGCATCGTCGACTTGCCGGAGCCGTTGGTGCCGACGAGCCCGAACGCCTCGCCGTGCTTGACCTGGAACGATATGCCATCAAGGGCGCGGAACTCCTTGAAGCTCAGCTCGTGCTTCATGAGCGCGATGAAGTACTCCTTCAAGGAGTTGTACTGCTCGGAAGCGATGTTGAAGATCTCGACGACGTTGTCTACGTCTATGACGGTCTCTTGGTCAGGCGTCGGAAGCGACGGGCGCATGAAGTCGGACTCTGAGACGACGAGCACGTACTTGTCCGCAGACATGGAGAACCCATCCGGGTCCTGGGCGTTCACGAACAGGTGATAGTAGCCGGGGCGGTCGGGTGTGAAGGTCCACGACTTAGCCTTGGTGCGCTCCCCGTGGGCGTGAAGGGTTGACTCCCAGGTGCCGTCCTTCCACATGTCGTTTCTCGCCCACATGTAGTCATACTCAAAGCACTCAGGCGGAAACTGGTCGGGCACCGCGGGCCCCTCTTCATGAGGGGTGACCGTCACGGACTCGCCCACGCGAATCTGCGACTGGGAGACCTTCATGGTCACAACCCAATTTGACGGCTTGAATTCGGGCATCAGCGCCTCCCGCTAGATGTAAAGAATGAACTTGTGCTCGTTGTGATGGAAGACCGCATAGCCAATGGCCAAGCTCACAACGGCAAACAACACGGCGGCGACGATAGTGCGCATCGCGGGGCACTGCTGGTAGAGCAGGATGTCGCGAATAAACGTGACATAGATGTACATCGGATTGAAGTTCTCGAACGAGACCATCCAGTCGCTCAGCATGTTCGTCGAGTAGAAGAGCGGCGTGGCGTAGGTCCAAGCGGTCAAGACGACGCTCCACAGATGGATGACGTCGCGGAAGAAGACCGTGGCCGCAGAAAGCAGGAGCGACAGGCCGACGCTGAACAGCGCGAGAAGCGCGACCGCAACGGGAAGCAGCAGAATCCACCAGCTCAGCGGAGTCTGGAAGTAGATCATGACGATGGCGACAGCGATGAGCGAGAAGCCATAGTTGACTAGTGCCGAGAGCACCTTTTGCACCGGGAAGACGATGCGGTTCACCTTGACCTTCTTGAGCAGGCTCGACGCGTCGATGATTGAGCGGAGTCCCTGAGAGGTCGAGTCAGACATCAGAGAGAAGGCCGTGTTGCCCAAGATGAGGTAGAGCGAGTAGTTCGAGATCGTCGGGTCCTTGGCTCCCAAGAACGTAGAGAAGACGACTGTCATGACGATCATCATGAGCAGTGGGTTAAGGACGCTCCACGCAACGCCGAGGACGCTTCTGCGATATTTGAGCTTGAAGTCTTTTGAGACGAGCTCCTTGAGGACATAGAAGTCACGCTGCTTGGGCGGATACCAGGCATCGCGCGCTGAGATGCTCTTCTTCTGCGACTCGTCAGCACTCGCGCTCGTCGGAGTGGTCTCTGCGACACTTGGAGAATGCTTGTCTGAAGCCACCATTCCTCCTGTCGCGGGCGCGTGCGCAGCCTGGACAACGCTGCTCGAAGCCCGCTAGATTTTGGCAATAATCTCTGAAATCCTATCACAGGGAGCGCGCAACCATACAAATGGCAGAGGCAAGAGGCGAGCAAGCGCCCGTGCGCCAACGCCGGCGTGCCAAGTTGCGCGACCTCTGATGCCGCACAACGCGTCGCTGCCAGGTACCGCGACTTCTGATGCCCGCACAACGCGTCGCTGCCAGGTACCGCGACTTCTGATGCTCGCCGCTTGCCACATTGCGCGACTTCTGATGCCATTCTGCCAGGTTGTGCGACTTTTGATGCCCGGTCTGCCAACTTCAGCGACTTTTGCGGCATCAGAAGTCGCTGAAGTTGGCAACGGACAAATGTGCGGGAATGCAAAGAACTTGATCTCCGCACATTGAGGAGTGCCCATGCCTCGGTTCTCAAGCAGACTGCAGAGAAGCATGCAGAAGAACGACGCATCGCTCGTAGCGCTCAAATGGGTCCCACACAACAGTGTGCCCGGCCTCGCCAGCCTCGCATGTCCTCGCTGGGCCTCAGACGACGTGTGGAGATGTCGATTGTCTCGCAATATGATTAAGAGGCTTCCCGCACAGGCGACTCATAGGCGGCGCATAACAGCGTCTCAAAAAAGGGACATGGACATGCTCAAATTCAAGTGGGAAGCCCAACAGATATGAAAAAAGGCGAACCGCCTTGGCTCGCCTCAGTAGGATTCTGGCTCCCCGGGCAGGGTTCGAACCTGCGACACGCTGATTAACAGTCAGCTGCGCTACCACTGCGCCACCGGGGAATGTGTTCGCGCAAGAAAGTATTATACAGTCCCCGACCCATCGTGCAAGGGTAATCCTAAATTTTTTTCTGACGAACTATGAGCTCTCGCATTATTGGTGGAACGGTACTCCACACGAAAGCTCCCTTTCGAGTTTTAGGACTCCAGTACTCAGGGCAATGGGATTTAGCCTGCAGAGAAATCTCATATAGAAGGCCGGCCGAGAAGGGCGCCCCCACTATCCGTAAGCACCGGCTCGTTGCATTCCCGCACGTTAGCGCGCTGCCAAGTTGCGCGACTTTTGCAGCATCAGAGGTCGCGCAACCTGGCAGTCCAGGAATCAGAAGTCGCATAAGTTGGCGGGGCGAGCATCAGAGGTCGCGCAACCTGGCAGGCCGAAGAGCCCGATCGTTGTGTGGGACCGGCGCAGAAATGACCTTGCCCGTCGTGCGGGAGCCGAGGGCGTACCCGCAGGTCGCGGATCGCATCGTGCGGGGATTCGCAGACCGCGCCGAGAAGCCGTCCCATCGTGTGGGACCGCTCTGACCGATTTCTCTCAGTCGTGCGGGGCTTCGGTGCGAACGCGCAGGTAAGGAGGACCGTAGTGCGGATCTGCCACGCTTGGGCATCGCGTGACCCCCACACGATGGGGCAGGAGGCTCGGACTTCCCGCAGCAACCCGCACGACAGGGCTCAAAGCTTGAAGAAGCCGCAGCTAGACGCGCTGGGCGAGAAGGCTACCCCGCACAACGGAGGGGGCCATTTCTTCGCCGGTCCCACACAACGGGAAACTGCCTTCCGTGGCCAGCAGAGCAGGGCTAGGCTAGCTGGCGAGAGAGAAGCTCTCCCAGAGCCACTCCCACAAAGCAGGAGATAATGCTCGAGACGACATAGATCGCCGCTAGACCGTATGCGCCGTCCTCGATAAACCCCGTGCTCTCGAGCGAAAAAGTCGAGAACGTGGTGAATCCGCCACAAACGCCCGTCTTAAGAAGCAGCGTCGCCTGATTCGAAAGGAAGCCCTTGGTAGAGAGCCCCGAGATAAGCCCGATTGCAAAGGCGCCAATCACGTTTGCGAGAAAGGTCGCAAATGGGAAGCTCGTCCCAAAGGGCACGAGCGTGAGCGCGTAGCGAAGCATCGCGCCGATGGCGCCGCCAATACCGACAAGCGCGAAGTTGCCCATAAGCCGTCAGCCTCCCCTTTCGAGAGAACGCCGCTCAAAAAGAGCCCCGAGCGACCAACGGAAGCTCGGGGCTTGCCTTGCAAAAATAGTTAAACGAGAAAACCAAGAAGTGCGAGAAGAAGCTAGGTCTCCCCTAGTCTTCCATGTAGTCTTTCAGGCGACCGGAGCGGCTGGGGTGGCGAAGCTTTGCCAGCGTCTTGCTCTCAATCTGGCGGATGCGCTCGCGCGTGACGCCAAACTCGCGACCGACTTCCTCGAGGGTGCGAGGATGACCGTCCTCAAGGCCAAAGCGGAACTTGATCACCTTTCGCTCGCGGTCGGCAAGACCGTCAAGCACCTGGTCAAGCTGCTCGCGAAGCATCGAGTCTGAGGCAGCGTCGGGCGGCGCCACTGCCGTGGAGTCTTCGATGAAGTCTCCCAGCTGGGAGTCCTCCTCCTCGCCAATGGGCGTCTCCAGCGAGACGGGCTCCTGGCTGATCTTCTGAATCTCGCGCACGCGGTCGGCACTCATGCCCATCTCTTTGCCAATCTCCTCGGGCGTCGGGTCGCGCCCAAGATCCTGCAGCAGCTGGCGCTGCACGCGAATCAGCTTGTTGATGGTCTCGACCATGTGCACCGGGATGCGAATGGTGCGCGCCTGATCGGCGATGGCGCGCGTTATGGCCTGGCGAATCCACCAGGTGGCGTACGTGGAGAACTTGTAGCCCTTGGTGTAGTCGAACTTCTCGACAGCGCGAATCAGGCCGAGGTTGCCCTCCTGAATCAGGTCGAGGAACAGCATGCCGCGACCCACGTAGCGCTTTGCAATGGAGACAACCAAGCGCAGGTTGGCAGAGATAAGCTGCTGCTTCGCGTCCAGGCCCACCTGCTCGATGCGCATGAGTCGACGCTGCTCGGCGCGCAAGAGCTCAAGCTCGCCATTCTCGGCAGCCTCGAGCTTCTCGGTGGCCTCGGTGCCGGCCTGGATCTTCATGGCAAGGTTGACCTCTTCCTGGGCGGTCAGCAGGTCAACCTTGCCGATCTCCTTGAGGTACATGCGCACTGGGTCGCCAGTGAGCATGACGGTAGAGGTGTCCTGGCGGTGTGCGCGGGCGCGGCTCGAGCGCTTGGGCTTGGAGACCTTGGCCTTGGGAACGGAGCGCAAAGCCTCCTTCACGGCCTTTGCCTCGCTGACGGGCTCGGAGTCTTCGTCGTCCTCGTCGCCCATCGAGTCTTCCTCGTCGCCGAAGTCGTCGCTAAAGTCATCATCGTCGTCGCCGGAAGCGTCAGAGTCGCCACCAAAGACCGAAGTGTCAACCTCACCGGACGAGACAATTTCGACGCCCTTTGCGCGAATGGCGTTGTAGACGTCAGAAAGCTCGGTGTCATCGACATCAACGTCGCGAAGCGCAACCTGGATGTCGTCCTCGCTGACGCTGCCGCCCGACTTGGATGACAGCGTTACAAGACTCTCGACGGCAGCGTTGAGCTCATCAGACAGCTTGACGACGTCTTTGGACTTCTTTGTAGCAGCCAAGTTTTTCCCTTCGACGCAATATTCTGAAGAAGTTTACCCGTTACTCAGAACTTTCAACCCCAGAAAGCTTATTTGAAAGTTGATTCGCACGTTTCTGAAGATTCGTCGCCTCCTCGAAGAGCTCCTCCGACCCTTCCTCAGAGGGCGAGAAGCCCCTGTTGGACATCTTTGAGCGAATCTCGCGGATGCGCCGGCGAACCGAGTAGAGCTCGACGGTATCGACGAGAAACTCCGCCTTCTTCTTCGTTGACATCTCAGCGTTTGAGATGGACACCACGCGCCCAGACGAGAGCACCTCAGGAGCCGCAGGCTCAAGTGCAGTAGCTGCGGCAACGACGTCGGCAGGAGAGGTTCCGTCGGGAGTCGAGAGCATTGCCCACGCCATTGTCTCGTGGCGCGAGTCGGTCCACGACACGTCGGCGAGGCGGTCGGCAAAGGGCCGGACGGCGTCGGGCGAGGCGGCGAGGAGCGAGAGAAGCTCGCGCTCGGCGTCAAACGCGCGTCGCTCGCTTGAAGAGATGGGGCCGGACGCGACCTCTGCCATCGACGCTTCGGGCGCGGAGCTCGCGGAAATGATGACGGGCGCTCCCCCATCCTCCGCGTCAAACGGCACGTAGTCATCGGGCGTTGGACTGTAGCCCTCATTGGGCGAGCCTCCCTGATCGTACGCTCCATTGCCGCCAGCAGTTACGCCGCCGGCAGCCAAGCTCGAGCCAGCTCCCGTGCCATAGCCTTGCGAACGGCCCGTATGGCCTCCCTGCCCGCTCGCATGACGCACGGAGGAGCTGCGGGCATACGACCGCTCGTCATCGTCCCTGATTGGCTTCTCGCGGATAGTGCGCTTCGTCTGCTCCACGTCCATGCCAAGCGCGTCGGCAAGCTGCGTCGCATAGCCGTCGAGCAGCACCGAGTTCTTAAGCGGGGCCAAGACCTGCGCCATCTCGTCAAGCGCATGGACGCGCTTTCCGGGAGACGAAAGATCGTAGCTCGCAAGCCTCTTGGCAAAGACGAAGTCCATCAGGGGGTCGGCGTTGTTGAGCGCCTCCTGCATGTCCTCTGGGCTGTGCGAGGAGAGAAACTCCATAGGGTCTTGCCCGCCGGGGAGCACGACGCACATCATGGACGCCTGCGTCTTGTCAATGAACTGCACCGCTCGCTCGGCAGCGCGCTGACCAGCCTCGTCGCCGTCAAACATGCAAATGATCTGGCTCACGCGCTGGCGCTCCATCAGGCGGATGTGGTCGATCCTGAAGGCCGTGCCCAGCGCGGCGACGGCATTGGTGAATCCCGCCTCGTGCATGGCGATGACGTCCGTATAGCCCTCGCAGACGATCGCCGTGCCGGTTGCCGCCATCGAGGACTTCGCGCGGTCGTAGGCAAAGAGGTGCTTACCCTTGTTGAAGACCGTGGTGTCGCGCGTGTTCAGGTACTTGGGGGCGTTCTCGGCCTTCCTGATGATGCGCCCTCCAAAGGCAATCGTACGGCCCTGCTCATCATGGATGGGGAACATCACGCGATCGTAGAACCAGTCGGAGAGCCGACCGTTCCTCTCGACCGCCAGGTTGGCCGCAATCATCTCTTTGGGCGAGTACCCCTGGGAGCGCAGATACGCCACAAGCGCTCCGCGACCAGGGGCAAAGCCCAGATTCCAGCGGCGGCAGACGTCAGAGCCAAAGCCGCGCCCGGCAAGGTAGTGCCTAGCGGCGTCTGGCTCGGAACCGCGGCCGCGCATGAGCATGGTGTGGAAGTAGTTGTCAGCGCACTCGAGCTCCTGAAGAAGCCGGCTCTTCTTAGGGCCGCTTTGCGCGCGGCTGTCCTCGTGAAGGTCGATGCCCGCGCGGTCGGCCAGGTAGCGAATCGAGTCGGGAAACGAGAGGTTCTCGCGCTTCATCACGTACTTGAAGACGTCGCCGCCCTCGCTGCACGCGCCAAAGCAGTGCCAAAGGCCGGTAGCTGGGTCAACCTTGAACGACGGGGTCTTCTCCTTGTGGAAGGGGCAGCATCCCCAGAACTCGCGGCCGCGCTGCTTGAGCTCGACCGTCTCGCCCACAAGCGCAACGATGTCGGTGGCTTGGCGCACGCGTTCCTTGTCTTCGTCACTGATCATGCGCTCACCTCCACAGAGCCGTCACCCAAGTTATCTCTTACCCACGCAATGTTCCCGAGAACAGTGCGCTCAAGCTCCGCGAGCGAGTCAAATCGGCGAGAAGGGCGAAGCTTCTCGAGAAAGACCACGCGCGCGGATGCGCCGTAGATGTCCCCAGAGAAGCCGATCAGGTTTGCCTCGAGCATGGCTCGGTCCTTCGTCTTGAAGCTGGGAGGTGTCCCCACGTTGATTGCGGCGGGCCAGGCGCGGCCGTCCAAGACGAAGTAGCCGGCATAGACGGCGTTGGCCGGAATGCAGTCCCACGGGTCGAGCGTCACGTTTGCCGTTGGAAATCCAAACGAGGTGCCTTCTCCCCTGCCGTGCTCGACGCGACCGCTGACGTAGTGGGCTCGGTCAAGGAGCTCGGCCGCGCCGGCAACGTCGCCCTTGCGCAGAAGTGCGCGCGTGCGCGTGGACGAGACGGGACGTCCCCCAAAGGTCACGAGGTCGTGCCCTGTGACGTCAAAGCCATGCTCCTTGCCCAAGGCGGCCATGGCGGCGGGAGTTCCCGCCCCCTTCGCGCCAAAGCGGAAGTTGGAGCCAACGTGAAGCGAAACCGGACGCACAAGCGATCCGAGCACGTCCAAGAGATAGCGGTCATAGGCGATTGCGGCAAACTCGCGCGAGAAGCGATGCACCACCAGCGCATCAGCGCCACAGGACGCAAGCGAGCGGATGCGCTCCCTCGTCGGAAGCAGCCTCTCCTGAGGATGCTCAAGGAGAACCTCAGAAGGGTCGGGGTCAAAGGTCACAGCCACGAGAGGAACGCCACGACCCTTTGCGTCTTGGGCCGCAGCGTCGAGAAGCGCGCGATGGCCAAGGTGAAGGCCGTCGAACGACCCCAATGCGCACACGGCAGGGACGCCGGGGCCAAGCGAGCAGTCGGAAAGCTTGTAGACAAGAGCCTCCCCCGCCTGCTCGGGAGCTGGAAGCGAAGCGGCGGAGAAGACAGAGCTGCCCACGACCTTAGACGCCATGGCGCGCGAGAGCGGCCAAGAGGGCCGCGCCCAGGTGGGCCCAGCCTCAAACGGACGGCTTGTCATGAGCGCACCCCCACAATTCCGCGAGGGAAGTTTACGTCGGAGCGAAGCCGACCATGATCCTCGTGCCACACGCCAAAGAGGCTGCCATCACGAACTAGCGAGACGCGCTCGCCAGATCGTGGCTCGCGCTTCTCGCCGTCCATGCCTGACACCACGCCGGCCTCGAGGGCCTTTCCGTTCATGGCCCACGAGACCTCCTCCTGAGAGAGCTGCCTCAGCGGCAGACCCAGGGACCGCGCGGGGTCAAGGGCATGGGCAAGGAGCTCGTCTGGAGAGGCAGCGCTGTCGATGGCGTCGAGCTTCAGGCAGTCCTCGACGGCAATCGCGCCCGAGCGAAGGCGCCTGAGCTCGCCAAGGTGCGCCGCGCTCCCTGCACGACGGCCGAGGTCCCTAGCCAATGCCCTGACGTAGGTGCCCTTGGAGACTTCGAAGTCGCAGACCCACGCGAGCGCGCCAGGGGCATAGCGAGACTCCACGAGCGTTGCAGAATAGACGGTGATGCGCCGTGCCGCGAGGTCGGGAGCCTTGCCCTTGCGCGCAAGCGCATATGATCGCTGGCCGTTGACAGAAATGGCAGAGTACGCAGGAGGAACCTGGTCCTGCTCCCCCACAAAAGACGCGAGAAGCTCGCGCGCCACCGACTCGTCGGCAAGACGCTGGGGGATGGGAGACGCAACCGTAGGGGCACCTTCCCCGTCATCGGTGTCAGTCTCGCAGCCAAAGACGACGACGGCGCGATAGAGCTTTCGCTCTGCCGTCATGAGGCCCATCAGGCGCGTCGCCTGGCCGACGCCCACGACCATGACGCCCGAGGCGGCAGGGTCCAGCGTGCCGGCATGGCCGACGCGCTTCTCGCCCATCGCGCGGCGCACGTGGTTCACCACGTCATGGCTCGTAATCCCGCAGGGCTTGTCTATGCCGAGGAGGGCGTCTATGCCCGACTCGCCGCGCTTCACGCAGTTGCACCCCCGGCAGTCTTGTCGTCCGTCGCTTCGGGATAGAGCGCCTCGAGCCTAGGCAGCACCTGGGAAAACACCTCGTCCACTGTCCCGTCGAGCGTGAAGCCCGCGGCCGCGGCGTGGCCTCCCCCGCCAAGCTCGCGAGCAATGACGGAGATGTCGTGGTCGGTCTTGGCGCGAAGGTTTCCGCGAACCTTTCCGCCGTCGACCTCCTTCAGGAACAGGGCAATCTCTGCCCCGTCGATGGAGCGCACGAAATCGATGAGGCCGTCCAGCTCGTCAAGGGTCACCCCAGCGTCCGCGATGTCTTTGGCCGTGGCATAGCTGTAGGCGATCTTGCCGCCAGAATAGGTGGTGATGCGCGCCATGACCTTGGCTGCCAGGTGCACATAGGCAAGTCGGTTTGACTGGTAGACGTGAAGCGACACGTCAGAAGGAGACGCGCCCGCCTCGACGAGCATGGCCGCCGTCTCGAATGCCTCGCCGTCGGCGTTCTGGAATTGGAAGCGGCCCGTGTCGGTGACGAGAGCGCAGAGAAGGTTCTGGGCAATCGTCGGCGTCATCTCGTGCGCAACGTTGAGGCAAAACTCCGAGATGATGACGCCCGTGGCAGCCGCGTCGGGACGAACGACGCCCGCGTCCCAGTATTGGTCGGAGCCGGGATGGTGGTCGAAGACAGCGATCTTTTTTGAGCGATCCATGACCGCCTTGGCGTCCGCCAGGCGCGAGGCCTGGGAGAGGTCGACGCAGATGAAGAGGTCGGGATCGACGGCATAGTCATCTACATGCACAAACGTGCCGCTTCCCGGAAGAAAGCGATAGATGCGCGGGACGGGGTCAGGGTCGGCCAAGAGGTTTGTGACCCGCTTGCCAGGCCAGACGTTGCGAATGACCTCGGCCAAGGCAAGGCCGGAGCCGATTGCGTCGCCGTCAGGAGAGGTATGCGCGCAGATGGCAATCGTGTTTGCGTCAGCAATCATGGTTGCCACCTGCTTGAAGTGCTCCGCCTGCTCCAGATATCCAGAAACCTTCATCAATGCTGTTCCCTACTTGGAGTCGCCGTCCTCGCCGGCATTGCTTGCGATGCCAGCGTCGGCGTCTCCGTCGGTATCAGAGTCGTCCTCGCCCTGCGCCTCCTGCGCAGGGGCGATTGGATAGCCGTCCTCGTCCTTCTCGACAGAGAGCGTGGGCGGCACGTTCTCGAGCGCACGAGAGATGCGCTCGGCCTCGTCGGTCGTCGTGTCGATCTTGAAGATAAGCTCGGGGGTCACGCGCCAGCCGAGAGCATGGCCGAGAAGCGAGCGAATGCGCCCATGCGCGCGGTCGAGGGCCGCGGAGACTTCCTCGTATCGGGAGGCGTCGCAGCTCACGTAGGCGCGCATGACCGACTTGTCGACCGACACCTCAACGCCCGTCACCGTCACGAGCATGAGGTCGGGATCAGAGATCTCAAACAGCAGGATGTTCGCGAGCTTCTCGCGCGCGATCTCGTTGTTCCTGCGCGAATACTGGTTTTGCTTCATGCTGGCCCTGCTTTACTCGGTACGAGCGACCTCTTCGATGCGATAGGCCTCGATCTGGTCGCCGGGGTGGATGTCCTGGAAGTTCTCGAGGCCGATGCCGCACTCAAAGCCCGCCTTTACGCTCTTCACGTCGTCCTTGAAGCGCCTGAGCGAGGCGATCTTGCCCTCGTAGACGACGATGCCGTCGCGCACGAGGCGAACCTGGTCGTCGCGGGAGACCTCGCCCTCGGAGACCATGCAGCCGGCTGCGATGCCCACCTTGGGGACCTTGAAGGTCTCGCGGACCTCGGCGATGCCAGTCTGGACCTCCTGCTCGGTCGGCTTCAGCATGCCGATACGAGCGGCGTCGATATCCTCGATTGCCTTGTAGATGACGCTATAGGTACGTATCTCGACGCCTTCGCGCTCGGCCGCCGCGCGAGCCTTGGCATCCGGGCGCACGCCGAAGCCGATGATGATGGCGTTTGAGGCGTCCGCCAAGGTGACGTCGGTCTCGGTGATGGCGCCGACCGCGGAGTGAATCGTGTTGATGCGCACCTCGGACTGGTCCATCTTGTCGAGCGAGTCCTGAAGAGCCTCGATGGAGCCCTGGACGTCGGCCTTGATGATGAGGTTGAGCTCCTTGACGTCGGCGTCTGCCATGGTGTCGAAGAGGTTCTCGAGGGTGACGTGCTTCACCTTGTTCTGCTCCTCGATGCGAGCCTTGAGCGCGCGCTGGTCTGCCAGCTCTCGGGCGTCACGGTCGTCCTGGAAGACGCGGAACTCGTCGCCTGCCATAGGAACGCTCTGCAGGCCCAAGATCTCGACAGGGTCGGACGGACCGGCAGCCTCGACGGTGTTGCCCTTCGGGTCGAGCATCGCGCGGACACGGCCATACGACATGCCAGCGACAATGGCGTCGCCCACGTGCAGGGTGCCGCGCGTGACGAGCACCGTCGCGACCGAGCCGCGGCCGCGGTCGAGCTTGGCCTCAAGGACGTTGCCCGACGCAAAGGTGTCGGGGTTGGCCTTGAGCTCGAGGACGTCGGCCTCGAGAAGGACGGTCTCGAGCAGCTCGTCGATGCCGATCTTTTTCTTCGCGGATATGTCGACGAACATGTTCTGCCCGCCCCACTCCTCGGGGATGATGCCGTACTCGGTCAGCTCCTGGCGGACGCGCTGGGGGTCGGCGCCGGGCTTATCGATCTTGTTAACGGCCACGATGATCGGCACGTTGGCTGCCTTTGCGTGGTTGATTGACTCGACGGTCTGGGGCATGACGCCGTCGTCTGCAGCGACAATCAGAATGACGATGTCGGTTACCTTGGCGCCACGAGCGCGCATGGCAGTGAAGGTCTCGTGACCAGGAGTGTCGATGAAGGTGATCTTGCGGCCGTTGATGGTGACCTGCGAGGCGCCGATAGCCTGCGTGATGCCGCCGGCCTCGCCCTCGGCAACGCCCGTGTGACGGATGGCGTCCAGAAGCGACGTCTTGCCGTGGTCGACGTGACCCATGACGGTGACCACAGGCGGGCGGGGCTTGAGGTCCTTTGGGTCGTCGTAGAAGGTGAAGGAGTTCTCCTCCTCCTTGGTCATGATCTTGACGTCGCGGCCGAGGTCGTCGGCAACGAGCTCGATGAGGTCGTCTGACATCGACTCGGTGAGCGTAAGCGGGTTGCCAAGAAGGAAGAGGCGCTTGATGATGTCGTTTGCGGGAACGTTCAGAAGCTCGGCCAGCTCGGCGACCGTGGAGCCCTGGGGCACCTTGACGGTGTCAAGCTGCGAGAGGTCCTGGTCGTTTGCGATGGCCTCCTCGATGCGCTTTTCCTCCGCGGCCTCCTTGGCCTGCTTCTGGCGACGCTCCTTGCGGCGGCGACGGCGTCCGGTGGATTCGCGGGTTGCCTCCTCGACGGCCTCGCGGGCCTCGTCCAGGACGCGGCTACGGTTGTAGGCCTCGGCCTCGCGGGCCATGCGGCTGTAGCGATCCTCGCCTTCCTCGCCACGCCTCGAGTTCTTGCGGTTCCTGCGGTTGCCACGGCCCTCGTTGCGAGAGTCGCCACGGCCGCCGTCACGACCACCGACGTTAGGCATGGGCTGGTCGTTGACGTGAGAGGCAACGCTGCGGCGCTCGGCGTTGCGCGAGCGAGACTCCTCGCGCTGGCGCTCGCGGCGGCCCTGGCTCTCCGCCTTCTTCTTGGCGGCCTCCTCGGACTGACGCTTGAGCACCTCTTCCTGCTGCGCGATCTGGTCAAGCAGCGAGGTGAAGGATGGCACCGACTTGGGGGCGTTGTCGTGCACGCGGTTGCGCTCTGCCTCTTCGGCCTCGCGGCGCTTGCGCTCTTCCTCGCGGCGCTTGCGCTCCTCATCGCGGCGCTTGCGCTCCTCCTCGCGGCGCTTGCGGTCGGCCTCGGCCTCGCGGCGCTTGCGCTCCTCCTCGGCGCGCTCGGCCTCGCGGCGCTTCTCGGCAGCGATGCGCTCCTTCTCGGCCTGCTCGGCAGCGGCCTTAGCCTCCTCTTCGGCGGCCTTCTTCTCGGCCTCCTCGGCTGCCTTGATCTCTGCGGAGCGAGCCTGGAGGATGGGCTCGAGCTTCTTGCGGACGATGGACACATAGGCGTCCTCGAGCGTGGAAGTAGCCGACTTCGCCGGGATCTTCATGCCGGCGAGGAAGTCGAGCATCTCCTTGCTCGTCATTCCGAATTCCTTGGCGAGGTCATGTACGCGAGTTTTGGCCATGTGACCAACCTTCCATATTCACGGGCGGCCGAGCCGTCCGGGCTAGGTGCAGAACAGAGTGCGCCGGGGCGACTGCGCCGTCCCGGCTGGTAGAGCTATATGAGCGAGTCGGGGTCGTCGGTGATCTCGGCGTTCATGACCTTCTCATGAATGCCGCAGTAGCGAGAGCCTGGGCGAGCCATATTGCGGCAGCGAACGCCATTCTCGCCAACGAACTCGCAGCGATGCTGCTCGCCGTCGGCCTCGGGCTCGTCCTCCTCGGCAGCAGTAGGCAGCTCGGACATGATGCTCGCCGCCAGCGACTCGTTCTTGATGTCGATGTGCATGCCGGTAAGGCGCGCGGCCAGGCGGGCGTTCTGGCCCTCCTTGCCGATGGCCAAAGACAGCTGGTCGTCAGGGACGATGACGGTCGCATGACCGCGATCGTGAGGATCGTCGGAGTTCTCCGACGGCTGGATGATTACGCGAGTGACGCGAGCAGGCGAAAGGGCGTTGGCAACGCAGCGCGCAGGGTCATCGGACCAAGGCACAACGTCCACGCGCTCGCCGCGGAGCTCGGACACAACCGTGCGGACGCGGCTGCCCTTAGGACCAACGCAGGCGCCCACGGGGTCAAGGTGCGGGTCGTTGGAAGAGACGGCGACCTTCGAGCGAATGCCAGGGTCACGAGCGATGGAGTGGATCTCGACGACGCCGTCGTAGACCTCGGGGACCTCGAGCTCGAAGAGCCTGCGAATCAGGTTGGGATCGGTGCGCGAGACCACGATGGGCGGGCGCTGGCGCTCGCCACGAACCGCAGGCTGCACGGTATTGGGGTCGCGAACGTCGATGATGATGGCGCGCAGGCGCTGGTTGTGAGCATAGCGCTCGCCAGCCGGACGCTCGTTGCGCTCCTCGGGGTGACGGCGAAGGTCAAAGTGCGGAAGCTCCGCCTCGACGCCCTCGCGAATCTTGATGATCGTGAAGTCGGGCGTGGACTGAAGAACCGTGCCCGTGATGATGTCGCCAATGCGCTGCGAGAACTCCTCGTAGATTTGCGCGCGAGCGGCATTTCTTACGATGTCGCGAATCTCCATCTTCGCGTGCTGGGCCGCAATACGGGAGGTGTCGGCGGGAGTCACGTCGACCTCGTCGAACTCCGTGTACTCGTCCGTCTCGGGGTCGTAGGACTCCTCCTTCGGAACGAGCTCATAGACGTAGACGTTGCCCGTGGTGCGATCGATTGTGACGCGTGCACCAAAGGGCAGGTGAAGGACGTCGGCGTAGCTCTTCGCAAGGGACTGCTCCAAGCGGTCCAGCAGGTAGAGCTCGTCGATGTGCTTCTCTTGGCAAAGCTCCATCAGAGCTTCCATCATCTCAGATGCCATAGCCAGTTTCCCTTTCTTTCTTATCGCCCGCCCTTGGGCGCCTTCTTGCCCAAGGAGTCGAAGTTCGGTTTGATGGTGCAGCTGCGCACCTGGTCGAGCGGGATGTTGACCTGCTCGCCGTCAACCTCGAGGTTGACCATGCCGTCCTGCTCGGTATAGCCAAGAAGCTTGCCCGTGTAGCGACGGCGTCCCTCCGTTGCGGTTGTGGAGAGAGCGACGGTGTTGCCGGCGAAGCGCTCGAAGTCATGGGGACGACGAAGCGGGCGCGCCATGCCCGGCGAGGACACCTCGAGCGTAAACGAGCCCTCGATGGGGTCAAGCTCGTCAAGCGCGTCGGAGATCCAGCCGGTCTCCTGCGCAACCTCGTCGAGCGAGATGGTCGGCGCCCCCTCGTCAGCATGATCTATGCGCACGCGGACGCAGGGAGACTTCTGCGCCCCGACAACCTCGACGTCGACGATGTCGATGCCATGTTCGGGCGCCCTTGACTCAAGCGCCTCAAGCACGGTCGTGCGAACGTCCTTGGTATCCATCGCCCTCCTCGGCCTTGGGTCTGCTCCTTCGGTTGCAGGGCGCAGACACATACAGAAAGGAAGCGGGGCGAGAAACTCCACCCCACTTCCCAAACGGAACGAATCAACTGCGTGAATAGTTTAGGCATGGTATTTGCGACTGTCAAGAAATCCCAGTTTGCTCCATAAGTGGGCACGGACCCGCGCGACGGGAGAGGCTTCCCGCCGCCATCTTGAGCGAGCTCTGACGCTCCACGCATTCGTCCGCGGCACCCACGGCCGCCAGGTTGCGCGACTTCTGATGCCCACACGGCTGCTGCGGCGCGCCCGCTGCCAGGTTGCGCGAGTTCTGATGCCCGACCCTGCCAAGTAATGCGACTTCTGATGCCCGTTTTGCCAAGTTGCGCGACCTCTGATGCTCGCACGATGGGTGCTGCCAGGTTGCGCGACCTCTGATGCCCGAGCCTGCCAGGTTGTGCGACCTCTGATGCCCGACCTGCCACCTTCCGCGACTTCTGATGCTGCAAAAGTCGCGCAACCTGGCACCGGCGCGTCGTGTGGGGCTGCAAAAGAAATGATGACGCCAATGTGTGGGGCGCACTTCTCGCCCGGCTCGTCTACCTGCGGCTTCTCAGCGGGTCGATTCCCATCGTGCGGATCTCCGTAGGAGGCGCGCAGGGCCGCTCCCATCGTGTGGGGCTCGCGCGCTGCCCAAGCCCGGCAGACCCACACGACGCGCTCTCCTACCTGCGCATTCCCGCCGTAGCCCCACACAACGGAGAGGCGTCTGTCGCGACCGACCCACACGACGGAGTGGCGCTTCGGCACGAACCGCGAGTCCCCGCACGACGCAATCCGCGACCTGCGGGAACGTGGCAGACCCCCGCACGACGGGACGGGTCGATTCTGCGACGGTCCCACACAATGGAAGGGCAATGGGAGAGCCACGGGAGGCAGCCCCACGGCTGCCAAGTTATGCGACCTCTGATGCCCGCACGATGGGTGCTGCCAAGTTATGCGATTTCTGATGCTCGCCCCTGACAAGTTATGCGACTTCTGATGCCGGTTTTGCCAGGTTGTGCGACTTCTGATGCCCGGACTGCCAGGTTGCGCGACTTTTGCGACATCAGAGGTCGCGCAAGCTGGCAGGGGCTCGCGCAGGGCGCCAGCGCCACCGCATGGAAAGAGAGAAGCGGCGACCGGTCTTCGGTAAATCTCCCCCTACAACTCGAAGACCGGCCGCCATAAATACAAAGTACCAGAAAAACGATATAAAATGCGCGCAAAGACGCCTATCTACGCCAAGGCCCGGGAAGCAATCCCCCTGAGGAGCACATGCGAGGCTCTCTTACGTCCCGCTAGTGAACCCTGCAGGGAATGGGGTGCGGCGGGGTCTTTGGCTTCTTGACGCCAGCCGTGACGACGGCCCCCTTGGGGCACGCGTCAAGGCACTTGCCGCAGTGCGTGCAGTCCTTCTGCTTGACCACATGCACGAAGCCAGCCTTTCCTTCGATGGCGTCGTCCTCGCACACGTCCATGCACTTGCCGCAGCCGATGCAGCGAGACACCAGGATATGGAACGTGACGAGGGCCCGGCACTGGCCGGCTGGGCACTGGTGGCGCGAGACGTGGCTCTCGATCTCGTCGCCAAAGAGGTCGAGCGCCTGCTCGACCACGAAGGCCATGCGCTGCCCAACTTCGCAGAGAGCCTGCTCGCGCATCACGGGAACGAGATCGCGCATCAACGCGACGTCGCTCGACTGACCCTTGCCGTTGCACGCGTCGGTAAAGATGGCAAACAGCTGGTGGCCACCCTCGTTGCCAAACACGCAGCGCCCGCAGGACTCGTGACGGAAGGCCTCTAGAATGGAGCGCACCGCCTCGACGGCGCAGTCGCCCTGACCCAGCACGCGTGCCTCGTCGCAGCTTAGCGTCACGGCGTCGCCCAGGTGCTCGGGAGAGACGAACGTGCACATCGGATAGCCAAGGTAGACCGCCTTGAGGCCGTCCTCGGCAACGCCTGCAGCGGCGAGGAGCTCGCGCGTCGTCGTATTGGAGGGCATCTCGACGCGCTTGTCGCCCACGTAGACGACCTTCTTCTCTCCTCCGCGAAGCCACGCCTCCCCAGAGACGACGGCCTCGGCGCCTGTGGTGCCAGAGACGGCAGACGGCAGAGGCTTCTCGCCAACCAGAACGCGCGCGGCAGCGGTGTCGTTTGCATACACATAGCCGAAGGAGTCATCGGCGCAGAAGACCTTCTCGGAGGGAAGCGCCGCGACCACGTCCTGCGCGGACGAGGGAATGATCAGCTGGACGTCCTCGGCGGAAACGCGCGCAGCCGCTGAAGGCAGGTCAGAGCGAAGCAGCTCGAGCGCCACCGGACGACGGCGGTCGATGGGCATGAAGTTCACAAGGGTCATTATCGTGCGCTCCTTTGCGGGTACTCGTTCCAAAGCTTCGGGCGCTCAAGGGTCAGGCGAAGGTCGCACTGCAGGCAGCGGCTCGCCTCGCGCTCGGCCTCGTCCTCCGCGTAGGGGCACTCATAGGGCTCGAAGCTGCCGCGCCGCTCTGCAGCGGGAGCGATCTGCGGCATGACGGGCTCGTCGTAGAAGTGCTCGCCCGGCTTTCCGATGCGCTGCTCTGGCTTCTCTGGGTCGAGAAGGACCTCGGTGATGTCACCGTCGCCGCCCAGATAGCGGTCGATTGCCTGGGCGGACTCGCGGCCGCCCTCTATCGCGCCGATGACGGACTTGGTGCCCGTGACGGCGTCGCCAGCCGCGAAGATGCCCTTCTCGCTCGTGCGGTGCTCGTCGTCGGCAACGAGGTAGGGGCCGTGCGTCAGCTCGAGGCCCATGCCGGCGGTGTCCTCGGGCTTCTGCCCGACCGCAAAGATCACGTAGTCGGCCGGCAGCGTAAGCTCCCCGCCCTCGACGAGCTCGGTCACCGGGCGGTGGTTCTCGTCGAAGTAGAACTTGGCAATCTTGTGAATCGTGACGGAGCCGACCTTGCCGGAGCCCTCCTCGGTCTCGTTGATCGAGGTGAAGGCATATGCGTCGTGGAGCGAGACGCCCTCCTCGGCAGCCTCGGCGCGCTCCTCGGGCGTGGAGGTCATGACGGCCTCGGCCTCGAGGCAGCACACGTCGACGCTCTTGGCTCCCAGGCGAACGGCCGTGCGGGCGCAGTCATAGGCAACGTTTCCGCCGCCGAGAACGACTACGCGGCCGTCGACCTTCATCGGGTGGCCCTTGCGCGACGCCTTCAGGAAGTCGGTGTTCCTGATGACGCCGTCGAGGTCGTTGCCCTTCATGCGCAGCACGGTGCCGTCAAAGGTGCCGACGGTGACCAGCACGGCGTCATAGTCAGCGAGAAGAGCCTTGACGTCCTTCACGCGCTCGTTGCAGCGAAACTCGATGCGAGGCTTGTCGTCTGTGCCCTGCGCGACCTCGGCGATGGTCGCAATCTCTCGGTCGAGGACCTCGTCGGGCAGGCGGTAGGCGGGGATGCCATAGCGCAGCTGGCCGCCCAGCTTCTCCTCAGCCTCGAAGACCGTCACCAGATGCCCCTTCTCGGCAAGGTAGTAGGCAGCGGTAAGACCGGCGGGGCCTGCGCCAACGATGGCGACGCGCTTGCCCGTAAGGGCGTCGTGGCGCGTGCGGGCCTTCCACTCGCCCGTGTCGCGCACGGCGGCGGCGCGCTTCAGTCGGCAGATCGACATGGCGCCATGCAGGTAGTTGCGCTTGCACTCGCCTTGGCAGTTGTGGGTGCAGATGTTGCCGAGCGTCTCGGGGAACGGGACCTTCTCGCGCACGACCGCGGTGGCGGCCTCCCACTCCCCCGCCTTCACGTGGCGAAGGTAGCGGGGGATGTCGATGCGCGCTGGGCAGCCGGAGCGGCACGGCACGACGTTGTCCTCGCGGCTGCGCTCGGGCTTGTTGAGGCCGAGCACGTCGATGATCGAGCCCGTGGGGCAGACCTCCACGCAGGCCCCGCAGAAGCGGCAGCCAGCCTCCTCGAGCGAGACTGACCCGTCGATGCCAATGCGCACGCCCTCCTCTGTGCGCTGGTAGTCAAGGACGCCGACGCCACGCAGCTCGCGGCAGGCGCGCACGCAGCGGCCGCAGCGCACGCAGCGCGTGAACATGTGCGTGATCAGCGGGTTCGAGTCGTCCGTCGCGACGGTTCTGGCCCGGCAGCGCCAGCGGGCGGCGGAGACGCCCATGTACTGGTACATCGACTGCAGCTCGCAGACGCCGTACTTGGGGCAGCCCGTGCAGTCGGAGGGGTGCGCGGCCAAGATGAGCTCCATCGCCATCCTGCGGACGCGGTCGGCGCATTCGGCCTTCGAGCTCACCACCATGCCCTCGCGAACCTCTGTCTTGCAGGCGGGAACGGCATGCCCCGACCCATCTATCTCAACCGAGCAGAGCCTGCAGCCACCCACGGCCTCGAGGTCGGGGTGCTTGCAGAGGTGCGGGATGAAGATGCCCGCGTCAAGCGCGGCTTCAAGAACCGAGGCGCCCTCTTTTGCCTCGACCTCGGCGCCGTCAATGGTCAGCTTGACCATGTCCCTCTCCAATCTTGCCATTCAGAAAATGCCGCGCCCCGCCGCATGGCGACGAGGCGCGACCATGTCTCACGAAAGTGCCCTGCGCACTAGTCCCACTCGTCGTCGCCTGCGGACTCGGCAGCAAGAGCAGCGGCGTTCTCGCCGGCGATGCGACCGGAGTTCAGGCAGAATCCCATGGTGTTGCCAGGGATCGCGAAGTTGTAGGAGTCGCCGTAGATGGCGCAGGCGTCAGTGCCCACGCAGTACAGGCCGGGGATGACCTCGGAGTCGTCGGTCACGACCTCCATGCGCTGGTTGATCTTGACGCCGCCCAGGGAGCCATAGGCACCGACGTACTGGCGGCAGGCATAGAAGGGGCCCTGCTCCAGGGGCACCATGAAGGTGTGCTCCTTCTCGAAGAGCTCGTCCCAGCCCTTTGCGCACATCTCGTTGTACTCGGCGACGTTCTTCTCGAGGCCGTCGGGGTCGATGCCGATCTTCTCGGCAAGCTCGCGAATCGTGTCGGCCTTGGCGATGACGTGATTGCCCTCGCCGTCGAGGTAGGTGTCCTCGTCGCGCGCGAACTGCTCGTCGAAGCCCTGGTAGAGGTCCTTGGGGTGGACGTGGGAGACGATGTCGGGACCGTCCTTCTTCCAGTGCTTGAGCATCTTGGTGTCGAAGATCGAGAAGCCGACCTTGCCGGGCAGATGGTTGATCGCGTTGCCGACGAAGGTGGTGTTGAAGATGTCGTCCTCGGGCATGAAGCGCTCGCCGGTGCGGTCGCACCAGTAGCACGGCTGGCGGAAGGCGCCCTCGACGTAGAAGTGGTTCATGTTGTCGGGGAGCTGGTACATCATCTCCATGGTGACCGGCGTGTGGCCAGCGCCCACGGCGTGGCACATGTTGTAGCCGTCGCCGTCCATGCCGGGAACGGCGAAGGAGTAGAGGTTCTTGCCCCAGTCAAAGCCGATCAGGTCCTTGATCATCTTGGGGTTGTTGCCAAAGCCGCCCGTGGCGACGATGACCGCCTTCGAGGAGATGTCGACCTCCTCGCCGTTCTTGTCGAATCCCTTGACGCCCACGACGGCGCCGTTCTCGTCGGTGATGAGCTCCTTGCCAGGGGTCTCGAAGAGGAACTCGACGCCGAGCTCGTTTGCGCGCTCGGTCATGCGCTTGATCATCGTGGTCGCTGCGCGAGGACCGGGCTCGGAGCCGTCCTCGGGCTGCACGACGTGCCAGGTGTACTCGCCGTCGGCGTAGGCGCGGGTGCGCTCGCGGGCGCGGAACGCCGGGCGCACGGAGTTGAACTTGACGCCCATGTCCATCAGCCACTGGATGGTGTCGCCGCTCTTGAAGTAGTACGCGCGCACGACGCGGGCGTCTACCTGGTAGTGCGTGTAGAACATGTGGCGGCGAAGGAGCTCGCCGGGGGTGAGCTCGATCATGCTGGCGCGCTGCAGCGGCGAGCCGGCCGCGCAGGGGCCCATGCCCATGTTGGCGGCGCCGCCCGTGTTGGACGCCTTCTCAAGCACGATGGTGTGAGCGCCATTCTCGGCGGAAGCGATTGCCGCCGCAAGACCGGAGAGACCCGCGGCCACGACCGCGACGTCAGCCTCAAGCTGCTTTGCCATTTCCAAACCTCCCGATATCCGAAAGCCATGCATGGCGCCTCACGCGCGCCATGCACATACCAACTAACGCATGTTTTTACTTTCTCAGCACTGACGCCCAAAGACTATGTGCGAGCGTACAAAAAAGAAACCGCGCGCACCGCCAAGACTGTACCGTGCGCGCGGTATAGACGCTAGTTGTTCTTCTCCGGCATGCTGGGCTGGATGAAGGCCTTGTACTTGGCGACGCGGTTCTTGTAGTTGTCGCCCTTCTGGAGCTCCGCGAGCTCGCCCTCCATGCGCCCGATGTCCTCGCCGTGGATCTGCTTGCCCTCGGCGGTGTCGTGCGCACGGAACAGGCCGCGCTCGTCATGGGTCTCGGAGTCGACGTAGGTGACCTTAACCTTGCCGTCGACGACGCTCACGTGGCCCTCGAGGCCGCAAACCGAGCAGATCGCCTTGTCGGTGCCGGGAACCAGGTAGAAGTCGTTGGCGTGGCAATGCGGGCAGGTTCCGTCCTCGCCCTGGTAGGTTGCGTGCTCGGGGTCCTTCGCCGCGCGGGCGAGGTTGATGCCGATCTGGTGGGCGCGAGCGACGACCTTGTCATCGAGAAGGGCCTTCTTGGACCAAGGCACCCACTCGTTGTCGATGATCTTCCAGGTGGGTGTCATGGCCTGGATGGCGTGGTCGGACTGGGCGTGGGTGCCCCAGTCGGAGCCGCCGATGGCGATGTAGGAGATGGGCTTGCCCGGGCAGATGATGCGGGGGTCAGGAACCTTGCCCTTGCCGCCCTCGGCAATGACCTTCTCGGCGATCTTGGTGCCAAGCACGTTGTTGCCGGTGTCCATGCGCGGTCCGAAGCGGTCCATGATGGTATGGAACAGGCCCGACGCGCCAGTCTCGAAGATGGGGTCGGTCAGGATGATGCCGTCGGCCTCGGCCATCTTGAAGAACAGCCAGTCGAAGTCGTCCTTGTGGATGCACATGTTGCCGCGACCGCTCATGAGCATCTTCACGCAGGTGATGCAGCCGGTGCAGTGCTTGATGTCGAGGTCCTGGGCTCGGATGAACTCTATCTCGCAGCCCTCCTCCTGAGCACCCATCAGCGCTTCCTTGCAGATGCTGTCGTTGTTGCCGTTCTTAGTTCCGAACGAGACTCCCAAGACCTTCGTCATCGGGCACCAACCTCTCTCTGGCAGGCCATGCCGCCACGCCCCTGCGCAGCAGCCCTTCGATGGCAAAAGCCTATCGCCACGAACGCTGTGCAATTGCATAGAAGATTGGCGCGAGATGAGCTCTCAGTTTGTCTTCGCTGAACCTTCGTGGCCAAGCGCGTCGTCGCCAAGGGCCTCCAGGATGCGCGCCGTGAAGGCGAGCGCCAAGCGGTCGTCGCCGTCCTTGAGGTTGAGCTTGAAGAGGTCTCGGATCTTGTTCACGCGATAGAAGTAGGTGTTCCTGTGCACGCTCAGGGCATCGGCGGCCTCGGCGGGGCTTCCCGGGAAGCGCACTGACATCACGGCAGTCTCAAGATAGGAGCTGCCGTGGTCGCGGTCGTAGCGCGCCATCGCGACGACGCGCTTGTCAAGCAGCATGTCCGAGTGCCCAAGCCCCTTGAAGACCGAGGCCACAACCTGAAAGCGACGCTCCCAGAAGAAGACCACGCGCTCAGGCTCGCCCTGCGCGAGCTCGTCGGCCTCGTCCAGGACTATGCACTGCTTGAGGCGAGCGTGGACCTCCATCACGTCCGAGAAGGGCTCGCTCACGAAGCAGCGCATGTCGTTGTTCTCAAGGGCGCTCATGAAGGTGCGGTCGCGCACGATGCGCCGCTCGCAGGAGGCATACCCGTCAAAGCCCGCGTCGCATGCGCTGCCCAAGGACAGGAGCACGACGACGGCCGAGCCGAAGATGGTCCAGACGCTTCCGGAAAGCGCCCCGCCCACGAGCTGGCCCACGCGAGAGTAGTAGTCTCGGCCCGCTCCGGACTGGCCGACCACGCGCAGGAGCACAAACGAGCTGTCATCGGGCACCTCTGCCAGGCGCAGGTGCGCCCGCACGGCATCCTCGTCCTCGAACTTGCCCGCGAGGATGTCGGACAGGATCGAGGAGCCCATGCCCACGCGCTCTCCGGCAACGCCCAAGCGGTCGATCATGAGGCCGGCAAGCGAGGTGGCGTAGTCAATGAGCTCCAGGTCAACGCCCGTGATCTTGCGCGTTACCTCAAATGCGTCGAAGCGCCCCATCTCAAGGCGATGGTGATAGATGATCGAGGTGACGCAGCGCATGTTGTCCGACGTGTTCATCGCGATGATGGAGTGCTTCGAGCTCCTGACCGAGCTCAGGATGCCGTCCGCCGCCAGATGGTCCTCGACAGACTGCGGGATGTAGCCGCTCTCGACCGTCGTTGCGACGTCACGATAGTCTTCGGGCAGCTCACCTGCCGTCGCCAGCACCTTGCGGTCGGTGTTGCTGATGAGGACGGGGTTCCCTATCACCTCGGCGGCGCGGCGCGCAAACTGCCTCAGGTCATAGGAGTCGAGATAACAGCGGAACAGCGTCTCGCGCCGGACTGCAAGCTCGCCGCTTCTTACCACGAGGTGCAAAAACGCCTCTTGGAAGTCGCTGGAGCTGATCTTGCCGCTGACGAAGACGACGTTTCTTGGAGGGCGGTGGTACTGCTCGTCCACCTGGCCCTGCACGTAGACGAGCATGATTCCGCTACCGGTCTCCGGAGCGCCGTCGCGCAGAAAGTCGGCTATCGAGCCCAGGCAGACGACCCCTTTTGACCCGATGTTCCACTCTGGCGAGACGATCAAGTCCCATTCGAGCAGGTCTTCGTCGCGAATGTAGAAGTCGTCTATGGGCAGCTCGTTCAAGACGGTGCGAAGCCTCATGTGTTCCCTTCTGTCCCGCTGTGCTTGTGCACAAACATAGTAACTTCTCCACGTGACGAATTTGGGGTTGGTTCCATGGGAGCCCGGCTTTCAGGGCCCTACCCTAGTCTGTGAACAACTGTGAGGGAAGAGACGGGGGCATCTCATGTGCAAGTGGAACGTCAGGATCCTTGTGAACGATATCGTCCTGGCCCTGGTAATCAACACGAGCGCGACGCTGCTTTCTGGCGCGGCGCTTGAGTGGGCGACGTGGTACCCCTACACCTGCGTGGCTTTCGCCACAAACGTGCTCGCCCAGCTGCTGATTCCTACGGTGAGCATCTCGCAGTCGCTCACCCGTGGCCTCGAGGGCAGCGCGGCACGCCCGTACGTGTCGATATTCATTGAAAACTTTATCTTTGTGACCATCATCTCATTAACCGAGGCCTTCACTCAGGTGGGGGCCGCTCAGATGATTTCCGCTTGGCTTAAGACTTATGTCCAGCTGATGCTGATTGGCTACGTCACGTCAATCATCCTCTTCAAGATCCCGTCGAAGAGCTGGCGGACCCGAGCAATCCAATCTGGCACACCTTAATGAGCATCCCTTATCCCCACGACAACGGCATCCAATTCGTCGAGAAAGGCAGAAAGACAATGGCGCTAATTGACGAGCTCATCGAGAAGGCACGCAAGACCCCGAAGGCGGTGGCCCTGCCAGAATGCGACAACGAAGACACCCTGCTGGCCGCGCGACGCGTGGCCGATGACGGCATCGGGACCCCCGTGCTGGTTAGCCCAGCAGACGTGATCGCCCAGACGGCAGAGCGCGCAGGGGTCTCGACCGAGGGGATGCGCATTGTTGACACCTCCGACGATGCCGCTCGCGAGGAGCTTGCTGAGCGCTACATGGGCGCAGGCAAGGAGCGCCTCTTCTCCGCGAAGGCGGCGCGCAGGAAGGCGAAGAACCCCCTGAACTACGCCATGATGCTCGAGGACTTGGGCGACGTGGACTGCACGTTCTGCGGCCACACCAACACGACCGGCGACGTCCTGATGGCCGCCCAGATGATCATCGGCCTAGCAGACGGCGTCGACGTGCCCTCGATTCTCGCTCTCGTCCAGACCCCGGGCTTCTCGGGACCTGAGGGCGACGTGATCGCCCTTACCGACTGCGGCCTCAACCCCGAGCCCTCCCCAGAGGAGCTCGCGAGCATCGCCATTGCCGCCTGCGACAACGTCTCTTCCCTCATGGACTGGGAGCCGCGCTGCGCCTTCATCAGCTACTCGACCGACGGCTCGGGAGAGAGCTCGAGCGTCGATCGCATTCGGCAGGCGCTCGCAATCGCCCGCGACCGCAGGGCCGACCTCGCCTTTGACGGCGAGTTCCAGCTTGATGCGGCAATCGTCCCCGCCGTCGCCGCCAAGAAGGTTAAGCGCGAGAGCGCCGTTGCAGGGCGAGCGAACGTGCTGGTCTTCCCCGACCTCAACTGCGCGAACACCGTGGTGAAGACCATTCAGCTCTTTGCCCATGGCAAGGGCTATGGCCACAACCTGTCCGGCTTCAAGCGCCCCGTGGCCGACAGCTCGCGCGGCTCGTCGGTCGAGGAGATGGTCGGCGACATCGCCATGCTGGTTCTCTCCGCTCGCTAAACTTGCCCAACGCGCCCCCGCGGGGGCGCGTTTTCCGACGCGAGGATTCGCTTCTCGCTAGTTGCTTTGCTGATTTGCGCTGGTTGCTTCGACGATGGCGCTCATTCGCTTCCTTAATTTGTCCTAATTGCTTGCTTGATATCAGTTGTAGAAGGAGAAGTAATGTCCTATCGCATTTTGACCCTCTCGCCCGGCTCAACTTCCACCAAGGTGGCGGTCTTCGAGGGCGACAAGGCGCTCATGAGGGAGAACGTCCGCCACGATCCCGCAGTCCTCGCGGGCTTTGACCGCGCAGCCGACCAGCTGGAGTTTCGCACCAAGACCGTGCTCGACACGCTCGATGCCGCTGGCATCGAGCTCCAGAGCATCGATGCCTTCTCCGGCTACTGCGGCGGCATGGGCCCGACCGTCGGCGGCATCTTCAAAATCGACGAGAAGGTCTGCGACCACGTGCTGAACTGCGGCATGAACCACCCGGCGATTCTCGGCGCCCCGATCCTCTTTGACCTCGCCGCCCGCTTCGGCAAGCCCGCCTATGCCGTGAACCAGCCCGACACCGACGAGCTGGACGATGTCGCCCGCATTACGGGATATCCCGGCATCTACCGCAAGAGCCACGTGCACTGCCTGAACCAGAAGGAGTGCGCAATCCGCTGCGCGGAGGCGCTCGGCAAGCGCTACGACGAGGTCAACGTGATCGTGGCCCACGTGGGCGGCGGCCTTTCCGTGGCCGCGCACAAGCATGGCCGCATGGTAGACACCAACGACGTGCTCGAGGGATCCGGCCCCTTTGCGCCGAACCGCTCCGGCGACGTGCCGGCAAAGCCCGTGGCCGCCCTCGCCTTCTCGGGCAAGCACGACAAGAAGGAGGTCATGGGCGTCATCGGCAAGACCGGCGGGCTCAAGGGCCTTCTTGGCACCGACGACGCGCAGGAGATCGATGCGCGCATCGACGCCGGCGACGAGTGGGCGAAGGTCGTCTTCGAGGCGATGGCCTACCAGACCGCAAAGCAGATTGGAGCCTTCGCGGCAGCGCTTGCGGGCAAGGTCGATGGCATCGTGCTTACCGGCGGCGTGTCCCATGACCAGCGCTTCGTCGACTACGTGACCGAGCGCGTCAGCTGGATAGCCCCTGTCAAGGTCTATGCGGGCGACTTTGAGATGGAGGGCGCAGCCGCTGGTGCCGTCCGCGCTCTCGACGGCACCGAGGAGGTCATGACCTATACGGGCGAGCCCTCGTGGGACGGCTTCCATATGGAAGGCGCCTTTGCCGACGTGGAGGCTTAAAGCGCATGGCAGAAGAGACTAACAAGTGTGCCGCAGCCACCGAGAAGGGAGCTCAGAAGAAGGGCGGCTTTCACTACGCCCATCTGATCGTGCTCTCATGCATCGTGATAACCTGCCTTCCCTGCGCGCTCGTGCTCAGCTGCGCCGGCATCTTCTTCACGCCGGTCTCTGACTTCTTCGGAGTGCCCAAGGCGTCGTTCACGCTGTACTTCTCGATCCTGAACCTCGCCATGATGGCGACGCTGCCCATAGGCGGCAAGCTCATGGCGACAAAGGACGCGCGCCTGGTGCTCTCCGTTTCTACGATTCTGTGCGGGCTGGGCATGTTCGGCATGGCGTCCTGCCAAGAGATCTGGCAGTTCTACCTGGTGGGCATCGTGCTGGGCGTCGGCGTGGCGCCGCTGATCTACCTGGCGGTGCCCACGCTCATCAACGCATGGTGCGTCAAGCGCGTAGGCTTCTACGTGGGGCTTTGCATGGCGTTCACCGGCATCGGAGGCGTCATCTTCAACACCGTCGGGACCTCGATAATCCAGTCTGGCGCCGAGGGATGGCGGCAGGCGTACTTCATCTTCGGCATCATCATCCTTGTGGGGACGCTTCCGTTCACGCTTTTCGTGGTGAGGAGCAAGCCCTCCGACAAGGGGCTCCTTCCCTATGGAGCCGACGAGAAAGACGCCGAGAAGGACGAGGCCGCGTCTGCTGGCGCTTCTGGCGCTGCCCAGCAGGGAGTCATGGCCGCCGATGCCATGCACATGCCGGCGTTTTGGGCAATCGTGGCCTTCTGCGGCGTCATCACCCTGAACCAAACCGTCTACCAGTTCCTTTCGAGCTACGCGCTCTCGTTCTCCGAGACCCTTCCCGAGATTGCCGCCGCCTCTGGCGTTATTGCCTCTTCCGCCATGCTTGGACAAGCGATTGGCAAGGTGTTCCTGGGCTCGGTGAGCGATCGCTCGGTACGGCTTGGAGCCATCTGCGGAATTGTGGCAGGAGTCGCCGGCGTGCTTCTCATGTGGGCCTTCCCCGCGATTCTCGTGCTGCTGCTGGCGGGCGCGTTCCTCTTCGGCGTGGTGTACGCAATGACCACCGTCGAGACTCCGCTTCTTGTGCGCAGCGTCTTTGGGTCGCGCGACTATTCAAACATCTATTCGCGCGTATCGATGGTGGGCTCGCTCATGAGCGCCGTCGCGGCGGTCTTCTGGAGCCTCGTGATCGATTCCGCTGGAGGCTATGGGCTGATGTTCGCGCTCTCGATCGTCTGCATGGTCGTTTGCCTTGCGCTCGCGCTCTTTGCGCTTGCGCACAAGCCAGAGGCCCAAAAGGAGTAGCCGCCAGACGCTGGCAAGGAGCTTTCGCTTGGAGCGCCCCCGAACGACGGGGGGCGCTCGCGTCTTGCAGCAAAGGTCCCCGCGCGGATGACCAAGCGGGGACCTTCTTGCTTGCAGGCCTTATCGAATCAGCTGCTAATTGCCGTTCTCAGCACTTGGTTTGCGATGGCGGCGATGCTTGCGCTCGCGCGGAACGTAGGGTCCGATGACCGCGCGAAAGTCCGCGGAATCCGCATCCATTGAGGGGCTGTCCGGCCAAATGTAGAGCGAGCCCCGAAGTCCCTCGATATAGGTGTAGGCCCACGAGAGTCCGCGAGCGCCCGAGAGCGCATAGTCGGCGCTCGAAAGGAATCCGTCGAGGTCAGCCTTGGTATATTCGTGCGAATAATGGCCGATCCTGAAGGTGTCGAAGGGCATGTCCTTCATCTTCTCGAGCGTCTGGCGCCACGTGGCAATCGGCAGGCTCTCGGGAAAGAAGAGGCACATGCAAGGGGTGACGGCGTCGCCCGAGATCAGCAGCCGGCGCTCGCGCAGCAGATAGCCAATCGAATGGTCGGTATGGCCAGGCAAGAAGTAGCCCTCGATGGTGATGCCCCCAAGGTCGAGCACGTCGCCTTCCTCGAAGTACGAGAGGTCGGGACGATGTCCTTCTTTCATTGCGGAGAACTCTCCAGCAGGGACGCGTCCCTGCTCCACGAGTATGTCAATCGCGTGGGCGTTGTCCTCCTCGTTCTGTTGAACTTCTACGTCTTCTTCGCGCGGAATGCGAACGTCGTCGAAGAGGTAGGAGCCTGCGATGTGGTCGTGGTGGCGATGCGTGAGTAGCACGGTCACCGGAAGAGAGCCAGCGAGCTCTGAGACGATCGGTCGGATGTCCCCGATGCCTACGCACGAGTCAATCAACGCAGCGCGATTGGCGCCTTTCACAAAATAGCAACGGCAACCGATGACGTCGGCAATCTCCCATAGCCCATCGCCAAGATCCGTTACCTGAAAAAGCCCATCCATCAGGCGTTCCTCTCTTTCTTAAAAGCCAATCTCCTCCGCAACAGGTATACCCCGTCGCCAGAAGCCAATCCGCGCTGCCGGCGCGCTTCGCTCGCGCGACTGGGAGCGGCACATTGGCTGCCAGGTTGCGCGACTTCTGATGCCCGAGCCTGCCAGGTTGCGCGACTTCTGATGCCCGCTTTGCCAAGTTGCGCGACTTCTGATGCCAGACCTGCCAGGTTCCGCGACTTCTGATGCCGCAAAAGTCGCGCAAGTTGGCAGGGCCTCGTTGTGTGGGGGTGCCGAAAAAATGACACCTCCCATCGTGCGGGGCGCCCCTCTCGCCCAGCACGCCTAGCTGCGGCTTCTCCGGGCTTCGAGCCCCATCGTGCGGCTCGCCGCGGAAGGCCCGGGGGACTGCTCCCATTGTGTGGGGCTCGCGCAGCGCCCAAGCCCGACCGACCCGCACGATGGTCCCCCTTACCTGCGCGTTCTCGCCACAGCCCCACACGACAGGGAGGAACCAGCTGAAGCTTGTCCCACACAACGGCGAGGCACCTCGGCGCAGCCCGCGAACTCCCGCACGACGTGCTCCTCGACCTGCGGGAACGCGGCAAATCCCCACACGACGGGCAGGGTCATTTCTGCGCCGGTCCCACACATTGGGGCTGGGCACCACCTCTGCCAGGTTGCGCGGCCTTTGATGCCCACCTCTGCCAGATTGCGCGGCCTTTGATGCCGCAAAAGTCGCGCAACCTGGCAGCGCAGAGAGGCAGGAGCGCCCACGACGATAGGAAACGTCGCGGGCGCAGGTCACAGCTAGTAGATCAGACGAGAAAAGAGGCTAGTGCATCTCGGGAGCGGGGTCGTGGCAGATGTTGCGCGCGGCGTTCTCGATCGGAGTGTTCAGGAAGAACGTGGTGACGAAGCAGGCAATCCACACGGGGATGATGTTCTCAAGGAAGCCGAAGATCGAGGCGATGAACGGCGCGCCACCCAGCACGCAGGCGTCAAGCGTGCCGACGAGATAGCATAGGACGACAGAGTAGACCGTGTTGATGGGCACGTTTACCAGCGCGCCGAACTTGGCGCCGTCGGAAGGCTTCGCGCGCTTCATTGCCCAGCGAACGCCCCACTCGGGAAGCGCAGGAATCATGCCGATGATTGTCGCGACGCACCAAGCAAACACGAAGTTGATCCAGAACATCGGCCAGATCCAGCCCTCGCCATCAGCGGGCGTGGCGCTGTGGAAGACGTAGATAGCAAGCCACTCGCACATCGTGCAGAGCACGGCGGCAGTGCAGAGGTTCAGAAGCGCCGCCTTGACGAACCTGGTTGAAGTCTTCATCGGCATGAGAGATTCCTTCCCCGATATTATGGACATTCGTCCAAAGGTACAAAATGCGGCGTGCGGACAGGTTTCCGCACGCCGCCCGATTACCCCTCATGCTAGGAGCAAGCGAGAATTTCTCCTATGGCTTTTAGCAACAAGCCTTCGCCAATATGTCGCAACTTTATGTGCTATAGCACGAAGCGAAAAGTGCACTAAAGAATCGCCATGGCCGCCTTGTACCCATCGTGGACGGCGTCTCGGACTATCGTCGCGCGGTTGGAGTTGCCGATGTTGAACGCCTTGGCTCCGACCTCCCCAGCCGCCGCAACCAACGAGTCTGCAAGCTCGGCGTTGGGCTCCATGCCAAACGAGTACATGTAGGTGTCGGCCTTGACCACCACGCGCTCTCCCCCAGGCGTGCCCTTCTCGTCAGTTGCCTTCTCGCAGACAAGGCCCTCGTCCGTGAATTCGAGAGGAACCGTAGAGAGCATCTGCTTGATGCCGCGCTTGTCCATCTCATCGAGAAGCGCGTTGCGATAGTAGCCGAACGTGCTCGGGGTGATGCGCGCCTTGCGCACGACCATCGTGACCTCGTGCCCAAGGCTCGCCAGGTTGAGCGCCGTCTCGCAAGCGGTAAGGCCGCCGCCGGCAATCACGATCGAGTGCCCAAGCTCGTCGAGGTGGTAGTAGCTGTCGGCCGCGTCCATTGCGCGCTCGGCCCCAGGCAGCTTGCAGCCACGGTTGTGCGCGCCCACGGCCACGATCACCGCGTCGGGAGCCGTCTTTTTGATATATTCCGCGTCAACGGCAGTGTTCAGGAGCACCTTGGCGCCGCTCTCATCGAGCTCGCGGCGGAGCACCTCAATGAAGTCGAACCACTCGCGCTTGTCGTGGTCGTGCTCAGAGAAGAGAAGGACGCCGCCCAGGCGGTCGGACTTCTCGGCGAGCACCACGTCGTGGCCGCGACGGGCTGCCGTGATTGCGGCCTGCATGCCGCCGACGCCTCCGCCCACAACGAGGACGCGGCGCTTGCCCTCGGGCTTGGGAAGCCTGTCGGGATAGAAGCCAAGCCCGCTCTCGGGATTGATTGAGCAATCGCCCATGACCGCCGGACTGTACACCTTCATGAACTCCTCGGGCGGCAGCTGGTACCACAGGGGGATGTCGGTCTTGTGCTCGCAGAAGCCAGGGTAGCAGTGGAAGCAGCGCACGCAGCGATGAACCATGTCCTCCCGGCCGTCAAGCGTCTTCTCGATGAACATGGGGTCGGCAAAGCACTGGCGGCCATACTCGACGAAGTCGACCTTCCCGGCAGCGATGGCGTCTTCTGCCTGCGCCACGCTGTTGAAGCCTCCGATGACAGAAACAAGGCTCTTGTGCAGGTGCTCCTTGATGGCTGCCGCGCGATCGAGGTTAATCCCATGAGGGTCGAAGATGTCGCTGAACGTGTCGCTTCCGTTGCCTAGCTTCTTGATGCCGCAAGACACATGGAAGATGTCCACGAGACCGTCTATCTGCTCGGCAAAGCCGCAGGTATCCTCGAGCGTCATGCCGCCAGGCGCGCAGTCCTCGGCGCTCATGCGCAGCTCGATGACCTTGTCCTCCCCCACGCCAGCCCGAAGCGCGCGAAGAAGCATCTTCGGGAAGCGCGAGCGGTTCTCGATGGAGCCGCCGAACTCGTCGGTCCTGTGGTTGGTTGCGGGCGAGATGAACTGCTGGATCAAGAAGCCATGCCCACCATGGAGAAGGACGCCGTCAAAGCCGCAGGCAGTGGCAAAGCGCCCAAGGTCGAAGAAGTCATGGCAGACCTTCTCCATCATCTGGCGGTCCATGCCGAAGACATGGCGTCCATCCTCGCGCACCATGTCGTCAGGGCCCCAAGGCTGTTCGGCGTCGTCGGCCTCGAGCCCCTCGTGCGAGAACTCGAAGTAGGCAAGCGCCCCGCCCGCATGGATGCGGTCGGCATATTCCTTGGCCTTGTCGAAGTCGCTGCCGTAGTAGTGGTGGATGTCGATGGCGCGGTCCATGAAGGCGCCGCGGCTCTCCTCAAAGTTGGCAGGGAGCTCGCCGGTCGAGACGCATCCAAAGCCGCCCTCGGCACGCACGCCCACCATGCGGTAGATGTTCTCGGCGATGTCGGGAATGAAGTAGGCCGCATGGAAGAACATGGTGGGCGCGGCAATGAGCCTGTTCTTGTAGACGTTGCCGCGAATCTCGATGGGATCAAAGACGTGCGGGTACTTGGTCGCGCCAGGACGGCCCTCGTACAGGGCACGCGCCTCCTCAACGCTTCTGACGACCTTGCTCTCAGGCGCCTTCTCCTCTTGCTTTCCCCTCTCGGGCATGGCTTCCCCTCTCATAGAAGATTTCCGGATTTATCGCAAAGACAGCGGCGCTCAGCTCATCTTTCTGTTGGCCGCACGCCGACGGGCTCCAAGGGCGCCCCTACTTGTCGCTCTCCTTGTCTTTTGGAGGAAGCGGCGACAGCGCGGCCATCGTGCGCTCCTTGCCAAAGATTGCGCTGCAGACGGCCATGCCAGAGAGCACCAGCACGCTTGCGAGCACCAGCCCATAGCAGAAGAAGCAGATGAGGTGAACCGTCGTCAGAGGCACTTGCAGCATGCTCACGAAAAACGAGGTGGCAAGGCCGAGGAAGATGCTCGGGATGTTGCCGAAGATGGTGCCCTCGAGCAGGTTCTCATGCGTCGTGAGGATCAGGAAGATGACAATGATGGTCGGAAGGATGTTCGAGAGGAACATGTTGTCGCCAAAGCCCGAGAACAGCTGCATCACAAGCCCATTCACGATTGCCCAGAGGCAGCCGCAGACGTAGCCGACGATCATCGAGGGAATGACCTTGAAGTCGGCTCCCAGGGCAAAGAACAGAAGCAGGGGCAAAAAGAGCATCCAGATGTAGTTGGTATAGCCAAGAAGCCCCATCACCTGCATGAGAAGCGTGAGCACGATGGCCCCGGTGAGCGACTGGACGAGCTTGATCTTCCTTCTGTCAGACATGGCCTCTCCTTAGCAAACGTAATCCTTTTGGTCTGTAATGCTTATGCTAGACAGCAAGCAACAGGGATGATGTATCGTTGTTTTTGCCATGCGATAAGAAATACTTATAGCAAGGAGGGGCATCGTGCAGACAAGGCAGCTCGAGTACTTTGTTGCCGTGGCGGAGGAGCTCTCGTTCACGCGCGCCGCAAAGCGCTTCTTCGTGTCTCAGGCGGCGCTCAGCCAGCAGATTCGCCTGCTCGAGCGAGAGGTCGGCGCGCGGCTCTTCGAGCGCGACAGCCACCACGTGGAGCTCACGCCGGCAGGAAGGTCGTTTCTCGATGACGCGCGCAGGATGCTCTGCCTTGAGCACGAGTCTGTCATCCGCGCGCAGAGGACCAGCAAGGGCATCTCGGGTACCCTCTCGATTGGCTATGTGAAGGGCTACGAGCATACCAACCTCTGCGACATGGTCCGCAGCTTCCGCATGGACAACCCTCACGTGAAGATCTCGTTCCTTCGCGAGAACGTCGCGGAGCTCTACGACGCCGTAAAGGCGGAGACGATAGACGTTGCGATAAACCTCCTTTACAGTCCCTCCGAGATGGAAGGCATCGAGTTCCAAGTGCTCAGGCACTGGCCGCTGATTGCCGTGGTCCCCGCCGGCCACCCCCTTGCCGGGAAAGCCTCCGTCAAGTTTTCCGAGCTCGAGGGATATGAGCTTGTCGATATCGACCGCGGCGGCTCGCAGTACGGCGAGAACTTGAAGATCAACGCCACCTTTGAGGAGGAGGGCTTCTCCCCCAAGATCTCCTACGTCTCGCAGGACGTCGCGACTACCACGCTGGCCGTCGCGTCCGGCATGGGCTACGCGCTTCTCCCCGGCTACTTCACCGGCCCCTTCCTCACAAACGACAAGGTCCGCGCGATTCCCATCGAGGGGCGCGAGGATGAGATGTGCGTTGCAGCATCCTGGCTTCCCTCCCACAGAAACGAGGCCCTCGACATCTTCTTGGACAACTACCTGCAAGTGGGCTAATGGCCCGCTCGGCCGCGGAGCCTTTGGCCGAGCCGAGCGAGCCCGCTTCCCAAAGCAAGGTCGGCTTCGCACAAAGCCGAGCCGACCCCTCCCCTATTCGAAGCAGGCAAAGCCCGTAAAGACCGGCTGGCCGGTGTAGCGCTTGACCGCTTCCTCGCCAGAAAGCGCGCGGACGGCGCCTGCCGCCATTGCCTCGAGCTCGAACTCGCCGGGATATGCGGTTACCGGCGCAATCCAGCCGCAGCCCTCGCGAATGTAGTCGACAAGCTCCTGGTTGTGCACCATGCCGCCGCCCAGAAGGATTCCGTCGACGTGGCCGTGGAGCACGCCCGCCATAGATGCGATGTACTTGACGAGCTGGTATTCCATGGCGCTCCAGGCGCGCTTGGCGGCCTCGTCTCCCTCGTCTGCGCGCTTGCAGACCTCGATTGCATCGGAGGTGCCCAGAAGGTCGGCAAAGCCGCCGCTTCTCTGGCAGAGCTTGCGCGTGCTCTCGGCATCGTGGTCCTTCAGGTACTTCAGCACCTCGACGACGGGCACGGCGCCGGCGCGGGTCGGGGTCATGGGACCCTCGCCGCCAACGATGTCATAGCCGTCGATCATGCGCCCATGCTTATGAGCCGAGACCGATATCCCGCCTCCGATGTGGCAGACGATGAAGTCGCAGTCCTCGTAGCGCCTGCCCAGCGACTTGGCATGGCGGATGGCCGTTTCCTTAAGGTTCAGGGCATGCAGATGGACGTTGCGATAGACGCCCTTGATGCCCGTCATGCGAGCGTCGTCGCACAGCTCGTCGGTGTCGGGCGGGTTCACGACAAAGGCAGGCTTGCCGTACTTCTCGGCAAACTCGTGCGCAAGCTGGCTCCCCAGCTGCGCCGGATGCTGCACGCCGTTCGCTCCCCGCCGGGCGTCGGCAAGCAGGGTATCGTCCACCGCATAGACGCCGCCCTCAAGCGAGAGAAGCCCGCCGCCGCGCCCGACGAACGCGTCGACGCTGGAGAGGTCGACGCCGGCCTTGTCCAGGATGTCCAGTATCATGTCGCGGCGATACGGCAGCTGCGAGGAGACGTCCCCGATCTCTGCCAGGCGCTGCGCGTCATGGGCGACGTTCTCGGAAAGCACGCACTTCTCGCCCTCGAAAAGCCCAATCTTGGTGGAGGTGGAGCCAGGGTTGATGGCCAGGATCCGATAGCTCTTCTCAGCCACGGGCTTACGCCTCCTTCAGGCACTGCGCGCGGACGCAAGACATCACGACGTTGCCCACGATCTCTGAGACGGGCGCGGAGCGCGAGCAGTCGCACACGATCTTCTTGAAGCCCTGCAGCATCGGGCCGTATGCGTCCGCGTGGCCGAACATCTGCACGAGCTTGACGCCCACGTTGCCCACGTTGAGGTCGGGCCAGATGATGATGTTAGCGCGACCGGCAACCGCGCTCTCGCGGTGAACCTTGTGCGCAGCCACCTCGGGGCGAAGCGCCGCGTCCAGCTGGAACTCTCCGTCGATCTTGAGGTCGGGACGGCGCTCCTGCGCGATGTCGCGGGCCTCGCGCACCTTCTGCACCATCTCGCCTGCGCCCGAGCCGTCGGTCGAGAACGAGAGAAGCGCGCATCGTGCCTCGCGACCCGTCAGCGCCGTCCAGGTGTCGCAGGCAGAGATGGCAATGGAGGCCTCCTGCTCGGGAGTCGGGTCCTGGCAGACTGCGGAGTCGCCAAAGCCCAGAAGCTGGCCGTCGGGGCCCTCGTAGCCGGGTATGTCGAAGATTCCCATTGACGAGACCGTGTCGATTCCGTCCGCAAGGCCGATGATCTCCTGGCCGCCCAGGATGACGTCGCCCGTGGGGCAGTCGATGCCGCCAAACGTGATGTCCACGTCTCCGAGCGCCTGCATCATGAGCGCGCGCTCCATGGGCCTGACCACGCGGCGGCGCACTCCCTTTGCCTTCCAGCGGCAGCTTGGAAGGACCTCGAAGCGCTGGGCGATGGCCTCGTTAGCGTCTTCGTCGGCAAGGTCCACAAGCGTGACGCCCTCAAGGCTCACTCCCTGCTCGGTCGCATTCTGCTTGACGGCCTCGGCGTTTCCGACCACGAAGCACCGGGCGAGTCCCTCGCTTGTCAGCTCGGCCACGGCCTTGATCATCGTGGGGTTCTCGCCCTCAAAGAAGGCGACGCGCTGGACGTCCTCCTTTGCGCGCTCGCGCATTTCATCCATCAGATTCATTGCTGACGCTCCAATTTCTTACAAGTTGGGGGCGGCCTTGAAGGGACCGCCCCCAAGGTTTGGCTTGTTGGGCTCTGTTGGCTGGGTTCTCAGCGAGAAGGGCTACTCCTCGACCTCTTCGGCGACGCGGTCGACGAGCTCGCCGAAGGTCTTCATGTTCATGATCTCGGTGACGGTGACCTCTGCGTCAAGCTCGTTCTCGATCATCGAGGTGAGGGCGATCATCTTCATCGAGCCCTTGCCAAGCTCGTCGAAGGTGGTTTCGGGCTTGATGTCGATGTCGGTGTTGTAGGCCTGCTTGGCAAGGCCAGCCAGCGTGGAGAAAAGCTCGTTTTTGTCCATGTTCGAATCCTTTCGGGAATGCGGTTACCGTAGCGCGTGCGACCGACGAGTCCGGCGTCCTTACTTTGCTGCCTCGTCGAGCTCGAAGCAGGGCTGCCACCACTCGACCATGGTGTCAGAGCCCTCCTTCTCGGGCACGACGCGCTTGATGGGCTTGAAGTGCACGCCAATGGTCTCGTGGTTCTTGTACAGGCGCTCCTGCAGGCCCTTGAGGACCTTGCGCGTGCCGCAGAAGACGACAAACGAGTACTCGGCGCCCTCGTCGAGCTTCACCTTGCCGTAGCCATAGGGAGCTATGGCCTTGAGATAGGGCTTGTCGTTCTGGATGCCGGGGACCACGAAGCTCTCGAGCGTGCCATGCCCAGAGAGCTCGACCCACTCGGTTTCGTGATACCCGCAGGTATTGCAGCCCAGATGCGGCGGAAACTCGATTGCCCCGCACTCCTTGCACTTGCGGCCGAGCAGCTTGCCCTCGGCGACGCCGTCGTAGAACTTCTTAACAATGGGCTCCATGTCTTCAAGAAGCATTGCTTGTGCCTCCTTCTTTGTCGCGTTGGTCTACTCGTGGGTGCGCAGGATCTGGCAGCGGATGTTCTGGCCGCCGCCAAAGCCGCGCAGGAACGTGGTTCGAGGAAGCTTGGGCATCTGGGTGGCACCCGCCTCGCCGCGCATCTGCTTGACGGCCTCGACGATGTCCGCGACGCCCGAGGCGCCATGGGCATGGCCAAAGTTGCAGCGTCCGCCATGGGTGTTGATGGGCTTGTCGCCGTCGAAGGCCATGCGGCCGTCGATGGCGTACTGCCATGCCTCTCCGCGAGGTATGTAGCCGACCTCCTCGGAGGCGACGATGTCGCCTGCCAGGAAGAAGTCGTTCACAAAGAGAAGGTCGATCTCGTCGGGGCTGACGCCCGTGAGCTCGTAGACCTGCTTTGCGCCGTCCCTCGTGCCGTTGTACTCGTTGTCGGGAGTCGCGCCCTCGTACGCTGCGGCTCCGGTGCCCAGGACGTCGATCACCTTGTGGTCAAGACCGCGCGCGACGGCCATGTCGGTCGGCATGACGACGACGGCCGCGGCGCCGTCGCACTTGATCTCGAAGCCGGTGACGCGCAGGTACTGCGTGACCTTGGGGTTGTTGAAGCTCTTCAGGTACTCGTCGGCGCTCCCAAGGCCGTTTGCCTTGGCGACGTCGTCGAACTCCTCGGTCGAGAAGGCCAGCGGGTTCAGCACGGCGGCGTGGCGGAGCGACTTGGAGACGCCGTTCAGGGCATCGTCAATCTGGTCTGCCGTGAGGTCATACTCCCAGCGGTACTTGTTGATCCAGTTGTCGAACGAGATGCCGAATGCGGAGTCAAACGGGCGGCCGTATGCGCGGTCGTAGACCTTAGGGATGGAAGGGAGCATCTCGGAGAGCGGGAAGTCGCGTCGGAAGCAGCCGGGCGCGTCCACAACGGGAAGCGAGGCGGCGAGGTCGACGGCGCCGGAGAGCACGATGTCGTAGGAGCCGCAGGCGACGGCCTGGACGGCCTCCTGAAGGGCCACGTAGCCCGTGCAGCACGCCTCCGAATGGTGCACCGAGCCGATGCCGCGGACGCCAAACCAATCAGCGACCTGCATGTTCGGCGTCAGTGAGTCTCCAATCATGAAGGGGTTCGCGGCACCATGGTAGAAGTACTGGATGTCGCGGGGCTCAAGGCCGGCGTCCTGGATGGCCTCGAGGGCCGCGTACCCAAAGGCGTCGCCCTCGCTCATGCCCTTGGTCTCGGGATGGTCCTCGAAGTTCTTGAAGGGGGTGCACCCAACGCCCACGATGGAGACGCTCCGTGCCTGCTTGCCAAGCTTGACCACAGTCAATCACTCCTTTGCTCGCGTACGATACAAACGATCAATTGCCTTACGATGCAAAGGATATGTGGCTTCTCCGATGTGTGATGGGACGTTTTTGCATCAAGTGTCCCAGCATGCGGGGCAGATTTATCTGTTTTGTATCTTTTCGCAGGTCAAAGCCCCTTGGTGCTACGCCCAAAGATTGTACCGAGCAGTTCGACCGCCTTCGTGCATGCGCATAAAAGCGCAGTTCAAGGGCATTTTTTGCTATTTTTCGCCAAAGGGGTCATAGGGGTGCTCCGTAACGCTCTCGTCGTTGATGAAGAGCGGCGAGTAGTACAGGCGATTGAGCATGGCGGCCACCTTCTCGGGCGGTATGTCTGGGCGCTTCTCGAGCCAGTACTCGATCATGTTGTTGTGGCCCGCGATCACAAACGACAGGTAGAGGTCGCGGTCGACCTCTGAGCCGCTGACGTCCTTGAGGCGGATGCGGAAGTACTCGTGCATGAGCATGGTCGCCCTGTGCTGGAACACCGGGTCGCCGTGGTCGCTGTTTAGGGCGATGACCTTCTCGCGATTGTTGCGCAGCACCTCCATGCGGCTGACCATCGCCATGGTGGGGCCAAGCTCCGACTTGTCGAACTGCGCCTTGAGCGCGGTCTTGTTGATGGTGCGCATGGTGTCGAGAAGCCCGGCCTCGAACTGCTTGACAACGTCCTCGACGCTGTCGAAGTGCCGGTAGAACGTGGAGCGAGAGACTCCGGCCTTGCGCACGACGTCCCCAACCTTGATGTTGGGGATGTCGGTCGTCGCCATGATCGAGAAGACGGCGTCCTCGATGCGGCGCTCGGTCTCCGACTGCTGGTCATGGTCGCTTGCGGGACGCTTCACCTGCGTCGCCTCTCTTCTTCCCTCGTGCCCATGGAGAGGGCAGACTTCTGACTGGCTGAACTATAGCCGAACTCCGTCAGCTGCCGAGCCGCGCGGCGGAGAGCCCTTTGAATTGCCCCGTGGTCGCGTATTATTTGTGTGCCTGCACATATGCCCGTGCATACCCCAGGGCGCACGCGCAAACAAGAGAAGGACGTGGTCATGGAACTCAAGGAGCTGCTGCTTCGCTTGCCAGACGGGTCTGTTGCGTCGAAAAGGCTCTCCGACCCCGAGGTCAACATCGACAACCTTGGCTTTCTCACGCCAGACACCAAGCGGCCGCACCCCAGCGTCCTGTACTTCTCGGACGATGTGAACCTTCCCGAAGAGCTTCCAGACGAGATCTTCAACGTCGTGCTCTTTGGATGCCAGGAGGTGCCTCCTGTTCTTTTAGACAGCTCGTCAGCCAACGTCGTGCTGCTTCGCCTTGAGTACAATCCATTTTCCGTCTACAACTGCGTGCAGGGGTTCTTCCTCGAGGAAGTCGAGGTCACGGACATCGTGCGGCGCATGCTGACGGCGCACTTCTCTAACAACGGTCTTCAATACCTCATCGAAGAGGCCTCTCGCGCGCTGCGCAACCCCATCGTGGTCGTCGACAGCGCCTACCATTACGTCGCGCGGCACGTAGAGGGCAAGCTTGACCCATCTCGCCACGTGGACAGCGTGCTTGAGCAGGAATTCCAGTACGAGTCGGTCCTCGAGGACGGCGTGGCATTCATCAAGCGCGAGAGGCTGAGCGAGCGTTGCGCGCAGGCACGAAAGCCCATCGTGGTGCATAACGACGTGCTCGACGCTGACACGATGGTCACGGCCTCGATCGTGCATGGGGTCACGATTGCCCACACGATGATGATCGCCCGCGACCATCCCTTCAGCGAGGTCGACTACGAGTGCATGGCGCGGCTCGGCCTATTTGTGGGCCAAGAGATGCAGAAGACCGACCTTTACGCAGCGAGCCGAGGCCAGATGGACTCGTACTTCCTCGTCAATCTGCTGAATGACGAGCAGCCCAGCCACGCCGTAACCAATCGGCGCCTGAGCGTGCTTGAGTTCCGGCCGCTGCCCGAGCTCTATGTCGCGGTGGTCGAGCCCAACCACGCCAACCTCACCCCGCAGGACTACGACACCATCGCGATGCAGCTTACGGGATGTCTGAAGAACAGCATCTACGCAAGCTACGAGCATGCCCTAGTCATACTGTTCACCCGCGAGAAGGGCGCGGGGCTCGGCGACTATACCGAGAAGCAGCTCCGCAAGGCGGCCGCGGTGAACGACCTCTCGGTTGGCGTGAGCAACGCTTTTGATGACCTGACGCACATCCACAGCCACTATGAGCAGGCTCGCTCGGCGATTCGCTCGGGCAGGATGGTGGCGGTGTTTCTGGAGGACGGCGGACTCTACCACTATTGCGACTACGCCTACGTGCAGATGCTCGACCTGACGAACAAGCAGTACAACCTGCTGAACTTCGTGCATCCGTCGCTCATGCGCCTTGCACGCTACGACCGCGAGCACGGGACCGAGCTCACCGACACGCTCTTCATCTACCTGCAGAATGCATGCAATACGCAGCGAGCGGCCAAGATCTTGAACCTGCACAAGAACACGTTGCTCTACAGGCTCGGCAGGATTCGCGAGATCTTAGGCTGCGACCTCTCGTCGGGAGAAGACCAGTTTTTGCTGCAGCTGTCGTTCAGGGTCCTGTTCTTCTTGGACCTCTTCAAGAGCCGCATCAGCATAAGCCGCGAAGACATCCAGGCGCACCCGTCAGAGGGCTAGCGCCCGTAGGCCCCGCGGTCCCGTGGGCGCAACGGCCCGTGGGCGCTGCAGACCCGTAGGCGCGGACAGCCAGCCCACGCAAGCGCGAGGTTCCACGCGATGGCACCTCTTGTGTGGGACCGCGCTCCTTCTCGACCAAGGGCAGGACCACACAACCAAAAGGCTGTCCTGCGCAGATGCTTGAGCGACCCACACGATCGCACGCCTAAGAAGGGAGGGCATCTATTGTGTGGGACCTAGCGGGCTTCATGCTGCAAAATCACCGAGAAAACCCTCACAACGACTTCTCCTACCTGCAAATACGTCCGCGACTTCCACACGATAGAAATTCAGCTATCAGCTTAACCCCACACAACGCGAGCTAATTCCGAAAGACGATGACGCTACCCACACAAGAGTGGCGATTATCTGGGAAAACGCCATCGGCTCCCACACGATGCCTCCTGCAATTCAGAGAAATCCCCACACGATGCGACGGCTCTCAGATGAACGCTCCTCGCGGACTTCGTAGGCGAAATCCCAAGCGCTGCGGTAATGGGAGAAAGCGGCGGCCCCTCCGCACTTCTCCCCTCTTCGTTACTGACGGGAAAACGAGTGCGGCGCCAGCCCGAGCACTTCAAGGCTGGCGCCTCCGTCTGGTCGCAATGAATCAACTACACCGTGGGGAACTCGAGCTTGCGATAGTGCTCGAAATCGTCTTTGAAATTATCCTTCTTTTGATAGAACTCGATGCGAGTTTTGATGATCTCGTTCAGGTGCTCTGCGCGCGCCTTGTCGTCGTTGCGGTCGCGAATCAGGCCGTTTTCGGCAATCTTCAGCTTGGGACGGCCGGTCTTCTCGTCCACGACAAGGTCGCCGCCCGCTCCGCAGACCGCGCACTCCCACGGGAACTCGACGCCGTCCCAGTGCTTGTCGCCAGGATAGACCAGGCTGGAGTGGCAATTGGGGCAGACGCCGTCATCCGGGTCGCCGAGCCAATGACGCTGGTCGACAGGCGTCTCCATGGCCTCCCAAATGTGCTCGCCCATCTGGCGACAACGCTCGACCTGCTCGGGGAACGTCAGAATCGAGCCGGGGCGCGCGGAGCGCTGAACCATGTAGCGGTCAACGACCTGCAGCGACATCGTGAACATGGTTGCCTGCAGGCTCTCGAGCGAGAAGGTCTGCCAGTCGTGCATGGAGCCGCCGACGGAGATGAGGCCGGCCACGGTGTGCGGGTTCTCCTTCACGACCCCAATCTGGAGCAGGAAGGAAAGTTCGTAAGCAAGGAAGCGCTGGGCAAAGCGGGTGTACAGCGAGCTTGGCGTCAGGTCATAGGTGGGAACGGCAATGAGAACGCCGTTGCACGTGTGCATTTCGGTGATGAGGCGGTCTACGTCGTCCTTGTCCTTGAGAACGCAGCCCTTGTACTCCTTCTCGGGATGCTGCGCGATGTCGCCCATCTGCATGGTGCAGCCCTCGCAACCAGTGCAGGGCAGAATGTTGTAGTCAAACAGGTTGATGAGCTCGCACTCGGCACCCTTGTCGCGAAGCACCTCGAGCGCGGCCTTGAGCGCAATCTCGCTGTTCCCACCATGCATGCCTGCGCAAATGCCCATCACTTTGTGCTGTGCCATTAGGACCCCTCTCCAAGTTGAAATCCATGCGCGCTTTCGCGCACGTTCAATTTGGATGGTAGGAGTTGAGACTTTTCAATTGTTCGTTCGCACAAACGAAAGAGTTCCGAACGTCAGGGAAAGCGTTGTGCGAAACCACAGCAGCTGGAGAGAAGGGCGCTGGCACAGGTAGCCCAGGGAGGAGAATGGCACCTGGCGTTGTGTAGGGATCTCTCTGAATTGGGAGTCACGTCGTGAGGGAATCTGGCGGGTCGTCCCAGGATTTTCCTTATGTCGTGTGGGGCCAATCGCCTGAAGCGAGGCGTCGGGAAGCGGGGCTGATCATCGTGTGGGAATGCATGCCGGACCAAGCAGCCACGCCCCACACGATAGAAGCCTTTACCTGCGAAATCGCCGTCACAACCCGCACGATGAAGCAGATCCCCTGTTGTGTGTCCCACACGATAGAAACAAGCCCAGCGACCGTCGCGAAAGCCCCACACGATGCGGCTTGCGACCTGCGGAAACGCCGTGAGGTCCCACGCAACGGAAGGGCGCTCACGTTGTGTGCCCCACACGATGGGAGCATGAGCTGTCCTCCGCACCGTCACTGAAGCGGGGCGAGGCGCCCAGGCCTTCTCGGTCTTGGGCGCCTCGCCCTTAGAGAGGCAATCTATAATGCCGACAAATCAGCGATGGATGTACTCGCCAGCCTGATAGCGCGGCGGGACAACGGGAATCTCGATCCAAGAATCGTACTGACCGCCGGTATGGATGTTGTGAGTGCCGTGGTTGTCAGTGTCCCAAGACAGCGGCTCGAACCAGCCGTCTCGGATATAGCGACCAGAGATCTGCACGCGGAAGCGCTCGCCCTTGTGGTAGACGCGGGCCGTCGGCACGATGGCGATGTCGACCGCGCGAATCTCGCCGTCGGCGAGCTTGTGCGTGTCGGTCATCGTGTAGACCGGCGTGTGCTTCTTCGTGAGGCCCTCGTCGACCGTAGCACGAGAAACGCGGCACTTTCCCCAGGCGCCCGGATGCGGCTCGTCGAGCGTGAGCCAAGGCACCCAGTTGCCCTCGCTGTCTGCCTTCTGGATGTTGATGAAGAGGTCCATGTCGTCGTAGCCATCGCACGAGACAAACAGGTGCAGGTTCATGTAGCCGGTGATCTCGACGTCCTCGGGGAGCGTGAGGTCAAAGTCGAGCTCCTCGTCCTCGGGGTTGTAGCTTGCCTTGCCCTCGGTTGAGACGGGCTCGGTGCGCAGCTCGTAGCAGGCGCTCTTGTGGTCGAGCTCGACGCAGTCCTTCGGCGTCGAGGCGTCGAAGTAAAGCTTCTTGTACTCGGTGCGCTTGATTGGCCAGGCCTTCTCGGGACGCTCCGCCTGGTAGTCGACGTCATAGCCGTCCATGATGTCAAGACGGACGCGCGGCGTCATTTCCCAGCCGTTGTGGATGCCGCGGAGGTAGCGGTCGTAGAAGTGCTTGAGGTCCTCGAGGTTCTTGGGGTTGTACGTGTCGGGCCACTCGAAGTCGCGGTGGACGCGCAGCCACTTGAGGTGGCTGCGGCAGCGGCGCCAAGCATTGAAGGAGCCCGGCAGGTGGAAGTGCGACCAGCCGGCAGTCTGGTACACGGGAATCTTCACGTTGCGGAAGTTGGCGCGCTTGTCGTTCCAATAGGCGTTCATGTCGGGGTACATCTTGGCCATGGCGACCTGGTCGTCAACGCCGTTGGGGCCAGTCACCTGTGCGGCGATGAACTTGTTGAACGAAAGCGCGGGGACGCCGCCCTCAAAGAAGCTCTCGCGATAGAGGTCGGTCGTGCACTCCCACGGAGCAATGCAAACCAGGTGTGGCGGCTGCTCTGCCGCAATGCCCCACTGGTGCATGGCGACGCCAGAGTTGCCCGACATGCCTACCTTGCCGTTAGACCAAGGCTGGCGCGCCACCCACTCGACGAAGTCGTAGCCATCCTCGCGGTCCTGATGCGTGAACATGTGGACGTTGCCCTCGGAGTGGCCGGCGCCGCGCACGTCGACGTTTGCGACGGCATAGCCCTGATAGCACCAATAGAGCGGGTCGGGCGACTCGAACTTCGCGCACTTCGAGACCGTCATGGGAGGCACGCCCATGATCTGCCACTCGCTCATGCCGTCTCCTGGGCGTTTGCCGAACCATGACCACGAGACGATCGTCGGGACGGGCTTGTCAGTGTCGGGGCGATAGATGTCTGCATAGATCTTGCAGCCGTCACGCATGACGACTTCCTGGTCCTGCATGCAGATGACGCCATCGGCAGCCTCATAGGTATGAGGGTTGAAGGGCGGGCAGAAGCCCTGGCCCATGCGCGCCATGGGGTCGTCGGACTTGGAAAGGTCAACCTCGGCCTGGTTGTCGTTTGGCTTGCGAGCGACACGATACGCGTGCATAATCTCTTCGCCGCCATAGACCTCGGGCACTAGGAACAGATACCCCTCGGTGTCATGGTCGAAGTAGATCTTCACGTCGTCATCGTTGACGCTAGCCATCTCGCCGGTCTTCGCGATGAGGTCAGAGAGCTTCTTGTCAGTGACCTCTTCCCATTCCTCCGGAATGTTGTATTCGAGCATTTTTTCTCCCTCTCCGAGATTCGCCTGTTCTTCTCGCGAGCTACTCGTCGAGAAGCTCGCAGACGTAGTCGGTTGCTTCGCCAAACGTGGCGCAACGGCGGAACTTCATGTAAGGAACCTCGATGTCGAGCTCGTCCTCGAGATACGTCGTGATCTGCGAAACCTGCACCGACTTGATGCCTAGGTCGGCAAACTTGGTGTCCTCGGTGAACTCAGAGGGGTCCTTGCCAAACAGCTGGCTTGCGCGAGTGGTGAGCGCGTCCCAAACTTCCTTGCGATCCTCGTCCATGATTAGCCCCTTTCAAAAGCGACTGATTATTTCTGACAATTGAAGTCTCGCGCCAGAGGGCAACATGGGCAATGTGACAAAATTCAAATTGGGCTTGCAGCCCACAGCGGCGATTGTGCAACAGTGCAATCGCGCGAGTCGCGGACGATAGGCCTCGCAAATTGCTTGGTCGTCTGGGCATTGCGGAGTCCCCTCTTTGCGACGCCTCCCCTTGTGTGGGGCTCCTCTGGAACGGCAGGCGCCATTGTGTGGTAGCGCACGGGGTTTCCGCGGGATTCCATAACCATCGTGCAGACCTCTCGCATCGGTTAGGGGCGTCGGAGAGAGGGGTGCCCTATCGTGTGGGGGTGGGCATCGAGACAAATCGCTAAGCCCCACACGACATGTCTTCTTACCTGCGGAAACTCCGGTGAGTTCCACACGATGAAGTGGCAACCGAGTAGTGTGTCCCACACTTTGGAAGGGGACTCCGAGCACGCCCGGCAAGCCCCACACAAGGGAATGTCTTACCTGCGAGAATGTCCTCAAGTCCCGCACCTCACGAGGGACCGACTCAAAGTGTGTCCCACACGATGGAGAGGGGCTGCCGAGAAGTTGGGCCGCATCGCTCACGGCGACTGTTTCCCACGCGATAGAGGGGCTGTGGAGGGCATGGGGAAAGGTCGATTGGGCAGAAGAGTGGCACGAAAAAGAGAGGAATCGGTCGCTAGAGGGTCTCAGAGCGGTGCCTGGCATCTCCCGAAGCCTCGAGAAGGTCGATGGCGCGTGCCATGGGGACTTCGATGACGCGCAGGTCAGGCAAGTCAGGCTCTGGAACAGAGGCGCCTGAGGAGACTCCCGTCCTGCTAGAAGGCTCGGGCGCGGCGCAGGAGATGGCGTGTCCCGACCAGACGACGTGCGAGCAGGACCACCCCTCCGGAAGATGGCCGCCCTTTACGCGAAAGGCGAAGCCGCGCCCATCGGCCTTGACCACGGCCTCGACATGCGTCCACGCAAGCGCAAAGGCAAGGGCGGGGTTCTCGCTCGCCTCCACTTGTGCAATTGCAACATCTGAGAGCACGCCCCGGAGAGCGTCTCGCTGGAGGCGACCGTACTCGACTGGCACCTCCTCAACGTCCACGCCAATCACTTGGTCGGAAACCGCAAGGACGGCAAGCCCGTCATCGTGAGAGATGCTTATATGGGCCCATCCAGAGGCAAGGTCAGGCTTGCCCTCGGAGCCAATCTCCAGCTGGCCATCTTCGCGCACCCCAAGCACAGTGGCAAGCAACAGACCGGCGCCAAACTCCCCCAGCCGCGATGTCTCTGGCGCCTCGCCATCAGAGAGCCGCTGGTAGCGCGGGGCAACAAGATGCCGGCACCCCTCCCACTTGGAAGGGGCACCGGCAAGCGGCATCACGTATATGGTAACGGCAGCGCCCATGCTCAAGACTCGAGCGTCCAGCTACATTGCCACGATGTTCACTAGGCTCCCGGGCACCACAATCACCTTGCGGACCGTCTTGCCCTCAAGCTGCGCTGCGACGGCCTTCTTTGCGGCAGCCTCAAGCTCGTCCTTCGAGGCGTCGGCAGCGACGTTGATGCGTGCGCGCACCTTGCCCTTGATTTGGACGGCAATCTCGATCGTATCGCTCTTCGCCTGCTCGGCATCGAATTCCGGCCACGGCTCGTTGTAGACCGAGCCGTCAAGGCCGAGCGCCTCATGAAAGAGCTCCTCCGCCCAGTGTGGGCAGATTGGCGCGAGCATCGCGACGACGTCGTGGGAGACGCGCCAGCAGAGCGCCTTATTGCGCTTGTCCGCAGGCACCCCGTTCAAGTATTTGGACGCGGCATTCACAAGCTCCATCACGGCAGAGATGGCAGTGTTGAACTGCCCGCGGTCAAAGTCGCGCGTGCACTTGATGCCAAGCTCGTGCAGGGCACGGTTGAGCTCGGCGTCCTGCCCGGAGAGCGCCGCGGGGTCAATCTCGCCCTTCTCGGCGCTTTGCGAAAGGAGCCACACGACGCGCCAGGCGCGCTTGATGAAGCGGTTGGCGCCAGCGACGGCCTCGGGGTCCCAGTTGAAGTCCTTCTCGGGAGGGGCCACGAAGAGGATGGCGAGACGCATCGTGTCGGCGCCGTACGGGTCGATGACGCTCGACGGCGGCACCACGTTGCCCTTCGACTTGGACATCGTGTCGCCGTTCTCGTCCTTCACCATGCCCTGGCAAAGCAGGTTGGTGAACGGCTCGTCGATGTGGACCATGCCCATGTCGCGCAGGACCTTGGTCCAGAAGCGCGAATAGAGCAGGTGCAGGATGGCGTGCTCGATGCCGCCGATGTAGTTGTCGACGGGCATCCAGCGGTCGACCGACTCCGCGGAGAAGGGCTCCTGGTCGTTGTGCGGGTCGCAATAGCGCAGGTAGTACCAGCTGGAGCACGTGAAGGTGTCCATGGTGTCGGTGATGCGCTTTGCGGGCTTTCCGCACTTGGGGCAGGTGGTCTCGTAGAACTCGGGGCACTCGGCGAGCGTCTCTCCCGCACCGAGGTCAAGGTTCTCGGGCAGGCGCACGGGCAGCTGGTCCTCAGGGACGGGCACGTCGCCGCAGTCGTCGCAGTGGATCATGGGGATGGGGTTGCCCCAGTAGCGCTGGCGGCTGATCAGCCAGTCGCGCAGGCGGTACTGGACCTTGGAGCGGCCGCACCCGTGCTTCTCGAGCCAGTCGAGAATGGCCTTCACGCCCTCGGAGTGCTTGCCGCCCTTGAGCCCGGTGAACTCGCCAGACTGCACGAGGTAGCCCTCGGCGGCCATGGCCTGGTCCCAGTCGACCGAGCGGACGCGGGTCTCGCGAACGTCCTTGAGCTCGTCGTAGAGGGGGTCGTCCTTCGTGCAGATGATGGGGATGATGTCCAGGCCGTACTTCTTTGCAAATTCGAAGTCGCGCTGGTCGCCGCAGGGAACGCCCATGACGGCTCCGGTGCCGTAGTCAAGCAGCACGTAGTCGGCAACCCAGATGGGCGCCGGCTGGCCGTTGATCGGGTTGATCACGTAGCGGCCCGTGAAGACGCCGTGCTTCTCGCGGTTGGACCCCTGGCGGTCGACGGAGGAGACCTTCTCGGTGGCCTCCTTCAGGCGCAGGTAGTCAGCCTCGTACTTGGTGCCGGCGACGAGCTCGGCGGCAAGCGAGCTCTCGGGCGGCAGCACCATGAACGAGACGCCGAAGAGCGTGTCGGCGCGCGTGGTGAAGACCGAGATCGTGCGGTCGGTGGGCGTGACGCCGTCCTCGGCGGCGAGCTTGAAGTCGATCTCGGCGCCCTCGGAGCGACCGATCCAGTTGCGCTGCTGCGCCTTGACGTTCTCGGGCCAGCCAGTCAGCTTGTCGAGGTCGTCCAGGAGCTCCTGCGCGTAGTCGGTGATCTTGAGGTACCACTGGGAGAGCTCGCGCTTCTCGGGAATCGAGCCGCACCTCCAGCAGCGACCCTCGACGACCTGCTCGTTGGCAAGCACGGTCTTGCAGGTGGGGCACCAGTTGACGGGAGAGGTGGCGCGATAGGCAAGCCCGCGCTTCCACATCTGGATGAACATCCACTGGCCCCACTTGTAGTACTCGGGGTCGCAGGTGTTGAACATGCGGTCGTAGTCATAGGAGAAGCCCATGCGCTTCATCGTATGGACCGCGTTGTCGATGTTCTGATAGGTCCACTTGGCAGCCTGCGTATGGTGCTTGATGGCGGCGTTCTCGGCGGGAAGGCCAAACGCGTCGAAGCCCATGGGGTGCAGCACGTCATAGCCGCGCATGCGAGCCTGGCGCGCCATGGCGTCGCCGATGGAGTAGTTGCGGGCGTGGCCCATGTGCAGGTCGCCCGAGGGATACGGGAACATCTCGAGGACGTACTTCTTTGGCTTGGAGGGGTCCTCGTCAGTCTTGTAGAGCTGCTCGTCCTCCCAGATTTTCTGCCACTTGGTCTCGATGGCCTGCGCGTCGTAGGCAGGCACCTCGAAGTCTTCAGGCTTCGTGCTGTCGCACATGGTGAAAGCTCCTTCTCGCTTTATTGCATAGCTGTTTGATTCTAGCAGCTCTTCAGAAAAAGCCCTGCGGACGTAACACGCAAGCCGCAGTTCCTCAAAGTTTGCCCCGCCGCGCAGCGCTCGCGAGCGAGAGGGGCGCACCGTATCGCCAGCCGCGAAAACGATGTGCCCGCACATCGTAGGGAATGTCCGCGAGCAAGGCCCAATATCGTCAGACGGGGTACCATTTTTTCAAGCGGAACCGCAACAGCACGGAGGAATCATGGCTGATAACGAACGAGACTTCAACAATGCGATCCCCGAGCCCGACCTCGAGTTTGGAGACAGTGCGCCCAAGGCTCCCGAGGCGATTCCCGTGACGCCCGAGGCGCCTCAGAGCAAGCCCGAGGACTCGCTTACGGTCGAGGAGCTCCAAAAGGTTGACGCCTTCGTTGACAAGATCGACCTCACGAACACCGCGGGGGTCCTCTCATACGGGGTTGGCTCCCAGCGCAAGGTCTCAGAGTTTTCCAACCAGGCGCTTGAGGGCGTGAGCGCCAATGACCTTGGAGAGGTCGGCAACGACATCACCAAGCTCATCGTGACGCTCAAGGACTTCGACCCCGACAGCGAGGCCAAGTCTGGGCCGCTTTCGTTCTTCCACAAGACCAAGAACAACATCGAGGCGCTGCGGGCGCGCTACACCTCCGTAGAGAAGAACGTCGAAGAGGTATGCGACGTGCTGGAGGGCCATCAGAGGACGCTTCTTAAGGACATCGCCACGCTCGACCAGCTCTACGCGCTGAACCAGGCGTACTTCAAGGAGCTGACGATGTACATCGTCGCTGGAAAGAAGAAGCTGGAGCAGGTTCGCACGGGCGAGCTTGCCGAGCTGCAGAGAAAGGCCGAGCAGAGCGGGCTTGCCGAGGACGCGCAGAAGGCCCGCGACCTCTCTCAGAAGTGCGAGCGCTTTGAGAAGCGCATCTACGACCTCGAGCTCACTCGCCAGGTGACGCTCCAGATGGCACCGCAGATTCGCTTGGTCCAGAGCTCCGACGCCGTGATGGCCGACAAGATCCAGTCAACGGTCGTGAACACCATCCCCCTGTGGAAGAACCAGATGGTCATCGCGCTTGGCGTAGAGCACTCGACGCAGGCGGCGCGCGCCCAGCGCGAGGTGGCGGACATGACCAACGAGCTCCTGAAGAAGAACGCCGACAAGCTCAAGGTGGCCACCGTCGAGTCTGCGCGAGAGGCCGAGCGCGGCGTCGTGGACATCGAGACCCTCAAGCACACCAATGAGCAGCTCATCTCGACGCTCGACGAGGTCAAGCGCGTCCAGGCGGAAGGTCGCGAGAAGCGCCGCCAAGCCGAGGCCGAGCTCTCCGAGATCGAAGACGAGCTCAAGGCAAAGCTGCTCGAGGCGTCGCGCGAATAGCCACGGCCGGCAAGCCCCATTGCATGTCAGAAGAGAAGGGCGACCCCACTCGCGAGGTCGCCCTTCTTATCTCTGCATGGGACGAGACGGCTGCGTGGCTCAAGCCTACTTGTTGCCCTGGTCGTCACCGTCTGAAAAGTCGTCCTCGCCCGAAAGGCCGTCCTGGTTGAGCATGGTCCGCATAACCTTCATGTCGCTCTTGAGGTCGATGGACTGCCCCTGCACGAGCTCGTCAGAGAGCTTCGAGAGGGACTTGTCCATCATCGAGAGCGTGTCGCGAACCTCGGCGAGCGTCGAAGTGACCTCGGGCCCCGCGGAATGGCGCTCGAGCTCGGCATACGACGAGGCAAGCTTGACCGTGGTGGGAAGGTAGTACGACGATGCGTGCTTGATCTTGGACGCCGTCTTGGGATGCCTCGCCACGTAGCCTAGGATCTTGTCGGTCTTCTTCGCAATGCTCTCGAGCGTCGAGCGCACCTCAAGGTCAGAGACCTTGAGCGCTGCCGTGCGTATGGCGTCGACGCTGTCCTGGCACTCGTCCAGCAGCTCGGCCACGTCCTCCGGAACGCCTGGACCGTACTTCTTGCTGGCATCAGGCTTGGCACCTGCGTCTGGCGAGGCTTCCTTGGAGGCTGCCGTCTGGGACGAAGCGGGGCTCTTGGAGCCATAGGGCTGGGCGCTCATCCACGCGGCGTCGGTCAGATAGAGCATCTGCCCGCTCTGCCCGTAGCCAATGTGCCCGTTGGGAATGATTCCTCGGTCGATGGCGTCGTGGAGCATGGCGACGAGCTTGGAAGAGGCGACGCCGACCTCTGTGGCAAGGTCTCTCACCAAGACGGCCTGCCTAGAGCCAACCTTGCGGCGGACCTTCTTTATGACCCTAGCGAACTCCCTGAGCCCGTTGCCGCGACGAATCAGGGCAACCCCCAGGGCGCAGAGAGCAAGGCCGGCGGCGCACAGTATGATCGCGTATGAAAGGCTCACAAAAAGGCTGACAAGGCCCGAGAACAGCACGGGCAAGCCAAAGAGCAAGAGAAGCACCCCCAGCAGCAAGAGCACGCCGCCGTTGGTGGTGACCTTGCTCGTGGAAAGCACGTAGGGAGAGTTCTTCGACAGGCCAAGCCCCGAGAGCGTGCGGGTGACGTCCTCCCCCGCCTTCGACATCGCCTTCGAAAGGTCCGAAAGCTCAATCGAGAAGGTGTCGTTTAGGTCATCCGCAACGTCGCTGATCGTCTGCCCTATCTCTTCCGAGACGCGACCGAAGGCGTCGCCCATCTCTTTGGCGGCGTCTTCAAGGTCGTCGTATCCGTTGTCCGATTGGTTCCGATCTGTCATCGCACCTAAGCTCCGAAGAACGCTATGAGCGGAAGTTCACCTGCTGGCTGGAGTCCTTCAGCAGCACGTCGTGCGCTCCGCCCTCAACGAGCGAGGTGGCGGAGACCAGCGTGATCTTGGCCTTCTCGCGAAGCTCCTTCAGGTTGAGCGCGCCGCAGTTGCACATCGTGGAGCGAACCTTCAGGAGCGAGTTGTCGACGTTTTCCTTGAGCGGGCCGGCGTACGGGACGTAGGAGTCGACTCCCTCGACGAAGGAGAGGCCCTTCTTCTCGCCGCCGAGGTCGTAGCGCTGCCAGTTGCGGGCGCGCGCGGAGCCCTCGCCCCAGTATTCCTTCATGTATGAGCCGTTGACGTTCACGCGGCGCGTGGGGCTCTCGTCGAAGCGGGCGAAGTAGCGGCCGAGCATCAGGAAGTCGGCGCCCATGGCAAGGGCGAGCGTCATGTGGTAGTCGTAGACGATGCCGCCGTCAGAGCAGACGGGCACATAGATGCCAGTCTCCTCGTAGTACTTGTCGCGCGCCGCGCACACGTCGATCAGCGCAGAGGCCTGGCCGCGACCGATGCCCTTCTGCTCGCGGGTGATGCAGATAGATCCGCCGCCGATGCCGACCTTCACGAAATCGGCGCCGCAGTCGGCCAAAAAGCGGAAGCCCTCGGCGTCAACCACGTTGCCGGCGCCGACCTTGACGGAATCGCCGTACTTCTCGCGAATCCAGGCGAGGGTGCGCTTCTGCCACTCGGAGAATCCCTCGGACGAGTCAATGCAGAGCACGTCGGCGCCCGCATCGACCAGCTTGGGGACTCGCTCCTCGTAGTCGCGCGTGTTGATGCCGGCGCCAACCAGATAGCGCTTGTGGGAGTCGAGAAGCTCGTCGGGGCGAGACTTGTGAGAGTCGTAGTCCTTGCGGAAGACGAGCGAGACGAGGCGGTTTTCGGAATCGACAATGGGCAGCTGGTTCAGCTTGTTGTCCCAGATGATGTCGTTTGCGGTCTTGAGCGAGGTGCTCTCGTCGGCAACAACCATCTTGTCGCGCGGCGTCATGAAATCCTTGACCAGCTTGCCGCGATCGTCACGAGAGGGGCGATAGTCGCGGGAGGTGACGATGCCGAGCAGGTGGCCATGAGCGGTGCCGTCATCGGTGACGGGCATCGTGGAATGGCCAGTGCGCTCCTTCATGTCCATGACCTGGGAAAGCGTCATGTTGGGCGTGAGCGTTGAGTCGGAGACCACGAAGCCGGCCTTGTAGGACTTGACCTCGCGGATCATGGCCGCCTCGTCATCGGGCGTCTGAGAGCCATAGATGAACGAAAGGCCGCCTTCCTGCGCCAGGGCGATGGCCATCTTGGGACCAGAGACTGCCTGCATGATTGCGGAAACCATAGGGATGTTCAGATAGAGGGCGCTCTCTTCGCCCTTCTTGAAGCGCACGAGGGGGGTCCTCAGCGAGACATTGTCCGGAATGTTCTCCGCTGACGAGTACCCAGGAACAAGAAGGTACTCAGAAAAGGTATGGGACACTCCTTCGAAGAATGTTGCCATGCGCCATCTCCTCTTTCCCCGCTCTCGCGGACTTGTCGTGCCTTTTTTGGACGGCATTGTAGCATCCGCCCGCAAACCGAACGTGACCGTCTGCCGACGTCACAGACAACGCAAGCATACTTTGTTGTCCAAAGAAATTCACGGCTCAGAGAACCTTTCACGCAGAGTCGGGCAGATGCGTGAGGGACGCGGAAAACCATGAGGGCGGAACGCAGGCCGTAAGCGCGATGGCGCGAGCGTGCGTTGCGCGTCGCTACTGGGCCGTCTCGCCCAGGACGTCCTGGACGTTGATCGCGATGTCATGCTTGGTAGGAATCCACTCGACCTTCTTGAACAGGGCAATTACCGTCATGGGAATGTAGGTCATCATGAACACGGGGAACGTGAAGAGGTTCGTGAAGATGCGCATCTTGCTCCTGCTGTGGATGTGCTTGCGCTCGGAGATCGTCGTGATGACGGCAAGCAGGAAGAAGACGACGTACATCGACAAGAACGTCATGATCAGCGAGCCCACGCACATGGCGAGCTCGCCGTCGGTGGCAATGAATCCGTGGCTGAGCGAGCCAACGATGAGATAGGTGCCATTAACCAGCGCCGAGAGAAGCGTCAGGAGGTTTCCTGGCGCAATGGTCATCATCATGTCATAGGACGCGAACTGGTGCTTGTGGATGCCGTGGACAAGGTCGCGGCAATACGAGAAGAACACTTGGTAGAAGCCCTTGGTCCAGCGAAGGCGCTGAACCCAGCTGGCCTTCAAGGTGACTGGCTGCTCGTCGAAGAACTCGGCCGGCGCATAGCCGATCTGGATGTTGTTTGCGCAGCAGAACGTGGAGAACTGGATGTCCTCGGTCAAGGTGTGGAAGTCCCAGCCGTGCATGCCCTTGATGATCTTCTCCGAGACAAGCCAGCCAGAGCCGGAGATAGCGCAGCTCGTGCCCACCATCATGCGGGCGTTGTTCAGGAACTTGGCTTCGCGCATGAACCAGAGCGCGTTGGCGGCAGAGATCCAGCTGGAGTCGAAGTTCTTGGAGTTGCGATAGCTGGTGCACACGAGGTATCCAGCGTCAAAGGCATCGTTCATGATCGTGGTGTAGTTGGGCGAGACGAGGTTGTCGGCGTCCATCACGAAGAAGGCCTCATACTTGTCGCCGTACTCGTTCAGGATGCGGTCGAAGCCGTAGTCCATAGCCCAGCTCTTGCCCCTGCGCGCAAGGTCGTTTCGGTCCCACACGATGGCGCCCGCTTCTTCTGCCACCTGGTGCGTGTTGTCAGTGCATGCGTCGCAGACGACGAAGACGTCGAGAAGCTCGCGCGGATAGTCCTGCTCGAGGATGGAGCGAACCAGGTTGCCAATGACGGCCTCCTCGTTATGCGCAGAGATGAAGTACGCATAGCGGTGCTGCTTCTTGGCCTTGGGAAGGACGACGTCTCCCCTCGCCCACACGCGGAGGATGTAGACAATCTGATAGAAGTACGCAAGCGTGAAGAAGAGCCAGATGATCATGTTGAAGATAACGATGGGCGTGAGACCCAAGCGGTTGAACTCCATGATGTAGAAAACTCCCTCCGTAGAAGTCGAAGGCGGCGCCCGCTGGGCGCCTAGGCCCCAAGCTGCGGGCAGATGCGCTCTCCCTCAGCAGTCCTGCCCATCGAGGTTCCTTTCAATGATTTTAGTACACCCAGAAGGTCCTCCGGCAACTTGTCGGCAAGCTCTATAGTCTCACCGGTCACAGGATGGTCAAAGCGAATGTGCCAAGAATGCAAGAACTGCCGCTTAAGCCCCAAGTTCTGGCGATCGTCTCCACGACCATAGAGCTGGTCGCCCACCACCTGGTGGCCGATGTGTCGCATGTGAACGCGGATCTGGTGTGTGCGCCCGGTGTAGAGGTGGCACTCGAGCAGGCTGTAGCCGTCGTCGCGGCGCCCCGCCTCAAAGCGCTCGAGCGTCGTGAAGGTGGTTATGGCCTCGCGAGCGCCGGGGTCATCCGACACGGCCATGCGCAGGCGGTCGTGCGTGGAGCGGGCGATACCCGTCGTGATGGTGCCTGAGTCCGGGGCAACGTACCCTTGAACCAGCGTGACGTAGCGCCTGTCAAGGACGCGCAGGCGGATGAGGTCCTGCAGCGCCTTTTGGGTGACGTCATCTTTGGCAGCAACCATCAGGCCGCTTGTGTCCATGTCGAGGCGATGAACGATGCCCGGACGGTCTTCGCCTTGGAGCATCCCCAAGTGGGAGTATCCGCAGTGCGCGACGAGCGCGTTTGCGAGCGTGTCGTCCACATGGCCCGGGCTTGGATGGCAGACAAGCCCGGCCTGCTTGGAGAGCACGATCAGATAGTCGTCCTCAAAGCGTATGTCCAAGGGAATCTGCGGGTTAGGTGCGAGAAGGGCGCCTTCAGGCTCGTCGGGTTCCTCCACGGTCGCGCTCACGCGGTCCCCCAGCATGACCCGCTCAGACTTGGAGGTGGCAGCGGTGCCGTTGATCGTGACGGCGCCATGCTCTATCAGGCGGGCGCAGGCGGACCTGCTTGGCATGCCTTGGGCCGAGGCAAGAAGCGCGTCCAGGCGCTGGCCGTCAGTTGTCGGGTCTACCAAGATCTCTACCACGCGAACCGACACGAACTTCTCCGCCTTTCTCCCGTGTTGAACCGTGGCTCATGCTACCACGTGCCCGCGAAGCAGACGACTCGTCAGACGAGAAACCCAGGTTTCGAGCGGATTGCCCGAGTGCGTCGGAACATTGCGGAATGGTTGCCCTGCGTTTCCAATCGCACCACGTTTGTAAACAGGCCCCTTCCCTAGATAAATGTGGCCTCGAGCCGTGAAATCATGGCTGGGTGAAGCTCACGGAAGCTAGGGAAGGAGCCAACCATGACCCTCGACACCGGCACGACCGCCTTCATGCTCGTATGCACGATGCTCGTGCTGCTCATGACGCCGGGGCTCGCCTTCTTCTATGGAGGCCTCGCGCGCCGCAAGAACGTTGTCTCAACCATGATCATGTGCTTTGCCGCCATTGGCGTTGTCGGCATCGCCTGGGTTGTCGCGGGGTGGTCGTTTGCCTATGGCGGCGACGGCTCGAACCCGTGCTTTGGGGGCTTTGACCAGCTGCTCTTGAGCGGCATCGTCCAAGAGGGCGAGCAAGGGGCGCTTACGGAGGGCGGCTACCCCGTCCTTCTGGACGTTGCCTTCCAGATGGCGTTCGCGATGATCACCTGCGCGATCATCACGGGCGCCGTGGCCGGGCGCATGCGCTTTGGCGCGCTCATGGCGTTCATCTTTATCTGGGTGCTTGTCGTCTACTCCCCGCTCGCGCACATGGTCTGGGGCAAAGACGGGTCGCTCATCGGCGACATCATCGGCGCGCTCGACTTTGCTGGAGGCGACGTGGTCCACATCAGCTCGGGCGTGACGGGACTTCTTCTGTGCCTAGCGCTCGGCAAGCGGCGCGACTATGCCTTCAAGAGCTACCGCCCGCACAACGTCCCCTTCGTCGCCTTGGGAGCAGGCCTTCTTTGGTTTGGATGGTTCGGCTTCAACGGTGGCTCCGCATTCGCCGCCGACGGCACTGCGACGCTTGCGATCCTGAACACCCTCGTCGCCTCCGCCGCAGGCCTTGCGAGCTGGATGGTGATCGAGCGCGTTCGCACCGGAAGCCCCACCCTCGTGGGTGCCTCCACCGGGCTTGTCGCCGGCCTTGTGGTGATTACGCCCTCCGCAGGATACGTCGAGCCTTGGGCAGCGCTGGTGATGGGCGCCATCGTAAGCCCCGCGGTGTACTTTGCCACCTCGGCCCTGAAGCCTCACTTTGGGTACGACGACGCGCTCGACGCCTTTGGATGCCACGGCATCGGCGGCATTCTGGGCGGCATCCTAACCGGCCTTTTCGTGGTGCCCGAGCTTTCCCCTAACGGCAACGGCGGCCTTATCTACACCGGAGACTTCACGCTGCTTGGCCAGCAGGTTCTTGGCATCCTGGTGACGCTGGCCATCGTAATCGTGCTTGACCTCGTCATCATCGCCATCGTGCGAGCGCTTTGGCACGGCGAGCTGCGCGTCAGCAAGTCCGAGGAGGCGCGAGGGCTGGACGTTGCCGTCCACGGAGAGTCCGCCTATCCCGCGTTCACCGGATTCGACGCATAGAAGCGCATAGGATATTCACCCGAGTTCGAGACATCCCCTAGGAAGGGAGCAGCGATGAAGAGGGTATCGGCAATCGTGCGACCCGAGAAGCTCGAGGAGCTCAAGGACGTCGTCAACGCCGCCGGCCTCAATGGCATGACGGTATACCAGGTGCAAGGCTGCGGAAACCAACGCGGCTGGAAGGAATACGTGCGCGGCAACGAGGTCATGCTCAACATGATTCCCAAGGTGAAGGTCGAGCTCGTCGTGAACGACGACCAGGTCGAGCCTCTGATAGACCTCATCTGCCAAGTAGCCCGCACCGGAGAGGTCGGCGACGGGAAGATCTTCATCTATCCCGTGGAGGAGTGCGTGCGCATCAGGACCGGAGAGCGCGGCGAGAAGGCCGTATAGAGCAGGGTATAGAGCACGAGCAAGGGCGCCCCCGCCATAGAACGGCCGGGCGCCCTTGCTCGATGAATGCGCATGCTCAACCGCATGCCACGGAAGCAACCTACGCCTGCGCCTCGTCTGCCCCCTTGCCGTGCTCGCCAAAGAACATGATGAGCAAAAAGACGATGACGCCGCAGGTCACGAACACGTCCGCGACGTTGAAGACCGGAAAGTCCATGAACGCGAGGCTCAAGAAGTCGGTCACGTAGCCCACCATCACGCGGTCGATCATGTTGCCCAGGCCGCCTCCGCAGATGCAGGCGATGGTTACCGTGAGCGGCATGGAGACGTCGTCTCGCGTTGCCACGACCCATGAGCCCACGGCGAGGACGACAAGCGCAAAGATCACGAACAGGACGCCAGCGCCCTCCCCTATGGAGAACGCCGCGCCTGTGTTCTTGACAAGCTTAAGGTTGATGATGCCAGAGATGAGCGTGTCGACCTTCCCGTCAGCGAGCCACGCGCGCGCGGCGGCCTTGGTTGCCTGGTCAAAGACCACGACAATCATGACAACGACGACAAAGGCGAGAATTCTCGTGCCGCGCTTTGACATTTGGCTCGATTCCGGCACCCGCCAGCCCCCTACTCCGCGTTGTTCTCGACGACGTCGTGGCAGCGGTCGCAAAGGCCGTCCTCGCCCAGCTCGCGCCAGTTCCAGCAGCGAGGGCACTTCTCGCCGTCTGCATGCGAGACCTCTGCGCCAAAGTCCTCTCCCTCGGAGAGCGTGACGGCAGAGCACACGAGCGGCTCGGCAAGGTTGACGCCCGCGTCCTGGACGAGCTTGAGCGCCTCGGCAGGAAGCGTGAGCTCAGCGCGCGCGGCCTGAGTGGTCTTCTCAGGGATGACGCCGGCGGCGACTGCCTCCTCGTAGGCCTTGGTGAAGGCGCTGCGCGAGTCGGCGATGGCTCGGTTCACAGCAAGGAGCGGCTCGTACTCGCCAGCTGCCATGGGAGCCTGGTACCAGTCGAGAAGCGCCGCGCGCTCCTGGCCGTCGCGCATGGAGGCGGGCAGGTAGTCCATAACCTCGTCTGTGGTGTAGGCGAGAATCGGCTGGAAGTCGTGGACCAACATCGTGAGGATCTGGGCCCACACGGTCTGGGCGCTGCGCCTCTCGAAGGAGTCCTTGCCTCCGCAGTAGACGCGGTCCTTGGTGGCGTTGAGGTAGCCGTTGGAGAGCTCGGTCACGTAGTCGTAGAGGTTGCGGTAGACCACGTTGAAGCGGTAGCCCTCATACGCCTTGGAGACCACGTCATGGACCTCGCACATGCGAGCAAGGGTCACGCGGTCATAGGGCATGAGCTTGTCGAGAGAGACGGCGTCTGTCGCGGGGTCAAACTGACCCTCGAGCTCGCCGAGCAGGAAGCGGAAGGTGTTGCGGATCTTGCGGTAGGCGTCGCCCACGTGGTTCAGGATCTCCTCGTCGCAGGGGACGTCGGTGGAGGTGTCGACGGAGGCAACCCACAGGCGAAGCACGTCCGCGCCACGGGTGTCGCAGACCTTGTTGGGGTCAATCACGTTTCCGAGCGACTTGGACATCTTGCGGCCTTGGCCGTCGAGCGTGAAGCCCTGGGAGACGATCGACTTGTAGGGAGCCACGTCGTAGGCGCCCACGGAGGTCATGAGCGAGCTCATGAACCAGCCGCGGTGCTGGTCGGAGCCCTCAAGGTACATGTCAGCAGGGAACTGCAGGTAGTCGCGGTGCTTGCAGACGGCGGTGTGCGAGACGCCAGAGTCCCACCACACGTCCAGGATGTCGGTGTTGGCCTTCAGGTGATGGCCGCCGCACTTGGGGCACACGCAGGCGTCGCCCAGATAGCTTGCGGGATCCTCGGTGAACCACGCGTCAGAGCCCTTCTCGCGGAAGAGCTTGATCACGGCGTCGAGCGTGTCGTCGTTCATGACCGTCTCGCCGCAGTCCTCGCAGGTGTAGGCCGGGATGGGCACGCCCCAGTTGCGCTGGCGAGAGATGCACCAGTCAGGACGGCCCTCGACCATCGAGGTGATGCGGTTTCTCGAGTGCTCGGGATAGAACTTGACCTTCTTCAGCTCGCGCAGGGCGTCCTTGCGAAGGCCAGTCTTGTCCATAGAGACGAACCACTGGCTCGTGGCGCGGAAGATGACCGGCTGCTTGCAGCGCCAGCAGTGCGGGTAGCTGTGCGTGATGTCCTCGTGCAGGATCAGCGTGCCGCGCTCGTCGAGCCACTCGATGATCTTGGGATTGGCGTCGTTCACGTTCATGCCGCTCCACGGGCCGCCGGTGCCCATGCCGTCGCCCTTGTAGAAGTTGCCGTCGTCGTCGACGGGCATCACGATGGGGATGTCGAAGCGCATGCCGGCGTTGTAGTCGTCCACGCCGTGGCCTGGGGCGGAGTGCACGATGCCCGTGCCGTCCTCAAGCGTGACGTAGTCGGCGTAGATGAACTCGCCCTCCACGCCCTGGTCGCCAAAGATCGGCTGCTTGTAGCGGTTATGGGCGAGCTCGACTCCCGTCATCGTCCAGACGGTGCCGTCCTGGCGGGTTACGAGCGTGGCGTCGTCCCAGCCAAACTTGGCCGCGCACTTCTCCCAGAGGGCCTCCGCAAAGATTGCGGCGCGGCCGTCGTGCACGACCGCGACGTAGTTGGCCTCGGGGTGCAGGATCACGGCGTCGTCAGCGGGAAGGGTCCACGGCGTCGTGGTCCAGATGGCCACGTCAAGCTTGCCTTCCCAGGCCTCGAGGCCCTCGGGGACGGTCGTCATCTCGAAGCGGACGAAGATTGCCGGCGAGACCTCGTCGCCGTACTCGATCTCTGCCTCGGCGAGAGCCGTGTGGCAGTGGGTGCACCAGTGCACGGGCTTGCGGCCGCGATAGATGGCGCCCTTGTCGAAGATGGCCTTGAAGATCTCGACGTCGGTGGCGTCGTAGTCGTGGGTGTAGGTGAGGTAGGGGTTGTCCCACTCGCCCAGCACGCCCAGGCGCTTGAAGCCCTGGCGCTGGGTGTCAACCTGCTCGACGGCCAGCTTGTTGCAGAGCTCGCGAATCTTGACCGTGGGAAGCTGGTTGAACTTCTCGGTGCCCAGCATCTCCTCGACCTTGTGCTCGATTGGCTGGCCATGGCAGTCCCAGCCGGGGACGTAGGGAGTCTGGTAGCCGCGCATCGACCAATAGCGGTTGATGATGTCTTTTGAGATCTTGTTCTGCGCATGGCCCAGGTGGATGGGGCCGTTGGCATAGGGAGGGCCGTCGTGAAGCACGAACTTGTCATGGCCCTCATTCTTCTTCAGGAGCTGACCGTAGAGGTCATTGTCCTCCCACATCTGCAGCCGCTTGGGCTCGTTTGCCGCAAGCGAGGCGCGCATGGGGAACCCCGTCTTGGGGAGGTTCATCGACTTCTTGTACTGGTTTGCCACAAAAGACCCCTTCTCTTCGTCCGGGCGCTCAAAAAGCAAGAGGCGCCCGCCCCACGTGCTGGGACGAAGCGCCTCACGTGCGTTTCGATTCAGACCACCCAGCGTGCGGATTTCCGCGTTACTCGGCTGGCCTGTGACGGCGGCCACTCCGTCGACGCCTACTGACGCGGCACGCACACGCCGCGCGTTGGGGCCGAGGCTCTGGGGTGATCTTGCGACGGACGCCAAGGCGGGCTCTCACCATCCCCGCTCGCTCTCCATGGCGCTGCCCGAGGCTACCTGTCCCCTTCACAGCCTTTCGGAGCTGCATGATAGCACGTCTGCGGTCTCAATTGACCCGCCCGGCGATTTCTCACCAAGGCTTTCAGACGAACCGGCAAGGGCTGGCCCCCTACCCAAGCACAACGCCGCCAATCCAGCCCCAGCGCGGCGTGTCGATCTTGCTGTAAAACGCGAGCCAGTCAGAGAGGGTCGATGTGCGAATGTAGCCCGCGTTGTCGCGAACCTTGCCGCCTCCGATGTAGATGGCGACGTGGCCGTAGATCCTGCCCAACGTCGTGGGCGACTTCTCGACCGCGACGATCATGCCGGGCTTCAGGTATGAACGGCTGGTGGAGTGGCACCAGGCGCGGCACATGTCGTTCGCGTTTCCGTAGTAGTAGCCATACCCGGCGCGCTGGAACACCTGAGAGACCCACATCGCGCAATATCCCGAGCCTGGGGAAGCGACCACCTCGGTGGCGTGGATAACGCGCTTCTGCGCGGCAGAGAAGGTCTCGGTAGTCGTGCGCTCAAACGAGAAGAGCTGGCCGGAGCGCTCCACGTTTTTCGAGACTGAGACGTTCGCGCCGTTTTTCGCAGATCCGTTATTGGCACCCATGACCAAGCCCGTGCCAACATTCTTGATGACCGTCTTGCCGCCGTCGCCAATCTGAAAGTCCCAAAGCTCGCTCTTCGAGCCAGACCAGGCCTCCTGGCGCACGTTGCCCGTCGAAGTGTCGACGTCGAGCACCTTTCCCGAGGCCGCACAAATAAGGACCGCGTGGCCCGACCTTGCCTTGACGGTGAACTTCTGCGCCGCAGAGTCGTTGGACTCCCAAAGCTGAAGGTTGGCGCCATCGCTAGCAGACGCGCCGCTGATGTCGAGGACCGTGCCTGCGCTCGACCTCACGACGTAGGGCTTGCCCAGCTCCACGAGAGAGGTCACGATGGGCACGAGGTGCTGAGCGGCGGACTTCGAAGCGCGAGAGACGACCATTGCCGCTCCCTGCCCCACCTTGCCGCCCTTCGGCGAGAGCACGCTGCCCGAGCCGACGTTCTTGAACGAGAGGTAGGTGCCGTTCCAGACGGGAAGCCACGTGTTGGAATCGCTTGCGGCAGTGGCATGGTTGCCAGACTGCACGACCGAGCCGTTCTTTACCGTAAGCCAGCCTCCCGACGAGGCCGTGCGGATGCGATAGGAGCCTTTGCCCGCAGAGACGAGCTCGAACTTCTGAGCTCTGGTGCCATTTGAGCCCCACAGCTGCACGGTGGCGCCATTCTCGACGGATGCGCCCGAGACGTCCAGCACCTTGCCCTCGTCGCTCATGGCGGCAAGGCTATAGAGGCCGTCCTCAAGAGGCGCGCATGCCTTGAGCAGCCACTTCTGTGCCGTGGTGCCATTCTGCTTCCAGGCCTTCACAGCGGCGCCATTGGCGTCGGTGGCCCCGCTGACGTCGAGAGCCAGCCCGTTTGCCCGGCACACGATCGTGATTGTTCCGTCGGCGTTTTTCTTGAGCGCCCAGAGCTGGTTTTCGGTGGGAGAGGTCGCAGACCACTGCTGGACCGTGGTGCCCGAGACGAGGTTTCCAAGGTCTGCGTCAAGGACCTTGCCCGTATGCATGGCAGAGATTCGATAGAAGCCCTTGGACGAGCTGCCGCTCTCCCACGAGAAGCGCCAGCGCTGGTTGTTGTCGCCGTTGCGACGGTAGATGACCGTAACGCCGCCGTTGGCCCGCGAGGCGCCGCTCACGTCGAGTGCGCGACCGGAGCCGAGAGCGGAGACGATGGTGTAGTAGCCGTCAGAGACGAGGCGCTCTCCCGCGACCGCGGAGGCCGAGGGCTTCGAGAGCGTCTCGAAGGCTTGGGCAGCAGTGCCGTTAGACGCCCACAGCTGGACGTTCGTGCAGTTGCCGTCGGTAGCTCCGCTCACGTCGAGGCAAAGCCCGCGGGCGCTTGCGGGAGAAAGGCGGACGAGGCCGTCGGACTGCTTGGTAACGGACCAGAGCTGCGTGGCGATGCCCATCTGCGGACGGAGGCAGACGTTGGTGCCCGAGGCGGGCTCGAGCGCGTCGGCCGTCAGGGCGCTGGAGGAGCCGACAATGCTCACCTTGTAGCAGCGCGAGCTCTTGTCATAGGCAAAGTGCCAGCGTTGGGCACCCGTCATGTTGCTCTCATAGGTCTGGACGTTGGTGCCGCTGGCCCGCGATCCCCCCTCGGCGTCGACCACCTGCGTGGTGGAGACGGAGGATCGCAGGACGTAGTCGCCGTCCTTTATGGTCTGGCCGGCACCGCCGGAGGCGTCCATGCGCACGAGGTCGAAGAGCTGCGCAGCCGAGCCGTTGCATCGGTAGAGCCATACGTTCGCGCCATTCTCTTTGCTCGCGCCAGAAACGTCGAGTGCCAGGTCCCCGTTTGAGAGGGGCGAGAAGACTAGCCCGCTCCCCCGACGCTTGATGCGCCAGAGCTGGGAGGCTGACTCCTTGTTCTTGGCAGCGAGGCAGACGTTGGTCTGGGCTGACGGGGCAGCCGAGGCTGCGGAGAGCACGACTCCGCTCTTCTTGGTCGAGATCCGATAGGCCTTTGAGGCCTTGTCGTAAGAAAGGCACCAGAGCTGTGCCGCCGTGGCGTTCCAGTCATAGGACTGCACGTTGGTGCCCTTTCTGAGGTTGCAGCCAGCAACGTCGAGAACCTTGTCGTCAGACACATGCGCCTTGATGGCGTAGGTGCCGTCTGCAAACTCCTGGCTAGAGAGGGTGGCAGAGGTCTTGGCCCTTACGGCAGAAAAGCTCTTGGCTGCGATGCCGTTGGCGGCCGCGGCGTTTGAAGCAGCCTCTTCTGTCTCGCTGCCGCCCTCAGCGACGGCGCTCTCGCTGGCAGCGGAAGCGCCGTCGTCGGCATTGTTGGCTGCGCTGGCAGCGTGGGAGGAGGAGTCTTTGGTGGAGATGGTTGAATTGCCGGAAGCATTCTTCGTGGCCACGGTCTCGGAGGCGTCAGACGCCGTCACTCCCGTGCCCTGCGTGGCAGCGTCTTCGCTGGTGGCGTCGGCGCCATCCGTGGCAGCGGCACTGCCTTCGCTTGCGGCGTCAGCGCCATCCGTGGCAGCGTCTTCGCTGGCGGCGTCGGCGCCATCCACGGCGGCAGCGCCTTCCGAAGCTGCGGCAGCGGCATCGTCGCTGGAGACTCCGACGCTTTCCACGGTCGCAGACTCCGCAGCCGTGCCAGAGGAGGCAGGCGCTTCGTCTTTCTCCTGGGCGAGGGTGTCGGCCTCTTCCACGACCGCAACTGCCTCGTCGGGCTCTGTCGAAGGCTCTGCAGCAAGCCCCACTCCAGGAGCCGCAGTGGCCATCCCTAGCGCGAGCGCGATCGAGATTGCAATGCGAGAATGCTTCCTATACATCTAATCGGCTTTCTTGTCAGGATTGCTTAAGACTCATGAATTATAGAGCACAATGCCTCAAGAAAGAGCCTCGCAGGACACAGGCCTCCTCGCGGCAAGCTCCTCCCTGCCAAAAAAAATCCCCGTTTCCGCAGGAGGCGGAAACGGGGACCTTCGAGATGCGCGGGAACGTCTACTGCTGCTGGCTCTGATACGTGGGGGCAAAGCCGTCGTCGCGGTTCAGCATGTTCATGAACTCCTCGCCCGTAATGGTCTCCTTCTTCTGGAGGTAGTGGGCGATCTCATGCAGCTTGAAGCGGTTCGCCTTCAGCGTGTTGAGCGCCTGCTGATGCCCTTCTTCCACAAGGCGCTGCACCTCCTCGTCCACCTCGCGGGCAGTGCCCTCGGAGCAGGTGAGCTCCTCCCCGCCGCCCAGGTAGCGGCTGCGCTGCTGACCAAGCGCGACCATGCCGAACTTGTCGGACATGCCGTACTGGGTGACCATGGCGCGGGCGACCTGCGTGGCCTTCTCGATGTCGTTGGAGGCTCCGGTGGTCATCTCGCCAAAGATGAGCTCCTCGGCCGCGCGTCCGCCGCAGAGGACCGCGATCTTGTCCTTGGCCTCCTTGCGGGTGGTCAGGAAGTGCTCGTCCTCCTCTACCTGCATCGTGAAGCCAAGGGCACCAGAGGTGCGCGGCACGATCGTGATCTTGGAGACGGGCGCCGAGCCCTTCTGGGTGGCAGCGACGATGGCATGGCCGGTCTCGTGGTAGGCAACGACTTCCTTCTCGTGCTCGGAAAGCACTGTCGACTTCTTCTTCTCGCCGGCGATGACGACGTCCACGGATTCGACGAGGTCTTCCTGTGAGACGCGCCGACGGCCGTTGCGGACGGCGCGAAGGGCGGCCTCGTTGATGATGTTGGCGAGGTCGGCGCCCGAGGCGCCAGGAGTCGAGCGGGCGATGACGCCGAGGTCGATGCCCGGCTCCATCTTGACGTCGTTGGCGTGAATCTTGAGGATTGCCTCGCGGCCGGCGAGGTCGGGGAGCTCGACAGGGATTCGGCGGTCGAAGCGGCCGGGACGGAGAAGCGCCGGGTCAAGCGTCTCGGGGCGGTTGGTCGCAGCGAGGACGACGATGCCCTTGTGGTTGTCAAAGCCGTCCATCTCGGCAAGCAGCTGGTTCAGGGTCTGCTCGCGCTCGTCGTTGGAGTTGATGGACATGTCGCGCTTCTTGCCGACGGCATCGATCTCGTCGATGAACACGATGCAGGGAGCCTTCTCGTTGGCCTGCTTGAAGAGGTCGCGAACCTTGGCAGCGCCTCGGCCGACGAACATCTCCACGAACTCGGAGCCGGAGATCTGGAAGAACGGGACGCCAGCCTCGCCTGCAACGGCCTTGGCCATGAGGGTCTTGCCCGTGCCCGGAGGGCCGACGAGCAGCGCGCCGCGCGGGCAGCGAGCGCCTATCTCGGTGTACTTCTCGGGGTGCTTGAGGAAGGAGACGATCTCTTGCAGCGACTCCTTGGCCTCGTCCTGGCCAGCAACGTCCTTGAAGGTTACGCCGGTCTCCTCGCCCTTGACCTCCTTGGCGTTGGACTTCCCAAGCCCGCCGCTGCCAAAGCCGCCAAAGCCGCCCCCGCCGAAGTTCATGGACGGCTCGTCGCCCATCTGCTTCTTCATCTGGCGGTTGACCCACCAGCCAAGCAGGAACAGAAGCAGAAGCGGCAGGCCGTAGGAGATCAGCATGTAGACCCACAGGTTGCCAGAGGTGTCGGGGATGGACGCCGTCATCTCGACGTCGTTCTCGCGCAGCGTCTCGACGAGGCTGTCGTCGTTGGGCCACTCGTTCGTCTCGTAGATCTTGGCGTCAGACCCCTCGCCTTCGACGAACTGAATCTTGCTCTCGCTGGTATCAAGCGTCACGGAGTCAACCTTGCCCGCCTCGACGTCGTCGAGGAACTGCGAGTAGCTGACTTCAGTGATCTGAGTGCTCACGAGGCTTGGATAGAGCGTCTGGCTCACCGCAAGGTACACGATGATTGCTATGAGCACGTAAATCAACATCGATCTACGTCTCTTGTTGTCATCCATATCCATAGATGGTCCCTCCGTTTGGGGTGCCTAAAAATCTAGGACTAACGTACCCCATTGTGGTGGAATTAACATCTTCATTGCTTATACAGAAACACAGTAAGCTGATCGATTATTTTTTGCTGGCGCGTTCGGGGAGCTCGCCGGTGCGATAGGCGTCGAGAAGGGCGCGCAGGTCCGAGAGCTGCGCGCGGATCTGCTTGCCCGTGTCCGTGTCGTTTATCGTGAGCGGGGTCACCCTCACCTCAAAGCGGTCGTCGTCGCTCGTGATGTCGGCGTTCAGGTCTAGGACGTCCTCGATGGAGCCAAACGGGCGGTGAGCCTTGATGCGCATGCCTCGCGGGTCCGAGATCAGCGTGTAGCCGGCGATGCCGGTGGTCTTGCGATACGCCTGGCAGAACCCGCCGTCGATCACGATGAGCTTGCCCCCGCTCTTGAGCGGGCTCTCCCCCTCTGAGGCATGCACGGGCGTGTGGCCGTTGATGATGTGGCCACGCTCGGGGTCAAGTCCAAACTCCACCAAGATGCGCTTGCAGACCTCGGGATCCTCGATCAGGCCGAAGTAGGGATCGCGCGGCTCGACCCAGGTTGACTTGTCTTCAAGGTAGGTGCGCTCGAAGGTCTTGACCGTGCGGCCAGAGAGGGGCGAGAAGCGCCCGCACCACAGGTACCACATCCAGTCAAGCGACATCTGGTCGTGCTCGTGCCAGGCGCGGCGGGCCAAGCGGTCGGCGTAGTCGTAGTAGTTCTTTCCAGACAACAGCTTGTCCTGGTGGCGGACGGTCCTGAAGGTGCCGTCCTCGTTCATGGGCATGCAGGCGTGAAAGAGAAGGTTTCCGTTGGAGACCAGATACGTCGAGCCCTTCTCGTAGAGGAACCCGATGTGGGAGCGGAACTTCTGCGAGGAGCGCACAGACTGCATGAGGCCGTTCATGATCTGGCGCTCTTCGTCGCTGAGGGCATAGGGGTCAGACGCGTCGAGCGTCGGGAATTCGCTCGTGCGCATCTTGTAGTCCTTCTCGCCGATGCGCACCGTGCCTCGCGAGGCGTCCACCTTGTCAAGAAGGAGCCTGTCTTCCATGTGCCAGTTGGGATGGCGCATGATGACCTGCCCCTCAAGCTTGAAGAGGATGACCGAGATGGCCTTCTCCAGCGGCGTCATGCCATCTTGCTGGACGTAGGTGGACTCGGCAAAAAGAGCCAGCTCGCGGAGGCTCACGCCATAGGCGCTCTCGAGGATGTTCAGGCTGTCGTAGTGGATGTTGTTGCGGATGACGGCCGCAAGGCAGGCCTCTGAGCCGGCGGCGGCGCCCATCCAGACGATGTCGTGGTTGCCCCATTGCAGGTCAAGCGAGTGGTACTCCATCAGCCGGTCGATGATCCTGTCCGCGTGGGGGCCACGGTCAAAGATGTCGCCGACGAAATGCAGGTGATCGACGGCCAGGCGCTTGATGAGCGACGCGAGCGAGCAGATGAAGTCGTCGGCGGAGCCAGTGTCGATGATGGTGTCGACGATCCGGCGGTGGTATGCCAGGCGCTCCTCGCGCTCGTCGGGCGAGATGTGCAGGAGCTCGTCAATGATGTAGGCGTATGCGACAGGCATCGCCTTGCGCACCTTGGAGCGGGTGTAGGAGTCAGAGAGCCGCCGCGCCAGGCGCACGAGGCGCATGAGCGTTATGGCATACCATTCCTCGGTGGCAACGCCCTGCTGGTGGAGGCGGCGGAGCTTTGCCTCTGGATAGTAGATCAGCGTGCAGAGGTCGGCCTTCTCCTCGCTCGTGAGCTCCATGCTGAAGACGTCGTCGACGCGCTCGCGAATGACGCCGGAGCAGTTGTTCAGGATGTGCTCGAACGCCTCGTACTCGCCATGGACGTCCGAGACAAAGTGCTCAGTTCCCTTCGGCAAATTGAGAATTGCCTCGAGATTGATGATTTCTGTATAGGCCGACTGCATCGTCGGGAACTTCTCGGAAAGAAGCTCGAGGTACTTGCGGTCGGTTGGGTCAAGTTGCTGCATCGCGGGGATGCCCTCCTTAGGTGCCAAAAGAGACAAGGCAGTTTAGTATGCATCCCCCTCGCATCGGAGCGCTCTCTCCATTCGGCGAGGAGACCATCTCGCCATACAAATGGCACCTCGCCCCGCCTTATGAGCGCGATGCGCCAGCCAAGATGGAAGAGACGATGCCCTTCGTGAGCGCATAGACCCCTGGCATCTTTGACTCGCGCGGTCCCGCAACGTTGAGCGTGATCCCCCTCATGCCAAGGTCTTTCAGCCACTTGAGCGCTCGGGCAGCGTCGTCTTGCACGTCTACCCCCTCGAGCACCAGCACGGGGCGCCTGAAGCGACGGGCGAAGAAGACCGTCATCTCCGTCCCGCTCTTTGGCTCAAGGCCGCCAGGCGAGACGATCAAGGTCGCGTGGCTGTCGCGCACGTTCCAAGCCGTGCGCTCCACGTACCCATCGGTCTTGCCCTCCTTGAGCTCGGGGTACAGCGTTAGGAGGCCGGGGGGCTCCGGCAGGTCTTCGGCAAGCCCTCCCGGCGGGCACCAGCCGCAGATGGGAACGCCGGCGGCGCGCGCGGCATCAAGGCCTCCCCTGTCAGCACCGGTCTGCCCGCCCGAGCGAACCTGGGATACGAGCGGCATTCCGTTGATCACGCGAATGGCCTCCGCCTGCTGCTGCGCGATGGTGCCGGAGTCGGTGGGGTCCGCGGAAAGGGCGAGCTCCCATTCCGCACGGGTGAGGCGCGTGACGTTCTCGGCGTGCTCGACGCCAAGGCTGTCGACGACGGAGGGGACGGTGTGGTGAGGCTTCATTCCCGCCTTCTCCTGGACGCGGCGGCTGCGCTCGTTTCCCCGGTAGTAGCCTGCCCAGACGGCGTTCAAGCCCAGCTCCATGAAGGCGTGACGGATGATGGCAGAGACCGCTTCGGTCATGTAGCCATCGTTCCAATAGGGCTCGGAGATCCAGTAGCCAATCTCGGCCTCGTCGTCGGGAAGCCCCAGCTTAGAGGAGGATCCGATTGAAAGGGCGATGGCGCCCACGGGCTCGCTGGGGCCGTTCGCGGACTTGATCGTGATGGCGTAGCACTCAGGCACCATGAGCACCTCATGGAGCGCCTTCTTGCTCTCCTCGAGCGACGAGTGGGCCTTCCAGCCAGCAGCCGGCCCTACGTCAGGGTTCTTTGCATGGCGATAGAGCGCCTGGGCGTCGTCCTCGCGCCAGGGCCGAAGGACAAGGCGGGCGGTGCGTATGGGGTGCGAGCAGGGCATGTATCTCCTCTCGGGGAACGGGGCAGCCGAAATCTTGTGCTCGGGCGCAAGGGTTGGGCGAGAAGGGCCGCCTGCTGCGACGGCAGGCGCTGCCTCTTAGGCGCTACTTCTTCCTGCGCCGATGACGGCTGTCTTTGATGATGTCATAGGCCACCCACACGCCCAGCACGAACGCCACGAGATACCCCACAAACCCAATCACGGGGATGCCAAATATGACAGGCTGGATGCGAGCGTAATAGACGACGGACGAGCCGATGAACAGGCCAGCGATGATGACGCTCATGGTGAGGCGGTCGGCAATGTGGGCCATGTCGTCCAGCGGGTCCTCGGTGCCTGCTATGTCCAGGTTCATGCGAAGCTGACCTCGAGTGAGCATCTTCATGGCGAGGTCTGCCTGCGAAGCGGCGCCCAGAAGGCCATGCGTCGCGTTTGTGCCCTCACGGCCTAGCCTCTTGAGCTCGCCTTTTGCAAAGGTGACGGGGTCAGAATGCGCCTTCATGTGCGAGCGGATGATCTCGATGATAGAGACGCCCGGCAAGAACTCGTCCACGACGCCCTCGAGCGTCACCAAGGCGCGCGCGAGCATGGTTACCGTGCCCGGAAGCTCGATGCCGTTCTTTCTCGCCATCGAGATAAGCGAGTTCACAAAGGCGCCGATGTTGAGGTCGGAGAGGTCTGACTCGCCGTAGTCGGCAACGATGAGGTCGAGGTCGTCCAGCAGGTGCGCATAGTCGACCTTGGAGGTGTCCGAGATCGAAAAGCGCATGAGGCCCTCGGCGAGACCAGCGGTGTTTTGCATGGCCACGGCCTCGACCATGTCCGACATTGCCTTCCTGTCATGGGACGAGAGGCGTCCCATGATGCCAAGGTCGATGTAGACGATCTTTCCTCCGCGAATGATGAGGTTTCCTGGATGAGGGTCTGCGTGGAAGAAGCCGTCGTCAAGCATCTGCGAGGTGTAGTTGTCGACGAGCTTGGTCCCGATCTCCTCGAGGTCGTAGCCCTCCGCAACGAGCTGCGCGGTCTTGTCGATGGGGATGCCCTCGATGTAGTCCATCACCACGACATGCCTTGTGCAGAGCTTTGGATAGGGCTTGGGGCAGTCGATGAACTTGCAGTCGGCGTTGTTTCGGCGGAACTCCTCAAGGTTTCTGGCCTCGACGAGGAAGTCGGTCTCTTCTCTGAACGACTGCCAGAGCTCGTCGATCACGGACTGGAGGTCGAGAAACTGGGTGTCGCCAACGTAGCGGTCCATATGACGCACGAGCGAGCGCATGATCGAGATGTCCTGCGCCATAGTCTCCTGCACGTGAGGGCGTTGCACCTTTATGGCGACCATCTCGCCGGTGATGAGGCGGGCCTTGTGAACCTGCGCCACCGAGGCGGAGCCCAGAGGAACGTCGTCGATTGCGTCGAAGATGTCTTCGATGGGGGTGTCATACTCTGCGCGCAGGGCGGACAGCACCGTCTCGCGGTCCATGGGTTCGACGTCCGTGCGCAGCTTGGTGAGCTCGCGGCAGAAGCTCTCTGGCAGAATCTCCGAGCGCATAGAGAGGATCTGGCCCGCCTTGACGAAAGTGGGTCCCAGCTCCTCAAGCATCTTGCGGAGGCTCTTGGGCGTAAGTCCGTGGAAGATGTCATAGCGACGAACGATGCCCAGAATCTCTCTCACGCGAGCCAGGCGGCTCTTGTTTGAGATCTCATAGCCGTCGGGCGTCTTGGCGCGGCCGCCAAACAGCCCAATCGTCTGGGTATCGTCCTCAAGGCCACCGGAGCTCACGCTTTTGTACCAAGCATCAAGGAGCTCGTCCCCCGACTGCGACGAGCTCCCCTTGCCTGTCTTGTCTTGCTGCGCGTCCGTGGGCACGAAAAGCTACTCCTTGTTGTCCGCGTCCTCGACAGAGTCGGGCTCGACGGCCTGCGCGTTGATGTCAGCTGCCATGTCGGCAACCTTCTTGGCATATTCCGCGCGCTCCTCTGGGGTCATGGACTCCATGCGGGCGCGAAGCGCTGCGTCGTTGGAATCGGAGACGGTCTCGCGGGCCTTGCGCTTAAGCTCCTCGTTGATGGCCTTGCCCTGCTCAACGGTCAGCTCGCCCTTCTTTACGAAGTCGTCGATGACCTGCTGAGACTTCTCGGACACCGTAGCCACGGCTCCGACGCTTGCCAAAAATGCCTTGCGGAAGCCGTCGCCAAGATCAAAGTCAGACATTGCAACTCCTTTCGGAAGCGTGAACGGCGAACCCGACCACGCGCGTACCTATGCATCATTTTTACCCCTCATCGCGAGGGAGATTGCGCGCGATGGCCGACAAGTTTGGAACTTGGGCCGTGAGCGGCAAGAATTTGTGAAGACGGACGACCGCTGGATGCACGCGGATAGCCGACCGGGCTAGCCAAGCAGAATCCGGCCGAGCCCCTCGGTCGTCTCGGCGATGGCGCAGGCGCCCGCGCCCACAAGCTCTTCGACCTCGCAGGTCTTCCCATAGTGAACGCCTACGCAAGGCACGTCGACCTCATGCGCCGCGTCGACGTCAAAGTGGCGGTCCCCCACCATCACGGCATCGTCGGAAGTAAGGCCCATGGCAGAAAGCGTCCGCTGGATGGCGTCGGCCTTCGTCTCGCGCCCGTCGGTAAGCTTGCCGGACACCACATCGAAATAGCGTCCAAGCCCGTTTTGCGAGATGGAGCGCTCGACCAGAGCCCGACGCTTTGACGAGGCGATGGCAAGCTTTTTGCCCTGCCCGCGAAGGCTCTGAAGGAGCTCGGGAATTCCTGGAAACGCCGGCCAGCCCTCGGGACCAAGCCCCTCGTAAATCTTTCGATAGCGTGCTGTGATCGTGCGGGCATCCTCCTCAGAGACGCCGTAGACCATCGTGAAGGCCTGGGGAAACGGCGGTCCCACGATGCGGCGCAGGTCTCCGATCTGCTCGTCTGTCATGCCCCAGTCGCGCAGCACGGTGCGTGCGGTTCTGATGATTCCCGGCATCGTGTTCGCAAGAGTGCCGTCAAAGTCAAAGATCACAAGCGGGGCGCTGCGCACCTGGTCTTGGACGGACTTGTCGAGCCATGTTCCGTCTTTTGGCTGCTCTTCCTGGCAGTACTTATCCATGCGCGCTCCTCTCTTTTTCCCTTCTGCAAAGTCACCTTGAGGTTACCAAGCCTTAACTCTAGCTGACGTCATGTGCTTGCGGGGTAGAATCGTTAAGACTACATCAGACACGACACAAGCAAGGAGAGCCATGCGCACCAAGCCGTTCATCTGCTACAGGCCAGCGCCCGAGAAGGCCGCCGGGTTTGCTTCGCTTCCTTATGACGTGTACACGCGCGAGTCCGCCGCCAAGGCAGTAGCCGAACGCCCAAAGTCGTTTCTCGCGATTGACCGAGCCGAGACCGCGTTTGGCCCCGACCAGGACATGCATGCTCCCGAAGTCTACGCGAAGGCCGCCTCGATCCTGAGCGACCGCGTCATGGACGCGACGCTCGTTCGAGACGGAACGCCCTGCTATTACCTGTATCGCCTTGATGACGGCGCCCACCAGCAGACCGGAATCGTCGCCGCCTGCGCCATTGACGACTACGAGACTGGCGTAATCAAGCGTCACGAGCTCACACGCCCGGCCGACGAGAAGGACCGCGTGGACCACATCACCGCGACAGGCTGCCAGACCGGTCCCGTGTTTTTGGCCTACCGCGACAACGAGGTGCTCTCGACAATCGTCGGCGCGGCGATGGGCTCCACGCCCCTCTATGACTTCACTGACGCGGAGGGCACGCATGAGACGGTCTGGAGAGTTGCTCGCGAGGCGGCGATTGGCGCTTTGCAAGCAATGCTTGAGCTCGTGCCCAGCGCCTATATAGCTGACGGGCACCACCGCGCCGCCGCGGCGGCAGCCGTGAGAAAGAACATGATCGCCGAGGGCAAGATTGCCGGAGACGGAACGGCCGAGGCAGACTACGTGCTTGCCGTGCTCTTCCCGGAAAGCCAGCTCAATACGCTCCCCTACGACCGCGTCGTGAGCGACCTTGGCGGCATGAGCCCAGAGGAATTCCTCTCGGCGATCAAAGACCATGGCTTTGTCGCAGGCGAGCCTTCGAGCGCGGCGGTACGCCCAAGCGAGCCCGGCCACTTTGGTCTTTACCTTGATGGCGCGTGGCGCGAGCTTTCCTTTGTCGGAAAGTGCGGCGAGAGCGCCGTCTCCAAGCTTGACGTGTCAATCCTTCAAGAAAACCTCCTCTCGCCAGTCCTCGGCATAGCAGATCCGCGAGAAGATCCTCGCATCGGCTTTGTGGGCGGCCACGACGATGCGGCTGACCTCGAGGCCCTTGTCCCCGAGGGCGGGCTTGCCCTTGCCATGCGAGCGACGCCGGTCTCCGACATGATGGCGGTGGCCGACGAAGGAGGGATTATGCCCCCAAAGTCCACGTGGTTTGAGCCAAAGCTCAGGAGCGGCCTTTTTATTCGACCGATTGGCGTCGCCGCTGAGAAGCAAACGGACTAAGCGGGTATAGGTAGAGCTGTTGAGAAAGATGCCTGGGAGGAGGCGCACGATGGAGAAAGACGAAGGCAAGAAGAGGCCCGAAGAGCCAAGGGACTTCCCGAATGACCTCGGAAGCCCATTTGGAAATGCGCCCGAAGACCTGGGCAGAAGAGACGAACCGAACCCGATGCCTCCTAGCATGGGCGCCCACGAGAGCATTGACCGACCCCCTCTCAAGGGCGGGCTTGGAGCGCGCTTTGCCGCAGCGGTTAGCACAAACCCGGATGGGAAGACGAGCTCCCTCGACATGGACGCGTTCTCGAAGCAGCTCATGAGCGCCTCGGACCCGCTTTCGACCCTGTATGACTTCATGGCCGACGTGCAGGCTCGCCAGGGAGGCCAGAAGGCAGGGACGCTTCCCCCATCAAATCTCGAGCTCTTCCTGCTGCAGGAGCTCGAGGACGCCGGAATTGGCCCAGGCTCCACGAGCGAAGTGCCTCTCCCGCGCTTCAAGGTGGTACGCCCGGTCACCTCGAGGATGTTCTATCTCAGGATCAGCGACCACGAGCTTCCGTATGCCTCAAAGCTAGCCATCTACAAGGTGGAGGCGGCGTTGAACGCAGCCCTTCTCGCCACCCTGTACTTTGACGACGCGAACAGCGAGCCGGTCGAGGAGCTGACGAGGCTGAAGGGGCGTGTCATGGCCTCCATCACCTCGCAGCTGCCCTCAATCGACGAGCGGCTAAGCCTTGAGGACGAGCTTAGGCGGGACAGCGAGTGGACGGTCCGAAAGACCATCTCGATTGGCGTCGAGTGCGCACAGCTCCCCTATCGCCTGCAGACAACCTACCGCACGAACGTTGCATGGGGAAACGTGGCCTTCGTCTGCGAGCTCATGCCCGCGCAGGTCATGCCCGAACATTCATGGGTGGCCGGGGCTGGGGTCGTTCCCACAACCTTCGACATGCGCAATCGTATGGCAGCGGACTACGCGCTCAGGATTGGCCTGTTTCTGGCAGCGTGCGCCTTCCGCTCGAGCGAGAAGATAAAGCGCGTCTGGGTTGCCGGCATCATCGACACAGCGCAGTCCCACACCTGCTACTACTCCGTCTGCTTCGACCGCGAGCGCTTTGGGAAGATCCCCCTCTCTGGCGCATATGACCCCGTCGAGGTCTATCGCAGGTTTGGCGCGGAGCTTGACGAGCACGCGGGAGCGCTTCATCCAGTAACCCAGAGCTTCTCTCTTGAGGACGAGAGGTTCTGTCCTGCTCGCCGCTACGACCCCATTGAGCTTTCTGACCGCGAGCTTGATGAGCCCGCCTCCATGGCACTGGGAGTTCCTTACGTCCGCAACCTCGGCTGCGACGAAAGCCGTCGGCGCGCTGACGTCGCCACGAAAATCGTGAGGCAGCTGGGAGACTCCACCGAGCAGAACGTTCGCACGATTCTCTCGATTGCCGGCGATGACCCTGACCCCACGGTCCAGAGGGCCGCAAAGCGCTGCGTGAGCGAGCTTATCGATGGGACCCTGGACGACAACGACCCATTGGCGCTTGAGAACGAGTTCGTCTCGGGGGACAAGCTCTCCAAGGCGCTGGACCAATCGGAGAAGCTCCTTGCGGCATATAGGGAAAACGACGCTTTCGACACCCTAGAAGCTGCGCTAGACCCGATAGAGAAAAGCGGCAAGTACCTTGACTATGGGCTTACCGAATGGCGGTCCTTTGAGAACTATGTGGACCGCGCGCTCTACAACCGGCTGCTGTGGAGCGGCACCTCCGAGATCAAGCTTGCGCCGACGGGGTATCTCGATGCCCTATTGATGTCTTCGTCGCTTGCGGCCATGAGCGGAGACGCAGAGCTCGCCATCAGGAGGGCAAGGCGCGCCGTAGAGGTTGCCCCCATGAGCTCAAACAGCCGCGTTCAGCTGGCGAGGATGCTCTACATGTATCAGGACGCCAGTGGCGCGAGAGACACTTTGAACGAGATGCTTCTGCTGGCTCACAGCGCCGAGGGACTCGCATACGGCTACTACGGCATGGCGCTGCTGTCGTTGAACGAGTCCGACCTCCAGGCAGCACGCGCGTGCTACCAGAAGGCTTCGGGATTCGTTCCGCTGGTCGTCTCGCCCACATCCCCTAACGCTCAGCAGATAAGGGAGCTGGGAGACAGCCGCATGTCAGCGAGCGAGATTTCGGCAACGCTTTCGTCGAGAGGCATCGTTGAGGCGCCTACCCAACAGGTGAGCCGCGTCTTCGAGGAGTGCATGCGCGCCGCGATGGACGCCGAGCTCTTTCCCATCGCACGGCAATTTGTCAAGATGTTCGACGAGGTCACGCGAGACGACGTGACGTTTTCGATTCTTCGCTCGATCGAGGATGCCCCGGATCGATGAGCAGGACGAAGAGGGTTGACATGCTATGGCCTCCCTCGTTTGAGGCGGCCATCTTTGACTTTGACGACACGCTCGCGCTGACGCACGACTTGTGGAGACGCGTCGACGTGACGTTTCTGAGCTCTCGCGGCATTCAGTACACGCCGGACTTGGCGCAAACACTCTCCACGCTTGGCTTTGAGGGCGGCGCGCAGTACTGCATCAGCCGCTATGGGCTCAAGGACACGCCAGAGGAAATTTGCGAGGAATGGCGCTCGATGGGGCGCGCGTTTTACGCCTCCGACGTGAATCTGCGCCCGGGGGCGGAGCGCTACATCAGGGCGCTTCGGTCGCGCGGGATTCTCGTTGGGCTTGCTACGACAAATGAGCGGGACGTCCTCGAGGCGATTGGCAGAAGGATTGACTTCGACGGACTTTTTGACGCGATTGCTTGCGCAACAGACGTGTCGTGCGGAAAAGACCAGCCAGACATCTACCTAGAGGCCGCGCGCAGGATGGGGATTGATCCCAACGCGGCCGGAGGAGCTAGAAGCTGCATGGTCTACGAGGACCTGCTGATGGGCGTCACGACGGCAAAGCGAGCGGGCTTCAGGACGTGTGCCGTCTTGAGCGACAACCCTAACCAGAATCCGCTCGAGATGGAACGAGCGGCCGACTGCCTGATATCCGACTGGCGGGACATACCCATTCTCTAGCGCAGCAAAGCGAGCTGTCGCCGCGCAGCGCCAGCGATAGGACTTAGCTGCCAAGTCGTGTGGGGCTCGTGCCATGCTGCGGGAATCTTCAGTCGCACGCGATACGCTCTGGACGCACGCGGCGGCAACAAAAAAGGGACCGCCCTACGGGCAGCCCCTCTCGAGTCACTATCAAAGCTTGAACTAGATCTTGCGGACGTTGGAAGCCTGGAGCTTGCCGTTCTTGCCAGTGGTGATATCGAACTCAACAGCCTGGCCCTCGTCCAGGGTCTTGAAGCCATCCATCTGAATCTCGGAGTAATGGACGAACAGATCGTCGCCATCCTCACGAGAGATGAAGCCATAGCCCTTGTCGGGGTTGAACCACTTAACAGTACCCTGTGCCATAACGTGCCTTTCTTTCTTGCCCCGCAGGGCAAACACTGCGCTTTCGCGCGATACCTATGACCCCTTGAGGTCACGGGGTACATGATACTTCAAACGACGCCCATCCGAAACGGCAATCTCCAAGCGGTTGCGATGTGCTTGCTAAGAGCAAGTCCAGAAGCGCGCGAAATAAGGGGAGGCGCCTCGAAAAAAAGAGCCCTTCTCGCGAAGGGCTCCTCTCCTATTCCTACCAGCTGCTCATCAACGACTCTTGCGCGAGCGGCGTCATGCGCACTTGTAGGTCGGCCGCCCCCGCAGCGCATGTGACCTCATAGGTGTAGCTCACAGTCTGCTGCGGCTCCAGGTGAATGATGAAGTTGCGCGTGTCAAGCCCATACAACGTACCAACCTTGGCGCCGTTCTCCAAGCCAGAGATGCTGCCGCCCGCAGGAGCCATGATCGTAGGGATCAAGATCATGTCGCCCGTGTCGTTCTTCTCCGTGCTATAGCCGCTCACATACTGGGGCGCGCTGGCGGCCTCCTCCTCGGTCAGCGTGTTGGTGAAGCTTGTGGTCACGGTATAGGTCTTGGTGCCGTCCTCGTTCGTCACGACGCCGTCGATGGTCGAACTCACCTGCAGGTACCAGTCAATCTTCGCAATCGTGTTGTCATTCAGATAGATGCCGAGCACGGGCTGGGAGGAATCATCCGAAATGGAGCCAGAAAGCCCAAGCTTCCTCATGACCTCTTCCTCTTGGTCATCGGCCATCCAAACCTGCAGACGATAGTCGCCAGCAGAGGTGGTAATCACGTCAAGGAGATCTTGGATGTCGACCTCGCCCAGCGAGCTCATGAGCTTGTCGAACGCAAGCCCCGCAACCTCTGCAAAGACCTCGTCCTGCAAATCGCCGCTGCTTCCATACTCCCAGTAGATGTCGCTCATGAGCACCTCGGCGGCGTTGGTCCCGTCGACCGTCGTGCCATCGGAGGTGGTGATGCCGCCAGTCAAAGCAAGCAGCCGCTGCAGGAAAACGGGATCGACCGCTATGACGCCGTCGACTGCTTCGTATCCGGCCTGCTCCCATCCCTGCGCAACGAGCTCGCCCGCTCGCTCGAAGTTGGGCGTGTAGGTGCTCCAAGCCGCCGACACGCCGCCGGCAGTGCCAAGCATCTCCGTCTCGTCGTCTTGCAGCGCCAGGTCAACGGTAGAGCCGGTGGAAAGCGAGACGGACTCGCCCAGCTCGAGATGGCCGTCAGTGACAGAAAGGGTCATGCGCGACCCAGGAAGGCCTCCGGCGGCACGCAGCTCAGAGTTGTTCTGCGCAACCAAGAGGTAGGTTCGGGTCTCGCCGTTCGCGCCAAAGAGGGCCGGGATCGAGGGCGCCACCTCGGCCAAGCCCTGCACGCCGCCGTTCACGGAGTCAAGCTGGGTCTTCACCTTGGAGATGACCTCGTTGACCTGCTCGATGTTGCCATCTTGGAGCGCATCCGCGCGCGTGGTCGCATCGTCTATCTCAGGAGCAACCTCCGAGATCGCATCGGCCAGCGACTGCAGGCTCTCGACGTCAATGTGGCCGTCAGAGATAAGCGAGTTCAGCGAGAAGCCCGAGAGGCTTGAGGAGAGCGGCCGCAAGGCATTGTTGCAAAGATCGTAGGAAATATCCGAGAGCTCGATAACGTTGCTCACGTCTTGCCCCACGTACGGCAGATGGGACGCTATAGCCCAAAGGTTGTTGCTGGTCTCGGCATGCATCTCTTCAGCCGCGGTAACGATCGTGTCCGTGCTCGACTTGAGGGTGCTCGTGTCTCCACTCTCCAGAGAGCTCACGAGCGAGGATGTGGTCGACTGGATGGTTGAGGCATCGTTCGCAACTATTTTCGCAGAGTGATAGAGCGCATAGCCAAATGCCCCGACGAGCGCCACGATTACAAGCACGATGATAAGGATGACCCGGCCGGCATGATGACGCTTCGGCGGTTTCTCTTGAGGAAGATAGACCGGCTGCTTCACTGAGCGAGCAGCCATGGCTTGATTCTCGGAACTATTGCTATTGGAGCGCCTGGCAGCGCTTTCATTGGTAGACTTCTTTGGCTTGTCTTCCGAGCCTGACGACGCAAAATGCGCGCCGCCATGAGAAGAGTTTGTCGCCATGCTAATTCTCCCGACTATTGGATCTAGACGCATCAACTTTGATAGACACCGTTTATACGCTAGCATACCAGCCGAACAAGCGGGACGTCCTAGACATAAAAGCGTTGCCCGAAATTCACCTTTGAAAGATTGCTGCAGAAAGGCAGGGGGCGAGCTGACTGATGAAGCACGTCCGCTCGCCCTCCTCAACGTACAAGCGCTCCCGCGGCAGCCGCTACGCTACCTCATTGCAGCGCTTGACGATTGTGTTGACCATGCCCTCGCCCGTCGTCTGAGCAAGTATGTCCTCGCAGGCTGCCTTGTCCATGAATACGTTCATGAGCGTCTGCAGGACGGCGACTTGGTCCTCGTCGTGCGCGAGAAGACCGAGGTTGATCACAAGCTGCGCCTGAACGGGATGGTCAACCATCGCGGCCATGGGCTGGAAGGCCACGGGCCTTACAGGCTTTGCGACGGCAATGTAGGGCTTCTCGATGTTCTCTGGTTCGACGTGCGGAATAGCGACGGAAATGTTCTCGAGCTCAAGACCGGTGGGATAGTTGGTCTCACGCGTCCTGATGGCGTCGAGCCAAGTGTCCTTGAGATAGCCCTTGGGGGCAAGGCGGTCGTGCAGCTTGCCAAAGAAGTCGATGCTATCTGTGGCCTCGATATCAAAGAAGACGAGGTCAGGACTGAAAAGCGATGTGTCGAGCGTTCCCATGAAATCCTCTCCGTTTTATGCGATAGCTGATAATGGTGCGAGATGGTCCGCGGCAGGCGCCTAGGCAAGCGGCTGCGCGCCGTTGGCAAAGACCTTCACAACGTGCGTGAAGTCCTCGACGAGGCGGTCGTAGGCAGCGGACGTGAGGTCATGCCAGTAGACGATTGCGTCCGAGCTCTTGGCGCGCCTCTTGTCCATGAGGCCGCAGGCTGCCTCGCCGGCATACTTGACGCCGTATGTGTAGTAGTTGATTTTGCGGATGCCGGCGTCGATGGCCTTGGCGTAGTCCTCGTCCGAGACGCCCGAGCCGCCGTGCATGACCAAAGGCACGCTCACGCGGCTGCGAATGCCCGTGAGGACGTCGAAGTTGAGGTGCGGCTCGCCCTTGTAGATGCCGTGAACCGTTCCGAACGAGCAGGCAAGGATGTCGGTGCCGGTCGATGCCACGAACTCGGCCGCCTGGTCGGGGTCGGTGTAGATGGCGCCAGACTCCTCTGCGGTACCGCCCTCGTCGCGCTGACCGGCCTCGCGAGAGCCCATGGATCCCAGCTCGCACTCAAGGCCGCAGTCGAAACCCGCGCACATCTCGGCAGCGCGCTGGGAGTTTGCGACGTTCTCCTCATAAGGAAGGAACGACCCGTCGAACATCGCTCCCGTAAAGCCCAGCTCGAGCGCGCGGCGCATGTAGGAGAGGTGCTCGCAATGGTCAAGGTGAACGCAGAGCAGCGCGCTGGAGCGCTCGGCAAGCGCAACCATTGCGGGACCGATCTTGTCGAGTGGGGCGAAGGGCTCGTGGCCCTCGGCATGGGAGAGGATGACGGGATAGCCCGTCTGCTCGGCCACGTCGATTGCTGCGCGCAGGGCCTCGAAGCTCGGAACGTTGAAAGACGCGATGGCCATGTTGTTCTGCTCGGCCATAGCGCAGATGTCACGAAGGTTGACGATCAAAGTAATCCTCCTCCAATTGGGCAGGCGGACGGGCAGCTCCTTTTGGACCTATTTCCTCTTGCCCTTGCCGTACTTCTTCTTGCCCTGGTTGCCCTGGTCTGTCGGTATGCCGCCCCTGCGGGCCTTGACGCGCAAGCTGTCGGGGTTGATGCGCTCGTCGATAGCGCAGAGCTGCTTGTTGAGCTGCTTGCCGTCGGTAAACCACTCGCCTCGGATGAAATACCTCCCCGAGCGTTCGGGTGCCTTGATGCGAACGTATGCGCTGTCATACATCTGCTCGCGCAGCGAGAAGAACGTCACCTGGTCAAGGCGATAGGTGTCAGTACGGCCAAAGCTCTCAAAGGTGATGGCATCGTCGTCAATCGTGATGCGCTTGGGATAGGAGTGGGTAACGAAGGTGTTGACGAAGCCATACACGGCGACAACCGCGAGGACAACCATAAGAATCGGCACGATCGAGTAGGGAGGCAGCGCGAGCACGACGCAGGCGATGGCGATGAAGAGGCAGAACCATCCAGTAAACGTCACTTGGATGCGATATCTTCCCTCGTCGTAGTCATAGGTCATGGGTGCCTCCCGTTGGTCTTTCTGTCTAAAAAAGGCAGGCCGCCCCAAAGGAGCGACCCGCCTCAAAGCAAGAACGCCAATTACTTCTCGGCAGTTTCCGCGGTCTGGTGAGCAGCCTCGGCCTCTTTGATGATGCGCTTGCGGTTCCAGATTGCAAGACCGAGCGCGAAAGCACCAACAATGATGAGGCCAATGCCGTTGCCAAGGGCGCCAACGCGGGTGATGATCCAGGTCAGCGGGTTAGCGCCATCGCAGATCGAGGAAATGGCTGTGGCGCCGCCCATGTCGAAGTCCACGTTAGCAGCGGCGGTGGTGATGAGCGGCGAAAGGTCGGTGGCGATATAGAAGCCAATGATCAGGACGATGACGCCAACAAGCAGGCCACGGAAGCCGTTCTCATGGACGATCGGCGTAACCAGAACGAGCATGTAGGGCAGGCAAGCGAGGTCGGCAAGAGGCACGACCTTGTTGCCAGGGAGCACGAAGGCGATGAAGACTGCGGCGGGAACCAGGATCAGGGCCATGGTCAGGGTGACGGGGTGACCAGTGCCGACAGCGGAGTCAAGACCGATATAGATCTTGTCGCGGTCCTTGAAGTGGCTCTGAACGTAGGTGGATGCGGCATCAGAGATGGGGAGCAGGCCCTCCATCAGAAGCGATGCCATCTTCGGGATCAGGACCATGACGGCGGCCATGGAGACGGCGAGCGAGAGGACGGACGGGATGGTGCTGCCATCCTCGGCGGTGCCAGGAAGGATGCCGTAGCCAGCAAGGATGCCGATGAGCAGGCCGATGATGGCGCCGAGAAGGACGGGCTCGCCAAAGACGCCAAACTTCTTCTGCATGCTGCGGACGTCGATGTTGATCTTGTTGAGGCCCGGGATCTTGTCAATCAGCCAGTCGGCAGCCCAAGCAATCGGGGCATAGGCGCCGGAGAAGCCGTGAGGAATCGAGACGCCGGGCAGACCGAGGGACTTCTCAACCTGAGGAGCGGTGACATCGCCGATGACGAGGACGATGACCTCGTTGATGACGGCGGCGCAGAGACCAAGCGCGACGCTGTCGGTAACGATGGCGACAAGGGCGCCCGTGAAGGCAAAGTGCCAGTAGTTCCAGATGTCGACGTCAGCGGTCTGGGTCGTGTTGGTGAGCAGCATGATGACGTTGACCAAAAGGCCAAGCGGGATGATGACGATACCAACGACGGAGCCCATGGCGATGGCGGAGGCGGCAGGCCAGCCGACATCGATCACCGAAAGCTCCAGGCCAAAGCGGTCGACCATCGTGGTAACGGCACCAGCAAGGTCAGTGCCCATGAGCTGGTTGATGACGAGGTTCAGGCCGATGAAGCCAATGCCGACGGTAAGGCCAGCCTTGAGGCTCTTGCCGAAGCCGACACCAAAGCAGCAGCCAATGATCGTCAGCACGATGGGCATGACGACCGAGACGCCCAAGCTTTGAATGCCGGTAAAGAACCCGATTATTGCATCCATACGCTTTCCCTTCTATTAATCCGACACTTTGCCAAAAAAAGCGCCAATACGAGCCCGTCTCTCGCATGACGCAAGAGGCCAACGAACAATTTAATGTTGAAATATCCTAGTTTTGCTTCATAAAGTCAAGGACCTGCTGCTCTGCCTGAGCGCGGCCAATGCCCGTAAGGAACGGAATTCCCGAGATGAAGGGGCACTTCAGACCGTCGGGCTTGACGGTGGTCGCAATGACAAGATCCGCAGTTGCAGACGCGGGGACAGCCTCGGCGATGGAGCACTGCTTGATGTTGTAATCGCCTGCATAGCCGTTGCTGTCAAGAAGGTCCTTGATCTTAGCGGCAACAGCAGTGGAGGTAGCGATGCCCGAGCCGCACGCGAGGATGATCTGCTTCATGGTCTTTTCCTTTCCCCATGGGACCTGAGCCCCAAAGTTGCCGCACCACGCGGCACCGATAGAGTTCCTGGCAGACGCCGGAGGAACTTCATACACCTTACTCCAAGCGATCGAGGACTCCGCTACTCGCCCATTACGATGACGCGCAGACGGCGGGTGCGCTCGCGGGTGCGGTCGAAATCAACGAAGAAGATTGACGCAAGCCCGTTCATCTGGAGCTTTCCATCAGCAACCTCAAACGACTGGCTGCCACCGATAAGGACGGAGCGCAGGTGCGCGTCGCCGTTCCAAAGCAGCGTGCGGTCGCCGCCCGGAAGGTAGGCCTCGGCGTTCGGCCAGCTCTCGACCTCTTCGAAGTGCTTGAGGCCGGGGTAGCGATACGTGCTCCAGTCGTGCTGCTCGGGAAAGACCTTATCAAGCCCGTCGGAGAGGTCAGCCTGCATGAAGGTGTCTCCTGCGGGGGTCATGTCGTGGTCGAACTCCTGCGAGTAGACCGCACAGGTGGTATGGCAGGAGATGCAGGTGACGACGCCCTCCTTGATGCCGCTCTCTTCGACCAGGCGCGCAACCTCGTCAGTAACGTCAACGTAGGTGGGCTTTCCAGCCTCGGTCTCAACCGTGACCGTACCCTTATAGACTGCCATCGCTAGGCCTCCTTGCTGATGTCGGCACGGACGCGGTCCAGAGCCGCGAACATCTCCTCAAGCTTCGCCTCGGGGTCGTCGGCGCAGACGATGCCGGATGTGCCTCCCGTGGCATCGCCTCCGTAGTAGATGGCGTCATAGACGTCCTGGCCAGTGGAGATTCCCGCTGCCTGCAGAACCATTGTCTGAGGCGAGACGGACTTGACGGCCTCGGTAGAGGCTCGGATGTAGTCCTCCCCTGCGATATGGCCAGTGCCGATGAGGCTGTTGAGCTCGCAAGTCATGATGTCGGGGTGCAGCTCCGCAATAGCGCGGGCCTCCTCGACAGAGTCGGCGCAGACGCAGGTGAGAATGCCGACCTCGCGTGCGCGGACGATGGTTTTTGCAAGCTCACCGATCGTGAGGGGATTTTCCGCATGGTTCAAGAACGTGGCACGCACGCCGGCGGCGGCAAGCGCCTCGGGAAGGATGTGGCCCATTCCGCGACCGGGCTTCAGGCTCTCCATGTTCTGAGCGCACGGGATAAGGTGCGGGCAGTTGTCGGCAACCCACGCGAGATCAATCAGCTGCGCCGTGAAAAGCGACTGAAAGTCGTAGCGCTCGCAGAGCTCGTCGGTCTTGCGCGCAAGTTTGCGGAGTTTCTCGCCATACAGATACGACTTTGGGTTGACGACGAAAAACGGCCTCTTGAGAACGATCTTGTCCATCTGCTCCCTTTTCTCCCGTATCCAACAATCCCGGAAAGTGTTGAGATTGTCTTAAACTTGTTCATAATTAAATGTACAAGTTCTGACGACTCAAATTATCGGCTGGCTCCTAGCCATACATTGTGGAGATTACGTGAGCGGTACCAAATGATTCCGCGAACGGTAGAGGTAAATCGCTTTATCTGGGTTGAAATGCCTTTCCAACAATTGACTGACCAGGCGGGAGCCAGGTAAAGCTCCACTCGCAGATGTCGTTGTCTTCGAAGTGAACAATCTGCTCAAGGCGAAGGAGGGCGGACGACTCCTCGCACTGGAGGTATTCCGCGTGCTCTCGGCCAGCAACAAGCGCCTGATAGCTCATTACCGAATAGGAAATCTTCTTGTTGGAGCATTCCTGCACGGCATCGAAGAGCGACTCTTTGGTGAAGTCGAGCTTTTCAATGCCTGGGCATTCGCGAAGGTTTGTCCAGCTCTCTTGGCAGAGGACCGGAGTGCCGTCCACGCTGCGCACGCGGCGCATGAACATGGCGGGCTCGCCCTCTTCAATGTGAAGGTTGTCGGCAACGTCCTGATTGGCGGGAACGACCATCTTCGAGAGGACGTCAGTCTTGAATTTCTTCCCCTGCATGCGGAGCGACTCTGCAAAAGAAAGCGGTCGCACGCCCGCCTCATGGGAGAGCCCGGAGCGCGACACATAGGTGCCGCTGCCATGGCGCTGCACGAGCCAGCCTTCGTCCACAAGGACGCCTATCGCGCGCCTGACCGTCCCGCGCGAGACGCCAAAGCGTTCCATAAGCTCATGTTCGGAGGGAATCTTCTCCCCCCGCAGCCATTCGCGCGAGTAGATTTTCTCTCGAAGCGCGTCGGCAAGCTCAACAAAGAGATGCCTGGAGCCATGGCCCACGCGATCGGCAGGCGAGGTCTGGCCTGCCTGCCCTTGCGTGCCTTCCTCCTGTTGTGACATGACCGTTCCCCCTTATTGACCGGCGCCGGCAATCGTCTCTTTGACGCGGCTGCATGGAGATATGCGCAGCCCGCCCCTCCCGAAGGACGACGTCAAAGAGAGTGACGGCACCTCCCTACCTTCCTTGTCGTGCGTATCTCTCTTCGGTGGCCGCCTTGGCGGGGCGCCACCAGCTCTCGTTTTTCTCGTACCACGCTATCGTCTGTCTAAGACCCTCGATAAAGTTGGTGTGATCTGGCTTCCAGCCAAGCTCCGACTCAAGCTTTGAGGGGTCGATTGCATAGCGCCGGTCGTGGCCAGGTCGGTCCTCGACCCAATCGAAGCCATCTTCAGGCTGACCCATAAGCCGCAAGATTGCCCTCATGACATCGATGTTGGCACGCTCGCCGTTCGCGCCGACAAGGTAGGTCTGCCCGATGCGCCCGCGAACAAGGATGTCCCAAACGGCTCGAGAATGATCTTCAACGTGAATCCAGTCGCGGACGTTCTCCCCCGTGCCGTAGAGCTTGGGGCGAAGGCCACACAGAATGTTGGTTATCTGCCTGGGGATGAACTTTTCAACATGCTGGTAAGGACCGTAGTTGTTGGAGCAATTCGAGATGGTAGCGCGAACGCCATAGGTGCGAGCCCAGGCACGCACGAGCAGGTCGGAAGACGCCTTGGTGGAAGAATAGGGACTCGACGGTCGGTAGGGGTCGTCAGGCTCAAAGCGCCTTGGCTCGTCAAAGTCCAGGTCTCCATAGACTTCGTCGGTGCTCACGTGGTGATAGCGAACGTCGTACTTCCTCGCAGCCTGCAGCAGCCGATAGGTGCCAATGACATTGGTTCTGACAAACGGGTCTGGATCAAGAATCGAGTTGCCGTTATGAGACTCGGCCGCGAAGTGAACGATGGCATCGTGACCAGCAACGACGCGGTCCAAAAGGTCGGCTTCGCAGATATCCCCCACCACAAGCTCAACTTGGCTCTTTGGAAGGTCGCCAATATTCTTGGGGTCTCCCGCATAGGTCAGCTTGTCGATTACGGTCAGATGGGTCTCGGGATGATTCTTGGCAACCCAGCGGACAAAGTTGCTGCCGACGAAGCCGCACCCGCCAGTGACGAGGATATTTGTTGGCTCGAACGCATCGGCCATGAGCGCACCCAGCTTTCAGACGTGCAGGATAAATCTTTGGACTTCCTTTTCCCTCCTAATCTATGCCTGCCCGTCTGCCTTCCCAAAAACCTCATTGTCGAAATCCCTGAGTTCCTCAGGAGGCTCGGAGGGGTCGCACTCAAAGCTCTCCGCAACGGCCTTGGCCTGAAGGTGGCGAAGCCCCGAAAGATCTTCCTCGCCCATCTTGTCGTAGACAAGCGAAAGCCGATCCAGGGCGTAGCAAACATATGAGGCTACGGAGTCCCCCATGCCCGAAAGGATCATCATCGTTACCAGAGAGTCCGGTGCCAAAGACATGGCCGTGTCTGCGTCAAGGTCGAGAAGGTCGCCCACTTGCTGCTCGACCTTCTTGCACGCCTCTGGGTCGTTCTGCTGGTATGCCAGCTTGAGCGAGTTCGTGATAGCGGCTACGAACTGCGAGATCAGCTCAAGGATATAGTCACGTTGAAGCATAGGAGAACCCCTTTCGAGTGGGAAATGTGTCCATGGTACTCCCCCTTGCGATGCCCCGCTTTGAGGCCTGCGCTATTGCCGTGAAGGTGGAAGGGGCACTCCCAGGTGCTCGAACGCTGCGGGAGTGGCCTGGCGGCCCTGAGGCGTTCGTACGATGAGCCCTCGCTGCAGAAGGTAGGGCTCGTAGACGTCCTCGATCGTGGAGGGGTCTTCCCCTACCGCCGAGGCAATGGTAGTAAGGCCTACGGGACGGCCCCGGAAGGTCTCTGTAAGGGCCGTCAAGATCTTGGTGTCCATCCAGTCAAGCCCCATCTCGTCAATCTCGAAAAACGACAGCGCCTCGGCAGCGACGTCCCAGCTGATAGAGCCGCCGGCCTTGACCTGCGCATAGTCGCGGACTCGCTTGAGCAGCCTGTTTGCAAGGCGCGGAGTTCCCCTTGAGCGCGACGCTATTTCCGCAGCTCCCTGCTCGTCAATGTCGACGCCCAAGATACGCGCAGAGCGAAGCACGATCTGCGTGAGCTCGTCAACCGTGTAGTAGTCAAGGCGATACGAGATGCCAAAGCGATCGCGCAGAGGTCCCGTTAGGAGCCCCGTGCGCGTGGTGGCGCCAATGAGCGTGAAGTGAGGAACGTCGAGTCTGATGGAGCGGGCAGCGGGGCCCTTTCCAATCACGATGTCAAGGAAGAAGTCCTCCATAGCGGGGTAGAGGACCTCCTCGACCTGGTGGTTCAAGCGGTGAATCTCGTCGACAAAGAGGACGTCTCCCTCCTCGAGGTTGGTGAGAATGGCCGCGAGGTCTCCGGTGCGGGCGATGGCGGGACCCGACGTAGTCTTTATGCGCGCGCCCATCTCGTTTGCGACGACTGTCGCGAGCGTGGTCTTTCCAAGGCCTGGAGGACCAGAGAAGAGCACATGGTCAAGCGTCTCGTGGCGATCTTTGGCAGCGGCAATCAGCACGCGAAGGTTCTCGCGCACGCGCTCCTGCCCAAGGTAGTCGTCAAGCGTCTGCGGACGCAAGCTGCGGTCCACGTCGAGGTCATCGGCCGTAAGCTCGCCTGTGACAGGACGCCTGGAGCCGCTTGTGCGGTCCCTTCCGTCATCGGCAAAAAGGTCTTCCTCCTTCGCCTCCCACATTACAAGGACCCTCCAATCCGCTTGAGCGCATACTGGATGGCTCGCTCGACGGAGGCCGCGCTGTCAAAGTCAAACCCATCAAGCGCGAGGTCGGCCTCTTGCGGCGAGAAGCCCATGGAGAGAAGCGCGGAGGTTGCCTCCTGCTTGACTGAATCGGACGTCTCGGGCAGGCGCTGGGTCTTATCCTCAGGCTCGCTCATCCCAACGAGGCTTCTAAGCGTGGCGTCCTTTGCAAAGACGTCTTGCAGCTCAACGAGCAGGCGCTGCGCCTTCTTCTTGCCGACACCGGGAACCTGCGCCATGCGGTTAGTGTCCTGCGTGGCGACGACTGTGGCAAGGGATGCGGGCGAGAATGTCGAGAGCACAGACAGCGCAAGCTTGGGACCCACTCCCGAGATTGCGACGAGCTTGTCAAAAACGGCGCGCTCTTCTCGCGTAGCGAAGCCATAGAGGTCTATTGCGTTCTCACGCAAGACAAGCCTCGTGAGCACCGTCACACCAGCCTCGCCCGCGGGAGGCAGCGATGCCGCCGTTGTGGAAGAAACGCCAAGCTCATAGCCGACGCCTCCGACGTCGAGGACGATATGGGAAGACGTCACCTCCGTGAGCGTTCCCGTTAGCTGAACTATCACGAGGAATTCCTCCTGCTCTGTCTGGTGGGCTCCCAAGGCACGCGCTCTCCGCGTGAGCGAGCAACGCGCGCGGCCGTAGCGGCCGCCGTAACATCACGAGCTTCGGAGCGATCCTGCTCGGCTTGTGCAAGCTGCTGCTCATAGACCTGAACCGATGCGACGTCGCGCGCTATGCGCTGGGTGCGCGTAAGGTTTGCGTGGCAAATTGCGGCGGCAAGAGCATCGGCGCAGTGGTCAGGCCTCGGCTCGTGGTCAAGGGCGAGGATGTTTTGCACCATGTAGATGACTTGGCGCTTGTCTGCCGAGCCGGTTCCGACAACGGCTTGCTTTATCTGCATAGGAGTGTATTCGCCAAGCTCGAGGCCAGCCTCAGAGCACGCGACGAGCGCAGCTCCCCTTGCATGGGCTGTTGCAAGAGCCGAGCGAGTGTTCTCTCCGAAGAAGATCTTCTCGATGGCAAGCTGGCTAGGCGCGTAGCTCCTGATTGCCTGGGCAATTTCCTCGTAAATCATACCGAGACGGCGGTCGATAGAGTCAGACGCCTTTGTCGTTACGCAACCATAGGCACGGGCACGGCAAACAGGCCCTCGCGTCTCGATGACGCCCCATCCTGTATGCGCGAGGCCGGGGTCTATCCCCATGATGATCACGCTCTGCTCGCCCCCTTGCTTTTCGTTCGAACGTTCGTTCTAGTCTACCACAGGCTGAGAACGTGGCGGCGAGGAAGCGCTCTGCATCTAATTCTCAGAGAAGGTCCTCCAGAACGATCCATTGTTGGGACGATCGTCCGGTCCGTGCCTATCGGACGCGTCATGGCGCCCAGAGCCGCCACGACCATCCTCGAGCGCATCGTTCATGAGACCTCCCGTCATAGAGAGGTCGCGAAGATAGCCAAGAACCTCGTCAACATCAGGCTGGCGCGCGCTGGAATTCGTCTGGTCAGCCGCTGCGTCTGGAGAGACGCCCAGCTCTTCTAAGAAGTCGCGAAGGTCCTGTGCGGCATCCTCCTCAGAGCTCTTCATGCGCTCTTCCTGAGGACGGAAGCGGTCGCTCCACGCAAAGCCAAGCGGCTGGTTGAGCTCTTCAAGCGTCTTGGACGACGCCACAAGCGAAATGCCCGTTCCCCTGCGCGAAGGCTCGGTAGAGCCAAGCGCGGCGATAATGGCGCTGACGACCTCTTCGTGACCGCACTTGTCGACAACTTCCGAAAGCGGAAGTTCCCACTCGATGTAGCTTGCCAAGACATAGTCAAGAAATTTGATGCGCTCGGCCGCCGTTATGCCGCACTCCTCAAGACCAGCGACGGAAGGAGCCTCAAGAAGGGCGAATGCCCGCTGAGGGATGACTGGCGAAATGGTGTTTCTAAAGTGCGCAAGCTCGATGATGTCGGAGAAGTACACGTCCCCGAACGGCATCACGCCGCGAACCACGCCAGCGGCGCCTCCCTCGCCCAGAGCAAGGCTTGTCTTGTCAAGCGACGAGAGCACGATGGCGTCGTTCTCGCGAGCAAGCGACTTCAGATGGGCGCAGGCAAGGTCGCGCGCAAGCTCTGCGTCTGGAGAAAGCGCCGAGATGGGCAGCTCGCGCGTCGTGAGCCTGAGGTTTTGAGCGACGGTACGGCTGACCATGTCACGGCCATCTCCAAGACCGGTGAGCACAAGGCCGAAGACGTTGGTGGGCCCAAGGGCGTCGGTAGCCAAGGCTGCGACCGCGCAGGACGAAAGCGTTCCGTCGAGCAGAACGGCCGCCTTGTTGGTGCCAAGTTCCCCAGCAAGGCCAGCGAGACCAAAGCTCAGAGCATTCCAGCTCACGAGCATGCGGTCGGCGACCTCAGGTGAGATGGGCGCCATCAGCGGGCCCTCGAAGGAGGGGTCGATGTCGCACAGCATGACAGCTTGCTCAAACGATGGCGCCTGGGCCGCAATCTCGCCCCATGGGGTAACCGCGAAGCTCGATCCGGCGAAGACCTCGCATCCATAGGTGCCAAGAGACCCCACTCCCACGAGCCATGCGCCGAGGTCTTCCGCGTCGTCGAGGAAGGTGCCGTCGCCAAGCGAGGAGCCCATGACCGAGAGGTTGTCGTCCATCGCAAAAGACATGCTCGAGATGAACAGCAGCACGTCGACGCTTTCCTGCGAGGCGGCAAACTCGTCGATGCCGTCATAGTCAAAGGCCACGCCAAAGCTGACGCCGCCAAACCGGAACACAGGGAGCGCTGCCTGACCGCCGAAGGATGCTTCGTCCTGCTCGCCTTTGTTGGACACGTCGGCGGCAAAGCGACGAAGAGACGCCTCGAGAACCACGGCCTCGAGGTTCCCGTCGCTGATGAGGACCGCTTCTGGGAAAAAGCTCTCGCCCATTGAGATTGAGATAGGCACCAGGCAAGCGCATGCGGCGCGTGACGCAAGGTCATCGAGCGCCGACTCAATGTCGAGAAGGAAGCCCTCCTGGCTCGGCGTCGAAGTTGCCATCGCCCCAGTCAGAGCCGCAAAGGGAAAGACAACCAAGTCAGCGCCCTGCTCTTTTGCCTGCTTTGCCGCGTCGACCATACGGTCGACGGTGTCGGAAAGATCTCCGGCTGTGGTTCTCAGCTGCGCGACGGCAAGTCTCATCCGTCTCTCCCCTCTCTTGGCGCTTCGGCGCCACGTGATGCAATCCGCCCTCCGTCGCCAGATGCCCTTCTAGGGGCGGGGCGAACGGAGGGCGAGAAGCTCCAAAGCCGCAGAAGCGGCAAAAGTCAGACCTTAAAGCTCGGCCTTCCAGAGACCATGAAGGTTGCAGTATGCATAGACGCTAACCTTGCCGGCACCCTTGTGGAAGCGCGCCTCGGGCTTGTCCCCAGCCTTCAGGTAGCGAACGACGGTCTTCTCGTCGTCGGTGTAGAGAATCCACTCGATGAGGTGCTCGGCGGTCATGGGGTGATCGACCTCGCCCACATGGGCAACAACGGCATCCCCATCAACGGTAAGCACGGGGACGTGCTTCTCGACTGCCGCGTCGGTGGAGCCGGCAACTAGGAGCTCCATGGGCTCTCCACAGCAAACGGGATTGACTCCGCCGTCCTTCACGACAACCACGATGTTTCCGCAATGGTTGCAACGGTAGATCTTGATGTCTGCCATACCAGTTCCTCTCTCTTTCATCTAGGCACGACGCCGCTCGGCGTCCCTCGGCGGACGCAGCGCGCTCGCCTTCTTCTCTATTGTCCCCTTCGGGCGGTGCCTTCATACCGACAATATTGTTACTAATCCACTTTCATTTTCGAACGGAAGCAGCCCCTACGCCAGACGCACTTCACCCATGTTCCCGACAAAGTCGACGACCTCGGCCATCATGACCATGTTGTGCGCATCGACGTGCGTTGGAATCTCCATGCGCATGGTGGTGCCGCTTGACCCGTGAACGCGCAGCTCGACGTGGTCAAGACCTGGGTAGCGACCAAAGATCTCGCTCAGGCTGTTGATGCGACCTTGGGTCATGCGATTTGCGGGGAGGTTGATCTCGAGCACCGAAGGGCGGTTGGTCTTGTCGTTGAGCTCCATCGACTCTACGGACGAGCAGATGATCTGATCGCCACGATCGCCGCGCTCGAGCTTGCCCGTCACCTTGACAAAGATGTCGCCCGCGCTCTCGCCTGTCTCTTCATCGACCTCGCCGGCCAGAACTGAGGCGCACTCCTTGTAGGTCTTGGGGAACACCACGAGGCTGATTTCGCCTTCCATGTCCTCCAAGGTCGCAATTGCCATGGCGTCGCCATTTTTTGTCGTCTTCTTCTGAACCGAGGTGATCATTCCGGCAAGGCGGATGGTCTTCCCATCAGGAACCTTGTACGACTCAGTCGTCGCGCCCGTCTGCGCGTCAACGACCTCCTCGGAGACGGAGAGGTCGGAAATCGTGTAGTCACGAGCCTTCGAGAGCGCGTATTCGTAGGGCCGGAGCGGGTGGTCAGAGACGTACAGGCCAAGCACCTCGTGCTCTTGGGCAAGCTTGATGTGGCGGTCCCACTCCACTCCATCAGGAGCCGGCACCTCCTCTTGGAAGCCCGAGCCGTCGACGTCGCCAAACATGTCGAACATCGAGATCTGCCCCGTGGCTCGTTCGCGCTGGCGGCGTGCGGCGGAGTCGATGATGTTCTCGGGGTTGTTCTTGTCGACAAAGTGCATGAGCTGCATGCGCGTGTAGCCCGTCGAGTCGAAGGCGCCTGCCTTTATCAGGGCCTCGACGACGCGACGGTTGGCCTCGCTGGAATCGACGCGGTCGACAAAGTCGTGCAGCGTCGAGAAGGAGCCGCCCTTGGATCGCTCCTCCATGATGCACTCGCCCACGCCGGCGCCCACGCCTCGGATGCCGGCGAAGCCAAAGCGGATGCCGTCAGGGGTTGCCGTGAAGTCCTTGCCGGACTCGTTGATGTCAGGGGGAAGTACCTGGATGCCCTCGTGACGGCAGGCCGTGACGTAGTGGACGATCTTGTCGGTCTTGCCCATGTAGCTTGTGAGGACAGAGGCCATGTACTCCTTGGGGAAGTAGGCCTTGAGCCAAGCGGTCTGCATGACGAGGATGGCGTAGCCCGCGGAGTGCGACTTGTTGAACGCGTAGGACGCGAACTCGAGGACGTTCTCCCAGATTTCCTGCGCGACCTCGCGCTTGTAGCCGTTGGCGACAGCGCCGTTCATCCAGTGGTCATAGATGGTCTCGTCGGCACCCGTGGCCTCCCAGTGGAACACCTGGTCGGTCAGCATCTTGATCTTCTTCTTGGCCACCGGCTTTCTCATGCGCGAGTCGGACTCGCCGGCCGTGAATCCCGACATCTTCATCGAAATCTGCATGACCTGCTCCTGGTAGACCATGGTGCCGTAGGTCTCCTCCAGGATTGGCTTCAGGCGATCGTCGTAGTAGGTGATCTCTTCTTGCCCGTGCATGCGCCTTATGTAGCTGTCGACCATGCCGGCACCCAGAGGACCCGGGCGGTAGAGGGCGATAAGAGCGACGATCTGCTTGTACTCGGTAGGCTGCATGTTCTTGATCGTTGCCGTCATGCCTGCGGACTCAACCTGGAAGACACCAGCGGTGTGCCCCTTGCCCAACAGCTCGTAAATCTTGGGGTCAGAGAAGTCAATCTTGTCAACGTCAATGTCAACGCAGGTGGCGCCAGGCTTGATGCACTTCTTTACCTGCTCTGGCATGCGGTCGATGTCCGCAACGCTTGGATAGGAGTTGCGGATGTTGGCAAGCGCCTTGTTGATTACCGTAAGGGTGCGCAAGCCCAGAAAGTCCATCTTGAGCAGGCCCATGTCTGCGACCGAATGGCCCTCGTACTGGGTGATGGTGACGTTGCCCTTGGTGTCGAGCTTGGTGGGCACGTGGTCGGTGACCGGCGTGGGCGCGATCAGCGTGGCGCAGGCGTGCACTCCCTCGCCGCGCATGTAGCCCTCTATGGAGAGGGCAGCATCGATGATGCGGCGGGCATCAGGGTCTTTGTTGTAGGCCTCCTCGAAGTCGGGCGAGTACTGGTCGGGGTGCTTGTCATTCTTGTGGAGAGCATTCGAAAGCGACAGCTTTGGGTCGTTGGAGAGCATCTTCGAGAGCTTCTGGCCCATGTAGACCGGGAAGCCCAGAACGCGGTTTGCGTCGTTTATCGCCTGCTTGGCCTTGATTGTGGAGTACGTGATGACCTTGCAGACGTGGTCCTCGCCGTAGACGTCGCGCACGTGCTGCAGGACGTCCTGAAGGTGCTCGTCGTCGAAGTCCATGTCGATATCGGGCATCTCCGAGCGCTGCGGGGAGAGGAAGCGCTCGAACATCAGGCCGTTCTCGAGCGGGTCGAAGTTGGTGATGTTCATGGCATAGGCCACGATGGCGCCGGCAGCCGATCCGCGGCCCGGGCCCACGCCGATGCCGTTGTCCTTTGCCCACTGAACATAGTCCTGAACGATCAGGAAGTAGTTCGCAAAGCCCTTCTCGGTGATGATCTTGTACTCGTGCTCGAAGCGCTCCTGAACGTTGATGCCATTGATGGTGACGTTTTTCCAATCGTCGCCATAGCGTTTGGCCAGGCCCTTCTCGCACTCCTCGCGGAAGCGCTCGTCGGCCGTCTCGCCCGGGCGAAGGCCAGGGTATTCGGGCAGGTACATGCTCGTCCAGTCAAGCTCGTAGTCGCACTTGTCGGCAACTTCGAGGGTGTTGTCGCAAGCCTCGGGGCACCACGAGAAGAGCTCGCGCATCTCCTCCTCGCTCTTCATGTAGAACTCGGTGCCCTCCATGCGCATGCGGTTGGGGTCATCGAGCGTCGTGCCCTTGCCGATGCAAGAGAGGATGTCCTGCGTGGTGGCGTCGTCGCGCGTGAGGTAGTGGATGTCGTTGGTGGCGACCACCTTGATGCCCATCTCGTGGGCCATCTTGACCAGGTACTCGTCGAGCTTGCGGTCATCCCAGCCATTGCGGAACGTCAGGCCGTGGTCCTGGATCTCAAGATAGAAGTCGTCGCCAAAGATGTCGTGGAACTGCTCGGCCCAGTCGCGCGCTTGGTCGAACTCGCCGTCCAAGATGCACTGCTGGATGATGCCCTGCACGCAGGCGCTCTGGCAGATGAGGCCCTCGTGGTACTGGCGCAGCATGTTGATGGTGGTATGGGGCTTGCCGTAGTACATCATCTCGTGACCGGCGGCCTCGGACATGCACTTGACGAGGTTGTGGTAGCCCGTGGAGTTCTTGGCGAGAAGGATCAGGTGGTAGCGCTTCTCGCGCTTGCCACGCTCGACGTGGTCTCCGGGAATGAAATATGCCTCGCAGCCAAAGATGGGCTTGATCTTGAGTCGCGGTCTGTTTGCGGCCACCTCTTTGAGGTCGTGGCCACTCTCTTCCCACACGTTGACGTCCGAGGCCCACTGGTCGTGCACGCGATCGAAGTAGTCAGCGTCATCCGGATCGGGATCGGGCTCTTCAAGATCCCAGTCCTTCCTAAAGCACTCCATGTCGTGACGCCACTGCTTCATGTTCTTCTGCGCGTCATTGTACTTGCGGCATTCCAGGTCAAGGTCAGGGATGCCAAACATGTATCCGTGGTCCGTCAGGGCGACGGCAGGCATGTTGAGGTCAATGGCGCGCTTGACGAGGTCGCTGATGCGCGTGGCGCCATCGAGGATCGAGTAGTCTGAGTGGTTGTGAAGGTGTACGAATGCCATGTCGCTGTCTCCAACCAGGGTGCGGCGAGAGCCGCTGAATGTTTATCGCTACTAGATTAGCCGATGAGACGGGCGTGGTCGATGACAAAAATTATGCCCGTGAGCTGCGAATTCTCGCATCTTCGCAGCTCACGGAAGCAAGGAATCTCCATCTGATGATGCCTTGCGCCTTACGCGTCAAAGGAGTAGCGCGCCACAAGCGGCTCCGAGCGCATAACGGGGTCCTCTCGCTCAACGCAGACGAAGGCGCAGTCCACATGCGCATAGCCCTCGTCCAGAAGCACGTGGGCATAGAACGACGCCTGCATCGCATGGCGTTCACGCACCTGCTGGACGCTGAGACCCGCATCGCCAGTCTTGTAGTCAACAACCAGGGCGCTCGTCGAACCGTCGTCTGTTGCGAGCAGGTCGATCGCCCCCTCAAGATACTCGCCGTGCGGAGAGCTGACCTTCTGAAAGAAGGGCACCTCCGCGCTCACGTGGTCATGAGAGAGTGCCTCGCGCCTGATTGATGACCCCTCCCAGCGCGAAAGAGCAGCACGCAGGCGTCCTGTCGCTCGCTCAGAGAGGTTCCAGAAGGAAGCCATCGAGCGAATGTGGTCGTCGGTTGGCGTGCTTCCGCTCTCGACCATGGACTGGGCGAGCTCATGAAACGCTGAGCCAAGGTTCGTGGCGCGGTCAGGATCGTCCGCGAAGGCGGAGCCTTCCTCCTCGGCCTTTCGCTCGCGGGGAACTAGGTCTTTGCTGCCCTCGCCAAGGCTCTCGGTGGCATGGACGCTCGAATAGCTGAAGACGCCCTCACGAGCTCTCCATGAGCCAACGAGACCGTCAAAGGCTGCCGGAAGCTCGTAGAGCTGAAACGGCTGAGGGCTCGTTTCGTCCTGGACTGGCTGCTCCGCGTTGCTCTCGTCTTCGTCGTCGTCATCAAGGGTCTTGATCTGCGTGCAGTTAAGGGTCGCAGCCTGGGGCTTGCCTGACTTTGACGTGCCATAGGCGAGCTTTGTTGTTCCTTCGAAGGCCGGGTCGATGCCAAGCGCGCCAAGGACGTCGCCAGCGAGCTTCGAGCGAAACTCTCCGCTCTTGTTTCGCCTGGCGTCAACGCAGAGCACGAGCGCCTCCTCGGCCCTGGTGAGCGCGACGTAGAGAAGGCGGGCCTTCTCGCGGGCATCAGCCTCTTTGGAGAGGTTGTACTTCTTGAGATAGCGGACGCAGAGCGGCAGTTTACGCGAGCGGTCGGCGCTTTCCTGAAGCTCTTCGGAGTCGATCTTCTTGAGGTCTTTGCCCAAGTCCTTGTAGGTCTTGTCCTTATCGGAGGAGGGCGGCTTCAGGACAAAGGGCACGGTGCCGGAAGCGTCGGGGTCAAGCACCTGGACGCCCGTCGAGTCAAAGCGCTCGCTCCAGCACTCTGCTACTGCGCAGACGTTGAACTGCAAGCCCTTCGAGGCGTGGATGGTCATGACCTCAATCATGCCTCCGTCTCCCTTGCTGGCATCCGCAAGGGTTGCCGGAGGGATCTTGGAGGAGTTGAGCCACCTCTCAAACTCGACGGCGGCGCGCGCCGGCCCCAGTCCGAGGCTCTCGGTGAGGTCACGGATGTAGCCCACTGCGGCAAGGACGTTTGCCGCGCGGGCGCGCCCAGAGGGCCCCTGCGTCTCAAGGCGAGAGAGCCAGCCAGAGTCTCGAACCACGTCAGAGCAAATGTCAGCAATGGGACGCTTTCCCACCTGGTCCAACGCCCGCGAGAGCACCTCGTTGGCACGCTTCAGTCGAGCGGATGGCTGGCGATTGCCATAGAACTCCATGCTCGCAAGGCCTCGGTCGATCCTGCGCTTTGTTGGCGCGTCGAGCACGTCTTGCTTGCGCGTGCCAAGGTCGCAGAAGTCGTTTGCGTCAAGGCCGAACATCTCGCTTGCCAGAAGCGGGAAGAGCCCCGACTGCGTGTCTGACGGGTTCGCGAGCGTGTAGAGCAGGTTGCACATGAGCTTGACCTCGCTCGACGAGGAGAACTTTGAGCCTCCCGTGACAACGCACTCCATTCCGCGGTCGCGAATGGCGTCAATGTAGATGTCGGAGTTTCCCGTGACGCCCAGAAGCAGCGCCATCTTTCCCGGGGAGACGCCATGGTCGCGATAGCGCGCGAGGGCGTCGGCCACTTGCGAAGCCATCGCAGCGGCCGCCCCCCTCCTGGTCTTCTGCGAAGGCCCTCCGACGACCTCGACGTCTATGCGAGGCAAATCCTTGGCCGCGTAGCCATCCTTTCTCGTGTCGGAGGGGTCAAGGTGCATGAACTCGTCCATCGTGCCGTGGCCGCCATCGCCGCCCGTCGAGACGCGCTCGACAAACGACAGGACGTCCTCGTGGCTGCGGAAGTTGATGTCAAGGCGATATGACTCGCCCTCCCCCTCCTTGACCTCACGCCCGCGGCGGCGAAAGACGCTCACGTCCGCTCCACGGAAGCGATAGATGGACTGTTGGGCGTCGCCTACGGTGCAGAGGTGGCTTGCATCCTCGCCCGCCAAGAGCTTGATGAGCGCCAGCTGCATCTCGTCGGTGTCTTGGAACTCGTCCACCATCACGAGCTTGAAGCGGCCGGCATAGTCTTGGCGCACCTCTTCGCTTCCTTGGACAGCGGAAAGCGCAAGGCGCACGAGGTCCTCGTAGTCAAGGACATTCTCCTGCCGCTTGAGCTGGTCGTAGTTGTCCTCGGCGAGAAGGGCAAGCTTTGCCAGGCTCTCCGCATACGGCGACACCTGCAAGAAGCACGCCTCGCACCTCGCGAGCGCGCGGGCTGACTTCGCCGCGACAAGCGCCTCCTTTGCGCCGGCGGCGATGTTTCCGGGAAGCGTGGGGGCAAGGGCGGAAAGCGCCTCCGCGGGCGTCCTCTTTGAGGGAGGAAGCTCGCCGAAGCCCTGGGCGGCCTCGATGGCCGCAGAGAGCTTCCCTTTGGCAGAGGCGCTCAGCTTGGGGACAGCCATGGTCTCCTCGAGGCGCGCGAGGTAATCGTTCATAGCCTCGCGGAGGGCAGAGCCATCAGGCTCTGCGGCCACAAGAGAGCTGACGCCACCGGGAAGGGCATGGCCCTTCTCGAGGAGCATCTTAATGAGGCCGAAGGCGCCGGAGTCGCCAAAGTTGCCCGAGCCTGACCTTCCTACGCCGTACTTCTCAAGGAAGGAAAGGTCAGCCGCCTGCCCTTCGTGCTTTACGGCATCGATGGCGGCGTCGACGGCAGCGTTGAGCATGTCCTCTGCGACGGACGGCTCCGCCATGCCAAAGCTCGGGTCGAGACCCAAGTCGAGCGCATGGCGATGCAGAATGCGAGAGCACATCGTATGGATCGTCGAGATCCAGGCGTCATCCACCTGAAGCGCAGCGTCATTCATGCCAGAGCTCCTGAGCTCATAGCGAACGCGCTCGCGAATCTCGCGGGCTGCGGCGTCGGTGAACGTGATGACAAGCACTTGATCGAGGCTGTCGAGGAAGGGCTTGCCGTCCTTGCCCGAGCCGGGGCTCAGCGCCCAGGCGACGCGCTTGGTAAGCGTGAATGTCTTGCCCGAGCCGGCGCCCGCCTCCACAAAGACGGGGCGATCGAGCGTCTTTGCAATGTCAGGCTGGCGACCTTTGAGAGTGCTCAGGTCAACGCGGCCAGCCGCTCTTGTTTTATCGCTCACTTTGCCCTCCTCTCGCAGTTGAGCACGGGGCAATACTCGCAGGCTTGCTTGTCAATGGGGCATGCGGCGACGTCGCCGGACATGAGCTCGGCGAGCCGCTGGGCAATCTGGCTTTCGCAGGCGTCGAGCAGGGCATCCATTCCCGCCTCGCCCTCAACGCCAAAGCTCGCGCTGCGCGGAACAGCCACGCGCGCCAGACGATTCGCAGATGCGGGATGCTGGTAGAACACCTTGTCGCACAGGTCTTCGTCTATGGCTCCGGCAAGCTCGTGGTTGCCCTTCGTGCACAGATAGACCGCGCCGCGCACCTTGAGGTTGGGGAATGCCCGCCGGACGATTTGGGCGTAGATGAGCGCTTGCACGCGGCGAGGCAATGCCAGCTCATTCGCGCACGCTCCGTCAGGACCAAAGGCGTCGTACTCATTGGAGAAGCCGGTGGTCGACTTGTGCTTGTAGTCGATCACGATGGCATTGCCATGAGCGTCCACGTCGATGCGGTCGACGGTTCCCCTAAAGCGAACCCCCGCGTACGCAAGGCCATCGTCCTCCTCTCCAAAGTCCCACTCAAAGAAGCGAGGCTCGAAGCCGGCAAAGAGCCCCGCCTCGTAGTCGAGAAGCGACTTCAGGTCTGCCTTAAGCTGGTCAATCTGGCCGCGCTCAAAGGCGTTGTGGGCAATGAGCGCCTGATATTCGGGACGGCCCCCTCGCTTGGGGATGAACTGGTGGGCAAGGTGGGCGTCAAACTCCTCGTCCAGAATCTGGAGCGCCTCGTCAAGCGCCTCGTCAGAAGCTCCAACAGAAGAGCCTGCGACGCTGGCTGCGGGGTCTGCCTGGGCAATCTCCAAGAGGTTCCCGACCTCGTCACGGTAGACGCGCTCTTGCATGGCATGCTCGTCTGCCTTGCGCATGCCAGCAAGCGTAGCGCCCCCGCGCTTGCGCTCAAGGGCGCGGGCGAGAAGCTCGCTATGCGTCACCTCGAGCACGCGATGGGCGAAGGTGCCAAGGTTTGCGCCGTTGAAGGGCTCGTCGGAGTCGCTCAGCTTAAGCCGCTTCAGGCTGAACCACTTGTAGGGGCACTCGAGGTAGACCTCGACCTGAGAGGCGGAAAGAAGCGGGACGCCAAGCTCCTCCGAGCCCTCGTTGGGAGGCATCACGAGCGCGCGGCGAGAGCTGTCGATGACTCCCGCGGGAGAGGGCGTCTCAGAGCCTGTGGGCAAGGGGTCCTTGCCGTCGCGCGACGCGTTGGGACCAACGCTCAGCTCGGAGCGGAGCGAGACGAAGCGCTCCCCAAACTGCTCGATGACCTTGGCGTCCTTTGTGCCCGGCACGATGCCGTAACAGGACAGGAGCTCGACGAGCATGACCGAGGGGTAGGTCTCTTTGTGGTCTTTCCCGTGTAGCAAGCGCTCGACAAGGACGCTCTTGCGAGGCACGGCAAGCGCGCGGGCAAAGGTGGCACGGGCCTCGCGCATGGCGTTCCCTTCAGGCTCGACCCCATAGGCAACGAGGAGAGCCGAGAGCACGTCGTCGCGCTTGGAGATCGCCGACTCCGAAGACGTCTGTCCCATAAGGACAAGGGCGTCGGACGAGCAGGGCTCAAGGCGCGCGGCAGCAGCCAGGCTCATGATGCGAGCCGTGCAGCCCGACCCCGAGACGTCCCTGCTCACGCGCAGCGAGACTCTGGTTTGGGAGAGAGCGCGAGAGGCCTGGTCAACGAGCCAGGAAAGCTCGACGTGGCCCTCGATCGACGGGTCAGCGGTGAAGCCGAGCTCCTTGAGGGCTCGCGCAACGTTCAGCACCGCCTGCAGGGCCGCTCTTGCCTCGGGCGCCGTCGGGGCGTTGGCAAGGGGTCCTTCGACGTAGGGAGCTAGGAGCTTTGATGCCGCAGAGCCAAGGCGTCCGCGCAGAAGCTCGCGCGTGGCGGCCGCCAGCTCTTGCGAGCCCTCCTTTGGAAGCTGGAGCATCTCGAGCACCTTTGCGGGAGTAAGGATCCTGTTAGAGCGCCATTCGCTGTCAAGGCGATGCGCGCGCTGGGGGCTCACGTGCGAGATGTCGGAGAGAAGGAAGTCGGTCAGCTGGCGCGGGGGCCACCATGACATGTCGCCCAACGTGACTGCTCGGACGCCCTCGACCATATGGTCTTCTGGCCAGGTCTCCGCAAGCTCCTTCAGCTGGGCGACGCTGCTTGCGTACTCGAGAAACGCCCTTCCCTGCTCCAGCTGGCTTACCGGGACCATGAGCTGCGCCCTGACGCAGACCCCCCTCTCAGCGAGCCTCTCGGAAAGCTGGTGCCATGCCGCATTCACGTCGGGCGTGGCGACCACGATGTCGGAAGCCCCTTCATGCGCGAGCTCGGCCACTTGGTCAGCCACGAGAGAGGCCTCGGCCGTGGGACCGGCGGGAAGAACCAGGCGAACGGCACCCGATGCAGAAAGCTCCTCGCCCTTTGGGACAGGCGAGAAGATCCTGCTCAGCACCCCGGACAGCTCGGCGCTTCTAGGCACGCCATCTGGAGAGGCGCCCTCGACGCGAGCGCATGGTGCGCCTACCCTGGCGCAGTCCTTCTCGAGCTGCTCCTCAAGCTGCCGCGTGAGGTTGTAGGCGGGACTCTCCCCCACCTGCACGACAAACGTGACCTGCCCTGTTTGGGCAAGGTCGGCGAGCATCTGGCGCGCGGGCAGGCCCATCTTGGTGAATCCGGAGACGATGAGCGGCGGAACTTCGACGTGGGCGGCCTTGAGCAGGCCGGGAAGCGCCACCTCGACCGAGCAGAGCTCGACGAGCGACTTCTCGTCGAGCATGTCGGCATAGGTCTTTACCAGCCTGACGACGGACTGCTCGGCGACCGTGACGCCCTTGGGGGCGCTGGCTCCCAAAAGCCACGGAAGCGCCTTGCGGGCAAGCTGCGCCAAGAGCTCTTCGGAGCCGGGCGTGTCGCTTAGGACCGACTTCGCCGCGCCCTCCTCTCGCTGGAGAATCTGCGAGCAGAGAATGGAGCGGGTGACGTCGTCGACCACGTGCCTGCCGTCGCCCCAGACCTCCCAGCGCTCGTTTGCCCAGGCGTCTGGCGTCGTCACCGTGACGCCCAAGGACAGGTTCCGCTCTGCAAGGGCCCGCTGCGCGTCAAGCGCCTGAGAGAAGGACGGGACGAGCAAGACGGCGCGCCCTCCCGCGCCGCGCGCGCGGGCGACGGCTCTCTGGACATCAACCCCCGCGATTCCTTCGCAGGAGGTCTGCACGAGCTGAAAGGCCATGTCACTCCTCATGCCGAGGTTACAACTGCTGAGAAAAATTTACTCTATGGGCCGGACACAAATTGACGGCCGTTCCGTCAGTCGGCCTTCTTGCCAAGACGGCCAAGCACAAGACGATAGCCCCCCTGGGGACCGTTCAGGCACTTTGAAACGCGAGAGACCGTGGTGGACGAGGCGCCAGTGGCATTTGAGACCCTGAGATATGATGCCCCCTCAGAGAGCATCTCGGCAACCTCGAGGCGCTGCGAGAGGTCCTCCACCTCGCGCGTCGTGCAAAGATCCGCCAAGAATGCGCGCGCCTCGTCGGGCGTCTGCAGCGAGCAGAGCGCGGCGCAGAGCCGCTCCGTCGCTTCCTCTTGTGGCCTCTGCACGTGTCCCATGCGCTGCGCCTCCGCCTTTGGTCTGCCCTGTGGACGCCTCTACAGCGCACTACTTTAGCGCATTAAAGTGCCATCGGCCCCACGACGTTACACGGCGTTATTCGACAGCCCAAGAGATCGGGAGTCGACGGCAGCGGCAGAGCACAAGGCCGCTAGCGCTGGGCGGCGAGGATGGCGTCGATTACCGCCAGCACGCCCTCGTCCTCGTTTGAGGGCGCAGAGAAGTCTGCATACTTCTCCATGCGGCGATCGGCGTTCTCAACGAGGAAGCTATGTCCGGCGCAGCTCAGCAGGGGCACGTCGTTGTCGGTGTCTCCGAAGGCGGCCACGTCTGCCAAATCGATGCCAAGCCATTCTGCCAGGCGCTTAAGCCCCGTGCCCTTCGTGACTCCCTTGTTCATCACGTCAATCCAATAGTCGCCGCCGCAGGTGACGGAGAGGAGGTCGCCAAAGCGAGGGTTGAAGTCCTGCTCGAATACCTCTCGGCTGTTGCCATTGGGAACAAAGACGGTGAACTTTGCCGTCTCGCCAAGGAGCTCGTCAGGGGACTCGACGTACTCGAGGTTGCGATAGAACTCGTGGATCACGTCGTCATAGGGGGCGGCCGAGCTCAACGCGCGCGCCCCCGTGATGCCGCAGACGATGGGAAGCAGGTCGTCGCGCTCGCATGAGTGCTCGACGAGCTCTCTCTGCACGCCCTCCTCGATGCGGCTCACGGAGATGGTCTTTCCCTGGTGGCTTACGACGCCGCCATTGTCCGCGATAAGGCCCATCGCAGAGGCGTCAGCTCCAAAGAGCTTCTCAAGCGTGTAGCTCGCACGACCGCTTGCCGCAGCAAAGCAGATTCCGGCGTCGGCCAGCGCGTGGATGCGCTCGAAGATGCCCGCAGGCATGCTCTTGTCGTTTTTGAGCAGCGTGAAGTCCATGTCGCTCACGACGAGCCTGATGTTTGAGAGGTCGTCCTCGGAGAAGTCTCTCATGTAGCCCCTTTCATTGCTTGACTGCGTCAGTCTATCGCGAGAAGGGCCGCGGCTTCTGCCGGCACGGCGGTCTTCACAAATGTCCCCGCGCCCTGGCGTCAAGGCCAAGGCGCGGGGAGGCGGCTACCGTGCAGCTCGAAGGGCGTGTCCGCTTGCAGCTGCCTAGTTGGAGAGGTTCCTGAGCGCGTCGACGAGCGCTGTCTTTGACTCGGTCTTCTCGTCCTTCATCTTGATGACGCGCGCGGGGCATCCCGCCACCACGGCGTTTTCCGGCACGTCCTTGGTGACCACGGCGCCTGCGGCCACGACGGCCCCCTTGCCCACGCGGCAGCCCTCGATCACGACGGCGTTCGCGCCGATGAGCACGTCATCCTCGATTGTGACGGGAGTGGCGCTCGCCGGCTCGACGACGCCCGCAAGCACGGTGCCAGCTCCGATGTGGCAGCGCTTGCCCACGATGGCGCGGCCGCCCAGCACGGCTCCCATGTCGATCATGGTGCCCTCCCCAATCACGGCGCCAATGTTGATCACGGCACCCATCATGATGACGGCGTTGTCACCAATCTCGACCTTCTCGCGGATGATGGCGCCGGGCTCGATGCGGGCGTTGATGCCCCGCAGATCAAGCAGGGGCACCCCGGAGTTGCGGCGGTCGTTTTCCACCACGACGTCGAGGACGCCGTCTCCCGCGGCCTGAAGCGCGGGGCCCACCTCGGACCAGTCGCCAAAGACGACCTTGTCGGTGTCACCAAAGGCGTGCGACGACGGGCCGAAGTCGACCTCTGTGCCCGGGGCAAGCTTCACGTACGCCTTGACCGGGGTCTTCTTTGGCGCGGTGGCAATGTAGTTGATGATCTCTTGGGCGTCCAAGGTGCCTCCCTTAGTCAAACATGAGCGTATCGAAGTCATAGAAGCCGGGCTCGCGCGTGACCAAACGCTTTGCCGCGGCTATGGCGCCGTTCACGAAGATCTGCCTGCTCGTGGCGCGGTGAGTGAGCGTGAGCTCCTCGTCTTGACCAAAGAAGCTCACGGTGTGCGTGCCGGCAACGGTGCCTCCGCGCAGGCTGTGCATGCCGATCTCGCCTTCGGGGCGCGGTCCCACGATGCCCTCGCGGCCATAGCAGACGGGACGCTCCCCGTCAGGGTCCACGGCCCGAAGCAGCATCTTTGCGGTACCGGAGGGGGCGTCGGCCTTTTTGTTGTGATGGCATTCCTCGATCTCGACGTCCCAGCCGGGCAGCGAGGCAGACGCCTCCGCAACAAGGTGGCGCAGCGTCGCCACGCCAAGCGAGTAGTTTCCGCTCCAGATGACGGGAGCCACGTCGCCAAGAGAGCGCAGGCAGGCAAGGTCGTCCTCGCTCACGCCGGTCGTTCCCGAGACGAGCGCCGCCTTGGTGCGACGGACGTAGGAGGCAACGTACGTAAGCGAGGCGGGCGCGGAGAAGTCGATGACGACGTCGGCCGCAGGCGCCACTTCGTCCAGCTGGTCTATGGTGTCGACGTCATAGCCTCCGACGAGCTCCATCCCCTCTTCTGCCGCGACGGCAGCCGAGACGAGGCTCCCCATGCGCCCCTTTGCTCCGACGACGATGACCCTAGTCAAGCAGACCAGCCCCCTTCATAGCAGCCGTGAGCTGCGCGTCGGCTGCGTCGGAGAGCTTCCAGAGCGGCTGGCGCAGCGTGGGGCCGATGAGGCCCATCTTGGCAAGCGCCGTCTTCACGGGAATCGGGTTAACCTCGGAGAAGAGCGCATGCACAAGGTCGAGGTTGTCAAGCTGGATCTTGAGCGCGCCCTCCGTGTCGCCGGCAAGCCAGCGCGTGCACATGTCATGGACCGCCGCCGGCGCGACGTCAGCCCAAACGGACACGACGCCCACGCCGCCGAGCGACAGTATGGGGACGACCATATCGTCGTTTCCGCTCATCATGTGGAAGTCATCCGAGAGGTAGCGCGCGACTCGCGTGGCATAGCCAATGTTGCCGGAAGCCTCCTTGATGCCCCAGGCGTTGGGGTGCTTTGCCAGGCGCGCCACGTTTCTCTCGCTGATCGAGCAGCCCGTACGACCGGGGATGTTATAGAGCAGGCAGGGCACGTCCACGCGATCGAGCACGTACTTGAAGTGCTGGTAGATGCCCTCCTCGTTCGACTTGTTGTAGTAGGGCGTAATCAGAAGCAGCCCGTCGACGCCGATCTTGATGAGCCCCTCGGACTTGCGCATCGACTCGGCGGTCGAGTTGGAGCCGGCGCCGCCAATGACGGGAATGCGGCCAGCCACGCGGTCGACGACGACCTTGGCGACGGCGAGGTCCTCCTCGTCGGTCATCGTTGACGACTCTCCCGTGGTGCCCAAAACCAGGATGCCGTCGGTCCCGTTTGCCAGATGGAAGTCGACCAGGCGCTCAAGGCCCTCGAAGTCGACAGAGCCGTCCTCCTTGAACGGCGTGACGAGCGCGACCACCGATCCGGTGAGACCAGTCATGTCCATAGAAATCCCCTCTCAGTTCTCTTGGCTGTCAGAAGAATGGGCGAGCGCCGAGAAGCGCGAGCCCGGGAAGTCGAACGTGGCAAAGTAGTCAGCCGGGGTCTCCGCGCGGCGGATGAGCTGGAAGGAGCCGTCTTCTCTCAAGAGCAGCTCGGCCGAGCGGAGCGTGCCGTTGTAGTTGTAGCCCATCGAAAAGCCATGGGCCCCGGCGTCGTGAATGAAGAGCAGGTCGCCAATTGAGACCTTGGGAAGCATGCGGTCATGCGCCAGCTGGTCGGAGTTCTCGCAGAGCCTCCCGACGACGTTGTAGCGGAACGTCGAAGGCTCTCCTTCATGCCCGAGGACGCTCACGTGGTGATAGGCGTCATAAATGGCGGGGCGCATGAGGTTTGACGAGCATGCGTCGACGCCCAGGTAGTCCTTGTAGGTGACCTTCTCATGAATCACGCGAGTGACGAGGGCGCCGGCAGGGGCTAGCAGCCAGCGGCCAAGCTCGGAGGCGAGGCGAACGTCGCCCATCCCAGCAGGAACGAGGACCTCGTCAAATACCGCATGGACGTCGGCGCCCACAGCGGCAATGTCAACGGGAACGTCCTCGGGGCGGTAGTCAACGCCGATGCCGCCCGAGAGGTCGACGAGAGCCACGTGCGCCCCAAGCTCTTGGCGCAGGCGCACCGCAAGCCCAAAGAGGACGCGCGCAAGGCGCGGATAGTAGTCCTCCACCTGCGTGTTTGACGCGAGAAACGCGTGCAGGCCAAGCGTGGTGACCCCGGCGTCGACAAGCTCGCGAGCTGCCTGGAAGAGCTGGTCTGTAGTCATGCCGAACTTGGAGTCGGCGGGCTCGCCGATGATGCCATTTGACGACTCGAAGCTTCCGCCAGGGTTGACGCGCAGGCAGACCATCTGGGGAAGCCTTCCCCCGAGGGCGCGCTTGAGCGAGGCCAGCTGGTCATAGGAGTCGAGGTTGATGATGGCGCCGAGCTTGTATGCCTGGCGGTAGTCCTCATCGGGGGTGTCGTTTGAGGAGAGCATCACCTTGCCGCCACGCACCCCGCAGGCGTCTGCCAGCGTAAGCTCGGTGCCCGTGGCGCAGTCGCAGCCGCAGCCCTCCTCGGCAAGAATCGAGACGATGGTGGGATTGGGCGTGGCCTTTACCGCAAAGTACTCGCAGAACCCCGGGTTCCACGAGAAGGCCGCATAAAGCGCCCGCGCACGTTCGCGAATCATGCGCTCGTCATAGACGTAGAACGGCGTTGGATACGTCGCCGCAGCACGCTCGAGCTGCTCCTTTGTTGCAAATGGTACCTTCTTGCCCATCGGGCCTCCCTGACGCCAGATCGCGCGAGATGCCATCGGGCGGCGGGTCCCACGAGGGGACGAACGCCACGGCGAATAGCGCTCCCGCGAGACTCCCTCTCCCGCAGACAGTCCCGGCAGTGTTCCCGCCGAGCCCACCGCCGTGCCATGCCTGGCTCGGCAGTTCGGCGGACCTCGCCTCTTCCGGATTCTTTGCCTGCCGGCTCCACCGGAACCATCGTGCCCGCTCCTCTATCGCAGCCCATAGGCTAACATCCACACGCGTGATGCACGAAAAACGAAACACAATGGCCATGCAACGGCAAAGGCCCGGCGCTCAAGGGGCCCAAGCGGGTATGCTTTCCCCTGAAGCGGGAGGACCATAGCATGAGTAACAAGGCTTTGACAGAGGCGCTCGCCTATGCGGCGTCGTGCAGGGACGAGGCGCTTGACATGCTGCGTGAGCTGGGGCGCATCCCCGCTCCAAGCGGCCATGAGGAGAAGCGCGCCGAGTACGTGGCCCGATGGCTCGCCCAGCAGGGGGCGACGGACGTGCGCGAGGACAGCGCCAAGAACGTCTCCTGCCTGGTGGGAAGATGCCCCATGCGAGAGATTGGCGACGAGCGCGACCTTGTGATCTTCTCCGCCCATACCGACGTCGTCTTCCCCGACACCGAAGAGCTCCCACTTGTGGAGAAGGACGGTCGCATTTTCGCCCCCGGCATCGGCGACGACACGGCATGCCTTGTCACGCTGCTCTTCGCGGCGCGGTGGTTCCTTCTCAGGCAGCCCGCCCTCGACTGCAACCTGCTTGTTGTTGCCAACTCGGCCGAGGAGGGGCTTGGCAACCTCGCCGGAACCAAGGCGCTCTTCTCTCGCTTGGCTCCACGCGTGCGCGAGTTCGTCGCGCTCGACGCGCATTTTCCCGAGGTCGTGACCACGGCCGTCGGCTCAGTGCGCTATCGCATCTCGGTAACCTGCCAAGGAGGCCACTCCTGGAAGAACTATGGGCGGCCGAACGCAATCAAAGAGCTCTGCGACCTGATCGAGGACCTCTACGCTCTCGAGCTTCCCTCGGGCGAAGGCGCCATTACCACACGAAACGTGGGGACCATCGAGGGCGGAACAACGGTGAACTCGATTCCCGCTGCGGCGTCGATGCTCTTCGAGTTCCGATCGACCTCCGAGCAATGCCTGGTCAAGGCAGACGAGCAGCTGAGGCGCCTCGTGGACGATCGCCGGCGCGATGATGCCAGGTTTGGGATTGAGGTCGTGGGGAGGCGACCGGCAGCAGGAGAGGTCGATGCGGCCGCGGAGGCCGACCTGATCGAGCGCTGCGACTCCGCCATGGAGGCGGTCCTTGGCAAGAAGAGCGTGCACAAGGCGTCATCCACGGACGCCAACGTGCCGCTCTCGCTGGGCATCCCCTCGGCAACCATAGGCACGGTTACCGGAGCGCTCCCCCACACAAGGGATGAGTGGGTAGAGGCGTCGAGCATCGAGCAGGGCATAGCGGTCGCGCTGCTGCTGATGATGGGGCATGTGATTGACGGGAGCCTCCAGTAAAAGGCGCTGCTAGCCAAGCGTGCTGACAAACCCAGAAAGCCGCTCGAGTCCAAGGCGGAGCGTGTCCTTGTCGCAGGCGTAGCTCAGGCGAGCAAAGCCCTCGGCTCCAAAGGCGGTGCCCGGGACCAGGGCGACTCCCGCCTCGCGAATGGCGCGCTCGCAGAAGTCCTCGCTCGAAAGGCCAAGCCCCCTGATGTCGGGAAACGCGTAGAAGGCGCCCTCGGGGCGCGTAACGGGAAGGCCCATCTCCTCAAGCGCCTTGAGCGTGACGTCGCGACGGCGCCGGTACGACTCGCGCATGGGCGTCGTGTCGGTTCTCAGGGCCTCGACGGCCGCATGCTGCAGAAACGCCGGCACGGACGAGACCGCGTACTGATGGACCTTCGCCATCGCGGAGATGAGCTCGGGCGTCGACTCTGCCCAGCCAAGGCGCCATCCGGTCATGGCCCACGGCTTCGAGAAGCTCTGGACCACCACCGCGCGCTCCCTGAGCTCAGGATGGGCGACGAGCAGCCGCCGGTAGCCGCTCTTATAGGCAAGCTCGCTATAGACGTCGTCGCAGATAACGTAGAGGTCATGCTCTATTGCGGCGTCAGCGAGGGCGTCCATGCTCTGGTCGTCGAGCACGCAGCCCGTGGGGTTGTTCGGCGAGGTCACCACAATGGCCTTGGTGGCGGGCGTAAGCGCCGCCTCAAGCCTGTCGCGGCGCACTTGGAAGCCGTCGGGGGTCGTGTCAAGCGCAACCGGCGTCGCGCGGTTGAGGCGCACGAGCGAGTCATACAGAAGAAATGCCGGGGTCGGGATGATTGCCTCGTCGCCGGGGTTGAGCACGATCGTCAACGCGCACATCAGCGCCTCGGTGGCGCCATCGGTCACGATCAGCTGGTCAGGGGCATACGAGAGCCCGCGCTTTGCCTCCCAGCCGCTGATGGCCTCCTTAAGGAACGGATAGCCGTTGTTGGGCGGGTAGTGCGTGAGATGCGCCGCAAGGTCCGCCCCGACATGGGCGCTCACGGCGTCAGGAGTGTTCTCTCCCGGCTCTCCCAGCGTCAGCGACACGCAGCCGGGGGTGCTCTTCGCAAGATCCGAGAAGCGCCTGATTGGCGAGAGGCGAAGCCCGTCGAGGGCGGTGTTGAGCGGACGCGTCATAAAGGCTCCCCTTCTCGATTTGTACTGGCGTCAAGCCCGGACGAGCTCAATTCTAGGACCGTGGCATATCCGCGATAATAAAATGACCCGCCGCCGCAATAATGCGAACGACGGGTCACATTGTCAGGCCGCACTGCTTGGTGCGGCAGCCCCTCCAAGATTTGTGGGCGAGGCTTCCCTCACCCAGCGCCGCATGAACAAGCGGCGGAAGTGCCCGGCCCTAAGCGACCTTGGTGCACTTCACCAGCAGATGAGAGTCGGCGTGGTGGGCGGCGTGCCCGAGGTACCAACGCTCGATCTCGCGGTACAGAAGCGGCTGGCTGTCCGCCATAAAGACGCGGCGGTGGTTGTCGAACATGGCGGTGTACTCGCCGCTCATGAACCAGCCATTGTGGCACGCTTCAAGCACCTTCCTCTGCAGGTCGTTCATGTCCTTGATTTTCATCATTTGAGCCTCCTTTCAAGGGCAACCTGTAGATCGCAAGATATTATCGCCAAAAGGTTGTTGCCAATCGGTAAACAACGCAAGTCATCACACGACGAGCAAGACAATGGAGGAACTGTGTAGTCGACTCGCTAGTGGCCCAGCAGGGCAAGGCAGCGCTTGACCGCCTTGGTCGCCTTCTCGACGCGGGAGCGGGCGTCCTCGATTCGCTTCTGCACGACGACGTCAGAGATGGGGCCATCGAAGACGAGGTCGGCAAATGACCAGAACCCCGTCATGACCTTAGGATCGATTCCGAGAGACTCGTCGACGTCGCCCAGCTCGCGCTGGAAGTCGCGCAGGGCATCGTCAGCCGCCGCAAGCGCGTCGTTTGCCTCAGAGACCTGGTATTGCTTGGCGACGCCCGTGATGAGCCCTCCGCCGAAGATGTCGAGAAGGCCAAGCCCCGATGCAGCGCGAAGCTTCTCGCTGGCCTTGTTGAGGCATGCTAGCGCACGCTCGCCGGCACGACGCGCCTCTTCTACCTCAGGATCGGTATCGAAGTCCTCGCCAGGAACTTCGTAGATGCCTTCGTCGTCGTGAGCCATGTCTCTCCTTCGCAAGCGTACTTCTCGTGATATACCCAACAAGGTTGGCGCTCTGTCTTCTCGTCCATCTTGGATACGCATACCATAAGGATTTGCCATACAACATTCGTATGGAGTTGGGCACCCACGCGGCGCCCCGCAGAAAGGGGACGCATCCATGAACTTGAAGCAGCTCGAGTACTTCGTTGCGATTGCCGACGAGCACCAGATCACGGCGGCGGCCAAGAAGCTGCACATCTCGCAGCCTCCCCTATCCTATGAGCTCGCCCAGCTTGAGCACGAGCTCGGCACCACGCTCGTGCGACGCGGGCCGCGCACGGCAACGCTCACCGATGCCGGAAAGCTTCTGTACCAGCGCGCGACGCGCATCCTCGCGTTGGCAAAGGCTACCGAGCGTGACGTCGCAAACGTCGGCAAGGGAATGAGCGGCACAGTCTCTCTGGGGCTTGCCTCCTCGTGCTCGGGAAGCGTTCCCGCCGAGCGCTTGGGAGAGCTCGCCGAGAGCTTTCCCGACATTGCGGTAGAGCTCCATGAGGGCTCAACCGACCAGGTGCTCGAGCTTCTCGAGGCAGGAGAGGTAGACGTGGGCGTTGTGCGCACGCCGTTCAAGAGCCAGGGGCTTCGCTGCCGCTATGCGACAAAGAGCGAGCACATGCTCGCAGTGATGCCGCCCCTCTTTGAGACCGGCACAGACATGGAGGTCACGCTCGCCCAGCTGGGAGACAAGCCCCTTATCGGCTGCCGCCGACTTGAGAGCGTCATTCGCCCAGCCTTCGACGAGGAGGGCATCGCTCCCTACGTGAGCTGCCTCACCGAAGACGAAAGGACCGCCTGCGCATGGGCACGAGGCGGTCTTGGAATTGCCTTGGTCCCCGAAACGCTTCTTCCCGTCACGGACACCGGCGAATGCTTCATTAAGATTGTTCGCTCGGAGGCGCTTTCAACCAGACAGGCGGTCGTCTGGAAGGCAGACCGCTATATGTCGCCCTTGGCAGAGCGCCTCATCAAGCTCATCGGAGAGGTGAGCTAGAAAGATGGCCTACTCGGTCGCAACCTCTTGAGCGTCGTCATCAGAGTCAGCCGACACGGTCTCGACCTCGGCCTTCTCGTCGGACTCCTTCGACTCGGAGACCTTCTTGTCATCCTTTTTGGAGGAATCGCCCTCCTCCATGCCCTCGCGCACGTTCCTGACGGTCTTGCCAATGGCGGTACCCATCTTTGGAAGGTTCTTCGGACCAAAGATGATGAGCACGACAAGAAGAATGATGAGCAGCTCGGGGACGCCCATTCCTAATACCATTTGAGTCCTCCAACGTCGATGTCGCGGCGCTGCCGTCGAGGGAAGGAGGCGTCGGCAGCGCCGCAATGACCATGAAATGATGGTATGTCACTGAATGTGATAGATAAAATACATTTTGAATGGACATGCCATCTAATTTCTATATGTATTTGCAACCAAGCGGTAAAGCGCTTCGGACTGGAGGCCCCAACAGGTGGCCGAGAACTACAATGGCGTGGTGCACTGCCGGATTCGAAAGCACAGGAGACAGAGTGGAAGACACAAAGAGCGCGGGCGTGACGAACATCGATGCCGTCGAGCTCGCTCCGGAGGGCGATGCCGTCATCATCATTGACCAGACGCTCCTGCCCAATGAAGTCAAGCACATCGAGCTGCGCGAGCGCCAGCAGATGTTCGACGCCATCAAGCTGCTGAAGGTTCGCGGGGCTCCCGCCATCGGGGTCTGCGCTGGCTATTGCTACTACGTACTGGCGCGCGGATATGCCGGCAAGGTTTCCAACGGCGCAGAGCTAGCCGGCGCCATGCATGAGGACAAGGAGTTCTTGAACTCCTCTCGCCCCACGGCCGTCAACCTCTCATGGGCGCTGAACCGCATGGAGGAAGCTGCCAAGGCGCGTGCCGACGAGCCTGCGAGCGACGTGCTTGCCGCGCTTCGTGACGAGGCTGTCGCCATCCACCAGGAAGACCTCAAGATGAGCGAGGAGATCAGCCGCCTGGGCGCAAGCCTCATCAAGGACGGCGACGGCGTGCTCACGCACTGCAACGCCGGGCCCCTCGCCTGCCTGGGCTATGGCACCGGGCAAGGGCCGCTCTTCTACGCGCACGACCACGGCAAGGAGGTGCACGTCTTTGCTGACGAGACCCGCCCGCTTCTTCAGGGCGCTCGCCTCACGAGCTACGAGCTCTCCCGCGCAGGCATCGACGTCACGCTGATCTGCGACAACATGGCATCCATCGTGATGAAGAACGGCTGGGTGCAGGCGTGCATGGTCGGCTGCGACCGCGTGGCCATGAACGGCGACGCCGCCAACAAGATTGGCACCTCGGGCGTGGCAATTCTCGCGAAGCACTACGGCATCCCGTTCTACGTGCTTGGTCCCACCTCAACGATTGACCGCAACTGCCCCACCGGCGACGACATCACGATCGAGCTACGCGACCCTGACGAGATTCGCACCATGTGGTACGCCAAGCCCATGGCGCTTCCCGAGGTCAAGTGCTACAACCCTTCCTTCGATGTGACCGACCATACGCTCATCTCGGCCATCGTGACCGAGAAGGGCATTTGCTACCCGCCCTTTGAGCAGAGCCTCGCTGCGCTCTTTGAGTAACGTTTTTTCGCAAACGCAAACGAGAAAGGAAAGCACCATGGCACAGTTTGAGTCAGCCTCCGCCTGCATCCGCTGCAACAAGGAGGACGTCGCCAACGTGGTCCTCATGCCCGGCGACCCCCTGCGCGCAAAGTTCATCGCAGAGACCTACCTCGAGAACCCCGTCCTGTTCAACGACGTGCGCAACATGCTCGGCTACACGGGCACCTACAAGGGCAAGCGCATCTCCGTCATGGGCTCTGGCATGGGCATCCCCAGCATGTGCCTCTATGCCCATGAGCTCTATACGCAGATTGGCGTCGACGCGATCATCCGCGTTGGCACCACCGGCGGCCTTCCCGAGGACCTGCACACCGGAGACATCGTGATTGCCATGTCCGCCGCCACCAACTCCAACATCGCGGCCCTCTACGACTCGCCCGTCAAGCTCGCCCCGACGGCCGATTGGGGCATGCTCAAAGACGCGGTCAACAGCTGCGAGGAGCTTGGCTATAGCTATCGCGTAGGGCAGGTCGTCTCCTCCGACGTCTTCTACAACCCCCGCGAGGACGCGCCCGTGCGCTACAAGGACCTCGGGCTTCTCTGCGTCGAGATGGAGACCGCCGGCCTCTACATCGAGGCGCAGACTTCCCACAAGAAGGCCGTCTCGGTTCTCTCCGTCTCTGATACCTTCTTCACAGGCGAGTCGCTTACCGCCGAGGAGCGCGAGAAGAGCTTCACGCAGATGATGGAGGTCTCGCTCGAGACCGCTTGGAAGAACGCCGAGTAGCTCTGGCTTTCCCGATTGGCACAATTGGAAGATGCCCCGCGCGGCTAAGGCCGTGCGGGGCTTTTTCATGCCACGGCAGCGAGGCCTTCAGCCGCGCCCGCGAAAAGCAAGGGCGCCCCCGCACACGCGAGGGCGCCCAGGACAGACGCTTAAGAGCAATCGGCAAGGGCAGCTAGTCAAGCTCGCCTTGGCTCATGACCTTGAACCCAGCTTGCTCGAGCTTGAAGACGGCCGAGGCGGCCTTGCCAGGGTCGGCTACCTTGAGGGCAAACACGGCATTGCCGTCTTGGTGTGAGAAGCAGTATCCGTACTCGATGTCGATGTCAGCGTCATCGAGCGTCTCGAGCAGCTCCGCAAGGCCGCCCGGTCGGTTGGGGACGCCAATGGCTGCCACCTTCGTGATCGTGGAGGTGTAGCCAGCTTTGTCGAGCGCGGCCTTTGCGTCCTCGGCCTCGTTGCAGATGATGCGCACCAGGCCGTAGTCGGTGGTGTCGGCAATGGAGAGAGCGCTCATGTTGATGCCCGCGTCGGCCAGGCAGCGGCAAAGCGACGCCAGCCGGCCGCGGTCGTTCTCCAGAAAGACGGTGATCTGATTAATCATTACTTGATCGTCCTCCTCTTGTCTATGACGCGCTTTGCCTTGCCGGTGCTCCTCTGGATTGACTTGGGCTCGACGAGGCGAACCTTGATTCCAACAGAGAGCTCCGTCTTCATGCGAGCAGAGATCTGGCGCTGCAGGCGCTCGATGGCGCCCGTAGAGTCGATGTCAAAGCCGGGGTTGACCTCGGCCTTCAGCGTCACGATGTCAAGCGAGCGCTCGTCGGTGTCGACCTCGATCTGGTACCAGCTGGACACCTGGTTGAAGGTCTTCATGACGTCTTCGATCTGGGACGGGAACACGTTGACGCCACGGATGATCAGCATGTCGTCGGTGCGCCCGTGCAGGCGGTCGATGCGACGGTGCGTGCAGCCGCACGCGCAGTCGCCCGGGATGATGCGCGTGATGTCACGCGTGCGGTAGCGCACGACGGGGCAGGCCTCGCGGTCGACGGTCGTAATGACGAGCTCGCCCCACTCGCCTTCGGGAAGGACCTCCCCCGTCGAAGGGTCGATGATCTCGGCAAAGAAGTGGTCCTCGGCAAGGTGCAGGCCGTTCTGCTCGAGGCACTCCACGGCGACGCCAGGTCCGCCCGTCTCGGTAAGGCCGTAGATGTCAAGCACCTTGTAGTTGAGCTTGCGCTCGAGCTCGGCGCGAAGGTTGTCCGAGAAGGGCTCGGCGCCGTGGATGCCGGCGCGAAGGTGGAACTCCTCGGCGGGGTCGATGCCCATCTCGAGCGCGGTGTCAGCGATGTGCATCGCGTAGCTCGGCGTGCAGCAAAGGATCGTGGAGCCCATGTCGCGCAGGATGCGAATCTGGCGCTCGGTGTTTCCGGCTGAGGTGGGAATGACGGTTGCGCCGGAATGGATTGCGCCGTAGTGGGCGCCGAGGCCGCCCGTGAAAAGGCCGTAGCCATAGGCCACCTGCACGATGTCGTCAGGGCCGCCGCCCGCAAACTTGATGCCGCGGGCAAAGCAGTCCGCCCAAAAGTCAAGGTCATAGTTGGTGTAGGCGCCGACGGTCGCAATTCCTGTTGTGCCCGAGCTCATGTGGATCTCGCGAACGTCGGACATGGGCACGGCGAGCATGCCATACGGATAGTTGTCGCGCAGGTCCTGCTTGGTCACGAAGGGGGCGGAGGACAGCTCGGAGAGGTCCGAGAAGGAATATGGGTCAAAGCCGGCGTCGTCAAAGCTCTTCTTGTAAAACGGGATGTTCTCGTAGCACCTGACGAGCGTCTTCTTGATTCCCTCGAGCTGAATTTGCTCTATCTGGTCGTGCGGCAGGCGCGTTGCGTCCTGCCCTGTTTGCTCCTTTGCCATTGAAGGCCGCCTTCCGAAGTGTCACTTGTTCGCGTGGCCAAAGGGTAACACAGCAAAGAAGCACTTCGCGCATCACATCGCCCGGCGAAACACGCTCGCCTTGAAACAGTCTTGCTCAGTGGCAGTACAGGAAGCGCAGCCCAGAAGGTCCCTCCTTGTAACGAGAAGCACGCTTTTCGCTCCCCTTAGCGCAAGTTGTGCGAAACTGGATGTCATCAGTTGCCTGTCAGGAAGGCAGGCTAAATTAACCCCGATAAGAGAGGGAGCGACCATGCTGAGGATTGGTCTTCTCACCAGCGGCGGAGATTGCCAGGCGCTGAACGCAACGATGCGAGGCATCGTCAAGACGATCTACCGCAACGCAAAGGAGCCCGTAGAGGTCTACGGCTTCGAGGACGGCTATCAAGGTCTTATCTACGAGCGCTATCGCATGCTTGACTGGGCTGACTTCTCGGGCATCCTCTCGCAGGGCGGCACCATCCTGGGCACCAGCCGCACGCCCTTCAAGCTGCTTGACACCCCCGAGGCCGACGGCGTCAACAAGGTCGAGGCCATGAAGCACACCTACAAGAAGCTCAAGCTCGACTGCCTGTTCATGCTTGGCGGCAACGGCTCAACCAAGACGGCAAACCGCCTTTCCGAGGAGGGGCTCAACGTCATCGCCCTGCCCAAGACCATCGACAACGACACCTGGGGCACCGACAAGACCTTCGGCTTCACGAGCGCCATCGACGTCGCCACGCGCTGCATCGACGACATCCACACGACCGCGAGCTCGCACGGCCGCGTGTTCGTGATCGAGATCATGGGCCACAAGGTCGGCTGGATCCCGCTCTACGCTGGCGTTGCTGGCGGCGCAGACGTCATCCTCATCCCCGAGATCCCCTATGACATGGACAACGTCGTCAAGGCCATCGACCAGCGCGAGAAGGACGGCGGCCGCTTTGCCATCGTCGTCTGCGCAGAGGGCGCCATCACCAAGCAAGAGGCGGCCATGCCCAAGAAGGAGTACAAGAAGAAGGTCGCGGCCCGAGTGAAGCCGTCCGTCGCCTATGGCATTGCCGACGAGATCGCCAAGCGCACCGGCCGCGAGGTTCGCGTTGCCGTTCCGGGCCACACCCAGCGCGGCGGCCAGCCCGACGCCCAGGACCGCATCTTTGCGACGCAGTGCGGCGTCGAGGCCGCTCTCGGATGCCTCGAGGGCAAGTATGGCTACATGATCGCGTCCGTGAACGGCAAGATGGTACGCGTTCCGCTCAAGGACGTCGCTGGCAAGCTTAAGTACGTCGATCCCAAGAGCGACCTCGTTCGCGAGGCGCGCGCCCTGGGCATCAGCTTCGGAGACAAGTAAGAGCGGCGCCTGCGCCTCCCGGGCGCGGCGCCGGCCACGGGAGGCCAGGCAATGTCAACGTTCCTTCAAAAGAGTCCCATCTTTGGTCCTGTTCTGAGCAGGCGCTTCGGCGTCTCCCTAGGCGTCAACCTGATGCCCGCAAGCGGCAAGATTTGCACCTTTGACTGCCTCTATTGCGAGGACGGCCTGAATGCCGAGCGCAGGACGAGGGACACTTACGTCACCATGGACGTGCTCGCGCCCGCCCTCGAGAGGGCCCTTTCCGGCATAGCCGAGCGCAAGGAGGCGCTTGACGAGGTCTGCCTTGCAGGAAACGGCGAGCCCACGGCATCGCCCATCTTTCCCCAGGCGGTCGACCTTTGCCGCACGCTCATCGACCGCTACGTGCCCTCAGCCAAGCTCGCCGTGCTCTCAAACGGCACTATGGCTTCGCGGCCCGAAGTCCATGACGCCCTCATGCGCGTTGACAGAAACGTGCTGAAGCTGGACACGGTGGACCCCGACTACATAGCCCTTCTCGACCGCCCGCAGGTACCCTATGACGTGCATAAGCAGGTTGAGGCCTTCGCCTCGTTTGGCGGCCACGTTATCATCCAGACGATCTTCGTGCGCGGAAGCTATCAAGGCGCAAGCCTCGACAACACCGACGAGGCGCACGTGAGCGCATGGCTCGACGCAGTGGAGAAGATCGCCCCCGAGGCCGTCACCGTCTACACGATTGCACGCGACACCCCCGTCTCGGGCATCGAGAAGGCTCCTCGCGAGGTTCTCGACGCAATTGCCAACCGCGTGCGCGCGCTTGGGATTCCCTGCTCTGCCTCGTACTAGGAGGCCATCATGTGCGAGCTCTTCGCGATTAACGCAGCGGAGCCCATAGAGGCCAACCGCTACCTGCGCGAGTTCTATACCCATAGCCATGACAACCCCCACGGATGGGGGCTCTCGTGGCGCGATGACGAGGATGGTGCCGCCGACCCTGACGCCGACGTCGTGCTGTTTCGCGAGCCCAAGCCTGCCTATGAGTCCGACTTGGTGCCGCAGCTGCTCTCCCAGCCCATCCGCGCGCGCCGCCTTGAGGCGCACATACGCTTCTCAACCTGCGGGGCGCAAAGCGTCGAAAACTGCCACCCCTTCTTGGGGTCAGACATCTCAGGGCGCGAGTGGACCATGATTCACAATGGAATCCTCTTCAACGAGGAGCTTCTCGCAGGCTACGAGCAGCGCGAGAAGGGCGAGACCGACAGCGAGCGCACGATGCTCTTCTTGCTTGACGTGCTCAACGAGGCGGCCTTGCGCTACGGCCAGCTTGACTTTGACACGACCTTCCAGGCCCTCTCAGGTGCGCTCTCGCAGATCTCGAACCTCAACCGCCTGAACTTGATCCTTGATGATGGCACGTACACCTACGTGCACACGAACACCTCAGAAGACACGCTGCACTACCGCCAGCTTTCCGACAGCTCGATCGTCTTCTCCACAAAGCCGCTCGGCGGCGAGGCGGAGGCGGCCATGTGGCATCCCGTGCCCAAGAACCGCCTGATTGCCTATAGGAACGGCAGGCTCATCCAGACCTCAGCCCCTCATGGATACACGTTTTGCGAGGCCATACTCGAGCTGCGTCGCAAGTTCGGTGACGCTTGGACGGAGGTCGTCGCCTCGTAGCTTCACAGTCCTTTCATCTGCTAGGCTTAGACGTTATGACAACGTCGCGGGCACTTTCGTCCGCTGAGCACTAAGGCAGTGAGCATGGACCTAAGCCAAGCTATCGAACAGGCAAATTCAATCGTTATCCCCGGCTTTCTCGTGGGAGACGACGCGCTGACGCAAGAGCGCGAGAAGAACGAGGAGGCCATTCGCCTTCTGACCGACGCTTGGATGTCGGCCCCTGCTGGGCGCGAGCCCTTCTCGTTCGACCTCGTCCTTGACCTTGCCGACAGGAACCGCGACATCTGCGACCGCTACGGCATCGAGCGGCTAAGAAACACGCAGGGACTCAACTTGGCGCGGCGCCTCTCCGACGCGGACCTCGTGCACGGCGTGGCGGTGCTTCAGGGGCGCTCTGACGAGGAGGTCGCACGTACTGCCGGAGCCGGCATCCCAGACTTGAACATCGCCTACGTCGAGGCGCCCATTCGCGGCAACGTCGTCGGCATCGACATCGAGACCTCAGACCGCGAGCCCGATCGCGGCTACATCATCAACGTCGGTCTTGAGTTCATGAGCCTAACGCCCAATGCAAAGCCCACGAACCCCTTCTCGGGCTATTGCGGAATACCGGAGATGTACGCCGAGAAGGGCGTGCCTCTGGACTTTGTGCACCATATCAAGTGGAGCGACCTTGAGGGCAAGAAGCCGCTGAGAGAGAACGCAAAGCTGCAGAAGGCCATCCTTGCTGCTCTCGAGCTGTTTCCCTTCATGGCGCACAACGCTGCCTTCGAGGACTCTTGGTTCATGCTCAACATCAAGGGATACGCAGAGGCAAGAAAGGCGCGGCGCGTGGTGCCCATCGACACGCGCGACATCTGCAGGCGCGTCGACCCTGAGGTAAGGACCCTGCCGCACGACAGCCGCCCCGCCGCGCTCGAGAACTGGGCGCGTCGGCGAGGGACGCTCTCTGCAGCCGAAAACGAGAAGCACCTTGGGCTCGAGGACGTTGACCTCATGCTCGCGACCGTGCAGGCGGAGTTCTCCGAGCGAAAGATGTTCCCTGGGCAGCGAGAGGAAGCGCAGAGGGCATGACGCTCCAGCAGCTACGCTATCTCATCGCAGTCGCCGACGCGGGGTCGATCAATTCCGTGGCAAAGAGCCACTTCATCTCGCAGTCAACGCTCTCCACCTCAATCAAGTCGCTTGAGGAAGAGATGGGGGTCACCGCGTTCATCCGCACGAGCCGCGGCATCGAGCTCACTGCAGACGGCGTCGAGCTCGTGGCCTATGCGCGACAGGTCGTCGAGCAGGCGGAGCTCATGGAGCAGCACTTCTCCCGCAGCGATTCCAAGGAGCGCGAGCGGCTTTTGGTGTCATCGCAGCACTACGCCTTTGTCGTGCGCGCGTTCATCTCGTTTGTGTCAGAGCGAAGGGCAGCTGGCAAATCGATTGCGGACTACACGCTGCGCGAGACCCGAACGCTCAACGTGATTGACGACGTGCGCAACTTCCGCTGCGACGTGGGCATCCTCTTCCTGAGCACCTACAACGAGCGCGTGCTCAGAAGCAAGCTGGACGAGGGCAAGCTGAGGTTCTCGTCGCTCTTTAGGGCACGACCCCACATATTCGTGAGAGAGGGCCACCCGCTTGCGCGCAAAGGGCGCGTGAGCGCACAAGACCTCTCGAAGTACGTCCGCTACGGGTTTGAGCAGGGCCCTAGCGCCTCGCTCTTCTTCTCAGAGGAGCCGCTGGCGTCGCTTCCCTGCACGGACCGCATCACGGTCAGCGACCGCGCGACCATGACAAGCCTGCTCAGAAGCTATGACGGCTATCTGGTGTCCACAGGCGTGCGATCTGACGAGATGCTCGATGGCATCGTGGCCGTGCCGGTAGACGTCGACGAGGTCATGAACGTCGGCTACATCACCAGCAAGGAGCGCAAGCTCGGCCCCCTTGCGCAAGGGTATCTCGCCACACTCGAGCGGGTCGTCTACGACATGCGCGACGAAAACGAGCTCGTTCCCTCCAAAGAGGTCGTCAGGTCTTGCAAGGACAGCGATGAGCAGAAATCAAAGCACAGCGGTGAGGCAGGTTCCATCCAATGAGCGGAAACAAGCTGAACAGAATAATTCGACGGCTGAAGGCGCGCATTGCGCTTGACAAGCGCACCTTCATCATCTACTCGGTGCTCAGGCTTCTCGTGCTTGTCACCCTCATCCGCTGCATCATGACCCAGCGCTGGGAGGGAGTTGCCATATCGGTCCTCGTGCTCGTGCTCTTCCTTGTCCCCTCAATCATCGAGAGCGCCGCTCGCGTGGACATCCCCCCCCTTTTCCAGACGATCATCTACGTGTTCATCTTTGCGGCGGAGATTCTCGGAGAGATTGACCACTACTACGTCCTGATTCCCGGCTGGGATACCGTGCTTCACACCTTGAACGGGTTTCTCTGCGCTGCCGTTGGCTTCTCGCTCGTCGACCTCTTGAATCGCTCCAGCGACAAGATCACGCTTTCCCCCACATACGTGACCATCGTCGCATTCTGCTTCTCGATGACCATCGGCGTGCTCTGGGAGTTCTTCGAGTTCGGCTTCGACACGTTCTTTGGCATGGACATGCAGAAGGACACCATCGTGAATGCTTTCTCGTCAGTAGCGCTTGACCCCACAGGAGAAGGCAACCGCGTCCGCCTTGAGAACATTGCCTCCACGGTCATCACGACGGCATCCGGAGAGACGACCACGATTGCCGGCTACCTGGACATCGGCCTTCTCGATACGATGAAGGACCTGTTCGTTAACCTGATAGGCGCCATCGCATTCTCCATCGTGGGGTATCGCCATCTGAAGCGAAACGAGAACGGCAACTGGGCGGACGGCCTGCACGTTCAGCCCGTCTCCGACGAGCGCTACGAGGAAGAGGAGAAGAAAATCAGCCAGATTGAGAAGGCCTACCGGTCTCGGAGAAAGAAAAAGAATCGGTCCTAGCCCAGCTCCCCAAACAGCCCAAGAAGCTCCATGCGGGAGCGCGCGCCGGTCTTGTGGTAGATGTTGGACAGATGCTTGCTCAGCGTCGAAGGACGGATGCAAAGTGTTTCGCAGATATCCTCGGTGCCTGCTGCCTTGCTAACGAGAGAGACGATCTCTGTTTCACGCTTGGTGAGGTGATACTGAAGCGACTTGCGCTCGATTGCCAGCTTCCTTCCCTTGTCCGATTCGTGCTGCTCTATCTCGTAGCACTTTGATTCCAAGGTGCTCAGAAGAAGCTCAAAGATATAGAGGTCGCGCGTGGAGAAGTCTCCGCTCGTCTTATCGCGATAGATGCTCATGACGGCAAGAGAGTGGTCGCAGTAGACAAGGGCAGCCGTGAGACCGAAATAGATGTTTTGGGGCTTCCAGAGTCTTAGGTAGGTCTCCGAGCGCTCCCAAGCCGATTCTGACACGACGTCAGAATGCCTATAGATCGAGCTCGTTGGCATGAGGAGCCTCTGAACCCAATGGATGTTGTCCGAGCAGTCAAGCTTTCCTGCAAGGTAATCGTTGATGATGGCCATCGACTGGTCGTCATAGCGATAGGTCACGGGGTTAATCGCCCGGACCTGCCCGCTTTCCCGCACGGCTTGGAAAACGACCCCCTTTTCGTAGGTAATGAGGTTTTGAATCTGCTGCAGGAACATCATCGAGAGAGACTCAAAGGTGCTGCAGCTGCAGAGGCGTCTAGTCATTTGCAGCAGGTAGCGCCACTCGTCGTCTGAAAGCTTGTTTCTCATTGGAGCCCCATCCCTTGGTATAGCAATGATTTGCTAGCTTTTACGTATTAAATACCTAATGCCTTCTCATGGTTCACTAAGATACTGCGCTTGAAGAATGGTCTCCACAAAGCGCTTTTGTCATCATCGACAAGCGGACGTACAAGCCGCGAGTAAGGAGACATACATGAAGAACTATTTCGACCTTTCCGGGCAAGTGGCTGTCGTGACCGGAGCCTCAGGCGGGCTTGGTCTGCAGATGGCGAAGGCGTTCGCGAACCAGGGCGCGTCCCTTGTCCTGATGGCCAGAAGGATTGACCTGCTCGAGAACAACGCGAAGGAAATCCAGGAGAAGTATGGCGTGAAGGTCCTGGCCGTCCAGTGCGACGTCAGCCAAACAGACCAGGTGAAATCTGCCGTCAATAATACCATGGAGACCTTTGGGCGCGTAGACATCCTGCTGAACGATGCAGGGATTGGCGGCGGCGCCCCCGCAACCGAAGTTACCGACGAGCAGTTCAAGAGAGAGCTGGACGTCGACCTGTTTGGCTGCTTCGTGTGCGCTAGGGAGTTTGCCAAGGAGATGATCAAGGCAAAGTACGGTCGCATCATCAACGTGGCCTCGGTCTTCGGCCTCGTGGGCAACCTCATCAGCCCCCTCTCTCCCTACCATGCGGCAAAGGGAGGCGTGGTGAACCTGACCCGTGCGCTTGCCGACGAGTGGGGCAAGTACGGCATCACCGTCAACGCCATATGCCCCGGCCCGTTCGTGACCCCACTCACGAAGGAATGGATGTCGACGCCCGAGTTCCAGGCCTTCGTGAAGGCGTCGTTCCCCGTGCAGCGTCTTGGCCAGGAGGGCGAGCTCGACACGTGCGCGCTGTTCTTGGCGTCGCCCTACTCCGCGTTCGTCACCGGTCAGAACATTGCCGTCGACGGAGGCTATTGCGCAGCCTAGGCAAATGCCCCATCGAAGGACGAGAAGGCAAACCTCGCCGTCCCGCATGAGAAACCGCACCTAAAAAAGCTCCCCCGCAGCCCAAACAAGCTGCGGGGGAGCCTGCCTTCTCTATGCCATCTGGGATCTGGGCTACATGAGCTCCGTCACGTTCTTGGAGAACTCGACCGGGTCGTCAATCGGCAGCCCCTCAACGAGAAGCGCCTGGTCATAGAGGATGGAGCCGAGGAGCTTCAGGCGATCCTTGTCGCCAGCCTCCTCTGCCGCGACGAGCTTGCCAAAGACGGGGTGGGCCGCATTCAGCTGAAGCACGCGGCTTGCCTTGGGAGCGGAGCCAGCGTCGGGACCTTGCGAGATGACGCGCTCCATCTCGAGGGAGACGGGACCCTCGGCGGCAACGGTTGCGGGGGCGTCACCCAGACCAGCTGTCACGCGCACGTCAGTGACCTTGTTCTTGAGGTCTTCCTTAAGGTCGTCGATGAGCTGCTTGTTCTCCTCGGTTGCTTTGTCAGCCTCTTTCTTCTCGTCCTCGGTCGACAGGTCAAGGCCAGCGGCAGTGACGTTGACAAAGTTGAGGTCACGCGGGTCGGTGCCCTTATTCTCGGAGTCGCCAGCGGTCCCGTCGACGTGGTAGTGCTGCATGACCTGGAACATGAACTCGTCGACGTCTTCCGTGCAGAGAAGCACGTCGTAGCCATGCGAGAGGGCGGAGGAGACGGCGGGGATCTTCTCCAAGCGGTCACGAGAGTCGCCCGCGGCATAGTAGATCTTGTCCTGGTCGTCCTTCATGCCGTCGACGTACTCCTTGAGCGTCTTCTGCTTGCCGTCGCGCGCGGACCAGAACAGAAGCAGGTCGGCAAGCTCGTCGGCCTTCGAGCCATAGGAGTTGTAGATGCCAAACTTAAGCACGCGGCCGAAGTTGTTGAAGAACTTCTCGTACGCCTCGCGGTCGTTGTCGCGCATGCTCTCGAGCTCAGAGGTAACCTTTTTCTCCACACGGCGCGAGATGGCGCGCAGCTGGGAGTTGTGCTGCAGCGTCTCGCGCGAGATGTTGAGCGTGATGTCGGGGCTGTCGACGATGCCGCGCACGAAGCCGTAGTACTCAGGAAGCAGGTCGGAGCACTTGTCCTGAATCAGGACGTTGGACGAGTAGAGCGCAAGGCCGCGCTCGAAGTCCTTGCTATAGAGGTCATAGGGCTTTTCGGAGGGAATGAACAGCAGCGCGTCGTAGCTGAGGGCACCTTCGGCATGGAAGCTGATTGTGCGCTGCGGGTCTGCCCAGTCATGGAAGGTGGACTTGTAGAACTCGTTGTAGTCCTTCTCTTCGACCTCAGACTTCGACTTCTTCCAGATAGGCGTCATCGAGTTGATTGTCTCGAGCTCCTGGTAGTCCTCGTACTCGGGCTTGTAGTCGTCGCCAGCGTCCTCGGGCTTTGGCTTCTCGCGGCTCTTGGTCACCATCATCTTGATGGGATGGCGCACGTAGTTGGAATAGCGCGTGACGAGGTCGCGGATGCCCCACTCGGAGAGGTAGCGGTCAGTGTCGTCATCGTCGTCAGAGGGACGCAGATGGAGCGTCACGATAGTGCCGTGGTCGTCGGGACCATCGAGGACTCCAGGCTCGGCAGGCTCTACGGTATAGCCAGTCACGCCATCGGACGTCCAGCAATACGCTTGGTCAGAGCCATAGGCGCGGCTGACGACGGTGACCTTGTCCGCGACCATGAAGGCAGAGTAGAAGCCCACGCCAAACTGGCCGATGATGTCCATGTCGTCGCCCTGGTGCTCGGCATTGGCCTCCTTGAACTGCTCGGAGCCAGAATGGGCGATGGTGCCCAGGTTCTTGTCGAGCTCCTTGTCGGTCATGCCGATGCCGTTGTCGGCAACGCTCAAGGTGCGGGCGTCCTTGTCGAAGGACAGCGTGATCGCAAGGTCGTCCTGGTTAATCTTCACGTCGGGATTGTTGACGCTCTCGAAGCTCAGCTTGTCGAGCGCGTCGGAGGCGTTGGAGATGAGCTCGCGCAGGAAGATCTCCTTGTTTGTGTAGATGGAGTTGATCATCAAATCAAGAAGCTTCTTGCTCTCTGTCTTGAATTGCTTCATGTAAGCCTTTCCTTTCGAAGCCATCAGCCCAGCACGGGCGTTCGCATATTCCGTCATTCGATGTACCCGACGCACAAAGGTCTAATCCAAAGACTGTAAGAAAACCTAATATAGACGCACTTAAATTTTGTACCCATGCCTCGAGCGTCGCTCGGCCGCGCGCGATGAACGTATAGAATCTGATGTGAAACCGATTGCGAAACTGACCCATCAAGCTGGGATTGATTGAAAGAGGCGCGCATGAAGCTTTTTGCCTATTCGCTGAGGGAGTATGACGAGCTTGGATTCCTTGAGGACTGCGCGAAGGAGCGTGGATTCGAGTTTGGATGGACAAGCGACTATCCGACGTTGGACAACGTCGGGCTTTGCAAGGGCTACGATTGCCTCTCAATCATCACGAATCCCATGACGCCACGGCTTCTTGACGCCTATCACGCGCAGGGAATCAAGAGCATCGCCACGCGATCCATAGGGTTCGAGCACATCGACGTTGAGCACGCTCGTTCTCTTGGCATGCGTGTCGCTCACGCCGCCTACCCGCCCGAGGGCGTCGCAAACTATGCGATCATGCTCATGATGATGGCCATGAGAAAGGTGAAGCTCATCGAGCGGGCCCAGGCATATCAGGAGTTTGGCCTGAAGGGAAAGATTGGCAAGGACATCTCGTCTGCCACCGTCGGCGTCATTGGCACGGGAAAGATTGGTGCCACCGTCGTTCGCCATCTGTCCGGGTTTGGCTGCAAAATCTTGGCATGCGACCCATACGAGAAGGACGAGGTGCGCAAGTGTGCCACCTACGTCTCTTTGGACGAGCTGCTTACCTCTTCCGACGTGATCACCCTTCACGCTCCCGGAAGCGCCGAGAACCACCACATGATCGATGCCAACGCCATTTCTCGCATGAAGCGCGGCGTCGTGATAGTGAATGCGGCGCGTGGCTCCCTGATTGACACCGACGCGCTCGTCAGCGGCCTTGAGAGCGGGCAGGTTGGCGCGGCGGCGCTCGACACGATCGAAAACGAAGCGGGTCTCTATTACCTTGACCGCAGCAGGGACATCCTCCCCAACCGAGACAGAGCCGTCCTTGACGCGCTTCCCAACTGCATCGTCCTGCCCCACATGGCGTTCTACACCGCGACCGACGTCCGCCACATGGTGGAGAGCAACGTTGACGCCCTCATGGCGTTCGACCGCGGAGAGGACAGCGCTCTCGAGGTGAAGTAAGGCTCAAGGCAGCCTACCATTGAAAGCCGTCCACACAGCCTGCCAGCCGAAAGAGGAACGCCATGACGACGATCGTCGACGAGTCAAGCCTTGACGCCTACCTGCTAACCCCCGACTGCCCGCAGTGCGGCTCGGAGGACGTCGTCTGCATAGTGATATGGCTGCCCAAATTCAGACACGTTTGAAGCCGAGCTAACGAAAGCCCTAGGATGTGCCGAAAGGCACGGAAGGGCTATTGCCATGAGCAAGACGACGAGAAGGAAGTACGACCCCAAGTT
>NZ_JBMNUX010000003.1:0-237666 GCF_050946515.1 Tractidigestivibacter sp.
GGGCAAACCTTGCATTGCATGGCGGAAGACCTGCACGGACTCGTGCGAGCAGTTCCCATGCCCTATTTTCGGGCCTTGCCCTTCTTCTGCTAAGAGCAAGCGGCCGTACTGAACGTCTTTTGCGTAACGTCTCGCGCAGAGTGGGGGACAACCTCATCAATGGTCTTGAGCGTCTGCGGAGTTACATGTCCCAAAATGTAGCCAAGCACCACAATCAATAGAGAAAAAATCAGGATGATGACTAGCGCAACGACAATGGCATCAAGCGTGAAGGGTCCAATCTTGTGCTCTGATAGGCGCCTCAGAAACCCCCTCCTTGATGGCTTTTCGCTGTGCCTTGCCATGAATTCGCGTCCTTCTCTCAACGTGTCGTCAAAAAAAGCTTGATGATTGCTTAATAAAAATTTCCATTAATATGCATTTCCAGCCTATATTAAGCTCGCAGCTAATATGCAAACATCACAAACCTAAGTCTGGCGTAGAGTATAGGGCGGACGGCATAAGCGCCGAACAAATAACTTAAAATATGCTTTAAATTAGACACAAGTCCAAAAAACACCTGGGCGGACCAATGCGTTGTCGAAAAAAGAAAAAGGCTCGGGAACTCCCGAGCCTCAAGAGCCCTTATACGTCTGCCTGTTGAGCGCTACAGCACCTGCTCCATGCACGTCTTTTGCACTGACATCCCCATTGCCTCATAGAAGGCGCGCGCGCCGGGATTGCATTCCCACACGTTGAGCGTCACGTTGTGGAATCCTCCCTTTCGTGCAAAGTCAATAATATGCTGGTAGATGGCCGTGCCAACGTGCTTTCCGCGAGCATTCTCGTCCACGCAGATGTCATCGATGTACAGCGAGCGGATGGGCTGCATGTTGTTTGAGTGCGTGAAGTCCTGCACGACGCAAAAGCCATAGCCCAGAATCTCGCCCGGAGCGGCGTTATTCTCGACGGCCACAAAGATGGGGCGGTCATCGTCGGCGATGATTTCCTTGAGCTCCTCGTCGGTGTACTTTCTCGTTCCTGCGCGAAAGAGGTCGGGTCTTCCGTTTGCGTGGACCGACAGGACCTGCGAGAGGCACTTATCCAGTCCGGGGATGTCTGCATTAGTTGCTCTTCTTATTTGCATACATGCTCCTTACTTGTTCTTTGGTGCATGGACATAGCTTGAAAATTCATGCAGGCGCTCCTCAGAATCGACTCGTGCCACATACATATAGTCGCCCATATCATTAGAGAGCGCCGCCGGTACCTCTTGCTGCATCACGAGTTCGTTTTCCCAAGTAGAGAGAATCTCATCGTGGGCGTGCGCGTACTGGCGTCCCTTTCGCCTGCCTGCATAGACGCAAAGCCAGCCCCTTCCATCGGGCCCTGACCGCCTTTGGTCAAAGCAGACCATCTCTGCCCATATGCGATAGACATCGGTGGAATGAGCGAAGTTCATCATGTCCGGTGTGTAGCCACCGGTTGGGCGGCAGTTGACTTCAAGTCCGACATAGTCGCCGGCTTGCCCCAGACTGGGACGGTCTTCGGCCAGACGGAAGAATTCCATGTGCACGAATCGACGCGTGATGCCAAATCCGCGAGCTGTGGCACGGCCAATCTTAAGCAAGCGCGGATCAACGTCTGGTCGTGAGAAGTATGTAAGGTCAAGTCCCTGCGAAGCGATGTCTGACATCGAAGGAGGAAACTCCTCCTGGTTCTCGAAGAGAGGATTTCCCTGAGAGTCAAGAATCGCGTCATAGGCGACGATTGCACTCGCCGGGACGAATTCCTCCAAGACGTAGGGGGCAGCATGCTCGTACCAGCAGCGGTCCATAAGGGCCTTGAGCTCGCCCTCGTTGTTCAGCTTGTGCCCGCCTGCTGCTCCGACGCCCACCTCGGGCTTTGCAAAGATGGGGTAACCTCCCCACGATTGAATTGCTCCTCTTGTCTCGTCGAGCGAGCCCATGCGCACCTGTCTGGCCGATGGCACGCCCGAGCGAGCGTAAAGCGTCTTCATCTGTGCCTTTGACTGCCAGACGGCCATTTGTGAGGCTGACGCGCCTGTGGTTACATGAAAGTCGTCACGTAGACGAGCGTCAAGTGAGAGCCAGTGCTCGTTCATTGACTCAATCCAGTCCATGTGCCCATAGCGCCACGAGAGGTACGCCACCGCTCGAAAGACCTGGTCATAGTCCTCGAGCGTTGGCACGTAATAGTACTCGTCGAGCGAGGAGAGCACCTGCTGTGACAGATTCTCCGTTGGCGTGTCCCCAATGCCCAGTACCGTTGCGCCGCACTCTTTCAAGCGGGCGCACCAGAGCCAGTACGTCTCTGGGAACTGTGGCGATATGAAGGCGAAATTCATGGCGTGACCCCCTGTTTCTCACGCGCTTGCCTAGAGAATAACGCACCACTTTGTCGTTTGGGTTTCCGGCTCCAGGGTGGTTCTCTGTCCTCAGGGTTGGCGGGGGAAGGTGGCGGGATTTGGCGAATATAAGAAAGCCCCGGCGCGAGAAGGACTGCGCACGGGGCCGTTAGTCGCTTTTCCTATGTAGCAGAAATACGCTATTTGCTGCTGGTCTTCTTGGTCGTTGCGGCCTTCTTGGCGGCTGGCTTCTTTGCAGTCGCCGTGGACTTGGCAGCCGGCTTCTTTGCGGCTGCGGCCTTGGATGCCGTTGCGGTCTTCTTGGCGGCAGGCTTTGCGGCAGCTGCAGCAGTGGTGCTCTTGGCGGCTGCGGTCTTGGCGGCAGGCTCAGCCTTCTTGGCAGGGGAAGCTGCGGTCTTGGCGGCAGGCTCAGCCTTCTTGGCAGCCTGCTTCTTGGTCGCGGCGCTCTTGGACGTGGCCGAGGCCTTCTTTGCGGGAGCCGTCTTCGCGGCTGCGGTCTTGGCTGCAGCTGCGGGCTTCTTCTCGGCTGCCTTCGCGGCTGCGGTCTTGGAGGTCGCAGCAGCCTTGGCTGCCGGCTTAGCAGCCTCTGCCTTAGCGGCAGTTGCTGCCTTGGTGGTCTTTGCGGAGGCCTTCTTGGCTGCGGTCTTAGGAGCGGTCTTCTTGGTCGCGGAAGCCTTCTTGGCGGCTGTCTTCTTTGCGGGGGCGGCAGGCGCTTCGTCGGCAGTGGTCTTCTCTGCGTCCTCGATCACATACGGGAGGAAGTAACGAAGCTGCTTTTTCCACCAGTACCAGTCATGGTTGACGTCGGTTCCCCAATAGTCGAACCAAGCGTCGACGTTGAGGTCGCGGAAGTCCTGCTCTAGCAGGCGCTGCGTGCGGATGCTCTCCTCTTCGCCCTCTCCCTGACCAGTGCAGACGGCAAACTGACGCTTGCGATACAGGTCAAGGTAGGGATGGTTCTCGGGCGTGTTGGGCAGGAAGCTGACGGGAGAGTTCAGATAGAGCTTCTCGTTCATCCAATCGCCGAAGAAGTACGATGCGTCATAGCCACCGGAAAGCGCGATGCAGCCCTGGAAGAGGTCCGGACGGCGCAGGACGGCGATCATCGCGTGGGTTGCGCCAAGGCTGCAGCCGGCGGTCAGCGGACGACGACCAGACTCGTTGCGCTCGGCAACCAGGGGCACGACCTCGTTGCAGACAAAGTCGTAGTAGGACTCGATCACGTCGGTGCGCAGCTCGTTGTTGCCACCACGCGCAGACCAGCCCTCGGAATCAACGGAGTCGACGCTAAACACCTGGATGGTGCCTGCGTCAATGTAGTCGGCGACGCTCTCGAGAAGGCCGTTGTCCTCGAAGCTGTTGCTCATCATGCCTTCAGGCTGGAAGACAATCATGGGCCAACCGGCTTTTCCGTAAATCAGGACGTTCATGTCCTTGCTAAGGCTCTTGCTGTGGATGGTGACTTGCTCTCGATTCATGGTTATTTGCCCCCCTGTTTTCGTACTTGGCAGTAGCCTCAATGGTCGATAGCTTGACTTATGGTATCAATGATTGGTACCGCAATCGTGACGATAACGGAGTCTACATGGTAATTCACCGTTCTGAGCGACTCAAAGACGTAACCAAGGCGTTAGAATACGGCGTACTTGTGACGCTGGGCCTTGGTGTTCTGATATTCATTTTCGCGTTTCTTACGTCCGGCTTTGATGCGGTTCAAGCCGGCGACTGGGTCCGGAAGATCCTCTACATCTTGTCCGCTCTCGGCATTCTCATTGGCGGAGGGGCCATGCTCTTCTATGGCGACGAGTACGCCCCCCGCGTTCGCCAGGCAAAGGCCGAGGGCAAAGATCCCCTGATGAAACGAGAGGGACATCTTTCGTGGCAGGTGATGCTCGTGATTGCCTCGGCGGCGGCGCTTGTGATTACGAGCGTCTTTGAACTTGTTTACCTTGCCATTTTGGGCGCATAGCACTTAGCCGAGGTCTGTGTTCGTTGAGCCGACAGTAGTCAGGACCTTACAATCCAAGCCGCCTCAGACTGGTATCCTAATACCTTGTGTTTTCACTTTTTGAAAGGCGGAGGTTAAGTCATGGTCAAGACTCTCGTTCTTGTGCGTCATGGTAGAGCCGAAAAGGCCGCCGAGGGCGTTTCTGACAAGGACAGGCAGCTAACCAATGGTGCCACTCATGCATTGAGGACCGCTTACCCTAGAACTTTTTCTCTTATGGACGAGGAGGACGACGTCCACGTTTGGTGCAGCTCGGCCATAAGGGCTATGCAGACGGCGCAGTACGTGGCCGATGCGCTGGGCGCAAGCGACATCGAGGTTTCCGAGGCCCTCTACGAGCAGGATGTGGACGTCATTCTCGGTCAGATTGCCGCTTCGAAGGAGAAGACCGTCGTTATCGTCGGTCACGTGCCCTCGCTCAACGCCATTGCGTCGCGCTTGCTTGGCGCCGACATTTCGCTCGAAACAGGCTCGGCCATTGCGCTGCGCATGCCCGATTGCGAGGGGGCTCACGCAAAGCTCCTCTGGTACGTTGCGGGACCTCAGGACGCGCTCTTTGAGTCGCTCGTCTCAATCGAGGACGCCGTCGCGTCTTGTGCGGACGAGCTCTCTGCCAAGGCCGAGGCATTTCTTGAGGACCCAACCGACGTAGACGCGCTGCGCGACTTCCGCATTGCGGTGCGCCGCCAGCGCTCCATCTCTTCGTTCCTGCGCCCGTGGATTTCCAAGAAGCAAGAAGAGCGCGTTGACAAGGCGCTTCGCGACGTGCAGGACGCCTCGCTCCGCATGCGCTGCATCGACATCCTGTCAGGCTGCGTCGACGACCTCGTTGAGACTGGCGAGCTGGGCGATAACAGCCTGCTTCCCGTTGCATGCGCCAAGGAGCGCCAGCTTGAGTGCGAGTCGTTTTTGGCCTATGTGCGCAAGCATAAGGTTCGCCGCAAGCTGGGCGACGCCCTTCGCGACCTGCATGCCATTCACTGGAAGAAGTCCGTTCAAGCAAGCGGTCTGACAGAGCGCGACCTTCAGGCTCGCTTCGACCAAGAGCTTGAGGCGGTCGACAACCGGCTCTTTGGCATCGATTTGAGCGATGCCGACGCGGTTCATTCTGCTCGCGTTGACGCCAAGGAAGTTCACTATGTGGCCAACCGGCTGGGCGTTGTGCTAGGCGACGAGCGCGCGCAGATGAGCCAGTACATGGACGAAATCCAGAAGGACCTTGGCGAGCTGGACAATGCCCGTGTGAACGCCTCTTTGGCGCATGAGTTCCAGCACAGCCCGCGCTTTCGCGGCGTGCGTGCTGACCTGGGCGTTGTTGCCCGCGATCAAGAGGAGGTCAGCTCCGCTATTGTGACTGGCATCCGCCGCCGCGAGCCCGACGCGCGCGACGCCGTCGAGGAAGACCAGCAGGTTCTTGAGGAAGAGGACCGCGAGGCCGTCGTAGCCGAGAGGGCCGAGCCCGTAAACCTTGTCGAGAAGGACATCGTCGAGGACGAGGCCGGCGAGGCCGAGGAGGCAGTCGGCGCGGACGCCGGAGGCGCCGAAGCCGATGACGCAGCAAACGACCCAGATGGCAGCCAGGAGGAGTAGTCATGGCCAAGGCAGAAGCGGGTTTTCGCATCGAGCACGACTCTATGGGAGAGATGCGGGTGCCTGCCGATGCCTTGTGGGGTGCCCAAACCCAGCGCAGCCATGAGAATTTCCCCATCGGCGGCGAGCGGATGCCAAAAGAAATCATCCGCGCATTTGCGGTGCTTAAGAAGGCGGCTGCGCGTGCCAACTGCTCTCTTGGGAAGCTCGATCAACAGGATTGCGACCTTATCAGCCAGGTTGCGGACGAGATTCTCGCCGGCAAGCTGGATGACAACTTCCCGCTTGTGGTTTGGCAGACCGGGTCTGGCACGCAGTCGAACATGAACGTGAACGAGGTCATCGCAAACCGTGGCAACCAGATTGCCGGCGAGCGCAGGCTGCACCCCAACGACACCGTCAACATGAGCCAAAGCTCAAACGACACCTTTCCAACGGCAATGCATATCGCTGCTGTGATTTCTATAAAGCAGCAGCTCATTCCAGCCATTGACCAGATGGTCCATACGCTGCGGCAGCTTGAGGGGAGCAACGCCGGAGTCATCAAGTGCGGTCGCACCCACCTGCAGGATGCCGTGCCCATCGCTTTCTCCCAAGAGATTTCCGGCTGGAGGGGGCTTCTCGAGAATTCGCGCGAAGAGATTCTCGCTACCCTGCCGGGGCTCTACCGCCTAGCGCTTGGCGGAACGGCCGTCGGAACCGGGCTTAATGCTCCGGAAGGCTTTGCCGATGCAGTCGCGTCAGAAGTTGCGCAGCTTACCGGAGAGCCGTTCGTCTCGGCGCCCAACAAGTTTGCAGCGCTTTCCGGCAAGGACGCTGTCTCCTTCTCTCATGGTGCGCTTCGCACCTTGGCAGCCAACATGATGAAGATTGCAAACGATGTGCGCTGGCTTGTCTCCGGTCCACGCTGCGGCTTGGGAGAGATTCGCATTCCCGCCAACGAGCCGGGAAGCTCGATTATGCCGGGCAAGGTGAACCCGACGCAGTGCGAGGCGGTCACGATGGTGGCCGTGCAGGTGATGGGCAACGACGCCACGATTGGCTTTGCTGCCAGCCAGGGCAACTTCGAGCTGAACGTTTTTATGCCAGTGATTGCCTACGACTTTCTGCAGTCCGTCCGCCTGCTGTCCGATGTCATAAAAAGTTTTGACAAGCGCTGCGTTCGCGGCATTGAGCCTATACGCACGAAAATGGACGAGAACCTACACCGTTCGCTCATGCTCGTCACCTGCCTGAGCCCCTACATTGGCTACGAGAATGCGGCTAAGGTGGCACATAAGGCGTTTGAGGATGGCACGAGTTTGCGCGACGCCTGCGTTGAGCTTGGCTTTTTGACGGCAGAGCGTTTTGACGAAGTCTTTCATCCCGAGCAGATGGTGTAGCAAAATCTCTTCTCGTGCGATAATCACTGTTGAATAAATTGTCGAGGAGAGGAGAGATAGTGAAAGTTTTGATGCTTAATAGCGGCATGACCACTACTGGAAATACCGCTATTGCGCTTAATGAGGTCGGAAAGACGCTTGCAGAAGAGGGCATCGACTACGAGATTTTCCACTTGCCAACGAGCCCCATCCGAGACTGCATCAGCTGCCATAAGTGCTCTAGAGACGGCAGGTGCGTCTTCGACGACGACCCCGTAAACGAATTCGCCGCAAAGGCAAAGGAAGCTGACGGCTTCGTCTTTGGTACTCCAGTCTATTACGGACACCCAACGGGCAGGATCCAGTCATTTCTCGACCGGGTTTTCTATAGCCAGGGAGGCAACTTTGCGTTCAAACCCGGCGCGTCTGTGGTGATTGCCCGCCGTGGCGGCATCTCTTCAAGCTTTGATGTCATGAACAAGTACTTTGGCATCTCGAGCATGATCACCGTGGGCTCGACCTACTGGAATATGGTTTACGGACAAAAGCATGGCGAGGCCGAGCAGGATACTGAGGGTTTGCAAACCATGCGAAACCTTGGGCGCAACATGGCGTGGATTCTGAAGTGCATAGAAGCCGGGCGCGACGCGGGCATCAAAGACCCTGTCGTTGAGCACAGCAACTGGATGAACTTCATTCGCTAGATCCTTTTTGAGGTCTTGCCCTCCAAGCCCCTCTGCCGCCGGCGCCGCAACATTGGCTTGCCTGCCATTGCCACAGCCTGCCATCGCCATAGTGTGGGACCGGCGGCGAATCGGCTTCTTCTGACGTGCGGGGGTAATGGGCGTTTCCGCAGGTCGCGAGTCACGTCGTGCGGGACTGCGCGGTCGGCGGCTCGGCGTCGTTCCATCGTGTGGGGCTGCCGCGATTGCTACCTGCAGCATGCCATTTCTCTACCTGCGGCTTAGCTGAATCGCTCTCGTCGGGAGTCCGCCTCGCAGGCGAAGAGCCCCACACAACGCGAAGGCCTCTCAGTTCCCTTCGCCGCATTCCGCACAATAGAACTGCAAGCGCAGGGAAGGCGCAGGTAGGAGAGCTGGGCGAGAAGCCCGCCCCACACGATGAGCAGCATCATTTCCCTTGCGGCCCCACACAACGCGTCACTGACAACTTGCGCGACTTCTGCGGCATCAGAAGTCGCGCAATCTGGCAGGCCGAGCATCAGAAGTCGCGTAACCTGGCAAAACGGGCATCAGAAGTCGCGCAACCTGGCGACCCCCAGCATCAGAAGTCGCGCAAGTTGGCACGGGGCACCAGAGTCGGCGGGCCCTGTTGTGAGGGCATCAGAGGTCGCGCAGCCTGGCAGGCGCGGAGGAGGGCGCAATCACGCGACGCAGCGGATTAGAACAGGTCCGTCACCAGTTGCGAGACAACCGCGCGAACCCGTGCGAGGTCAGCCACGGGCACGCGCTCGTTTGGTTTGTGTGCAAGCTCCAGATCTCCCGGTCCGTACGAAAGGCATTCTGGATTGTTACAGGTGCCAGCTACAACGGCGGAGTCGGTGTATCCGGTAAAGACGTCGGTCTCGACGGCCTTGCCCGTGACCTTCTCGCAGGCGGCCGACAGGGCGCGAAGCAGCTCCGAACTCTGGGGCAGCACGATTGCCGGTCTGTCGCCCGTGCACTCAAGTTCGCCATGCGCTCCAGGAACGGCTTTCTCGGCATCGCGAATGGCGCCCTCGATCAGCGCACGCGCGTCGGTCGTGGTCGTTGGCGGAACTAGGCGCAGATCGATGGTGAAAGCGCATTCATCGGGCACAACATAAGGACTGTAGCCACCTCTGATTTGCCCGAAAGTCACCGTAGAGAAGCCAAGCTCGGGATGCGCGGGCATCGCGCTCACCTCAGCCCGAACGCGGGTGATGACCTCGGCCGCAGCGACAATCGCGTCAGCCCCGCGCCACGGCGTGCTCGCGTGCGCGGTCACGCCATGCATTTTGACGATAAACCACGTGCGACCCTTGTGAGACCCCCGGGCCGCGCCTCCGGTAGGCTCAAGGTCCATGACCCAGCCTGAGTGCCCAAGCCAGCCAGCGCGGATGGCCGCCTCGGACCCGCGCATCAGGTCTTCCTCGTCAACAGTGCAAACAAGCGAGACGGACTTTCTTGGCAGCTCGCCGCGCCTGCCTACCTCGGCAAGCGCATCCGAGAACGCTAGCATCCCGCAAGCAAGGCCGCCTTTCATGTCGCACGAGCCGCGCCCATACAGCTCGTCGCCAATAAGGGTGGGGGAGAAGGCCGGGGTCTTCTCGCTCCATCCGGCTCCCTCTCGCACGGTGTCCATGTGGCAAAGGATGCTCAGGTCGGAGGGGCAATCCGTTGCTTGCGTGCTGATTGCGCCCGCGTCGCCTCGTGCCGGAATCGTTGCCCTCAGGCAGCTCCGCCCGGGCAGAGCCTCAAGCTCCTCGATGCGGACTTCTGGCGCAAGCTTTCCGGCAAGCGCAATGTGCTCGTCAAGCCATGAGCGAACAAACCCTTCGACGTCCGCCTCGTACGTTCCGGGGTCCGTGCTCTCGATAGAGACAAGCCGACTGGTTAGCTCGGTTGCCTCGGCATCAGAGTCCATATGCTAGCTGTCCTTCTCCTCGGACTTCTCCTTTTGTGCCTTCGCCTCGTCCATGTAGCTGTAGAGCGTGTACTTTGAGATGCCAAAGGTATTGCAGACCTTTTGGCCCGCCTTGGTGATCAGGAAGGCGCCGGCGTCGTTCAAAAATCCGATTGCGCGCACCTTGTCGTCGCGGCTCATGAGTGCCACGGGCTTGCCGACAAGTGCCACGCTCTGGTCGATAAGCTGGTCGAGAAGGTCGTTGACGTTGTGAGGAATGACGTCGGGCTGCTCGGCGTGGTCGTTGCTGGAGATAAGCTCCTTGAGCGTGTTGGACATCGAGACGAGCGACGTCGAGTCGTAGTTGATAGCGAAGATGCCCGTAGGCTTGCCGCTGCTGTCGCGGAAGAAGATGGTGCTGGAGCGAAGCTCGCGACCGTCTTCGGTGCGCGTGTGGTAGGCAAGGTGATCGGAAAGCTTGCCAGGGTCAGAGTTCAACGCCTTGAGAACGACGTTAGACGGTCCGTCTCCAAGCTTGCGCCCGGTCACATGGCCATTCTCTATGGCAACAATCGTGCTGTCAGGGTTCTCGGACTCCAAGTCGTGAACGACAACCTCGCAATTCGAACCAAACTGAGTGGCAATGCCTTTTGCGAGGCGCGATAGAAACTCAATCTCAGACTTCTTCATAATGACGACCCGTCCGTCAATGATTCACGGAGACAAACCCAGCCAACGCCAATTAGATGGCAAGATGGCAAACCCGAACGTTTGACCTGCGAAAAGACCAGTAGTACATACAAAAATACAGACCTAAATAAAATTTGCAAGGACAAATTCCACGAACGTTCGATGGTTTGGCGCAGCGTTACTTCATTTAAAAACTAACGGTACCGCCTGCACCTCCAATCGACCGTACACCGATAGCTTTCAGGTATGCGAGGTGGGAGGCCCAATAATTGACCTAAATATTTGTTAGGTTAAATTACAAGTATTCCGCTGCACGTCGGCATGCTGTGGGGTCCGGTGCAGAGGACGGCAATGCGGCAAATGGTCGCTGGGAGATAGCTGTTCGGGTAGTCGAGTGCCCGGGTCGTGACATCGGCGCGACCTCACTCGGCCGGCACGGCAAGAGAGGGTCGTGCTGCATTCGGAATGGCCGTAGCTGATCTGCGGCATGTAGCAGAGGAGGAACCTATGCTACTTGTTGGGAACGGTCGCGTCGTCACCAGGGACGAGAAGAACCCCTACATTGCGGACGGCGCTGTCGTCATCGAGGACGACAAGATCAAGGCAGTGGGCACCCGCGCCGACATGGAGAAGGCCTATCCGGATGCCGAATTCATCGACGCCCAGGGCGGCATCATCATGCCCGGCCTGATCAACTGCCATACGCATATCTACTCCGGCCTTGCCCGCGGCCTTTCTATCAAGGGCTGCAACCCCACCAACTTCCTTGAGAACCTCGAGCAGCAGTGGTGGAACATCGACCGCCACCTGACGCTTGACGGCACCCGCGCCTGCGCCTACGTCACGATGATGGAGTCGTTCAGAAACGGCGTCACCACCATCTTTGATCACCACGCAAGCTTCCGCGAGATTCCCGGCTCGCTCTTTGCAATCAAGGACGTGGCACAGGAGATGGGCATGCGCGCCTGCCTGTGCTACGAGGTCTCCGACCGTGACGGCAAGGAGAAGCTCGACCAGTCAATCCAGGAGAACGCCGACTTCGCTCGCTGGGCTGCCGACCAGGACTCCGACATGATTGCCGCGATGTTCGGCGGCCATGCCCTCTTCACGCTGCCCGACGAGACGCTCGACCGCATGGTCGAGGCCAACAACGGCCTGACCGGCTTCCACATCCATGTGTGCGAGGGCATGAACGACGTCTACGACAGCGCCCAGAAGCACGGCTGCACCTCCATCCATCGCCTGCTCGACCACGGGATCCTGGGCGAGAAGACCATGCTTGGCCACTGCATCCACATCACTCCGGCCGACATGGACATCGTTGCCGAGACCCACACCAAGATCGTCAACAACCCACAGTCCAACGCCAACAACGCCGTGGGCACCGCTCCCGTGCTGGAGTTCTTCAAGCACGGCATCACCGTCACCATGGGTACTGACGCCTATACGCACGACATGCTCCAGTCGCTCAAGGCATTCATCCCCCTGCAGCGCCTGAACTCCACGCTTCCCAACGTCGGTTGGGGAGAGGCCATGACGATGCTCTTCAAGAACAACGCCGAGGTCGCCAACATGTACTTCGCTACCAAGCCCCAGGGCAAGCCACTGGGCATCCTCGCCCCTGGCGCCGCGGCCGACGTCGCCGTCTTTGACTATCCTGCGCCCACGCCGTTTATGGCCGAGAACATCGACGGCCACATCCTCTTTGGCGTCGAGGGCCATGACTGCACAACCACCATCGTCAACGGACGCGTGGTCTATCGCGATCGCAAGTTCACCGACATCGACAAGGAGCGCATTGACGCCTTTGTGATGGATCAGTCCAAGAAGCTCTGGGGAGAGCTCAACGACCGCGAGTACTAATTCCGTCATGTGGTAAATCCGCCGCAGGTCATAGGGGGTCTGCGGCGGTTGGCATGCCCGGATCTTCCGTGGCGCCGGGCATGCGAGAAGTTCCCACGGAGGAGCATTACTAGGAGAGGAAACGCAATGAGCGATATCATGCGCCCGATGCCCTTCGACCAGTTGATGAACTGGATTCTGACCGAGTACAAGACCCAGGGGACGATCTTTGGCGAGAAGCGCCTTGCCCACCTTGGCCCCAAGGCCCGCCCCATCTTCGACGAGCGTATCGAGAGCCCCGTTGGCCCTGCCGCAGGCCCTAACTCTCAGCTTGCTCAGAACATCATTGCCGCGTACGCCACCGGCGCCCGCTTCATGGAGCTCAAGACCGTCCAGAAGATGGACGGCGCCGAGCTTTCTGCCTGCGTGAACAAGCCCTGCATCCTGGCCTCCGACGAGGGCTACAACTGCGAGTGGTCCACCGAGCTCACCGTCCCCGACGCCTTCAACGAGTACGCGAAGGCCTGGGTCGCCTGCAAGCTCATCGCCAAGGAGTACGGTCTGGGAGACCCTGACGGCTTCGTCTTCAACATGTCCGTCGGCTATGACCTCGAGGGCATCAAGGGCGAGAAGGTCGACACCTACATCAACAACATGATGGACGCCTCCGACACCCCCGTCTTCAAGGAGGCCATCGCTTGGGCAAAGGCCAACCTCGACCGCTTCCAGAACGTGGACGAGGCCTTCGTCGACTCCATCTCGCCGCGCATCTCTCGCTCCGTCACCGAGTCCACGCTGCACGGCTGCCCGCCCGACGAGATTGAGCGCATCGCGTCCTACCTCATCACCGAGAAGGGCCTCAACACCTACATCAAGTGCAACCCGACGCTTCTGGGCTATGACTATGCGCGCAAGACCCTCGACTCGCTGGGCTTTGACTACATCGTCTTTGACGACCATCACTTCACGACCGACCTTCAGTGGGCCGACGCCGTGCCGATGCTTGAGCGCCTTATCAAGCTCGCTGGCGAGAAGGGCGTCGAGTTTGGCGTCAAGCTCACCAACACCTTCCCCGTCGACGTCACGCGCTCCGAGCTTCCCAGCGAAGAGATGTACATGTCCGGTCGCTCGCTCTACCCGCTGACCGTCTCGCTCGCCAAGCGCATCTCCGAGCAGTTCGACGGGAAGCTCCGCATCTCCTACTCCGGCGGCGCCGACGCCCTGAACATCCATGCGCTCGTTGACGCAGGCATCTGGCCGATCACGATGGCCACCACCATGCTCAAGCCTGGCGGCTACCAGCACTTCTCGCAGATCGTCGACGAGCTCTCCGACATCGACGACCAGCCCTTCTCCGGCGTGGACGTGCAGGCCGTTTCCAAGATCGTGGACGACGCCCTCACCAACCCTCGCTACAAGAAGCCCATCAAGCCGACGCCCGACCGCCACGTTGGCGCCAAGCTCCCGCTGCTCGACTGCTTCACCGCTCCGTGCCGGGAGGACTGCCCCATCAAGCAGGACATCCCGGGCTATCTGCGCGCTACGCAGGAGGGCCGCTACGCCGACGCCCTGAACATCATCCTCGAGCGCAACGCGCTTCCGTTCACCACGGGCACCATCTGCCCGCACACCTGCGGAAACTCCTGCATGCGCAACTACTACGAGGAGCACGTGCACATCCGCGAGTTCAAGCTCGAGGCTGCCGAGAAGGGCCTCGCTGAGGTTCTGCCGACGCTTTCTGCCCGCGGCCACGTTGACGGCAAGAAGGTTGCCGTCATCGGCGCTGGCCCTGCGGGACTTGCCGCTGCGTCGTTCCTCAGCCGCGCTGGCGTGGACGTCACCGTCTTCGAGCGCACCGCAAAGCTCGGCGGCATCGTCCGCCACGTGATTCCTGGCTTCCGCATCTCCGACGAGGCCATCGACCATGACGTGGAGCTCTGCTCCGCCTATGGCGCAACGTTCAAGACCGACGCCAACGTCACCGACGCCCGCGAGCTTCTGTCCCAGGGCTTCACCGACGTCGTCGTGGCCATTGGAGCTTGGGCTCCTGGTCGCCCTGCCCTCAAGAGCGGACATGCCCTGGACGCCCTCGAGTTCCTCGAGGCCTTCAAGGCTGACCCCGCGTCTTTAGACCTTGGCTCCGACGTCGTCGTCATCGGCGGCGGCAACACCGCCATGGACGTCGCCCGTGCCGCAAAGCGCGTGCCCGGCGTCAAGAACGTGCGCCTTGTCTACCGTCGCACCCGTCGCTACATGCCAGCCGACGAGGAAGAGCTGCAGATGACCCTTGACGACGGCGTTGAGTTCATGGAGCTCCTTGCCCCTGGCGACCTTGCCGACGGCAAGCTGACCTGCGACGTCATGAAGCTCGGCGCTCCCGACGCCTCCGGTCGCCGCGCCCCCGAGTCCACCGGCGAGACCACGACCGTTCCTGCCACCGCCGTCATCACGGCCGTTGGCGAGCGCATCGAGGATGGCCTTTATGCCACCACTGGCTGCGAGCTTGACAAGAAGGGTCGCCCGGTTGTGGACGACAACCTCCAGACCACCGTCGAGCACGTCTTTGCCGTGGGCGACTGCCGCCGCGGTCCTGCAACCGTGGTCAAGGCCATTGCCGACGCGCAGGTTGTCGCAACAGCCATCAGCGGCTTCGACTTCTCCGGCAAGGATCAGACCAACATCCGCGAGGACTACGACAACGTGCTTGCCAACCGCGGCTCGCTTGAGGCCGAGGTCGCTTCCCTCGCCAAGACCCGCTGCCTGGGCTGCCCGACCGTCTGCGAGACCTGCGTTGAGGTCTGCCCGAACCGCGCCAACGTCGCCATCCGCGTTCCTGGCATGCGCGAGCGTCAGATCGTTCACGTCGACGGCATGTGCAACGAGTGCGGCAACTGCGCCGTGTTCTGCCCGTACAGCGAGGGCCGTCCGTACAAGGACAAGCTCACCCTGTTCTGGAGCCGCGAGGACTTCGACAACTCCGAGAACGAGGGCTTCCTGCCCGAGAATGGCGGAATGCTCGTGAGGCTCGACGGCAATGTGGCCGCCTATAACGTGGACGACCCCAGCTGCGGCCTGCCCGAGGGCGTCCGCGCCACCATCCTTGCCGTGCGTGACAACTATTCCTATCTGATGGCGAGGTAAGCATCTATGGCTCGAAAGAAGATGTACGCAGTCGTTCACTGTTGGGGCGGTCCCGACATGGGGAAGGTCTGCGAGTATGGCTGTGTCGGCTGCGGTGCTTGTGAGCGGGCATGCAGAAAGGGCGCCATCTCCTTCAACGAGTTTGGCGTTGCTCACGTTGACCGCAGCAAGTGCGTTGGTTGTGGTCTGTGCGCTAAGGCGTGCCCGCAGGAAATCATCTCCCTCGAGCCCGCAGGTGCAACTATTCAACCGCTCTGCGCGAGCCGCTTGGCGGGCAAGCAGGCCAAGGAGTTCTGCTCCTCTGCTTGCATCGCCTGCGGCGCGTGCGAGCGCGCCTGCACGTCCGACGGCATCCACGTTGTGGACAACCGACCGGTCATCAACAGCGACAACTGCATTGCTTGCGGCATGTGCGCCACCAAGTGCCCCATGGGGGTCATCCACGACGCGCACGGTCTTGTTTCAAAGGCGTTCTAGAGGGAAGTCACGATGGGAAAGTACACTTTTTATGTCAATGGCGAGGAGCGCTCGACCGACGAGAACAAGTCGCTTCTCCGTTATCTGCGCGACGACCTTCATCTGACCTCCGTCAAGGACGGCTGCTCTGAGGGCGCTTGCGGCACCTGCACCGTGGTCATCGACGGCATTGCCACCAAGGGCTGCGTCATGACCACCAAGCTTGCGCAAGGCCGCCAGATCCTTACCGTTGAGGGCTTGACCGACGCCGAGAAGGACGCCTTTGTCTACGCGTTCGGCGCTGTGGGAGCCGTCCAGTGCGGCTTCTGCATCCCTGGAATGGTCATGAGCGGCGCTGCCCTTGTGCGCTCTAACCCCAACCCGACCGAGGACGAGGTCAAGACAGCAATCCGCGGCAACATCTGCCGCTGCACCGGCTACAAGAAGATCATCGAGGGCATCATGCTGGCCGCCAAGGTTCTTCGCGGCGAGGCTCAGATTGACGAGGCCCTTGAGCGCGGCGACAAGTACGGCGTGGGCGATCGTGCCTTCCGCGTGGACGTGCGCCGCAAGGTCCTGGGCTACGGCAAGTATCCCGACGACCTGAACGAGACGGACCTCCCGGGCATGGCGTATGGCTCTGCCATCCGCTCCAAGTACCCGCGCGCCCGCGTTCTTAAGATCGATACCTCCAAGGCAGAGGCTCTTCCTGGCGTCGTGGGCGTTCTCACGGCCAAGGACGTGCCTGTCAACGAGGTCGGCCATCTTATCCAGGATTGGGACGTCTTCATTGCCGAGGGCGACATCACCCGCTGCGTGGGCGACGCCATCTGCCTTGTTGTTGCCGAGGACCCCAAGACCCTCGAGAAGGCCAAGAAGCTCGTGAAGATCGACTACGAGCCGCTTGAGCCCGTCCGCAACATCGAGGAGGCAAAGGCGCCCGGCGCCCCCATCCTCCACAAGGACTTCCTTGCATTTGGCAAGCGCGTCCAGCTTAAGGACAACGTCTGCCAAAGCCGCCACGTTGTTCGCGGCAATGCCAAGGAGGCTCTTGAGCACTCCGCTCACGTGGTCACCAAGACGTTTGAGACTCCCTTCACCGAGCACGCGTTCCTTGAGCCGGAGTGCGCTGTCGCCATCCCGTACAAGGACGGCGTGAAGGTCTTCTCCACCGACCAAGGCGCTTATGACTCCCGCAAGGAGATCGCTCACATGTTTGGCTGGGACGACACGCCTGAGCGCGTCGTCGTTCAGACCATGCTGGTGGGCGGCGGCTTTGGCGGCAAGGAGGACGTCTCCGTCCAGCACCTCTCCGCTCTTGCTGCTTATCGCTTCAACCGTCCTGTCAAGGTGAAGCTCACCCGCCAGGAGTCCATCAACTTCCACCCCAAGCGCCATGCCATGAAGGGCACCTTCACGCTTGGCTGCGACGAGAATGGCATCCTGACCGGCCTTGACTGCGAGATCAATTTTGACACCGGCGCCTATGCGAGCCTTTGCGGTCCTGTTCTGGAGCGCGCTTGCACGCATGCCGTCGGACCATATAAGTACCAAAACACCGACATCCGCGGCTATGGCTATTACACCAACAACCCGCCTGCAGGTGCGTTCCGTGGCTTTGGCGTCTGCCAGAGCGAGTTTGCCCTTGAGTGCTTGATGGACCTTCTCGCCGACGAGGTGGGAATCAGCCCTTGGGAGATTCGCTATCGCAACGCCATCGAGCCGGGCGAGGTTCTGCCCAACGGTCAGATTGCTGACTGCTCAACGGCCCTCAAGGAGACGCTGCTTGCCGTCAAGGATGCTTACGAGGCCAACAAGGACCATTGCGGCATCGCTTGCGCCATGAAGAACGCAGGCGTCGGCGTTGGTCTGCCCGACGCTGGTCGCTGCCGCATCCGCGTTGAGAACGGCCGCGCTGTGATCTACTCCGCAACCTCTGACATCGGCCAAGGCTGCAACACCGTCTTCCAGCAGGACGTGGCCGAGGCTTGCGGCCTTCCTAAGGCGCTCATCGAGAACGGCGAGTGCTCCACCGAGGCTGCTCCTGACTCCGGCACCACCTCTGGCTCCCGCCAGACGGTCGTCACCGGCGAGGCTGTCCGTGGCGCCGCCTTCCTGCTGCGCGACGCCATGGTTCGCTGGGAAGAGGAGGGCGTGCTTCCCGAGGGTCCCGTCAACGCTGGCGGCGACGGCAAGACGTTCCACTTTGAGGACGGCACTCAGTACGAGACCGACCCCGTGGAGCTTACGGCTGGCCATACCCGCACGGCCAAGGACCCGAAGGCTGCCCTTGCCGCCCTTGAGGGCTGCGAGTTCTACTACGAGTACTTGGAGCCCACGGACAAGCTGGGCGCCGACAAGCCCAACCCCAAGAGCCACATCTGCTATGGCTTCGCCACGCACCTGGTGGTCTTGGACAAGAACCGTCGCGTCAGCGAGGTCTACGCTGCGCACGATTCCGGCAAGGTCGTGAACCCCATCGCGATCCAAGGTCAGATCGAGGGCGGCGTTCTTATGGGCATGGGCTACGCCCTGACAGAGGACTACCCCCTGAAGGACAGCGTCCCCACCGCGCATTACGGAACGCTGGGTCTTCTCCGCGCCCCTCAGATCCCCAACATCCATGCCATCTACGTCGAGAAGGACGAGCTCCTTCCGGTGGCATACGGCGGAAAGGGCATTGGCGAGATTGCCACGATCCCGACCGCTCCTGCAGTGCAAAATGCGTATAGGCGCGTCGATGGTGTGCTTCGCACGAAGCTCCCGCTTGACGGCACGCCTTACTCCAGAACGACGACAGCTCAGGATGGTAAGACGCCCGAAAAAGGCGCGTAACGCGTAAGGAGGAAACTGGTAGCAATCGCAAGGCACGAGCTCAGTTCTGAGAGGTGGAAAGCATGGCCGAACTGCTGAGAATGGAAAACATCAGCAAGCGCTTCGGTTCGTTCTACGCAAACAAGAACATCAATCTTGATGTTGTTGAGGGTGAGGTCCATACCCTGCTCGGCGAGAACGGCGCCGGTAAGTCAACGCTCATGAACGTCCTCATTGGTCTTTATCAGCCAACCGAGGGTAAGATCTTCCTCCATGGCAAGGAGGTGAACATCTCCTCCCCAGGAGTCGCTGTCGAGCAAGGCATCGGCATGGTGCACCAGCACTTCATGCTGATCGAGGACATGACTGGCCTTGAGAACATCATCTTGGGCGACAAGCGTCATAAATCGCCGCTTCTGCAGGAAGCCGACGACCGCAAGACCATTGAGGAAATCATGGACCGCTACGGCCTTGAGATTGACCTCGACGAGAAGGTCGCTGACATGTCCATCGGCATGCAGCAGCGCGTCGAGATCATGAAGGTCCTCTTCCGTGGCGCTGACCTGCTGGTTCTGGACGAGCCGACGGCAGTCCTTACCGACCTTGAGGTCCAAGGCCTCTTCGACATCATGAGGTCCCTGACCGCCGAGGGCAAGTCGATCATCTTCATCTCGCACAAGATGCGCGAGGTCATGCAGATTTCCGACCGCGTCACGGTTCTGCGCCGCGGCGAGACGGTGGAGAATGTTCGCGTTGCTGACACCACCGAGCAAGAGCTGGCTGACCTTATGATTGGCCAGAAGTTCGTCGAGAACACGTACGAGAAGGTTACCAACGCCTCTGAGCCCGAGCTTGTTCTGAAGGATGTCTCCTACCATCCTGAAATCAAGCACGGCGGCTTGAAGGACGTCTCTCTTGAGCTCCACAAGGGCGAGGTTCTGGGCGTTGCCGGCATCGACGGCAACGGTCAGAGCCAGCTCGCCGAGCTTGTCACTGGCCTTATCAAGCCTGAGAGCGGCACCATGGTTGGTCCTGACGGCAAGGACATCGCCGTCTACTCGCCGCAGTCTTTCATTGACGCTGGCCTTGGCAACATCCCCGAGGACCGCAACAAGATGGGCCTGGTCGGCGACATGACCATCGCCGAGAACCTTGTCCTGAAGCAGACCGAGTCCGATCGCTTCTCGCTTGGTCACGGCAAGTGGCTGAAGATGGACGCCATCGACGAGTTTGCAAACCGCATGCGCGAGGAGAACGACATTCGTTGCACCTCCGTCAACCAGACGGCACGCAGCCTTTCCGGCGGCAACCAGCAGAAGGTCATTCTGGCCCGCGAGCTTGAGGGTCACCCCAGCGTCCTTCTTGCCGTCTATCCCACCCGTGGCCTGGACATTGGCGCCACGGAGTTCATCCACAACCAGATCATCGCCCAGCGCGATGCTGGCTGCGCGGTTCTTCTGATCTCTGCAGACTTCGACGAGGTCCTGAAGCTTTCCGACCGCATCGTCGTCCTGTTTGAGGGTCAGATCATGGGAACGTATCCTGGCGCGAATCCCCCGATCAAGGAGATCTCGCTCGCCATGGCTGGCAAGTAGGAGGGAGTTACCGTGGCCAAAAAAGTTCTCAGCGAGGAGGAAAGGCACGAGAAGACCCTCATGGTCCTCACGCCAATCGTCTCCGTCCTGCTCGCTCTTATCGTTGGCGCAATCATCATTGCGTGCCTGGGCAAGAACCCCCTTGAGGGCTATGGCGCAATGCTTCAAGGCTCGCTTGGTGACTGGAACAAGATCGGCAACACGCTCGAGCGTGCTTGCCCGCTGATCTTCACTGGTCTTTGCGCTGTCTTTGCCTATAAGTGCGGCGTCTTCAACCTGGGCGGCGAAGGTCAGTTCATCATGGGCGGCTGCGCAACCGCGACGGTTGTTCTCGGCCTTGGCCTCGAAGGCGTTCCTGGCCTCTTGCTTGGCCTTCTCGCCGGCATCGTCGCTGGCGCCATCTGGGGTCTGCTGCCTGGCATCATGAAGATCACCCGTGGCCTGAACGAGATGATCACCACGATCATGCTCAACTACGTGGCCATGTACTTCATGGAGTACATCTACAAGAACGTCTTCTCCGATCAGGGCTTGCCTAAGACGTACGCAATGCCGCAGAGCTCGCGCCTTCCGGATGACCTCGGCTTCCACATTGGCGTCATCATCGCCATCCTGCTTGGCATCTTCATCTGGTACGTGATCTTCCGCACGTCCTTCGGCTTCAAGATTCGCGCCGTCGGCATGAACCCCATTGCCTCCAAGGTCAATGGCTTCCCCGTCAAGCGCTTGATGCTTCTTGCCTTCGTCATCTCTGGTGCCATCGCTGGTCTGGGCGGCGCCGTTGAGCTTCTGGGCAAGACCCCGTACCGTCTGGCTTCCGGCTTCGGCTCTGGCTTCGGCTTTGACGGCGTTGCAATCGCGCTGATTGCTCAGCTGAACCCGATTGCCGCAATTGTTGTTGCAATCTTCTTCGGCATGCTTTCCACCGGCGGCACCATGATGCAGTCCGTCATTGGCGTCCCGACGGCCATCGTCGACATCATTCGTGGCCTCATCATCATCTTTGCGGTTGCCGGCATGGCAGCCATCAAGATGCCCAAGATCAAGGCGTTCTTCAGCAAGAGAAGCGAGAACAAGAAGGCAGAGGCGAAGGCATAATGGATTTCATGGTTGCACTGCCTACAATTCTCAAGGCAATGACGATGGGTGCCGTGCCTATCATGCTCGCGGCACTGGGCGAAGTTTTCTCCGAGCGCGCTGGTCTTGTTAACATCGGCCTTGAGGGCGTTATGGCCGTTGGCGCGTTCACCGCATTTGCTGTCGGCAAGATGACGGGCAACCTTTGGGTTGGTCTTCTCGTTGGCATGCTTGCTGGCGTCCTTGTCAACTTGCTTTATGCGTTCTGCACCATTTCGCTTTGCTCCGACCAGGTAGTTACCGGCATGGCAATTAACATCCTTGCGCCGGCAATCGCCCTGTTTGGCTACAACCTGTTCGTTGGCTCCAACTCCGCCAACGCAACGGGCGACCAGATGGCTTCTCTCGCCATTCCCGGACTTTGCGACATACCCTTTGTCGGCAACGCGTTCTTTAACCAGACGCTTCTTGCCTACATCGCTTTCATCCTGGTGCCGGTGATTTCGTACTTCTTCAAGCACTTCCGCGCTGGTCTTTCGTTCCGCTCCGTCGGCGAGAACCCGCACGCTGCTGAGACCTTGGGCATCAACGTCACCAAGGTCAAGTACATCGCCTGCATCGTCTGTGGCGCACTCACCGCTGCTGGCGGCGCTTTCCTGACCCTTTGCTACACCCCGATCTACACCGACGGCATCGTCATGGGACGTGGCTTCATCGCTTTGGCAACCGTCATCTTTGGTCGCTGGAGCGCCGTGGGCGTCATGGGCGCAAGCCTGCTCTTCGGCTTCTTCGATGGTCTGAACGTGGCACTGCAGGCTCAGTTCCAGTCTGCGCCGGTCATGTTCTTCAAGATGATTCCGTACATCTTCACCATCGTCGCGCTGATCTTCTTCGGCTCCAAGCACGCAGGCCCCAAGGCCAACGGCAAGCCGTACTTCCGCGAGATGCGCTAGCGCTTTCGGTGGGGCAGGCATAAAAAGTTTTATTGCGCCTGCCCCATATTTAGCGGCCGTTCCCGACAGCGACGAGCCCGGCTGGATAGGAATGGGATAGTATCACTTATAGGGTGGAAGGTAGGAGGCAGCCTGTAAGGGGCTTCCTCCACGGATAGAGAGAAGGGCACATTATGAAGAACACTATGGTCACTAGGCGTCAGGCGCTGGGTCTTGGCGCTGCCGGCTCCGCGGCACTCATCCTTGCCGGTTGCGGCGGCTCCAGCTCGTCTGACTCTAGCTCCAGCAGCTCCTCTGACAGCACCGAGAAGAGCAGCTATAAGGTTGCAATGATTATGTCCGGCACCATCACCGATGGTGGCTGGGACCAGGGTCACTATGAGTCCCTCCAGAGGGCACTTGAGTCTCACGACAAGTGGGAGATGCTGGAGCCCAAGGAGAACACCGCCGACGCCGACGCTGCTACCGCAGCTCAGTCCTATGTCGACCAGGACGTTGACCTTATCGTTGGCAACGGCAACCAGTTTGCTTCCGACTGGCAAGAGGTTGTCGCCGACGCCGTCGAGAATCACCCCAACGTTCACTTCCTGATCACCAACACCGATCCTGAGACCGAGATGTCCGATTACGAGACCCTCGACAACGTCGAGACGGTTCTCCCTGACTTCACGCAGACCGGCGCCCTCGCTGGCGTTGTCGCTGGTCTTATGACCCAGACGAAGTCCATCGGCTTCATCGGTGGCATGAAGCTTCCTTCCACCATCTCCAAGTACTCCGCCTACCTCGCCGCTGCCCAGAAGGTCAACGACGGCGTCCAGGGCCAGTACAACTTTGAGGCTGGCTACACGGATGCTTCTCTCGGCACGCAGCTGACCGAGCAGTGGATCAACACGTACGACGTCGACGTTATGTGGGGCGACGCCTCCGCAGTCGACAACGGCTCTCGTCAGGCACTCGAGGCTGCTGGCGCTGACACGCACTTCGACATCGCTCAGCCTATCGACATCATGGGCCCCGACCAGCCGACCGTCATCACCTCTACGGTCACCGACTGGATGATCTCCCAGGCCATGGACGAGATCGAGTCCGGCTCCTTCGGCGGCGGCAAGGCCATCACCGCTAACATCGACAACGGCGGCATCTCCCTGGGCGCCTTCTCTGACAAGGTTCCTTCTGATGTCCAGGATCAGATCACCTCTTACGTGGAGCAGATCAAGGATGGTTCGTTCCTGACCGACGCTGAGGTCGACGCCGTCAAGAGCACGCTCGGCTAAGTTCAGTTTTTCTGACTGACGCACATCGTTCGGCAAGGGGCCGGCTGAATTAGTTCGGCCGGCCCTTCTTTTGTCAAAATTCCTGGTTTGGGGAGTGATTTTCTTGGCACGCAAGCAGTTCACGCATGAAGAGGACGTTGCCCTTCTGCGCCGCTGCATCGAGGTCTCCAAGCGTTCAAGGGAGCATGGCAACACCCCGTTTGGAGCAATTCTCGTCTCGCCCGAGGGCGAGGTCTTGCTTGAGCAGGAAAACGTTGAGATTGACACGCACAAGTGCACGGGGCATGCCGAGACGCAGCTTATGGAGCATGCAAGCACCACGTATGACAAGGCGTATCTGTGGGACTGCTCGCTCTATACGTCCGCCGAGCCTTGCGCCATGTGCTCTGGTGCCATCTATTGGGGAAACGTCGGTCGCGTTGTGTATGCCATGACCGAGCGCCGCTTGCTTGAGCTTACCGGCTCAAACGAGCAGAACCCCACGTTTGACCTGCCTTGCAGAAAGGTATTTGCCGCTGGTCAGAAGCCCGTGGAGGTAGTGGGACCGTTCCCGGAGCTTGAGGAGGAAGCGGCGGCCGTGCATCAAGGCTACTGGAAGTAGCTTCTAGGTAAGTGTCTTGTAGGTAAGTTTGTCAGTTTGATATTTGCAGTGGGTGGATTGGGAGGAAACACGATGTTCCAGAAAAACGTTACTCGTAGGGACGCCCTTGGTCTTGGCGCCGCTGGCATTGCGGCCCTCGCCCTGGCTGGCTGCGGATCCAGCTCGTCAGACGATGGCGGCTCTGAGGAGCAGAGCTCCTATAAGGTTGCACTTGTTATCAGCGGACCCAAGAACGATGGCGGCTGGGGCCAGGGTCACTATGAGTCGCTGCAGCGCGCAATCGAGAGCCACAGCAATTGGGAGATGCTGGAGCCCAAGGAGAATACCGACTCCGCTGACGCCGCAAACGCAGCCCAGACCTATGTTGACCAGGACGTTGACCTGATTATTGCTGCAGGCAACGAGTTCTGCTCCGCTTGGGGCGACGTTGTTGCCGACGCTGCCGAGTCCAACCCGAAGGTTCATTTCTTGATGACCAACACGGACCCGGAGAGCGACCTTTCCGATTACGCGACGCTTGAGAACCTTGAGACCGTGCAGGTTAACCTGATTCAGACCGGCGCCCTTGCCGGCGTTGTCGCTGGTCTTATGAGCGCTTCTGGCCAGATTGGCTTCATCGGCGGCATGCGCCTTCCGACGACGCTGAAGAAGTACGCTTCGTACCTGCTGGCTGCACAGAAGGTCAACCCGGACGTCGAGGGTCATTACAACTTTGATGCTGGCTTCACTGACGCTTCGTTTGGCGCCAACATCACCGAGCAGTGGATCAACAGCAATAACGTCGACGTCATGTGGGGCGACGCCTCCGCAGTCGACAACGGTGCTCGCCAGGCTCTTGAGGCCGCCGGCGCTGACACGCACTTCGACATTGCTCAGCCGATTGACTCCGTGGGCGACAGCCAGCCGACCGTCATTACCTCTACGGTCACCGACTGGATGTTCGGCGAGGCCATGGACCAGATTGAGAACGGTTCGTTCGGCAACGGCTCAGTCATCGAGGCCAACATGGACAACGGCGGCGTCTACCTGGGCAAGTTCTCCGACAAGGTTCCGCAGGACGTTCAGGACAAGATTGCCGAGTACACCGAGCAGATCAAGTCTGGCTCGCTGATCACCGAGGATGAGGTCAGCGACCTGGAGGCTACGCTGTAGCTTCTGCTTGCTTGTTTGCTTGCGAGTTGCTTGCTTGCGAGTTGCCCCCAGCCCGGACTGCCCCGCGCAGCCCGGGCTTTTTTGTTGCGGGGGAGGAGGTCGTCGGCCCGTCGCCCTTCTCACTGGCGCCATGCGCGACCTCTGCGGCTGCAAAACTCGAACTTCTCGCCGCCCTGCCAACTTGCGCGACTTTTGCAGCACCTTTTTGCCGAGTTATGCGAGTTTTGCAGCACTTTTGCCAGGTTGCACGACTTTTGCAGCTGCAAAACTCGCACAACTTGCCAGTGACCTATTGTGTGGGACTTCCCACAGGATGGATGGTCTCGTTGTGAGGGTCTTCTCGATGTTTCCGCAGGTAGACCTTCTCATCGTGTGGGGATTCTTGGGGATGGTCGGATCGGTCCGCTATTGTGTGGGACACACAATAAGGCGAGGTCATCCAGTTCCACACAACAGCGAGAATTACCTGCGCAAACGCCCTCCCGCCCCACACAATGGGCGCTCTGTCTTTGTGGCAGTCCCACACAATGGAGGCCAAACCGTCGATACTCCCGAAATCCCCACACAACGAGAAGATCTACCTGCGGAAACGTCCTTACGCTCCACACGACGCCCCTTTTCATTCAGAGACCTCCCCACACGATGAATGGGGCAGGGGAGGGCAGCCAAGTTACCCCACTTCTGTGTCAGTCTTCTTGCAACTTGAACGAGTTCTGATGCTGCAGAACTCGACTAACTCGCCACCCGCGTGAGCCTGTGACAAGTTGATCGACTTTTGCAGCACCTTTCTGCCGAGTTATGCGAGTTATGCAGCACTTTTGCCAACTTGCGCGACTTTTGCGGCTGCAAAACTCGAATAACTTGCCACGACCTTCTCGCGCTGCCACCTTATGCGAGTATTGATGCAGCAGAACCCGAACAATCTGCCACCCGCGTGAGCCGCTGCCAACTTGAGCGACTTTTGCAGCACCTTCCTGCCGCCTTATGCGAGTTGTGCGGCACTTTTGCCAGGTTGTGCGACTTCTGCGGCTGCAAAACTCGCATAACTTGCCACGGGCTTCTCGGGCTGCCAGGTTATGCGAGTTGTGATGCCGCAGAACTCGACTAACTTGCCACCCGCGTGAGCCGCTGCCAACTTGAGCGACTTTTGCGGCACCTTCCTGCCGCCTTATGCGAGTTATGCAGCGCTTTTGCCAACTTGAGCGACTTTTGCGGCTGCAAAACTCGCATAACTTTCCAGCCGGCCATCGTGTGGGGAGTCCCACGGGATGGGGAGGGCGATTGTGTGGGACCGACCTGCGGAAACGTCGCCGCGCCCCACACGACGGCCCCTGATGCCCGGAGCCATCCCCACACAATGGGAAGGTCAGCTCGACCGCGGCTGTTTTGCCAATTTCCAAGGCTCTTGCTTATGCAAAACTCGCGCAACTCGCCGGGGAGCCAAACCGAAAAACACGCCCTGCGCACTCAAAATCCAAACAGTTACCAGCCAATACGTTGATAAACATTCCATCCAGAAAATACCGGGTACGGGTATCGTTATATACATATATACGTAACGATATGGGAAAATATGCAATACCGTTTGCCGTCTACGGTCGAATTTCGACCGTAGAACATGTTTCAAAAAATTGAGGATGTTACGTCGATGTTTCGTGAGTATCATCATGTCCAACAAAAAGAAATTGCTTCTGAACAAAATTTCTTTTGTCAGTTCAACCGCGCCAGCACGACTTAGATAGTGCGTGTTCAGTGTCCCGATGACAGGGGCGTGGCACCTTCAGACACCACTGGCAGCAACGGCTTGTGCGCAAAAGCGCGACAGGCCTGCTGATGTCGTACAGGCATTACTGCCACAGGTTGTCCGACCTGCGGCTTAATGGTCATTAGGGAAATGGGTTAAGGAGTGGTGTTCTGCACATGGAAAAGGCTTTGGACAAGTTCTTCCACCTCACTGAGATGGGAACGAACGTAAAGACCGAGATCGTCGCTGGTCTCACGAGCTTCGTGACGATCGCGTACATTCTCGCTGTGAACCCGTCCGTTCTTTCTGCGGCCGGCATGCCTGAGGGCTCTGTCTTCACGGCTACTGCTGTCATCTCCATCATCGGTACTCTGATGATGGCCGCACTCACGAACTACCCGTTCATCCTGGCACCTGGCATGGGCATCAATGCTTACTTCGCCTACACCGTCTGCCTGGGCATAGGCTATTCGTGGCAGGTTGCTCTTGCAGCAATCTTCGTCGAGGGTGTCATCTTCGTCATCCTCTCCCTCACGAACGTCCGTGAGGCAATCTTTGATGCAATCCCGTTCAACCTGAAGTACGCAATCACGACCGGCGTTGGTCTGTTCATCACGATCATCGGCCTCAAGAACTCCGGCATCGTCATCTCCAACGAGTCCACGCTCGTCTCGATGTTCTCGTTCCACGGCAGCTTCGTTGATGGCACTTTCACCACCTACGGCATCACGGCGCTTCTCGCTCTCATCGGCATCTTCGTCACGGGCATCCTTGTTGCTCGCGGCGTGCGCGGCAACATCCTTCTGGGCATCATGATCACGTGGGGCCTTGGCATCATCTGCCAGTTCACCGGTCTTTACACGCCCGACCCGGCAGCCGGCTTCAACAGCCTTCTGCCCGACTTCTCCAACGGCCTCGCGGTTCCTTCGCTTGAGCCTACGTTCTTCAAGCTTGACTTCTCGAACGTCTTCTCGTTCAACTTCCTGATGGTTGTCCTTGCGTTCCTCTTCACGAACCTCTTTGACACCATCGGCTCCCTGATCGGTGCTGCCGCAAAGGCTGACCTGCTGGACAAGGACGGCAAGCTCCCCAACGTTAAGGGCGCCCTTCTCGCCGAGTCCCTCGCCACCATGTTCGCTGGCCTGATTGGCACCTCCTCCACGGCAACCGCCGTCGAGTGCACCGCCGGCATCGCAGAGGGTGGCCGCACCGGCCTTACCGGCGTCGTCGTTGCCATCATGTTCACGCTGGCTCTGTTCTTCTCGCCGATCTTCCTTGCAATTCCGTCCTTCGCAACGGCTCCTGCACTGGTCATCGTCGGCTTCATGATGATGGGCTCTGTCGTCAACATTGACTGGGGCGACGTCACCGAGGCACTTCCCGCCTTCATCGCAATCGTCTCCATGCCCTTCATGTACTCCATCGCTGAGGGCATCGCGCTGGGCGTCCTTTCCTACGTCGCCATCAACGCTTTCTCCGGCAAGGAGAACCGCAAGAAGATCTCCGGTGTTATGTGGGTTCTGTTCTTCCTCTTCATCTTCAAGTATTGCTTCATCTAACAAGAACCCCCGACGCGCCCCGGCTGGCGCGCGGTAAGCATGTGGGTCCTTTAGTACTCATGCGGCGGCCATAGTCGACCGCGAGAAAGGAGTCAGGAATGCATAAGAATGCCTTCGCCATTCATGGCGATATTGTTTGGTCCAAGAACCCGAAGGAGCTCCAGACCGTTGAGGGCGGATACCTCATTGTGGTCGACGGAATCTCCAAGGGCGTCTACCCCCAGATCCCGGCCGAGTACCAGGGCATCACGGTGGTCGATCGCACCGGCATGCTGGTTATCCCCGGCATGAGCGACATCCACGTCCACGCGCCCCAGTACGGCTTCCGCGGCCTTGGCATGGATCTTGAGCTGCTCGACTGGTTGAACACCCATACGTTCCCCGAGGAGAGCAAGTACGCCAACCCCGAGTATGCGTGGCGCGCGTACCAGATTTTCTCCGATGACCTTCTTCACTCTGCAACAACCCGCGCCGTCGTCTTTGGCACCATGCACGTCGACGCAACCATGACCCTTATGGGCAAGCTCGAGACCACCGGCCTCAAGACCATGGTCGGCAAGGTCAACATGGACCGCAACAGCCCTGACTACCTTTGCGAGAAGGACGCTGCCACCGCGCTTGAGGACACCAAGAAGTGGCTGGACGAGGTTGAGGACTCTCACTTCGAGAACACCAAGCCTATCCTGACCCCGCGCTTCACCCCCACCTGCTCCGACGAGCTCATGGAGGGCCTGGGCAAGCTCCGCGCCGAGCGCGACCTGCCGCTTCAGTCCCACCTCTCCGAGAACCTCTCTGAGATTGACTGGGTGAAGGGTCTTTGCCCCTGGTCCACGTGCTACGGCCAGACCTACGAGCACTTCGGACAGCTTGCAGGCGACCAGCCCGTCATCATGGCGCACTGCAACTGGTGCCCCGACAACGAGGTTGAGATCTTGAAGGAGAACAACGTCTTTGTCGCCCACTGCCCGCAGTCGAACGCCCAGCTTTCCTCTGGCATCGCCCCCATCCGTCATTACATGGACCTGGGCATGAACGTGGGCATCGGCACCGACGTCGCTGGCGGCGCAACGCTTTCGATGTTCCGCGCTATGGCAGACGCCGTGGCAGTCTCCAAGCTCCGTTGGCGCCTTGTTGACCAGAACCTGGCTGCCCTCTCCACCGAGGAGGCCTTCTACTTGGCAACCGTCGGCGGCGGCAAGGTCTTTGGCAAGGTCGGCTCCTTCGACGAGGGCTACGAGGTCGACGCTCTGGTTCTGGACGACTCCCAGATCAAGACCCCGCTTGAGCTCACGCTGGCCGAGCGCCTTGAGCGCTACGTCTATCTTGCTGAGGAGGGTGGCCGCATCGTCGAGAAGTACGTTGCCGGTCGTCGTGTCCTTTAGTTTTTGATGTACCTATAGCATCGAAGGCGCCCTTGGGCGCGAGGTCTCCTATCAGGGACTTCGCCGCTCAGCGGCGCCTTCGGTCAGATAAAGGCGTTGAATATTTTGATGAATATCGCCGGAATTTCTGGGCGAGTATCATAAAGCCGGTATGGCTTGGTGCTGCGGCGTTCGTGCCTCCGCAACACCTTGGGTAGGGGTGCTTGGCGCCCCATGGAGAGAGGATGTGTGATATGGAAAAGCTGAAGGAGGTCGGTAGGCCCGTCAAGCGCGTTGACGCGTACGACAAGGTCACGGGGCGGGCAATGTTCACCGACGACCTTTGCCCCAAGCCTTGCCTTGAGGCAAGGATGCTCCACGCCACTATTGGTAACGGCATCGTGAAGTCCATCGACACCTCTGAGGCCGAGAAGGTCCCCGGTGTCGTGAAGATCTTTACGTGCTTCGACGTGCCTGACTTCTGCTACCCGGTGGCTGGTCACCCCTGGTATGCCGATTCCAAGGCCGAGAAGCGCGACATTGCAGACCGCAAGCTTCTTGATTCCCGCGTGCGCATCTATGGCGACAACATCGCAGTCGTTGTCGCAGAGGACACAGTCGCTTGCGACCGCGCTCTTCGCAAGATCAAGGTTGAGTACGAAGAGTGGCCTGTCGTCTATGACGCAAAGGAGTCCCTCAAGGGCACCGAGCATCCCGTTCAGGACCGCAAGCCTGACAACCTTGTTGCCCACACTTGCGCTCTGACGAGCGAGGAGGACCTTGCCAAGGCCGGCTACAAGACGGTCGACGAGGCCATCAACGATCCCAAGTACCACCACATCGCCATCAAGACCTCCACGGGCGAGCAGTCCCAGGTTCACATTGAGACCTGCACCTCGTATTGCTACATGGAGGGCAACAAGATCGTCTGCGTTGCCTCCACGCAGATCCCGCACATCATGCGCCGTGTCATCGGCCAGGCCCTGGGCATTCCTTGGGGCGACGTCCGCGTCATCAAGCCTTACATCGGCGGCGGCTTCGGCACCAAGCAGGACATCCATTACGAGCCGCTGAACGCTTGGATTTGCCAGCAGCTCGGTGGTCGCCTTGTGCGCCTTGAGCTCTCCCGCGAGGAGCTCTTCTGGGACACCTCGGGCCGTCAGCCCAAGGAGTTCGAGGTCGAGGCCTCTTACGACGACGACATGAACCTGCATGCCCGCTCCGTGCGCGCTTGGTCCAACACCGGCGGCTACATCCACCACGGCCATACCCTGGTTCTTAACTCCGTCAACTCGTTCCGTTGGCTGTACCACACCAACGAGGTTGCTTCTCGCTCTGAGGCTTGGACCGTCTACACCAACGGTCCGCACACCGGCGCAATGCGCGCTTACGGCGTCCCCGAGGGCGTCTGGACCGCCGAGTGCCTGATGGGCGACATCGCTTACGACAACGGCTGGGACGGCGTCGAGTTCCGTTTGAAGAACGCCATCCGTGAGGGCTTTGTCGATGAGTTCACGCCCAACGGCGCCGTTGCCGCTCACACTTGCACCCTTCCGCAGTGCGTGGAGAAGGGCAAGGAGTGGATCCATTGGGACGAGAAGAAGAAGGAGTACGCCAACCAGTCCGGTCCTATCCGCCACGGCGTCGGCGTCGCATTCTTCGCCTACAAGACGGCTGTCGCCCCGTTTGCCCTTGAGACCGCAACTTCCCGCGTGACGCTCAACCAGGACGGCACCGTGCAGCTGCAGATGGGCGCCACTGAGATTGGCCAGGGCGCCGACACGGTCTTCTCGCAGATGGCAGCCGAGGCAATCGGCATCGATACCGAGGACGTCCACATCGTTTCCTTCCAGGACACCGACGTCACCCCGTACGACGCAGGCGCTTACGCTTCCCGTCAGACGTACGTCTCCGGCACGGCTTGCAAGAAGGCTGGCCTCAAGCTTCGCAAGAAGATCCTGGACTTCGCTCACCAGCTGTATCCCAGCGCCCAAGGCGAGCTTGACCTTCGCGACCACAAGATCGTTGACTGCGTTGGCCACACTGTCTGCACCCTTCAGCAGCTTGCCCTTGAGGCTTACTACAACACCGAGGACAACGACCAGCTGAGCGCACAGGCAACCGCCAACGTGCACACCAACGCTTTCGCCACGGGCTGCACCTTCGCGGACGTTACCGTTGACATGCCTCTTGGCCAAGTCACGGTTGACCGCATCATCTCCGTGCAGGACAACGGCCGCCTGATCAACCCGAAGCTCGTCGAGCAGCAGGTTCACGGCGGCATGGGTCAGTCCATCGGCTTTGGCCTCTCCGAGGAGGTCCAAGTTGACCCCAGGACTGGCCGCGTCCTGAACGACACGCTGCTTGACTACAAGATCCCGACGACGATGGACCTGCCTGACCTCAAGGCCGACTTCGTCGAGTCCGACGATCCGACTGGCCCTTACGGCAACAAGGCCGTGGGCGAGACCCCGATCATCTCGCCGGCGCCCGCAATCCGCGACGCCATCCTCAACGCCACTGGCGTGAAGTTCTACCACATGCCCATGACGCCCCAGCGCCTGTTCGAGGGCTTCAAGAGGGAGGGACTCATCTAATGTACGACATCGAGACACTCTACGAGGCTAAGAGCGTCGACGACGCCTGCCGCGCCCTGGCGGAGGACCCTCAGTCGATGGTCATCGCCGGCGGCACCGACGTGCTCGTTAAGGTGCGTGGCGGCAAGTTCGCAGGCGCACACCTCGTATCGATTCACGAGCTCCACGACGAGCTCGACGGCGTCCGCCTGCTGGACGACGGCACCGTCTGGATTGGCCCCATCACGTGGTTCCACCATGTGACCACCTCTGAGATCATCCAGAAGACCGTCCCCACGCTGGGCGAGGCTTGCGACACCCCTGGTGGCCCGCAGCTGCGCGTCTCTGGCACCATCGGCGGCAACGTCTGCAACGCTGCTACCTCGGCTGACTCTGCTTCCACGCTCTTTGCTTACGGCGCCCTCCTGGACGTCAAGAGCACCCGTGGCGAGCGCACCATCCCCATCGAGGAGTGGTATGCCGGTCCTGGTCGCTCCACGAAGGAGCGCGACGAGGTGCTGGTTGGCATCCGCATTCCGCGCGATCATTACGAGGGCTTCACTGGCCATTACTTCAAGTATGGCAAGCGTCGCGCCCTTGAGATTGCAACCATGGGCTGCTGCTGCTTGGTGAAGCTGTCAGAGGACAAGAAGACCATCAACGACATCCGCCTTGCCTTTGGCGTTGCTGGTCCTACCCCCATGCGCGCCCTGAACGCCGAGAACGCAGTTCGCGGCATGGACGTTGCCGAGGCTGCCGAGAAGATCGGCGAGCTTGCGCAAGCTGACACCAACCCGCGCGACAGCTGGCGCGCGTCCAAGGAGTTCAGACTCCAGCTTATCAAGGAGATGTCCCGCCGCTCGCTCATCGAGGCGGCACGCAAGGGAGGTGCCGACATCTAATGGAGGACATGAGGATCCTTAAGTGCACGGTCAATGGCAAGGAAGTCCAGGTGGGCTATGACCCGCGCGAGTCTTTGCTGGACACCCTTCGCAACCGCCTGCACCTTACCAGCGTCAAGCGTGGCTGCGAGGTTGGCGAGTGCGGCGCTTGCACCGTTCTTATCGACGGCGTTGCTACCGACACCTGCCTTTATCTGACCGATTGGGCACAGGGCAAGAACATCCTTACCGTTGAGGGCCTGACCGAGCCCGACGGCAGCCTGAACCCCGTGCAGCAGGCCTTTGTCGACGAGTTTGCCGTCCAGTGCGGCTTCTGCATCCCTGGCATCATCATGAGCGCCATGGAGATGGTCTACTCCGGCAAGACCTACACCCGCGACGAGATTCGCAAGAACCTCTCTGGTCACCTTTGCCGCTGCACTGGCTATCAGAACATCATCACCGCCGTCGAGAAGGCCGTCGACATCGTTAACGGTCACGTGGGCGTGGAGAAGTAGTAAAGAGCCAGCTAGCCGCTAGGTTTTTTGACTAACAAAGCGAGCGCCGCCTGTGGGATTTCCTGCAGGCGGCGCTTCTTTTTGTTTGGGCGCATTCAGATGGTTTGCAGTCAGCTTTGTAATGTGTTCATCAATCTGAAGTAAAGATGGTATTATGAACACGTTTGCTCTATAGCCACCAAGCATGGTGGTTCAACTTGAAAAACGTTGTTCGGAGATTGATGAACAAAGAAGCTAATCAAGAGCCCAAGAAAAAGAAGGCACAGGGGAGAGGGCCGCAAACTTCTCGGCGCGGATTCATAGCGCTGGCTGCCGGCACTGCTGTATGCCTTGGAGCTGCGGCTTTTAGGGACAGCGGTAGCCAGACCGAGAATACCGTTGTCATCTACTCGTGCGGCGAGGGCGATAGAAACGAGACGCAGATGGCCTCCATGCGAGCTGCGTTTCCAAACTACGACATCCGCATGCATTACATTGCCACGGGAAACTGCGCCGCTCGACTTCGCATGGAAGGCTCCGCTAGCGAGGCGGACATCGTTCTTGCCCTTGAGGGCGGCTACATCAACCAAGTTTCTGACAGCTTGGAAGAGCTTTCCGACTTTGACGGCTCGATCTTTTGCGAGGACCTTCGCGATCCCGAGAACCGCTATTTCCCCTTCTCGCGAGAAAGCGCTTGCATTGCCGTAAACGACGACGTCCTCTCGTCGCGCGGAGTGCCTGTGCCGACGTCGTACCAAGATCTGCTCGACCCGGTATACAAGGGGCTTGTGACCATGCCCAACCCAAAGACTTCGGGCACCGGCTACAACTTCTTGAAGAGCTTGGTGAACACGTGGGGCGAAGACGAGGCGTTTGACTACTTTGACGCCCTCTCCGAGAACATCTACCAATTCACGTCGTCTGGCTCTGGACCCGTGAACGCGCTGGTGCAAGGCGAGGCGGGCGTCGGCTTTGGCATGACGTACCACGCCGTCTCAGAGATCAACAAAGGCGTGCCCCTCTCGGTGCACTTCTTTAAGGAAGGCTCGCCTTGGGACGTCTATGGCATGGGAATCGTGAAAGGCAAAGGCCAGCGCAAGGCCGTCCACGACGTGTTCGGCTGGCTTTGCACGGACGGCGTGCGCATTGACAACTCGACGTACGTTCCGGACCAGATTCTTGTGGGCGAGACCCCTCACATTGACAATTACCCGACCGGTGTCACGTATGCCGACATGACTGGCATCACGGACGTGGACGAGAAGATGCGACTTCTTGAGAGATGGAGCCATTAATGGCAAGTGCAGCTACTACAGAGACCGAAAAGCAAGGAGTGCCAAAGCTCTCTGCTCGCGGCATCGTTAAGTCTTTTGATGGGCGAGAAGCGCTTCACGGTCTTGACTTTGACATCATGGACGGCGAGTTCGTCTCGATTTTGGGGCCTTCTGGCTGCGGCAAGTCAACAACCTTGCGCATCTTGATTGGCCTTGAGCGCCCTGACTCTGGGCGCGTCTTGCTGGACGGCAAGGACATCACCGACCTTGCGCCAAGCCAGCGCCACATGGGAATCGTCTTTCAGGACTATGCCCTCTTTGAGAACATGACGGCCATCGAAAACGTTGAGTACGCCCTTCGCTTTGACCCCGAGAAGCGCGACAACCGCATGAGCATTGCTCGCGACGCTCTTTCTCGCTTGGGCATGGAGGAGTTTGCCGACAAGCCCGTCACCGGTCTTTCCGGTGGCCAGATGCAGCGCGTCTCCATTGCGCGCACGCTTGCGCTGAACCCGCAAGTCATCCTTTTTGATGAGCCTACCAGCGGCCTTGACGCGGACGCCCGCCTTTCGTTTAGGTCTTTGGTCAAGGACATCCAAAGCCAAAGCGGCACGACCATCTTGCTGATCACGCATGACCAAGAGGAAGCCCTTTCGCTTTCCGACCGCGTGATGGTGATGGGCGAGGGGAGAATCCACCAGATGGACGACCCCCAGACCATCGTGCGAGATCCTGCCGATGAGTACGTTCGCGACTTTGTGACGAAGAACATCCAAGCAAAGTACGACTCTCTTGCGCGCTTTGCGCAAAACGGTCAGTAAGGTGGTTGCATGAATCGTTCTTCTCGCGTGAGGCTTCTTGAGGTTCTGCTTGCTGCGTTCTTCCTTCTTGCCGTCGTGCTTCCTTTGGCAAGGATGTTCGTGCGCTTGGCAGACCCTGCAACCCGTGCCGTCTTTGGGACCGAGGCCTTCTCGACCGCTTGCATAAACTCTTTGATCATTGCCACGGTCACTTCGGTGATTACGGTGCTTTGTGCCCTTCTGATGTCGTGGGTTCTTTGCCGCACGGCTATCAAGGGCAAGGGAGCGCTGGCCATCCTTCTTACGGTCCCCATGCTGGTTCCCTCTCTTGCGCACGGTATGAGCCTTGTCTACCTTCTGGGCTCTAACGGCATCATCACCAACCTCTTTCATGGGACGTGGAACATATACGGCTATCCCGGCATCATCATGGGATCGTTTCTCTACTCGTTCCCGCCGGCGTTTTTGATGCTCTATGACGTGATGCGCTACGAGGACGCAACGCCTTACGAGGCGGCAGACGTCTTGGGCATCCCAAAGGGAAGCCAATTTGCCCACATTACGCTGCCCTTCCTTCGCAGGCCCATCGTCTCTGCCGCGTTCTCGACGTTTGCGCTTGTGATCACTGACTACGGCGTGCCCCTGATGGTTGGCGGCAAGGTCCTGACGCTTCCCGTCCTTATGTACCAAAACGCCGTCGGTCTTCTTGACTTTGATACGGGAGCAGCCATCGGATTCGTGCTGCTGATTCCCGCAGTGATTGACTTTCTTATTGACGCGCTGGACAAGAGCCGCGCGGGAATGCGCTATGTCTCGCGCAGCTTCCACATTGTCCCCAGCAAGGCCCGAGACGCCCTTGGCTACGTAGTTGCATCACTTCTTGTACTAGTGCTGCTTCTGCCCATTGCCGCTTTTTGCATCGTCGCCTTTGTCACGAAGTACCCCATCGACTTGACGCCGACGTTGGCAAATGTGGGGCGTTCCTTCACGATGGGCGTCGGCTCGTATTGGGTGAACTCGCTCATCATTGCGTTCTCGGTCTCCGCCATCGGCACGCTTCTTGCGTACTTCACGGCATACGTGACTGCTCGCGTTGGCGGTCGCACTGCTCGCTTGCTGCATCTTGCTTGCATCACAACGCTCGCTGTGCCGGGCATCGTGCTTGGTCTTTCGTATGCGCTTTCGTTCAGAGGCTCGCCGCTGTATGGCACGTTCGCAATTCTGATTTTGGTGAACTTGGTCCACTTTGTGGCTTCGCCGTATCTCATGGCGTATAACTCGCTCTCAAAAATAAACGCAAATCTTGAGGCGGTTGGTCAGACGATGGGAGTGGGGCGCTGGCGCATCATCTGGGACGTCTTGGTTCCTCAGACCTCTGACACGATTGCCGAGATGTTCTCGTACTTCTTCGTCAACTGCATGATGACCATCTCTGCCGTCTCGTTCCTTGCCACAACGCTTAACATGCCACTGGCGCTTCTGGTGACCGACCTTGACTCTCAGCGACTTATTGAATGCGCCGCGTTTGTCTCGGTCTTGATCCTTGTGACCAACATCATCGAGAAGCTGGTCGTCTCTGCCATCAAGCGCCATCACGCCAAGCTGGCTCAGGCGTAATGAGCAAAGTTCTTATGAAAGGCTATGCAACCATGAACCATAAAGAGTTTCTCGTTCTCTCTACGCTCGCGACGAGCAATGGCCCTCTTACGCAGCGCGCCATTGCGGCAAAGACGGGGATGTCCGTCGGTAGCGTGAACGACTTCATCTCTCGGCTGACCGATGCGGGATACGTTGCCAACCGCTGCGTGACCGACGATGGTCTTGAAGCTCTTGAGCCCTACCGCGTCAAGCGTGCCATTCTTATTGCCGCCGGCTTTGGCTCGCGCATGGCTCCCATCACGTTGAACACGCCCAAGCCGCTTGTGCGCGTTGGCGGAACTCGCATCATCGACACCATTCTTGACGCTGTCTTTGCAGCCGGCATCACCGAGGTCTACATTGTGCGCGGCTATCTTGGCGAGCAGTTTGACCAGCTTCTTTACAAGTACCCAACCATCAAGTTCATCGAGAACCCGCTGTACAACGACTCGAACAACATCTCCAGCATGCTTGCCGCAAAGGACCTTCTTCAAAGCGCTTACGTCTTTGAGTCTGACCTTCTTCTCCGCAATGGCGAGCTCATCACCAAGTACCAAGACCGCTCCAACTATCTTGCCGTTCCCATGGAGCGCTCTGACGACTGGTGCTTTACGGTCGAGAAGAGCGGCGTGATCAAGAACTTTGCCTTGGGCGGCGAAGGCGGCGTTGAGCAGATGGTTGGCATCTCGTATTGGACCGACGAGGATGGCGCCCGCCTTGCAAAGGACATTCCGGCAACCTTTGAGATGCCTGGCGGCAAGGAGCGCTTCTGGGACGAAGTCGCGCTGAGCTATTGCCGCGAGAATTACAAGGTGTACACCCGTCCTTGCACCCTTGAGGACGTCACCGAGATTGACTCGTTCCGCGAGCTGCAAGCGCTTGACCCTGCGTACGCTTGCTAAGGATGAATTGCCAGCTGTTATGCAATATAACCGCATAAAAACTTTTGCAACGCTTCGAAAAGGGCTCCATTTGGGGTCCTTTTTCCGTTTGTCGCTTCAAACCACCCGTTCAAGACAAAAAGTTATTCCATATGACAAATAGTCTTGTTATTGTTGGTCATTCAGGTTAAGATAAGCCTCCGTTATTTTTTAATTGAAATAACGCTTTGAGCGCGAGGGAGGGAAAACCGAATGAGAAGCGTCAGCAAGGTCAAAGGCGCCCAGGGCGTTGCACATAAGCGTCCTGTCTTGGTGATTTGGGTCCTCGCCCTTGCCATGCTGGTTGCAGCTTTGATATCCCTCACGCTTGGTCGCTACACCATTTCCGTTCCCGATATCGCCCGCATGATTGCTGGGACCTTCGCTCCCATCCAGCAGACATGGACAAACCAGCAAGCTTCGCTTTTCTTTAACGTGCGCTTGCCGCGCGTACTTCTCGCCCTTGCCGTGGGCTGCTCCCTTTCGGCCGCTGGAGCCTCGTTTCAAGGCATCTTCCAAAACCCCCTTGTCTCGCCGGACTTCCTAGGCGCCTCGCAAGGAGCCGCCTTTGGCGCATCGCTTGCAATTCTTATGTCCGCAAGCATGTTGCAGACGTCGCTTTCGGCCTTTTTCTTCTCGATGCTTTCCGTCGTGATCGTCCTTCTGGTGAGCCGGCTCTCAAAGGGAAACCGAATTCTTGTGACGGTTCTTGCCGGCGTTATGGTCAGCTCGCTTTTCCAGGCGGGCGTCTCGTACATCAAGCTTGTTGCCGACCCTAACGCGCAGCTTCAAGCCATCACGTTTTGGCTCATGGGGTCTTTGACCAGCGCCCGGACTGAGGACTTGGCGCTTGTCGCCCTCCCCATGCTTGTGGGAAACGGCGGTCTTCTCGCTATCAGATGGCGCTTGAACGCCCTCACGATGGGCGACGACGAGGCCATGACCATGGGCGTGAACGCTCCCAGGCTTCGCGCCGTTGCCATTGTGCTGGCCACGCTGGTGACCGCCTCAAGCGTTTCTGTCACGGGCATCATCGGCTGGGTTGGCCTTGTGGTCCCGCACCTTGCTCGCGGGCTTGTGGGCGCTGACTACCGGCATCTTCTTCCGGCAAGCATGCTTCTTGGCGGCACGTTCCTTCTTGTTGTGGACGACATCGCCCGCCTTGCCACAACCGCCGAGATCCCCATCGGCATCCTGACCGCCTTCATCGGCGCGCCTTTCTTCCTTTGGCTGATCACGAGAAAAACGAGGGGATAGAGCATGAGCCTTACCGTCTCTGACCTCTCGTTTTCTTACGGCGAGCGAGAAGTGCTTCACAACTTGAGCTTCTCCATTCCGGACGGGACGCTTTCTTGCGTTCTTGGCCCTAACGGGGTGGGGAAGACCACGCTTTTTCGTTGCGTCCTAGGGCTTATGCCCAGCTACACGGGGTCAATCCTTGTGAACGGCCACGACATCAAGGCGCTTTCGGTGCGCCAGCGCGCCCGCGAGATGTCATACATCCCGCAAGCGCATGCGAACATTTTTGATTACGAAGTCGTCGATATGGTGCTGATGTCTTGCGGCACTGACCTTGGCATGCTTCGCTCGCCAAAGCGCGAGCACGAGGACAGGGCGATGGCGGCGCTTGAGAGCGTGGGCATCCCCGAGCTTGCGCATCGCCGCATGACGCGGCTTTCCGGCGGTCAGCAGCAGCTTGTGCTTGTGGCGCGAGCCGTTGCGCAAGGCTCCAAGACCATCGTGATGGACGAGCCTACAAGCGCCCTTGACTTTGCGAACACCGCGCGAGTTCTGGCGCTTGCGCGAAAGCTTGCCGACCAAGGCCATTCCGTCTTGATGTCAACGCACCAGCCTGAGCAAGCGTATTGCTACTCCGACGAGGTCGTGGCGCTTCAAGGCGGCAAGGTTGCAGCGGCTGGCGCTCCAGGGGAAGTTGTGACCGAGAAGCTCATGAGCCAGCTGTATGGAATCGACGTTCGGATTAGTTCACTATTTGATGACCGCGTGCGGGTTTGCACGCCAGCCACCGCGCTTGGCGACATGCCCGGCCCAAAGGCGCGGCACTCATAAATTCTTTTGCATGACGAGCGGCGGGAGGTGCTTGGAAGGTCCGGGCGCCGTCGCTGTCAAGGAGAGGAGCACGAATGAAAGACCGACAGACAACGCGAAGGGGGCTTTTTGCCACACTCGGCGCGGTAGTGCTGAGCGTCGGACTTGCGGGGACGCTCGCTGCCTGCAGCGGTCAAAGCACGACGAGCCAGGAGACAACGGAGCAGACTACGACCGAGCAGTCCGCTACCCGAATCTTCACTGACTCCAGCGGTCGTGAGGTTGAGATCCCCACGAACGTGCAGAAGGTTGCCGTTGCGGGCCCTCCTGCCCAGCAGGTTATGCTCACGATGGATTCCAGCAAGCTTTGCGGTCTTGCCACTGAGCTGACTGACGCGCAGAAGACGTACTTTGGCGAGGACCTTGCCAACCTGCCTGTCTTCGGCCAGATCTATGGCGGCAAGGGCGACTTCAACAAGGAGGCTGTTGCCGAGGCGGCTCCTGACCTTATCATCGACATCGGCGAGGCAAAGGACACGATCGTCGAGGACATGGACGCCCTTCAGTCTGACCTCAACATCCCCGTGATTCACATTGAGGCTACGCTGGACAGCTATGACAAGGTTTACCAGCAGCTTGGCGAGATTCTGGGCGAGGAAGAGCGCGGAAACGAGCTTGCCGAGTACTGCAAGAACGCTTACGACGAGGTTGACTCTGTCATGCAGACCATCCCCGAGGACCAGCGCGTGAACGTTGCTTATCTGCTTGGCGACTCTGGCCTTAACGCCATTGCGAAGGGCAGCTACCAGGGCTCCGTTGTTGATTTTGTTGCCAACAACGTCGTTGTGGTCGAGAAGGCTTCTGGCGCCGGTATGGGCCAGGAGGTCAGCCTTGAGCAGATTGCCTCGTTTGACCCTCAGATGATTGTCTTTGGCCCCAACAGCATCTATGACACCGTTGCCTCCGACCCTGCTTGGGCTGACATCACTGCAATCGCGAACGACAACTACTATCAGGTTCCTGGCGAGCCGTACAACTGGCTTTCCAGCCCTCCGTCGGTCAACCAGATCCTTGGTCTTCAGTGGTTTGCTCGCGTTTGCTATCCCGACAAGTTCGACACCAGTGCGACTGACGTTGCGAAGGAGTACTACAAGACCTTCTACAACTACGACCTGTCTGACCAGGAAGTTGCAGATCTTATGAAGGGCGCAACTCCCAACGCATAAGTTAAAAGGAAATATGCGCGCAAGTTTTGCGTCAGTTTCCGCAATTTAGCTTTGATAGAGCCCGGTGATGTAAGCGAAAGCTGCATCGCCGGGCTCAATGAGGTACGGGGAGCCCCAAGCGGGGTGGAAGCGCTTTGCTGCAAGGTCGGTAAGCTCTGGTCGCACGATTGCGATGGCATGAGGCCAAGCGGGAGTGGGACCTTGGTCCAACAGCGCAAGGCCTTGAGTCAGGCCGCCGCCACGCTTGAGCTCTAGAGGGCCTAGCTCGTCTATCACGAGAAGACCGGGGGCTTCAAGCTGCGCTTTGTTTGCCTTGCCGGAAGAAAGGCTTGCAAGATGGGCGTTCACGCGGGCTAGCGCCTTGTCGGAGATGGCCCAGCCCAAGCCAGCGCGGCTTGACTGCACGTGGTCTTTGATGCTGGTATCGTTTGCTGCCGACGTGGCAAACAAGATCTTCTCGCCGTCGGGGAGAAGGACGTTTTCAATGCCAAGCTTTGTTCTCGTGCCATCGGGATTCAGCTGCCAGATTCCCGGAGCAAGAACTCCGTAGACCGTGACGCCTTGCGCTTGCAGGCTTGCAACGAGGGCTTCAAGCCAGCGGGTCTTTCCTGTTTGGCGCGGAGCGGTAAGAATGAAAAGCATGGCACCCCTTAGGTTTTCGGTTGTCAGAGTCGCTTGCCTGCATGGGGATTGTTACAAGTTTTGATGATAGCCCCGCTTGGGGCGAGGGGAGAAGAAATGACTGGGTTTGGCGCGTGGTCGCTTTACGAGGAACTTCTCGGCGGCATTCCGACCGACGTGCTTGTGCGCGACGTTTGCATGGGCGCCCATTGGAGCTACGTCGAGGCCGAAAGCGGCATGGGCGTTGCCAGCACGTGCAAGGGCGGAACGCGGCATCGCCTTAATCGCAGCTCTTTGGTGGGGCGTCCTCTTGCCGAGGTTGCCGCCTTGGTGCGCTCTTGGGATTTTGAGGCTGCCTCGATTGGCGTTGCGGCAATGAATGCCTGGTACAACACGCCGTCGCTTCCTGGCGTCAACGGCGACGAGTCTTGGCTTGCAACAAGCGAGGACAGCGGGAAAGGGGCGCTTGAGGGAGATCCTTTCTTCACCGTTCCGCAGCTGATGCATAACTTCTGCAAGCAAAAAGGGCGCCCCGCCAAGACTGTTGTGGTTGGCCATTTTCCCAACATGGAAGGCATGGCAAAGGAAGGCGAGCTGTACGTTCTTGAGCGCTCGCCGCGATCGGACATCGATTTGCCCGACAGCGCTTGCGAGTATCTTCTCCCCGAAGCCGACTATGCGCTCTTGACTGGCATGACTGAGGCGAACAAGACGATGCCGAGGCTTCTGAGCTTGGCGTCTGGTGCCACGACGTGGGTTGTGGGTCCTTCTACCACGCTTTCGTCGCTTATTCTTGATGCTGGCGCCAGCTCCCTTGCTGGCTCTGTCGTCGAGGACCCGGAGAAGCTTCGCGATTGCGTGACTGTTGGCGGCTCTCCCGTCAGGGCGTCCGGGCTTAAGTCTTGCGTCATCACTCGCGGGTAGTGTGCCGGCGGCGTCGGGCGCCCGTGGCGGGTTGTGCGAGTTTTGCAACCGCAGAACTCGCATAACCTGGCAGCCCCGAGAAGCCCGTGGCAAGTTATTCGAGTTTTGCAGCCGCAAAAGTCGCGCAACCTGGCAAAAGTGCTGCACAAGTCGCGCAAGGTGGCAGGAAGGTGCCGCAAAAGTCGCGCAACTTGCCACGGGCCCATCGTGTGGGACCCTTGGCCGAGCTCCGATGGCTATCGTGTGGGGCTCTGCGGCGTTTCCGCAGGTCGCCCTTCCCGTTGTGTGGGGCTTCCCGGGCTTGCGGCCTGGTCGGCTCCATTGTGTGGGACTGGCGAGAAGGGCGGGCGCTCATCGTGTGGGGCGCAAGGACGTTTGCCCAGTTGGTCGGCTCCATTGTGTGGGACTCGGGAGGCTCGCCCCGTCGTGTGTCCCACACAACGGGGGAGGTTGCCGTGCCCCTTCGAAAATCCCCACACGACAGCTCCCGCGACCTGCGGAAACGCCGAGAATCCCCACACAACGGGACTTTCCATCGTGTGGGAATCCCCACACAATAGGACGCTGCCAGGTTATGCGAGTTCTGCAGCCGCATAAGTCGCGCAACCTGGCAAAAGTGCTGCACAACTCGCATAAGTTGCCAGAAAGGTGCTGCAAAAGTCGATTAACTTGGCGGCGGGGAAGAATCAGGCGCCTTTCTCTGCTGCAGAACTCGCATAACCTGGCAGTCCGAGGGGGGAGTGGCAAGTTATTCGAGTTCTGCAGCCGCAAAAGTCGCGCAACCTGGCAAAAGTGCTGCACAACTCGCGCAACATGACAGAGAACCGCCGCAATAGTCGCACAACCTGCCAGCAGCAACGACGGCGGCCCAGCAAAAAGCCGCCCGGGCGTCGCAATGCCCGGGCGGCCATCAACTATGCAACTGCTCGCTTCTACCAGCTGACAACGACGGTGCTGTTGTCGTGAATGCCCTGCTCGGCAAGCTCCTCGCCAGCTTTGACGTCGTAACCAGCGCGCTTCAAGCGGCGAAGGAAAGCCACCAGCTTTGCGTTGTACTCGTTCAAAAGGCGCATGGACTGAAGCGGCGAGATAAGCGCTTGGTCGCGACCGTGGATTATGGACGAAATTGCGTCAGCTACCAGTACGTTGCTGTTAGCAATGAGGTCGTTGTAGAAAGCGTTGCCCGCTCCTGCGCAATCCGCCTCGCCGGGGGCAAACTTCAGGATGACGGACGTGCGGCCATACGAGGCGTACGTGCGAATGCGGGTGCTGGTCTGGCCTTCGGCGTTGTGCATGGCCCAGCGGAGGGCGTTTGCGGCCAACGTGTCTGCCTCCGCCTGCGAGCGGTTGGGCTTGGCGTCTGCCACAAGCTGGCGCGCCTCGTCAGCAGAAATCAAAGGCGTTGGCTCCGGGATCTTAGTTACGGGCATGGCTTCCATTGCTTCTCCGTTCTTTGCATAAGGCCAATGGGGTTTTCGATATCTGCTGACAATCCTATCAACGAATTCGGCGCATGTGTTGCCGAGCACCCGTTAGATATCGCCGTTTACAGCGCAATCACGACCGCTTATCCCCAAACGTTCCAAAACTTACAAAAAGTTTGTCTAACTCACTAATATTTAGAACGGATTGTGTGTCCCTAGGGACTGTTAGCCGATGCCCCATAGGGGTAGGAAGGGAGCGCGCATGGCTGCGACAGCAACAGCTGAGAACGGAACGAACGAGGCACTATTCAAGCGAGAAGGGCGGCCTGCGTTATCCGACCTGCTGCCCAACGCGCTTCAGCACGTCTTGGCATCTTTCGCCGGCGTCATCACCCCGGCAATGATGATTGCCGTTACCTGCGGCTTTACTGAGGAGCAGGAGACCGCCATCATCCAGGTGGCGCTTGTGCTTTCCGCAATCGACACGCTGCTTCAGCAGTTCCCGCTCTTTGGACGCATTGGCTCCGGCCTGCCCATCCTGACCGGCGTCTCGTTTGCATTCCTGCCGGCATTCCAGGCAATCGGCGGATAGTTTGGCTTCTCCACGCTTCTTGGCGCCGAGCTTGTCGGCGGCGTCGTGGCAATCATCTTCGGCTGCTGCTATAGCAAAGTCCGTCGCTTCTTCCCGCCGCTGGTAACCGGTACCGTCATCTTCACCATCGGCGTCTCTCTGTACCCGACGGCCATTCGCTACATGGCTGGCGGCTCTGGGTCCGCTGACTTCGGCAGCTTGAACAACTGGATCGTCGCCCTTATCACCTTTGCGCTGGTCTTCTGGTTTGCAAACTTTGCCAAGGGCATCTTGAAGCTCGGCTCGATCTTCTTTGGCATGCTCATCGGCGTCCTGGTTGCCATCCCGTTTGGCATGGTCGACCCCTCTGGCATCATGGATGCCGGTTGGTTCTCGCTTCCGCAAGTCATGCCGTACCCCATCGAGTTCAACGTTGCCGCGATCATCACGCTTTCCGTCGTCTACGTGATGGTCAACGTGCAGCTCATTGGTGACCTTTCCGCCTCCACCGCTGGTTCCATGGACCGCATGCCTACCGAGAAGGAAATCGGCGGTGCCATCAAGGCCCAAGGCTTCGTCAGCATCATCTCGTCTTTCCTCGGCGGTCTTCCTACCTCCGCCTTCGGTCAGAACGTCGGCATCATCGTTTCTACCAAGGTCATCAACAAGCACGTCTTTGGGCTTGCTGCCTGCGTCTTCCTTGCCGCTGGCCTTTGCCCCAAGCTGTCCGCCCTTCTCTTGATGATTCCGCAGCCTGTCATTGGCGGCGCTACCATCTCCGTCTTCGGAACCATCACGCTGAACGGCATCCGAATTCTTGTTAAGGACGGCCTGACCCCGCGCGCCTGCACCGTCTTCGGCATCTCCGTCGCATTCGGCATCGGCATCGCCCAGGTTTCCGGCTCCCTTTCCGGCGCTGGCATGCCTGGCTGGGTCAACACCATCTTCGGCACCTCCGCCATCACGCCTTGCGCTGTCATGGCCATCATCTTGAACAGCGTCCTCCCGCCCGAGAAGGACACCGAGGACGAGCGCAACCTGAAGCCGGTCAACTCCGACTAAAAGCCGCGAGAATATGCACCAAAGTTTTGAGCCCCGCGTTTTCGCTAGCTGCGGAAATGCGGGGTTCTTCTCGTTAGGCGGTTTTTCTTGCAACGGAAAGGTGAGGGGCGCCGATGTGTGGAGAAGTTCCCGCTGGGCGTTCGCAAACGACCTTTTGCGGCAAGACTTGCCGCACCCCTTGAAAAGTCTTGAGAAAGTGGTTTACTGAAGACGCTAACAAAAAGTTTGGTTTTCAAACTTTTTTATTTGCCAGTAGCAGTAGGCTCTGCGAACCGGGTTTGAACAAGGAGGAGCACGATGGAGCCAAAGATTAAGTGGGTCACCAACAAGATGCCGAAGAGCGAGGACAAGAACCTCCCGATCATGTCGCTGGAGAACGTCGCGAAGGCACGCGCGTTCCACAAGAGCTTCCCCCAGTACTCCGTCACCCCGCTTGCTGACCTTTCCGGCATGGCTGAGCGCCTTGGCCTTGCTGGCCTTTACGTCAAGGACGAGAGCTACCGCTTTGGCCTGAACGCATTCAAGGTCCTGGGCGGCTCCTTCGCTATGGCTCGCTACATTGCAGACGAGACCGGCAAGGACGTCTCCGAGTGCGACTTCAACTACCTGACCTCCGAGCAGCTTGAGAAGGACTTCGGCCACGCCACGTTCTTCACCGCCACCGACGGCAACCACGGCCGCGGCGTTGCATGGGCTGCTCACCGCCTGCACCAGAACGCCGTTGTCCACATGCCCAAGGGCTCCACGAAGACCCGCTATGACAACATCGCCAAGGAGGGCGCAAAGGTCACCATCGAGGAGCTCAACTACGACGACTGCGTCCGCCTTGCCGCCAAGGAGGCCGAGCAGACCGAGCACGGCGTCATCGTTCAGGACACCGCTTGGGAGGGCTACGAGAAGATCCCGAGCTGGATCATGCAGGGCTACGGCACCATGGCCGCCGAGGCTGCCGAGCAGCTTCGCCAGCTTGAGGTGAACCGCCCGACGCACGTGTTCGTGCAGGCAGGCGTTGGCTCGCTGGCCAGCTCCATGGTTGGCTTCTTCTCCAACCTGTTCCCCACGAACCCGCCCAAGTTCATCATCATGGAGGCCGGCGCTGCCGACTGCCTGTACCAGGGCGCTCTTGCTGCTGACGGCAATCCTCGCATTGTCGGCGGCGACCTTCAGACCATCATGGCCGGCCTTGCTTGCGGCGAGCCCAACACCATCGGCTGGGACATCCTTCGCAACCACGCTGACGCTTTCGTGAGCTGCCCCGACTGGGTCTCCGCAAAGGGCATGCGTATGCTGGCTGCCCCCGTCAAGGGCGACCCCGCCGTCACTTCCGGCGAGTCCGGCGCTGTGGGCATGGGCGTCATCTCCACGATCATGACCGACCCTGCTTACGCTGAGTTCCGCGACGCTCTTGGCCTTGGCAAGGATTCTCAGGTGCTGCTCTTCTCGACCGAGGGCGACACCGATCCCGAGCGTTATCGCAGGGTTGTTTGGGACGGCGCTTGGACCAGCGACGACGCTGAGTAGCCTTTAGCCGCACAATAGCCCCTTCTTTCCTTGGGACCCGGCAAGTCATTGCGACTTGCCGGGTTTTTGTTTGGCGTGGGGGAGGGGTAGAAGAGCCGGGCATCCTTCTCGGCATCAGAAGTCGCGCTACTTTGCACGGGTCTATCGTGTGGGGGTCGGCGGCGTTTTCGCCGTTGGCGGAGGTGCCGCAAAACTCGCGTAACCTGGCAGCCCGAGGAGCCCGTGGCAAGTTATGCGACTTTTGCAGCCGCAAAACTCGCGCAACCTGGCAAAAGTGCTGCAGAACTCGCGCAAGTTGGCAGGAAGGTGCTGCACAACTCGCATAAGTTGCCAGCCTTGCTGTTGTGTGGGGCTCGCTCTGAGCGGGAGGGGCCATCGTGTGGGGGCCGGCGGCGTTTGCCCAGTTGGCTAGCGCCGTCGTGTGGGACTTTGCGAGCGGTCGGCGAGGTCGGTCCTGTTGTGTGGGACTGGCGAGAAGGTCGGGCGCCCGTCGTGTGGTGCTCAGCGGCGTTTGCCCAGTTGGCGATCGCCGTCGTGTGGGGCTCGGGAGGCTTGCGCCATCGTGTGTCCCACACAATGGGGGCGTCGGTCGCGTCGCCCCGGAGAACCCCACACGATAGGATCCGCGACCTGCGCAAACGCCGAGAAGCCCCACACAACAGGGCAATCCATCGTGTGGGAAACCCCACACGATGGCGGAGGTGCCGCAAAACTCGCGTAACCTGGCAGCTCGAGGAGCCCGTGGCAAGTTGTGCGAGTTTTGCAGCCGCAGAAGTCGCACAACCTGGCAAAAGTGCTGCAGAACTCGCGCAAGTTGGCAGAAAAGTGCTGCACAACTCGCATAACTTGCCAGCCTTGCTGTTGTGTGGGGCTCGCTCTGAGCGGGAGGGGTCATCGTGTGGGGGCCGGCGGCGTTTGCCCAGTTGATTGATGCCATCGTGTGGGACTTTGCGAGCGGTCGGCTTGGTTGGTCCTATTGTGTGGGGCTGGCGAGAAGGGCGGGCGCCCGTCGTGTGGGTCGCGACGACGTTTGCCCAGTTGCCCGCCGCTGATGTGTGGGGCTTGGAGGGCTCGAGCCATCGCGTGTCCCACACAATGGGCGCCGCCCCCGAACGGTCGCGGGAATCCCCACACGATAGGAGCCGCGACCTGCGGGAACGCCGAGAAGAGCCACACAACAGGGCAATCCATCGTGTGGGAATCCCCACACGATGGCGGAGGTGCCGCAAAACTCGCGTAACCTGGCAGCCCGAGGAGCCCGTGGCAAGTTGTGCGAGTTTTGCAGCCGCAAAAGTCGCGCAACTTGGCAAAAGTGCTGCAGAACTCGCGCAAGTTGGCAGCAAAGTGCTGCAGAAGTCGCTCAAGTTGGCAGCGGCCGGGACGCCAACCATGCTGTCGGCAGGCGGACCTAACAATTTGTGTGGGTCCGGTGGCCTTGCCGCCCAATAAGTCAGCGCGCCCCGTTCGCCGACCGTCCGACCACCCGTCTACCCTGCGAAAACAGCCACTCACGACATATTTTTGCCGTTCGGAAATAGTCCTTGATTCCTCGCCCCAGCGTGCTTTAATAGAGACAACCAAACAAAAAGTTTGGTTGGCAGACATAAAGTCCAATCAAGCAATCTGGCAGAGTTCGGAAGGCGAAGCAAGGAGGACCCATGAAGGAGCTCGACTACGACAAGATTAAGGAAGTCGCGAATGGCTACAACGCGGATATGACCGCGTTCCTGCGTGCCATGATTTCCCACCCCAGCGAGTCTTGCGAGGAGGGCGAGGTTGTCGCCACCATCAAGGCTGAGATGGAGAAGCTCAACTTTGACGAGGTTAAGGTTGACGGCCTTGGCAACGTTATGGGCTTCATGGGCGACGGCGACAAGATCATCGCTATCGACGGCCACATCGACACCGTTGGCATCGGCAACCGTGAGAACTGGGACTTCGACCCCTACGAGGGCTTCGAGGACGACCAGCTCATCGGCGGCCGTGGCGGCTCTGACCAGGAGGGCGGCGTTGCCGCTGCTACCTACGCAGCCAAGATGATGAAGGACATGAACCTCATCCCCGAGGGCTACAAGATCATGGTCGTCGGCTCCGTCCAGGAAGAGGACTGCGACGGCATGTGCTGGCAGTACATCTACAACGTCGACGGCATCAAGCCTGAGTTCGTCATCTCCACCGAGCCCACCGACGGCGGCATCTATCGTGGTCACCGTGGCCGCATGGAGATCAGGGTCGACGTTCACGGCGTCTCCTGCCACGGCTCCGCTCCTGACCGCGGCGACAACGCCATCTACAAGATGGCTGACATCATCGAGGATGTCCGCGCCCTCAACAACAACGGCTGCGACGAGTCCACGTCCATCAAGGGCCTCGTCAAGATGCTCGACCCCAAGTACAACCCCGAGCACTACGAGGACGCTCGCTTCCTGGGCCGCGGCACCTGCACCGTCTCCCAGATCTTCTACACCAGCCCCTCCCGCTGCGCCGTTGCCGACTCTTGCGCAATCTCCATCGACCGCCGCATGACCGCTGGCGAGACCTATGAGTCCTGCCTCGAGGAGGTCCGCAACCTTCCTGCAGTCAAGAAGTACGGCGACGACGTCAAGGTCTCCATGTACATGTACGACCGTCCCAGCTGGACTGGCGAGGTCTACGAGACCGAGGCCTACTTCCCCACGTGGATCAACAAGGAGTCCGCGCCGCACGTCAAGGCTCTCGTCGACGCCCACAAGGCACTCTTCGGCGACAAGCGCATCGGCTGCGAGAAGTCCATGGACAAGCGTGAGGGCCGTCCTCTGTGCGACAAGTGGACCTTCTCCACGAACTGCGTCTCCATCCAGGGTCGCTATGGCATCCCTTGCGTCGGCTTTGGTCCTGGCGCCGAGTCCCAGGCTCACGCTCCTAACGAGGTCACCTACAAGCAGGATCTCTCCACCTGCGCTGCCCTCTACGTTGCCGCTGTGAACCTCTACGATCCCAGCCAGGCCACCGGCGACGCAACCGAGTTCCGCGCCAGCCTCACCGGCAACGACATCAAGTAAGTAACCACCGGGAAAACAGCAACCATCTCGAAAGGAATGCAAATGGACGCTAAGCTGCAGCAGCTTCTTGACCAGCTCAAGAACCTTGACTACTCCAACATGTACAACAACGACTTCCTGCACACGTGGGACAAGACCACCGACGAGCTGAAGGCCATGTACCTCGTTGCCGACGCTCTTCGCAACCTCCGCGAGCGCAACATCTCCACCCGCATCTTCCAGTCTGGCCTTGCCGTCTCCAACTTCCGCGACAACTCCACGCGTACGCGCTTCTCGTTCGCCTCTGGCTCCAACCTGCTGGGCCTGCAGCTCCAGGACCTCGACGAGTCCAAGTCCCAGGTTGCTCACGGCGAGACCGTCCGCGAGACCGCAACCATGATCTCCTTCATGGCTGACGTCATCGGCATCCGCGACGACAAGTACATCCGCGAGGGCGACGCTTACATGAAGGAGGTCTCCGAGTCTGTAGCTCAGTCCTACGCTGACGGCATCCTCGACCACCGTCCGACGCTCGTCTCCCTGCAGTCCGACTCCGATCACCCCACGCAGTCCTCTGCTGACATCCTTTACCTGATCAACGAGCTCGGCGGCGTTGAGAACCTGAAGGGCAAGAAGGTCGCTGTGACCTGGGCTTACTCTCCTTCCTACGGCAAGCCCCTGTCTTGCCCGCAGTCCCTCATCACCCTGCTTCCTCGCTTCGGCATGGACGTCACCCTGGCTCACCCCGAGGGCTACGACCTGATGCCCGAGCTCGTCGAGAAGGCTGGCAACTACGCAGCTGAGACCGGCGCAACCTTCAAGCAGACCCACTCCATGGAGGAGGCTTTCGAGGGCGCTGACATCGTCGTCCCGAAGTCTTGGGCTTCCTTCGCAAGCATGGAGCGCCGCACCAAGCTCTATGCAGAGGGCGACAAGGCCGGCATCGACGCTCTCGAGAAGGAGCAGCTCGCCGAGAACGCCAACCACATGGATTGGCACTGCACGACCGAGCTCATGAACAAGACCGCTCACGGCATGGACACCATCTACATGCACCCGCTGCCGGCAGACATCGAGGGCGTCTCTTGCGAGCACGGCGAGGTTGAGAACGCCGTCTTCGACGCTCACCGCGATGGTCTGTACAAGGAGGCCAGCTACAAGCCGTACGCCGTTGCAGCCATGATCTTCCTGCAGAAGGTCAAGGACCCCGTCGCCAAGCTCGCTGAGCTTGAGGAGGCTGGCACCAAGCGCTGGAACTTCTAAGAGCGCAAGCAAGTTTCTGTTTTGATGTGATGCCGCGCCAATAGGGCGGCTAAGCGGGCCGACCGCGCGGGCTAAGGTCTGGGCGGTCGGCCCCAATTTTTCGGAAGGGAAGGTAGAGAGGGCAATGGGAAAGAGAATCGTCGTCGCACTTGGCGGAAATGCCTTGGGCAAGAACCTGCCTGAGCAGATGATTGCCGTCAAGCACACTTCGAAGGCGATCGTCGATCTTATCGAGCAGGGCAACGAGGTCATCGTTGCGCACGGCAATGGTCCGCAGGTGGGCATGATCCAGGAGGCCATGACCCAGCTGACCCGTTCTAACCCCGAGAAGTACATTCCTTGCCCGCTCTCTGTGTGCGTCGCAATGAGCCAGGGCTACATCGGCTACGACCTGCAGAACGGCATCCGCGAGGAGCTGGAGAACCGTGGCATCAAGCACGGCGTCACCACCGTTCTGACGCAGGTTGAGGTTGATCCTAACGACCCCGCCTTCAAGAACCCCACCAAGCCCATCGGCGCGTTCATGACCAAGGAAGAGGCCGACAAGCTTGTCGCCGAGCGCAACTACGACGTCGTCGAGGACGCTGGCCGTGGCTATAGGCGCGTCGTTGCTTCTCCTAAGCCCAAGGCAATCGTCGAGCTTGACACCATCGAGTCGCTGGTCCAGGCCAACCACGTTGTCATCGCTTGCGGTGGCGGCGGCATCCCCGTCTATCACACCGAGGGCAACCACCTGAAGGGCGCCGCTGCAGTCATCGACAAGGACTTCGCTGCCGCACGTCTGGCAGAGCAGCTGGACGCTGACTTCCTCGTTATCCTTACCGCCGTCGAGAAGGTCGCCATCCACTTTGGCAAGCCCGACGTCAAGTGGCTTGACGAGCTCACGCCCGAGACGGCTCAGCAGTACATCGACGAGGGCGAGTTTGCCCCCGGCTCCATGCTGCCCAAGGTCCAGGCCGCTCTGCAGTTTGCTCAGTCGGCTCCCGGCCGCAAGTCGCTGATCACCGAGCTTGACCGCGCTGCCGACGGCATTGCTGGCAAGACGGGTACCATCGTGCGTGGGTAGCAATTCTCGGGAGGTCGCATGAAGCCGCGCTCAGTCTCATACTTGCTGGACGAGGAAGGTGCCCGCATCTTTGGGCCCGGTCCTTTGGAGCTGCTTCGCTGTGTCGAGCAGACGGGAAGCCTTTCCTCTGCCGCGCGCGAGATGGGAATGAGCTACACCAAGGCCATGCGCATCGTCCATGCTGCCGAGAAGGCGCTTGGCGTCTCGCTTACCGAGCGCGCCATTGGCGGCGAGGGCGGCGGAAGCTCGCATCTGACCGATGCGGGCAAGGCAATAATTCACAGCTATGAGCTTTGGAGCGCCGGTGTCAGCGTCGCGTCGGACCGTGCTTTTGCGGCCTCGTTCGCGGGCTGTGCCGGCGCTAGCCGTCTTGGCTGCGTGCTGATGGCGGCTGGGCGCGCCGAGCGCTTTGGCCGCCAGAAGCTTGTTGAGGAGCTGGACGGGCGGCTGCTTGTCTCGCGGGCGCTCGACGCTCTTCTGGTTGACCGCTTGGATGTTGTGGTTGTGAGCCCATGGGAGACCGTGGCGCGCATTTGCGCTGCTCGCGGCGTCCGTTGCGTCGAGCCGGCAGGTCCTTTGCACTCAGACACGGTTCGTGCCGGACTTGACGCGCTAGGGGAGCGAGCCGGCTACCTCTTTGCCGTGGGCGATCAGCCGCTGCTTTCTCGCAGAAGCGTCGAGGCACTTCTCGACGCCTTTGCAAAGCGCCCGGAGGTTCCGGCGCGGCTTTGCTTTGGCGAGCGCGTGGGCAATCCGGTAATCTTTCCTGCATGGATGGCGCCTTCGCTTCACAGCCTTGAGGGCGACGTGGGCGGCGGCGAGCTTCTGCGCCGAAATCCCGATCTTGCGGCGCAGACGCAGCTTGTCCAAGCGACATCCGAAGCGGAGCTCGAGGACGTTGACACGGTCTCTGACCTCGAGCGCATTGAGTCAAACTTGGGTAGGTGAGCCTGTCGGGGGCATGCCTCCGGCGAGCCTTTCGCAGAAGGGACTTTGTGATGGGCGAAGAAGCAAGAACAGTGCTAAGGGGCGGAAACCTTGTAACCCCTGAGGGCGTCGTGCGCGGCGACCTTGAGATGGCTGGCGAGAAGATCTTGCGCGTTGTGCCAGGCGGCCTTTCCGAGGACGAGCTGGCTGGCGCCAAGGTTGAGGACGTCGCTGGCTGCTACGTGTACCCCGGCTTCATTGATGCGCATACCCACATGCAGTGCTGGACCGGCATGGACTGGACGGCCGACAGCTTTGAGACGGGCACGCGCGCAGCTGCTTGCGGCGGTACCACGACCATCGTCGACTATGCCACGCAGGACAAGGGCATGACCTTGACCGAGGCGCTGGACGAGTGGCACAAGCGCGCTGACGGCACTTGCACTGCCAACTACGCGTTTCACATGGCCATCGCCGATTGGAACGAGCACACGCGCGAGGAGATCCCTCTGATGCGCAAGCGGGGCGTCGTCTCGTTCAAGAGCTACTTTGCGTATGACCACCTGCGCTTGGATGACGCGCAGACCATGGAGCTTCTTGAGGCCATCAAGCCCTTTGACGGCATCCTTTGCGTGCATTGCGAGAACGGCACGCTGGTCAACGAGCTGCAGCGCCGCATGCTTGACCAAGGCATCACTGGTCCCGAGGGCCATCCTCTTAGCCGTCCCGCCGAGTGCGAGGCAGAGGCCATCTCGCGCCTGATGTATCTTTCCGAGCTTACCGGCACGCGCGTGAACGTTGTGCACCTTTCCACCAAGCTCGGCCTCGAGCAGGTTCGCGCGGCAAAGCGCCGCGGCGTTCGCGTGAGCGTCGAGACTTGCCCGCAGTACCTGCTGCTGGACGATACGCGCTACCTGGAGAAGGGCGAGGACGGCTTTGCTGGCGCAAAGTACGTCATGAGCCCTCCGCTGCGCAAGCCTGCCGACATCGCCGCGCTTCGCGAGGCCGTCTGCAACGGCGAGATTGACCAGATCTCTACCGACCACTGCTCGTTCAACATGCATGGTCAGAAGGACCGCGGCCGCGACAACTTCACCAAGATCCCGAATGGCGGACCTGGCGTGGAGCATCGTCCGGCACTGATCATGACCACCTTTGAGGGTCAGCTTGGGCCGATGGATTATCTGCATCTGCTCTCCGAGGGTCAGGCCAAGGTCTTTGGCATGTATCCTCGTAAGGGCGCCCTTGTTGCTGGCGCGGACGCAGACGTCTGCGTTTGGGATCCTTCCGCGCGTTGGACCATCAGCGCCGCCACGCAGCACCAGGCCGTCGATTACACTACCTACGAGGGCTTTGAGGCGCACGGTCAGGCACACCTGACGTACGTCATGGGTCAGCTTGCTGCACGCGACGGCGAGCCTACCGGCGCAAAGCCCGGTCAGTACGTCTCGCGCTAGCGGAGGCGTGCGGCGCCTGCGGCTGCGTGGCACCGGTTCTGACCTGCAGTTTGTTTATCTATTCGTTGCCCGCATCCGCGGGCCGAGAAGAAGGAGTTTTTCATGAAGAAGGCAATCGTTACCGACAAGGCACCCGCGGCTCTTGGCCCCTACTCTGCCGGCGTTGAGAGCAACGGCTCCATCAACGTGAGCGGTCAGCTGGGCATCGACCCCGCCACCAACAAGCTGGCTGGCGACGACATCCAGAGCCAGACCCGTCAGAGCCTGACCAACGTCAAGAACATCCTAGAGGCCGCTGGCTCCTCCATGGCCGACGTCGTAGAGACCGAGGTCCTTCTCGCCGACATCAACGACTTCGCCGCAATGAACGAGATCTATGCTGAGTTCTTCGAGGCGCCCTATCCTGCGCGTTGCGCCTTCCAGGTTGCTGCGCTTCCTGGCGGCGGCAAGGTAGAGATCAAGGCCGTCGCTCGCAAGTAGCTTCTTGCGCGACTAGCCTGGCGTTGACAAGACGTCTGCGACTTGCGGCCCTGAGTGCGCCTTGGCGCGCGCCCGGGGCTGCTTTCATATTTGGCTGCTGGCGGATTTGCTAGCATCGCGAAAGAAGAGCGTTGGCAGGTCTTTTCCGAGGGAGAGAAAACATGGGCGAGAAGAGCTATGACCTTGCGGGCGATATAGCCGCTTACCAGCCAAAATGCGAGCAAGAGGAAGTTGACCGCAAGCTGATGCTTTCTCGTTTGGAGAGCGACCCGAACGTCTTCGACCGCAGCTCGCTTGCGCACTTTACCTGCTCTGCTTGGGCGGTGGACCCAACGCTCTCGCGCGTGCTGATGGTCTATCACAACATCTATCGGTCGTGGTCATGGGTTGGCGGCCATGCGGATGGCGAGCGAGACCTCGCGTCGGTCACGCTTCGGGAGCTTGCCGAGGAGACGGGCGTAGCAGACGCTCGAGTGGCGCAGCTTCCAGCGGGCGGAATCTTCTCGCTTGAGGTCCTTTGCGTGCTGGGACACGAGAGGCATGGTCGCTACGTTGGCTCTCATCTGCACCTCAATGTGACCTACCTGGTTGTTGCGTCGACTGAAGAGCGGCTACGAGAGAAGCCCGACGAGAATAGCGGCGTCCGTTGGGTGGATTTGGACGACGTGTGCCGGCTCTCGTCCGAGCCCTGGATGGTCGAGCGCGTCTATCGCAAGCTGATTGCCGCGACCGAGTCTTTGCGCCGCTAGAGTGGCCCCGCACAACAGTGGGGCGAGCCTCACACTACGCCCTCCTGCCAAGTTGCGCGACTTCTGCGGCATCAGAACTCGAATAACCTGGCAGTCCGGGCATCAGAAGTCGCGCAAGGTGGCAATTCTGGCATCAGAACTCGCTCAAGTTGGCAGACCTCAGCATCAGAAGTCGCGGGACCTGGCGGGCTGGAGGCATGCTCCCATTGTGTGGGACCTGCGATTGGGCGACCTTGCCCGTCGTGCGGGGCTTGCCGTCGTTCCCGCAGGTCCCGAGCCGCGTTGTGAGGGTCTGCGCAGTCCTCTTCGGACGTCGGTCCTGTTGTGTGGGGCTGCTCAGAATGCTACTGAGCCTATGCCATTTATCTACCTGCGGCTTTGCAGAGAGCCTCTGTCCGAGAGCCCGATTCGGCGGCGAGAAACCCCACACAACGCGAGGGGCGCCAGGTGCCTTCCGCCGCAGCCCGCACAACGGAACCGGGGAGTCGGAGAATCCCCAGCTAGAAGGGCTGGGCGAGAAGAATGCCCCACACAATGAGCGGGATCATTTCTTTCTCGGTCCCACACAACACACGGCTGCCAGGTTCCGCGACTTTTGCGGCATCAGAAGTCGCACAAGTCGGCAGCCCGGGCATCAGAGGTCGCACAAGTTGGCAGAAGCGGCATCAGAAGTCGCATAACTTGGCAGCGCCCAGCATCATAGGCCGTACAACCCGGCCCGCCGCCCCGTCGCCCCGTCGCCGTTGGGCGGCTACAGCTCGCGAAGGTCGTTCATGCGGAAGGAGCCGGCGGCTATGGGAACGTCGATGCCCTGCTCGCGAAGGGCACTTGCAAAGCGTGCGGAAGCGGCAAGCGCATCGGGCGATTCCGCTTGGTTGATTGCGATAACGTCGGGGGCGATGCGTCCCGCTGCGGCTTCGGCGGCAACTCCACGCGCATAGAGCTCGGGGGTGCACGGCTCGTCGGCCTCGCATTCGGTCAGCTGCGAGAAGATCTCGTGGCGATGCACCACTTGTTCGACTGGCTGCCCAAAGCCGGACGCCCCCACAACGAGAATCGTGCGCTTGCTGCCATCTGGAATCACTGGCTCAAAGTCGGCGTGCGCCTTCAAGGGAAGCCGCTTAGAGCCGTCGGCCTCCACGATCACCCAGTCGGAAAGCGCCTCAAGAGTGGGGAAGTGCAGCTTTGGCGCCGCAAGCTTCTGGGTGCCGTTCACGTCGACCATCTCGCCCACGCAGATGACGCGGCTGTACCAAAGCGCCTGCTCAACGTCCAACTCGGTCGCCTCGGTGAGAAGCGGGCAATGCTCGGGGACGAGCATGTGCGTCGTGGTGGCAAGCACCACCGTATCGCCAAGATTTTTTGCCAGCTGGTGGAGAAGCGTGGTCTTTCCTCCGCTTCCTACCACTGACACGGTCCCACGCTCCGTTGGCAGCAAATCAATAATCTTCATTAGGTTGCCTAACAAATTGTCATACCATTGATGCGGAGCCGGCGACCCCTGCGTCGGCTCCTTTGTCATTTTCGGGCTGGCATGATACTTGCGCAAGTCCGGGCTTTTAGACTCGGTCTGAGCACGACAAGCACGGTGGAGCAGCTGGCAGAGGCTTTGCGCCACAAGACATGAACGGTCCGCTGATACTATGCGTTGTGTGCGCGTTTGCACAACGGCTGGATGGGAGAAACAAAATGCTGGTAGTCATTCGTGGAGCAGGAGATCTGGCCACGGGAATCGCCGTGCGCCTTCATCGCTCTGGGGCAAGCATTGTCATGACTGACGTCGCCGTGCCAACATCGGTGCGCCGCACGGTTTGCTTCTCCGAGGCTGTCCGCCTTGGCGAGGCGACAGTGGAAGACGTCATGGCCAAGCTTTGCGCGAATGCGCAGGAAGCCGCCGAGGTTGCCGCAACGGGGACCGTCGCCGTGCTCGTTGACCCCGAAGGCACCTGCATCCCCCTGCTGAAGCCGCAGGTTGTCGTGGACGCAATCATCGCAAAGAAGAACCTGGGCACCAACAAGGACATGGCGCCCGTCGTGATTGGCGTCGGTCCCGGCTTCCATGCGGGCACCGACTCCAATGCCGACTGCCACGCGGCCATCGAGACCAAGCGCGGCCACTATCTTGGGCGCGTCATCTATGACGGCTCGCCAATCCCCAACACGGGAGTCCCGGGAAACGTCGCCGGTCACAGCGCCGACCGCGTGCTGCGCGCGCCTGCAGACGGCCCCTTCCATCCCATCGCCAGCATCGGCGACAAGGTGAAGGCGGGCGAAATCGTTGCCACCGTAAGCGGCGTGCCCCTGCCCGCAACCATCGACGGAGTGCTTCGCGGGCTCCTTCAAGAAGGCTGCCCCGTGACCGTCGGCATGAAGTCCGGCGACATCGACCCGCGCAACCAGCCGAGCCACTGCTTCACCTGCTCGGACAAGGCGCGCGCCATCGGCGGAGGCGTGCTCGAGGCAATCCTGCACTTTACTGGTCGACTCGAGGGCTAGGTTGCCTGTGCGGGCCCTTTGCGCGGTCCCATCTGCGCGGCGCGCTCATACGGCGACCGCAAATCGCCTCAACTGAAAACCACATCTCTGAGAGAGGAGACACCATGACAGACTCACATGAGACCATGCGCGATGCCTCGTTCGTCAGGCAGCTGCTGAACGAAGTCGAGCAGGGCAGGCCCTTCTCGATCGCAACCATCATGGCGACCCGCGGATCGATGCCGCGCCACGCCCCCGCGCGCATGGCGCTGCTCTCTGATGGCAGCTTCATCGGTACCATCGGCGGCGGGCGCATCGAGCAGATGGCACAGGAGCGCCTCGGTCGCGTGCTCTCGGGCGAGGAGGGCAGCGCATACGAGTGGTACACGCACGCCAAGACCGCCATGGCATGCGGCGGAGACGCGCTCGTCTCGCTGCGGCGCTCATCGGAAAATGAGGCGGACTTCCTGCGCGACGTTCTTGGCCGCCTCGAGCGCGGCGAGCGGTTTGTGCTCGAGGAGGACTGGTCCGACCCTGAAAGTCCGTCGCTCACGCTGGCTCGCGTCGACGAGCTTGACGAGAACGACCCTGCGGCAACGTCCGAGGAGCCCCTCTGGGACGAGAAGAGCGCGCGCTTTACTGAGCCGCTCGGCCCAGATCCCATCGCGTACATCTTTGGCGGCGGTCATGTCGGTCAGGCGCTCGTCCCCGTTCTCTCGAGCGTGGGATTCCGCGTCGTGGTGTTCGACGACCGCGAGGGCATTGCCGTCCCCGAGCTCTTCCCGCAGGCGGAGCGCGTCATTCTCGGCAGCTTCCAGGACATTGGCGCAAAGGTCAAGGTCACGCGCCGCGACTACGTGGTCGTGCTCACGCATGGTCACGCCGGCGACATCGACGTGCTCGAGCAGGTGGCTCCTGCCCGCCCCGCCTACGTTGGCTGCATCGGGAGCAAGGGCAAGGCGGCGTTTGCGCGCAAGACCTTGATCGAGCGCGGCATAGACGAGAAGTGGGTCAACGAGTGCATCCACCTGCCCATTGGCGAGAAGATCTTGGCGGTGACTCCGCCTGAGATTGCCGTATCGATCGCCGCAGAGATGATTCGCTGCCGCGCTGAGCTGCGTCCGACAAAGCCGCACCAGCACTAGTGCCGAGCTGCGGCCTTGCGCGCCTCTGCTCTGCGCCAATCCAACGCACGCCGAGCACTGCCCGACCGCGGGCGCCCGGCTGCGTGCCGTTTACGGAGGAGCTTATAAGAATAACAAATAGTCCCAAACTTTTTGTAAGAGTATCGTTATAGTTTGTAAGCAAGAACGTCGTCCGTCGGACAGGCACCTTTTCCAGGACGGCGAGGCCCACAGGCGTCATATGGGCAGCTGACAATTGCATCGCGTCAGAGATGCACCCAAGGCAGGCTTCATACCCAGGGAGGAAGCATTATGGCTCTATCCAGCATCACTCGTCGCTCGTTTATTTCGGCTGCCGCTGGCGCGGCGTGCCTCGGACTCGCCGCGTGCGGCAGCAGCTCGTCCGACTCAAGCTCTTCAACCGATTCCAGCTCTGATTCCAGCTCCAGCTCGCAGGCAGAGTCCACGACGCTCATCGTCTTTGCCGCCGCGTCCATGACCGAGTCGCTCACCGAGGTCGGCGAGCTCTTCAAGGCCGAAAACGACGGCGTGGACATCAGCTTCAACTTCGACTCCTCGGGCACCCTCAAGACCCAGATCCAGGAGGGCGCTGACTGCGACGTCTTCATCTCCGCTGGCCAGAAGCAGATGAACGCGCTTGACGCCGAGGCCACCTCCGGAAACGACGAGGGCCTTGACTTCATCAACCATGACACGCGCTTCGACATCCTCGAGAACAAGGTCACCCTGTGCGTGCCCGACGACAACCCCAAGTCGGTCCAGAGCTTCGACGATATGGCCGAGAAGCTCTCCGCCCACGACATCCTGCTGGGCATGGGCAACTCCGACGTTCCTGTTGGCCAGTACACTCAGAAGATCCTCGCTTACTACAACCTCGACGAGACCGAGCTCGCAAACGCGGGCTGCATCACCTATGGCACCAACGTTAAGGAAGTCACTGCTCAGGTCTCCGAGGGCGCAGTGGACTGCGGCGTCGTCTACAAGACCGACGCCACCTCCGACAGCCTCACGATGGTCGACGAGGCCACCGAGGAGATGTGCGGTCGCGTCGTCTATCCTGCCGCGGCAACCAAGAACGCCCTGCAGCCCGAGCTTGCGCAGTCGTTCCTCGACTTCTGCAAGACCTCGGAGGCAAGCGACTGCTTCGAGAAGGTTGGCTTCACGCCGCTTGCCGAGGAGTAATCCCGACGCATGGACTGGTACCCACTCTTCAACTCGCTGAGGATTGCCGCCGTCTCGACGGTGGTCGTCTTCTTTCTGGGAATCTGGCTCGCCAACCTGGTGGCACGCGCGCCGCGCGTAATCAAGGGCATTCTCGACGTGGTGCTCACGCTGCCGCTCGTGCTTCCGCCTACCGTCGTGGGCTATCTTCTGCTGATTCTGCTTGGTCCCAAGCGCCCCATCGGCGCCTGGGTCATGCAGACCTTTGGCATCAAGCTCACGATGGTGTGGTATGCGGCGATCTTCGCCACCACGGTCGTCAGCTTCCCGCTTATGTATCGAACGGCGCGCGGTGCGTTCGAGAGCTTTGACCATACGCTCTCCGACGCGGCCGCCACGCTGGGCAAGTCGAGCATGTGGACCTTCTGGCGCGTCAAGATGCCGTGCTGCCGGCAGGGCATCATCGCCGGCTGCGTCTTGGCCTTTGCCCGGGCGCTGGGAGAGTATGGTGCCACGTCCATGATCTGCGGCTATACCCCCGGCGCCACAGCCACCGTCTCCACGACGGTCTACCAGCTGTGGCGCACGGGCGACGATGCCGGGGCGCTCACCTGGGTCATCGTGAACCTCGCCATCTCGGCCGTGGTCCTTCTCGCCCTCAACCTCTTTGAGCAGCGCTCGCGCACCGGGCGCGCCAAGGAGGGGATGGCCTGATGGCGCTTTCCGTCGATATCGAGAAGCGCCTTGGCAGCTTTAGCCTACGAGTGTCCTTCTCGGTCGATCGCCCAGACGAGATCGTGGCGCTGCTCGGCCCTTCGGGGTGCGGCAAGTCGATGACGCTCAAGTGCATCGCCGGCATCGTGACCCCTGACAGGGGACGCATCGTGCTGGACGACCGCGTGCTCTTTGACTCGGAGGCGCGCGTCAACCTGCCGCCCCAGAAGCGGCGCGTTGGCTATCTCTTTCAGAGCTATGCCCTGTTCCCCAACATGACCGTGCTGGAAAACGTGGTTGCCGGCGCTGCCGGAAGCACGCGAGGCGAGCGAGAAGAGCGGGCGCGCAAGCAGATTTCGGTCATGCGCCTGGAGGGCCTCGAGGACCACCGCCCCTCCGAGCTTTCCGGCGGCCAGCAGCAGCGCTGCGCAATGGCGCGCATCCTTGCAAGCGAGCCGGACCTCATTCTGCTGGACGAGCCCTTCTCGGCGCTTGACGGCTTCTTGCGCTGGCAGCTCGAGATGGAGCTCTCCGACACGCTGCGCCAATTTCCCGGAGGAGCGGTGTTCGTCTCGCACAACCGCGACGAGGTCTACCGCCTCTGTGACAGCGTATGCGTGATCAGCGAGGGAAAAAGCGACCCCAAGGTAGGCGTGAAGGAGCTGTTTGCCCGCCCGTCCACGTTGGGAGCCGCGCTCATCAGCGGATGCAAGAACGTGAGCCGCGCGAGCCAGGCGGCCCCCGGCGAGCTTGACTGCACCGATTGGGGAGTTACGCTCAAGACCTCGCTTCCGGTGCCGGAAGGCGTCTCGCACGTGGGAATTCGCGCCCACTACCTGCGCGTCTCTGCCAATGCGACCGGCGATGCCAACGAGATTCCCTGCACCGTCGACCGGGTGATAGAGAGCACGTTCTCGACCATCGTGATGCTTAAGACCCCCGGCGGCGACTCGCTTCGCTACGAGTGCGAGAAGGACGACTGGACAAGGCTCGGCGATCCCGAGCGCGTGTTTGTCGTTGCCAGCCCCGACGTCGTGATGCCGCTCGTCGACACCACGAAGGAGGCCCGCGCGGATGCTTGACAACCGTGGGCGCAATATCAGCTATCTGCGCCTTTCTGTGACCGACCGCTGCAACTGCCGCTGCGTCTACTGCATGCCGAAAGACGGCGTGCCCATGCTCTCGCACGACGACATCCTGTCGTTTGAGGAGATGCGCGACATCGTTGCCGCATCTGCCACGCTGGGCGTGCGTAAGGTGCGCATAACCGGCGGCGAGCCCCTCGTGAGGCGCGGCATCGTCGAGCTTGTGCGCATGGTGGCAGAGGTGCCAGGCATAAGCGAGGTCGACATGACCACCAACGCCACGCTGCTCGCTCCCATTGCGGCAGACCTGCGCGCGGCTGGACTTTGCCGCCTGAACGTGAGCCTGGACACCCTTGACGCAGCCCGCTATCGCAAGATCACGCGCACGGGAACGCTGGATGACGCAATCGCCGGCCTTCGCGCGGCGCGCGACGCCGGCTTTGTCGGCACCAAGATCAACTGCGCGCTGGTTGGGGGTTTGAACGACGACCAGCTGCGCCCCATTGCCGAGCTCGCGCGCGACCATGCCGTCACGGTCCGCTTCATCGAGCTCATGCGCATGGGCGAGTGCGCACACTGGCCGCGCGAGCGCTTTGTGTCGGCCGACGAGGTCCTGGTGCAGGTGCCCGAGCTCGAGCGCGTTGGCGTCGACGGCGTCTCGGAGCTCTACCAGGCGCCTGGCTGGCAGGGCGGCGTCGGGCTCATCCGGCCCATGACGCATCGCTTCTGCAGCAGCTGCGACCGCATCCGCGTGACGGCAGACGGTCGCTTGAAGCCCTGCTTGCACTCCTCGGCCGAGGTCAACCTGCGCGGGCTTTCCGGAGAGGCCCTCGTCGATGCCATCCGCTCGGGCATTGCATCTAAGCCCGAGGGGCATAGGATGGATGCGACGCACGCGAGCGACACGCCGCGCGCGATGAACGAGATTGGGGGCTGAGCCGTGGCGCTCACGCATTTTAACGAGCAGGGACGCGCCCGCATGGTGGACGTCTCTGCAAAGGACAAGACCCAGCGCATCGCACGCGCCGCCGGACGCGTGCGCATGAACCAGGACACGCTCGCGCTTGTGCGCGAGGGGCGCGCGAAGAAGGGCGACGTGCTCGCCGTGGCGCAGGTGGCGGGCATCATGGCCGCCAAGCGCACCTGGGAGCTTGTCCCGATGTGCCATCCCATCCAGCTGACCGGGGTGGACATCAACTTTGCCTACGAGGAGGACGGCGTCTCGGTCGAGGCCATTACGCGCTGCTGCGGCGAGACGGGCGTCGAGATGGAGGCGCTGACGGCGGCGTCGGTCGCGTGCCTCACGATCTATGACATGCTGAAGGCCAACCAGCGCGACATGGTGATCGACCAGGTTCGCCTTCTTGAGAAGGACGGCGGCAAGTCGGGCCACTTTGTGAGGGAGGATTGATGGGGGACAGCAAGGCACTCACGCCGAGCGGGCGCGTTCTGGCGTGCTGCGTGAGCGAGAAGAAAGGGACCCGCAAGCACGAGGTGCCTGAGCTGCAGCTTGCTGTTGGCACGGGCATCCAGGGCGATGCCCATGCGGGTTCGTGGCACAGGCAGGTGTCCCTTCTCGCCAACGAGTCGGTTGACCGCATGCGCGAGCGCGGCCTCGAGCTGAAGGCTGGCGACTTTGCCGAGAACATTCTGACCGAAGGCATCGCCGTGCGCGAGCTTCCCATTGGCACCGTGATTGCCGTGGGCGACCGCGTGCGCCTGGTGGTGACGCAAATTGGCAAGACCTGCCATAACGACTGCGAGATCCGTCGCCTGACGGGCATGTGCGTGATGCCGACCGACGGCATCTTCTGCGTCGTCGCGCGCGGCGGGGCGGTGCGCCCTGGCGACGAGATTTCTGTGATGGGGGAGGACGAGCTCGCATGAAGCTGATCAAGACCGAGGACGCCGTGGGACAGGTGCTCTGCCATGACATGACGCAGATCCTGCCGGGCGGCAAGGACAAGGACGGCAACGACCTTCCGCGCTACAAGGGCCCACGCTTCAAGAAGGGCCACGTGGTGACCGAGGAGGACATCCCCGTCCTGCTCTCGATGGGCAAGGCGAACCTCTACGTATGGGAGATGGAGCCCGGCATGCTCCACGAGAACGACGCGGCCGAGCGTCTTGCTGCGCTGTGCCTGGGCGAGGGCACCCGCGCGTCGGGCGAGCCAAGCGAAGGCAAGATCGGCATCGAGGCAGCCTGCGACGGCGTGTTTCTCGTTGACTCGGAGCGCCTGGCGGCGGTGAACGCTACCGACGAGGTGATGGTGGCCACGCGCAAGGGCAACTTCGCCGTTCACGAGGGCGACGCGCTTGCGGGGACGCGCGTGATTCCGCTGGTTGTGCGCGAGGAGGTCGTGGCATCCGCCGAGCGTGCGGCCAACGTGGACGAGAAGGGCGCTCTCATGCGCGTCGCGCCGTGGAAGCTGCGCACCGTCGCCATCATCGCCACGGGCTCCGAGGTCGCGGGCGGGCTCATCGAGGACAAGTTCACGCCCGTCGTCGAGAAGAAGTTTGCTGCCTATGGCGTCAAGTGCGTCTATCGCGCGACGCCGGGCGACGAGCAGGACGCGATCGTCTCTGCCATCAACGAGGGAATCGCTGCGGGCGCGGACATCATCGCCTGCACGGGCGGCATGAGCGTTGACCCTGACGACAACACGCCGGGCGCCATCAAGCGCGCGGGCGCTCGCATCGTGACCTACGGCGCGCCGGTGCTTCCGGGCGCGATGCTTCTTGTGGGCTACTTCGACCGCGATGGCAAGCAGATTCCGGTGGTCGGCCTTCCCGGCTGCGTCATGTACAATGCCGCCACGGTATTTGACCTGGTGCTCCCGCGCATCGTTGCTGGCGTGGAGCTTCGGAAGAGCGACTTTGTCGAGCTGGGCGAGGGCGGCCTGTGCCTGCACTGCAAGCCCTGCACGTTCCCTCTCTGCCCGTTTGGCAAGTAGAAAGGTGTTGGTGAGCGCAATGGCTGACGAGGCTACGGCTCACGAGGTCGAAAAGGAAGAGACCCGCTACACGGTCGCCGTCGTCACGGTGAGCGATCGCTGCTCCCGTGGCGAGCGCGAGGACGCGAGCGGTCCCGCCTTGGTCTCGCTTCTCGGAGAGCATGGCTATGACGTCGTCGCGACACGCGTTGTGCCCGACGACCTGCGGCAGATCATGGCGACGCTGCAGGCTCTGGTCGCAAACGACGTCGCGCTGGTGGTGACCACGGGCGGAACGGGCTTCTCGCCCCGAGACGTCACGCCCGAGGCGACCGAGGCCGTCTGCGAGCGCATGGCTCCGGGCATCCCCGAGGCCATGCGTGCCGCGTCGATGGCAATCACGCCGCGCGGCTGCCTGTCGCGAGAGGTGGCCGGTCTTGTTCGTGGCACGCTGATCGTGAATCTGCCGGGAAGCCCCAAGGCAGCATGCGAGAACCTCTCTGCCGTGATTGAACCCATCGCGCATGGCCTGCGCATGCTCCGTGGCGGCGCCGCCGACTGCGCGAGCCTTTCGTAGCGGACGCCGATCCTAGGCACCCGACCCCCGCCGCCAACTTGAGCGACTTCTGATGCCCGCACGGCGGGGCGTCTGCCCCCGCTGCCAACTTCTGCGAGTTCTGATGTCTACACAACGGGCGTCTGCCCCCGCTGCCAAGTTATGCGAGTTCTGATGCCCACACAACGGGCGTCTGCCCCCGCTGCCAAGTTATGCGACTTCTGATGTCCGCCCCTGCCAAGTTATGCGACTTCAGATGCCCGATTTGCCAGGTTGCGCGAGTTCTGATGCTCGGCATGCCAAGTTATGCGACCTCTGATGCCGCAAAAGTCGCGTAACTTGGCAGCGCCCCAATGTGTGGGGCTGCAAAAGAATTGATGAAGCCGCGTTGCGCGGGGTGCCGGCGCCGCGACGCTATCCAAGTACTACGAACAGTGCGAAAAGCGCAACGGAAACTATGCCGGCAATCGCGTCGCGTGCGGAAAAGTGCATGGGATGCCAGTGGCTTCGAGCTGCTCCGCCTTCGTAGCAGCGGGCGTCGAGGGCGCGCGCAAGGTCGTCCGCATGATTCATTGAGCTTGCCAACAGCGCCACTATCACTGAGCCAAGCGCCTGGATTCGTTTGCCAAACTTGCCCGTCGAAAGCTCTCCTCCACGCGCTACCTGCGCATCTACGATTGCCGACGCGTCGTTGGCCAACGTAGGGATAAAGCGCAGCATGAGCGAGAAGACCATCGCCAGCTCGTGGCCCGGAAGTCCCAGCTTTGTGAGCGGCGCGCACGTTGCGTCGAACGCGTCGCCAAGCTCGGTCGGAGTCGTTGTCAGCAACAGCAGCGCCCCAAAGAGGATGCATGCTAGCACTCGGATGGGGTAGAGTATGGCGCTCCAGAGGCTGTCGGTTGTAATTGTGATGATGCCGTACGAGAAGATTGTGTCTCCTGTGCGGATGAGCAGCAGGTTAAACACCGCAAGTATCAGAAGGATCCAGAAGATTGATCGCACGGACTTGAGAACCTCGCTCGCAGGGATGTGCGCGCAGCCAATCAAGGCGAGCGTCAAGGCAACGAGAAGCGCGAGCTCCAGCCCGCTATGGACAAAGAACGTGGCAATCATGAGCCCAAGCGCGCACCAGAGCTTCGTCCGGGGGTCGAGGCTGTGAATCGGGGAGTCGGCGTCATAGTACTGGCCGATGGAAATGCGCAGCGCCATGCTATGCCTCCTCTGCGGACGAATCCGCGCCAAGCGCTGCGGCAATCGCACGCGCAAGCTGCTCGGTTGTCAGCGTTTCTCCAAGGTACGGCGCCCCGTCGGCCTCAAGATGGCGCGCGAAGTCAAGCGCTAGGGGCACGCCAAGGCCAATGGAGGAAAGCACGTCTGCGTTCTTCTTTGAGAAGACCTGAGTCGGAGTGCCATAGAGCATGACGCGCCCATCGTTAATCACGGCTACGCGGTCGGCACGCGCCGCGTCTCCCATGGAATGCGTGACCTCGACAAGCGTGACCCCAGAAGCGTTTACGCGCTCAAGGATTGCGCGCAGATTCTTGCGGCCTTGAGGGTCAAGACCGCTGGTCGGCTCGTCGAGCACCAGCACGTCTGGCGTCATCGCAAGCACGCCGGCAATAGCGCAAAGGCGCTGCTGGCCGCCAGAAAGCTGAAACGGAGACGCATCGTCTTTGTCCCTCAACCCAACTTCTTCGAGCGCGTCACGTACGCGCTGATCGACCTCGTCGTTGCTAAGCCCCATGTTTTTTGGTCCAAAAGCCACGTCCTGCGCGACGGTCTCGGCAAAAAGCTGTCGTTCCGGGCGCTGCATCACGTAGCCGACGCGCCCGTGCAGAAGCCGGCGCTGCCGCTTGTCGGCAGTATCGATTCCGTCGACTCTAACCTTTCCGGCATCGGGCGTTTCGAGTGCGGCGATAAGGCGCAATAGCGTCGACTTGCCAGAGCCCGTCTGGCCGATGAGCGCCACATGGGAACCTCGCGCAATCTCCAGCGAAAGGTCGTCCAGAGCGGCTTGTGCCTTCTTTCGGTCGCGGCCACGGGACTGGCTTCCGTACGAGTAGGTCACGTCCGAGACGGAAACGATGGCTTCTGCCTGCGGTTTGTTCAAAGCTGTTGAGTTGGTCTCGTCTGGAGTGCCAGCTGCGCCGCCGGTCCTTCTCGCGCTGGATCGTCCTGAAAGAAGGACGGCGAGCTCGCGGCCAAGCTCGTTTGTGTCACAGGTCCAGTCAACGTTCACGCCAAGCTCGGACAGGCGCGCCGAGAGCTTGCCGGCAAACGGCTCGCTCAGCCCAAGCGAGCGCATCTGGCTGACATGCGAGAAGACCTCTTTCGGCGTGCCCTCGAGGGCGACGTGGCCTGAGTCGAGCACGACCACGCGGTCGGCGAGCAGAGCCTCTTCCATGAAGTGCGTAACGTGAACAACGGTGACGCCCGTTGCCTTGAGCTTCTCCACGACCTTCATTATCGAGACGCGCCCGCGCACGTCGAGCGCCGACGACGGCTCGTCCAGAACCAGAACCTCTGGATGCATCGCGAGCGCGCTGGCAATGGTGACGCGCTGGCGCTGGCCGCCGGAGAGGCGGGCAGGATCGGCCTTTGCATAGTCCAGCATGGCAACGCGGTGCAGCTCGCGATATACGCGGCGGCCAATCTCGTCGCTTGGGAGACCGAGGTTTTCGGGGCCAAAGGCTACGTCCTGGTCGACCACGCTCGTGACGATCTGGTCCTCGGGGTTCTGGAATACCAGCCCAAGCTTGCGCCGCGCTAGCCGATAGGCGTCGAAGTCCGCCAGTCCGTTCTCATAGACGTGCTTGCCAAGAAGAGTCACCGTTCCTTCGTCCGGGGCGAGAAGCCCTGCGATGACGGAGGCGAGCGTTGACTTCCCCGAGCCGTTGGCGCCCAGCACGCAGATGCGCTCTCCGCGACAAACGTGCAGGTCGATGCCATCAAGCGCGCGCGTGCCGTCGTCATAGACAAGCGACACGCGCGAGAGGTCAATCACGCTGTTAGACGACTCTGCCACAACCGCTCGCTACTTCTCGCTAGGGCCAGCGACGCCAATCGCCTTGCTTGCGGGCTTTAGGAGCAGTCCGGCGACGACGCAGTTGATAACAATTTTGAAGATGTTGAAGGGCAGCAGAGCAGGCACGATAAGAGCGACCACCGCATCGACGGACATGCCAGCGTAGAGCGGGGTCACGATGAGGTTGCCCACGATGCAGGCGGCAAGGCAGATGATTCCGCCGAGCACCATGCCTGCGATCGCCCCGCGCATCGTGTGGTTCTTCTTGTAGACAAGCGAGGCGGGCATGACCAGCGAGAACGTGGCCAGCACGGCCATCAGCATGCCATAGACGCCGCCCGCAGTTGCGAAGTGCACGAAGTAGGGGATGATCGAGACCACGGCGCCGGTTGCGGGGCCGAAGAAGAAGCCAGCGAGCAGCGCGACGATGCCCGAGGGGTCATACTGCAGCCATGTGACTCCCGGCAGGATCGGGAACTCGAGCACAAGCGTGCAGATAGCGGCGACGGCGCAGAAAAGGGCCGTGACCGCGATGCGCTTGGTGCTCCAGCCGGAACCTGCGGCAGAGGTGGAGTGGGTGCTGTGCGTGGAACTAGAGGAAGTGGTTGCCATGATGGCATCTCCGTTTCTCCCATCCGGACTGTAACCGTTGGTCCTGGAATCTCACCAGGTCAGCCGCCTATTGGCGGGTCGCGGACTTCGCGCGCATCGGCGCGTCACCACCAGTGGGGAATTTCACCCCGCCCTGAAACTGTCATGAGCACTATAACACTTGGTCACTGATGTGCAAGGGGCATGAGCATTTCCCTCATCTTTGCGAGCCGGAGGGCTCTTGGGGTGCTGCCGCTGCCAGGTTCTGCGACTTCTGATGCCCGGCGCTGCCAACTTGTGCGACTTCTGATGTCGAATCTGCCAACTTGTGCGACTTCTGATGTCGCACTTGCCAACTTGTGCGACTTCTGATGCCGCAAAACTCGCGCAACTTGGCAGAATCGCGTTGTGTGGGGCTGCTAAAGAATTGATGATCTCTCTAGTGTGGGGCGCTTCTCGCCCAGCCTCTCTACCTGCGGCTTCCCCGCGACTCGAATCCCAAAGTGCGGACCGTGGCGCGAATCCATGTCTGTCGATTCTATTGTGTGGGGATTTTCGCCGCTACGTCGGGCTCAAGGCGAGAGGGTCTCCGCAAAGCCGCAGGTAGAGAAATGGCATTGTGAAGGTGTCATTCAGAGCAGCCCCACACAACAGAGTGATTCCGCCCCTCGGTCCGCCCAGCTCCACACAACTCACTTTGCCACCTGCGAAAACGCTAATGATTCCCGCACAACAGGCGGGACCAATCCGGTGCCAGTCCCACACGATGCGATGGGGCTTCTCCGCTGCCAACTTCCGTGACCTCTGATGCTGCAAAACTCGCGCAACTAGGTAACGCGCCGCGCCACCGCCGCCTACTGACCGTCGCCGTCGACGGGCTCGGGGAAGAGCTCTGGAGTGCCCGCTCGGTAGGAACTCGGGCTCTGCCCCTCCATCTTGCGAAAGCGGTAGCTGAAGTTGCTTGCGCTGGAAAAGCCCGTCTCGCGAGCAATCTGGTCGATAGGCATGGCGGTCTCCGCCAGCAGCTCCTTGGCGCGGGTAATCCGGTAACGCAGCAAGTAGTTGTAGGGAGTCGTTCCCAGCTGGTCCCGAAAGAGGCGGATGAGGTAGGAGGGGCTCACGCAAGCGACGCTTGCCAAATCGTCCAGCGTGACGTTCTCGCGGTAGCGGCTCTCGATTCGCTCGCGCGCAACTTGGACGGCCGTTCGCTCGGCTTCCGTGGCGGGAGTCCCCATAGCCTGCGCCATGCTCACCAGAAGGCTATGGGCTGCCAGCCCAGCGCGAAGCGGCGCAATGCGTTCAGGACTCTCAAGCGCTTCGAACACCTCGTCGAAGCGGGGACTGACGTCAGAGAGGGGAAGCGAGACGGGCATAAGAGTCGAGCAGCCAAGCGCCTCCGCCAGCGCTGGCATGCCAGCTCCGTTAACGTGCATCCACAAGTGGTACCAGTGGTGGCGGTCGGGCGCTGTGAAGTAGCGCTGCGGCTCTCGGCAATCCATGAGCAGAGCCTGGCCGCGCTCCAAGCGCACCGACTTCCCGCCCTGCTCGACCACGCCCGCCCCGCCCAGCGTGTAGAAGACGAGGTAGGCCTCCTTGTGAGCGCGCTCGGTCGTGAAGCGCGAGCGTGCATAAAAGGCCCCCGCCTCACTCACCAAAAATGGAAGCTGCCGCTCTTCGGCGCCGGGGGTCGTGCGAAGCCAGGAGCTTCGGCCCTCTACGTCCATCGTGTAGCGAAGCGCGCCACGCTCGCTTGTCGTCGTGTCCACAAGACCCTCCCCAATGCCGTGCGCCCCTCATCTAACGATAGTTCAATTTTTCGATAGTCAAGGTCACTTTCTACTAATGACTTCCCGATTGACGCTGCGTATATTCGAATCGTCAAACAGAACTTTGAGCAAATAACTACAAAAATGACAAGGAGAAGGACATGCGCCACCTAGCCATCGATATCGGCGCCTCCAGCGGGCGCGCCATCGTGGGCGAGGCCAAGGCCGGTCGCATCCATCTGACTGAGGTCTATCGCTTCGACAATGGCGCAGCTCTGAGAGGCAACCAGCTGTGCTGGGACATAGACGCGCTCTTTGAGAATGTCCTTCTCGGCATGGAGGCCGCGCGCGACGCGGGGCTCGTGCCCGACACCATGGGCATCGACACCTGGGCCGTCGACTACGTCCTGCTCGGCGATGACGACCGTCGCCTAGGGGAGTGCGTTTCGTATCGCGACGTGCGCACCAGAGGCGTCCGCGAGGCGCTCGAGCAGAGCGGGACCCTCTCTTTTGCCGAGCACTACGCGCGCACGGGCATTCAGTACCAGCCCTTCAACACCGCCTATCAGCTGCTCGCCCTTCGCCGGGACGACCCCGCCTGCCTCGCCGCCGCGCGCACGCTTCTGATGGTACCCGACTACCTGGGCTTTCTCCTTACGGGCGAGAAGGCAAGCGAGTACACCAACGCCTCGACGACCGCGCTCGTGGGGGCGGCGTCGCGCACTTGGGACGATGCGCTTATCGACCGGCTTGGGCTTCCCCGGTCAATCTTCCAAGCCATCCGCATGCCAGGCACCCAGCTCGGACGGCTTCGCCCAGAGGTCAGCGCCCGCGTAGGCTTTGACTGCAAGGTCGTTCTTCCGGCCACGCACGACACCGGATCTGCCTGGCTTGCCGTGCCGGCTCGCGACGCGCAGGCGGCCTACATCTCGTCTGGCACATGGAGCCTTGTCGGCACCGAGCTTTCCAGCCCCATCTGCACGCCCGAAAGCGCGGCGGCGAACTTTACCAACGAAGGTGGCGTCGCCGGAACGTACCGGTACCTGAAAAACGTTATGGGCCTTTGGATGATCCAGTCCGTGCGCCGCGAGCTCGCCCGACCTGACGGCTCGCTTCCAAGCTGGGACCAGCTCGTCGACGCCGCAAGCAAGGCCCATAACGAGGGCTTCTCGTCCGTGGTCGATGCGCAAGACGAGCGCTTCCTCGCTCCGCAGTCCATGACCTTGGAGCTCCAGTCAGCCGCAAAGGAGGAAGGTCAGGCGGTGCCGGAGGGCATGGGCCAGCTGGCGGCCACAGTCTACGATTCTCTGGCCGCGTGCTACGCTCGCTCGATTCGCCAGATGCAGGAGCTTACCGGCATCGCCTATACCAGCGTGAACATTGTTGGCGGCGGCTCAGCCAACCGCTATCTCAACCAGGCGACCGCCGATGCGGCCGGGCTATCCGTCTTCGCTGGCCCCATGGAGGGCACCGCCCTTGGCAACCTGATGGTCCAGATGGTCTTCTCGGGCGAGTTCGCAAGCGTGGCGGACGCCCGCGCGGCAATTCCCAACAGCTTCAAGATTGAGGAGGTAGCACCCAATGACCAATGCAATATCTGATGATGCCGTCTTCGGATATGCCCGTGAGCGCTATGCACGGATCGGCGTGGACGTGGAAGCTGCGCTGTCGCGCCTTGCAGCCAAGCCAATCTCTATGCACTGCTGGCAGGGCGATGACGTGCAGGGTTTTGACCAAGGGGACAACCCGGCGTCCGGCGGCATCATGACCACCGGAAACTACCCTGGCCGCGCGCGCAACTTCTCCGAGCTCACGGCTGACTTCGAGCGCGCCGCGGAAATGGTTCCGGGCAAGAAGCGCGTGAACCTGCATGCGAGCTATGCGGTCTTTACCGAGAAGAACCCCTGGCACGACCGCGACCAGCTCACCTACGAGGATTTCGAGCCATGGGTGGCGTGGGCGAGCGAGCATGGCTACGGCATCGACTTCAACCCCACGTTCTTCTCGCATCCCCGCGTTGACCACGGCCTTACCGTGAGCTCGCCTAACTCCGACACCCGCGCGTTCTGGGTGCGGCACGGCCTGCGCTGCCGCGAGATTGCGGAGCGAATCGGCGCCGAGCTGAACGACAAGGTGCTGCTCAACTTCTGGATCCCCGACGGCCTCAAGGACACCCCAACCGATCGCTATGGGCTGCGCGCGAACCTGCTCGACTCGCTCTCGAAGATTTACGCCGAGGACGCGCCGCACGTCGTTGACGCCTTCGAGCAGAAGGTCTTTGGGCTGGGCGTCGAGGGATTTACGGTGGGCGACCAGGAGTTCTACGAGGGATTTGCCGCCAAGCGCGGGGGCAACGCCTGCGTGCTGCTGGACACTGGCCACTTCAACCCAACCGAGAACGTGGCGGACAAGCTCTCTGCGCTCGCGCTCTTCTTCCCGTATCTGCCGCTGCACGTGACGCGCCCCATGCACTGGGACTCGGACCACGTGACGCTGTTCAACGACGACCTGCGCGAGCTGGCAGAGGAGATCGTGCGCGTGCCGGGCGCATGGGAGAAGTCGCTCATCGGCATGGACTTCTTCGACGCTGCCATCAACCGCGTGGGCGCTTGGGCGGTTGGCATGCGCTCCATGCAAAAGGCGCTGCTCTATGCGCTTCTCCAGCCCGTGGACACGCTGAAGGAGCTGCAGAACGAGTTTCGCGACACACAGAAGATGATTGCGCTCGAGCAGCTCAAGGTGATGCCGTTCGACATCGTGTGGGACGAGTACTGCCGTCGCGAGGGCGTGCCCACCGACGGAGAGCTGTGGGACCAGGTAAAGGCTTACGAGGACGAGGTCCTCTCGAAGAGGAACTAGGAGACCAGACGATGGAGAAGAGAAGCGACAAGGCGGCAGAGAGCCTGGGGTTTGTCCAGGGATTTGTTCGCATGTGCAACGATGGGTGGCTTCAGGGCTGGCACGAGCGCAATGGTGGCAACCTGTCATATCGCCTGACCAACCAGGAGGTTGCCGAGGCGCGTCCCTACTTTGGCGAGCCCCGTAGCTGGCACGAGGTGGGCGTCGAGCTTCCGAACTTGGCTGGCGAGTACTTCTTGGTGACCGGCTCGGGCAAGTACATGCGCAACGTCATTCTCGACCCCGCCGCAAACATCGGCATCTGCGAGCTCGACGAGAGCGGGTCGCGCTGGCGCATTGTGTGGGGCTTGGACGGCGGCGCGCGCCCGACGAGCGAGTTTCCCACGCACCTCATGAACCATAGCGTGCGCAAGCAGGCGACCGATGGCGCCAACAGGGTGATCTATCACTGCCATGCCACCAACGTGATCGCGCTCACCTACGTGCTGCCGCTGACCGACCGCGACTTCTCGCGCGCGCTGTGGCAGAGCGCCACGGAATGCCCGGTCGTCTTCCCCGAGGGCGTGGGCGTCGTGGAGTGGATGGTGCCCGGAGGCGTTGACATCGCGCGCGCCACCAGCAAGAAGATGGAGACGTACCAGGCGGCAATCTGGGCTCAGCACGGCCTGTTCGTGAGCGGGCCCGACTTTGACACCGCTTTTGGCCTTGCCCATACGATTGAGAAGAGCGCCGAGATATACGTCAAGGTGCTCTCCTGCGGTCAGGGCATCCGTCAGACGATCACGGACGACGACCTGCGTGCCATCGCACATGACTTCGGCGTCACGCTGAACGAGAGCTTCTTGGACTAGGGGAGTGGCGCCGCCACTGCCAGGCTGCGCGGGTTGTGATGCTCGCGCGACGGCGGGTGGCGACCCCGTTGCCAGGTTGCGCGAGTTGTGATGCCCGTTTTGCCAGGTTATGCGACTTCTGATGCCCGCGCCTGACAAGTTATGCGACCTCTGATGCCGGAATTGCCAACTTGCGCGACCTCTGATGCCCGGACTGCCAGGTTGCGCGACCTCTGATGCTGCAAAAGTCGCGCAACCTGGCAGCGGACCGTTGTGTGGGGATACCGAAAAAATGTCGCAGCGTGTCGTGTGGGGCGCTCTTCTCGTCCAGCCCTCCTACCTGCGGCTTCTCTCGGCTCCGGAAACCAAAGTGAGGGATGTGGCGGGAAGCGCTGGGCGCCCTTCGCGTTGTGTGGGACTTCTCACTCCCGAAGAGTGCTTTCGAGAAGAGGGGCTTCGCAAAGCCGCAGGTAGAGAAATGGCACATGGCATATAGCATTAGAGGAGGTCCCACACAATGGGACGTGAGGTCGAGAAGGACTGCGCGGTCCCGCACTACGCGGCTCGCGAACTGCGGAAACGTCCTCGATCCCCGCACGATGCACGATGCCAACTCTTCGATGGACCCACACAACGACGGGCGGCGCCATGGCTGCCAAGTTGTGCGACCTCTGATGCCCGCTTTGCCTGGTTCTGCGACCTTTGATGCCGCATCTGCCAACTTCTGCGACTTCTGATGCCGCAAAAGCCGCGCAACTTGGCGGCGGGGGTCGAGGGGAGTCGTTGTGTGGGACGGTCACGCCTACCGCCGCCCGCTGTCGCCGCCCGCGCCCGCCGCCGTCCGCTGTCGCCGCCCGCGCCCGCCCGCCGCCGCTAGCCATATTATTAGCTCCGTGTTATAAGAGCTGTGCAGTGGGTCTTTCGACGCTCCGTGCTTGGTATACTGTCCCACGGAGCGCGCTTGGCGCGCTGACGGCAGAGCGCCCAGGAAGGCGCACACCCTAGACAGAGGAGCAAGATGTCTGACGGCGGTCATTTAGACGACCACTTGCAGCAGCTCGCTTGGAGGCTTCACGCCATCGTCGGCGAGGACAACGTCCTAGAGAATGAGCCCATGAGCGAGCACACGACGTTCAAGATCGGCGGTCCAGCTGACCTGTTCGTTATTCCAGAGGATCCAGACGAGGTTCATGACACAATCGAGGCTTGCCAAGAGGCTGCCGTCCCATATTTTGTGCTGGGGCGTGGCTCTGACCTTCTCGTCTCTGACGATGGCTATCGTGGCGTCATCGTTGCCGTGGCAGATGGCCTTACGGGCGTCGAAGTTGAGGACGACGAGATGAGCTGCCAGTCTGGCGTGAACCTTCGCGAAGCCTCGGAGATGGCCTGCGAGCTTGGGCTTACCGGGCTCGAGTTTGCCTGCGGAATCCCGGGATCCATCGGCGGCGCATGCTTCATGAATGCCGGAGCCTACGACGGCTGCATGGCGGACGTTCTCAAGAGTGTCCGCGTGCTGAAGAAGGACGGCCGCCAAGACACCCTTGACGTCGACGAGCTTGATCCTGGCTATCGCCATAGCCGCATTGCCGACGAGGGCATGGTCGTGCTCTCTGCCACCTTCAAGCTGCATCACGGCGACTCGGAGAAGATTCGCGCGCGCATGGACGAGCTCACGCGCCGTCGCGAGGAGAAGCAGCCCCTTGAGCTTCCGAGCGCCGGCTCGACCTTCAAGCGTCCCGAGGGGCACTTCGCGGGCAAGCTCATCACCGACGCAGGGCTTCAGGGCTACCAGGTTGGGGGAGCGGCCGTCTCGAAGAAGCACGCTGGCTTCGTGGTGAACTTGGGCGGCGCGACGGCGTCTGACGTCCATGCCGTGATCGAGCACGTGCAAGACGAGGTCGAGCGCCAGTTTGGCGTCCGCCTTGAGCCAGAGGTTCGTTTTCTCGGCTAGATCCCCGGAGGGCCATTCCAAGAAGACGTCATTAAGAAAAGAAGCGGGCGCGCGTCGCTTTGGCGTGCGCCCTTCTTTTATTCGTATCGTGCGAGGCGCGGTCAGTGCTAGCGCGCAGTAACAATCCCGCTGCAGGCAAGCTCTACGGCTTCGTCCTCGCTGTCGGTGATGCGGTAGAGCTCGTGGTCTGCGGCCGAGATGTTGCCCGCCGTCTCGAGCGACTTCTTGAACCAGTCGATAAGGCCGCTCCAATAGTCGCTGCCAAACAGCACGACCGGGGTGTATTCGACTTTCTGCGTCTGGATGAGCGTGAGCAGCTCGAACATCTCGTCGAGCGTCCCGAAGCCTCCGGGAAAGAAGATGGCCCCCTGGGAGTACTTCACGAACATCGTCTTGCGAACAAAGAAGTAGCGAAACGTCATCCCCAGGTTGACCCACTCATTGAGAGACTCCTCAAAGGGCAGCTCGATGCCAAGCCCAATCGAGGTGCCGCCGGCGGTCGCCGCTCCGCGGTTTGCCGCCTCCATGATGCCTGGTCCTCCGCCGGTGATTATGGCAAGCCCGCGCTCGGCAATCCGCTTGCCCACATTGCATGCGTGGACGTACATTGCGTCGTCCGGCTTCGTGCGAGCAGAGCCAAAGCAGGCGACCGCGGGGCCCACCTCGGCGAGCGCGCCAAAGCCGTCAACGAACTCCGCTTGGATGCGCAGCACGCGCCAGGGGTCCATATGGAGCCAGTCGGTGTCCTTCGTCTTAGAAAGCAGTCGCCCGGACGTTGTGGAGTCGGGAACCTGATTCCCTCGACGGATGATGGGGCCTTGCGTATAGGTGCTCTCATAGGGGCGCGCGTCAATGTCTGGCGTGCCGCCTTCGTTGGATGTTGGGTTCAAGTGGTTCCTCTTTCGCTTGTAGTGAAAAATGGTGCCGAAGTCGCGCGAGATGGCGCGCAACGCCTCCGCATGCTATCAAAGCATCGAGAAGCGCTTGCGCAGATGTTGTAAGGCGAACGTTATGGTCAAGGCAAGCGTTATGGTCGACGCTGCTGGCGCGCTCTGCCGCACGCTATCCCTCGAGCGCGGAATGGCAGCGGTCGAGAGCATCGACAATCTGGCAGACAAACTCCTCGTCGCCTGCGGAGCTGGTGAGGACCGCCACGACGTAGGTTCCGTCGTCGGAGAAGACCACGCCGGCATCGTTCATGGCTGGGGAGGCGTTCCCCTCGTAGTCGTAGTACCAGCCGGCCTTGGACCAAACCGTGTACTGGTCGCCCAGCTGGTCGTGGAGCGGGGATTGGATTGTTTCGGTAAAGAGGTCCGCCAGCCGCTGGGACTCTTCGGTTCCGCTGCAAAGGTAGGCGTAGCCCTGCTCCCAGGCAAGCGCGAATTCCTCGGCGCTCATCTGTGCGTAATAGTGGTCTTCGAAGTCGTCCTCCCTGTCGGTGAGGTCGATGCCCGCACGGCTGAGCCAATCCGTCCAGCCCATGCCGTAGGTCTTCTTGCGAAGGCTCTCGTAGTCGTCGTTGTCGGAGTTGTTGATCACGTTTTGAATCAGCGGGTAAAGCGTGTCCTCAGAAGCTTGTCCGGTCTCGATGAGGTCCTGGTAGACAAAGGTGCAATAGGGACCCTTGATGGCGCTGGCCGAGTAGACCTTCTCGTTATTCTGATAGGTGATGCTGGCGGACCCCCCGTCGAGGTCGTAGAGCGCAATCGAGCATGTGATGTCGTTCTTCTCGCATTCGGCGAGAAGCTCCTCCAAGTCTTGGAGCGCCTCGGTATTCGCGATGTCGGCATTGCCCGTGTACGAGATGCCCGAGCTTGTTGTTTGCGAGACGAGCTCGGCTGATTCGGTCGTCCCGCCGTCAGCGTCTGCTGAGGCGTCATCGCTCGATGAAGAGTCCTCGCTGCTGGCGTCTTCGGTCTCGCTGGTAGTGTCCTGCACCTGGACCGTGCTCGTGGTTGTGCTTTCCGTTTGCTGCGCGGATCCGCATCCCGTAAGGCCTGTAAGAAGAGCGGCTACAACGGCAACGCATACAGCAAGCGGCGCATGAGACGTCTGCCTCACGCGAATGCCAAGATCTTGTGTCACCGTTGACTCCTCCCCAGTTATAGTCGACGAGCACGTCTCATTGTAGGTTGCCCGGCCCCGTGACACGAGCAGCCGTTACAACGCCAAAACCTTCATTGGGCTGCATTTAGATTGCTGATTGCTTGCTATCAAATCAAAAAAAGACCGTCCCTGCGGAGGAACGCGTGGGGACGGTCAATTATCTGTACCCTGCTGATGAGATTGCCTAGTTCTTTAGCGAGTTGAGCGGGGCTGGGAAGCGCCCTCCGCGGTGCGCGAAGACCGTGCCGGCGTAACGGTTGACGGACATGACCGGCGCGCTGCCAAACAGACCGCCAAACTCAAGCACGTCGCCCTCCTTGTGGCCGATGGCGGGAATCAGACGCACGGCCGTGGTCTTGGTGTTGATCACGCCGATGGCCATCTCGTCGGCGATGATGCCGGCGATGGTCTCAACGGACGTGTCTCCGGGGATAGCGATCATGTCGAGGCCGACGGAGCAGACGCTGGTCATGGCCTCGAGCTTCTCGATGGAAAGCGATTCGTCCTCGGCAGCGCGGATCATGCCCGCATCCTCGGACACTGGGATGAACGCGCCCGAAAGGCCGCCCACGCTCGAGGAGGCCATGACGCCGCCCTTCTTGACGCAGTCATTCAAGAGCGCAAGCGCGCAGGTGGTGCCGGGCCCCCCGCATTCGCCGACGCCGATGATCTCGAGGATCTTGGCCACGGAGTCTCCCGCTGCCGGAGTGGGTGCCAGCGACAGGTCCACGATGCCCTTCTCCACGCCTAGGCGCCTCGAGGCCTCGCGACTCATGAGCTCGCCGGCGCGGGTGATCTTGAAGGCGGTCTCCTTGATCTTCTCGGCAACGGTCATGAGGTCGGCGTCCTCGGGAAGCTGCTCGAGGGCGGCTGCCATGACGCCGGGGCCGGAGACTCCCACGTTGATGACAGCGTCAGCCTCGCCCGTCCCGTGGACGGCACCCGCCATGAACGGCGAGTCCTCCACCATGTTGGCGAACACGACGAACTTGGCCGCCCCATAGCAGTCGATGTCGGTCGTCGCCTTTGCGCAATCGATGATGGTCTGCGCGGCGAGAAGGACGGCGTCCATGTTGATGCCGGCGCGCGTCGAGGCGATGTTGAGCGAGGAGCACACGCGCGTGGTGGTGGAGAGAGCCTCGGGGACTGAGGCGATCAGACGACGGTCGGTGACGCCCATGCCCTTCTGCACAAGCGCCGAGAAGCCGCCCATGAAGTCGATGCCCAAAGTCTCGGCCGCGCGGTCCATCGTGCGGGCGATGGGGGAGAGGTCCTCGTCGGGACATCCTGCGGCAATCTGCGCAATAGGGGTGACGGAGACGCGCTTGTTGGCAATGGGGATCCCATACTCGTTCTCAAGGTCGCTCGCGACGGAGACCAAGTTCTCCGCTTGGCTCGTGATGCGGTCATAGATCTTGGTGCACATGCGACCCATGTCCTCGTCGGCGCAGCTCGCCAGCGAGATGCCCATGGTAATGGTGCGCAGGTCAAGGTTCTGCTCCGAGACCATCGCGAGGGTCTCGGAAACTTCCTGTGGTGTGATGTCCATCAGTGCGTCCTTTTCGTTGTCGGCGTGTGGACAAGTATAGGGCACGCGCCCGCGCGCGGTTGGCATGCGTGCCCGCCCATGAGGCTCGGACGTTGTTAACATACGTTTAGTGCTATGTTTAGCCTGCCTTAGGAGACGCCAAGGACGACGGAGGTACGCTCCATGCGCAACATCGGTGTTCGAGAAATCAGCCGCATGACGGGGTTCTCTCCCGCGACGGTCTCCAACGCGCTCAACAACAAGCGAAGCGTGAGCAAGGAGACCGCAAGGATCATCATGAAGGCTGCGGAAGAGCTCGGCTATGCGCGTCGCGAGAGCGTCGGCAGCATCTGCTTTGTGTTGGCTCGAAAGACCGGCGAGGTGCTCGACGAGGGCACCTTCCACCCCGGCGTCATGGAGGGAGTCGAGAAGGCGGCAAGCGCCCTCGGCCTTTCGACGAGCTACGTCACGCTCGAGCTCTCTGACCGCGAAGCGGCGCGGAGGCAGGCAAGAGACATCGCAAGCGATACCTCAAGGGCCGTCGTCCTTCTCGGCACTGAGATGACCGAGGATGACTATGCCCTCTTCGAGGATGCCAAAGCCCCGCTCGTGATAGTTGACGGATGGTGCGACCACATCTTCTTCGACTGCGTGGTCACCTCGAACGAGAACTCGGCTTTTAGGGCCACGAGCTATCTCATCCAGCATGGCCATCGTGATATTGGCTACATAGCCGGGCGCTGCAGGATCAGGAACTTTCCCCTGCGCGAGCGGGGCGTAAAGCGTGCCATCCGCGAGTCCGGCCTTGCGATCAACCCAGACTTTCGCGTTGAGGCTGGGACCACCGTGAGCACCGCCTACGAGTCCATGCGGTCCTGGCTTGCCAAAAAGCCCCTCCTGCCTACGGCCTTCTTTGCGGAGAGCGACATCATGGCGCTTGGCGCCATGCGCGCGATGAGCGAGGCAGGCATCAAGATTCCAGAGGACGTCTCGATCATCGGCTTCGACGACCTGCCCTTTGCCACCGCTGCCGTGCCCCCTCTGACCACGATTCGGGTGCCCAACCACGAGATGGGCTCGATTGCCGTCGATCTTCTGATGGACCAGATAAAACACCCGCGCTACTACACCAAGGCGATCCATCTCTCGACCAAGCTGATCGAGCGCGAGAGCGTCGCGAGCATCTAGCCCCTGCCGAGGCACGGCCTCGTGGGGGCATTTCTGTGCCGATGGACATAAACACGATGTAAACAAATAGTGATAAAAGCCTAGGTAAATAGAAAAACAGTACTGTTTATATGCCGCTCAATTCCGAAAAATAACCGTTCACAGGTAAACAGTGTTTTACTCATGTAGACACCGTTGTATAACAGCCTCAGCAGCGAGCAGAGAGTATCCTAGGGCAAGCAAATCCCTGATTAACTGCATAAATGCAAGAACCTCTCATGATGTGACCAAGGTTGGGGTGATGACTCTTCTGTCTCAATGGTGGTAAACATTCGAGTTGAACGTTTAACAGAGCAAGCGTTGCGAGCCGTTTGTTGACAGGGCGGTAGGCGAGCAGCAAGTCGCGCGGCTCCTTTGCGTCGCAGCCATACAAGAAAGGAAACCATCATGGTCGAAATCAAGAAGTATGAGTTCTGGTTCTGCCCCTGCACGCAGGATCTCTATGGCGATGAGGTTCTGGCACACGTGGCAGAGCACTCCGCTGAGGTCGTCGCCGCGCTCAACGCGAGTCCCGAGATTCCCTACGAGGTCGTCCTCAAGCCCAACCTTCTGACTTCCGACGTGATCGAGCAGACCTTCAAGGCCGCCAACGCCGACGATGCCTGCGCGGGCATCATCACCTGGGCGCATACCTTCTCGCCCTCGAAGAACTACATCCACGGCCTGAGCGTTCTCGACAAGCCGCTGTGCCAGTTCGCCACGCAGTACAACGAGGAGATCCCCTACGACACCATCGACATGGACTTCATGAACGAGAACCAGGCCGCCCACGGCGAGCGCGAGCTGGGGCACATCTTCGCCCGCATGCGCTGGCCTCACAAGGTGGTCTTTGGCTACTGGAAGGATGCTGCCGTCCGCGCCGAGCTGGGCGCGTGGATGCGCGTGGCCGTGGGCGTGAACGAGAGCAGAAACATCCGCGTGGCGCGCTTCGCTGACACCATGAGAAACGTCGCCGTGACCGACGGAGACAAGATCGAGGCCGAGGTCAAGTTCGGGTGGACCGTGGACGCCTGGCCCGTGAACGACCTCACCCCCTACGTCGACGCCGTGAGCCCCGCCGAGGCAAGCGCGCTTGCCGACGAGTACTACGACACCTACGAGCTCGTGCTTGACGGGCGCGACCCCAAGGAGTTCCGCGAGCACGTTGAGGTGCAGGCGGCGCAGGAGATCGGAATCGAGCGCTTCCTCGTCGAGCACAACTACAACGCCTTCTCCGACCACTTCGGCGACCTCGGCGCCCTGAAGGAGCTGCCGAGCCTCTCGGTGCAGCGCCTGATGCAGAAGGGCTACGGCTTTGGGCCTGAGGGCGACTGGAAGACTCCTGCGATGGTGCGCCTCATGAAGGTCATGACCGCCGGCATGAGGGACGCCAAGGGCTCCGCCCTCATGGAGGACTACACCTACAACCTCGTTCCGGGCAAGGAGGGAATCCTCGAGAGCCACATGAGCGAGGTCGACCCGAGCATCGCCGACGGTCGCATTGCCATTCGCGCCACGCCGCTTTCCATGGGCGATCGCGAGGACCCCGCGCGCCTCATCTTCACCGGAAAGACTGGTTCCGCCATTGCCACCTCGCTCGTTGACCTTGGAAACCGCTTCCGCCTGATCGTCCAAGAGATCGACTGCAAGAAGGTCGAGAAGCCGATGCCGGCGCTTCCCACTGGAACGCTCTTCTGGACTCCGCGACCCAACCTCAAGGTTGGCACCGAGGCATGGATCTACGCGGGCGGCGCTCACCACACCGCGATGAGCTTTGACCTCACGGCTCAGCAGATGGCCGACTGGGCCGAGCTCATGGGCATCGAGTGCGTGGCCATTGACGCCGACACTACCATCCGCGACTTCAAGCGCGACCTCATGCTCGGAGAGGTCTGCTTCCGCTAGCTTCGCGGCTCATTAAGTCACGCGGCCGGGCCGTCCAACCTTCCTGGTGGCTCGGCATCTTTGGAGGGGAGACATGGAGAACACGAACGCATCTGCCGCACGCGCTATCGAGGCCGGCGACGTCACGCTCGGCATTGAGTACGGATCCACGAGAATAAAGGCCGTGCTCATCGGCGCGTCTCACGAGGTGCTCGCCGTAGGCACCCATGACTGGGAGAACTCGCTTGCGGACGGATACTGGACCTACCCAAAGTCTGAGCTCGACGAGGGCATCGCCGCAACATATGCGTCGCTCAAGAACGACTGCCGTGAGCGCTACGGCGTCGTGCCTCACCGCCTTGGGGCTCTGGGCGTCTCGGCCATGATGCATGGCTACCTGCCCTTTGACGAGGCGGGCAATCTGCTCGTTGCGTTCCGCACCTGGAGAAACACCACGACCACGCGCGCGGCGCGCGAGCTCTCGCGCGAGTTCTCGTTCCACATTCCGGAGCGTTGGAGCGTCTCCCACGTCTACCAGGCGATTCTCGACGGCGAGCCGCACGTCTCGCGCATCGCGCACCTCACGACGCTTGCCGGATACGCGCACTGGCGCCTTACCGGCGAATGGGCGCTGTCGGTGGGCGACGCGTCCGGGATGTTTCCTATCGACTCCCGTACCCACAACTACGACAAGGCCATGCTCGAGCGTTTTGATGCTCTGGCAAGCGAGAAGGGCGTGTTCTGGAAGCTTGAGGACCTGCTGCCGCGTGTGCTTCTGGCCGGGGAGTGCGCCGGACATCTGAGCGAGGAGGGCGCGCGCTTTCTTGACCCCACGGGAGAGCTTGAGCCGGGATGCCCGGTCTGCCCGCCCGAGGGCGACGCTGGCACCGGCATGATAGCCACCAACTCTGTGGCGCCGCGCACCGGCAACGTCTCTGCGGGCACCTCGGTCTTCTCGATGGTCGTCCTCGAGCATCCGCTCAAGGACGCGACGCGCCCCGAGATCGACCTCGTGACCACGCCATCCGGAGACCCGGTGGCCATGGTCCACTGCAACAACTGCACCTCCGACCTCAACGAGTGGGTATCGCTGCTGGTTGAGTACGGCAAGCTCATGGGTGCCTCAAATGATGATGTCTACCAGAGGCTTTTTGAGCTTGCGCTGCAGGGTGATGCCGACTGCGGGGGCGTCGTGTCCGTGCCCTTCGTCTCTGGCGAGACGGTCGTGGGCGTTGGGACGGGCCGGCCACTTGTCATGCGCAAGCCCGGCGCCCATCTGGGGCTTGCCAACTTCATGCGCGCGTCCATCATGTCGTGCTTTGCGGCGCTCGCCCTGGGAAATGAGGCACTGCGCGAGGAGGGCGTTGCCATCGAGCGTCTTTATGCGCATGGCGGCATCTTCAAGACGCCGGTGGTGGCGCAGCGCCTGCTCGCTGCTGCGCTCGAGGCCCCCGTCACCGTGATGGAGACGGCGGGGGAGGGCGGCGCGTGGGGCCAGGCGGTCGCCGCGGCCTACATGCTGCGACGCAAGGAGGGGCAGAGCCTCTCCGACTACCTCTCCAGCGAGGTCTTTGGGTCGCTCTCCTCGACGACGCTTGAGCCAGTGCCCGCTGACGTTGAGGGATTCAGGTCTTATCTCGGCTCCTTCCGCCGTGCGCTTGTGGCGGAGAAGGCCGCTGACAACCAGGACGCAAACAACTAGGGGGGCATCCATGATGCTGAAGGAACTTCGCGAGCAGGTCTATGAGGCCAACATGGCCTTGGTGAAACACGGTCTTGTGGTATTTACCTGGGGAAACGCGTCAGGTCTTGATGCCGAGCGCGGCGTCTTCGTGATCAAGCCGAGCGGCGTGGACTACGACGAGCTCTCGCCAGAGAACCTTGTGGTCTGCGACCTCGACGGGAAGGTGGTTGAGGGGGACCTGCGCCCCTCCTCTGACACGCCGACTCACGCTGCGCTCTACCGCGCATGGGCGGGCCGGGGCGTCGGGGGCGTCGTGCACACGCACTCGAGCGCGGCCGTCGCCTGGGCGCAGTCCGGTCGTGACATCCCTGCCTACGGGACCACGCACGCGGACTACTTCCACGGGCCGGTTCCCTGCATGCGCGGCCTTACGCGCGAGGAGGTTGAGGGCAACTACGAGCTCGAGACCGGCAACGTGATTATTGCGGGCTTTGCCGACCGCGGCATTGACCCCATGGCCGTGCCGGCCTGTCTCGTGCGCAACCACGGTCCCTTCACGTGGGGCGTCGACGCGGCGGCAGCGGCATACCATGCCGTCGTCCTCGAGGAAGTTGGCGCGATGGCACGCGACACCGAGCTCATCTCGCCACGCTGCGGCTCCGCCCCGCAGTATCTGCTCGACAAGCACTATCTGCGCAAGCACGGACCGAACGCCTACTATGGCCAGAACTAGAAAGATAGGGCGCCCCGGCGGCGTCCAGGCCACAGTCACAGACCTTGGCGCGAGCCTCGTCTCGCTTTTCGTGCCGACCCCTGGCGGAAGCGCGCTCGACGTCGTCTTGGGATTCGATGAGGTCGAGCGCTACGGGAGCAACCCTGCGCACCTAGGGGCGGTCGTCGGACGCGTTGCCAACCGAATCGGCGGCGCGCGCTTCTCGCTGCATGGACGAGAAGTGCGGCTCCCCGCCTTCGAGCGGGGAAACTACCTCCATGGCGGTCCCTACTTCTGGCACGATCGCACGTGGCGTTTTGTCGATGAGGAGCAAGACCGCGTGACGCTTGCGCTTGAGAGCCCCGATGGCGACCAGGGATTTCCTGGGGCGGTGCACGCGCAGGTGAGCTACGAGGCGAGCGATTGCTCGCTGGCCATCGACTACGTCTGCGAGGCGGATGCGCTCACGCCCATCAACCTCACGAATCACAGCTACTTCAATCTGAACGGGCAGGGGTCGGGTAGCGTTGTGGGGCATCGCGTGCAGGTGCTTGCCGACAAGATCACCGCCACACGCGACGACCTCGTTCCCACCGGCGAGCTCGCTTCTGTTGCTGGGACCCCATTTGACCTGCGCGCTCCACGCGAGCTACGCTGCGGCCTCAAGGCCGGCCTAGCCCAGAGGGAGCCCGAGCGCGGCTTCGATCACAACTACGTTCTGCGAGGCTTCTCGCCGCGCGATGACCGTGTGGGAGATGTCCGCCCTGTGGCAAGCGTGTGGGGAGACGCCTCTGGCATCAGGATGGACGTTCTGAGCGACCTGCCCGGCTTGCAGCTATATACGGCGAACTATCTGGACGAGCCGCACGGCAAGGACGGCTTCGCCTATGGGCCATACGATGCCGTCTGCCTAGAAACGCAGTTCTTTCCGGATGCGGTCAACCATCCGGAGTTCGCGCAGCCTATCTTTGGCCCAGATCGTTGCTTCGTCTCGACTACGGAGTTTCGCTTCTCGTAGCGCAGCAGTGTACGGAGCTTTTACTGGGCTTGCCGTCACCGGGTAGCTCTACTCCTGCCTCTTCGTCATTGCGCCGACCTTGTCAGTCCAGGCCTTGGCGCTTTCCAGGTCGCCCTTGTTGGAATACTGCGCAGCAATCAGCATGGCCAGGTTAACTCGGTCGAGCCTGTTCTTCGAGGCTTCGTATTCCGCTGCCAGCTCGTCAATCTTGCTGGAGTCGCCCTCGCCGAGCGTCTCCCATGCAAGCGTGCAGCGCTTGGCCGTGGCGGCGTCGCCCGTTGCCTGAATTTCCTGCAGCATCTGCTTAGCGTCATCCTTGCGGTCCTGCTCGAGGTAAAAGTAAAACGCCCGCACCACGATGTCCGCGCGCTGCTTCTTTGATGTGTTTGCCGTCAGAAGCGTGTCGAGCACCCGCGAGCTATTCTCGACGTCGTTTGCGAACTGGTATGCATTGAAACGCATGTAATCTAGGTTGAACCTTGGGATGAAGAAGCGCGCCGTCTTGGTGTCGAGCGCCTCTAGCGCAGCCTCGAGGTCACGGCTCTCAATGGCCTTGGTATAGGCGTTAAGCACGTGGTTTTGAACCAAGTTCTGGATGATTAAATAAGCAACCTCGCTTATTACAACAATGAGAATAACGATGATTACGGTGCTCATGGCTCCTCCGGATAATGCGCGAATGCAACGATTGCGTATATGCTCGAGCCACATTATACGAAGTTGTTATTCTTGAGACCGGGCGTCCAAGCAGCCAAGCTGGGATAAGCTATCTGTAATGTTTGGCTGGTCGTGCAAGGAGGCTTTCGGTGGCGAAGGTCACGCTCAAGGACATCGCTCATGAGGTGGGCGTTTCTCCTACAACGGTCTCGCTCGTGCTGAACAACCGCTCTTGCCGCGTGTCCGATGAGAAGCGTCGCCAGATTAAGGAAACAGCGCGTCGAAAGCACTACATCCCCAACCAAATTGCGCGCAGCCTTGTGATGCAGCACTCCGAGACGTTTGGTCTTGTGGTGCCCAACATCGAGAGCCGGTACTTCTCGTCCATCGCCAAAAATATCGAGCTTCTGTGCCGGAAGCATGGCTACGTGCTGCTGATCACAAACTCTGAGGGGTCTGCCGAGAGCGACGCGGAGCTTGTTCGCCTGCTGGTCAACCGTGGCGTTGATGGCGTCTTCCTGATTGTCTCGGATGAGTTCGCTACTCAAAAAGACCTGGTCGACGTCCTTTCTCAGCTGCCCGTTCCCTACGTGATGGTTGACCGCTTCATTGAGGGTCTCGACTGCGATCGCGTACGCTTTGATAACGAGCTCGGCGGGTATCTCGCGACGAATTATCTGCTGGAGCATGGGCATCGGCGCATCGCGTGCATCATCAACCCCAACTCGAATACCGGCCGCGCACGCCTTGCCGGCTATAAGCGGGCTCTATTGAAGAGGGGCATTGCTCCTGACCCCGCTCTTGTTTTTGAGAGCGACTACTACATTCCCGATGCGTGGCGCGCCGCCGAGGGGCTCCTCGCCACTGATGCCACGGCTGCGTTTGCCAGCAGCGATAACATTGCGCTCGGTCTTTTGAAGCGCGCCTACGAGCATGGGCTCCGCGTGCCGGATGACCTCTCGGTAGTGAGCTATGACAACAGCGCGGCCGACTCGCTCTTTGAGCCCGCGCTGACCTCAATCGAGCAGAACGTTCCGTCGATTTCCGAAGCTGCTGTCAAGCTGATGCTTGCTCGCATCGAAGAGCAGGACGCCGGGGGAGAGGCTATTCCGGCGGTCGAGCGCGTTCTCGTTCCGCATCTGGTTGAGCAGGCGAGCGTCCGCACCCTTTCCTAGCCCTTTCGCAAACCTCCACGAACCGTCGTGTTTCTCGCCCGCCGCGGCGTTCAACGCTACGGTTCGTGGCGGTTTGAGCCTCAGGCTGGCAACACCTCCACGTTCCGTGGCGTACGCGTGCTTTTTGAGCGCCATTCGCTACGGTTCGTGGCGGTTTGCGTAAGTACGCGCCGACACCTCCACGTTCCGTTGTGTTGGCGTGCTCAGGGCGGCTCGAACGCTACGGTTCGTGGCGGTGTGTGGGGTGGTAGGTGCGTGGCGCTCGCGGCTATGCAACTCGGTGCAGAAGTGTAGAGAAATTACTAAATAATGCACTAAATCCTCTTGAGTAAAACGTTTTACCAATCTATACTGGCGGCAGCGTCAAACGAGAGATGACTTTTTACAGAAAGGATGTCCTCATGGCACAACCCACGCTTGGCACGCCCTGGAAGAAGCTCAACACGCCGGTGAGTGAAGACGAGGTGGCGTGGCTCGACCGTTACTGGCGCTGCGCGAACTACCTATCCGTTGGTCAGATCTACCTGCGTTCCAACCCGCTGATGCGCCCTGACTTCAAGAACGTAGACGGACCTGACGGCTTCACGCGCGAGGACGTCAAGCACCGCCTGGTTGGCCACTGGGGGACCACGCCGGGCATCAACTTCCTGTTTGCACATGTCAACCGCCTTATTCGCGATCATAACCAGAATGCGATCTTCCTAATGGGTCCCGGCCATGGCGGACCGGCCGGCACGGCGCAGAGCCTGCTCGACGGCACGTATCGCGAGATTCGCCCTGACATCACCGATGACGAGGCCGGTCTCCAGAAGTTCTTCCGCCAGTTCTCCTACCCCGGCGGCATCCCCAGCCACTATGCGCCCGAGACCCCCGGCTCCATCCACGAGGGCGGCGAGCTTGGCTACGTGCTCTCCCACGCGTACGGCGCAGTTCTCGACAACCCGAGCCTTCTCGCGGTGGCCGTCGTAGGCGACGGCGAGGCCGAGACCGGCCCTCTTGCCACGAGCTGGCAGACCAACAAGTTCATGGACCCGCTGACAGACGGCATCGTGCTGCCCATCCTGCACCTGAACGGCTATAAGATCGCCAACCCCACGATTCTTGCGCGCATCTCCGACGGCGAGCGCGACGAGTTCTTCCGCGGCATGGGCTACCATCCCTACAACTTCGTGGCCGGCTTCGACGACGAGGACCACGCCTCCATCCACCGTCGCTTCGCGGCGCTTCTCGAGGCCGTCTTCGACGAGATTTGCGCCATCAAGCAGCGCGCGGCCGCAGGCGACGCCTCGCGCCCGTTCTACCCGATGATCATCTTCCGCACGCCCAAGGGCTGGACCTGACCGAAGGAGATAGACGGCAAGAAGACCGAGGGCTCTTGGCGCGCTCACCAGGTGCCGCTGGCCTCAGCGCGCGACACCGAGGCCCACTTCCAGATTCTCGAGGGCTGGCTTGAGTCCTACGAACCCGAGAAGCTCTTTGACGAGAAGGGCGCCATCCGTCCGGAGGTCACCGAGTACATGCCCGCAGGAGACTTGCGTCTGGGCGCCAACCCTAATGCCAACGGCGGTCGCATTCGCGAGAAGCTCGAGATGCCGGACGTGCGACCCTACGAGGTGGACGTTGCCCACAAGGGTCACGGCTTTGGCGCCACGGAGGCCACGCGCGTGCTGGGCAACTATACGGCTGAGCTCATCAACGCCAATCGCGACAAGTTCCGCATCTTCGGTCCCGACGAGACGGCTTCGAACCGTCTACAGCCGAGCTACCAAGTGACGGACAAGCAGTGGTTCGGCGGCGGTGTCAACGACGACCCTGCCAACGACGAGCACCTCGCGCCTGTGGGCAACGTGATCGAGCAGCTCTCCGAGCATCAGTGCGAGGGGCTTCTCGAGGGCTACCTGCTTACCGGTCGATATGGCCTGTGGTCCAGCTACGAGAGCTTCGTGCACATCGTTGACTCCATGGTCAACCAGCACTGCAAGTGGCTCGAGGCGACGGTGCGTCACATTCCCTGGAGAAAGCCCATCTCCGGTCTCAACATGCTGCTCTCCAGCCACGTCTGGCGCCAGGACCACAACGGCTTCTCGCACCAGGACCCGGGTTTCGTGGACGTGCTGCTCAACAAGAGCTTCAACAACGACCACGTGGTGAATATCTACTACCCGGTCGACGCAAACATGCTTTTGGCGGTCGCTGAGCGCGCATATGCATCTACCAACTGCGTGAATGCAATCTTCGCCGGCAAGCAGCCCGCGCCCACGTGGCTCACGCTGGATGAGGCCCGCGAGGAGCTTGCCGCTGGCGCCGCGGAGTGGAAGTGGGCTTCCAATACCGCCGAGGGCGAGGAGCCTGACATCGTTCTGGGCTGCTGCGGCGACGTCCCCACGCAGGAGACCATGGCCGCGCTTGAGCTGCTTGACAAGCTGGGCATCAAGTGCCGTCTTGTGAACGTGGTCGAGCTGCTCAAGATCCAGAACGCCTCCGAGAACGACCAGGCGCTCTCCGATGAGCAGTTTGTGCAGCTCTTCACGGCTGACAAGCCCGTCCTCTTTGCGTTCCATGCCTATCCCGGCACGGTGCGCCGCCTCATCTGGGACCGCCCGAACCACGACAACTTCCACGTTCACGGTTACCAGGAGCAGGGCTCCACGACCACGCCCTACGACATGCTGCGCCTGAACGACATGGACCGTTGGGCGCTCGCTGCCGACGCGCTGCGAATCCTCGACGCCGACAAGTGGGCCGACCAGATCGCCGAGTGGGAGCAGTTCCGCCAGGACGCCTTCCAGTTTGCCGTTGACAACGGCTACGACCACCCGGCCTTCACCGACTGGAAGTGGCATGACGCCTCCGATGCTGGCGAGCACCTTTCCGCCACCAAGATGACCGGCGGTGACAACGAGTAGCTGGGCGACGCCGCTTTTTGCCCTCCCCCTCATCCCCCGCGCCAGCATGCTGGAGCGGGGGATTTCTATGCCTCGATGCTAGGCTGTTGCAAGTTGTTCGGTGCCTGGTTGCAGTTCAGCAAGTTATGTATAGGTCAGGACGCCTGCTCGGCGCGCCCCGGTCCCTTCGCGCCTGTTTCGGAAAGGCTCCAACTGGGCTTTTGCTCTTGGCATGCGGCTCGGACAGCTTGCCATAACGAGACAATCCATACATAACTTGCTGAACTGCACCCTTTGGCGCCAAACCTTGCACGATGAGGCGCGCGACTGTGATTTTTGGCCCCTCTGGTCCTTTTTATCGCTAGCTATCCAATGCTTTGCTACCATTTCCTCCAGTTGCGCCCCATTGTGGCGCGTCTTCCAACCCTCGAAAGGCTTTTTCTGTGTCCGACTCTCGCTCTTCCGCGCCTTCACGCGGCTCATCACTTGCAGCACTCAAAGCGTGCTTTCCCCAAGCCCTGCCGGTTATGGCAGGCTACGTGTTTCTTGGCATCACCTACGGGTTGCTGATGGTTCGCGCTGGCTTTCCTGCTTGGCTGCCTATCGTGACGGCGCTTCTCATCTATACCGGTAGCCTGGAGTTTCTGCTGGTACAGATTTTGCAGTCTCCCGTCAACCTGCTTTCTACCTTCGTGACGGCCATCATGGTCGGCGCTCGCCACATCTTCTATGGCATCTCGATGCTCACGCGCTATCGCGGTCGCGGCTGGAAGACGCCGTACCTGATCTTTTCGACCTCTGACGAGACCTTTGCCGTCAACTACTCTGCCAAGATTCCCGACGGTATCGACGAGGGCTGGTTCTATTGGTGGGTCTCGCTGCTCGACCAGATGTTTTGGGTTGTGGGCTCCGCGCTGGGCGCGCTCTTTGGCTCGCTCATCACCTTCGACACTACAGGGCTTGAGTTCGTGATGACCACGATGTTCGCCGTGATCTTCTTCGAGCAGTGGCGCAAGGACAGCGAGGCAGCAGGAGGGGAGGGACTGGGCCTTGCACATGCGCTTCGCTGCCATGCAGCCGAGCTCATCGGCCTTGGCTGCTCTTTGCTGTGCCTGCTGGTCTTTGGTCCCGACTCGTTCATCGTGCCGTCGATGATCTGCATGCTGGTGCTTCTTCTTGTCTTTAGGAAGCGGATTTCGGTCTGGATGCCTTCGGGAGAGAAGCCCTCGACGGTCGAGATGGGCGGCGATGAGCAATGACGCCCATGAGCTCAACCGAGATTGCCCTGACGTTGGGCGTCGCCCTCTTGGGCACCGTGCTTACCCGCTTTTTGCCCTATGTGCTCGTGCCCTCTGGCAAAAAGACCCCGCAGACGATCACCTACCTTGGTCGCGTGCTCGCGCCCGCGGTGTTTGGCCTGCTTGTCGTGTATTGCCTACGAACCGTGAGCCCAACCAGTGGGACCCATGGCATACCTGAGGCTATATCACTCTTCCTCGTGTGGCTGACCTATCGTTGGAGGCGCAGCATGATGGGCTCGATGATTGTAGGTACCGCCGTCTATATGTTGCTCGTCCGGTTGGTGTTCGTCGCGTAGGGGGGGAGTCCTCTATCGCAGTCACGCTGTGCTGTGGAGCGGCAGGCTTTTCTGGTCTGCGTCTGAAAAACATTACAAAGCAAACGGTACGACATGCCGCTGGGAGCGTCAAAATTTTTTCATGCAGAGCCCATTTTGTTTTTCTGCTGATAGATGCCATTCGAAAGCTTGCACTAACATCAATTCATTGAGCAATCAGCGACGAAGACATGCATTAGGTTGCTGTAATCTCCAAGTCATGATTGAGCCAATTCCAGCAAATCAGCACCTCAGAGGTGCTGCAGCCTGCCCGTTGTGTGGCAAAAAAAGTCTATAAATCTATCCGCTGCAAGAAAATCTAAGTGCTGCAGTGATAGAGTGACCCTTAGGTTTCTTTCAATTCTTTGAACACTGTACCAACAATTTTGGAGACATTGATAAAACCTGAATTTCTTGATCGTTTGCGATCGAAGGGGGCTTCATGAGTATTTCGGCAGTATCGACCAGATGGCAGGGAAGGGAGGCTTTCGGTCGCTTCCTTCTCGGCTTCCTCATGGTTGCCTTCGCGGTGCTTCTGACGCTTGGCATCGCTCCTGCGACCGCGCTGGCTGAAGACGTTTCGAGCACGTACGTGACGGACATCACTGCAGACAGGGAAACTGCCAACAACTGGGGCAGAGTGACGTACACGGTGAACTATGACGCCACGGGCAAGGACGACATCCAGCCCGGCGACGTAATCTCCGCATCGTGGCCTACTAGTGGTGACGTCTATCTCGTGGGTCCAACCGAAAGTACGCTCGACATCGTCCTTACAGATAGGACTGTCCTTGATTCTTCGGATCCCCACGATGAGAACAATCACCCGATTGTTGGTCAGGTCGTCATTTCGTCCAGCGGGATGACCGCCACGTTCGACGAGAACGTCAGCAAGTACTACAACGTGAAGGGCACCGTTACCTTTACCGTGCAGGCGCGCAACACGACGGAGGAGGACCAAAATGTTACGGTCACCTCTGGCGACAAGACGTCGACGGTCACGGTCAAGCCGAGCGATGGGTCGACTGGCGTCGGCTTCGCAGAGAAGTACGCATCGTGGGAAACCGATGTGACCGGCGGGGAGGATCCCGAGCACGACAACAACAGTGACTACGACCACGTCTACTGGTCCATCCGCGTGAACCATACCTATGCCTCGAACAACACGGGTACCGTCGTCATCGACGACACCCTGGAGGATGGGCAGACGTTCGACAGCCTCACGTGCGCCATGGTCTATTGGCAAGACGACAGCGGCACCGAGATCTGGGGCAACTCCGTTTTTGGGGATGCCAATGTTAGAGACTGGATTGTGAACGTTCTGGGCGGCACCGTCACGACAAGTGACAGCAACATCCACATTGAGATTCCGGCGTCCAGCCTCAACTCATATCCCGGAACCGCGGCAACCCTTACCGGCAAGCCCGTCTGCGTGATGTTCCGCTTTAGGACCAACCTCGCATCTCATACTGCGGACGAGTGGAAGCTTAACGATGCCTTGGTGACGCACCAGGACACTACGATGAGCGAGCCCGTAACAGATACCGCCCACTCCTCGATCCAGGTCCCCAACAACTCCTCAACCGCCACAGGCGTCACGCCCGGCACCCTTCAGATCACCAAGACCGTCGGCGACTCGGATACCCCGCTGAGTGGCGTGTCTTTCAAGGTCTACAAGCTGGATGACGACGGAAACGTTGTCAGCGGCTGGTACAACGGAGCTGACTACGCTACCGTCACCACCGCCGACGGTGGCATCGGAAAGATCACCGGTCTCAGGGACGGCACATACCGCGTCGTCGAGGACGACGGGCCCAGCTGGGTGGTCATCGACAAGGACACCGAGCACGACGTGACGCTCACGACCACCGCTGGCGGCAATGTCGACGTGAACGATGAAGTCCAGACCACGAACATCACTGCCAATAAGGCTTGGAGTGGCGACGCGTCAGGTGAAACGCACCCCACGATATACTTCCAGCTCTATCGCTACACCGGCGACGACGCATCGCAAGCGACCGCCGTCTCGGGCAGCATCAAGGAGCTCCCGAATGGCACGACGAGCGTGACCTGGGAGAACATGCCAGCTTATGATGACAGCGGCAACGAGTATACCTATGTCTTCAAGGAGGTTGACGCCGACGGCAACGTGACCGTTCCCACTGGCTACACCTCCGACCAGCCTGAAAACGGCACTGCAGCTGGCGGCACCATCACTAACACGCGTAAGACCACCTCCGTCTCGATCACCAAGACCTGGAGCGACGGCGACGACCAGGACGGCCTGCGCCCCTCCGCCGAGGACTTCGCGGGCATGGTGCACCTCTACAAGACGGTCGGCGGCGAGACCTCCGAGGTCGAGGGCGCCGAGGCCGCGGTGACCGACAACGGCGACGGCACCTACGCCGTCTCCTTCGCCAACCTGCCCCAGTACGAGGCGGGCTCCGAGGTCGCCTACACGGTCACCGAGGACTCCGTCGAGGGCTACTCCTCCGACCAGCCCGAGGGCGGCGTCTCCGCGGGCGGCACCATCACCAACACCCACACGCCCGGCACCACCTCCGTCTCGATCACCAAGACCTGGAGCGACGGCGACGACCAGGACGGCCTGCGCCCCTCCGCCGAGGACTTCGCGGGCTGGGTCGAACTCTTTGCCAACGGCGAGCAGGTTTCCGACGCTAAGGCTGAAGTTATCGACAACGGCGACGGCACCTATACGGTTACTTTCGCCAACCTGCCCGAGAAGGCGGACGGCCAGACGATTGACTACACCGTTAGGGAGACCATCCCCGATGGTGCCGGCTATGAGGCTGACAATACCGAGGTCGCTGATGGTGGCAACATCACCAACACCCACACTCCCAGCACTGAGGTGCCACCCAGCCAGCCGAAGACCGGTGGCAAAGAGGCCGTGCCTGACACCGGTGATAGCACGACCGCCCTTTGGGCTCTCGTTATGCTTTCGGGTCTCTGCATCGTTGGCGGCCTGAGGAAGCGCATCGGCGACAGGTAGTAAATCTCGTTTAGCGTCATGGCAGGGGCGTCCCGATGGGGCGCCCCTTTCTTTTTCGCGAAGGGGGTTCCAGCAAAGCGTTGTCCTTTCTCGTTCGTTAGGGGCATGTTTGCGTTTGCGTTCATCGTGGGTAGCGGTAGGCTTTTGCAGAAGCTTGCAACTTTGAGAAAGTGACGGGGAAGGAGACCATGGCGCGCATCACATTCGTTGAGGATGACAAGAGCGTTCGAAAAGAGCTTGGGCAGCTTCTTCAAAGCAACGGTCACGAGGCAATGCAGGTTACGGACTTTTCCCGCGCGGCGGACGCTGTGCTCGAGACTTCTCCTGACCTCGTGCTTCTCGACCTGAACCTGCCTGGAGTTGATGGGACGCTGATCTGTCGGCAGATTCGCTCGCGGTCAAACGTGCCAATCATTGTGGTGACTAGCCGTGCGGGTGAGATTGACGAGGTCATGTGCATGACCTTGGGAGCAGACGATTTTGTGGCCAAGCCTTACAGCAGCCACGTGCTGCTCGCTCGCATCGATGCACTGCTTCGCCGCGCGGGCGCCCTGTCTGTGACGCCTGCGCTTGAGCGCGACGGCGTGCGCGTGGACGTGGAGCGCTCGCGCGCAAGTTACCATGGCGCTTCGGTCGAGCTTACAAAGAACGAGCTCCGAATTCTGGCGCTTCTAGTTCGTCGGGCGCCAGCAATCGTGAGCCGTGAAGACCTGATGTGCGAGCTGTGGGACTCCGACGCCTTTGTGGACGACAACACGCTGACCGTGAACATCAACCGTCTGCGCCAGACGCTCTCGTCAATTGGCGTGCGCAACTGGCTGCACACGCATCGCGGGCAAGGCTATTCGGTCTCGCAGTAGGGGGTGAAGTGCCATGAAGCTCTCGGCGTTTCTTCTCGACCGGGCGGGCTCTCTTGCCATACGCATATGCGGGCTAGGAATTGCGGCGCTGGTGATGGTGGGCGTTGGCGTCGAGCCCAACGTCGCCATGCTCATATTGGGCACGCTCCTTGCCTGTGGGGCGATCTCGCTTCTGATTGAGTGGCTTCCTCGGCGGAGCTTCTGGCGACAGGTGCGGGACGTCTGCGACGACGAGTCGCTGGCACTCGACGTCACCTCCGTCGTGGACGAGCCGGGCTACCGAGAAGGGCTTCTCGCCTGGGAAACCCTCGACGACGTTTCCCAGGCCGGGCGCGCCGGCATTGCTCGCGCTAGCCAGGATTCCAATGAGTACCACGAGTTCATCGACGCATGGGTGCACGAGGTCAAGACGCCCATTGCCGCCGCGCGACTTGCCTGCGATAACAATCCCGGCGAGCTAGCGACGCGAGTCTCTCGTGAGCTTGACCGCATGGACGGCTACGTTGAGCAAGCGCTTTATTACGCCCGGTCAGGGACGCTCGAGCGTGACTACGTGATTGCCGAGGTCCGCGTCGGCGACGTTGTGGGCGACGCCCTCAAGGCGCACAAGCGCACGCTGATCGACCAGCGCATCGCCCCAAAGCTGGAAGATGGCATGGACCTGACGGTGTTTGCTGACGCAAAGTGGATCAGGTTCGTGCTGGGCCAGATTCTGGAGAACGCGGCCAAGTATCGCGCGCCGGAGAGCGCGGGACGCCAGGCGCAGGTTGCGATTTCTGCTCGGCGCTTGGACAAGGGGCGTGCAAACGACCGCGTCGAGCTCGAGGTGCGCGACAACGGCATCGGCATTCCTGCCGCTGACCTCCCGCGCATTTTCGAGAAGGGCTTCGTTGGCTCGAATGGGCGGCTGCCCGGGCAGTCACGCTCGACCGGACTGGGACTCTACCTCGTGCGGCGGCTGTGCCAAAAGATGGGGCTTTCGGTTCGCGCGGATTCGCGCGAGGGGGAATGGACCGCAATCACGATCTCGTTCCCCAACGACAGTGCGAGGATGCTGGACGAGTGATTGGTTCGGAAAGGCATGGCGAAAGGGGTAACGATGATGAGCATTCAGGACATCTTCGACAAGTTTGAGCAGGTTGGCTGCTGCTCGTTCTCGACTGTGGACGCGAGTGGCGCGCCAGTCTCGCGCATTGCGCATTTTGTGGCCGTCGACGACGGTGGGCTCTATTTCACCACGATGACCGTAAAGCCCTACTATCGCCAGCTCAAGGCGTCAGGCAAGCTGGCCGTCTGCGGGATGACGGGCACGGGCACCGTCGTTATGAACGAGGAGAACCTGCCCGTCTTTGAGCCTGGGTTCACCCTGCGCGTGATGGGCGACGTCCGCGAGCTCACGCGCGAGGAGGTATTTGAGCGCGCGAAGGGAAACCCCGGCTTCGACGTCGTCGTCCACGACTTCGAGGCCTATCCCGAGACGGTTGCGTTTGTGATGTATCGCGGCCATGGCGAGCTCTACGACTTCGACTTTGAGTGCGAGAAGCGCGACCACAAGCTCTACCGCGAGCGCTTCGCCTTTGGCGGGGACAGCTTCGTCGAGCCCGGTCTGGTCATTGACCCCAAGAAGTGCATTGGCTGTGGCGCGTGCGCGCGGACCTGCACCTTCAAGGCCGTCGTGCCTGGAGACCCAAAGCCGTACCGCATCGACGGCAGCCGCTGCGACGAGTGCGGGAACTGCTACCACGTGTGCCCTGCCCGTGCCGTCTCCTGGCGCTCGTAGGGCCCCGCGCCCGCTCACCACTCGCACACCTCCACGAACCGTCGTGTTTGAGCCGCCGAAAGCCCGCAAACGCTACGGAGCGTGGAGGTGTTGCCGCCGCTGGGCGTAAACCGCCACGAACCGTCGTGTCTGGCGCGCTAGGAGCCCTCAAACGCTACGGAGCGTGGAGGTGTTGCCGCCGCTGGGCGTAAACCGCCACGAACCGTCGTGTCTGGCGCGCTAGGAGCCCGCAAACGCTACGGAGCGTGGAGGTGTGCGAGAGGGGCGCGAGAGGGGCGCGGCACTCCGACTGCGTGGCTAGACGAGAAGCTCCGATGCCTTCACCTGGTCGTGCTGCTCGGCAACGATGCGCGCGACCTCCTCGGGGGTTTGTGTCTTTCCGCACGCCACCCAAGCTCGGATGATGCCAATGAAGAACCCCGCACGAACCGAAATGAAGTACTCGAAGTCATCCGTCTTCATGTCAATCCCACGGCTTTCGAGAAAGTCCATGATGATGTGCGCGTTGTTGACGAACGCGTTGAAGATGATGTCCAATCGTCCTGCGTCGATGAGCACCTCGAGGATCTTCGGGCTGCTCATCCAGTGGCGCAGCACGTACAGCAAGAGCTCGTCTTCCTTTTCCATGGGAGGATTTGAGGCAACGAAGCTCGAGAGGGTCTTCTCAAACTCGAGGTTGCAACGCCAGGCGAGAATGTCTGGCACCTCGTCGAAGCTGCGGTAGAACGTCGCTCGTCCAACAGTCGAGACCTTAGTCACGTCGGTGACGGTTACCTTGGCGAGCGGCTTTTTCTTCAGGCATTCCATGAGTCCCGCATAGAGCAGATTTGCGCTTTTTATCGATCGGGGATCGTCCTTGATGTGGTACACATTCGCCTCTTTCGTTCTATTTCCTACGAGACAATTGTATCATATGGAGAAGTGCGGTACAAATGTCTCGTAAGCAAACAGGGCAGGCGGTAAAGAAGCCGGCGCGCAAGCCGGACCGCCAAGACGAAAGGACAGAACCATGGACCAGGAGATTTCCCACGTCGCAGACATGAAGCGCCTTCGCGAGTGCCACGACAATGCGCGCAACGCGCTCATCCGCGCCGGAAAGAAGGAGTTCCGCCGCTATGAGGATGCCAAGTGGGCAGATTTCGACGAGTTCCCTGACGGTCGCATGCTCGCGAGCGTGCAGCATGACGATCTGGATGGCGTGACGCCTGAGATGATCAAGTGGTTCTTCGAGCACCTGGGCTGCTGCACCAACTGGGACGGTCAAGGCTTCGACGGACCCGAGATCTCCGTCTACCATCTGTGGCACAACCGCGACCACGTTGCCGTGACGCCTCTGACCGATGGCGCAGACGGCACCAAGAACCTGGGCTTTCTCGAGGGAGCGAGCTCCCGCATCCACGAGCTCACCAACGAGGTAAACGACGTGGTGTACTACGAGATGGAGACCGACGTCCTCAACGACCACGAGTTCACGTTCTACGTGATGAAGGACGGCAAGCGCACTGGTCACGTCAAGCACGTCTACGCCGACAACGGTCATGGCGGCTCCACGTTCTACACCGAGACTGGGGTCGGGCTGGATGACGGCTCCAAGCAGTCAGCTCTCATCAACCACGCACTGGTGCCGAAACTGTATAGCAAGGAGCAGGGCATGCAGTGGATTCGCCACAACATTCAGGAGACCGGCCGCCTGTGCGACGTCGCACCCGTCCTGTACGCCAACCAGGACAAGGTCTACTTCGACCCTGAGTTCACCAAGTTTGACTAGGTGGTTCCGATGAGCATGAGGCAAAAGGCGACGAAGCTGTGGCTTTCGCTGTGGCTCTACGCGATGACGATGGTGGCGGGCGTGCTCATAGGCCTTGTCGTGGCCAACTGGGAAGCGTGGGATGCCCAAACAAAGCTGGTCGCGCTTTCGACGGCGACGCTCTCGTTCCACGTGCTTGAAGAGTGGCGCTTCCCGGGCGGCTTCCATTACATGTACAACGTGATGGCCGACTCCGAGAAGCCCGACCGCTACCCCATGAACCAGCTCTCCGACATGTGGACCAACACGATTGGCACCATCGTCGGCTGCCTCATGCTCGCCATCGGCGTGAACCCGATGTTTGCCCTCATGCAGTGTCTGCAGGGTGTGGGGGAGCTTTTCGCGCACACCTCCGCCGGAATCTGGGCGCTCAGGCGGTATCGTTCCCAGGGCAAGCGCACGATCTACAATCCGGGGCTCGCAACCTCCTGGCTGGGGTACTTCCCGCTGTGCTGCGCCTTTGTGTGGACGTTCTTCACGCAAGCGGCTCCCACCTTGGTGGACGTTGTTGGCGCCGTGGCGGCGGGCGGCGTGCTGATGGCGGTTTCGTTGCCGCTTATGGAGCGCATCTGCAAGGACGAGGACACTCCCTATGCCTACGACTGGGGCAACGGCTACTTTGAGCGCTTCCACGATTAGGTCATGTTGAGGCGGTGCGCCCTTCTCGCCCTCTTCGCACACCTCCACGAACCGTGCCGTTTGGCCCCCTCCGGAGCCTGCAAACGCTACGGAGCGTGGAGGTGTTGCCGTCCCAACGTTGATACCTCCACGAACCGTGCCGTTTGGCCCTTTTGAAGTCCGTGAATGCTACGGTTCGTGGCGGTGTGCGCCATATCGTGCTGATACCTCCACGAACCGTAGCGTCGTGAGCAACACAGCGGGCTAAACGCTACGGAACGTGGCGGTGTGCGTAGGCGGGCGTGCGCAAGCGGGCGTGCGCAGGTGGGCGTGCGCAGGCAGAAAGGCGACCCGCACGCCGAAGCGGCGGATCGCCTGAGAGAAGGGGCCGTATCACGTTGTGCCGCAGCGCGGTCGTCAGCGCATCGGCTAGTCCAGCCCGTCCGCGCCGTTGGAGCGGATGATCCTCTGGTACGCGTAGAACGAGTCCTTGCGGATGCGGTGCAGGTCGCCGCTGCCGTCGTCGTCGCGGTCGACGTAGATGAACCCGTAGCGCTTTGAGACCTGCCCGGTCGAGAACGCAACCAGGTCAAGCGGTCCCCACCAGGTGTATCCGCGCAGGTCGACGCCGTCCTCCAGCACGGCGTCGCGCATGGCGCGCACGTGGTTGCGCAGGTACTCGCTGCGATAGGGGTCGTGCACGCGCTCGTTGCCGTCGGCGTCGAGCTCAACCCTGTCGACGGCGCCAAGGCCGTTCTCCACGTCCAGCAGCGGGACGTCGTAGCGGTCGTTCATGAAGTTAAGGAAGTAGCGGAACCCGGTCGGGTCCATCTGCCAGCCCCACTCGCTGGTGGTGAGATAGGGGTTGCGGGGGCCGCCCATCAGGTTGCCGCGGACCTCCTTGCCCTCAACCGGCTTGGCCGATACGGTGGACGAGCTGTAGTACGAGAATGCGAGAAAGTCGGCCTTGCCTGCCATGAGGTCGCGCTCGTCCTGCTCGGTGACCTCGACCGTGGCCCCCGCGGCTGCGCGGGTGCGCTCGGCCCAGCTGGGGTACTTGCCGCGGACCATCGTGTCGGCGCAGTAGCAGAAGCTGTCCTGCACGCGCCTCTGGGCGGCGAGAACGTCGGCGGGGTCGCAGGTGTAGGGATAGGCGCACACGCCGCAGATCATGCAGCCCACCTTGAGCTCAGGGTCAATCTCGTGCGCGGCGCTCACAGCGCGCGCAGCGGCCACCATCTGGTTGTGGAGCTCCTGGTAGCGATAGCCGGAGCCGTCGAAGAGCTGCAGGGCGTTGATCTCGTTGAACGTGAGCCAGGCCTCCACCAGGCCGTGGTACTCCTTGAAGCACGTGCGGGCAAACCCGACGAACTCGTCGATCATCGCGCGGTTGCCCCAGCCTCCGTAGGTCTCGTCAAAGTACACGGGCTCGTCGTACTTGTAGAGGGTGATGACCGGCTTCATGCCCAGGCGTCGCGCCTCGGCAAAGACCTGGCGGTAGAACTCCACGCCCGCCTTGTTGACGCCGCCCTTAAGGCCGTGGGGGTAGATGCGCGCCCACGACACGGTGGTGTTGAAGCAGGTGAGGCCCATCTCGGCGAGAAGGGCGAGGTCCTCGCGCCAGTGGTGGTAGAAGTCTGTGGCCTCGTGGTTGGTGTAGGCCACGTCGTCGAAGAGCTCATAGCGCGCGCCTTCGGGCAGGTGGTCGAACTGGCGCATCACGCCGCGGCTGCCGTCTGCCGCTCGATAGTACACGGGGCGGAACCCCAGGTCGCTCGCTGGCCCGGCAAAGTCAACCTGTGCCGGGGACCTGCCGTCCTCGTCCCATCCGCCCTCGGCCTGCGCCGCGCTGATGGAGCCGCCCCAGAGGAAGCCCTCGGGAAGTGCCTTGCCGTCTGCCATGATCTTCTCCCTTCGGTTCCGCTACTTTAGGCTACTGCGCGTTGTCGACGACCGAGAGGCCCTGGGTCTCTTCGATCTCGGAGATCATGTCGATGCGGCGCTGGTGGCGGCCGCCCTCGTACTCGGCGCCCAGCCACGCGTCGACGATGTCCTTGGCGGTCTCCACGCCCACGACGCGCGCGCCGAACGCGACGATGTTGGTGTTGTTGTGCTGGCGGGAGAGGCGCGCGGAGTAGGGCTCGGAGCACACGACGGCACGAATGCCGTGCACCTTGTTGGCGGAGAGGCTGATGCCGACGCCGGTGCCGCAAATCAGGATGCCGCCGTCCACCTCGCCGGAGGCGACCATCTTGGCCACCTTGTAGCCTGAGACGGGGTAGTCCATGCGCTCCTTGGAGTCGGTGCCCACGTTCACGATCTCGTAGCCCTTCTCGGTGAGGTACTCCATGATCTCGTTCTTGAGGTCGACTGCAGTGTGGTCGTTGCCGATTGCGAGCTTCTTGAATGCCATTTTCGTTTCCTTTCTGTGCGCCCCTGGTAGTTGCTTGGGGTCGCTGAGCTATTGAGTCTTTCGGTAGTTGCTATGCCGCGGCGGGCGAGAAGAGCCCGCGAAGCGCGGCCATCGTCTGCCGGTAGGGGCCATGTCCAAAGAGGCCTGCCGTGCCCAGCACAAACCCGCGGGCGCCCAGGTCGTGGGCGCGCTTGATGTTCTCGGGGCTGCAGTTGCCGTCGATTATCACGTCGAAGCCCATGCTTTCGCCCAGCTTGGAGAGCTCGGCGATCTTGGGGTCTACGGAGGCGATCCACTTCTGGCCGGCGAAGCCGGGGTTCACGGTCATGGCAAGCACGTAGTCCACCAGCGGCAGAAGCTCGCGGACCTCCTCCACCGTGACGCCAGGGTTCACGGCGATGCCGGGCGCCATGCCCAGCTCGCGAATCTGGCGCAGCGTGGCGGCGCAGTCGGGACACGCGTCGGGGTGGACGTACACGATGCGGACTCCTGCCTTGGCAAAGCGGTCGACGTAGCGGCCGGGGTCCTGGACCATCATGTGGACATCGCAGGGGACGCTCGCCATAGAGGCCACAGCCTGGATGTCGCCAAGGCCCATGGCGTAGTTGGGGACGTAGTTGCCGTCCATGAGGTCAAGGTGGAACCCGTCGGCGCCAGCGGCCTCAAGGGCCAGGACGTCCTCGCGCAGGTGCCCAAAGTCCGCGCACATGAGCGAGGGGAGAAATAGCGTGCTCTTCTCGGTAGTCATTTGGTTGCTTCCGTTTCTGGGCCAAGCGCCCGGACGTTTCCTGTTGGCGGGGACCGCACCCGCGATCCCCGCGGTAGTTGGTGCGATGCCTGTTACTCGGCGTCCATCTCGTCCGTGTGGCCGAACATGGCGGTGAGGACGAGCGAGCCGACGAAGGAGATCAGAGCGGCGAGGATGAAGCCGACGAAGCCGGAGCCCATGAACAGGGGCAGCGAGAGGATGCCGACCGGGCCGCCGACGATGCCCGTGGCGCCGAGCGCTCCGCCAACCGCGCCGCCGACGGTGGCGCAGGCGACTGCGATGTAGAAGGGCTTCTTGAAGCGGAGGTTGCAGCCGTAGACCGCGGGCTCGGTGATCGAGAAGAGCGCGGTGATGCCTGCGGAGACGGCGGTCTCCTTCACGTCGGCGTTCTTAGCGCGCATAGCAACGCCGAGGGCGGCGCCAGCCTGCGCGAAGTTGGACTGGCCGGAGATTGCGAACAGCGAGTCGGTGCCGAATGCCGCGTAGTTCATCTGCATGACGGGCACGAGGCTCCAGTGCAGGCCAACCACGACGAGGACCTGCCAGAGGCCGCCGACGATGGCGCCGCAGACGACGGGGGAGAGGTTGTACAGAGCGGCGTAGCCAGCGGAGATGCCGTCCTGCAGCAGGCTCATGACAGGGCCGATGACCAAGAACATTGCGACGCCTGCGACGATCATGGTGAGCATGGGCGTAAAGATGTTCTTGACATAAGGGTGCAGGTGCTTGTTGAGCCAGCGCTCGATGATGCCCGCGAACCAGATTGTCGGGATGATGGGGATGACCGTCGAGCCGTAGCCCTGCCCGGGACCGGTGATGGGGATGCCGAAGAAGGTGTAGCTGCCGTCGATGAAGGTTGCCGTTGCCATGCAGATGCCGAGCGCGATGGCGACTGCCTCGTTGCACTTGAACTTGCGCGCGGAGGTGACGGCCAGGGCGACGCACATGTACGAGAAGATCGCGTCGGCGATGGCGTAGAGCATCACGTACTCGCCGCTCTCGGAGCTCATGCCGAAGAAGGTGGTGCAGATCATGAGCAGCGCCTTGATCATGCCGCCGCCGATGAGGGCCGGGAGCACCGGGAGAATGACGCTGGTGATTAGGTCGATGAGCTTCTCGAGCAGGCCGTTCTTCTTGCCGTCCTCCTCGTTGGTGTCTGCCGCGGCGGTCTCTGCGTCGTCGACCGACCCGCCGAGCGTGACGCCCATGGCTCCGATGGCGTCGTAGACGTCTCCTACGGTGTTGCCGATTACCACCTGGGTCTGGCCGCCCTTGCGAACGGTGGTGATGACGCCCTTCACCTTGTTGATGTCCTCGACCGGAGCCTTGGCATCGTCCTTCAGCTTGAAGCGCAGGCGCGTTGCGCAGTGGCTAAGGGAGACGATGTTCTCCTTGCCTCCTACCGCTTGGACGATGTTTGACGCCATCTCGTCGTACTTTCCCATGCTGTCCCCTTCTCTCATTGCTGCCCTGACGATTAATCGATTAAGCTACGGAAAGATGAAAAGCTGCCTGTGAAGATGCCTTAATTGCCATCCGTTTGATTAATCGATTACGCAATTCCGTATACTACACTGGTCCACGAGATTTGCAAGTGTTTTTGGAAAAAACGCTTTATCGATTAAGCAAACAACCGCGAACGGTATCTGTTAAGCTGTGGATGGTTGGTTAATCGCTGTTAAGCAGAGGAGAGAACAGTGGGGAAGCGCTCCGTTACCATCTATGACATCGCGAAGCTTGCGGGCGTGAGCGCCGCGACCGTGTCGAACGTCCTCAATGGGAAGGGTCGCGTGTCGGAGCGCACCCGCAAGCTCGTGCAGGACATCGCAGACGAGCAAGGCTACGTTACCAACTCCTCTGCCAAGAGCTTGCGCGAGGCCCGAACTCGCACGGTGGGCGTCGTGACGCCAGACGTGAGCAACGACTTCTTCTCGTCAATCGTCCAGGGAATCGAGACGCTGCTTTCTGCAAAGGGCTACATGACCTTCATCTGCGACACGGCAAACGACTTGGAGCGCGAGGCGGGGTGCGTCCACAACCTGGTCGAGAAGCAAGTCGACGGCATCGTGTTCGTCGGCGGCGACAGCCCGCGCTGGTCGAAGGACGTTCCCGAGACCATTCCGTGCGCCTACGTCGACCGTCAGCTGCCTGAACCCCTGGATGGGGCGACGATCGTCGACAGCGATGCTCGCCAGATAACTTACGAATGCACCTGCCTGCTGAAGGAACGCGGCTGCGAGCGCATCGCGTACCTGTGCGTGGCGGCCGGGGGGACTGCCTACATCAAAGACGTGCGCTACAAGGGTTTTTGCGACGCCCTGCGCGACTGTGGAATCAGGCTCGACAAGAACCTGGTGCTGGCTGGTCCTCACGAGCAAAGCTCGCTTGTGGAGTCCCGCGAGCTGGTGGGTCGCTGCCTGGACGATGGCTTCGACTTCGATGGGATCGTTGCGATAGGAGACCGCCTTGCGCTCGGCGCCTTGGGCGTGCTGAAGGAGCATGGCGTGGCGGTGGGGAAGGACGTCCTGCTCATCGGGCAGGACAACTCGCTCTACTCGCGCATCACCACGCCGGCGATATCGACGGTGGAGCGTCACACGGACCAGATGGCCAGGGCGGCCGTCGAATCGCTGCTGGAGATGGTGGAGGGCGACTCGCATGGCGGAAACGTCGTCGAGGTCCCGCACGAGATCGTCGAGCGCGCCACCACCCTCGGGCGCGCCTAGCCTGGCTCCGGTGCCGGCGACGTGCTTGGCGTCGGCGGCGATGGCGTGCCCTTCTCGCACACCTCCACGAACCGCAGCAAATGGCCCTCCGGACGGGGCTGAATGCCACGGAACGTGGAGGTTTACGCGGCAGCATGACAACACCGCCACGAACCGTATCGTTTGGCGCTCCAGGTGGGCTCAAACACGACGGTTCGTGGAGGTGTGCGGCAGCGTGTGACAACACCGCCACGGACCGTAGCAAATGGCGCTCCAGGTGGGCTCAAACACTACGGAACGTGGAGGTGTGCGGCAGCGTGTGACAACACCGCCACGGACCGTATCGTTTGGCGCTCCGGACGGGGCTGAATGCTACGGAACGTGGAGGTGTAGGAGAAGTGGGATACCATGGTGTGGCGGTGGCGCAGGTCGGCGGCGAGAAGGGAGACGCTCATGAGGATCGTGGTGCTCACGCCCGTGACGGAGGAGCAGCGCTCACGTCTTGAGGCGGCGGCCCCGGACGCGGCCTTCGTCTTCTCGAGCCATGCGGGCGTGACGGCCGACGAGCTCGCAGAAGCGGAGATCGTGGTGGGAAACGTTGCCCCCGCGCGCTTGCGCGAGGCTCCCAAGCTGCGCTTCCTTCAGCTAGATTCGGCTGGCTTTGATAGCTACGCAAAGGCTCCGTTGCCAGACGGCCTCGTGATGGCGAACGCCTCGGGCTGCTATGGCCCGGCGGTCTCCGAGCACATGCTCGCCATGCTCCTTGGCATGATGAAGCGCCTGCCCGCCTATCGCGACGACCAGCGCGCCCATGTGTGGCGCTGGGAGGGCCATGCCCGTACGCTCGACGGCGCAAACGTGCTGGTGCTGGGGGCGGGCGACATCGGGACGCACTTTGCCAGGCTCGTGGTGGCGCTGGGCGCTCACGTGGCGGGCTGCCGTCGCCATGCCGAGAGGAACGACCCTCCCTTTGAGCGCATGCTCTCCCTGGACGAGGTCCGCTCGCATCTGGGGGAGTTCGACGTCGTCGCCTCGGCGCTCCCGAGCACGCCCGAGACCCGCGGGCTTGCGGACGACGCCTTCTTCTCATCCATGCGCGAGGGGTCATTTTTCGTGAACGCCGGCCGCGGCGACCTCGTTGACCAGGACGCCCTGGTATGTGCCCTGACGAGCGGCCATCTTGCGGGCGCGGCGCTTGACGTCTGCGTCCCCGAGCCGCTGCCCGTGGACGACCCGCTCTGGGATACGCCGAACCTGCTTCTTACGCCCCATCAGGCGGGGCGCTTCAACGTTCCGGCGACGCTCGACAAAATCATCGCCCTGTCCGCCAAAAACATCGAACGCTTTCTGCGAGGAGAAGATCCCATCAACCGCTTCCATTAGCCTTTTCGCAAAGGAGACACCATGCCTGAGCTGCTCTTTGTTTGGTACCCCAAGTGCTCGACCTGCAAGCGCGCCGCCAAGTGGCTCGACGAGCATGGCATTGCGCACACCGACCGCCACATCGTGGATGAATGCCCTACGGTCTTTGAGCTTGCCGCGTGGCAGGAGCGCTCCGGCCTTCCCGTCCGGCGCTTCTTCAACACAAGCGGTCAGCTCTACCGCCAGATGGGGCTCAAGGCTCGCCTGGACGCAGGGCTGCCAGACGAAGAGGCGTTTGACCTCCTCGCCTCAAATGGCATGCTGATCAAGCGGCCGCTGCTGGTGGGCCCCGACTTTGTGCTCGTGGGATTTCGCGAGGCAGAATGGGAGAAGCGCCTGCTGGGTCAGGCGAGCGAGTAGGGGGAAGGGCTGGTAGCGATGCCCAAAAGGGGCTCTGCGGAGGATACCAAGAAGCAGATCCAAGACGCGCTCATCTCGCTCTACCTTGAGTCGCGAGACATGGAGCAAATCTCGGTCTCGGCGCTCTCGAAGCGGGCTGGCGTTGCCAGGACCACCTTCTATGCGTATTATGACGACGCCTACGACGTGATGCAGGACGTGCAGGACACCTTGATGGCGGGCCTCGAGGAGATTGACCAGCGCTCCGACAAGATAAACATTGGAGCCAAGGACTACAGCTTCTCGACCTTTGGGGCTGTGGACACGCTGCGCTTCCTTGCCGACAACCGCGACGCCTTCGTAGCGCTTCTGTGCGATGGGGGAGAGCCCACCTTCGTGCACAAGGTGAAGACTCACATCAAGAATCACCTCTTGGAGATGCTCAAGAGGACCAACGCGGACGTTGATCAGCCAGACATCGTGGCGGAGTTCGTGGGGACGGCCATGCTCAGCACCAACTGCTATTGGCTCAAGAACAGGCCCGACCTGAGCCCCGAAGAGGCCTCGTCAATCATCCTGAAGCTCGTCGACGCCTGCCTGCCCACGCAGTAGGCTTCTCCGTCGGTCGGCGAGCCCTGCCCGGCCGGCGAGCCCCGCCCGGTCGGCAAGTGGCAAGGCCCCCGCCCGCCAGCGGGGTGCACGTCAGATTCCGCGCCGCCCTGTAGTTCAAGCGCTACAGGGCGGCTTTTTCTTTGTAGCGTATGAGCTCATCAAAACACCCCTTCTGAACTGGGAAAACTTCTATATCGCCCATAAATTATTAGCCGTCAGGACAAGGCGCGGGCAAGCGCGCCACAAAACGATTGGCTAAGAAATGGGCAACGATAGCAGGAACTTTCGGGTGCTGACGATCAACCCCGGATCCACCTCGACGAAGGTGGCGCTCTTTGAGGGCGAGAAGGTCCTCATGCAAGAGACCATCGAGCACCCCGCCGAGGAGCTCGCGCGCTTTGACAAGATCACCGACCAGCTCGACTATCGCAAGCAGGCGATCCTCGACGCCCTGTCGCGCGCCGGCCAGACGCTGGAGGGCGTGGACGCCTTCTCAGCAAGAAGCGGCGGCATCACCAGCTTGGAGTTTGGCGCCTACGAGATAAACGACATCATGGTCCGCGACCTCACGAGCGGCGAGTACGTGCAGCATCCTGCGAGCCTGGCGGCGCTTATCGCCCTTGAGCTGCAAAAGGACTATGGCGGCACGGCGCTGGTGGTCTCGGACCCCACGACCGACGAGTTTGACGAGGTCGCGCGCTACACCGGCATCAAGGGCATCTATCGCCACTGCTACGCGCATGCCATGAACCAGAAGGAGGTCGGCCGCCGCTACGCCGCCTCGCAGGGCACGCGCTACGAGGACATGGACCTCGTGATTTGCCATATTGGCGGTGGGGTCTCCGTCTCGGCGCACCGCAAGGGCCGCCTGATCGAGACCAACGACATTGCAAGCGGCGACGGGCCCATGGCTCCCACCCGCTCGGGCGCCCTTCCCGTGAAGGACGTCATCGACCTGTGCTTCTCGGGCGCCTACACCCAGGACGAGATGGACAAGATGGTCCTGAAGGAAGGCGGCTTCATCAGCCATCTGGGCACCTCCGACACGCGCGAGGTGCGTGAGCGCGCCGACGCGGGCGACAAGTACGCTGCCCTCATCTACGACGTCTTCTGCTACCAGGTTGGCAAGGCCATCGGAAGCGCCGCGGCGGCGCTTCGAAAGAAGCCCGACGCCATTTTGCTGACGGGCGGCATCGCCCATGACCAGTACCTCGTTGACTACCTCCGCGACATGTGCGGATGGATTGCCCCCATCTCTGTGTATGCCGGCGAGTTCGAGCAGGAGGCCCTTGCCCATGTGGCGATGGACGTCCTCTCAGGCGCCGAGAAGCTGCGTGTCTATGACGGCGAGCCCGTCTGGAAGGAGAGGTGGTAGCAGTGAGCGTTACGAGCTTGGAGGAGCTTCGGGAGAGAGCCTCCTCGTCTGATGTGCGTCCGCGCGTGGCGGTGGCGGCCGCTCACGAAGAGCATGTGATGGGCGCCATCACGAAGGCGGTCTCTGCAGGGATGGTCGAGGTCACGCTGGTGGGTCGCGGCGACAAGATCCGCGCCCTTCTCGCCAAGCTGGGCGCAGACCCGAAGCGCTACCAGATCGTGGAGCGCGAAAGCGACGTGGAGTGCGTCGAGGCCGCCGTGGCGCTGGTGCGCTCGGGCGAGGCTGACGTCCTGATGAAGGGCATCGTGGAGACCCGCGACTTCATGCGCGGCGTCGTGAACCGCGAGAAGGGCCTGCGCACCGGAAGGCTGCTCTCCACCATCGGCATCTTCGAGGTGCCGGGCTATCCGAAGCTGCTCTCGGTGAGCGACGTGGCCATCACCCCGCAGCCCGACCTTGCGGGCAAGCGCCAAATCGTCGAGGAGTGCGTGGAGTGCCTGCACGCACTGGGCATCGAGAAGCCGCTGGTGGGGATGCTTTCCGCGGCCGAGCAGGTGAATCCCAAGGTGCTGGGCTCGGAGGACGCGGCAAAGATCGCGCAGATGCAGCGCGATGGCGAGATTGGCGGCTGCGTGGTGGAAGGGCCCATCTCGTTCGATTTGGCCACAAGCCCCGAGGCGGCGCGCATCAAGCACTACGAGAGCCCCGTGGCAGGGCAGGCGGACCTGATTGTGGTGCCGGACCTCGTGAGCGGCAACGTGCTGGCCAAGTCTCTCATGGGCTTCGGCGGCGCCACGGTGGCCGGTCTGGTGCTGGGCGCATCCGCGCCCATCGTGCTCACCTCTCGCTCTGCTGGCGTGGAGGACAAGCTCAACTCAATTGCCCTGGCGGCGCTCTTCGCCAGGGCTCAGGCCAAATAGCACAGGGGTAACCATCTAGGAGAAAGGAAGCACGGGATGGCAATCAAGAAGTGGCAGAACGACGTGGCCCTTATCGGCGGCGGCTACACCAAGCACGGCTTTCTGCAGTCGACGCCGGAGCTCAAGGGCAAGACGTTCCGCGAGCTGGCAATGTGGGCGACGCAGGAGGCATGCGAGTCTGCTGGGCTGACCATGGGCGACGTGGACGCGATGGTCGTCTCCAACACCACGGGCAACAACATGAAGGCGGGCATCTCGCTTGCCAACACGCTCTCCGACTACCTGGGCATGGGCGGCAAGCCCGTCATCCGCGCCGAGGAGGCCTGCGCGGGCGGCCCCGGCTCAGTTCGCCTGGCAGCAGAGATGGTGGCCTCTGGCGAATGCGACGTGGTTGCGGTCACCGGCGTGATGACCCCGTCCATCCAGGGCACCGACGACCTCAACCCCATCGGCGTGCAGGACGCCGACACCAAGTGGTTCATGAAGACCAACTATGGCGGCTTTGACTACGCCTATGTGAACACCCAGGGCGGCATCTGGTCCGCCCAGGAGACGTGGTGGTCCATCTACGACTACTGCCTGAAGTACGACGTGCCGCTGGACACCTTCGTCAAGGTCATGGACCAGCACATGTTCAACATGCGCGACCATGCGCAGCTCAATCCCAAGGCGCTGCGCTACGGCTACACCTTCGAGCAGGAGGCGGCAGACCACGGATTCGACAACGTGATGGACTACGTCAACTCCTCGCCCTGGCAGCCCTACCCTCGCCGCAAGATGCACGCCTGGGTTGAGTGCGACGCCGCTGCCTGCGTCATCGTGTGCCGCGCCGAGGACGTGAGCAAGTACAGCAAGTACCCCGACAAGGCCGTGCGCATCGGCGGCATCGGCCACTGCACCAACGGCTTTGGCTTTGGCAAGACTGGCTACTACGGAACCAAGCGCCTCGTGGGCTTCGACAACGCCTTCAAGATCGCCTACGAGATGAGCGACCTCGACCCCAAGGACATCGGATACATGAGCATGCACGACGACTTTGGCGAGGAGGCAGTGACCTTCTCCGAGCGAGCCGGCTTCATACCCGAGGGACAGGCGTGGAAGTACGTGCTGGAGGGCCGCACCCGCTACGACGGCGACAAGCCGATCAACACCCACGGCGGCATGCTCTCTGGAGGAAACGCCAACGACGCCACCGGAATCGCCGAGATCGTCGAGTGCATGCTCCAAATGCGCGGCGAGGCAGGAGCGCGCCAAGTCAAGAAGATCCCCGAGGCCTGCGTCAGCATCACCATGGGCTCTGGCCACAACTTTGCCGTCACCGTCCTGCAGCAGTTCTAGCTTCCCGAGGAGGAAATCCGATGATTCTTCAGTACCGCAACTACGTCGAGGACTTCTTCAAGACCATGGACAAGGGGATTCTCGCAGGTCAGCGCTGCAAGAAGTGCGGTGCCGTCCGATACCAGTACGTCGCCTTCTGTGACAAGTGCGGCAGCTATGACATGGAGGACATCGAGCTCAAGCCCGAGGGCACGCTCACGATGTTCAGCCCCACCGACGACACCATGCCCGACTTCGCCAAGTACTCAACGATCGACGGCGTCAAGCTCAAGAACCTCGTCAAGGAGAAGGGCTGGAAGGAGCGCCCTGCCACCAGCAACTACGTCTGGGGCGAGGTCGTGCTCGACGACGGCCCGACCCTGCAGTGCTTCGTTGGAGGCTTCGGGGTCATGTACAACCGCGACCTGTGGCCCGCGCTGAAGACGCTGCCTCGCCGCGTTCACATCAAGATCGAGAAGGCCGGCGGCAACTCCATCCCCGTGGCCTACCTAGCCGACTAATCCCACCTAGGCCGCGGCGACGCAACCCTCTCCGCGGCGCCGCGGCCTCACCTTTTCACCATGCTCTATCCTAGGTAATACTCGCCACTCGGAGCCTAGCGCCCGAGGGTGAGCATGCGAGCGGTCGTCGCATCTTTGCGGCGGCCGCTTTTTGGCTGCAGCCAGCTATTCCGCGCTCAGCGTCTTCACGCTCTTGCGCTCCACGATGGTAGAGCCCACCGTGGTCACCGTGTGCGCCGCCATGGGGTAGCGTATGCGGCGCACGAGGGCCTGCATGGCGAGAAGCCCGCAGTCAGAGCGGTTGATGCGCGTGGTGGTAAGCGATGGCTGCGAGGCTGTCGACAGGGCGATGTCGTCATAGCCAATCATCGAGACGTCGTCCGGCACCGCATAGCCTGCCTCTTGCAGGGCGCGCATGGCGCCGATGGCGATGTAGTCAAGCTGAGCGATCCAGCAGGTGGGCATCTGGAAGGCGAGCGGCCTTCTCGCAAGCTGGGCGCGCATGGCCGTATAGGAGTCTTCCACGGTGTTCCCAAGCGTGATGAGGGGGCAGTCCTTGGGGGTAAGGCCATGCTCGCGCACGCCCTTGAAGAAGCCGTCGCGATGGTGCGCGAAGTTCTGGATGCGCGCGTCTCCGGCCAGAAAGCCGATGCGGCGATGGCCCTTGTCCCAGGCATAGGAGAACGCGCGATAGACGGCCGTGGTGTCGTCGAGCGTCACGGCATCGACGTTCTCGAGGTCGAAGTAGCCGTCCATGAGCACCATCGGAAGGTCGAGGCCCTTGTAGGCGTCAAGCTCCTCCTGCGTGAGCTCCGTTGCCTCGACGATGATCCCCGCAGCGTCAATGCCGCGCAGGTAGTCGAGGTACTCCTTGAGGTCTTGGCCCGGCACGTAGTGCGCAAGCGCCACGAGGTAGCCCTCGCGCATGGCCTCCTGCTGCACCGACTCGATCAGGTTTGCGAAGAAGGGCTTGTCGTCGATGATCTTGCCCGTCGACTTGTGCACCGACAAGATCACGGTCTGCGTCTCGTGACCGGCTCCCTCGACGCTGTGGTAGGCGCGCCCAGCCGCGTCGTTTGCGATGGCGAGCACCTTCAGCCTCGTCTCGTCCGAGACGCCTGGCTTGCCATTGAGAGCAAGCGAGACGGCGGTGGGGGATATGCCGAGCATGCGAGCGATGTCCTTGTTGCGCAGTCGCATTGAGTTCCTCTAAGTGCTTGGGCGTAGTGCCATCCATTGAATTATCAAATTGCCTTACTTACAAAAATAAAGTAACAAATGTATTGACGTAAGTAAAGAGGAAAGATATTTTGTAATCAAGCACTAACGCAGTGTCAGTAGACTTTCAAAAATTTAGGAGGAACCATGATCGAGCAGTTTGTCTTTGACATGCCCACCCGCGTCCTCTTTGGCGCAGGCCAGCTCAAGAACCTTCACAAGGAGCAGCTTCCTGGCAAGAAGGCGCTCATCGTTATATCCCACGGCGGCTCTATGAAGCGCCATGGCCAGCTCGCCGCCGTGGAGGCAGAGCTCGACAAGGCGGGCGTCGAGCACGTGCTCTACGAGGGCATCCGCCCTAACCCCACCAACACCTCCGTCGACGAGGCGGCCAAGATGGCAAACGACGAGGGCTGCGACTTTGTGGTTGCCCTGGGCGGCGGCTCTACGATGGACGCCTCCAAGGCCATCGCGCTCGTGGCGACCAACGAGGGCTCTTGCTGGGACTATAGCCCCAGCTCCACGGGTGGCCAGAAGACCCCGACGGAGAAGCCGCTCCCGCTGATCTGCATCACCACCAGCGCAGGCACCGGCTCTGAGGTCGACATGTGGTCAGTCATCACCAACGACCAGACCAAGGAGAAGACCGGCTATGCCTCGATGTTCCCCACCATGGCCGTCGTCGACTCCGACCTCATGATGAGCGTTCCTGCCAACTTCACCGCATACCAGGGCATGGATGCGTTCTTCCATGCGGCCGAGTCCGTCATCAACGTGAACGAGCACGTCGTGGGCGAGATGTTCGCCCTCAAGGCCATCGAGCTCATCGCCAAGTACCTGCCGCGCGCCGTTGCTGACGGCTCCGACAAGGAGGCTCGCAACAACATGGCCATCGCCAACACCCTGGCAGGCTACTACATGCTCTGCACCTCCGAGCACACGATGGAGCACGCCCTGGGAAGCGCCCATCCCAAGCTCGTGCACGGCGCGGGCCTCATCATGATCAGCCACGAGTACTTCAACTTCTTCGCGGAGCGCAAGGCCTGCGAGGAGCAGATGGTCAAGATGGCCAAGGCAATGGGCGTTGCTGACGCCACCAGCGGCAAGGACTTCGTCGCCGCACTCGACAAGCTGATTGCCGACGTCAACTGCTCTGACCTCAAGATGAGCGACAATGGCATTACCCGCGAGGAGCTGCCGGGCGTCGTTGACGTGTACCACAAGGTGTGGGGCGGCAACAATGACGCCGACCCCGTCAAGCTTTCTGACGAGGATGTTCTCGGCATGTTCCAGCGCTCCTACAAGTAAGTCACTGAGGACGTAAGAGAGGAGCAGGCCATGGCAATAATTACCGACAAGCACCAGATTGAGCAGATCCAGTCAGAGCTGGTGCCGCGACTGGTGAACGACTGGGCGTTGCTGACCGCAGGCGACGCAGACGACTGGAACACGATGACCATCGCGTGGGGCTCTTTGGGTGACATCTGGTGGAAGCCTGTCGTGGACGCCTATGTTGTGCCCTCTCGCTACACCTATGGCTTCATGGAGCGCCACGACTGGTTCACCGTGAGCTTCTTCCCGCCCGAGTACCGCGAGGACCTGCAGATTCTTGGCAGCAAGTCCGGTCGAGACGGCAACAAGGTGGCGCTCACCAAGCTGACGCCCAAGGCGCTCGATCATGGCGTTGGCTTCGAGCAGGCCGACACGACGCTCGTCTGCCGCAAGATCTACCAGCAGCCGCTTGACCCTGCGGCCGTTCCTGCAGAGGTAATGGCCTCTACGTATGCCAACATGGGCACTCACACGCTCTTCATTGGCGAGATAGTCGAAGTCGTTAGATAGGGGAGATAGGGGAAGGACATGGCAGACGTCGAGATGACCGAGCTGCAGAAGCTCGAGGCGGGGCTCGAGTACCACTACGACGATCCCGAGGTCGCCGCGCGCAAGACGCAGGCCGTTACCGCCTGCGCGCGCCTTGCGGCAACTGACCAAAACGACGCAGAGGCGTACGAGGCAGCGGCCCGGGCGATTTTGGGGTCGGCGGGCACGCACTTGGACATCCAGCCGGGTTTCCACTGTGACTACGGTAAGAACATCCATGTGGGAGACGAGTTCACTGCCAACTACAACGTGACGATCTTGGACATTGCCCCGGTCACTATCGGCGACCACTGCATGCTGGGGCCAGGCACGCTGATCACCACCGTTGGACATCCGGTAGACGGCGCGCGTCGTCGCGGCCACGTGGCGTTTGCCAAGCCCGTCACCTTGGGCGACGACGTGTGGGTGGGCGGAAGCGCCTCCATCATGCCGGGAATCACCATTGGCAGCAACGTGGTGGTCGGCGCCGGCGCGGTGGTCACCCACGACGTGCCCTCCAACTGCGTCGTGGCTGGCGTGCCCGCGCGCGTTATCCGGCAGCTCGAGCCCGAGGGCTAGCGCTCAAGGGCCCATCCAATCACGCGGGCAACCTCGCCTATGCGATCCTCCTCAAGGCCGTCGTACTGCATGACGAACCGTGCGCGACCGTCCTTGGGGAGGCTTTCTTCTCTCGCGGCATAGCGCGAGAGCGGGGCAAGCTTGACGCCTTTGCCCAAGGCGCGCGCCGCGAGCTCCTCCTCGCTTCTTTCGGACTCTACGGCGAGGACGAAATGCAAGCCCGAGTCAGCTTCCTCGGCCTCCATGCGCCCCTCAAGGCCGCTCGCGGCCAGGGCGTCAAGAAGCTTGTCTCGAACCATGCGCGACTGGGTGCGGTAGCGCGACACGTGCCTCTCGTAGTCGCCCGACTCCAGAAGACGGGCGAGCGCGATCTGGTCGATGGTGGGGACCGTGGCTGCGGCAAAGCCAAGCTCTTCTCGCCAGTCTTCCAAGGGCTGGTCGGGAAGCGCCATGAAGGCGATGCGCAGAGCGCTCGAGAGGCTCTTGGAGAAGGTGCTCACATAGATGACGCGACCCGCAGCGTCAACGCTCGCAAGCGAGGGGATGGGTCGCCCTGCCAGGCGAAACTCCCAGTCATAGTCGTCTTCGACGATCCAGCGGCCGGTCTCCGCGGCCCAGCTCAGGAGGTCGTAGCGGCGCGAGACGCTCGTCACCTTTCCTGTTGGGAATTGGTGCGAGGGCATGATGTGCGCCAGGGTTGCCCCGCTTTGCCGAAGCCCCTCGATGGACATGCCCTCCTCGTCGAGCGAGACGGGCGCAACAGAGACGCCGTGCGTGCGATAGACGCGCGATAGTGCCGGCCAGCCTGGGTCTTCGAGCGCGACGGTGCTGCCGCTTCCTGCGAGAAGCGCGATGCTTCCGTAGAGCAGCTGCGCGCCGGCGCCAACCACGATGTTCTCCTCGCGCACGTCCATGCCGCGGGCCCCGTGAAGGTAGGAGGCAATGGCGCGCCGAAGGCGACGCGTGCCCTGGGCTTCGGGCGGGGCGTAGAGCTCGTCTTGGGGCTCTTGCGCCAAGGCCTGCCTGAGCGCCTTGCTCCAGAGCGCGGAGGCCGGAGCGCCAGCGCGAAGCGACGGCCGCGAGAAGTCGGCGAGAAGCGCGCGGTCTTCTCTCTCGGAATGGGCGCCCCTGTCGCCGAGCGCCTTGGGCCTGGCCATCTGGGCAGGGCGCTCTTTTGGGAGTGAGAGCTTGGCCACGTAGTAGCCCCGGCGCGGCCGCGCCACAACGTAGCCTTCGGCGACGAGCTGCGAATATGCCCCATCGACGGTGATCAGGCTCACGCCAAGATGCTCGGCAAGCTTCCGACGCGAGGGGAGCCGGTCGTCTGGCGCAAGGCGTCCAGAGACGATGTCGTCGCGAATGCAGCGATACAGGTATTCGTAGAGGCTGAGCGGTCCGCGCTCGTTCATGTCGTAGCTCAGCATTTGGTCCTCCCCAGCATCATCTGGTTATAGAGAATATGCCACTACAGCGATAAGCAGGCATGCCAGTGACGCCATCTTTACTACGGCTTTACATGAATTTTCAACATGTTGAACCTATGGTGTTGTAAACAGCACACTGCGAGAAGGACTTTTCTTGCAGTCAGAAAAGAAACGGAGGCATGCCAGTGGGCGACACAGCTGAGTCTGAAGAGATGCAATCATCCAAGATCGACGAGAAGGAGCAAGGGCGAGGGCCAGTCCGCAAGGCCTTGCTGGCGGCGCTCGACTTTCTTTCCGGAGCCATGGCCAAGATGATTCCCATCCTTCTCGTCTCGGGAATGTTCAAGACCGCGCAGACGCTCCTTGGTCCTACGATGCTCGGCCTGACGTCGGAGGGAGACGACCTCTACGTCCTGCTGGGCATGGTCTATGACGCGGGATTCTATTTCATGCCCATTTACCTGGGCTATTCGTGCGCGCAGATGATGGGCGGCACGCCTGTCTTGGGCTCGCTTCTGGGTGGCATCATGATGGTTCCGGCGTTTGCCGAGCTAGCCGCCAATGGGTCGTCCTTCTCGGTGTATGGCATTCCCTGCACGCCTGTCGACTACAGCAGGACGGTCATACCCATCGTGCTCTCTGCCTCGCTGCTCGCGGCGCTTGAGGTGCGCCTGCGCAAGGCTCTTCCCGAGGTCCTCTCGTCCATGTTCGCCCCGCTTCTGGCCATGGCGATCACGCTGCCTGCGGCGCTCTGCGTTCTGGGTCCTTTGGGCTCGTGGTGCGGCGACGCGCTTGGCGCTGCCCTCTTCTCCCTGGGCGACGAAGGCGGTCTCGTGACGGTACTCGGCGTCGGAATCATTGCGGCTGGCTGGGAGTTCCTCGTGATTGCGGGCATGAGGTCGCTCTTGCTTGCGCTGGGCTTGGCAAACATGCTGGCCGTGGGCACCGACTCGTTCGTGCTCGTGGGCGCGGGAGTTGCCATCTGGGCTGCGTATGGAATGGCGCTCGGCGGTTTTCTGAGGCTGCGCAACACCAAGGAGGGCGGAACCGCCTTGGGCTATTTCATCTCTGGCATCGTGGGAGGAGTCACGGAGCCCGCGCTCTATGGGTTGGGGCTCCGCTATAGAAGGCCGCTCATCGGGCTTGCGATTGGCGGGTTTCTCGGCGGCCTTTGGGCGGGCGCCACAAACGTGACGGCCTATATCATGGGATCCTCGAGCTTCCTCTCCATCCTGGGATATGTGGGCGGAGGGGCGCTCAACACCGTCAATGCGGCGATATCCGACCTGATAGCGATGGGCGTCGCGACGGTCGTCACCTATGCCATGTGGCGCGAGCCGCAAGGAGAGGACGGCGACGGGCAGGGTGACCAGGCGCGCGCACAGGATGCCCTGGGGGATGGCGCTGCCGCTAGCCCTGAACGCACTGCTTAACCCAGCTGATGAAGTTGTCGTCCGCATCGCCCGTGCGCTCGGCGGTTGTGTGGCCGAGCCCCCAGACAGTTGCGAAGTCCACGTCGCTGACGGCGTCGTTTGCCTGGAGCGCCAGCGCAAGGTTGACCTCGGTCGTGAGCGCGGTGTCGCCCTGCTCGATGCCTGTCCGGATGCGCCAGTGCGGCGCGATGGTCGAGGTTCCGGCAAGCTTGTAGCAGCTGCAGAGGTAGCTCATGGGGTTGTAGGCAGAAACGCGGCTGGTGACTGTCTCGCCAAGAGCATCGGTCAGCTCAAGGTCTCCCGCGTAGGCGTCCGGCAGCGTCGAGTCCCAGTCGTCGCACTCGGCGTAGGAGTCCGCATTGGCGCTCAGGAGGTCGGAGAGCTCTTGGTCAAAGTGCAGGTAGTCAGAGTCGTCGTTGCCGAAGAGCTGGTTTTCCGCCTGGCTCCTGTCGGTTGCGTCAAAGGCGCCGACGTCCTTGCTCGCACTCTTGCAGGCGCTTACGAAGCCAGAAAGCGACGAGACCGTTGCGGTGTTGCTGGACTCGTCGTAGGCGATCCACTCCCCGTTGGCGTTGAGCGAGTCGATGTAGTCGGCCGCCGTTTCGTAGGTCGTGGAGTCGCTGCTCGAAGAGGCGCTTGTGGAGTCTGTGGGCGCCGTGCCGGAGGGGGCGCTTCCCGCATCCGACGGGAGCGACCCGCTGTCTGTGGGTGCCGAGCTGCTGTCGGTGGGCGCGCCGCTCGGGGCGCTGCTCGTGCTGTCGCCGGTCAGCCCGCCGCCGAAGCCGCCGTCTGCCATCGTGGAGGTAGACGGCGTGTAGGGAAACTCCGTGTCCTCGAGGAAGTTGTTGAGCGAGGTCTGGATTACCGAGACGATGTAGTCGTAGTAGGAGCCCGCGAGGTAGATGCCGTCATCGGAGCTCTCAAGTGCGAGCTCGTTTCCGTTCTCGTCCACAAGGCCGAGCTTGTCGATGAGCTCAGGGAAGCGCGCGGCGAGATCATCTGAGAGCAGCTTTGTCCATGTTCCGTCCGCGCGCGTCCCGCTGGTGGAGAATTGCCCCATGTTCCATTCGTAGGCGCAGTCCGCCACGTCGAGAGCCGTGATGGGGCACCAGCACATGCTGCCCGCTACGGCATCGGACAGGGCTGAGCCGTCGCTGTACGAGTCGGCCGCGCCGATGGACTCAAGGTAGGGCTCGAACTGGTCGGAGTCGCCGGTCGCCCCCATGATTGCCGACTGGGCGCCGCCGCCTGAGTGGCCGAACGTGTAGATCTGGCTCATGTCGCCCGGGAGAAGCGCCGCGTTGTAGCGCAGGTAGCGCACCGCGGCCTTGAGGTCGGTGGCTCCCCATGGGGCGCCGCCGGAATAGACGAGTGTTCCCGACGAGTCATAGCCGTTTGCGCGGCCGCGGCAGCCGGGGTAGGCGTAGATGAGCCCGGCCTCGAGGTAGGCGGAGAGCGAGTCGTAGGAGTAGCTGGTCGGCGCTTCCTGCGCCGAGTAACCCGCCGTATTGACGGGGATAACGATGGGCGCGGTCGTGGCGGTGTAGTCGCCGGCTGCGCCGTCCTGCGCGAGCTCGCAGGTGTAGGTGCCGTCGCCGTTGTCGGTCCCGGTCAGGTACGCGCCGGGAACGTAGAGCCCCATGGTCTCGTAGTCGGTCGTGGCGGGGCTCTCGCAATAGGCGATGCCGACCTGCCACCACACGTCGTTGCCGTCATCGTGGTTCCAAGCAGCCATGTCTATCGCGAGCGCGCCGGTGGGCTCGGGAGCGTTCGACGAGGAGGCCACAGAGATTGCCTCGGTGGCAGTGGCTGTCGAGTCTGAGGCAGAGCTCGTCTCTTCTCCGCTTGAGCACGCGGCAAGCGCAAGCGCCGCGACCCCCGCCGTGCCCATGAACGCCCTTCTCGTCATGCAGGTTTTCGTGCTCTGGCCTTCATGAAACGCGCTCTTGTTCCGCATAATGTGCCTCCGCTCTTGTTGTTGATGACGGGCGCATTATGCCTACTCGAACCTAAAGGTTTCCAAAATCCGTCTGTGCCGCTCAAGCGGGGGCTGCAGTGCCTCTCGACTGCCAGGTTGCGCGACCTTTGATGCCCACACAACGGCGCCCTGCCAAGTTGCGCGACCTCTGATGCCCGTTTTGCCAGGTTGCGCGACCTCTGATGCCCGACCTGCCACCTTCCGCGACTTCTGATGCTGCAAAAGTCGCGCAACCTGGCACCGGCGCGTCGTGTGGGGCTGCAAAAGAAATGATGACGCCATTGTGTGGGGCGCACTTCTCGCCCAGCTCGTCTACCTGCGGCTTCTTCTCGCTCGCAATTCTATCGTGTGGGTCTTGGCAAAGGGGACTGGGAGCCCCTTGCGTTGTGTGGGGATTCTCGCTGCCGAGAAGGACTTCCGGCGAGGGAGCCTCCGCAAAACCGCAGGTAGGAAAATGGCACATGCTCAGTAGCATCCAGAGCAGCCCCACACAATGGAGCTACGCCGCCCCGCGCTTCGGGCAGTCCCGCACTATGAGAAGCGCCACCTGCGGAAACGTTGCGGACCCCCACACTACAGGCGGGGTCACTTCGGCGCCGGTCCCACACTTTGGGAGCCAGCCCCTCTCCTGCTACCTTCCGCGACTTCTGATGCCGAAAAAGTCGCCCAACCTGGCAGCGGCGCGTTGCGCGGGTCGCCCAACCTGGCAGCGGCGCGTTGCGCGGGTTGCCCCAACCTGGCAGCGGCGCGTTGCGCGGGTTGCCGAACCCATCGTGTGGGACCGGAGCCGTCGCCACCATCGCGAGCGTTTCGGGCTACAGCTCAATCACGTGCGGCTTTACCTTCTGGTCGTGGTTGGCAAGCGACTCTACGCACTTGGGGTCGAGCGACTGCTCGCGAATCCACCTCAGCGACGTCATCTGGTCGGCTCGGTTGTTGGCAATGCCGCTGGGAATCAGCTCGCGCCAAGACTTCTCGCCGTAGCCGCCGTCGGAGAACAGCAGGACAAAGCGACCGTCGTCAGCGCTTACGCGCACCGCGCACAGGCCGTCGGAGTGTCCGGGGATGGCGATGCACACGATGGACCCATCGCCAAACAGGTCGTAGGACTTGTGGAAGGGGCCCTCCGTGCCGTTCCAGTCGAACGTCTTCAGGCCGCTTCCTTCCCACCACTTGCTCTGGTAGCGAATGCGGGCCATGACGTTCTTGTTAATTGAGGCAAGCTCGTCGGCCGAGGTGACGATGTGCCTGGCACCGACAATCTGGGGGACTCCGTTTGCGTGGTCGCAGTCGAGGTGCGTCAGAATCACATAGTCAAGGTCTTGCGGTTTTATGCCCATGGCCGCAAGCTGCTCGCCGATGGCCATCCCCTTGGCAATGACGCCTTGGTTGGTGAGGTAGAGCGCGCGCGATCCCAGCGACGCTATCTGCGCCTCCTTGTCCAGCGTGCCGTTAGGGCTCATCGAGCGGTCCCAGCCGGTGTCAACAAGCACGAGGCCGTGGTCGCTCTCGATGAGATAGGCGGAGACGGGAAGCCAGATTCGCTCGGAGCGCTTCTGGAAAATGCCCGACGCCTTGATTGGGTTGCAATCCTCGCCACCAAACGGAAGGTTGGGGGAGACGCAAACTGCGCCCGTGTGAAAGACGTGCACTCTCATGCGAGCCCTCCTCCCTTGCTTTCGGTGCCCTTCGCGGCGAACGGCTTCGGCTGTGGCTGGGACTTGGGCTGGGGCTTGCCGTCCACCTTGGCGGCGACTGCGGTCATGACGTTGCGCGGCAGGAGCCGGGCAAGCACGTTGGCGACGTGGGTGGTCGGCGAATGGTATGCCACCGGCTTTCCGGAAAGCATGGCGCGATACCCGTACATCGCAACGTCAGCTGCGCTCTGGGGGTGCGCCTGAAACATGAGGGAGCCTCCCATATGCGCGTTTCGCTCGAATCCCGTGGAGGTGGGCCCCGGGCACAGCGCCGTCACCGTCACGCCGGTCCCGCGCAGCTCGTAGGAAAGCGCCTCTGAGAATTGCAGCACATAGCCCTTGGTGGCGTAGTAGAGCGACATGTATGGTCCGGCCATGAACGCGGCGACCGATGACAGGTTGAGGATGTGCCCTTCTCCGCGCTCGCGCATGTCGCGCCCAAACTCGTAGCAAAGCTGCATGAGCGCGACGACGTTGAGCTGCACCATGGCGTACTGGCGGTCCCAGTCCGCGTCGAGAAACGCAGTCTGGTCTCCAAAGCCGGCGTTGTTGATGAGGTTGTCAACTTGGATGCCCTGCTCGCTGCACCACTTGTGGAGCTTGACGGCGGCGTCCTTCTCGGTAAGGTCCTGCGCGTAGCAGGCACATCTCACCCCAAAGAACGAGTTGAGCCCCTCGGCAATCTTCTCGATCTTGTCCTTAGAGCGCGCGACAAGGACGACGTCTTCTCCATGCACCGCCGCCTGCCGCGCAAGCTCGGCGCCGATGCCGCCCGACGCTCCGGTTACTAATGTCCAGCCCACGTTGTCTCCTTTCCTCGGCTTCGAGAAAAGTGTTCCATTCACGGAAATCCGAGGACCGGACATACTTGCCCAGAGTGTCTAGAGTCGCGTCTTCAGATCGTTGTCCAATGCGGAGAGAAACGACCTCACGACATTGAGCACCTGGTCCCGCGACACGCGGGTTGGATGGTCAAGGTAGTAGGCGTAACCTGCAATTACGGCCGATGACAGAATTTCAAGCTCAAAGTCGCTGGGGACGGCCGTGCCCCTTCGCTCCGAGCGGTCCCAAAGATGCATCTTGATGGCGGTTTTCCATTGCGTCGCGAAACGCTGGCCAGGGGATCCAGAAAGCAGCACGCGCACTGCGCGCCTATTGTCCGTGACGTAGTCGAAGGTTTTCTCGTAAAAGGAGAGGTCGTTGCTCGCTGCGTCGGATACCTTTGAAATCGGCGAGCTCAGGCGTGAGATGTTGGCAACGTGGAAGGTCTCGAGCTCCTGCAAGAGCTCATCCACTCCGTGATAGTGCGAATAGAACGTGGAGCGCGAGACGAAGGCTCGCGAGCAGAGCGCGACGACGTCCACATGCTCGTATCCTCGCTCGTCCATGAGCTCGACAAGGGCCTCGCGAAGCGCCAGCTGCGACGGGGCCAGGGGTTTGGGCCCTGCTGGTTCGAGCGCCTGCAAATATGGGTTGGCCATCTGGACCTCCTTTGCCTTGGTCCAGTGTAGCCCCCGGGGCATCGCTGCCCCTTATGCTGCTTGCAATGCCGGAAAAGGACTTGGCCTAAGGGGCAAGAAACTTCTGTGAGTAGAATATGCATAAATTGGTGGGGGTACCCGCTGATGAGGCTGCCGAACCTGGTGATGGGACCGACTCGCGGGGCGTACGGAAAGGGGCGGGACAATGAAGCTGATTATTCGTGCGGACGACCTTGGCTACAGCGAGGCTGTGAACCGCGGCATTGAGAAGAGCGTGCGCAGAGGACTGGTTCGCTCGGTGGGAGTCATGCCCAACATGGAGCAAGCGCAGCCCGGTCTTGAGATGCTTGAGGGCTGCGACGTTGCCTTTGGCCAGCATACTAACGTGTGCCTCGGTCGCCCTTGCGCAGACCCCGCTGCCATCCCGACTTTGGTGGATGAAAACGGTATGTTGCACTCTAGCAGAGAGTACCGCGCTGCCTGGAAGGAAGGTCGCGAGCTTGCTGCAACCGATGACCTCGTTCGCGAGATCGAGGCTCAGTACCAGCGCTTCGTTGAGCTGGTTGGTCATGACCCTGACTACTTTGAAGCCCATGCGGTGATGTCGAAGAACCTTCACGAGGCGCTGGCCATTGTCGCGGAGAAGTACCATCTGCGCTGGCTAGACACCTCCCCGGTGAGGTTTGAGGGGACGTTTGCGGGAAAGCCCATCGCAATGGCTCAGATGGGGTCGATGGATCCGGGCTATGATGCCCGCGCCTATCTTTACAAGACGGTCGGGGAGCTTCTTAATACCCAAAGCGCCGACGTGCCGGTTGTGTACGTTTGCCATCCCGGATGGCTTGACGAGTTCATCCTGACGCACTCGAGCCTTACGGTAAATCGCACCAAGGAGGTCGAAATGCTCTGCGATCCTGCGGTGGCTGCCTGGCTGCGCGATCGCAACGTCGAGCTTCTCGACTTTCGTGACGTGTAGCTCTCGGTGTCCCATCTCCAGCCTGGTCATAGGGGCTCTCGGCAATCTGGTCATGTTCTGGTCATAAAAAGCAGCAAGAAATTGGCTATTTCGAAGATGCCAGATGAGTCATAGCCTGTTGCGTCAGCAATACCGGACGCAAGGAGGACCAATGGCTGAGACCAAGACTGTCGATCGTGCGGAGCGCGCACGCCTGAACCGCCAACTGGCGCAGATGCTCAAGGGCGGCGTCATCATGGACGTCACGACTCCCGAGCAGGCAAAGATTGCCGAAGACGCGGGCGCGTGCGCCGTCATGGCGCTCGAGCGCATCCCGGCTGACATTCGCGCGGCTGGTGGCGTCAGCCGCATGAGCGACCCAGCCATGATCAAGGGCATCCAGAAGGCCGTGAGCATCCCCGTTATGGCCAAGTGCCGCATCGGTCACTTCGTCGAGGCGCAGGTGCTTCAGGCCATCGACATCGATTACATTGACGAGTCGGAGGTCCTCTCTCCGGCGGACAACGTGCACCACATTGACAAGACCGCCTTCGACGTGCCGTTTGTTTGCGGCGCTCGTGACTTGGGCGAGGCGCTTCGCCGCATTGCCGAGGGCGCGTCCATGATTCGCACCAAGGGCGAGGCCGGCACCGGCGACGTCGTTCAGGCCGTGAGCCACATGCGCAAGATCAACGAGCAGATTCGCCACGTTGCGTCGCTGCGCACAGACGAGCTCTTCGAGGCGGCAAAGCAGCTTGAGGTGCCCGTCGAGCTCGTTCGCTACGTGCACGACAACGGAAAGCTTCCCGTCGTGAACTTTGCCGCCGGCGGCGTGGCGACTCCCGCTGACGCTGCGCTCATGATGCAGCTTGGCGCCGAGGGCGTGTTCGTGGGCTCCGGCATCTTCAAGTCGGGCAACCCCGCCAAGCGCGCTGCCGCCATTGTCGGAGCGGTGACGAGCTACGACGACCCCGAGAAGATCGCCGCGCTCTCAGAGGACCTCGGCGAGGCCATGGTCGGCATCAACGCCGAAGAGATCCAGACGCTGATGGCCGAGAGGGGCAAGTAGATGGCCGTCGGCGTTCTCGCGCTGCAGGGCGCGTTCATCGAGCACGAGCGCATGCTTGGGCGCCTTGGCCAGACGTGCGTGGAGCTGCGCGACGCTTCTGATCTGCAGGTCGGCTTCGACCGCCTGGTTCTGCCGGGCGGGGAGTCGACCGTGCAGCTCAAGCTTCTGCGCGAGCGCGGCATGCTCGAGCCGCTGCGCGAAAGGATTGCGGACGGCATGCCCGTGCTGGGCACCTGCGCTGGGCTCATCCTGCTTGCGAGCGAGGTCGTGGGCGGAGAGGTTGCCTTTGGCACGATTGACTGCCGCGTTCGAAGGAACGCATACGGCAGGCAGCTTGCCAGCTTCCACGCGACGGCACCGCTTGCGGGAATTGGCGACGTGCCGATGACCTTCATTCGCGCGCCCTACGTGGAGGAGGTCGGCGACGGCACCCAAGTGCTTGCGACCGTGGACGACCGCATCGTTGCCGTGCGCTGCGGCTCTCAGCTTGGGCTGGCGTTTCACCCCGAGCTTGATGCCGACACGCGCCTTCACGAGCTGTTTCTCGCGCTCTAGCGCTGCTGCGCCGCTGCCGAGCCGCGCTGCGCTCCGCTCCGCGCTTCCACTAGCCCCCCTCACACCTCCACGTTCCGTAGCGTTTTCTAGTCCCTACGTGGGCCAAACGCTACGGTTCGTGGAGGTTTACTTGCCTGGCTGCACAAACCGCCACGTTCCGTAGCATTCTCGGGCTCCAGGGCGACTGAACGCTACGGTTCGTGGAGGTGTCGGCAGCGAACAACGTAAACCGCCACGAACCGTGCTGTTTGCTGGCTCTAGGCGGGTCAAACGCTACGGAACGTGGAGGTTTGCGAGAACGGCGGCGCATACCGCCACGGTCCGTAGCGTTGCACGGCCCGTAGCGTTGGTCCGTAGTGTTTGCGAGGAGGTCGCGCCTCTCGTGGTAGGCTTTTCGAACAACACCGAGAGGAGGGGCCATGGGCGCAGGCGGCTCGAGCACGTGCAAGCAGTGCATCCACAAAGGCGACTGCCTTGCCGGCGTGAGGCTCTTCTCGGGCTTCTCCGAAGAGGAGCGCAGGCAGTTTGCCGCCGGAGCTGTGCACTCAAGCTACCCTCAGGGCTCGTTGCTCGTGCGTCGCGGCGACCCCATCGATTCGATCCTCATTGTGCGCTCGGGTCGCATCAAGACGCTGCGCATCGACCAAGACGGCGAGGAAGTCGTGCTCGACGTCCTGCACGATGGCCAGGCTATCTGGCATGGTATCTTTCTTGATGACGCGGTCTACCACTATTCGGTTGTCTGCCTCACTACGGTCGAACTCTGCCGAATCAGGCGAACGGACTTTGAGGCGCTCTTGTCCAAGCATCCTGAGCTGCTGCCCGGTCTGCTCCGCATCGTGAGCGCGGAGCTGGACGACGCGGAGGAGAAGCTCGTGGCCATCAGCATCCGCGACCCGCGCCGCCGCCTTGCCGAGTTTCTGCTGCGGCGGGACGAGCGCTGCTTGGGCGGCGAGATTCATCTGAAGCTGAACGACATCGCGAGCTCGATAGGGCTGCGACCCGAGACGGTGTCGCGCATCATCTCTGAGTTTGAGAAGCAGGGGCTATTGCGCCGCACTGGTCGCGGCCGGCTCGAGCTCCTTGACCGCGAGGGTCTTCGCGCGCTTGCCGGCACTTCGTGGTAGCGCCCGTCCAACAGAGAAGTTTGCGCAACTTGATTCTGGTCATAGAACGTTTCCGCGCGTGCCGATAGCCTGCTTGCAGAAGGTCGCGAATCAGGGAGGCGCGCATGGTCGGAATGGTGCATTCGACAGAGTCGTTCGGGTCTGCTGACGGTCCGGGCGTCCGCTTCGTCGTCTTCTTGCAGGGCTGCGCCATGCGCTGCCGCTATTGCCACAACCCTGACACCTGGCGTCGTGAGGGCGGAACTCCTATGACGGCAGACGAGATTCTCGACCAGGCAGAGCGCTACCGCGCGTACTGGGGAAGCGATGGCGGCATTACCGTCAGCGGGGGAGAGGCGCTTCTCCAGGCGGAGTTCGTGGCAGAGCTCTTTGAGCGCGCCCATGCGCGAGGCATCAATACTTGCCTTGACACGGCGCTCCAGCCATATCGAGACGACCCCGCATTCATTTCAACCTTTGATAGGCTGCTGGAGAATTGCGACGTCGTTCTCGCTGACATCAAGCACATTGACCCCGCCGCACATCGCTCGCTCACGGGTCACGACAACGCCAATATCCTTGCGGGAATCCGCCATGTGGCGAGCCGCAGCGTGCCCATCTGGATTCGCTACGTGCTGGTGCCAGGAGTGACGGACGACCCCAACGACCTGCGTCGCGCTGCCGATTTCATCAGAAGCGTGCCCACCGTGGAGCGCGTCGACGTTCTCCCGTACCACACCCTTGGCGTCTACAAGTGGGACGAGCTCGGCATCCCCTACACGCTGCGTGACGTTGACCCTCCGACGGCAGAGGCAGTCGCATCCGCCGAGAAGATCTTGTGCATGCCAAGCTCTGCGCAGAAAAAGGGCGGCCGTCAGTGACGGCCGCCCTGCAATCACTCGCGTTGCATAAAGGCCGAACGATTAGAAGCCGTAGTCGTCAATCATCATCGGCTCGGTCAGATAGCGCAGCGGCTCGAGCTCGTCGAAGGTGTGATAGCCGGACGGCGCCGCAAGGACGGTCGGGATGCGCTGCACGATCGTGGCGCAGGTGTGCTCGACCGTGGCGGGCTTGTCAACATGGAACGTGGTGTCGGGCTCGCCGTAGATCTTCCAGTCGCACTGGTCGCCGTCTTCGGGGCCGTATACCTTGCCAATCTGCGAGGTCACGATGTCGATGCCCTGGTAGGTCTTGGTGGTGACGCGCGTGTTCATGCCGAGGACCTTGCCTGCCGGAATCGTGGACCCCATCGTCTCGGAATAGGTGTCCGCCTCGGCGATGTAGGGCACGTTCTCCTGAATGACCTCGCTGATCGTGAGGCCGAGAAGCTGCGCGAGCGACTCGTTCGAGTTCCAAACGTAGCTCGGCACAATCTCGTCCGGATGCGCCAGGGTCTTCTCGAACTCGTCAGGCGTCAGGCCGACGCCGTGGGCCTTCGCCAGCGCCAGGCCGTACTCCTCGACGTTGTAGCTGACAGCGCCCTCGATCTTGTCGATGCGCTCGACGGCGCCGGCGAGCAGACCGACGATATGGACCCAGAACACGTCTTCCATGCCGGCGCCGACCATCGTTGCCCCGGTCTCCTTTGCGATGGCGTCCAAGCGGTTGGTCGTTGCAGCGGAGGTGGTCCAGGGGAACGTGCACTCCTCGCAGGTCGTCACGACGCTGATGCCGCGCTCGAGGCACTTCTCGGCCATGGGCGCGATGTCGTCGATCAGCGAGAAGAGCGTGAGGATCGCAATGTCAGGGGCGCACTCGTCAAGGACCTTGTCGGCATCGTCCGAGATCTTGACGCCGAGCTTGATGGGCAGGCCCGCGTAGTCGCCTGCATCCATCCCGATGACGGCTGGGTTCGTGTCAATGGCCCCCACGAGCTGGGCTCCGTGCTCATGCAGGTAGCGAATCGTGTACTTTGCCATCTTGCCGCAACCGTACTGAACCACTCTGATTGGCCTACGACCCATAAGGTGCTCCCTTCTCGAGCGATTGGTGCCGGTCTTTGCCAGCGCACCGTTTGGTTTATTATACGGCTATGCCGAGAATCCACGGGGGATTTTTTCGCGGATGGGCGGGTTGGCGGCGGCGAGCCGCGCCAGGCCTCGCCCTCTCGCGACCCTTGCGTGGTTTTCCGACAATCTTGTCGCTGCTTGATTGGAATCAAAGAAGCGCGTCGACCCCTCGGCTACCGTCGGGCTTGTTCAAACGACGGAATGGCGGCTGCGCTGCAAGCTGCCAGCAGAGGAGGCACGCACATGGCACTTCGCGAGGAATGGCGCGGCTTTGCGCCCGGCCACTGGACCGACGACGTGAACGTTCGCGACTTCGTCCAGAGAAACTACAGTCCCTACGACGGTGACGAGTCGTTCCTTGCCGGCCCTACCGACGCAACCAACAAGCTCTGGGGTCGCGTGCAGGAGCTGCAGGCCGAGGAGCGCGCCCGCGGGGGCGTGCTTGATTGCGAGACCGAGGTCGTCTCTGGGCTCACCGCCTACGGCCCCGGCTACATCGACGAAGAGCATCCTGAGCTCGAGTGCGTGGTGGGCCTTCAGACTGACAAGCCGCTCAAGCGCGCCTTCATGCCGTATGGCGGAATCCGCATGGCGCAGCAGGCGGCCGAGAACTACGGCTACCACGTGAACGACAAGTACGACAAGATCTTCAACGAGTACCGCAAGACCCATAACCAGGCAGTATTCGATGCGTATACACCGGAGATGCGCGCCGCCCGCCACTCGCACATCATCACGGGGCTGCCTGATACGTACGGTCGCGGGCGCATCGTGGGCGACTACCGCCGCGTGGCTCTCTATGGCATCGACTTCCTTGTCGCCAAGAAGCGCGAGGACCTTGCCAACTGCGGCGACGGCACCATGACTGACGACGTGATTCGCCAGCGCGAGGAGCTCGCCGAGCAGATCCGCGCCCTTGGCGGCATGAAGCAGATGGCAGCCTCGTACGGCTTTGACATCTCCCGTCCCGCCCGCGACGCACGCGAGGCCGTGCAGTGGCTCTATTTCGGCTACCTTGCAGCGATCAAGACGCAGAACGGCGCTGCCATGTCGGTTGGGCGCATCTCCACCTTCCTCGACGTTTTTCTCCAGCGCGACCTCGCGGCGGGCACGCTTACCGAGTCCGAAGCCCAGGAGCTCATCGACCATTTGGTGCTCAAGTTCCGCATGGTCAAGTTCGCGCGCATTCCCAGCTACAACGAGCTCTTCTCTGGAGACCCCGTGTGGGCGACGCTCGAGGTGGCGGGGCTGGGGCAGGACGGCCGGCACATGGTCACGCGCACTGACTTCCGCTTCCTCCACACGCTCGAGAACATGGGCCCTTCGCCCGAGCCCAACCTCACGGTGCTCTACTCGCGCCGACTGCCTGAGGCATTCCGCCGCTACGCGGCGCGCATCTCTATCAATACTTCATCTATCCAGTACGAAAACGACGACGTGATGCGCCCGATTTGGGGCGACGACTACAGCATCTGCTGCTGCGTCTCGGCTACCGAGACAGGCAAGGAGATGCAGTTTTTCGGCGCGCGCGCCAACCTAGCCAAATGCCTGCTTTACGCGATTAACGGCGGAAAGGATGAGAAATTCCTGGATAAAAGCGGCAACCATATGCAGGTCGGTCCCGAGTATGCGCCCATCACCTCGGAGTACCTCGACTACGACGAGGTCATGCACAAGTTCGACCTCATGATGGACTGGCTTGCCGGCCTCTACGTGAACATCCTGAACCTGATCCAGTACATGCACGACAAGTACTACTACGAGGCCGCGGAGATGGCGCTCATCGACACCAACGTGCGCCGCACCTTCGCTACGGGCATCGCGGGCTTCTCTCACGTGGTGGACTCTCTTTCTGCCATCAAGTACGCTCGCGTGCGCTGCGTGCGCGATGAGAGCGGCCTGGTGGTCGACTACGTGCCCGAGGGCGACTTCCCACGCTACGGCAATGACGACGACCGCGCCGACGAGATTGCCGTGTGGCTGCTCAAGACCTTCATGACCAAGATCCGCAAGCATCACACCTACCGTAACTCCGAGCCAACCACCTCGATCCTTACCATTACATCCAATGTGGTCTACGGCAAGGCGACAGGCGCCCTTCCCGACGGTCGTGCCGCTTTCACGCCCTTCTCGCCCGGCGCGAACCCCGCCTACGGGGCGGAGAAGAGCGGGCTTCTCGCGTCGCTCAACTCCGTGGCCAAGCTGCCCTACGAGTACGCGCTCGACGGCATCTCGAACACCCAGACGATCAACCCCGGCGCGCTTGGCACCACGCCTGACCAGCGCGTGGGAAACCTCGTGAACGTGCTGGACGGCTACTTCGCGCAGGGGGCGCACCACTTGAACGTGAACGTCTTCGGCGTCGAGAAGCTGAAGGACGCGATGGAGCACCCCGAGAAGCCCGAGTACGCAAACTTCACCATCCGCGTCTCCGGCTACGCCGTGAAGTTCATCGACCTGACGCGCGAGCAGCAGCTGGACGTGATTGCGCGCACCTGCCACGACAGGATGTAGCTTCTCGATGCCGCCGCGCCACGACGGTTCGTGGCGGTGTCGGAGGCTACCTACGCACACCTCCACGTTCCGTAGCGTTTTAGCGCTCCAGGCGGGTCAAACGCTACGGTTCGTGGCGGTTTGCGTGCAGGCGGCAGGCGGCAGGCAGCGCGTCGGCGCCGGTTACAGGCTGGCGCCGAAGTCGACGAGCTGCTGCAGCATCGTGTCGCCGCGGTCGTCCTTGGTCCCGCAGTACTCGAGAAGCCCGAGCCCCACGACCTCGACCTTCTCAGCCACGCCGCGCACCAGCCCCAGCAGGGCCTCGCGCGTGAGCCCGTGGGGCTCGGGGACAGGCGTGAGCGAGAACTCGGCGGGGTCTAGCGAGTCGAAGTCAACGTGCACGTATGCATGCGAGAAGCCCTTCTCGGCAACAGCTCGTCCCACGCAGGCGGGGTCCGCAAGAATCTGCTCAACCGATAGGTCACAGACGTCGTTGTCCTTCTTGAAGCGAAGCTCCTCCGGATCAAGGTTGCGGTTTGCGCACATCACGAGCTGGTCGGGCGTGGCGGAGGAAGCAAGCCGCGAGATGACCTCCGGCGCTGAATCCCCAACGACCGCGCGCAGAGACATTCCATAGTAGAGCTTGGAGTCCGAGGTTTCGGGCGTGTTGAGGTCGCCGTGCGCGTCCACGTAGACGATGGCCATGTCAGCGCCATGGACCTTGTTGAGCCATGCCGCGCAGGGCGCATCTGCGTCGCAGCCACCGCCCAAGGTGAAGATTCGCCGGGGTTGGACGGCGCGGATCGCGGCGTTCACGCGGTCCATGTCGTTAAGAATGTCCTGGTAGCCAAGGATGTTCTGCTCGGTCGGCGCGATATCTCCGGTTGCGACCTCAACCGTGACGCTCGGCCGCTCTCCCAGGTAGTTGTCGCGGAGCGCATAGGCCCCGTGGAAGGTGTTCAGGTTTTGTCCGCCGCCCTGCCATTGCGGGACGACGAGGTTGATCTTCTCTATGCCTGCCGTCATGTAGCTGCTCCTTCGCCTGTGGGTCTCGGCTTGCGCGCCGCGGTTGCCTTACAAAATCGTAAGGCAACAGTAAGCTCCATCGATGGCGGCACGCGCGACCGAGGGGCACCATGGCATCGTACGATAGCCTTGACGAAAGGAGTGCGAGCAATGGAGAGCATCCTCACGGTATCCAAGCTCGTGAAGGTATATGGAGGCACGAGCGCGGCCAACGCAACGAGAGCCCTTGACGGCATCTCGTTTGGCGTCGAGAAGGGCGAGCTCGTCGCCATCATGGGTCCCTCGGGCTCAGGCAAGTCGACGCTTCTGAACTGCGTTGCCACGATCGACCGCCCCACGTCGGGATCCGTGCTGATCGGCGGCGTCGACGCCTCGCACATGCGCGCGAGGGAGCTTGCGCAGTTCCGCCGCGAGCAGCTGGGGTTCATATTTCAGGACTCCAACCTGCTCGACACCCTTACCTGCCGCGAGAACATCGCCCTTCCGCTGACGATTGGGCGCACGCCTGCGGCCGAGGTGGACGAGCGCGTGGAGCGCATCGCCGGCTCTCTCGGCGTGACCAAGGTGCTCGAGAAGTACCCCTACCAGGTCTCGGGCGGACAGAAGCAGCGCGTCGCGGCCTGCCGCGCCATGGTGGCTGGCCCCACGCTCGTGCTTGCCGATGAGCCCACCGGCGCGCTTGACTCCAAGAACTCCCGCGTTCTTCTCGAGCGCTTCGAGACCATGAACCAGCAGGCAGGCGTCACGATCCTGATGGTCACGCACGACAGCTTTGCCGCAAGCTTCTGCCAGCGCGTGCTGTTTATCCGTGACGGTCGCCTGTTCACGGAGATTCGTCGCGGGGACTCGTCGCGCCGCGAGTTCTTCGACCGCATCATGGAGGTTGTCGCCACGATCGGGGGTGGCGAGGATGCTCTTTAAGCTTGCGCTGGGTAACGTCCGCAAGTCGGCGCGCGACTACGCCATATACTTCGTCACGCTCTCGCTTGGCGTGGCTGTCTTCTACGCGTTCAACTCAATCGCCGACCAGGCCTCCTTCCTCTCCGAATCCACGAGCGAGCTGTTGCAGACCCTGAGCGACGGCATTTCGGGCATCACGGTGTTTCTCGCCCTTGTGCTGGGCTTCTTGATGGTCTACGCGAACAACTACCTTGTGCGGCGGCGTAAGCGCGAGCTGGGTCTCTACCAGGTGCTGGGCATGACGCGCGGGCAGGTGTCGGGCGTCCTCACGCTGGAGACGCTGATTGCGTCGGTCGGTTCGCTCGTTGTGGGGTTTCTTGCGGGCGTGCTGCTGTCGCAGCTTCTCGTCTTTTTGACCGCAGCGCTCTTCAATGACGCGGTGCGCAACTTCAGCTTCAAGCTCTCCGCGCACGCCTTCGTCCTCACCCTTGTGTGCTTTGCGATTATCTTTGTGGTGATGCTACTGTTCAACCTGAGGAGCCTTCGCAAGGTGAACCTCTCGGAGCTCATGGGCGCCGAGCGCGCAAACGAGCAGGTCAAGGTCAGGGGCCTTCCTGCCACGATTGTGCTGGGCGTGGCGGGGCTGGGCCTTATGGGGGTGGCCTATTGGCGGCTTTCCAAAGACGGCTTGCCCATCTCGGGTAGTGACGAGTATCGCGAGTTTCTCATCACAACCATCATGGTCTCCGCTGGCACAATTGCCTTCTTCTATGCGCTTTCGGGAATCATCCTGCGTTTGGGCCAGGCAAACCGAACTCATTACTATCGCGGCATCAACATGTTTACGCTGCGCCAGCTTGCGAGCCGGGTGAACACCGTGTCGATCTCGATGGGCGTGGTCTCGCTGATTCTGTTCCTCGCGATTACGATTTCAGCGTCAGGCTTTGGCATCCAGGCGGTCTACCGCACGAACCTCGAGGCGGCTGCTCCCTACGACGCGACGGTCTCGACTCTGTACTCCGGCCTCATCGGCGTGCAGGATGTGCGTGCGCTTCTCGAGGAGCAGGGGATGGATGTGAGCTCATTCGTCTCGGAGAGCTGTCAGGTGGACGTCTACGACTCCGCCGAGATTCCCGGCGGCGAGAGCCTGGGCCTCTCTGCGCTGTCTGAAGCCTCTGGCGTGGAGCTTCCCGAGTTCATTCGTTCGATGGACGAGAGCGGAAACCCTCAGCGGCTCAACGTCATGAGCGAAGGCGACTTCAACGAGATGATGCGCGCGCAGGGGCGCGATGAGGTGTCCTTGGGCAATGGCGGGTACCTGTTCTTGTGCAACCAGGGCGCTGATTACGCAAGCTTTCTCGGGTCGGTGGCCTCGCGGGGGACGAAAGTGGGCGTCGCCGGCGTCGAGCTCTCGCCGGTGATGGCAGACGTGCTTGACGACTCGTGTGCTAGCTATGCGAACAGCCCAATTGCAATGAACAGTGGCACGATAGTGGTGCCGGATTCAGTCGTGGAGAGCTTTGGCGTGAGCCCCATAGAAAGCAATCTCATCTTGACCTACTCGATGGACGAGGAGGCGGGGGACGCGGCCTTCAGGGATCTTTTCGAGGACGCTTCTGGTCGCTTGCTTGCAGAGGACGGCGAGAACGGGGCGCTTATTCTGTATGAGGCGTATACACGCACTGACGTTGCCGTCGCGTCGGTTGGTCTTGGCGGAGCCGTCGCCTACCTGGCCATCTACATCGGGTTCGTGCTGGTAGTCGCCTGCGCTGCGATTCTTGCTATCCAGCAGCTCTCTGCAGCGAGCGACGCTGCGCCAAGCTACCGGCTCCTCTCTGAGATTGGCGTTCCCCGGAAGATGGCAATGAGTTCGCTTTGTGCCCAGATTGCCTGGAGCTTCGCTCTTCCCATGGTGGTAGCCCTGGCGCACTCCGCTTGCGCAATGAACCAGATCTTTGTGGTGCTGCGCCAGCTGGGACGTGCCAGCGTGGTAGGGTATTCGGTGGCTGCCGTCGCCGTCTTTGTGGGCATCTACCTGCTGTACTTTGTGATTACCTATCAGACGGCGCGCGGAGTGGTGAGCTCTCGCACGCGCCTCGCGCGCGAGTAGGCGCGCTTCGCGCACCAGGCCATTCCCGCCGAGCCGGCGGGAATGGCCTTTGTTCTCTGACGTCAGATCGCAGGTCTCTATTGATGCCAGGACGGACCTCACAGGGCGCCCGGGGATGGTCTCCGTGCGCCAAACTCGCCTTAGTGCGAAAAAATCTCTGCCTTTTGCACCGAACCCGCCTTAGTGCAGGCCCTACTTGCGACCCTGAGGACAATGCCGAGGTTCGGTTTTCAAAGCATAGATATAAAACCGCAGGTAGACGCTGCGCGCCTTTAAGGAGCTCCTTCGTGATATGCCCCACGACCCTGGGAAGGGCCTGCACTAAGGCGGGTTCGGTGCAAGACAACGGAAAAATTCGCACTAAGGCGAGTTCGGCGCATTTCCTCGCTCAATCTGCTGAATTGCCCGCTTGTACGGCAAGAAAAGCGCCAAAGCCGGGCACGGTTATCGAGTGGCCGCGCGGTATGGGGCATGCCGTTCGGCGTGCCCGCCTTCGCAACGTGCGTTATCCTTTCTGGGAAATAAAGGTCACCTTAAGGAGGACACCATGACAACACGCCGCTATGGTCGCTTCGCAACCGTCCTCATTTGCGCGCTTGCATTTGTTATTACCCTCTCTGCCTGCGCCTCTTCCAGCCAGAGCTCGACGCAGGCCTCTTCGGACAGCGACAGCTCCTCGGACTCCAAGACCCTCACCGTAGCCATGGAGCTCGCCTACCCGCCCTTCGAGACCAAGGATGCCGATGGCAATCCCGATGGCGTCAGCGTCCAGTTCATGAAGGACTTCGGCGAGAAATATGGCTACGACGTGCAGATCGTTGACACCTCGTGGGATGGTCTTATCCCAAGCCTGCAGACGGGCAAGGCCGACTGCATCATGAGCTCGATGACCATCACCGACGAGCGCAAGGAGGCCGTCGACTTTACCGAGCCCTACGCCAACGCCCAGCTGGCGCTTCTGGCAAATGCCGACTCCGACATTAGCTCCATCGATGACATCAACCAGCCCGGAAAGACCATTGCCGTCAAGACCGGCTCCACGGGCGACACCTACGCCACCGAGCACCTCACCAACTGCACCATCACGCGCCTGTCCGACGAGAGCGCCTGCGTGACCGAGGTGGCCCAAGGCAAGGCCGACGGCTTCATCTACGACCAGCTTACGATTTACCGCAACCAGAAGGCCAACCCCGACACCACAAAGGCCATCTACATCCCCTTCCAAGAGACCGAGAAGTGGGGTATCGCCGTGCGCAAGGGTGACGACGAGCTTCTTTCGCAGCTGAACGAATTCATCGAGGAGTCCAAGACCGACGGCGAGTTCGACAAGCTGACCGAGCAGTACCTCTCCGAGGAGAAGGCCGCCTTCGACGAGCTGGGCTTCACCTGGTTCTTCGACGTGCAGGACTAGCGGTCGACAAGGATGGCGAGAATGGCATGACCAATCCGTTTGCAATCGCACGGGGAGAGGCCCCCAGCCGTCCCAAGGCGGCACTCAACTACCTGCTTGTCTGTGCGCTTGTGTTGGTAGGGCTGTGGGCTGCGCTCGGCGCGCTCGACTACCAGATGGACTTTTCCTTCGTGGACGGAGTGTCCTCGCGCATCGGCGCGGGCTTCGTCATGACGCTCGAGATTAGCGCGGCGTCGCTGGTGACCAGCCTTCTTGTGGGCGCGCTCGTAGCGGCAGGCCGCGGCTGCCGCGTGCTTCCCGTGCGCTACCTCTGCGACCTCTACGTGCGCATCATTCGTGGCACGCCGCTCATCATGCAGATCTACCTCTTCTACTACATCATCGGCACCGCGCTCGGCATGGAGGACCGCTTCTGGGCTGGCGTGCTGATCCTGTCCGGCTTCGAGGGCGCCTACATCGCCGAGATCTTGCGCGGCGGCCTCATCTCGATCGACGCCACGCAGCGAGACGCCGCCCGTGCCGTGGGCTTCACGCGTGCGCAGACGCTTCGCCACGTGATACTGCCGCAGATGGTCGCGCGCACGCTGCCTGCGCTCACGGGGCAGTTCGCAAGCATCGTGAAGGACTCGTCGCTGCTCTCGCTTATCGCCGTGGTGGAGCTCACGCAGACCATGCGCGAGATCAGCGCGGCCAACTTCCGCCTGTTCGAGTGCTACTTCTTGCTGGGAATCCTCTACCTGGTGATCACGCTGCCGCTCGACGCGGTCGGTCGCTATTTCGAGAGGAGGTTCGACTTTGAACATTAAGGTGTCGGACCTTTGCATGGACTTTGGCGAGAAGCGCGTGCTCGACCACGTGTCGCTCGACCTCGACCTCACGACGCTGGCGATCATCGGCCCGTCCGGCGGCGGCAAGTCAACGCTGCTGCGCATTCTCGGTGGGCTACTGGCTCCGACGTCCGGCACCGTCGAGGTGGACGGACGGCAGGTAATCTACGACGAGCGCACACTGCCTGCGTATCGTGCGGGCATTGGCTACGTGTTTCAGCAAGGCGGCCTCTTCCAGCACCTGAGCGCCCTCGAGAACATCGCGCTTCCGCTGCGCGAGGTGCACGGCCTGGGCGAGACCGAGGCCCACGACCGCGCGATGGAGCTGCTCGAGCGCTTTGGCCTTGCCGACGCGGCGAACCAGCTGCCAGCGCAGCTATCGGGCGGTCAGCAGCAGCGTGCGGCCATCGCCCGCGCCGTGGCGCCTCGTCCAAAGCTCCTGCTTCTGGACGAGCCCACAAGTGCGCTTGACCCCGTCTACACCAATGACGTGCTCGACCTCGTGGCCGACCTGCGCGAGGAGGGCCTGCGCTTCGTGATCGTGACGCACGAGATGGGCTTCGCCCGCCGCGCCTGCGACGAGTGCGCGTTCCTCTATGGCGGCCGCATCGTGGAGCGCGCGCCAAGCGACCAGCTGTTCTCGAACCCGCGCGAGCCAGAGACGCAGCACTTCCTCAGCCGCATGCTCGAGTGGCGCTAGCCCCGGCTCAGCCCCAGCTCCTCGGCAAGGTAGCGGCCGGTGACAGACTCCGCGCAGGCGCAAACCTCCTCGGGGGTGCCCGCGCAAACCACGCGCCCGCCCGCGCTCCCGCCGCCAGGGCCCATGTCGATCACGTAGTCGGCGTTGGCGATCATGTCGAGGTCGTGCTCAATCACGACGACGGTGGCGCCATGCTCCACAAGTCCCTGCAGCACGCCGAGAAGGACCTCGACGTCCAAGGGGTGCAGGCCGATCGTCGGCTCGTCGAAGACGAAGAGCGCGCCCGCCTGGTCGCGACCGATCTCGCTTGAGAGCTTCAGGCGCTGCGCCTCGCCGCCGGACAGCGCTGGCGTGGCCTCGCCCAGCGTGAGGTAGCCTAGCCCGATGTCAGAGAGGGTCTTGAGCTTGGAGGCAACCTTGCGCAGCCTCCCCAGCTTGGAAAGCGCCTCGTCCACGGTCATCTCCATGAGCTCGGGCAGGCTCACGTAGTCGGCCTTCTCGCCGTTCTTCTTGCGCGTCGTATGGCGGCGTACCTTCCAGGCCTCGTCGGAGTAGCGCGACCCGTGGCAGTCGGGGCAGTCGATCTCGACGTCGGGGAGGAACTGCACGTCGAGCGATATGGTGCCTGTCCCGTCGCAGGTAGGGCAGCGAAGCGAGCCCGTGTTGTACGAGAAGTCGCCCGCCTTGAGCCCCTTTTCCTTGGCGTCGGTGGTCTGCGCGAAGGCGCGGCGCAGGTCGTCCATCACGCCAGAGTAGGTGGCCACGGTGGAGCGCACGTTGGCTCCGATGGGCGTGGAGTCAATCAGGCTCACGCGGCGGATGCCTCCGGCGTCGCAGGCGCTGACGTGGGCGGGGAGGGGCTCGCCGGCGATGGCCGCCTGGAGCGCCGGTATCAAGCTTTCAAGTACCAAGGTCGTCTTGCCCGAGCCCGAGACGCCCGTGACGGCAACCATGCGCCCCTGGGGCACGTCGACCGAAAGCGGACGCACGGTGTGGATTTGCCCGGTCTCAAGGTGGATGCGACCTTGGGAGAACATCTCCTTTGAGTCGGCGCGCTCGCGCGTGCGGATCTTTCGCTCGCCCGACAAAAACGGCGCGATGCGCGAGGCGGGGCTCTGCTCGACCTCGGCGACGCTTCCCTGCGCGATGATCTGCCCGCCGCCCTTGCCCGAACCCGGCCCGACCTCTATAAGGTGGTCGGCATGGCGCAGCACGCGCACGTCGTGGTCCACCACCACGACGGAGTTGCCGTCGGCGAGAAGGTCGTCCATGACCCCGAGAAGCCCTTCGACATTTGATGGGTGAAGGCCGATTGAGGGCTCGTCGAGCACGTAGAGCACGCCCGTCGTGCGGTTGCGTACTGCGCGTGCCAGCTGCACGCGCTGGCGCTCGCCGTTGGAGAGCGTGGAGCTGGCGCGGTCAAGCGAGAGGTAGCCCAGCCCCAGCTGCTTGAGGCGCGCGATGGGCTCGCTCATCGAGGCGATGATCTGCTCGGCCATCGGGCGGACCTCGTCGGGAAGCGTCTCGGGAACGCCCGGCAGCCACGCGCCCAGCTCGTCCAGCGTCATGGCCGTGGCCTCGCCCAGGTTGATGCCGCGCACCTGCGGGTTGAGCGCGCGCTTTGAGAGGCGCGTGCCGTGGCAGTCGGGGCAGGGACCCTCGCGTAGGAACTTGGCCACGCGCTTCATGCCCTTCTCGTCCTTCACGCGGGCAAGGGCGTTTTCTACCGAGTAGGTGGCGCTGTAATAGGTGAAGTCCATCTCGCCGGCGGTGTTGGTCTTCTCGTTGTGGTAGAGCAGGTGGTGCTTCTCGGCGGGGCCGTGCAGCACGAACTCCTTCTCTTCCGGCGTCAAGTCGCGAAACGGGACGTCGGTGCGGACGCCGGAGTCGCGCGCGATGTCTGCCATGAGGCTCCACATGAGGCTTCCCCACGGCTTGACCGCGCCCTCGTCTATGGTGAGCGACTCGTCGGGAACCAGCGTCGACTCGTCCACCACGCGCGAGACGCCCGTGCCCTGGCAGGTGGGGCAGGCGCCGGTGGAGTTGAATGCCAGCTCCTCGGCGCCGAGGCCGTAGAACTTCTCGCCGCAGACGGGGCAGACGAAGGGCTGCTCAAGGGCCACGTTCATGCCAGGGGCCACGCGGTGGCCGTTGGGGCAGGCGTAGGAGCCCACGCGCGAGAAGAGCAGACGCAGGCCGTTCAGCAGCTCGGTCGAGGTGCCGAAGGTGGAGCGCACGCCAGGCACTCCGGGGCGCTGGCGCAGCGCGAGCGCCGCCGGCACATGCTCCACGAGGTCGACGTCAGCGCGCGCCGACTGCGTGAGGCGCCGGCGCGTGTAGGTGGAGAGCGCCTCGAGGTAGCGGCGGCTGCCCTCGGCGTAGAGCACGCCAAGCGCCAGGCTCGACTTGCCCGAGCCCGAGACGCCCGCGATGCCCACGAGCTCGCCGAGCGGCACCTGGACGTCGACGTTCTTCAGGTTGTGCACGCGCGCCCCGTGGACGTCTATCGTGCGCGGGCTTCTCTCTGCCATGCTCTGCTCCCTTTGTGTCGATGCTTGTCCGTACCATTATCGCCCTGGCTTGCCGGCATGCCACCGGCACCGCCCGCCGCGTTGCCTGCACCGCCCGGCGCGCCACCGGCACCGCCCGCCGCGCCACCTGCCGGCTCCGATTAATAAACACGACGGCGCGAAATCAGGCATTAAACTCGAGAATTGGCGTCGCCATGTTTATTAATCGGTGCGGCAGCGTGTTGTGTGGGGCGTGTCTGCGGCGTCGAGCATTGCGCGCCGTCCGGGTTAGCGAGCCGCCTGGGGGCCAAATAATAAACACAGTGGCGAGTGTCAGTGCGCTATCGCCTGTACTATCCCGTTTCGTGTTTATTATTTTCCGCGCAGCCTTGCCCCGCGGATCTGCCTACGCCGCCTTTCCTGTGGGGTCGCTCGGGTCGAATGCACCAAACGGCACAGGGGCGCCCGCGCGATGCGAGCGCCCCTGCGTCCAAACGTCTCTAGAGCGGCGACCCTAGCGTCGTTCGTCGTTACCTCAGGTTGTAGAACGCCTCTTTGCCCAGGTATTCGGCACTGTCGCCAAGGCTGTCCTCAATACGCAGCAGCTGGTTATACTTTGCCACGCGGTCGGTGCGCGCCGGCGCGCCGGTCTTGATTTGGCCGGCGTTTGTGGCGACTGCCAGGTCGGCGATCGTGGTGTCCTCGGTCTCGCCCGAGCGGTGGGAGACGACGGCCGCATAGCCCGCGCGCTTGGCGGTCTCGATGGCGTCGAGCGTCTCGGTCAGGGTGCCAATCTGGTTCACCTTGATCAGGATCGCGTTGCCGGCTCCCAGCGAGATGCCCTTCTTCAGGCGCTTGGTGTTGGTGACAAAGAGGTCGTCGCCCACCAGCTGGACCTTCTTGCCCAGGCGCTCGGTGAGCTTGACCCAGCCGTCCCAGTCCTCCTCGGCCAGGCCGTCTTCGATGGAGACGATGGGGTAGCTCTCGACGAGCTTCTCCCAGTAGTCGATCATCTGGTCGCTCGTGAGCTCGCGCCCCTCGCCCTTGAGCACGTAGACGCCGCGCTCCTTGTCGTAGAGCTCGCTCGTGGCGGGGTCCATCGCGAACATGAAGTCGCGGCCTGGCTCGAAGCCGGCAGCCTCGACGGCCTGCATCAGGTAGACGAAGGGCTCGGAGTTGCTCTTGAGGTCGGGCGCAAAGCCGCCCTCGTCGCCCACGCCGGTGGAGAGGCCCGCGTCCTTCAGGATGGCCTTCAGGGTGTGATAGACCTGCGTTGACCAGCGCAGCGCCGTCGAGAAGTCAGGCGCGCCGACGGGCATGATCATGAACTCTTGGAAGTCGACGTTGTTGTCGGCGTGCACGCCGCCGTTCAGGATGTTCATCATCGGGACGGGCAACGTGTGGGCGCCGGCTCCGCCAAGGTAGGCGTAGAGGGGCAGCCCCGAGCTCGCGGCGGCCGCGCGGGCGATGGCAAGAGAGCAGCCCAGGATCGCGTTCGCGCCGAGGCGGCCCTTGTTGGGGGTGCCGTCGAGGGCGATCATCGCGAGGTCAGCGCCGCGCTGGTCGAGCGCGTCGCGCCCCACAAGCAGGTCGGCAAGCTCGCCGTTCACGTGGGCGACGGCCTTCGAGACGCCCTTGCCCAAGAAGCGGCCCTTGTCGTTGTCGCGAAGCTCCACGGCCTCGAACTCGCCGGTTGACGCGCCGGACGGCACGATGGCGCGGCCGCGCGAGCCGTCGGCAAGCGTGACCTCAACCTCGACGGTGGGGTTGCCACGGGAGTCCAGGACCTCCCGACCCAAGACTTTAGTGATGGTGCTATAGGCTTCGGTGCTCATGTGAGTCTCCATTCACTCGTAGGTGCCTGTTAGAACGGTACCCACAAGTTTACTTAAGCTAGCAATTGGGAGGAGATTCACGAAACCTTGAGAAGTGCGAAGGAGCGCCCGGAGCGAGGTTCGAACAAGAAGCGCGCCGGTGAGTGGGGAGAAGTGTACCGGAACGGCGCCACGCGCGCGAGCAAAGACGTCCGGGAGAAGCGCGCCCTACGCGCTTGGCAACACTTTCTCCATAGGCTTGCCCTTTGCGAGCTCGTCCACGAGCTTGTCGAGCACGCGGACGCGGTGCATCGTGGGGTCCTCCACGGCCGCGACGTCGACGCCACAGACCTTGCCTTTCACCTTGCCCGCTGCGGGATTGTATGCCGGCGCCTCGTCGAGCCACTGGGCAAAGCTTGCGCCCTCGAGCCGCTCTGCGGTCAGATTGGCGGGGGAGTAGCCAAGCAGCCAGCAGATTGCCTGGTCGAGCTCCTCTTTGGTGCGCCCCTTGCGCTCGACCTTGTTCAGGTACGCCTTGTAGTAAAGCGAGGCGGGCCCGTCCACCTGCGCGCAGCAGAACTCGACCTCCACGCTGTCGCCCGGATGCTTGCCGAGCGCCGTGCGGATGTCCTTGCGAAGGCCAATCACGTAGTAGCGGCTGCCGTCGTCGTGCTTGTACGCCACGATGCTCCCGTCGTACGGCGTGCCGTCAAAGCGTGCGTGCACCTTGATGCGTCCCGCGCCGAACACGCGCGGCAGATCATAGGGCACCTCCACAAACGCGCCGTCGATGCCGTCGACCTTCTCGATGGTGGCTTTGAACTGGTACGACTTCATGGCAGCCTCCCTGATGAGCTTGGAACCAGTATACGGGAGGGCGCGCATCAGCTCTGCCAGAGATACATCACCGCGTAGCTGCGCCAGGGCGACCACGCCAAAGACCGCTCCTTGATCTCTCTTGGGGCAAGACCCTGGAAGGCGCACTTGACGGCATAGTCCGTCGCGGGCATGGCGTCGGGGTATCCGCAGGTGCGCATCAGCAGGTACTGCGCGGTCCACTCGCCGATGCCGGGAAGGCCGAGCAGCGCTTGGCGCGTGCGCTTAGGGTCAGCCCCCGGCCCAAGCGTGAGCTCACCCTCTTCTAGCGCCCTCGCGAGCGAGCAGATCGCGCGCTGCTTCTGGCGCGTCACGCCAAGCGTGCCTAAGCGTGCAGGGACGTCGGGTTCCAGCAGGTCGGAAGCCCGAGGAAAGAGCGCGTCCACGCCTTCCAGCGGCGTGTCGATTGGGGTTCCCAGCTCAGAGGCCACGCGGCCTGCCAGCGTGGTTGCCGCGCGTACCGTTATCTGCTGCCCAAGCACCGCGCGCACTGTCATCTCAAACGGGTCGGCGCAGCCCGCCAGCCTGACGCCCGGCGCCGTGTCGACCGCAGCGCCAGAGAGCTCTTGGAAAAACGCCTTCAGCCCCAAGGCTACGGCGTCGGGCGAGCAGCTCGTGTCAAAGATTCGCTCGACAATGGCTAGCACCTGCGGCAACGCGACTGCCAGCGTCTCTGACGCCCGGCAGACAAGACATGCGCGCTCGGGGTCGTTTGCTACAGAAAGCCATCCTGTGCGCTCTTCTCCCGTAGCGTCTACGACGCGAACGCTTCGCTGGTAGGTGCCGCCTGAGACGCGCTCCACTCCGGGGATGGCACGCGCCGACAGAAAGCGAAGCAGGCGCTCCCATTGAAGGGGCGGCCGGTAGCACACGCGAAAGCTGACGGTGCCGGTAGGAGCGGGCGCCTCTGCGCCATCTCTCGACGCCGTCTGCCGCAGCTTTGAGGGCGACAGACGGTAGCGCGCCCGAAACTCGTCGTTCAGCCTTCGCTGCGAGCCGAACCCCGAAGACAGCGCCACGGCCGACACCGGAAGCGTCGTGTCGGTAAGAAGCCGCTTGGCAAGCAGGAGGCGGCACGTTGAGCGGTACTCTGCGGGCGTCGTGCCAAAGGTCTGCTCGAAGATTCGCCTCAGCTGGCGCGAGGTGACGCCCACCGCTCGCGCAACCGACTCAACCGAGCGTCCCGCCTCGCCTGAGCGCAGAAGCTCCGCCGCTCGGTGGGCAATCGCGCTGGTCTCCTTGTTTGCCGGCGCGCCCGGTGCCAGCTCGGGACGGCAGCGCAGGCAGGGACGAAAGCCCGCCGCTTCCGCTGCGGCGGCCGTCCGGAAGAAGCGGCAGTTCTCAAAGCGCGGAGGTGGAGAGGGGCAGGTGGCGCGGCAATAGATGCCCGTTGTCGTGACCCCCATGAAGAAGAGGCCGTCGAACTTTGCGTCTTTTGCGAGGTAGGCCTCGTAGCAGCGCTCGTCGCTCAAGCTAGGCTTTGCGGGATTGCCTGCGGGGCCGGCGGCCTTGCGGGTCATAGCGCGACCCCCTCCAGCTTGAGAAGCGCGGCCTTTCGCTCGACGCCGCCGGCGTAGCCGGTCAGGCTGCCGTCTGCGCCCAGCACGCGATGGCAAGGGACGATGATCGAGATGCGGTTTCTCCCCACGGCGGCACCGACCGCCCGCGCCGACGTGCTTCGTCCCGTCGACTCCGCAATCCTTCGAGCGATGGCTCCGTAGGTGGTCGTCTGCCCATAGGGGATGGTCAGCAGCTCGTCCCAGACGAGCCTCTGGAAAGCCGTGCCATCAGGCGCCAAAGGCGGCAGGTCATCAAGGCTGGGCTTCTCGCCCGCAAAGTAGCGGTCAAGCCACGCGCGGGCGGATGCCAAGGCGGGAGAGTCGCCCTCCCCATGCGAAAAAAGCGTGCCGAGGTCGTACTTCTGTCCCACAAACCAAAGTCCGACAAGCGCATCCTCGCGCGCTGCGAGGGTAATGTCGCCCAACGGCGACGCATAGATGCAGGACGTCTCGCACGTCTCGTCCATGTCCGCTCCCTTCTCGTCCGTCCCACGCCTCAATGAAAGCGGATGACGCATCCCAGAGTAGCCATTTTCGGACATCGCTGTCTTGCTGTGCCCCAGCACCCTCAGAGTTCGCCTTTCTGGACTGAAAGCTGCTCTACTATTGCAAGCAGCGCGAAACGCAGCAATCCCAGACACATAGACGAAGACGACGAGGAAAGGTCATGCCACAGAAGGAGCGTCTGACAGAGGACTTGCTCGCGCGCCTTTTGGAGGCGCCCAGCATCGAGGAATACCTTGAGCTTCTTGAGGTTCTCCACCTGGGCGTCGATTGAAGCGATCTTGGAGGTTGCCCCCTCGTCCTGAGCCGTGTTGCTGCTGGTCGCGGAGGCGTTTTGCGGGTTGAGGGCGCTCGCGAGGTTCATCCCAAAGAGCATGTTGCCGCCCTCGCCCAGACCGTTGTCGCGCACGCCTTGGGCAATCATCTGCTGTGCGGAGATGTTTTGCAGCCTGCTGCGATATGTCCTCGTAGGCGCGCACGCCCATGCGCTTTTCGGAGAACTGCCGCACGAGCTCGCGCGACTGGTCCGAGAACTCGATGTCCTCGATGGCGACGGAGACGAGCTTGAGCCCGTAGCGCTCGGGCCAGGTTCCCGCGTTGTCCTTCTCCTCTCGGATTTTCTTGCAGATGGCGGTCGTCTGCGAGGGGAGCTGTGATACCCGAAACTCCGACGAAAGCGCATTGACCGAGGCGACAAACGAGGTCAAGAACTCGCCAGTGAGCTGTCTGCGGGCGCGCGGGTCATCGAGCGAGTAGGAAGGGCAGTTGGCAGGCACGAAGTTGCGTATGACAAACTCGGGGTCGCTTACCTGCACGCTGATCATGCCATAGGCATAGACCTCGAGGTCAGCACCATAGTAGCGGTCGTTGTAGGCAAGCGGACCGTGGGTGCCAAAGCGGATGCCGCGCAGCTCTCGAAGGTTGACGAAGGCCACGTGCTTGCTCTCGGCGGGCATTCCCGAAAAGGTGACCCTCTCTGCGGCTTGCTCGAGAAGCGACCGTCCGACTCCTCGAATCCCCTGGTCAAGGGCGTCAAAGACCGTAGCCTCGCCGTTGTTGTAGGTATGTCCTCCTGGCGTCGTGATGACCTTCTCGATGCCTGATTGGCTGAATATGAACGCCGCCGTGTGCTCGGGAACGTAGATGACCGAGCCGTTTGTGATGATGTCCTTGGTTCCCCGGTTGTTTCCGTAGCCGTTCTTCGAGTTCTTCCGCACTCCTGGCGCGACCAACTTGTGCTCGCTGAAGCTCCCTGCTGTGATGACGTCTCTCCATTGGTCGGAAAGGGCTTCTCCGATGGAGTCGAACGTTGCGTCGAAGATCCCCATAACGGCCTCCTAGAGCGTCTGCTTTGTGTCGCAATAGCTGCACGTGACGACCGATCCCTTGCGACCGACTAGCGGTGCATGGCAGCTGATGCATCGGGCGGTCACTGTGGCGGGCACCTTGATGGATGTGCCCTTCTTCTTTGGGGAAGGTCTTCCGCCTCCGAAGATTCCGCCGAATGCTCCCTTGGCACTCTCGACAAAGTCGCTGGCGGCATCAATAGTCTCGTTTCCCGAGCGGATGTCGGAGAGGTCGCCAAGAGCCGCGCTCGTGATGGAGGCCTCCCAGCGCTGCGCGGCGCTTTTTGAGCCTTGGGAGAAGCTCAGCGTCACCGAGTCATCTGCAATGGCAATGTTGAGGACGTCCTCATCGCGCACCCTCGAGACCAAGAGGCGCGGCACCCCGATGTCGTCCAGAGTCTGTTCGAGAGGAATCCGCTTGAGGTTGCGAGAAGTCTTGAAGAGCCCTTCGGAGACGTTTGCCACAAGGATGAGGTGCCTGTTGGTGAGGACGACCTCCGCGAGGGGGTCTTTGCCGTTAGCGGTGACGAGGCTTGCGTCACTTTGCTGCAGGACGATGAACTCGCCCTGCTCAAGGTTATATGAGTTGCCGGATTGCATCTGCGCCTCTGAGTTGTGGTTTTAAGCGACCAAACCACATGGTAGGGGGCCGATAAAAATTTTCCTCAGTTGCCAACTGAATAAGCGCCCCAATTCAGTTGGCAACTGAGGAAATCGCTTGATAGGTCTTCCAGAATTGACGCCGGCGGAATGTACTTGAGCGTTTGTGCAGAAGGGAGCCTTTCATGGAGTGGGAGAAAGCCGGGGAGTCCGGAGGAACAGGGGCAACTACAGGCGGAGGCGTCCCCAAGCCGAAGAGCCATAAGGGCAAGATCATTGCGCTTGTGGTAGTTGTGCTGATCGTTCTCTTTGCGGTCTCGAGGCGCAACTCTGATGAGAGCAAGAATCTCGAATGACCGACTACCGGCTTGGCTACGGTGCTTCCTGAGCCCAGCACGAAAAAGGGCGAGGTGATTTCCAATAGTGACACGCCCTTCTCTGCCGACCTTTACAAGTGCTCGAGCAGCGACTACTCGGACTATGTTGAGGCATGCAAGGAGAAGGGCTTTACGGTTGACGCCGAGACCAATACGACCTCGTATTCTGCGTACAACGAGGAGGGCTACGAGCTTCGTCTCTCGTACTACGAGAGCAGCGAGGAAATCTCTGTCAGTCTTGAAGCGCCGGTCGAAATGAGCGACCTTGCCTGGTTGACGAGCGCGCCTGGAGCGACTCTTCCCGCTCCGTCCTCAACGCGCGGCTCGGTTGTGACGGATAGCTCCACGAGCTATGTCGTGCTGGTTGGCGATATGGACCAGAACGCCTTCTCCGCATACGCCGATCAGTGCAAGGCTGCCGGGTTCACGGTTGATTACAGCAGCGGAGACACCTTCTATAGTGCGAGCAACGAGGACGGCGTGAAGATTCGTATCGACTACGAGGGCAACAACACCGTTCGAATCTCGGCAGACGCCTCGGATGCGAGCTCCACGAGCGCTTCTGTCACTTCTGACAGCTCTTCCGACTCGTCTACCGACACCTCGACCACGGATGCGTCGGCGGTGACGCCCGAGTTCAAGGAGATGAGACTCCTACGAGGAGTTCATGAACCAGTACTGCGACTTCATAGAGAAGTACGATGACGCAAGCTCAGAGGATCAGGCATCTATGCTTGCTGATTACAACAGCATGTTGCAGCAGGAGGCTGATTGGGCTCAGAAGATGGACGAGGTTGATGAGAGCACCCTCAGCGCGGCGGACGACGCCTACTACCTTGAGGTTACGGCTCGAGTAGAGCAGAGGCTTCTGGAGGTAAGTCAGTAAGCTCAACAAGCGCGGATAATACCCAGCCTTTGCAGCCTGGCGTGCCTGTGCGCGCCGGGCTGTTTCAGCTTGTGACCTCATCCAGCCAGGCGAAGAGCGCTGTGAGGGGCGCGCTCTTCTCGACCGAGTTGCGATGCAGCGTGACCGTGGTCCACATGTGCTGCCAGACGGGGTCATCTATCGTGTGGAGGCGCGCCGCGCTCGTGCCGCCCATGTGCTGCAGCTTTCGCACGAACGTGACCTCGTGTGCATAGGGGCTCATCTGGTCCGCGACGCCATGGATGGCAAAGAACGGCGGGAGCGGCGCATGTGCGGGTATTTGGTCTAGAAGCGCGATGGGCGAGTAGGGAAGCAGCGCCTGGTGGCGCTCCTCATGCGAGCTTCCTGCGGGAAGGCTGATGTAGTGCGGCCAGACGGGCGCAAGAAGCGGGTGCAAGAGCATGTCGTCAGCATCGGTGATGGCGGCGACTGAAATCACGCCGGCGACGCGCGCGGGGTCCAGGCGGTGCGCGCGCTGAAGCCACGTGCCGTACCCGACGAGCGTTGCCAGGTGGCCGCCGCATGAGGAGCCTCCCACAAAGAAGCGCTCGGCGGGCCGGCCGTGCTCGCCGAGCCACGAAAGAGCCGCGGCTATCCCGTCAAACGCGTCGTCTACCTGCGCGGGGAAGGGATTTGCCGGCATGATGCGAAACCCAACCGAGCAGAAGCGGTAGCCCTGCGAGTTGTACACGTCGGCTGCGTTGATCATCGACTCCGGCGTGCCCACCAGATACCCGCCGCCGTGGAAGTACATGACGGTCTCGTCGTGCGTCACGTGGTCTGGCTCCCACAGCACGCAATGCTGCAGGCGGTGGGAGCCAAAGGGAATCACGACGGCCTTGCTCGAGCGCCCGGCTTCTTTGGCTCCGACCTGCGCCCTCTTGAGGTAGGCAGCAGGCGTGGAGAGAATCTCGTATCCGTAGCCCATCGGTCAGCTCCTCTTGAAGTGCCGGTTGAAGAAGCCAAGCGCCAGGCAGCCGCACTCGCGAAGCAGATTGCTGACAAGCGACCGCCTAGACGAGGGGGCGGGGACTCCGCGAGCGCCCTCGATGCCCTCGCGGCGCGCGATGCCGAGCGCGCGGTAGAGGTGAAAGTTGCTGGTTACGATGCCTACGCGCTCGCCGGGCTCCAACAACGCCTTCGAGAAGCGCATGTTCTCGACCGTGGTCGTGGAGCGCTCTTCCAGCGTGATGCGCCCAGCGTCAACGCCTTGGGCGAGAAGCCCCTCGTTCATGCACGAAGCCTCCGACCTTCCCTCGGTTCCTACCTTGCCGCCCGAGACGATGCAGCGGCAGGCGGGATGAGCATGCAGATAGTTGGCTGCTGCATCGATGCGCAGCTTGAGCGTTGGGCTGGCCGCGCCGTCCGGCATCACCTGCGCGCCGAGCACGATGACGACGTCGAGGTCGTCCGGTGCCGTCCGCCTTCCGCGCGCCATGATGGTGCAGCTCAGCACCACTATCCAGGCGACAAAGACGACGAGCGCGAAGAGAAACACTGGCAAGACAGACCTCCGGTCGGATGCAACGATGAGTCTACGCGAGGGTGGGAAGCAGCCCTAGCAGCTCCTTCTCGCTTTCCACAATCCAATTTGGCACGGGGTCGCCTTGCCCGTCTGGCTCGTCACGGTGCCTGCGGTTAAACCACACGACGGGCATGCCCGCCGCAGCGGCTCCTCCCACGTCTGGCTTGAACGAGTCTCCTACGTAGAGGCATCTCTTTGGGCTGGTCCCGCACCTCTCGCACGCAAGGTAAAAGATGGCCGGATCGGGCTTTGCGACGCCCACAATGCTAGAGATGAAGGTCTCTTCCGGAGAAACCCATCGGTCGAGGCGCAGCGCCTCGATCTTCTTGAGCTGATGCTCCGCCGGTCCGTTGCTGATGATGCCGGGATGCGAGTTTTCACGGCACCAATCAAGCACTCGCGCCATGGTGGGCGATACCTCGATTGCGCTCTCCTGGCTCGCGGCGTAGATTGCCTGCATCCTCAGGCACTCGTCCGCGCTGACGCTGATGCCGAAGTCCTCGAATGCCTTCTGGATGCGATAGACGTACATGTCCTCCATCGACATCTCGCCGCGCTCCGAGGCAAGAAAGACCGCCTCGCTGTGTCGCCTGCTCGCGCTGAACAACGCTTCCACGTCTAGGGGAGAGGCGCCAGGTCCCGCGGTGTCAAACCGCGTGCCAAAGACCTTGCGGTAAGCGAACGCGAAGGGCTGCGCCTGGTCATAGAGCGTGTCGTCCAGATCGAAAAACACGTAGTCCATGCGCTGCCCTTCCGCCTTCCGCTTCGTCCGCTAGGTTTCTCGTGCCGACCCTTCACGCACCGAGCTCGCTGCGCAGCTCGTCTGCAACGGCCTGGATGAACTCCTCGGTGCCGAGCTTTACGGGGTTGGGGAGCGTCGTGATTCTCGCGAGGTCCCCGGTCATGCGACCTGACTCGATCGTGGCGATGGTGGCGTGCTCGAGCTTGTCGGCAAAGTCTTGGAGCTCGGGAAGCCCGTCCAGCTCTCCGCGCTTGCGCAGAGCCCCTGACCAGGCAAAGATCGTGGCCACGGAGTTTGTGCTCGTGGGCTCGCCCTTGAGGTACTTGTAGTAGTGGCGCTGTACGGTGCCGTGCGCGGCCTCGTACTCATAGTAGCCATGGGGCGAGACAAGCACGCTGGTCATGAGCGCAAGCGAGCCAAAGGCGCTGGAGAGCAGGTCGCTCATCACGTCGCCGTCGTAGTTCTTGCAGGCCCAGACGAAGCCGCCCTCGGTGCGCATGAGCCGCGCTGCTACGTCATCGATCAGCGTGTAGAAGTAGGTGATGCCGGCCGCCTCGAACCTCTCCTTGTACTCGCTCTCGTAGAGCTCGGCGAAGATGTCCTTGAAGCGGTGGTCGTAGGTCTTGGAGATGGTGTCCTTGGTGGCAAACCAGAGGTCGCGCTTCGTGGAGAGCGCATACTCAAAGCAGCTGCGCGCGAAGCTCGTGATGGAGGCGTCCAGGTTGTGCACGCCCTGTACCACGCCTGCGCCGTCGAACTCGTGGACGAGCGCGCGCTGCTCGGTGCCGTCCGCGGCGGTGTAGACGAGCTCTACCTTGCCAGGCCCGGGGATGCGCATCTCCGTGTTCTTGTAGACGTCGCCGTAGGCGTGACGGGCAATGGTGATGGGCTTCTTCCAGCACTTGACCTGCGGCTCGATCCCCTTCACCTGGATGGGGGTACGGAACACGGTGCCATCGAGCATGGCGCGGATGGTACCGTTGGGGCTCTTCCACATTTGCTTGAGGCCATACTCCTCCACGCGGGCGGCGTTGGGGGTGATAGTGGCGCACTTGACGGCCACGCCCAGGCGCTTGGTTGCCTCGGCGGAGTCGATGGTCACCTGGTCGTTGGTCTCGTCGCGATGCTTGAGGCCGAGGTCGTAGTACTCGGTCTTGAGGTCGACGAAGGGAGTGAGCAGGTCGTCCTTGATCATCTTCCACATGATGCGGGTCATCTCGTCGCCGTCCATCTCAACGAGCGGCGTCTTCATCTGAATCTTTGCCATTGCGTCCTCCGTAGCTGTCGGTGGCGGCGCCCCGTGGGGCTGCCCTAGGTGGCTCTTACCCGATTGTAGCGGCCATGGTTACCTGCGGCGGCGCCTGTCACCAATGCGTTACGCGTGATGGGACCGGCAACAAGCAGGCTCTGTGCATCTTCCCAAATTGTCTTGACGGGCACACCAAAGGGGTATATTCTCATCAATGAACATATGAGCAAACACTCATAAGCACTGCAAAGAAGGGAATTTACCATGGTCTGCGAAGCTTGCAAGCGTGATGAGGACCTTGAAGAGAGGGACGAGGGGGAAGAGGAAGAAGAGGACGAGGGCGACCCCAAGGTCAAGATCGTTCGTGCAATCATCTCCGCGGTCCTGCTCATTGTTGCGTATTTGATTTGTCGCAATGCGGACCTCCAGACGTGGCAGCAGCTTCTTCTGTACCTTCCGGCCTATCTCGTTGCGGGCTATGACGTGCTGCTTGAGGCCTTGGAGGCCGTTGTGCACGGCCATCCCTTCAACGAGGACTTCCTTATGACCGTGGCGACCATCGGCGCGCTTTGCATGGGCTTTGTGCCAGGCGGCGAGACCGAGTTCGCTGAGGCCGTCTTCGTGATGCTGTTCTTCCAGGTGGGCGAGGCCTTTGAGGGGTTTGCCGAGGGCAACAGCAAGAGGTCGATCAGCCAGCTCATGGACATCCGGCCTGACACCGCCAACCTTGAGCGCAACGGCGAGGTTGAGGTTGTCTCGCCTTCTGACGTGCATCCAGGCGATGTTATCGTGGTCAAGCCTGGCGAGCGCATTGCTCTGGACGGAGAGGTCATCGAGGGCACTTCCAGCCTTGATACCGTTGCGTTGACGGGCGAGTCCGTGCCACGCGACGTTTCAGTTGGCGATCAGGTGGTTTCTGGCTGCGTGAACCAAGCGGGGCTCCTGCGCGTCCGCGTGTCGAAGGAGTTCGGCGAGTCTACCGCCTCGCGCATCCTTGACCTTGTTGAGAACGCCAGCAGCGCAAAGTCGAAGTCCGAGCGCTTCATCTCTCGCTTTGCGCGCGTCTATACGCCTATCGTCGTCTTTGCGGCAATCGCGCTGGCGTTCATTCCGCCGCTGGCCTCTGGAGACTTCTCTGGCACCTTTTCGACTTGGCTGCTTCGCGCTCTGACGTTCCTCGTTGTGTCTTGCCCGTGCGCGCTGGTGATCTCGGTGCCGCTGGCTTTTTTCGGCGGAATTGGCGCGGCCTCCAAGCAGGGCATTCTCGTGAAGGGCTCCAACTATCTTGAGGCGCTTGCCAACGCGGACATCGTCGTGTTCGACAAGACGGGCACTTTGACGCGCGGCGTCTTTAACGTGACGGCCGTCCATCCCGAGAAGGTTAACGAAAAGCAGCTGCTGCATCTTGCGGCGCACGTGGAGTCGTATTCCACGCATCCCATCGGCGCCGCCCTTCGCGCGGCCTATCCCGAGACCGACGACGGATGCGAGGTTACTGGCATTCGAGAGATCGCGGGCAAGGGCGTCATCGCAAGCGTCAACGGCCACGAGGTGGCCGTCGGCAACGAGCGGCTCATGCGGGCCGTGAGCGCTGACAGCCATCCCTGCAAGCTTGTGGGAACCATCGTCCACGTGGCGTGCGACGGGACGTACCTCGGTCATATCGTGATCTCCGACGAGGTCAAGGAGGACGCAGCAGACGCCATTCGGCTGATGCACAAGGAGGGGGTTGAGCGCTGCGTCATGCTGACGGGCGACCGCGAGGAAGTTGCCGCCGACGTCGCGACGCGCCTTGGCTTGGACGAGTACCATTCGCAGCTGCTGCCGGCCGACAAGGTTTCGCAGGTTGAGGCGCTGATGGGGCAGAAGAGCGGGGACGGGACCCTCGCCTTTGTGGGAGACGGCATCAACGACGCGCCGGTGCTCGCCCGCGCTGACGTGGGCATTGCCATGGGAGCCATGGGGTCTGATGCAGCCATTGAGGCTGCGGACGTCGTTCTGATGGACGACAAGCCTTCCAAGATTGCCAATGGCATTCGGATTGCTCGCCGCACCAAGAAGATTGCGCATCAGAATGTCGTGTTTGCCATCGCGGTCAAGATTGCGATCCTAGTCATGGCGGCGTTCGGCCTGGCGCCAATGTGGCTGGCCGTCTTTGGTGACACGGGCGTCATGATGCTTAGCGTCCTCAACTCCACGCGCGTACTGCGGGTAAAGAAGCAATAAGATTGATTTGGCACCCCTTTCGAAAGCGGGGCGTCAGCGACCGAGAGGTCGCGGACGCCCCGCATTTTTTCTAACGTGAGTGCGCATAACCTTAATCATTGCAGGCACAAAGGCTGTGACGTTATAAAAGGCTATGCAAACAACCCGCTGGCGGCTGGTGGCATGACGGGAGACCGGAAAGTCAGCACCTGTTTTTACCTGCGGTTTTATTCCTTTGATGCCCGCTAGGCAGCTTATGGCAGATTCAAAACAACCTCAACATGGTCCCATCCCATGGGTTTTCTGGCTTGGTGCCGAACCGGAGTGCGCATAACCTCACAGACGAGGGCCCAATAGCCCCTTGTCTGTGAGGTTATGCGCACTGGCCTTGGAGCCTAACGCAGCAGCTCGTCCAAAGTCGAGCCATAGGGAGGCAAAAACTCCTCTAAGAAGTCTTGAACCTCTGGCAATTCTGCTGCCATTTCATCGACGGTCTTGCGCGTGCTAGCTTCTGCGTTAGCAAACTCGGTGTTTCCAGCCTGCGCCTCGTCGACGCACTTGATGAGCGCAGAAATCTTGTCCGCCGCCTTCACCAGCCGCCTCAGATAGCGGTCTTCATCGCTTCCGTCTGGATGAAACACCCTCGCGTAGACCGGTCTCAGGTCATCAGGAAGCGTGTCTAAAAGCTCGTCTTCCGCCTTGGCTTCTACGTCTTTGTATGCATCGCGTATGCGTCCATTTGCATACTTTACCGGGGTTGGCATGTCGCCGGTGATGATTTCCGACGAGTCGTGGAAGAGCCCTATCAGTGCGGCTTTTTCAGCGTCGAGGTCTTTCCCATAGCGCACATTTCCTATGGTTGCGAGCGCGTGGGAAATAATTGCGACGTCGAGGGAATGCTCGGACAGGTTCTCCGGTCTCGAGCTGCGCATGAGCGCCCAGCGATCGATGTACTTCATCCTCGAGACTATTGCGTAAAACGGCGAAGTTGACTGCTGCCCCATTGGTGCTCCTAGCCTGTGCGCTCCTATTTTTCGTTTCATCCTAGCGTTTTTATGCGACAAAAATCGATTCTATACTTGCTTGTAAAGTGGCTGTGCTATCACTCGTGTTGACTGAGTTGCCGTCCAACTTTAGGAGGGTGCGCAATGCCAAGCTTTGACAGTGGGGTCACGATTCGCCGCGCAACCAATCGCGATGCCGCGCAGCTGGTTGCAATCTATGCCCCCTATGTGGAAAAGACCGCCATCACCTTTGAGTACTCTGTTCCTAGCGTCGAGGAGTTTGCCGCGCGAATCGACGAAATCAGCGCTGGCTACCCCTACCTCGTCGCCGAGGACGCCAGCGGCGCTGCCCTGGGCTATGCCTACGCGCACGCCTACTACGGACGTGATGCCTATGCATGGTGCGTTGAGCTCAGCATCTATCTGCGGCAGGACGCTCGAGGCAATCACCTTGGCACGAGGCTTTACGGCGAGCTCGAGCGCTGCCTTGCGGCGATGGGCGTCATCAACCTGTACGCATGCGTCACCTCCACGGATAGGAAAGGCGACCCATACGTGACTCCGGCCTCCGTCCTCTTTCACCAAGCTCTTGGCTTTCACGAGATTGGCGCCTTCAAGAATTGCGGCATGAAGTTTGGGCGCTGGTACGACACCGTGTGGCTCGAGCGTGACCTCTCAAGCCACGAATCCGGAAACCTTTCCGCACCCATCCCGTTTCCGCAGGTAGCAGCTGGCGTTGGCTACTAATCGTCCAATTGTGAAATGACTGTGGCAGCCTGCTTTGTGCGTCAATACTACTCACATTGTGCAATACTTCACACGGCGTGAATTAGTTCTCACCGTGTGAAGAAATGGAGGCATGGTTTGAGTCAGGCTATCAGCGCTGCCTCGCAGGGCACTGACCGCCGTTCTCGGCGCACGCGTCTCGCGCTTCGAGATGCCCTCGCAGACGAAATCCAAGCGGCAGGCGACCTGTCGCGCGTCACGGTGACAGCCGTGACGGAGCGCGCCGGCGTCACGCGACGCACGTTCTACTCCCACTATAAAGACATTCCTGATCTGGTCTCCTGCATCGAGGACGACACCATTGCAGAGGTTCGGCCACTTGTGGCCAAGCTCTCCGAGGTTCACCTCTCCGAGCTCTCGGATGCCATCAACCACCAGGAGCCCTGCCCCGGCTCGGTCGAGATCCTGACCTACTTCAAGGACCGCGGCTCGTATCTGGTGCCGCTCATGGGAGATGGGGGAGACCCCGCCTTCTCTCAGCGCCTTCGCTCGATGATTCACGAAGTTGTGGCTGACCGGGCCCTTGACGGCATCGACCTTCGCGCCCTCGGCGCCTTCTTCGACTACTACCTCACGTTTGCCATTTCCGCCGAGGTTGGGGTCTTGCTACGCTGGATGGAAAGCGGCATGAAGGAAAGCGTCCACGACATGGCGCGCATCATGACCGCGCTCATGTTCGTTCGTCCTGGCGACCTGTATGACAACCCCATTGACCTTGACATTGAGAGCTTTGCGCTATCAGTCGCGTTCCCCGAGGAGGATCAGCAATGACCGAGAACACTTCAGCTATCCAGCTGACGCAGGACGGAGCCGAGCTCAAGCCGGCGAAGCATCTCGACCTCTCGAAATCCAAGCTGCGCCTGGGCATCGACGTTGGCTCCACCACCGTCAAGCTCGCCGTCATCGACCAGGACAACGACCTTGTCTACGCTAACTACGAGCGCCACCACACCGACATTCGCGCCACGGCGAAGGGCCTATTCGAGCGCGCCCGCGCGGCCGTGGGCGACGTGCCCATGCGCGTCTCCATCACCGGCTCGGGCGGCATGCTGCTTGCCAAGTGGCTCGACGTCGAGTTCGTGCAAGAGGTCATCGCCTCCAAGCGCGCCGTCGAGACGCTGATCCCCCAGACCGACGTGGCCATCGAGCTCGGTGGCGAGGACGCCAAGATCATCTACTTCGACAACGGCATCGAGCAGCGCATGAACGGCACCTGCGCCGGCGGCACCGGCGCGTTCATTGACCAGATGGCCTCGCTTCTGCACACAGACGCCGCTGGCCTGAACGAGCTGGCCAAGGGCGCCACGCGCATCCACCCAATAGCGAGCCGCTGCGGCGTGTTCGCAAAGTCCGACGTCCAGCCGCTGCTGAACGAGGGTGCCCGTGCAGAGGACGTTGCGGCGTCGATCTTCCAGGCCGTCGTCACCCAGACCGTGTCCGGACTTGCCTGCGGTCACCCCATCCGCGGTCACGTTGCGTTTCTCGGCGGCCCTCTGCAGTACCTCTCCGAGCTGCGCCATCGCTTCTATGTGACGCTTGACCTCGACGAAGAGCATCGCATCGTCCCCAAGAACGCCCACCTCTTCGTGGCCACGGGTGCCGCGCTCGCAGGCGAGTCCGACAAGGTCGTCACCTTCACCGACGTCATCAAGTCTTTGGACGACCTCAAGGACGTCCAGGGCTCTGAGGTCCAGCGCCTCGACCCGCTCTTCGCGAGCGAGGAGGACTACAAGGAGTTCAAGGAGCGTCACAACAAGGAGGTCGTGCCGAAGGGCAACCTCGCCGACTACCGTGGCCGCGTGTTCATCGGCATCGACGCCGGCTCGACCACGATGAAGTGCGCCGTCGTGGGCGAGGCGGGCGAGCTGCTCTACACCTGGTACGGCAACAACAACGGCGACGTCCTGGGCACCGCCCGCAAGATCATGGACGGCATCTACGACGCGCTGCCGGAGGGTTGCACCATCGGCCACGTGACAACCACCGGCTATGGCGAGCAGATCCTGATCCAGGCGCTGCGTGCCGACTCCGGCGAGATCGAGACCGTCGCCCACCTGCGCGGCGCCAAGGCGTTCGTCCCCGACGTCGAGTTCATTCTCGACATCGGCGGCCAGGACATGAAGTGCCTGCAGGTGAGAAACGGCGTCATCGAGCACATCATGCTGAACGAGGCCTGCTCGTCGGGCTGCGGCTCGTTCATCGAGAGCTTCGCCGTGTCTATGAACATGACGGTGCAGGAGTTCGCGCAGGCGGCCGTGAAGGCAAAGAGCCCCGTCGACCTCGGCAGCCGCTGCACCGTGTTCATGAACTCGCGCGTCAAGCAGGCGCAGAAGGAGGGCGCCACCATCGGCGACGTCGCCGCCGGCCTTTCCTACTCGGTCATCAAGAATGCCCTCTTCAAGGTCATCAAGCTGCGCGACTTTGACCAGATCGGCAAGTACTGCGTGGTCCAGGGCGGCACCTTCATGTCTGACGCGACCCTTCGCGCCTTTGAGCTCTTGACCGGCCGCAAGGTCATCCGCCCGGACATCGCAGGCTGCATGGGCGCCTACGGCGCGGCGCTTCTGGCCCGTGACCGCGCTGGCGCCAACGGCACCTCAACGATCCTCTCGCGCGAGGCAATCGACAACCTGCAGGTCAAGCGCACCAACGTGCACTGCGGTCGCTGCTCCAACAACTGCCTTCTCACGATCAACGACTTTGGCGACCACCGTCGCTTCATCACGGGCAACCGTTGCGAGAAGGGCGCGGGCAACACTGGCAAGAAGAAAAATGACGCCCCCAACCTCTTTGAGTTCAAGAACAAGCTGCTCTTTGATCGCCCGGTTCTTGACCGCGAGACCGCTCCTCGCGGCACCGTGGGCATCCCGCGCGCGCTCAACATGTACGAGAACTACCCCTTCTGGCATGCCTTCTTCACCAAGCTGGGCTTCTCGGTCATCCTCTCCGACCAGACCTCGGCCAAGACCTACGAGGCGGGCATCGAGTCCATGCCGTCCGAGTCCGCCTGCTACCCGGCAAAGCTCAGCCACGGTCACATCATGAACCTGCTGGAGAAGGACCCCGACTTCATCTGGATGCCCTGCATCCGCTGGGAGCGCAAGGAAGACGACACGGCGACCAACCACTACAACTGCCCGATCGTGATGAGCTATCCGCAGGCGCTTGGCCTCAACGTCGACGAGCTCTCCGACCCCATCGTCGAGTACCTCTCGCCGTTCGTCCCTTATGACGACAAGCGCGAGCTCAAGCGCCGCCTCTACGAGCTGATCTCCGTCCAGCGCGAGGAGGACGCAAAGAAGGGCAAGGGTCGCTTCAAGGGCGAGCACATCACGCGCACCGAGATTGACGAGGCCGTCAACTACGCCTGGCAGGCCGACCTCGACTACAAGGACGCCATGCACCGCGCCGGCGACGACGCGCTGCGTTGGATCGAGGAGCACAACGGGCACGGAATCGTGCTCGCCGGCCGCCCGTACCACAACGACCCCGAGATCAACCATGCCATCCCAGAGCTGGTGCATTCCTTCGGTTTTGCCGTGCTGACCGAGGACTCCGTCGCGCACAAGATGAGCCCGGAGCGCCCGATTCGCGTGGTCGACCAGTGGATGTTCCACTCGCGCCTGTACCGTGCCGCGCGCTTCGTTGCCAGCCGAAACGACCTTGACCTGATCCAGCTCTTCTCGTTCGGCTGCGGCCTTGACGCCCTGACAACCGACCAGGTGCAGGAGATCCTTGAGGCCTCGGGCAAGATCTACACCGTCCTCAAGATCGACCAGGTCTCCAACCTGGGTGCCGCGCGAATCCGCATCCGCTCGCTGATGGCGGCCCTGAAGGAGCAGCAGGAGGAGCTGCGCCGCGAGGTCGTTGCCGGCGACGCCAAGGAGGTGGAGCCCGTGGGCGTCCACCTTGCCGACGGCTCGCTGGAGCACGCGCGCAAGACCGACCTCTCGCGTCGCACGCCCGTCTACCGCGAGGCCAAGAGCGCGGCGTACAAGAAGGTCCGCTACACCAAGGAGATGCAGAACGAGCACTACACCATCCTGGCGCCGCAGATGAGCCCCGTTCACTTTGAGCTGGCAGAGGCCGTGCTCAAGGACTACGGCTACAACATGGAGCTGCTCCCGTCCGTCGACCAGGGCGCGGTGGACGCAGGGCTCAAGTACGTCAACAACGACATCTGCTACCCGTCCATCCTGACCGTCGGACAGATCATGGAGGCCATCGAGAGCGGCAAGTACGACCTTGACCATACGGCCGTCCTCATCTCGCAGACCGGCGGCGGCTGCCGCGCCACCAACTACATCGCGCTGATCCGAAAGGCGCTTCGCGAGAGCGGCCACGCCAACATCCCGGTCATCTCGATCAACATGGCAACCGGCCTGGACGAGGACAACCCCGGCTGGTCCATCAAGGACCCGGCGCTGCTCACCAAGGCAATCTACATCCTGCTCTATGGCGACCTCATGATGCAGTGCGTCTATCGCACTCGCCCCTACGAGGCGGAGCCCGGCTCGGTCAACGCCCTGCACGACGAGTTCATGGCGCGCGCCAAGGCAGAGGTCCACACGCTCAACAAGAAGAGCTATGAGAAGCTCTGCGCCGACACCATCCGCGCCTTCGACTCCATCCCGCTTCAAAACGACCGCTCCAAGCCGCGCGTTGGCGTGGTGGGCGAGATTCTGGTCAAGTTCCACCCGACGGCCAACAACCAGCTGGTCAAGGTCATCGAGTCGGAGGGCTGCGAGGCCAACGTGCCCGGCCTTGTCGACTTCTTCCTGTTTGGCCTCACGAGCCCCATCAACATGAAGCATGAGCTGGGCTCCAAGGCCTCCAAGCGCCTCACGCACATGGCCGGCATCAAGATCATCGAGGCCGCCCGCAAGCCCATGAACGAGATGCTCGCCGCCTCAGAGCGCTTCGAGCCCTACGAGGACATCTTCGAGCTGGCGGACAAAGCCGAGCAGGTGCTGTCGCTGTGCAACACGATGGGCGAGGGCTGGCTGCTGACCGCCGAGATGATCGACCTCATCGAGAACGGCACGCCCAACATCGTGTGCGCCCAGCCGTTCGCATGCCTGCCCAACCACGTGGTGGGCAAGTCGGTCATCAAGCGCCTGCGCCAGATGCACCCCGAGAGCAACATCGTGGCCGTCGACTACGACCCCGGCGCCTCCGAGGTCAACCAGCTGAACCGAATCAAGCTGATGATCTCCGTGGCAAAGGAGAACTTCAAGAACGAGAAGGACGGCACCTTCCGCCTGTCCAACCCCGACGACCCCACGTTGCGCGACGCCGTGGCGCCCTACGTGGACGAGTCTCGCTACCAGCGCGACTCCATCGTGACGGGCGAGCATGTGCCCGGAGTTGACGAGACGGGCGTGAGCTACGGCTCGGTGCACCTGTCAAAGGAGCAGCTTGCCCAGATTGAGGATGCCAAGCGTCGCGCGGGCGTGACCAAGTAGCGCACACAATTCAAGCGTCAAAACATGGCGCCGGACCTGCATCGTCAGGTCCGGCGCCTTTTTTGTTTGGCGTTGTCTGAGCCCTATTACAAATATGGAGGAAATATGGAGAGAATGACCAAAGAATTCCCTAAAATATGCAGTTTAAAATAAATTCTATACATCAAACAATAGGAAAAAATGTGTTCGAAGACCGCTTGATGCTTCTGTAATCACGATAAACAAATTAGTGATAACTTACCCTTTACAATAGAAATACCCTAAATTATCTGGAAAAATATGGATTTAATTTATAGCAATCGTGCAATTGCCATCGATTTGGTCTTAGTTCCCAAGAGAGAATGAGCATTTGATAAATGTGGAGAAGAGATGTGCAAACTCACGATTGAAAAAAATAAATATGCAGTCATAATTTGAGCCATAGGAACTCAGAAAAGGAAGGGAAGGGCTATGTCTGAACTCGTTCTGCCGAAGGTGACGGTTATTCTTCGCGGCTATGACACCAAGCAGGTGCTGTGCGTGGTAGAGCAGCTTGTTGGCACGCGTGCAAACTCCGTTGAGATCGCGAGCAACTCTCCTCACGCAATGGAGTCCATCGCGGCTGCAAAGAAGGAGTTCGGGAAAGACGTCCATGTGGGTGCTGGCACGGTCAAGAACGCCGACATCGCTCGTCGTGCCATTAATGCGGGTGCAGAGTTCATGCTGTCGCCCATCATGTTCACCAAGGACATCTTTGATATGGCGCGCGCGGCAAACGTCATCACTGTCCCCTCTGCGTTTAGCCCCTCCGAGGTCCAGCGCATGGTCGACATGGGCGCTGACATCGTGAAGATCTTCCCCGCCGGCAACATGGGTCCTGGCTACATCAAGGCAATTCTCGCTCCGCTTGGCAAGCTGCCAATCATGGTCGTCGGTGGCATCAATACCGCCAACGTTCAGTCGTACTTTGACGCCGGCGCAACCTATGCGGGCATCGGTTCGGGCATCTTCAATCCTGAGGACATCACAAATTGCAACTCCAAGGGTCTCGCCGAGTCGCTTCGCAAGCTCGAAGAAGCCGTCCGCTGGTAGTGGCGGGTTAAGGAAGGGACATCAGATGGCAGACCTTACGTTCAACAGCTCTTTGGTCATTCGCATCGAGGACGAGGGACTTACCTGCGAGGACGTCGAACGCCGCATCGCTTCGGTGCTGACCGAGCAGGGCTATGCCAAAGACTCCTACGCCCAGGCAATCGTCGATCGTGAGAAGAACTTCCCCACGGCGCTTGATATGGGCGGATACAACGTGGCAATTCCGCACTGCGACGTGGAGAACGTGAACAAGGCGGCATTCTGCATGGCAGTTCTGGCCCACCCCGTGGCGTGGCACAAGATGGACGAACCTGACGAGACGTGCCCGGTTTCCGTTGTTGTCATGCTTGCGCTTACCGAGGCGCATGCGCATCTTGAGATGCTGCAGAAGGTCATCGCGTTCGTGCAGGATCAAGAGCTTGTGGGCAAGGTCGTGGCGTCAAAGAGCGCCGACGAGATTTATGCGCTGGTAGCGCCGCATTTCAACTAGCTCATCAAGAAGTTTTTCATCACTGGGTCATCGGTCATTAGACCATGAAATAGCAATGCGTGTCGAGGAAGGAATAGAAATGGCTGCGAAAAGGGTTCTTGTTGCATGTGGTAATGGCGTGGCTACGTCTACGGTCGTCGCTTCTAAGGTTAAGGACTATTGCGCCCAGAAGGGCATCAACATCCAGGTCACGCAGTGCAAGATGCTCGAGCTTCACGGCAAGGCAAACGACTATGACCTCGTGATCACGTCTGGAAAGTTCTCTGATCCCGACATCAAGACCCCGATCATCATGGCCATCAACCTTCTGACCGGCATTAACGAGCAGGCAACGCTCGACAAGATCGTCGATGCCCTGAAGGACTAAGCGACTCTCACCCAAATTTCCCTGTGCGCGTAGAACGAAAGGAATTCCTGAATGGACGCGTTTATTAACGGTCTATACACTGTCTTTCAGGCGCTCATTAATGCTGGCGCCTACGTAATGCTCCCGATTATCATCACCATCTTGGGCCTTATCTTCCGCTTGAGCCCGGGCAAGGCTTTCAAGAGCGGCATCACGATCACCTGCGGCTTTGTTGGCATCAACCTGCTGGTCAACCTGCTCAAGTCCGCAGTCACCCCCGCTGCTTCCGCCATGGTCGAGAACTTTGGTCTGAACCTCGACGTGACCGACGTGGGATGGGGCGCCATCTCCTCCATCACCTGGGCATCTCCTATCGTTGCCCTTCTGGTTTTCGAGATCTTGGGCCTGAACATCTTGCTGCTGGTTCTGAAGAAGACCACGACGATGGACGTCGATATCTGGAACTATCACCACATGATGATCGCCGGAATCCTCGTCTTCTTCGTCACCGGCAACATTGTGTGGGCTCTGGTCGCAACCGCCTTTACCGCCATCATGACGTTCAAGTTCTCCGATTGGACCAAGCCGCTCGTCTCGCACTTCTTCGGCATCCCTGACGTTTCGCTGCCGACCATCTCTTACACGTCCTCGATCATCATCGCCGCGCCGCTCAACTGGCTCATCGACCGCATCCCCGGCCTGCGCGACGTCAACTTCTCGATCAAGAACGTCCAGAAGTACCTTGGAATCTTTGGCGACCCCATGATGCTTGGCTTCATCCTTGGTTGCGCCATGGGCGCCCTCGCCCTCATGCCCATTGACCAGATCTTCCTGACCGGCGTCAACGTTGCTGCCGTCATGGTCCTCATGCCGAAGATGACCGCAATGTTCGTTGAGGGGCTCATGCCCATCTCGCAGGCCGCCCAGAAGTTCACCTCCGACAAGTTTGGTGGCCAGGCGCTCTCCATTGGCCTTGACGCCGCCGTCGTTGTCGGCAACCCCGAGGTCATCACCACGGCACTCATCATGATCCCCATCACGATTCTTCTTGCCTTCATCCTGCCGGGCAACCGCATGATGCCCCTTGCTGACCTCGCTGTCGTCACCTTCCGCGTTGCTCTCGTCGTCGCCCTCTGCCGCGGCAACGTGTTCCGCTCCATCCTGATTTCCATCCCGGTCATGGCGGCAATCCTGTATGGTGGCACCTTCGCCGCTCCGTACCTGACCGCCTATGCAACTTCCACCGGCCTTACCTTTGACGGACTCATCGCCTCTATGGCTGGTCCTTCTCTTACCCAGACCGCAATCGTGTTCTGGTCGTGCATCTCTCAGTACGCGATTGTGATCGTGCCGGTCCTGTTCATCTGCTTCCTCGGCGTTTGGTACCTGATCGAGAAGAAGATCGGCATGGACAAGATCGAGGCCTATGCGGCCAAGTGCGACGAGCAGTAATCGCTCATCAGTTAAGAATTTGCTCGGGCGGGTGTTGCAGTCAAAGCTTCGATGCGGCATCCGCCCGAAAGTACAGAAAGGCAATCAATGATTCGGGCCATTGACAAGCTGGAGCCCTTCCAGCGCGCGATTTCCAAGGCTCACCTTGCATCTGCTGGCGTTTCCGTTGATTCTCTCGAGAATCCCGACAAGCCAATCATTGCAATCGCAAACAGCTGGAACGAGGTCTGCCCTGGTCACGAGCCGCTTCGCAAGCTTGCGGAGGAGGTCAAGAAGGGCGTCCTCGAGGCCGGCGGCGAGCCTATCGAGTTCAACACCATCGGCATGTGCGACGGCATCGCCCAAGGACATGCGGGCATGCGCTACTGCCTGCCTCATCGCGAGCTCATTGCCGACTCTTGCGAGGCGATGATCGTGGGCGAGGGCTGCTTTGACGGCGTCGTCTACCTTGGAAGCTGCGACAAGATCATCCCCGCGATGCTCATGGCTGCGGCGCGCATCAACCTTCCGTCGGCCCTGGTGACGGCAGGTCCTTGCTATGACGAGATAAAGCCCTCGGAGTCCAAGGCGCTTCGCGCTCGCTTCCTGGCCGGCAAGGCGACAGAGCGCGACGTCATCGAAGGCACGCTCAAGTACTATACGGGTCCTGGCGTTTGCCCGTTTTTGGGCACGGCCAATACCATGGCATGCCTCACCGAGGGGCTTGGCATGATGCTTCCCGACGGGGCGCTTCTCCCGTCTTCAACGAGCCAGCGCCGCTTCTCCGCCCGTCGCACCGGCGCGGCCGTGGTCGAGCTTGTCCGCAAGGGCGTGCGTCCTTCTGACATCATGACTCAGGGCGCCATTGACAACGCGGTCAAGCTGCTCGCATCCATCGGAGGCTCGCTCAACGCCCTCATCCACCTGCCCGCCATTGCCAACGAGCTTGGTCTTGAGTGCACTTGGGCGCAGGTTGCCGAGACCACGTCCAAGACGCCGGTCATCTGCAACGTGGTGCCCAATGGCGACATCTCGTGCATCAACCTCTACAAGGCCGGCGGCGTCGAGGCAGTGCTCAAGACCATCGAGGGAGACCTCGACACCTCCGTCATGACCGTGACCGGCAAGACGCTTGGCGAGAACCTCGACCGCGACGTTCCTATTGATCGCTCCGTCATTCGCACGCAGGACGACCCCGCCTCCGTTGCCAATGGCATCCAAGTGCTCTACGGCAACCTCGCTCCCGAGGGCGCGCTGGTCAAGACGAGCGCCGTGCCAGTGGACCAGCACGTCTGGAGCGGCCCCGCCCAGGTATTCAACTCCGAGGAGGAGGCCTTTGCGGCATACGACGCGCACGCCATCAAGCCTGGAACGGGCGTCGTCGTGCGCTACGAGGGACCCAAGGGCGGTCCTGGTATGAAGGAGCTGCACCGCGTGACCGAGATCATGAAGGGCATTCCCAACTCCGCGGTCATCACTGACGGTCGCTTCTCGGGCGCTTCGGGCGGTCTTTCCGTTGGCTATCTTTGCCCCGAGGCCTTTGAGGGAGCGCCCATCGCTCTTGTTCAGGATGGCGACATGATTCACGTTGACCTCAACAAGAACCTGATTGAGGTCGAGGTCTCTGACGAGGAGCTCGAGCGTCGCCGCGCCGAGTGGAAGCCGGTCATTCACGAAAATGGCGGACACCTCCTTGCGCGCTACGCCAAGCAGGTGGGCTCTGCAAAGAGCGGCGCAGTTATCGACTAGATTAGGGGACTCAATGGTCAGGATGGTTTTCGCCGATCTCGACGACACTTTCCTCACCCCTGATAAGAAAATCACTCACGAGAATGCACAGATGCTGGACGTCGCGTACCAACGCGGCGTCCAGTTTGTTCCCTGCACGGGAAGAAACATCGGGGACGTGCCTCGTGAGCTAATTTCTCATCCGGCCGTGAGGTATGCAATCTGCTGCAACGGTGCGCTGGTCGTCGACGCGCAAACGCGCCAGCCGGTGCACAAGGTACTTATGGAAAAGTCTGCGGTGTCCGAGCTCTTTCGAAAGGTACGCCATCTCAACGTCACATTCGACATCTTTGCCGACGGGCGCGTCTATTCTCAGCGCGAGCGTTTTGGGGGACTTATCAATTGCGTTGACCTCTCGGGTCCAACAAGGAGCTTCGTGGTTGCCGGTCGTACGCTTGTCAACGAGGGAGAGGAGCAAATAATCTCTTCTGTGCACGACATCACGCGCTTGAACATGTTCTATTTGACTGACAGGGACCGCGACGTTGCTTGGAATGCCATCGACTCCCTCTCGAATCTGAGCAGAACTCAATCGCTTAGTTGTAACATCGAGGTCATGAGTGCGGAAGCAAGCAAGGGGTCATCGCTTCTGTGGCTTTGCGAGCGTCTTGGCGTTCCGGTAAGCCAGACGGTCGCTTTCGGTGACAACGAGAATGACCGTTCGATGCTTGCTGCTGCTGGTGACGGCGTCGCCATGGCAAACGCTACCGATGGCTGCAAGGCCGCTGCTGACCACGTAACGCTCAGCTGCTCGGAGTCTGGGGTGGCTCGCTACTTGGATCCGCTACTCAGCGTGTAGGGGGAGGCGCATGTAAGGAGAGGTTGATGTCTGAGGCGTTTGTTGTCGCGTCATGCTCGGCAACTTTTGGCATCTTTAACGATGGACCGGTAAAGCGACTGACCGATGCTGGATGCGAGGTGCGGCTGAACCCATGGGGAAGGCCGATGAGCTCGCGTGAAATCCTGGAGCATGCGGATGGCGCACAGGCAATCATCCTAGGAAACGACCGGCTTGATGCCTCTACTATCGACAAGCTTTCTGACCTGCGACTTATTGCTCGACATGGCTCTGGCTTTGATGCCATCGATTTTGATGCGGCTACGCGTCATGGCATCGTGATTACCAATACCCCGGGCGCCAACAGGGAAGAGACTGCCGACCTCACCTTCGCGCTGATTCTTGACCTTGCAAGGATGGTCACGGAGTCGGTAACGCAGCTCAAAGGCGGCGTATGGAACAAGATTCCCGGGAGAAGCCTGTATGGAAAGACGCTTGGCATCATCGGCGTCGGGCAGATTGGCATGGCCGTTGCCCGGCGTGCAATGGGCTTCGGCATGGACATCATTGGCAACGACATCGTTCAAAGAGACGAGGCAGCGCGTCTGGGGCTGCTCTACACAAGCTTGAACGACCTTCTGAGCCGAAGCGACATCATCTCTATTCACGCTCCGCTGACCTCCGCCACGAGAAACCTTATCGGAGCGCGCGAGCTGAGGCGCATGAAGGATGGCGTGCTTCTCGTGAACACCGCCCGAGCGGGGATTGTGCGTAAAGAGGCCCTGGAAAATGCGCTCAAGTCTGGGAAAGTTGGCGGCTATGCGGTTGACGTCTATGAAAATGAGCCGCCCGAGCTTGACGGCGTCTGGCAGCTTCCAAATGTGCTGACTACTCCCCATATTGGCTCGGCCACATTTGAGGCCAACCAGCGCATGGGCGATATTGTGGTCGACAACATCCTCGCATTCAAAGACGGCTACGATCCGCCCAATCGCGTGACAGCGGTAGATCGCGTGCGCTTCTCATAGCTCTTTGCGGCTGTGATGGAACAGGGGAGGTAGTCATGGTCAAGCTGGTCTTTGTCGATATGGACGACACGTTCTTGAATCCGCAGAAAGAGATTACCGAGGAAAACGCGCATATCCTGGACGTCGCTTATGAGCGGGGAGTGCAGTTTGTGCCTTGCACGGGCAGAAACATCTCCGGCCTTCCCAAGCAGCTCGTCGAGCACCCTTGCGTGAGGTATGCCGTCTGCGGAAACGGAGGGCTCATAGTTGAGGCGGACACCGGAAAGGTGCTGCGCAAGATCCCTATCGAGAAGAGCACCCTTCACAGGCTTTACGCGCAGCTCCGTGACCTCTACGTGACCTTCGACATCTTCTCGGGAGACAAGATATATAGCAGCAGAAAGCGCTTCGAGCCGTTCTATTCCGTTGACGTTGGCGATGCCATGCGGCGCTTCATTATCAGCGAGAGGACCCTTGTCGATATCGAGACGGACGCGCTTCTCGACGCAGTGGGGGACATCACAAAAGCAACCGTCTTCTACACCACGCCCGAAGACAAGAAGAAGGTCTTCTCCGCGGTGGCAACGCACCCCGACCTTGTCTGCGTGCAGTCGCTTCCGGTGAACGCCGAGATTTCCAACGTCGAGGCCACCAAGGGCAAAGGTCTGGTCTGGCTCAGCAACTATCTGGGCATTGCAATCGCGGATACCATCGCCTTTGGCGACAGCAGCAACGACCTCAGCATGATTGAGGCGGCGGGAGACGGGGTGGCCATGGGAAACGCGACCGACGAGGTGAAAGCTGTCGCCGACCATATGACGGCGAGCTGCGCGGACTCTGGCGTTGCGCGTTACTTGGAGCCTCTGCTGGAAAAATAGCGTGGGTCGGTTTGGGTGCCGGCCTCCCCTCTGCTGGTCGAGCCGTTGCACTTTTGATTGTGACCTTCTCGCCTCGCCGGCGGGTCTCTTGTCGGTATTAAGACGGAGAGCTTGCAGAAGGGGTATAGAATCGCCTTGGTTTTCTTTGCGGCGATTCGAAAGGATGCATGATGAGCGACGTTGTCGAGCGCTTTATGCGCTACGTGCAGGTTGACTCCCCGTCGGACCCGGAGAATGAGGAAGAGACCCCATCTACGCCCCTGCAGCATGGCATGGCGCATATGCTGGGCCAGGACCTTGAGGAAATTGGCTGCGTAGACGTGCAGGTCGACGAGCACGCCTATGTGACGGCAACGCTTCCTGCCTCTGCTGGTGCAGAAGAGCTTCCTGCGCTTTGCCTTTGCGCGCATATTGACACGTCCTTTGATGCGCCGTCGCTTGACGTCCGCCCGCATCTCGTGCATTACGAAGGCGGAAACCTTTTGGCCGGCACCGTTGACGGCAAGGAGGTTTACACAACGCCTGACCAGGTCCCAGACCTCAAGAAGTTTGTCGGCCAGGACATCGTCTGCTCCGACGGCTCCACGCTTCTGGGAGCCGACGACAAGGCCGGCGTCGCCGAGATTTGCTCGCTTCTCTCCCGCCTTGTCGCAAATCCCCAAATGCCGCACCCGGCGCTCAAGATCGCCTTCGTGCCTGACGAGGAGATTGGTCATGGCGCAAGCTTGCTTGACCTCGACAAGCTCGGCGCGGCATGGGGCTACACCGTCGACGGGGAGGACCTAGGAGAGTTCAGCTACGAGACCTTCAATGCGTCTGCAGCCGTCGTGCGCATTCGTGGCGTGATGGTTCATCCCGGCACCGCCAAGGGCGTGATGGTCAACGCCATAACCGTCGCCTCCGAGTTTATGCAGATGGTGCCTGCCGCGGAGAGGCCCGAGCACACCAGCGACCGCGAGGGCTTCTACCATCCCACGTCGGTCAGGGGCACGGCCTCTGATGTCTCGCTTGCCTTTATCGTCCGTGACCACGATGCTGCCATTTTCGAGCAGCGCGAGCAGACGCTTCGCGACATCGCCGCCTTCTTGAACAAGCGCTATGGCGAGGGAACCGTTGAGGTTTCGATCCACGAGCAGTACCGCAACATGGCCGAGGCCTTCGGCGACTGCCCGTTCTTGATAGACAACGCGCTTGCGGCCTACCGAGAGGCTGGCGTCGAGCCCAACGTGATTCCGACACGCGGAGGCACTGACGGCTCGCAGTTGTCGCTGCGCGGGCTCCCGTGCCCCAACATTGCGACGGGCGGATACAATGCGCACTCGGTACGCGAGTTCATTCCGGTCAGCTCGCTTGAGACCACGGTCGATATCCTGCAGAACTTGGTCGCCAAGTTCGCTGTTCCGCAGAGGGCCTAGCGCAAAGGGGCGGCCGTCTGGAGCCAATCGCGCGCCATTCTCACGATTCTTATTTGTGCCGGAGCCCCCGTCAGCCAATCCACGCTGCCGGGCGGCTCCACACTTTCTTCAATTATGTAACCGTTTACAGTCAGTAATGCCCCGCCTGCCCGTATGGCAGACAATGAAGCCCATTGACGGCAGGACCTAGGCTTTTTTCAGGAATTGGAATATAGAGTGGTTATAGAAGTAGACGGGAGCATACCTATGCGGTCAAAGAGGTTCAACGGAGGCGTCGATCGATGATGCACGGCATTCTCGCGGCGGTCGCCGTGGGGATGCCCGTGCTCGCAGCTGTAGTCGAGTGGTTGGGCAGCATCGGTATCTCTGAGCGGCACCACAGCCATCATGATACGTTTGTGATATCGGCGGCTCTCACGCACTCTATTGCGCTTGCGATGGTCTTCATGGGCGTTACGGGCATGCTGCTTGTGTGGCTCTGTGAAATCGGGGTGTTCCGTGCAGACTCAATGACAATCCTGGCGTTCTTCTCGACCTTCATCCTGGTCTCATTTGTGGCCTGGCTGTTCTTGCGTCGCTATCGCGTCTCGCTCTACGACGACTTCATGGACGTGCGCCCCTTTGTGGGCAACGTCCGTTCTGTTATCTACGACGAGATCGAAAGCATGGAATGGACTGGTCTCCGGACGGGATCCGGCTATCGTGACCTCGTGATTTATGAGGATGGCGAGAAGTACGTGAGGATTCCGGGGATGCTCAACATCGAGCAGATTTTGATGCGGATCGACCGCTATGACGTGCTGGCCCGCCAGTCTGACAAGTAGCTAATGAGCTTATGAAGGCCTCGTTTATCGTGACGCAGCGCTTTTCCTGACCGTATGATAGAAGTGAATACTACCTGTATAAGCTGGCTGGAGTCCGTTTTCTTTCCGTTTGAAGGGGTCGCGTCTTGATAAAGCTTGTTCTTTCCGACATGGACAACACGCTTGTGCCCGTGGGTCAGCGCAGCGTGTCCTATCGGACTATGGAAGCCATTCATGCCGTTCTCGATGCGGGCGTTCGCTTTGGGCCAGACACCGGTCGCGACTACATCGAGCTGCTGCGCTTCTTCAAGATGGACGAGGCTCCGCTGCAGACGGCCATCATGTCTAACGGAAAGCGCGTCCGTGTCGACGGAAAGTACGTCTCGGTCACGTGCTTCGAGAAGGGGAGCCTCGATCGCTTGGGGGAGGCCCTCAAGAACGAGGATGGCATGTTTTTGGTCTGCTATCCGGAGAAGAGCAACTTCATGGTGCCGGCCTACGTCATAGGCGCCACCGAAGACGAGCTTGCCGCCATCGAGCGCTTGACTCACTTTAACGGTGGCTTGGTGGAGAAGCTGCCGAAGATAGACTACATTGCCGCAGCTATTGCTTGCTTTGGCGGCGAGAAGCGCATGGAGCGGTGCCGCCAGATTGTGAGCGAGGTCACGCCTGAGCTAGACGTGGTGTGTCCGCTGCCGGGCATGTTTGACGTGCTGCCGCACGGAGTGACCAAGGCCACTGCGCTTGACACTGTCCTAGAGGCTACGGGAATCAAGCGCGACGAGGTCGTTGTGTTTGGCGACTCGGGAAACGACCTGACGATTATGAAGCAGGCTGGCTATCCTGTGGCGGTGGGCAACGCTATGCCCGAGGTCAAGTCGGTGGCAAAGGCTGTTGTAGGCAATTCGGCTGACGAGGGGGTTGCCGATGCGCTGTTCCAGATTGCAGAGGCCTCTAAGGCCGGGCGCATTCCCGATTTTTTGCGTGGCTAAGCTAGATTGGGCTGGGTGATCTGAGGAAATGACTATCGAGGGATACGGGGGGTCAAATGATTAAGCTCGTCGCTTCCGACATGGACGGTACCCTGCTTGACGAAAACTCGGAGCTTCCCGAGGAGACGTTCGACCTGATTCACCAGATGCATGAGCAGGGGATTGTGTTCGTGGCAAGCTCGGGACGCAGGTATGGGACGCTTCGATGGTTCTTTGAGCCAGTAGCGGACGAGATGGATTATGTCGGGTCGCTGGGGTGCCAGGTCTATGCGGAGGGGAAGCTGCTCGATCGGGAAGTCTTCTCGACGCTGGCCATTCAAAAGCTGTTCCGCACCTGCTCTGCGTTCGACTGCTTGCATCTGGTGCTGTACGACCAGGAGCACACCTATCTGCTCGACGACCTCTCTCATTACGTTCGAGAGCTGGACAAAGACTTGCCGAATGCCCAGCGCATGTACGATCCGCCATCGCCAGGCATCAGCATCATCAAGGCTGCCGTCTGCTACGATCGCGCAAGCGACATCATGGACATGGTCTACGTGCTCGAGCGCGAGCTGGGTGAGTGGTTTACCTTCATGCCGTCGGGCTCCAAGTGGATTGACGTCACGCCGCGTGGGGTGAACAAGGCCACGGGAGTCGCACAGCTTATGCGCTACTACGGGATTACGCCCGACGAGGTCATTGCGTTCGGTGACTCCATGAATGACTACTCTATCCTGCGCTTTGTCGGCCATCCATACGTTATGGGCAACGCGCGCTACGCCTTGAAGCAGATTGCCGAAAACGTGATTGGCACGAACGAAGAGCACGCCGTTCAGCAGGAAATGCGAAGGATTCTGGCTGATCAGGGATAGGTCGCGGTCGTTGGTGCGTGATGTCGAGGGATTTTGGAGGGCGGACCTTATGGGTTCGCCCTTTTATTGTGCCACAGTCTTGTCGCCACAATCTCATTTTTATGACCTGGCGGGGAGGGGAGTGCGCATAACCTAACAGCACCCCCTCTTGCGGAGGCGAGTCGTTGAGGTTATGCGCACTCCCCCTTGCCGCTTCCCCTTGGCAGAGGGGGCGACCGAGCTGGAACGCTTGGTCAAAAGGCGCCGCGACCCTTGGAAAGCTATGCCTCTAAGCTGCCGTGATGCGGGTTATGCGCGCTTTCCTGAAAGCTCAGGGATCTCTGGTCCCAAGGGCTACCAGAGCAAACGCCAGAGAATGCCCCCAAGGCGAGTGCGCATAACCTCAATGCGCAGGGGCTGCGAGTGGTGTTGTTGTGAGGTTATGCGCACTCGCGTCCTGCTCAGGCAAAGACGATGGCTAGCAATGATTGTGTGGCATCTATGAAGATGGCTTCTAATATTGCTCTCTATGGCAAGAGTCGCTAAAGTAATTTCTTGCGCAAAGGCGCAGCATATTGCGGGGTGGAGCAGTTTGGTAGCTCGTCGGGCTCATAACCCGAAGGTCGTAGGTTCAAATCCTACCCCCGCGACCATAAAAAATCAGCCCAGAAGCTTTCGCTTCTGGGCTTTTTCTTTCGCTCCTATTCAAAGCGCTTCGGCACAAGCTTGTTCACGTCGCAGGTCTCGTTGCGCCACTCCCCTTGGTAGTACGGGAAGCGAGCGACGATTGCGCGGATGCGCTTCTGCGGATGTCCGGGCTCGCCCCACAAAACCTCGAGCTCGGTGCCCTCCTTGGCGTAGCCCTGCTCGATGCAGGCGAGCGAGATCATCCTGCGCTCGTAGAAGGCGTAGCAGCGACCGGTCGCAAAGCCAATGCGCTTGTCGCCGTCAAGCACATAGCTGCCAATGATACGCGCCTGCAAGTTGAGACCGTTGTAGGTGTCGTGGTACTGCTCGATGGGGTCGTAGGGCTCAACGTCCCGACCACGGAATTGGCTCATGAACACGTCGCCGACGTCCTCGGTGTTCCACTCGAGCGTCACCATCTGACGGCCTTCGTGGGCCTTGTGCGCAGCCTTGGCCTTCTCGGCGGCGGCCTTGCCGCGGAAGTCGTGGTTCATGTTCACGCAGTAGCCCCAGCCAATGTCCCAGGGCGTGACGTCGAGGGAGTGCGGGTCGTCGGCAACCGAGCCACCCGGAACCTGCGGCGGGCAGTACTTGCGAGCAAAGTCAGCCAGGCCGGGGTCGGTGTCGTAGTACGCGTAGGCATAGTGCTGGAACTGGTTGGGATAGCCGCCTGGCGTGTGGTTGAGAATCGTGTAGTTTCGGAAGCCAATCGGCTTTCCGCCGAACTTCTCGAGCGAGTTGCGCAGCGCGTCGTAGGCGGCCTCGGCGTCCTTCTCGGCTCCGTGAATCTCATAGGCCAAGCAGCCGCTCATTCCCAGGCGGTGCACAGTGCAAGGCGCTCCGCCCAGCGTTGCCGGCTTGTTCCGGGCAAACTCGATGTCGTGCAGGTCACACTGGCAGGCGTCCTCCACGATTTCGAGCGACTTGGGCCCGTCCACCTGGTAGAAGTACTCGTCCGAGACCATCTCGGTCTTCACGTCTTTGCCTTGGGCTGCCGCGGCCGCGCCAAAGTACAGAAGCGGAGCCAGCCAATAGCAGCGCCAGAGGTTGTCGCTCTTGTACATAATCACGCCGTCGCCAATGAGCTTGCCGTTGTCGTTGAGCATCAGACCATGCTTGGACTGCCCTGGCTTCATCTGCGAGAAGTCGCGGTTCACGCACTGGTAGTTGAGGAAATCCGCCGCGTCGGCGCCGCTTACGTCTATGACTGGCGAGCAGCACAGCGTGGTGCCGAGCCATGCCGTGGACCTGCATGCCAGATACTCCGCGCGTGCGCCCTCGTACTCGTTAGGCAGGTTTGTCCCGTAGAGCGGTCGGATGTCGAAAGCTCCCTCGTAGACCCTGCTGTCTTTCGAAAAGTTCATGGTGCCTCCTCCGTCGGTAACTTCATCTTGCTCGTTACCTTGAAGGTAGGATTTTCAACAGGAGGCCTCTACGGATGGACGTCCGATTTGAACGGCCCAGCTTTGGAAAGTATTACGAAGGAATGTGCCCGCTCATGCGTAGCCGCAAGGCAAGGAGCGCGCACTCCTCTGTGTCCGAGAGATCGATGCCAGACACCTCTGAGATGCGTGACAGCCGGTAGTACAGCGTGTTTTTGTGGACGTGCAGCATCTCCGCGGCCTTGTTCACATTGCAGCCGCAGGAAAGGTAGGCTGCCAGGTCATCGACATGACTCGTGCCGTCGCGTTGGTCAATTTTCTGAAGAAGCTCGAGTTCGGGAAGAGAGAAGCATTGCTCGTAACCGGAGTTTCGGACGATTTCGCCAAGGTGGGAGAACATGACGCTGCGGTAGCGAACGATGCTGCCCGCGGATACGTCGACAAGGCGAAGCGCGGCATCTGCTTGGCAATAGGCGTCTCTCAAGGCGAGGAGGTCGCCGAACGACTCGCTGACTCCTATGGCCAAGGGCTCGACATAGACACGTTTCTTGAGGGTGGCGATGATGCGCTCCGTGCCGGGGGCGGCGTTTACTACGTGGATGTTCTCGTCGTCCTGCTCGATCCCAAAGCTCCCGGCAAACGTGTTCAGCAGCTGTTGGCGGAGGTAGAAGGGCGAGATTCGTCCCTCGTTCTTCCGCGGACGCAGCACGAGCAAGATCATGCGTTCCGGAACCTTGAGGCCAGCCCGGCGAGCCATGAGGTTGCATTCCTCCGCATCGGTGAGGCTGCCGTCCAGCATCGAGCGCATCAGGTTCCAGTAGGGGACGGACTGGGAGCGGTTCGACCCGCGCATGCGCATGGAGTAGCTGACGATTTGCGCAATCGTTGGGAGAAGCTCGCGGTCCTCGTCGGTGAACTTGCGGTTCGTCTCGACGACTACGACGTGGCCCATCAGGTCGCTGTTGTATCGCACGCGTGCAGCGATGCATTTGCGGTTGGCCTTGGGGTACCAGCCTTCAACCGTCTTGTCGGAGTCATAGACGTGAGCGAGGTCGCCAGCCATGATTGCGTCATCGAGAACGGTGTCGGTGGCGTCGCCGAACAGGTCTTGGGGTTTGATGACGCGCCCATGGTCGCGGCATATGCAGAGCACGTTGAGGCCCATGTCGCTGACAAAGATTGGATTGCCGAGCACCTCGAATGCGGCGTCAAGCATGTGCTGGATGCCGGCTCCCGACAGCAGCGCCTCGAAGAGCGCGAGCTTCTTTTCTGACAGGTCTTTTGGCGTTTCTCCCATGGCGAGCTCCTCCCGACCCAATCATCATATGACGGGTCGTGTGGCGCCGAGGGCTGTGGGAGACCTACTTTTTGCAGCCAGTTTTCCGCCGATTGGCATGCAAATTCTTGAGACTGATTGACTGGCTCGCAATAATTTTATAGAAGACCGATTCTCGGAACTATGGCAATCGGTCCAGACTCAGCAAAGGGGGCATCATGGACAAAGAACTTTTCGAGTTTACGAAAGCAAAGGTTGATGAGATGCTCGCTTCGACAGCGGCATCGCAGGCAACAAGAACAGCTGCGCTTGCTTGGAAAGACGTCGTCGCAAAGGGCGTCGATCTTGAGTCTGCAACCAACACCCTACTGGACGCGGTAAGTGCTCGCCAGACCACCATCGACGATGCCATTGCGTTCGCTCGATCCGACAAGGCCAAGAGGCTCTTTGGCGAGGAAGGCGCCGCCAAGATGCTGGACCATCAGCTGAAGCGCAAGGCTGCTGGCGCCCGGTTCTGCGATTGCGCCGCATGCAAGCCTTGCCATGAGCTACTCACCAAGTTTGGCCGCGAGACGCCAGACGTATACCTGTAGCTTTGCTATCCCGCTATCCGCAATTGAAAGAAAGCCCGGTCAGAGCCTCTGACCGGGCTTTTATGTGACGGCCTCTCGTGAATGAGCGGTGCTGGTGCGCAGCGCACTGCTACAGAGGGCAGCTTTCCGAAACGTTTCCGCGGTCGTTGCCGCTGAGCTCGTAGGTCTTTGTCGCCTTGAGCATGTTTAGCTCGGCAAGTTCCATCTCGCCCTCGATGTAGGGCTCGTAATACTTGTCGATGCCGCAGGCGTCCAACGTGCAGTCGCCGCAATCCTCGCCCCAGCTGAGCGCTTCGGTCACAATCTGGATGCGCTCTTCGCGTGTGGTGTCAGCAATGCGAGTGCTCTTTGCCATACCCAATCGCGCCTTTCTACTACTCGGATTGGCTTTGTCGATAGATGTTACAGCCTAAATTAGTACCACGAGATGCGCTCTGCTTGGGCGGACATGCGTTTCATCAAGCGAATGCCGGTTACGACCATCAAGACAAGCAAGGCAAAGAACAGCAGGCTGGACAGATCGCTGTCGATGCTTGCAAGCGTGTCATAGCTGCCGTGGCAGAATACCGGAACGAGGATGGCGCATGTCTGGTTGCCGGCGCGTTCGCCCGCGTTGCCCTTTGCATCTGCCAGCTTTGCCTTGCCATAGAAGCAGCCCATAAAGATGCCGAACATGCAGTGACCTGGTATTGCCGTGACCGCCCGAACAAAGGCGACGGAGATTCCGTAGTTAAAGACGTACAGAATGTTCTCGGCAATGGCAAAGCCAAGCCCGACGAACACTGCATAGACAATTCCGTCAAAGACGTAATCAAAATGAGGGTCTTTCCACGTGCGCCATCTCAGGAAGAAGAACTTGCAGCCCTCTTCTACCAGAGCAACGATGATGAAGTTCTCAAAGGCAAGCGTCTCTAGGTCGTTGGGCTCGCCGCCGCCTAGGAACACCTCGGTTCCTAGCAGCTCAAGCAATACGGCGGGAAATGTCGAAAGCATGCCGCAAAGAAGAAGGCTCAGGAGGAGCCCTGCGGGCTCTTTTTCCATCGGGTCAAGCCTATAGACGTATACGAGAAGGATTACGGCAGGAAGCACTGCCAGCTGCAACATTAGCCTCACGAGCTTGCCCCAATTCTGTTGAGGTCGGATATCTATGGGGCCCTTGGGGCCCAAGAGCGAAATTGCTCTGGGAGAATTGTAAGGCGCAAGGCGAAGAGGAGAGGGGACGGGTGCCAAATGCCGCAGTGGCTGGCTAGTGCTGGTTTTCATCGGAATTGCAGAAGCACCGGCGCTCTCAGAGGACATTTTGCAGCGCCTAGCCGGCAATTATTTCCGTGTTGAAAAGCAGCTGCAAGAATTCTTCGGTTGTAGGTCTTTTTCGAAGAGACGCCTTAGTATCACCGGCGAGGTGCCATTTATCTACCTGCGGATTCTTTGACGTGAGGGTTGTCGATACTTTTGGGGTCCGCTTGAAAAGACCTACAACCGAAGATTTCTTGCAGCTGCCTTCGTGGACGCGCGCCGATTGGTCGCTTTCGGTCGCCTCGACACAGGGGTTCTTGGAGTTCCGCGCGCTTGGAGTAGGCGATATTAGTCCGGCTTCAGAAGAGACCGGACGATATTTGGAGAAAACCCTGCCTGGGCCATCTTTGATGGCCCAGGCAGGAGGCATGGGCGCAAGGCCATGCCGCGGGGGTTCGGATTCGGTAGAAAGGTATGCGCATGCGGTATAGCAACCTTCAAAGGACGAATACCATGTTCCCTTGCGCTAGTGCCATGATTGTCTTGACAGATATAAGGACGGAAAGGGAGAAGCCGTGTCAAAGACAATCGTCGTATGGTTCTCGCACCCTGGCGAGACATATCTATCAGGGGAAATACGCACAGTCGAGCGTGGCAACTGCGAGAAGCTCGCCGAAGCCATTGCTTCTGACCTTGGCGCTGACAGCTTCCGTATCCAAGAGGCGGACCCGTATCCTGAAGACTACCAGCAGTGCATAGCGAAGGCGAAAGCAGACAAGAATGCCAACTCCCGTCCTGCGCTTGCTGCTCCCGTCCCGGACCTTTCGCCCTATACCCACATGGTCCTCGTCTATCCCAACTGGTGGGGCACCATGCCCATGCCGGTTCGCAGCTTTCTCGACGCCGCTGACCTGAGAGACATCACGGTCGCGCCGCTTTGCTCAAACGAGGGCTCGGGCATGGGGAGCTCCGAGAGCGACTTGCACACGGCATATCCCAAGGCCCACTACGTTCGCGGCCTATCCATTCTTGGTCACGATACCGATCGTTCGATTGACAAGGCAATTAGCTGGGCGCAGAAGAGCGTCGCTCGATAGGAGAAAGGGTTCAACATGGCAAATATCAATCGCACCCAAGCCGCACAGGCCTATAGGGACCGCCTTTTTGCAGGAGCGGAGAGCCCTCTCGCATCGACAGATCCCGAACTCGTTGAAATCTGGGAGAACTTCGCTTTCGACGAGGTCGCCTCTCGTACTGACATTGACGAGCGCACGCGCTTTGTCTGCATCCTTGCCGCGCTCATGGGCTGCCAGGGCACGGATCTCTTCCGAGAGATGGTCCCCGCAGCGCTCAATGCGGGCGTAACGCCGGTTGAGCTCAAGGAAATCGTCTATCAGGGCGTTGACTACCTGGGCATGGGTCGGGTGTATCCATTCGTGCGCATCGCTTCTGACGTGTTGGACGAGAAGTGCATCGACCAGCCCCTCGAGCCCCGCTCCACCACTACGCGCGAGACGCGCCTTGCCGCTGGCAGCCAAGCGCAGGTAGACATCTTCGGCGACGGCATGAAGGGCTTTGCCGAGTCCGGCCCTGCGGAGCGTCGCCACATCAATCAGTGGCTTGCGGCCAACTGCTTCGGCGACTTCTACACCCGCAAGGGTCTTGACCTGCGCGAGCGCGAGCTCATCACCTTCTGCTTCATCGCCGCCCAGGGCGGATGCGAGCCCCAGCTCACGAGCCACGCGGGCGGCAACATGGCCATGGGAAACAGCCGCGCCTTCCTGATTGGCGTCGTCTCGCAGCTGGTGCCCTACCTTGGCTATCCGCGCTCGCTCAACGCTCTTACCTGCATCGATAACGCCGCTCGCAAGCGCGGAGAACTGGACTAGCCAGCCAAGCTATGTGCTCTATGCATAGCAACCGACCTCATTGGCATGGTGCCAAGCTCTCCAGCAGAGGGAAGATTGTCCTGTAAGAAACGCTAACAGACCGGAGGGACTTCATGTTCGATTCCAACCTCTCGTATTCCTTCAACGCCCCCACGCGCGTCATCTTTGGCCCTGGCAGCCTAAACAAGCTGCACGAGCAGCAGCTCCCTGGAAAGAAGGCGATGATTGTCATCTCGTCGGGCAAGTCAACGCGCGCGAACGGCTACCTCGATCGCACCGAGGCAGAGCTTGATGCCGCGGGCGTCGAGCACGTCGTCTTTGACGGGGTTGGCTCTAACCCCACCAAGGAGGCTGTCGAAGCCGGCGCTAAGGTCGCCCGCGAGAACGGCTGCGACTTTGTCGTCGCGCTGGGCGGAGGCTCGGTGCTTGATGCCGGTAAGGTAATGGCCATGTTCGCCCCGCAGCCGGGCGACGACCTCTGGGATTATGCTGGCGGCACAACTGGCAAGAACAAGCCCCTCGTGAATCCGTCGCTTCCCTGGATCGCCATTACCACGACCGCCGGAACTGGCTCTGAGGTTGACGCCGCGGGCGTTATCTCGAAGCTCGAGACCCACGAGAAAATCGGCGTGGGCGCGGCCGACCTCAATGCGAAGATCGCCATCGTTGACCCCGAGCTCATGCTCACCGTCCCTGCGAAGTTCACCGCTTACCAGGGCTTCGACGCCCTCTTCCACAGCCTCGAGGGCTACATCTCAAAGCCAGCCAACCTCTTCTCCGATATGGTGCAGCTCGCGGCAATCGAGAACATCTCGACCTGGCTGCCGCGCGCCGTGGCTGACGGCTCCGACCTCGAAGCCCGTGCGCACATGGCCTTCGCAAACACGATGAGCGGCTACTCGATGGTGACCTCCGCCTGCACCTCCGAGCACTCGATGGAGCACGCGATGAGCGCCTTCCATCCCGAGCTTCCTCACGGCGCCGGACTCACCATGATCAGCCTTGCCTACTTTGGCTACTGGATCGACCGCCACGTCTGCGACAGCCGCTTTGTGGACATGGCGCGCGCCATGGGCAAGAAGGACGCCGAGAAGCCCGAGGACTTCCTCGAAGCCCTGCGCGGACTGCAGGAGGTCTGCGGCGTTGATGACCTGCGCATGAGCGACTACGGCTTCACGGGCACCCACGAGGAGGCTCTCGAGCTGGCTCGCACTGCTCGCTCGACGATGGGCGGCCTGTTCATGTGCGACCCGGATACGACCACTGACGAGGACATCGCCGGCATTTACGAGCGCTCGTTCAAGTAGGGGGTTCGCGTGAAGACACTCGTTGCATATTTTACCTGGTCAAACGGCAATACCGAGAACATCGCGCGCCGGCTTGCCAAGGCCCTTGGCGCCGACCTCGAGCAGATTCGCACCGTCGTGCCCTACGACGGAAGCTACGACGAGGTGGTCGAGCAGGGCAGGCGCGAAGTCAATCAGGGCTATGAGCCAGAGCTCAAGCCCCTTGAGCACGACGTCTCCGACTACGACGTGATTTGCGTCGGCACTCCTACGTGGTGGTACACGATGGCGCCTGCCGTGAGCTCGTACTTCTCGGCAAATGACTGGACTGGCAAGGTTGTGGTCCCGTTTATGACAAATGGCGGCTGGCCGGGTACGGTGATCGACGACATGGAGTCGGCCGCCGAGGGAGCGGATATACTCGAGCCCATGGAAGTTCAGTTTGACTCGCAGGGCGGCTCGCACCAGAGGACTCCCGACCGCGAGGTTTCAGCCTGGATTGATCGCGTAAAAGCTGCTGTTGATAAAAGGAGAAACTAACATGAGCAAGGACGACACCATCACGAGCAAGGATGGCCTCTCGAAGGACTTCCCGCTGGGCGAGGAGAACGTCAACTACGCCAAGTGGTTCACCGGAACCAGCTACCTGGCCGGTCTTGGCGATCCGCAGCTGGGCACCTCGAACGTGACCTTTGAGCCGGGCTGCCGCAACTGGTGGCACATCCACCACAAGGGCGGCCAGGTGCTGATCTGCATCGCCGGTCGCGGCTGGTACCAGGAGGAGGGCAAGCCTGCCCAGGAGCTTCATCCCGGCGACGTCGTGAGCATTCCGCCCGAGGTCAAGCACTGGCACGGCGCTGCCAAGGACAGCTGGTTCCAGCACATCGCGCTTTCGGTGCCCGCGGAGGGCGCATCGGCCGAGTGGGTGGAGCCCGTCACTGACGAGCAGTACGCGTCGGTGGAGAAGTAGGCGCCAATAAGGCGCGTTTCGCCACCCCCTTACGCTGCGTTTACCATGCCGCGCCTCCTCTTCCCTAGACTCGGGGGAGAGGAGGCGTTTTTGAGTCCATGGAAAAGTCGACACGGCAGGCACGGCATAGTGTGCGAAGGAAGATGCTGCTCTACATCTTTCTGGCGATTGTTACCCTTGGGATCATCTTTGGGGGAAGCTTCCTGGATCGGATCGCCTCGGTTGGCTATTCCGCGTTCTGGATTCAGCTGATTGCCTCCTCGCTTATCGGAGTCGCCTTTCTGGTGGGAGGCGTGATCATCATCGTTTACCTGATAAACAAGGGGACGCGTGGGGAGCTCCTCGAAGGCGACGAAGGGTCCCACCAGGTGAAGGTCGTGCTCGCGATGGTCTGCCTCAGCTTGATGTGTCTGGCCATTGGGGCGATACTGATGCTCGCCTTCAACGACTACGTCCGTGACATTCCCTACCTCAGCGACCCTATCGTGGCGGACCTGACGGACATCTCGACCGATACTGACGACAGCGGAGACAGCACCACCTATTACGTAAGAGGCGTTGACGAGCAGGGGCAGCGCCTCTCCTTCAGCGTCTCAAGGGACGTGTGGGAGCACTACTCGAGCGGCGAGCATCCCCTGGTGACGGTTTCCTATCTGCCTAACAGCCACGTGGTCATCTCGATGCTGGAATAGGCTGTGGTTAGCATGTGCTTGGGTGGCCTTCACGGCTTTCCCAGCGTCCCAGCCGTGATGGACTAATTCATTTTCTTATGCACTATGGTCGGAAGGCGGGGCTGTCGCTAGCCCAAAGGGAACCGCAAGCCCGCATACCTGCTCCATGTGCGCGAAGTCGCCGCTCGCCGGATTTCGCCGCGCTCGTGCAGGGAAAAACTATGTACCTTGTATCGGGTTCATTTTTTGCGAACGGAGGGCGCCGATGCGAGAGAACGAGCTTGTCAAGATCAGCGAGATGGCCAAGATTCATGGCATTTCTCGTCAGACGCTCATCCTGTACGACCGCATGGGGCTCTTCAAGCCGTCGTATGTCAGCGAGACGGGATATCGCTACTACAGCATCGACCAAGTTCCGCAGCTTCGCGAAATCATCTTTCTGCGCGACATCGGAGTCTCGCTCTCCGACATTGCCGAATACATGAAAGATCGAACTACCGAGCGCTTGCAGGACGTGCTCTCCGAGCGGCTCGCCGCGATTGACGAAGAAATGGCGACGCTCGAGCGCCAGCGCACCTTTGTCAAGCAGCGCCAGCAGCTGCATGCGCACGTGGCCACCAAGAGCAAGAACGTGGGCCGGCCCTACTTCGAGTGGATGGAGGAGCGCCACGCCATCTTTGAGCCGTACCCCTCGAGCCACATGGACGAGCGGTCGCTGCACCTGACGCTGATGAACGCGTGGCGGCACCTCTCGAAGCTTGAGATGGTCCCGTCATGCGGCTTTGGATCGCTGATTCGTACCAAGGCGCTCTCGAGCGACGAGCCGCTTTCCGGCGCGGGCAGCATCATCATGCTCCCGGAAGAGGTGGACTCCAAGCGGCTTCATGACGCCGGCATCGATGACCAGCACTTTGTTGTGCTTCCGGCAGGCGAGTACGTGACGCTGTATACCTACGAGATGCCCTATGAGCTCGACTCCGACCGTTGGCTCATGAGCTGGATGACCGAGCAAGGCATAGAGCCAAAGGGCGACATCGTGGACCTGTGCCTGCTCGACTTGATGTTTCATGGCGAGGGCGAGAAGGACCTCTGCCAGCTTGAGGTTCGCGTGGGCTAGCTCCGCGGCTGGCGCGCCAGCCGAGGGGCTGGTGCGGTAGCCTCGCGGCTGGTGCGCTGCAGCGGGTGGACAGCGCCAGCCGCGCGACGCCTCGGGTCAAGAGCGTCCATTTATCTGCGAAAATGCCGTTCGCCGAAATGTTTTGCCCTTCTCGCTTGACTCGATACCAGCTACACTCTCGTACCTTCGTTCCGATGCGGTGGCGGTCCCGTGGCCGCCATGGATACGCAAGAAGACGAAGGAGAACAGATGAAGGCAAGCGAGATTCACGACCTGCGCAGCGCCCTGGAGTACCTCTCCGAGCAGCCGGGCCAGCTCCTGACCACCGACACCGAGGTCGACCCCGACGCAGAGGTCTCGGGCGTCTACCGTTACGTCGGCGCTGGCGGGACCGTCAAGCGCCCGACCAAGGAAGGCCCCGCGATGGTCTTCAATAACATCAAGGGCTTTGATGACGCCAAGGTCGCCATCGGCCTTCTCGCCAGCCGCAAGCGCGTCTCCGAGCTCATCGGCCTTGAGGAGGAGCACCTTGGCATCGAGATGGGCAAGAAGCTCAACCACACCATCCCGCCCGTCATGATAGAGGAGGGCAAGCACATCGACTGCCAGGAGGTCGTGCACAAGGCCACCGACCCCGACTTCGACCTGCGCACGCTCGTGCCCGCGCCCACCAACACCCCCGAGGACGCCGGCCCCTACATCACGATGGGCCTCTGCATGGGGCACAACCCCGACGACACCATGTCCGACGTCACGATCCACCGCCTGTGCATCGAGTCCAAGGACACCCTCGGCATGTGGATTACGCCGGGTAGCCGTCATTTGGGTGCCTTCTTCGACCAGTGGAAGGAGAAGGGCGAGGACATGCCCATCTCCGTCTCCATCGGCCTTGACCCCGCCGTCTACATGAGCGCCGGCTTCGAGGCGCCCACGACGCCGCTTGGCTACAACGAGCTTCAGATTGCCGGCGCCCTGCGCGGAAAGCCCGTCGAGCTGGCCCAGTGCCTCACCGTCCCCGAGAAGTGCGTCGCCAACGCCGAGTACGTCATCGAGGGCTACCTCTCCATCACCGACACCGTCCGCGAGGACATCAACACCAACACCGGCAAGGCCATGCCTGAGTTCCCTGGCTACACCGGCGACGCCAAGCCCGCGCTGCCCGTCATCCACGTGACCGCCGTCACGCACCGCGAGCACCCCATCATGCAGTCCTGCATCGGTCCGTCCCACGAGCACGTCTCGATGGCCGGCATTCCCACCGAGGCGTCCATCTACAAGATGGTGGAGACCGCCATTCCGGGACGCCTGCTCAACGTGCACGCGGCTCCCTGCGGCGGCGGCAAGTTCGTCGCCATCCTGCAGTTCAAGAAGTCCTCGATCAACGATGAGGGCCGCCAGCGCAACGCCGCCATGCTCGCGTTCTCTGCGTTCTCCGAGCTCAAGCACGTCTTCCTGGTTGACGAGGACGTCGACATCTTCGACATGAGCGACGTCATGTGGGCCATGACCACGCGCTTCCAGGCCGACACCGACCTCATCACCATCCCCGGCTGCCACTGCCACGTGCTCGACCCGTCCAACGACCCCTCGATGGACCCGTCCATCCGCGTGCACGGCATCGCCTGCAAGGCCATCTTCGACTGCACCGTCCCGTTCGACCGCAAGGCCAACTTCGAGCGCTGCCACTTCCTTGAGATCGACAAGGACAAGTGGGCGACCGAGCTGAACGCGTAAGAGAAGGGAACACGAAGCATGGCTTTGAAGCTCAACAAGAGGACGGTTGGCCTGTTTGCCGGCCTGATCGTCCTTGCGATCATCTGGGTGGCGCCGCTCAACGCCCTCGGAGAGATCAGCCAGCAGGGCCAGCAGTGCCTGGCTCTCACGCTGATGACCGTCGTGTGGTGGGCCTGCGGCGTAGCGCAGCCTGCGTACGTCTCGGCAATTTACTTGGCGCTGCTGATTTTGACGGGAACGTCGGATGCCGCCACGGTGTTTGCGTCTTGGACGAAGATGCAGATGTGGATGGTCATCGGCGCCTACCTGATTGCCGCGGCCGTCAAGGAGTCTGGCCTGGGCGAGCGCATCGCCTACTGGTTCGCCATCAAGTTCGTGCGCGACTGGAAGTCGCTCGTCATCTCGATCTTCGTGCTGACCGTGGTCCTTTCCGTGATCATCCCGCACCCCTTCCCGCGCGCCTTCATGATTCTTGCCGTTATGCTCGTGATCTGCGACGCGGCCAAGATGTCCAAGGCTGACAAAGTAAAAGTAGGCTTTCTGGTGTTTGCCGCCGCGGCGCCTGGCTCGATGTTCGTGCTCACTGGCGACTCCACGCTGAACCCGCTGGTTGCTTCCTATGCGGCTGACGGCGTCTCTTATGTGCAGTGGTTCATCTACATGTCCGTGCCCATGCTCGTGGCAACGATCTGCACGCTGGCCCTTGGCCTCGCGCTCTTCAAGCCCGAGAAGGAGATGGAGATCGACTTCGACGAGGTTCGCGAGAAGCAGGCCGCGCTCGGCCCTGTGAACAACAAGGAGAAGAGGACCATCTTCTGGCTGTGCGTTGCCATCGTCCTGTGGCTGACCGAGTCTCTGACCGGGCTCAACATCGGCTTTGTGACGCTGCTCATCGGCGCTGCCATGGCGCTCCCCGTGATCGGCGAGGTCCTGACGCCAGCTACGTGGAACTCCGTGCCCATCAACACCCTGGTCTTCCTGACTGCCGCAATGGGCATCGGCACTGTTGGCTCCGCGACCGGTATGAACTCTTGGATTGCGAACGTTGTCCTGCCCGACTCCGTGCCTGACAACATCTTCGTGCTCGCGCTGCTCATCGCCGCAATCACCGTGATCATCCACATGTTCATGGGCTCCGTCATGGCCGTTCTCGGCATTTGCGTGCCGGCGTTTCTGGCCTTCACGGCGGGTTCCGGCGTGTCCGACATCGCCGTGGCCATGATGGTCTTCTCCGCCATCAACATCCACTACATCCTGCCGTTCCACAACCTCGCGATACTTGTCGGCGAGGGCGAGGATGCCGCTGGCTACTCCTCCAAGGAAGCCATGCGCATGGGCATCCCGCTGACTGCCGTGGTGTTCATCGTCGTGCTTGTGGAAGCCCTCTGGTTCCACGTGCTTGGCCTGATGTAAGAGAGGGTCCTGAGTCGGTCGCCCCGCAGCTGGCTTCCGCGGGGCGACCGGCACTTTGCGAGAGGGACGGGGCGCACGGTCCGTGGACTCCGCTGCCGGGGTCAAACCGCAGAGTGCCGGGGGCAAACCGCAAGTTTTCGGCGGCAAACCGCAAGTTTTCTCGGTGGCAAACCGCAAGTTTTCTCTGCGCCCCCTCGTCCCAAGCTGCCGATTAAGGCGTATTTCTCAGCGCGAAGTATTCGCAGAAGCTTTGTTGCATAGTTATGGGGGTCTTTATGCGCAAGATTATTGTTGGCATCACGGGCGCGACCGGCGTTCAGATTGGCTATCGCGTGCTGCAGGCGCTTGCTGACGTCCCCGACGTTCAGACGCACCTGATCGTGAGCGATGGAGCCAAGATAATCTTTGCCCGCGAGACCTCGATCACGATGGAACAACTGACTGCGCTGGCGGACGTCACCTATGACAACCACGACTTAGCGGCCGCGGTGTCTAGCGGATCGTACAAGACCGATGGCATGATTGTGGCTCCGTGCTCAATGAAGAGCCTTTCGGCTATGGTCAATTCCTACGACGATGACCTTTTGGTGCGCGCCGCAGACGTCTGCATGAAGGAGAATCGCCGCGTCGTCTTGGTGCCGCGCGAGATGCCGCTCAACAAGAGCCATTGCCGCAACCTGCTGCAGGCAGCCGAAGATGGCTACGTGATTGTTCCGCCGATGCTGACCTTCTACAGTGGGTACCAAACGGTCGCCGAACAGGTCGACCACATTGTGGGCAAGGTGCTCATGCAGTTTGACATTGCGTACGACAAGATGAGGCCGTGGGAGGGCTAGCGATGGGAGACCAGATGGTGCTTGTGGACGTCTTCGACCGTCAGGTTGGGACGGCCGAGAAGCTCGAGTGCCATAAGCTGGGACTTCTCCATCGAGCGTTCTCGCTTTTCCTGGTTGATTCTAAGGGGCGCATACTTTTGCAAAAGCGAGCCCTGGGAAAGTACCATTCGGGCGGTCTTTGGACGAACACGTGCTGCTCGCATCCGCGCGAGGGCGAAGACGTGCGCCAAGCGGCGGCAAGGCGCGTCAATCGAGAGATGGGGATTTCCGGAATCCGTGCCTCTGACCTGCGCGAAATCGGAAGCTTTGTCTATCGGCACGACTTTCGTCCCGAAGGCGGAACCGTCATCGAGTTTGAGCTTGACCACGTGCTGCTCGGCTTCTGGGAAGGGGAATGCTCTCCCAACCCGGAGGAGGTGTCCCAGACGGCGTGGGTCTCCCAAGACGAGCTCGCCCGTTTGCTGACCGTTGAACCCGAGCGCTTCACAACATGGCTATTCACGGCGGCGCCGATGGCGCTCCGCGAGCTCCGGAAAGAGCGCGATGCGCAATGATAATAAAAACGTTAACTTGTGGAGAAGGCCGGTACGCGCTTCAGGCGGTCGTGGTCGTGACGGGCAATGGGGTTACTGTGACCATTTGCACCGCCGAGCACGACCATCTTGGCGCGACGGCGCAGGCCGTTCCGCGTCCAGAGCATGACCGGACGGCTACAACAAGCCTGCTTGCGGTGCCGTGCCACCGCGATGATGTGCCTGCTCACGACCTTGCCGCGTCCTTGGCCACGAAGCTGCGCGTGCCTGTTGCCGTTTCCGCAGGAATGCATATAGACAATGCCAGCCGCGAAGACATTCAAATGCTGTTAGACAATACGCAGGCGATGGGCGAGAAGATTGTCGAGGTTGTCAGAGGCTCACAACAAGCAAGATAAACTCTATACGCGAGCAGGGAGCTGTGCCACTGCGCGAGCAAGGGTATGGCCTTCGGCTGCATGGAGAAGCTCATTTGCCCAGAAGCCTTCTTTGAGCTGCGGCGCATAGTCAAGCGCGAAAACCACGAGCGTATAGACGTGGTCCTTGTCGGGCGGCTGAGGTCCGTTGTAGCGGCAGGTCACAAGCTTGTCGTGGCTGCCGACAAGGCGCGACGCCGAGGAGTTGCGCCCTTGAACCATGTCGAGCGATTGCAGGTTCGATGCGTTCTCAGGAATCTTGCGCGCGTATCCAGGGATGTTGCATGCGCACCAGTGAATCCATGGGAATCCACAGACGGGCGTTGAGTCAACGTCGAAGAAAATCAGCGCCAGCGACTTGGTGCCGTCGGGCACGTCGCTCAGCGTGAAGGGAAATGACCTGGTTGGAGTGCCGGCATACATGCCGGCTTCATCGGCATACTTCGCATACGCGTCCGGAATGTAGCCCTTCTCGTCTAGCTGAACGTGAACCTCCATGGTTGCCTCCAAGCTCGAACTGTCCCTTTGCCTCTGCCTGCCTCCGCGAGCAAAGGCTCATCCGTCTGTATGCGGTGTCTACCTCATTCCGCAGGCTTTCAAGAAGCGCAGGAGTGCCGTTTCCTATTTTTCTGCCCTAAACTCATGAAAAAAGTCTCCCGACTTCTACAGCGGCTGAACTTCTCGTGTCAGCGGTGCTCAACCCGGTAAATGCAGGGCGCTCACGCCGCTGCGTGGGGGCTCCGCCGCGCCGTGATGCACGGACCGGCATGTTAGAATGACGTCGCCTGACGGCAAGCCCTGGCAAACCGAAAGGCATCGTACGTATCGCTCCAAAGTTCACCGACAAGAGGCCGCAAACGTGGCCAACAAGAAGTGAGGAGAGTCTCAATGCTCAAAGATCCCCAGCTCACCCGTCGCCAGGCGCTCGCCGCCCTTGGCTCTGTCTCTGCGCTTGCGCTCGCTGCCTGCGGAAACTCTAGCAGCGACTCTTCGGCCGCCGACAGCTCGTCCGCCTCGGACGCAAGCTCTTCTGCCGACGCCGACTCTGCCTCAACCGAAGACGTCACCGTCCGCGTGGCGTCGCTCAAGGGCCCCACGACCATCGGTCTTGTCTCTATGATGGACACTACCTCAGGTGTCCCTACCGAAGACGCCCCCACTGAGCCCGCCGAGGGATCCACGGGCATCACCTATTCCTACACCATATCCGGATCCGCCGATCAGGTGCTCCCGCTCGTTATTCAGGGCGAGACCGACATCGCGCTCGTCCCCTCAACCGCCGCATCCGTCCTCTACAACAAGACCTCTGGCGGCGTTCGAGCGATTGACGTCAACACGCTCGGCGTCCTTTCCGTAGTAACTGGCGACACTTCCATCGAGCAATTCGAAGACCTCGCCGGTCACACCGTCTACCTGTCCGGTCAGGGAGCAAGCCCCGAATACACGCTCAACTACCTGCTTGACCAGGCGGGCATCGCCGACCAGGTGACTGTCGAGTTCAAGAGCGAGCACAGCGAGTGCGCTGCCGTGCTCGAGGCGGACCCCAACGCGATTGCCATCCTTCCCGAGCCCTTCACTACCGCGACGCTCGCCAAGAACAGCGCACTGTCCGCGCCGGTCTCGCTGACCGACGTATGGAACCGCTTTGCGACCGACGGCAGCGAGTTCGTCCTCGGCGTCACGGTGGCACGCACGGAGTTCGTCGACCAGTACCCCGACGCGATCGAGGACTTCCTGTCGCGCCACGCCGAGTCCGTCGCGACCGTGAACGCCGACCCAGCCGCAGCGGCTCCGCTGGTGGTCAAGGCGGGCATCGTCTCCAGCGAGGAGATTGCCGAGCAGGCCATCCCGCGCTGCAACCTCGTCTGCACCACGGGGTCCGAGATGCGCAACGCGCTCGAGGGCTACTTGCAGGTGATGTACGACTCGAACGAAAGCTCGGTGGGCGGCGCGCTGCCCGGCGACGACTTCTATTACGGCGCGTAGGGTGTGCGCAAGCCGATGGACGGGCGCAAAAAGACCGGGGCCAGCATTGCGAGAAGGGTCGTCGTGCTTCTCGCTTGGCTTGCCATCTGGGAGGTGGCGAGCGTTCTTGTGGGCAGCGAGCTGCTGCTTGCAGGTCCCATCAACGTTGCAGAGCGGCTTGTTGCGCTTGTTCCCACGCTTGCGTTTTGGCAGACGGTGGCCTTCTCCCTTGAGCGTGTCGTCGGAGGATTTTTCCTTGCGTTTGCAATCGGCCTTGCGCTTGGCCTTGCCTCCGCGCGCTGGCGATCTCTGGCAGACTTCCTCTCGCCGGCGATCTCGTTTCTCAAGAGCGTGCCCATCGTATGCGTAATCGTCCTGCTGCTCATTTGGTTCGGCGCGCGCCAGGTGTCTATCGTTGCGACGTTTTTGGCAACGATGCCGCCCATCTACTTTGGCGTTCTTGAAGGTCGCCGCGCCGCTGACCCCAAGATTGGCGAGATGCTTGCCGTCTTTGGGGTGCGCGGCCCCAGGCGCTTTTTTGCCGACACTTGGCAGCAGCTGCTGCCGTACCTCACCGCTACCTGCAGAAACGCATGCGGCATGGCATGGAAGGCCGGCGTTGCCGCCGAGCTTATAGGCAGCCCCCGCGGATCGATGGGCGAGCGCATCTACCAGTCTAAGCTGCTGTTCGAGACAGGCGACCTCTTTGCATGGACCATCGTCGTCGTTGTGCTGGCATGGGCTTGCGAGAAGGTTTTCATGGCACTCCTAACAAAGACGGGCGGCTGGGCGCTTGCAGCGGCGGTCTCTCCAAGGCGCCACGAGACTGTGCAGAAAGACGCAAAGCCCCAGCCAATCGTGTTTGACGACGTCACGCTTGGTCATGCCGGCAACGCCTGCGTGCGAGGAGTGGACCTTTTTGTTGGAACGGGAGAGCGCGCGGTTCTGGGTGATGCCTCTGGTGCGGGAAAGACCACGCTGCTCATGACCTCATGCGGGCTCTTGCCTGCTCTTAGCGGAAACGTGAGCGCGCCTTCGCAGCTTTCCGTGGTGTTTCAGGATTCGCGGCTCGTCGAGCAGCTGGATGCCATGGGAAACGTCTTGCTTGTTGGGGCGGGTGGTCGAAGCGCGCAGCAAGTACGTGCTCTCTTGCGCGAGCTTCTGCCTGAAGACGCCCTCGACCGCCCGGTGAGCGAACTTTCGGGAGGCCAGCGACGCCGCGTAGAGCTCGTGCGAGCTCTTGCACATCCATCGGCCGCCGTGCTCCTGGACGAACCCTTTGCCTCCCTCGACGTTACCGCGCATAGGGCTTCGGCGGCGTTTGTGCTTGGCCATCTGGAGGGTCGCACGCTTCTTGTCGCATCGCACGAGCGGCATGACGACGCTCTCTTGGCTGCCCGTCGTGTCAGCTTGGGAGCAAAGGGCTGATTTCCAAGCCAGCTCTTGCACTGAACTCGCCTTAGTGCGAGTTTCTCGTTCCAGATTGCACCGAACTGCCCTTAGTGCAGGCCCTGCCGGGGGTATCGCCAGAGCAGGACTCGTTAGGCAATTTAGAAAATGCAGGTAGATGGCATTATCAAACTCTCAACATCTTCAAGAATGGGCTTCGGCATCTAGAAAGGGCCTGCACTAAGGGCAGTTCGGTGCAGAAATGGCGCTCGGGCCTGCACTAAGGGCAGTTCGGTGCAGCTAGGGAGCTTCCGGCACTCTATGGGAGCTTGTTTGCCCGCTTGGAGCGGAGTTCGACAGGATTACTTAGGAACGGCAATGGCCATTCGCCTGAGGGCGCCGCCGAAGGCGGCGCCCTCAACTCTCGGAAATCACGTTCGAATATGCGGTTTTGACGCTAACTCCCTCGATGGCGCCAATGCGACCGGCAAGGGCAGCAATCTTGTCTTGGGGCGCGTCGATGGCAACGGAAATGATGTTCACGTGTCGCTTGGGGTAGGGGATGCCCATACGACCAATCACATACTGCGCATACCCATGCAGCGTGCTGTTAAGCTGCGCCACCGACTCGGGGCGCTCAACGATGATCGCCATCACTGCGACGCGCGTTTCAGACATGGCCTCTGCGCCCCTACCCCTCTTCAATGACGCCTTCTAGCAGCGGCGACAATGGTCCCTGCGAGACTATCGTAACCTTGTGCATGGCGCGGCTTATGGCCGTGTAGAGCCTGCGACGATAGAGCGGCTCGTCGGGATAGACCTCTGCTTGCGCGTCAGCCACAATAACGTGGTCAAACTCCAAGCCCTTCGCCAATCTCAAGTCAAGCGACACAACGCCCGACTCAGGCAGAATCGAGTTGCGGTCAATCAGCTGCACGGGCTTTCCCAGCTGCTTTGCAATCCAGCGGGCGCGCGCGGCGTCAGCGGAGACGATGGCGACAAGCCCCTCTTCTTCCTTTGTCTCGTCGACAATGCGTCGCAGCTCAGAGACGTAGAGGTCGGGATTGCCATCGGGAACCTCAACAAGCTCGGGCCTTGTGCCCTCGCGATGAATAGAGCTGACCTTCGTGGCCGCGTCGGCCGGCATCAGGCTTGTGAACAGTGCCGTTATCTCGGGGCTCGAACGGTAGCTGGTCAGCAAGCGGCATTCTTCGACCTCTCCGTGGGTCTGAGCAAAGATGTCGCGAATCTGCTCCGGTGTTGCCGTACCCTCGCGAATTGCCTGGTTTTGGTCGCCCAGCAGCATGAAGTGGGCGCGTGGGAAATAGCGCGCCAGCACCAGAAGCTGAGTCACCGTGTAGTCCTGAACCTCGTCGATCATTACGTAGCGAGCCTTGCGGTCGCCGCCTCCGGCAACAAGAAGCCGCAGGTAGGTGACTTCGGCTGCGCTCAGAGCCTCTTTGCCAAGCAGGCGCATTCCAATGCGGTCAAAGCGCAGCCAGTCACACGCCTCGATGGAGTCGTGTGCGTCGGAGTAAAGGCTGCGCACGTAGGTGAGCGTGTAGGCGGCCACCTCTTTATCGTCCTCAGGGGAGATGGTTTGACCAAAGACCTCAACCTGGGCCTCCACGTCAAGCCCCAGCATCCTCTCCTGCATCTCGTCCTTCTTGGAGAGCGCTGCGAACTTGCGCTCGAGGCGCTCATGCAGCTCGTCTTTCACCAGCGCGGTAAAGCGCGAGCCGATGGGGATAGTTGAATACTTGTTGATGGCGCCCTCAATCGAGGAAACCTTCAGCAACACCTCGCCGCCAGCCCTCTCTGAGCGAATCGGGCGCAGGTCGTCGGGCTCAATCGTCAGCGTGGCGATGCCTTCCTCAAGCCGCTTAAGCTCATTGGGATCGCCGTCGCGCCCGTCGTTTCTCTCGGAAAGCCCAAGCGAGGCCATGAACCCGCGCCATGTGAAGATGCGTGGGTTGGCCTCGCCCATGGTGGGGAGCACGGTGTCGATGTAGTGCCCGAAGACGTCGTTTGGCGTGAAGATCCATACCTGCTCTGGCTTCAGGGTCTTGCGCTCCTGGTAGAAGAGGTACGCAACGCGCTGCAGCAGCACGGACGTCTTTCCCGACCCTGCGATGCCGTTCACGATGAGCACAGGGACGTCCTCATGGCGAATGACCTCATTCTGCTCGCGCTGGATTGTGGCGGTGATTGCCTGCAGCTTCTTGGAGTGGTGCTTCTTCAGGGCGTTCAGCAGCAGCGAGTCCTGGATGGCCACGGTGGTGTCAAAGTATGAGTTCAGCCTGTTGGCCGTGATGTCAAATTGGCGGCGCAGCAACAGGTTAACGGTGCGCGTGCGACCGTTTACCTTGTAGGAGGTCTTGCCCATCTCCTGGTTGTAATAAGTCTCCGCGACAGGGCTTCGCCAGTCGACGACCATGGGATTTCTGTCGTTGTCGGTCATTCCGACGGTCCCGATGTAGATGTCACGCGCGGGCTTGCCAGGTCGCATCTCAAGCGTGACCTTGGCAAAGTATGGCTGGCGCAGAAGCAGCAGGACGTCGCGCAGCTTCTCAACATTGAAGTCGTGGTGCTGGTTGTAGGCGTCGATGACCGAGTTCAAGGTCTCGATGGCGGCGAGCGATTCCATGACCTCGTCTGACTCGCCCATGGTGTCGGGGCGAATCTCCTCGCTCATGTCGATGAGGTCTTGGCGGGCGGCTGCATCACGAACCGCAAGGTCTTCCTGCAGCTGGTCGCGAAGTTCCTCCAGCTTGGCGTAGACCTCGTCGAGGTGTCGCTGTTCTTGCTCAAAGATCTGGTCGTGCTCCATGCGTCCTCCTGGCAGAGCTGCCTATGGTAAAAACGTAGCTAACTATCGTAGCGCATTGGAGCCGAGCGCATGTTGGTCGCTCGGCGGCAGGTCAATTGGCCGAGCGAGAAGGGCGCACCCGAGAAGGGCTGCGTCGGCTCAAGGGGGTCGCTCAGCGCCGCTAGTCGCAGGCCTCCTGAATGCGGCGGCGAAGCTCGTCTATCCCCGTGCCCTTCTGGGCAGAGGTGATGACCATCTGCTGCGGGTCAACCTCTAGCTGACGAGCAAGCAGGGCCTCTTGCTGCGACGCCTTGCTGCGGCTGAGCTTGTCGGCCTTGGTGAGGGCGACCACAAACGGGAGCTCGTTCTCCTTCAAGAACGAAATCATGTCCTGGTCAAGGCTCTGCGCCTCCAGGCGGATGTCCACCAGCGCAATCACCAGGTTGAAGCTGCGGTCTTGCGAGAAGTACCCCGAGATGAGGTCTGCCCAGCGCTGGCGCTCCTTGGCCGAGACGCGCGCAAAGCCGTAGCCGGGAAGGTCGACAAAGCTGATTCCGTCGGCCTCGAAGAAGTTCACGTTGGCGGTCTTTCCTGGCTGTGCGGAGACCTTTGCCAAGGCCTTTCTGCCCAGAAGCTTGTTCAGGAGGGAGGACTTTCCCACGTTCGACCTGCCGACAAAGGCAACCTCGGGCGTCGTCGGCTGGGGAAGGGATTCCACCGTGCCGTACGAAGCCACAAAGCGTGCGTTGTTCAGGTTGAGTGCCATGGCTGCCTCCTCGATGCTCGAGCTGTCATTCTACCCAATGACCGAATCGAGTACGAATAATCTCCTTCCCTCAAATCTACTTAAGGCGCCTTTTAAGGATGTAGCAGAGGCGTGATGATTCGGCTCTCGTTATCGGCATGTTAAAACCCCGTTCAATAATGCCCACTTAGCGATGAAAGTGCATAGAACTAGGGCGCAAGTATCTGCATGGGATGGGTTTGATATGACAAACGAGCTGCTCCAAAGTGTGGTCTCAACTGTCCGGTCAACTCCCGACGCCGTGGCGTACGAGGTGGAAGGGGAGGGACGCACCACCTATCAGGAGCTTTGGGCGATGTCGTGCTCCGTTGCTCGTGCGCTCCTTTCCCAGACCGACGGCCAATCTCCCGTGATGGTGCTCGGTCGCAAGTCTGCCTCAACCGTCGCCTGCTTTTTGGGCTGCCTCATGAGCGGCCACGCCTACGTGCCGGTTGACGCAGAGCTGCCCGCTGCGCGCATCAGCTCCATCGCCTCTCAGATTGCCGGCGTGCTGGTGCTCTCGACCGTCGAGATGTCAGACGAGCTCGAAAGCCTCATACCCGCAGGGTCGGTCCTCGACGCCCGCGCGATAGCCAACAGCGCCGCGCGCGAGAAGGTCGAGCCGCCTACCGAGGACCTCTGGGTATCGGGCGAGCGGACCCAGTACATCATCTTCACGTCTGGCTCCACCGGACGGCCCAAGGGCATCGAGGTCAGCGCGGCAAACGTTGCAAACTTTATGCGCTGGCTGGATGGATTCCCGGTCATCTCAAAGGGCGGCCAAGTGTTTCTCGACCAGGCGCCCTACTCGTTTGACCTCTCTGAATATGAGCTGGTGGGCGCCCTCTCCACCGGCGGCTGCCTTCATGCTCTGCCCGCCTCCAAGCTGCGCGACCACGCCGCGCTCCTGAAAGACCTCGACGGCGCGGGCATCACGGTGTGGGTCTCGACGCCCTCCTTCGCCGACTTCTGCCTCACGAGCTCGAAGTTCTCCGAGCGGGTGCTGCCCGACGTGCGGCTGTTTCTCTTCTGCGGCGAGACGCTGCACCATACCACGGTCGAGGCCTTGGCCAAGCGCTTCCCGCGCGCCCTTGTGGCGAATACCTACGGTCCCACCGAATCCACCGTGGCAGTGACCTTTGGCCTTATCGGGCCTCGCGACCTGGCCGACCCCGCGCCGCTTCACGTGGGCGTGGCGCGCCCGGGCACCGAGATCCGCATCATCGACCGCAAGACGGGCGCCCTGTGCCCCACGGGCATCTCCGGCGAGATCATAATCGTGGGCGACACCGTCGCGAAGGGCTACTTCGAGAACCCCGAGAAGACCCGCGCGGCCTTCTTCATGTCGCGCATGTCTGACGGCACTCCCGCCCGCGCCTATCGCACCGGCGACGTCGGCCACCTGGACTCAAGGGGCCGGCTCCACTGCGAGGGCCGCCTGGACTCGTTCATCAAGCTCAACGGCTTCCGCATCGAGCTGGGCGAGGTGGAGGGCACTCTCGAGGGCCTCTCAGGCGTCAAGCAGGCGGCGGTCGTCGCGGTCAAGAAGGGCGGCCGCGTCCATCACTTGCAGGCCTTCGTCGTCCTCGACCAGCGCGAACCCTCTGAGGACTTTGCCGCAAAGCGCGCCATCAAGACCCAGCTCTCCTCGCACCTGCCCTCCTACATGGTTCCGCGCGTGGTCAGCATCCTGGACGAGATGCCCCTCACGGCGAACGGCAAGGTCAATCGCAAGGCGCTGGTGGGGGCATAGCGCATGTCGTTTTTTGCCGACCCAAGCTTCTACGTGCTGCTCGTTCCGATAATAGGCGTGGCCGCGGCGCTGGGACTCACCGAGCACCCCCTGCGCCGCTACGGGCTTGCCGTTTCCATCCTGATGGTCTTCCTGCTCTTTTGCGAGACGCTCGAGCAGGGTCTGGCCTTTCTCGCCTTCCTTGCGCTGGCGACGCTCTCCACGCGCTGGCTTCTGGCCAAGCCCGACTCGGGGGCGCGCTACGGCACGGCCCTCGCCCTTACGCTGACCCCGCTCGTCTCGTACAAGCTGGGGTCGGTCTTCGACCAGAACCTCCTTGGCTTCTCGGGCGTCTCATACGTAACCTTCAAGGCCATCCAGGTGATCATCGAGGTGCATGGCGGCCTTATCAAAGGCATGTCGTTCTCTGACTACCTCTACTTTCTCGTCTTCTTCCCGACGTTCACCTCAGGGCCAATTGACCGCAGCCGCCGCTTCGAGCAGGACGCACGCAAGACGTGGACCCGCGACGAGTATGCGGGGCTTCTTGGCCGTGGCCTGTTGCTGATCCTTGCCGGGATGCTCTACAAGCTCGTGGTGGCGACGCTGATCCACCGCAGCTATTCGCCGCAGCCGCTCGGCGACGGCACCGGCTTTGCCTACCAGCTCATGTGCGCCTACCAGTACGCGGGATACCTCTTCTTCGACTTCGCCGGCTACAGCATGATGGTCATGGGCGTGAGCTACTGCCTGGGCATTCGCACCCCTCGCAACTTCCGAGCGCCCTTCGTGGCCGTGGACATCAAAGATTTCTGGAACCGCTGGCACATCACGCTGTCGTTTTGGCTGCGCGATTTTGTCTTTATGCGCTTTGTCCGCTTCTCGATAAAGCACAAGCTCGTGAAGGGCCGCCTTGCCAACGCGCAGCTAGGATATCTTGTAAACATGCTGCTCATGGGCTTCTGGCATGGAGTTACCATCGACTACATAGCCTACGGCCTGTTCCACGGCGTGTTGCTCGCCTTGACGGAGCGCTATCAGAAGAAGTCGGCGTTCTACAAGGCGCACAAGAACGACAACTGGTACCGCGTCCTCTCGTGGTTTGTGACCATGCAGCTCGTGGTGTTCAGCTTCGCTATATTCTCGGGACAGATTTCAATGCTCGTGGAAGGAGCACTTAATGGCTAAGCTTTCCCATGATGAGCTGACCGATCAGATGCTGGACCTTCTCGTGGAGGTCTGCGGCGATGACGCGGTCCGCGACCATCGCGACGAGGACCTCTTTGAGCTTGGGCTTCTTGACTCCATGGCGGCAATCGAGCTTCTCGTGGGCATCGAGGAGAACTTCGGAGTGCGCATCGAGCCCACTGAGCTGCCGCGCGAGGAGATGAACACCGCAAACAAGATCATCGACCAAGTGGAAAAGCGGATCTAGCATGAGCGGTCGCACCCTTCTCCGTGCGGTTCTCGCGGGTCTCGCCGCGGCAGCCGTCGCCTTGGGCGTCTACCTCGGCTTCATCCTGCCGCAAAGCGGCCGCGCCGACGAGTCGCGCCTCTACGACTACACCTATGCCTCGGGCAAGTCAGAAAACGTCGACTTCGTGTTGGCCAACAAGTCGTCCGACGGCATCCTGTGCTTTGGCTCTTCGGAGTTCTACATCTCTAAGGACACGGTGGCCGAGTGCCCGCAGGCGGTCTTTGGCGAGGACAACTACTGCGGCGTCGACATGACCTACATTGGCGAGGGCTACGACCAGAGCCTCTGGCAGGCCATCGCAGAGGGCGCCTACGCGGGCTCGAGCGACGAGAAGAAGGTCGTCCTCTTTGTCTCTCCGCAGTGGTTCTTCCAGGGCAACGGCGACCAGGACAAGTTCTACACCAAGTTCAGCTACACGCTGTACTCCCGCTTCTGCGACAACCCTGACATCTCGGACGAGACGAAGGAGTACGTGCGCCAGCGGGTGCTTGCGCTGGGCGTCGACGAGACCACGGTGTCCGCCGCCAACGACGACACGGCCTTGGACTGGATAAACGACCAGGTCTACACGCTGAGCGACTCGCTCTCCCTGCGCACCAAGATCAGCAACATCGTGTCGGTCTCGCCCAAGAAGAGCGCAACGAGGGTCGCCGGGCAAGACACCGGCGAGCCCGACTGGGAGGCGCTGCTTGTGCAGGCGACGGCGGACGGCGACGCGTCCACCTCGTCGAACGACTACGGGATCCTCGACAGCTACTGGGAGAAGAACGGCAGCTATCGCAAGGAGGCCACCCAGAACTTCCACGAGGCGGACGAGGAGTACGCCGACTTCTCCTGCTTCTTGGACGTGGCGAACGAGTGCGGCCTCGAGGCGCTCGTGGTGATCCTGCCGGTGCACGGCCAGTGGTACGACCTGTGCGGGTTCTCTTCCGAGGAGCGCCAGTCCTACTACCAGAAGATTCGCGACATCTGCGACGAGCATGGGGTGGCGTACGCGGACTTCTCGAGCTGCGAGTACGAGAAGTACTTCCTGTGCGACACGGTGCATCCCGGATGGCGCGGCTGGGTGCACATCGAAGAGGCCATCTACGACTTCGCCAACGACACCGACGACCAGTGGCTGGGCGGCGCAAACTACGGAGTCGCCGAGGGCCTGGGGGAGGAGGCCTCGACGGATGGCCAGTAAGACGCCCGACTTTAGGCGCGAGCCCATCAAAGCGTGCGTGGCGGCGGTGCGAAGCTACTTCGAGGAGCGCGAGTGGCTGCTCTGCATCGTCTGCGCCATCGGCGTTGCGGCTGGCGTGCTCGTGCTAGTGTGGTTTCTCGCGTTCTCCGGCCTTAACGAGCCGGTGCAGTTTATCTATGACAGCTTCTAAGCGCCTTTGGGGAGGTCAGCGTGCTCAACAAGAAGAAACGTGACGAGAAGAAGGGCTCCGGCGCCTCGCCGGCGCGCCTTCCCCTCTGGGTCACGTTTCTGGCTGCCGCCGTTGTTGCCTTGTCGGCAGGCCTTCTGGCATGGGGCGTCCCTTGGGCAAAGGAGGCTTGGCGCGAGGAGGGTGCCGTCGTCAATCAAGAGGTGGCAGACGGCGAGGACGGGAGCGTCCCTAGCGACGACAGCGGCAGTGGAAGCGAGGTCGACGAGCCCGGCACGCCTGACGTCGTCTACGAGGACCCCGGAGGGCTCGACGAGAATGGCGACTCGTCCGGCGACGGGACCGTCGGCTTAGACGAGCAAGAGGTTCCTGAAGATGCGGTCCCCGAGGGCCAGGAGTCAGACGACGCGTCTTTGCAGCAGGCTCTCGACGAGTACCTTCAGAACAACTACGAAGCGGCCGGCCTTCCTGGCGTCGCCGTGGCCGTCGTGGACTCCGACGGCATTCGCTACATGGGAACCTTCGGGGATTGCACGAGCGAGAGCGACACCTTCACCATTGGGTCGCTTTCGAAGTCGTTCACCGCGGTTGCCATTATGCAGCTGGTGCAGGAGGGCGCGGTAAGCCTGGACGCGCCGGCATCCCTCTACGTTCCCGGCCTCAACCTGCCCGACTCGGTCACCGTGCGCTCGCTTCTCAACCAGACGAGCGGCTTTGGCTACTATGACTCGCTTTCCGAGGCGAGCGTGGGCGAGACGTCGGGGCAGTTCTCGTACTCGAACGCGAACTACGACCTTCTAGGGAAGATCATCGAGAACGTCTCGGGAATGAGCTACGCGGAATACCTCGACAAGAACATCTTCGAGCCTCTGGGAATGTCTGACAGCTCGGCCACCGTCGAGGCGCGCGCGGAGGCCTTGGGTCACAGGAACTACTTTGGCTTTGCGGTGGACGACGGCTACGTGCACGTTGACTCTAATGACTCGTGGGGCACTGCGTCTTCGGGCTACGTCTGCTCGAGCGTTGAGGACATGGCCACCTACCTGCAGATGTATCTGCGCGGCGGCGAGGACGTGCTCGACTCGACCTCGGTTGACGAGATGTTCTTCTCCAACGTGCCCGACCCCGATGGCGACACCTTCTACGGGATGGGCTGGACGATGTACTACTGGGAGGACGGCGAGGTGGTCCTCTCGCATGCGGGGCAGGTGGAGAACGCCGTCGCGCAGATGGTCATCATCCCTGGTCGTGACATCGGCATCATCGTGCTGGGCGACGAGTCTGACTACTTCGGCGGCAACGCGGCGTTCTGGGAGCTTTCCGACGCCGTGCTTGACATCGCCGTGGGGAGCAGCGACGTGCCATCGATCAGCTCCGAGGTTCGCAGCCAGTGGCATCTTGAGGTAAACCTCCAGCTTGCGGGCATCTTGGTGATCGCTGCGCTGCCAATTGCGCTTTTCGGATGGTGGCGGCGCCGGCTTGAGCGGGAACCCGAGCTTGTGAGCTGGGCTGTTCTTGTGGGCGTCCATGTGATCTTGCCGATCGTGCTTTGGTGGATGCCCTCTACGTGGGAGGTCAAGTGGCGCGACCTCATCGCCTTTGTGCCGGACGTCGCGCTGGTGCTCATTGTTGCCATCGCCCTCCTCGTTGGGTGCGGCTTGGCAAAGGCCTTCGTGCTCGTGCGGAGGCATCGCGACGAGGGAAGGCGACGGCGCGACGACACTGCGGTTGAGCTGCTTGGAGGGTCGGATGCTCCGGGGCAGCCCGGCGACGCGGAAGGGCCAGACGGCGAGGGCCCTTCGGACGGAGAGGATGCACCGCACGCCTCGGACGGCGGCGATAATGCTACCGCTTGATTGCCGATTTTTGGCACTGTGCTGACGGCTGCCGCGCGTGGGGTAGACTTCTCAAAAATCATATGCTCTACCTGCGAAGGGGGTTCCATGGGCGTTTCCGATCGCATCCACCAGATGAGGCTGGCGTTTCCTTCGATGGCGGCCTCGAGCGTCCAGACGCGTAACGAGGCGCTGGCGAACATCGCCAAGGCGCTCCAGGAGAATAGTGAGAAGATCTTTGCCGCAAACGCGCTGGACATGCAAGCCGCGCGCGAGGCGGGCGTCGCTGCGACCGTGCAGAAGCGCCTGCGCTACGACGAAGGCAAGCTGGCCGAGAACTTGGACCAGCTTTCCGGCTTGCAGAAGCTTCCCGACCCGGTTGGCCGCACGCTTCTTGCGCGCGAGCTCGACGAGGGGCTGGTGCTCCGCCGCGTCACGTGCCCCATCGGCGTGATTGGCGTGATCTTCGAGGCGCGCCCCGACGCGCTCGTGCAGATATCGAGCCTGTGCATCAAGAGCGGCAACTGCGCCGTCCTCAAGGGAGGGCGCGAGACCATGCACACCAACGCCGTGCTCTTCTCGCTGATCCATCAGGCGGCAACCCGCGCCGGACTGCCCTCCGAAGCTCTGCTGCAGGTGGAAAGCCATTCAGAAATTGATGAGCTCTTGGGTTGTGACCAGGATATTGACCTGCTGATACCTCGTGGGTCGAACGGCTTTGTCCGCTACATTATGGACAACACCAAGATTCCCGTGATGGGCCACTCCGCCGGCATATGCCACGTCTACGTGGACAAGGCGGCCGACCAGGACATGGCCGTGCGCGTGCTTGTCGACGCAAAGACCCAGTATCCTGCCGTGTGCAATGCCGCCGAGACCCTGCTGGTTGACCGTGCGATTGCCGCGGAGTTTCTGCCCAAGGCGGCTCGCGGGCTTGCCGAGAAGGGCGCGCGCCTTCGTGGCACGCAGGAGGTTTTGGACCTTCTTGCAAACGTGGACGGCATCCCCGCTCCCGAGCTGATGGGCGACGACGAGTTTGGCACCGAGTACGGCGACTTGGTGATGAGCTGCAAGGTGGTCGACGGCGTGCGCGAGGCGGTCGAGCACATCAACCGCTGGGGCTCGCATCACACGGACAGCATCGTGACCGCCGACGACGAGGCCGCCGAGACGTTTATGTCGCTCGTGGACTCAGCGGGCGTCTACCGCAACTGCTCCACGAGGTTTGCCGACGGGTATCGCTATGGCTTTGGCGCCGAGGTGGGCATCTCAACTGGCAAGCTCCACGCCCGCGGCCCCGTTGGTCTTGACGGCCTGGTGACGTACAAGTATCGGCTGGTTGGCCATGGAGACGTCGTCGCCGACTTTGCCGAGGGGCGCAGGCATTTCCACTTCCGCGACCTGGAGGATTAGGCGATGGGACGCCGGTCGCGGTTGCTGCGGGAAGTGCGCTTCGCGAAACTTCCCTCCGCAACCGCGACCGGCGCGCCTCACCCGTCCAGGCGCCGCCTCCCCCTGGGAAAAGCCTGCGGGAATCGCGCTACGCGCGGCTTCCCTCCGCAACCGCGACCGGCGCGCGTAAACCGTCCAGATTCGCTTCCCGAAGCAAAGCCGAGGGGCACGCCCCCTAGTCGTCCACAAATCCCACCCGATAGCTCTTGAAGACGACGGAGCCCTCGTTCTGCGTGGAGTCCAGGTCGACGTCTCCCCAGATGCCGAAGTCGTGATCGTCGTCGCTGTCGCGGAAGATCTGGTGCACGTGCCAGACGTGGTCGCTCTTCTCGTCCGACTCGTCAATCTGCAGGTACGCTGACGAGCGAGCGTCGCCGTCCAGCAGGATATCCTCGTGCTCGGAATGGAACTCGTCCAAAGCCTGCTGCCACACGACGGCGCGGTAGCCCCAGTCGGCGTCCAGCGCGCCGAGCTCGTCGACCTTGCCGATGGCGGCCAGCCGCACGCGCGCGAACAGGGCGTTTCTCACCATCAGGGTCACGCCGCGGCGGTCGTGCACCACCTCGTCGGCTGCCTGGGGCGCAGAGACCTCCGCGCCTTCGTCCAGCTCGCCGGCAGCCTCCCATTCGTCTACCAGCGACGAGTCCGTGGTGCGCACGACTATGCGCAGCCAGTCAAGCACGTCGCTCAAGCGGTCGTCGAACTTCTCGCGCGGAATCGTGCGGTCAAGCACGCGGTATGCGTCAGACAGGTAGCGAAGCAGCGTGCCCTCCGAGCGCGAGGCCTTGTAGCGGCCGATGTAGGTCTTGAAGTCAGAGGCGGTCTCCACCATGTCGCGCAGCACGCTCTTGGGGGAGAGGGCATAGTCGGCAGCCCACGGCACCTTCTCGCAATACTCGGAAAACGCCTGGTTGAGAAGGTCCTCGAGCGGCTTGGGATAGGTTACCTCCTGCGCGCGCTCGATGCGCTCCTCGTACTCGATTCCCTCTGCCTTCATGGCGGCGATGGCGGCCCCGCGCGCCTCGCGCTCCTGCGCGCGCAGAATCTGCGACGGGTCCTCGAGCGTTGCCTCGACCATTGATATCAAGTCAAGCGCATAGTCGGGGCTCTCGGGGTCAAGGAGCTCGATTGCGGCGAGAAGGAAGGGCGAGAGGGGCTGGTCGAGCGCAAAGTCGTCCGGCACGTCCACGGTCAGCTCGTAGTTGGCGCTCCCGTCCTCGTTCTCGTGCCTGACCGCTACGCCGGCGTCAATCAAAGTTGCAAACACCTCGTCGGCGCGCTGGGAGAGTGCGGCCTTTTGCTCGTCGGTCTGCGCGGAGTCGTCGATGAGCTTGTGCACGCGCGCCCAGGCGTCGCCGCCCTGCTCGACCTCTGCTAGGACCATCGAGTTCGTGATGCGCAGGTGCGGGCGGAGCGGCTCGGGCTCCGCCTGAATAAGCCGCTCGAAGGTCTGCTTGTTCCAGCCGACAAAGTCTGACGGCGGCGTCTTGGTCTTTATCTTGCGAGCCTTCTTTGGGTCTCCGCCAGCCTTGGCCAGCGCTCGCGCGCGTTCGATGTCGTACTCGGTCGCCTCGGCGATCACGCGCCCCTCGGTATCAAATCCTGCACGACCGGCACGACCCGCAATCTGGTGAAACTCGCGCGCGTTCAGCCGCCGCATGCGACGTCCGTCAAACTTGGTGAGCTGCGTCAAGAGCACGGTGTGGATAGGCACGTTGATGCCTACGCCCAAGGTGTCGGTGCCGCAGATCACGGGCAGAAGCCCTTGCTGCGCGAGCTTCTCCACAAGCAGCCTATAGCGCGGCAGCATGCCCGCGTGGTGCACGCCGACGCCGGTAAGCAGCAGGCGCTTCAAGGTCTTGCCGAACGCCGTCGTGAAGCGGACGCCCTTGACGGCCTCTTTGACGGCCTCGCGCTGCTCCTTGCTCGAGACGCCGTAGCTCGAGAGCGCCTGCGCGCTCTTGATGGCGGCCTCCTGCGAGAAGTGCACAATGTAGAGCGGGGCGTCGCCGTCGCGAAGCGCCAGCTCAACGGTGCCCTCAAGCGCCGTGTCCACATACTCAAAGGTTAACGGAACCGGTCGTGGGGCATCAAGAACGCAATCAACTACGCGCCCGGTCCGCTTTTCGAGCGACTCCGCGATGGCGCTGACGTCGCCCAGCGTTGCGCTCATCAGCAGGAACTGCGTGTGGGGGAGCGCCAGCAGAGGCACCTGCCACGCCCAACCGCGGTCGCGGTCGCCGTAATAGTGGAACTCGTCCATGGCGACGCAGCCGATATCGGCGTGCTCGCCTAGGCGAAGCGCGTCCTGGGCGAGGATCTCTGCTGTGCAGCACACCACGGGCGCCTCGGCGTTGATCACCACGTCGCCCGTGATCATGCCCACGTTATCGCGGCCAAGGAGGTCGACAAGGTTAAAGAACTTCTCGCTGACCAGCGCTTTTATGGGCGCCGTGTAATAGGCGCGCCGGTTGGTGCAGTTTGCGATAAAGAGCATGCCTAGCGCCACCATGCTCTTGCCCGAGCCGGTTGGCGTGCCCAATATCACGTGGTCGCCGGCTGCGATGTCCAGCAGGGCCTCCTCTTGGTGGTCCCAGAGCTGCATTCCGCGAGACTCGACCCAGCCAAGGTAAAGGTCGAGCGCGTCTTCGGCAGGTATGTCAGGATAGGTCTCTTCGTCTGGCCAGGGGATGAGCCGCCCAAGCGAGCCGGGGCCGTTGGGCCCTTCGTCCACGACCTGCGTCTCTATTCCGCTCACTCGCCGTCCTCCTCGCCGTCGTTTGCGCACCGCTCGTCTGCGAGCATCTCGGCGCGGACAACTTCTTGAAGCCTTCGCTCCGCTTCGGCCGTGGCCTTTGCGTCTCCGGATGCCTTTGCGCGGCGATACGCGCGCATGGCTTCTGCAAAGGGGCCGTCGACAAGGCCGGTTGGGTCCATGGTGTCCGTGGGGTTCGCGCCCTCCGGGATGGCGCTTGCTCCGTCCTTGGTGTTCGCGCCGTCCTCGCTGTCGTCCGCGTTCACGCCTGCGCTGTCGCCGAACGCCACCTTGGCGCCTGACGCCTCAAGCTGCTGGCGCAGCTCCTCCGCAAGCTCTCTGTCTCTATCGTCCATGCCCTACGACCTGCCCTTCATCAAATGTGCAATCTCTTCCGGCGCGCTTCCGAGCTCGATTGCAGCCGTTGCCATGGCGATGCCCGACTCATCAGTTATCGACACAAGTGGATTATCGGCTCCAAGCGAGGCAAGCGCCTTTGACAGCATGCCGACCGTCGTGCATCGAGGCGCTCCCAGCGCGTCGTTTGTGATGACAACGTCCAGCGGGAGGAACTCATCGCGCCCCGCCGGCCCAATCGTTTCGGCGGCCATGAGAACCGCTCTCTTTGCTGCAAGATGGCCCGCTAGATATTGTGCCGCATGTGATGATTTTGCCGCCCGGTCAAGCTCCTGCCTTGAGAAGAGCGCGCCAAGCGCCTCGCGGTTGTTCGCGAGAAGGTCGCCCATGCTCTGAATGCTGACCGCGGCCGACCCGCTTAGATGTGCCACTCGCGCCCCTCGCTCTTGATCCTTTCTCGCCTAATACATTCTACGAGCCATCTTTGGGAGGGGGGACGCCATTTGGCGGGATAGAGAAATGCATCATCGCTTGAGCGGGGGCACGAGGCCTTGCTGAGGAATGAGGCTAACGGTCGCCTTCATTGTCGGTGCCTGCGCTATGGCTCTTGTTCGCGCTGGAGATGTCGAGCTCCTTCTGCGCGTGCTCGTTGGGAAGGCGATAGCTATTGCCAATTGCGTCGATTATGCGTTTCGGAGTGGTCTGCAATGCGTCTGCATACGAGTACAGCTCGTTTACGTGGAGGGCGCGCTCTCCAGTCTCGATCTTGGATATCAATGACTGAGGCACTTGCAATCTATCGGCAAGTTCGATTTGGCTCAGGTGTGCCTTTCTTCGCAGCCCCCTGAGCACTTTTCCAACGAGTCTGTTTGAAATCTCGTACATGTGATGTAGGCTAGTTTTTGGGGACAAATATCCAAAAATCGAATATTTGTGAATAAAAAACGTAATGAAATACGAGAAAGTTGGAGGATTGCCTCATGGACAGAAAGCAGACCCTTTCGGGTTGCGTAGACCTTGCCTATGCCTTGGCCGAGCGCGCAAAGACTGGGCGTGTCTCATGTGAGGCGCTCTTGATCTTGGCCAAGAGGCTCGAGGAGCTCGAGCAGCTTGAGGACGGATGCCATATCGAGCGTTGGATTGAGGTCGTGACCGACTCAAACGGCACGGAGCTCGAGCGGCATGAGATTCCCTACTAGGGTAGAGCCGCCGAAATCCAGCGGGGCCAGCAGAAAGCCAAAGGGAGCCGATTGCCTTCAGGAGTCCGTATCAACCGGCTCCATATTGGTGACTGCCCATGGTCGTTTAGGCAGCCCCCTGCGCCCTTTTTTCTCGCGCGCAGGTCTAGTAATCAAAAAATGAAGAAATGTGCACAGTGACGCAATCGGTCTTCTCCATAACAAGGTCAAGCGTCGCCACTGTGTCTTCGACAAGCGCGATGCGCTTCTCGCCCACGTTGAGCTGGCGAGCAAGTGCTTTGAGAAAGTCGACCTTCTCAGTCTTGCTCGAGACAATTTTCACGTGATCGGCGGGGATGCCATAGTTCCTTGTCACAAAATCGCGCTTTCCTGCGGCCTCGAAGTCGCTGGCCTGTGAGCATGCCCAAACGCTTCGGGGGCCTTTGTCGGCTACAAAGCGCTGGATTTGAGGCACCGGGCGCGAGCTTGCATAGGGGTCGTTTTCGCGCACGTAGGTCTCCCAATCTTCGTCGGGACATGCGCTGTGGCAAAGCTCGCCAAACTCATAGACAGCAAGCACGCCATCGATGTCAAAGACGACGGCAGTCTTGGGCTCAAGCAGATAGCTCATCAACGGTGTCATGTGGGCCTCCATGATGGTTTGGAGAAGCGCCAGCCAAACGGGAGCTCCCTGGGTACATAAGATAACGTATTGATGTCCCACTCGATGCCTATTTCGGGCGGAAGGGATGGTTCGCATGGCACTTGATGCAAAGCTTGGCGACACCTTGAACGAGCAGATCAACCGTGAGCTTTACTCTGCGTATCTTTACCTCACCTTCGCTGACTACTATGAGGATCGCGGCCTAAAGGGCTTTGCCAACTGGTACATGGTTCAGGTGCAGGAGGAGCTCGCCCACGCAAAGATTCTGCGCCGCTACTTGCTCGACAATGACTATCAGGTAAAGATGCTCGCTATCGCGCAGCCTGACAAGACCTTCTCCAACGATCTTGAGCCGCTCGAGGCCGGTCTTGAGCACGAGCGCTACATCACGGACTCAATCAACCACTGCTACCAGCTTGCCAGCGACGCGCACGACTTCCGCACCATGCAGCTGCTCGACTGGTTCGTGAAGGAGCAGGGCGAGGAAGAGACCAACGCATCCGACATGGTCAAGAACATGAAGCTGTTCGGCGGCGACCCCAAGGGCCTCTATGACCTTGACCGCGAGTACCAGGCTCGCGTCTTCACTGCCCCCACGATGCCGATGTAGGCAGTCCGCCAATTGCTGGTCATTATGCCCGCTTCCACGTCTTTCAGCTGTGGAAGCGGGCGTTGGCGTTTTTGGAGGGCTATTTCTCCGGGATGGGAATGCTTATGTCAAGAGTCGCTGTCCCATCTGCCTCTCCCGCTACGATGACCCCCTTGTACCGTTCAACGATTGATTGGGCAAGCACAAAGTCAGTGCTGCCATCGAGCTTGCAGCAATCGCTTTTTTGATGTTCAAGGTGAATCGATGCCATCTCGCCGCTCCTTCGTAAGACCAGCGATACGGACCTCAAATGGGCGGGCAGCTTGGTCGCATCGTCAATGGCCTCGACCTCATCCAGGTGGACGGCTATGCGTTCAAGGACCTCAACCGCAACGGGAAGCTGGACCTCTGGGAGGACTGGCGCCAGACGCCCGAAGACCGTGCCGCCGCGCTCTCGCAGGAGCTCCCCCTTGAGCTCTGCGAGGGGCTCATAATTCACGAGACAACCAACAGCCTCAACGAAGACGCGACTGACGCGGTGGTGGAGACGGACGACGGCGACCAGAGCGAGCTTGAGCGCATGAAGAACTTCCACTTCAGGACGATCCTCGACCGCTCCGTCCAGTCCGGGTCAGGCACCGTTAACGCCCACCAGCATGCCGAGTGGGTGAACATCGCCCAGGCCGCGGCCGAGGCGGAGGACACGCCGCGCGACATGACGGTCTATGTTGACTCCGAGGGCAACGCTTACGACTTCGCCTTTGGCATGAACTGGTCGGGCGTCATCGACGACGACAGGGTGAAGACCTACAAGGTTTCTCCGATTCTTACGCCAGAGAACCTCGAGTAGATGTCCAGAGGGGTATGCAAAACCGTCAGCGGTGATGTTGGGATGTCTAGAAAGACTGGCGCCCGCCCCCACCATGCCGATGCGGGCTTACTCCTTTAGCCATAAAGGCGGTCCCAGCGCAATGCGCTGGGACCGCCTTTTCTGTCTGATAGAGCAGTCGGCTACTTCACTCCGTACTTCTTGTAGTATTCGTCGATTGCTGCGCGCAGCTCCGGAGTGATGACGGTGCCGTCGAGGGCCTCGACAACCTCTGCCATCGTGACGATTGATGCCACAGGGAAGCCATACTTTTCTTGGATTTCCTGCTGGGCAGTTACCTTGCCTCCTTTGCCAACCTCCATGCGGTTCAGCGATACGATGAGCCCCTTTATCTGCACGTCTGCGGCTCCGGTCACGATGGGATAAGTCTCGTCGATAGACTTGCCCGAGGTGGTGACGTCCTCGATCATCACCACGCGGTCGCCATCCCTGAGCTCGCTGCCCAACAGGTTACCCTTGTCGGCGCCGTGGTCCTTGACCTCTTTGCGGTTGGAGCAGTATCGCACCTCTTTGCCGTACAGGTCGTGCATTGCGATTGCGCAGGACACCGAGAGGGGGATGCCTTTATAGGCTGGTCCAAAGAGCACGTCAAAATCCAGCCCGAAGTTGTCATGGATGGCGCGAGCGTAGTATTCGCCAAGCTTCTTCAGCTGGTAACCCGTAACATATCCGCCTGCGTTCATGAAGAAGGGGGACTGGCGTCCGCTCTTGAGCGTGAAGCTCCCAAACTTCAGGACCTTGCTCTCCACCATGAAATCGATGAATTCGCGCTTGTAGTCCTCCATACGTGCTCCCTTCTTGGGTGCTTGCGTCCTCGCGGATCTTTCAGAGACGATTCTACGCGAGATCTTGCTAGCTATTCGCGAGTTGGAGAGTTCTCCGGGAGTGCCGCTGCAAGAAAATTGCGGTTGTAGGTCTTTTATCTCTGACCCTTCGAGTACGAAGAGGGTAACTTTCTGTTCCGCCGCAGGTAGAGAAATGGCACTGCGAAGGTGATACTTAGCTACCCCCTTGAAAAAGACCTACAACCGAAGATTTTCTGCAGGCGGTTTGCTTCTGGTTCCAACTGAGGGGGTCCACATTGACGCTGGGCCCAAATAATTGGCCGAATTTTCTACGGTTCCAATCCAGCGGTCAATTTCACGCCCGCGCGGGGGCTTCCCGGGCGGGTGCTTTTCGCAGAGGTGCTATAAGATAGGGCGGCTTGACGAATCTACAGTGCTCTCAATCGAAGGGGTTCCAGTGAATCGTACGAGAATCGCCGCTCTCTACGCGGACATGGACCAGCTTGGCGGTGCCGAGCTTACCGTTGCTGGATGGGTGCGTTCCATCCGCGACATGAAGAATTTCGGCTTTGTCACGCTGAACGACGGCAGCTGCTTCAAGGACCTGCAGGTCGTACTGAACAAGGAGAAGCTCGGCGACAGCGAGTATGCCAAAATCGTCTCGCAAAACGTCGGTGCCGCGCTCATCATTACCGGCACGCTGGCGTTGACGCCCGAGCGCCCGCAGCCCTTTGAGCTTCAGGCTACCAAGATCGTGGTCGAAGGGACCTCCGCGCCCGACTATCCCATGCAGAAGAAGCGCGCCACACGCGAGTTTTTGCGCACTCAGCAGCACTTGCGCAGCCGCACAAACCTGTTCCGAGCGGTCTTCCGAGTGCGCAGCGTCGCCGCATTTGCCATCCACACGTTCTTCCAAGAGCGCGGCTTCGTCTACGTGAATACGCCAATCATTACCGCGAGCGACGCCGAGGGTGCCGGCGAGATGTTCCGCGTGACCACGCTCGATCCTGCAAACCCGCCGCTCAAGGAGGACGGAACGGTCGACTGGAGCAAGGACTTCTTCGGCAAGCCCACCAACCTCACCGTTTCCGGTCAGCTGCAGGCCGAAAACTTCGCCCTCTCCTTCGGCGACGTCTACACCTTTGGCCCCACCTTCCGTGCTGAGGACTCCAACACCCGTCGCCATGCCGCCGAGTTCTGGATGGTCGAGCCCGAGATGGCCTTCTGCGACCTCGCCGGCGAGATGGACGTCTCGGAGGACATGCTGAAGTTTGTCATCAAGTATGTGATGGAGCACTGCCCAGACGAGATTGACTTCTTCAACCGCTTTGTCGACAAGGGTCTGAAGGATCGCCTGACCCACGTGGCAACCTCCGACTTTGCGCGCGTGAGCTACACCGACGCCGTCAAGATTCTGGAGGACGCGCAGGCAAACGGCGTCAAGTTTGAGTACCCCGTCTCGTGGGGAACCGACCTCCAGACCGAGCACGAGCGCTATCTGACCGAGAAGCACTTCAAGCGTCCCACCTTTGTGACCGACTACCCGCGCGAGATCAAGGCCTTCTACATGCGCCAGAACGACGACGGCAAGACCGTGGCCGCGGCGGACTGCCTTGTCCCCGGTATTGGCGAGATCATCGGCGGCTCGCAGCGCGAGGAGCGCCTCGATGTGCTCGAGCAGCGCATCTCCGAGCTAGGCATGGACAAGGAGCAGTACAAGTACTACCTTGACCTGCGCCGCTATGGCGGCTGCCACCATGCCGGCTTTGGCCTGGGTTTTGAGCGCCTGGTCATGTACCTTACCGGCGTCGACAACATCCGCGACGTCCTGCCGCACCCGCGCACCGTCGGCAATGCCGACTTCTAAGGCTCAGCCGCGATATCGGTCCGTAACAACCGGCCCCGGCCTCCGCGAAAACGTGCGGATGCCGGGGCCAATTCCGAAAAGCGAAGTTCGCGTGGCGCTGGGTCGCCGAGCCTAGAACATGCCGCCGATCTCCCAGGCGTTAGCCTTCTGGCAGTTGGTGTGCAACGAAACCAGCAGCGTGTCGGCGGTGGGGAACCACCTGGTAGAGATGACGCGCTCGCCGTGGTTTGCGTACGCCTCGACGGTGGAGCCGTCCACAATCACCCGCAGCTCGCTCAGGCTGTCCAGCGGGCACCTGCGCAGGTCGCGGCCGCAGCCTCCCTTGCCGGAGAAGCCAAGCACAAGCATCCCGTCGGCAAAGTCGAGCGTCAGGTCGTTGTCCAGCGACATGTGCAGCTCGCCCTCTATGCCTTCGAGCACGATGTCTGCATAGTGGCGGGGGAGAATTGCGCCCGCGCTTGCAGAGATGGGCTGTGCGGAGATGCGTTCGAGCCCAAGCTCGCGAACCGGCCACTGGCGCAAGAGGCCGTCGGGGCCGACTGAGAGCTCGCGCGGCAGCGTGAGGCAGTGGCACCACTCAAGGCCGTCGGGCGCGGAGCTGTAGTCGACGTCTGGCATGCCCATCCAGCCAATCAAGATCACGCGGCCAGAATCGTCAACAAACGACTGCGGCGCATAGAAGTCGGGCCCAAAGTCAAGCTCCACGAACTTGCTCTCGTCGACGACCTCGGTATCAACCAAGCGCCCGTCCAGCGGGAAGTAGCCCGACTGATAGATGTTCTGCCAGCGGGTGGGCTCGGACGGAAGCCCCTGCGGCGAGACGGACAAGAACTCGTGCCCGTCAACGCGCAGCACGTCGGGGCACTCCCACATGTAGCCAAAGGGGCGCTCGGACTCGATCCTGCGCACCAGCTCCCACCGCTCCGCGTCGTCGGAGCCGTAGAGAAGTACGCCGCCCACGTCGTCAGACCTGCGCGCGCCGAGCACCATGTAATAGCGCCCATCCTGCTCCCACACCTTGGGGTCGCGCACGTGGCGCGTGAGGTCGGACGGGTAGTCCTCGGGGCGCAGCAGCACCTGCTTTTCCGAGAAGTTCTCGCCGTCCTCGCTGGTGACCATGATCTCGTTGGCGTCGCGGCCGGTGTGGATGTGGTCGCCCTCGTACTTGACGTTGCCGGTGTAGTAGAGGCGCATCAGGTCGCCGCCGTCGGAAGCCGCGCCGCCCTGAATCAGCGCGGACCCCGAGTACACGCCGTCGGCGTCCTCGGGGATGGACGGCATGAGGGCTGCGCCCATGTCCTCCCAGTTCAGAAGGTCGCGGCTGCGAAAATGCCCCCAGCCCTTCTTGCCTGCCTTGGGCCAAGCGGGATCGTACTGGTGAAACGCGTGGTAGTAGCCCCTAAACTGGCAAAGGCCGTTTGGGTCGTTGAGCCATCCCGTACGCGGAGAGAGGTGAAAACGCGGTCTCCAGCTTTCGTGTGCGGATGCCATGCGGCCTCCTCCTTCCAATTGCATCTTTTATATCAACGATTATAAGAGCGGGCGCCCCGAAGGACGCCCGCGCAGAGGCAGTGCACAGCCAAGCTACTTGGTGGACACGAGGTCCTCGCCGGCGGTGACATTGCCGGTCTTGAGCTGCTTGACGTCGGTGTAGGCGTCGGTGTTGGTGATGACCATCATCGTGGTGGTCTTCTTGTCGGCTGCCTTAATGGCGCTCAGGTCGACGTCCATCAGAAGGTCGCCCTTCTTGACCTTGTCGCCAGCCTTCACGTGCGCCGTGAACGGCTCGCCCTTCAGCTCGACGGTGTCGATGCCGATGTGCAGCAGGACCTCAGCGCCGGAGTCAGAGAGCAGGCCAACTGCGTGGCCGGTCTCGGCAACAAGCGTGACGGAGCCGTTGACAGGGGAGACGATCTTTCCGTCGGCGGGCTCGATTGCCGCACCCTTGCCCATGGCCTCGGAGGCGAACATGGGGTCGGAGACCTCGGTCATCGCGATGGCGGTGCCGGTGACAGGAGCTGCGATGGTCTCGGCGGAGACGGTAATGGGGGCGTCGTCGTCGACGGTCTCGGCAAGAGCCTCGGCCTCGTCGGCAGCAGCCTTGTCCTCAGCCACGATTGCGTGCTTGTCGGTGGCGACGGCCTTCTTGTCCTCGTCCTTGTAGGCGACGGTGGTCAGGCCGAAGGCAACGCCAAAGGCGACGGCGAACATAACGATGTACTGGATGGGCTGGGTGATGCAGAGCAGGATGCCGAAGATGCCGGTGACGCCGGTGCCGGAAGCGGCAAGCTGGGTCACATAGCAGACCAGGGCGCCGCAGGCGGAGCCGATCATGCCGCAGACGAACGGCTTCATCTTAGGCAGGTTGACGCCGAAGATTGCAGGCTCGGTGATGCCGAGCAGGCAGGAGATGCCGGAAGGAACGGCGAGGGACTTGGTCTTCTCGGACTTGGTCTTCATGGCAACGGCCAGGCAGGCGCCGCCCTGGGCGATGTTCGCGGAAGAAGCGATGGGCAGCCAGTAGGTGACGCCAAGCTGGGCGAGCATCGAGACGTCGATGGCGGTGTACATCTGGTGCAGGCCGGTGACGACAGAAGGCGAGTAGATAAGACCAATGATGATGTAGCCAATGCCAAGAGGCACGGAGAGCAGGAACTGGAGCAGGTAGAGGATCTCGTTCTCAAGCCAGACGAAGATGGGGCCAACGAAGAGAATCGTGATGTAGGCGGCCAGCGAGACGGAGACGAGTGGGGTCACAAAGAGGTCGAACATCTCGGGGACAACCTTGTGCAGACGCTTCTCAAAGAAGCACAGGATCCAGACGCCAACCAGAATGGGGATGACGTGGCCCTGGTAGCCGGTCCACTGGATGGAGTAGCCGGGGAACACCTCGTAGTAGATCATGGTGCCGTCGGCGATGGCGGTTGAGGCGTTGTAGGCGTTGATGAAGTCGGAGCTGATCAGCAGTGCGCCAAGCGACGCGCCCAGGTACTGGTTGCCGCCGAAGACCTTGGCCGCGGAGAAGCCAAGCAGGATTTGCAGGTTGCCGAGTGCGCAGGCGTTGATCAGGCTTGCGATCTTCCACCAGACGTTATCGGTGTCGAGAAGGAAGAACCCTGCGCCGCCGTCCGCTACGGGCGTGCCCATGTACTGGATGGCGCTCATGATGCCCATGAGCATGCCGGATGCGACGATTGCCGGGATGATGGGCACGAAGACGTCGGAGAGGACCTTGATTGCGCGCTGGAACGCGTTGCCCTGCTGGGCGACGATTTCTTTGTTGTCGGCGGTGCTGCCGGCGTTGACGCCCAGGGCGATGAACTCGTCGTACACCTTGTTGACGGTGCCGGTGCCATAGATCACCTGGAGCTGGCCGGAGGCCTCAAAGTTGCCCTTTGCGCCGGTCGCGTTCTCGAGCTTGTCCTTGTCGATCTTGCTGTTGTCGGCAATGACAAGGCGAAGGCGCGTTGCGCAGTGCGCTGCGGAGACGACGTTGCCCGAGCCTCCCACCGCCTCTAGTACCTCTTTCGCTGCCTGTTTGTAGTCAAGTGCCATGTGTCCTCCTGACTCCCTATCCTTACCTGCTTGTTCGGGCAGTACTGACGAAATAGTGAAAACGTTCTCACGTCTAATTACTGCTATTTTCAGGCATATGTGAGAACGTTTGTGAAATCGTTCTCACAAACAGATATTAGCCAATTGCAAGTTGAATGCAAAGTTATGTCATGGAAGTCCGCGAACGGTAGAATATCGACCGCCAACGGCATAAGGCACAATCAGGAAAAATTGAACTCCCTGTGTGGACGTAGGAATTTCCTGCGTAAAGGCGTTGCGCTCTCGTTCTGAGAGAGTAATATTGCAAAGGTTATAGAACGAGGATTTTGTGCGACGTTAGAAGTTCGCGCATTCTATTGATAGGAGATGTGCATGTCCGGACACTCTAAGTGGGCTACCACCAAGCACAAGAAGGCAGCGATTGACGCAAAGCGCTCCTCGCTGTTCTCAAAGCTCTCGCGCAACATTACCGTTGCTGCCAAGCTTGGCGGCGACCCTAACCCGGACAACAACGCCACGCTTGCCGCGGCCGTCCAGCGCGCCCGCATGGTCTCGATGCCCAATGCCAAGATCAAGGCCGCTATCGACAAGGCTTTTGGTGCCGGCGCCGATGCCTCCGTCTACGAGGAGATCACCTACGAAGGCTATGGTCCCGCAGGCGTTGCCCTCTATGTTGACTGCCTGACTGACAACAAGAACCGCACCGCGGCCGATGTCCGCTCTGCCTTCGTTCACTCCGGCGGCAACCTGGGCACTTCTGGCTCCGTTGCGTTCCAGTTTGAGCGCAAGGGCTCCATCGCCGTCGAGAAGATCATCAAGTCCGACGAGAAGAAGGTCCCCGACAAGGAGAACGCCGTCGACGAGGAAGAGTTCATGATGGCCGTTGCCGAGGCCGGCGGCGAGGACTACGAGGATGCCGGCGACCAGTGGATTGTCTACACCGCCTATGACGCGATGCAGGACGTGGCCAAGGGCCTTGAGGACCAGGGCATTGAGGTCAAGGGCTCCGAGCTCACCATGGTTCCTACAACCCCCGTCGACGTTTCCGTTGCTGACGCCAAGAAGGTCCAGCGCCTTGTCGACCGCCTCGAGGATCTTGAGGACGTTCAGAACGTGTACACCACAATGAATATGACAGACGAGATCGCCGAGGCGCTCGCCGAGGATGACGATTAGCCGTTTCTTTTAGCGGCGTCGGCCAATACCGGCGCCGCTTTTTTCTGTCTGTTTTCGCGTGAGGCTGCGCGAGGGCTTAGACTGTGGTCCGAAGACGTTTTTGCAACTCTGATTGCATGAATTCTGCCTAGGGGAATTGATTCCATGACTCTTGTCGAGCTGTTTCACCTATTGCGCAAGCACCTGCGCTTTGTGATTTTGGTACCTGTTATATGCGCCGCGGTTACCATGGTCTACTGCCTCTTCTTGCCCAATGAGTACACCGCCAGCACGTCCATGTACGTCCTTTCAAAGACGAGCGATGACAGCAGTAACGTCACGCAGAGCGACCTCAATGCCAGCCAGATGCTGACCAACGACGTTGCCACGCTTATTGAGTCTGACCGCGTGAAGAACGACGTTGCCTCGCAGCTTGGTCTCTCTAGCCTTAGTGGCTATGAGATTGACGTCACCAGCTCTACCAGCACGCGCGTCATTGAGCTTTCTGTTACGGGCTCCGATCCGACGACGACGGCAGACGTTGCAAACGCTCTGGTAGGCGATACCTCTAACGTCGCTGCGGAGGTCATGAACGTGCAGTCCGTCAATGTTATCGATGCCGCAACGGCACCAACTTCTCCTTCAGGTCCGAACCGTATGCTCTATATGGGTATTGCTTTCTTGGTTGGTCTTTTTGCGGCTATCGTGATTGTTGTCATTGCTGATATTGCGGATACTCGCGTGAGGAACAGCAAGGACGTTGAGGATCTCGTTGATTTGCCAGTTGTTGGACACTTTCCTAATGTTGAGGGGATGTAACGGATGCCAGGCAAAAAGAATCGGGAGCAGCAGGGTCAGATTGTTGCGAATTCCGCAAAGACCCTCTTTGCCAACATTCGCTTTATGAGCGTGGACAACCCTGTTCACACTATTGCCATTACGTCTTCGGTGCCTAATGAGGGCAAGACCTTTGTCTCGACGAACCTTGCCTCGGCCATTGCCTCCTCTGGGGCGTCTACGCTGCTTGTGGAATGCGACATGCGCCGTCGCAGCGTTGCCACCCGTATTGGCGTGCATGCCCAGTTCGGTCTCTATTCGGTGATTACCGAGCAGGTGTCGATTGAACAGGCGGCAGTTCAGACATCGACGCCCAATCTGTATTTTCTGGATGCAGAGCCTCATATTCCAAACCCGTCGGACATACTCAACTCCCGCCATTTCCAGCGCTTCTTGGACAGCGCGCGCGAGCGCTTTACCTATGTAATCTTTGACACTCCACCTGTTACTACCTTTGTCGATGCGGCGGTTTTGGGCACCAAGGTCGATGCTGTCCTGCTTGTTGCCCGAGAGAACTTTGTCAAGCGTGCTGACGTGATGCAGGCAGTAGAGCAGCTGAAGGCCTCTGGCTGCAATCTTGCAGGCGTCATCATGAACGGCTGCGACTTTGGCAAGAACAACAGTGGCTACTACTCGTACTACTACGAGAGCGGCTCTTCTAACAAGGGCGAGAGCGGAGATTCCTCTGCGCCCAAGTTTGTAAAGGCTCCTACGCAGCGCCCGGAGCGTAGGCAGGCGCAGAATGTATCGGCTAGTTCTGAGGGCGGTGCGCAGCAGTCAGTTCCCGCCGGACCTCCCTCTCGTGAGCAGCGTCAGGGGTCCAGCCAGCGCAAGAGAACCCATATGGCTACCCCCGATGACACCATCGTCTACCAGCAGCTAGCCCAGCAATCACGTGCCGCGCGCGCGGGTCGTACAATCAGGACCTACGAGGACGACGAGTACTAAGCAAGAAAAATAGGGGGAGGGGTCATCATGCACGATATCCACTGCCACATCCTTCCCGGTGTGGACGATGGCGCGCGCACGATGGAAGACTCCCTCGCCATGCTAGAGGCGGCAAAGGCGGCGGGCGTTACCGAGATAACGTGCACGCCGCATTGTCGTGACCCGTACTTTGACTTCAACGCCATGTGGCAGGCGTTCTACGATTTTCAGGACGCTGCTGGAGACTTTCCCGTGCATATGGGCTTTGAGGTCAACCACCGCAAGCTTATGGAGCTCGGGCTCGACTGGGCGCGCGTTCTTGCCTGTGACGGTACGGCCAACTTTCTGCTTGAGCTGTCGGTTAACGCGTCCCCATCCCGCTTTGCAGACTACGAGCGCACGATCTTTGAGCTGCAGGGCATGGGCTACCATATCATCATTGCTCACCCAGAGCGCTACGTTGCCATTCAGCGCGACATCTCAATTGCGCAGGAGCTTGTTGACATGGGCTGTGAGCTTCAGGCATCTGCAGACTTCATTGAGGGCGGGAGGCTTGGCGCAGAGAAGCGCCCTGCTATCAAGATGCTGAAACAGGGGCTGTACTCATACATCGCGAGCGACGCTCACAACGTGAAGCATTACCGCTGCCTAGAGCACGCCATAAATAAATACGCGAAATATTTGGGATAGGTAGCATTTATCTGCTGACTTATGCTTTAAGATTACAAAAACTTTATAGAAAATATCATGAGACCTATTTTCAATAGTTTTTAATGGAGCTACTCAGCTAGACTTAAGACAAACACTAGGACATGACTGTTGACCTCAAGAGACCTCCGGGGGTGGTTTCTGCTTGTCGCAGCTTAACTGTTACAAGTTCACTGCCATTACTGATCATATGAGCGTTTCTACTCTGAGGTCCATTCTATTGGACGAGAGTGTCAGTCGAGGTATAGACACCACAAAACGAGGATGGAATACCTTACTTTTTAGGGCTGGCAGTCTCGTCAATCATTCAGGGCCTTTTTGGTGTCTTTTCAATAGGGATGCGGTATATCGGAACGCCCCTTGAGCTTTTCCGATGGTTGCATAGCGGCAGAGATTCCTTTGGAGCCAATTCGCATCGATGAATTATTCGAGAGTGGGGGCTGAATTCTCAAATCTTGAATAAGAACCTGATGCTTCTTGCGAAATGTATGGCTTTCGATTTTAATGAATCTTGAAAAGTTCTTGAAACCAACTCTAAATACTCAAGAATCTTTTCGGCTGCACCATCGATGAATATAGGTTTCTCTGAAATGGCATTCGCTTGTTTTCTATTACGGCACGGATAGAACTGGGGTTTAGATGGCTTCGCTTAAAAAAAGAAATGTCGCGTTGGCTGTTGGTGGTCTGGCAGCCGCTTGCGTAGTGGGATACACCGTTCTGAATAGCAAGGGCAATGAGGGCGCGAGTCCCAAGCAACCAGACGAGCCAAGCGAAGAGGAAGCTGAGTTTCAGCCAAGTCCAGAGAGGCTTGCCCGACGGGAGCTTGTCGATCGCGAGAACATGCGCGCCGTCTATGCCGCGAAGCCCCTGTCATACAAGGTAATCAAGCGCGTCAGCGACGTTGTTCTCTCGAGCATTGCTCTTGTCGGCCTTTCTCCAGTATTTGCTGCGACTGCAGTTGCAATTATTGCCGAGGACGGTCGTCCAGTTATATACGCTGGCGAACGACCCGGTAAGGACATGAAGCCCTTCCCTATGTACAAGTTCCGTAGCATGTACAAGGACGCCGATGCCCGTCTTAAGGACTTGCTGAAGGACAACGAGCAGACAGGCGCTGCCTTCAAGATCAAGAACGACCCGCGTATCACGAAGGTGGGCGCGTTTATTCGCAAAACCAGCATCGACGAGCTCCCTCAGCTTGTGAACATCATCAAGGGTGACATGTCCATCGTCGGTCCTCGCGCAATTGTGCCCGTTAAGGAGTTCACGGAACATGAGAAGCAGCGCCAGATTGTCCAGCCTGGTCTGACGTGCTATTGGCAGGTCAGCGGTCGTTCGAATGTTTCTTGGGAGGATTGGGTCGAGCTTGACTTGGACTACATCCAGGACATGAGCCTTCTGACCGATGTGAAGCTGATTCTCAAGACCTTTGACGTTGTTCTCAGAGGCGTGGGGAGCTATTAAAGATGAGCGTAAAGATTGTTGTAGTCACGCATAAGCAGGCGCCGATGCCCGAGGGCGACCTTTACCTTCCGCTGCAGGTGGGCAAGGCTTTGCATCCTGAAGTCGATTTGGGAATTGCATGCGACAACACCGGCGACAATATCTCGGCCCTGAATGACAAGTATTGTGAGCTTACGGGTCTTTATTGGGCATGGAAGAACGTCGATGCAGATTTTATCGGTCTTACGCAGTACCGCAGAGTGTTTGCGTCTTCCGGCATGGTAAGGGCATCTAGCGACCAAGAGAAGCTTCGTTACGCGCTCAGTAAGAGCGAGGCAGAGGAGCTGTGTGCAAGAAGCAATCTCATTCTTCCCAAGCCTCGCAACTACTACGTGAAGACGCTCGCAGGACATTTCCTTGGCTGCAGCTTTGCCGAGGAGGATGACATCGAGCGTTTTCGTGCATCGGTTGGGTCTGTCGACCAGAGCTACCTTCCCGCTTTTGACGAAGTCATGGAGCGCACTCAGGGTCATATGTGCAACATGTTCATCATGAGCCATGAACTGCTTAACCAATATTGCCCATGGCTTTTTGCCGTGATGAAGGACCTGGACGAGAGGCTCGATCCAAGCAGGACGCGAATGCTTGGATATTTTGCCGAACACATGCTTGATATATGGGCTACGAAAAATATGGTGCCGTATCGAGAGGCAAATGTCCTCTACCTAGATACTGACAATGAAATCCGTAAGAGAATCGGATATGCATTCAGGCTTCTAGGCATGAAAGATGCGTCTGAGAAAATTGTCAATAGAGCAAAATAGTCATTTTCAGGCACCGTATTAGTGAATAGCAATAAGAATGTTGAACCCATATGTAATACTCGGAGAGTGGTGTTACGGCGGGTTCAATTCTTTGTATTGAAGTAATTTCTGTTGATAATGAGGCAGCTCTTGAATAGCGTCGAAAAAATGGATCGTCTACGCAATGATTCTGATGAATTATGCAGGCTTGATTACTATGAGTTGACAGGCTATAGATGTTTGGGACCGATGCTGCTTGGTATGGCTGAGTGGCTGATTGACAACGTGAGAAAGCAAAATTCTCATGACATCTATTTCCTGGCAAGAGATGGCTATATCGTAAAGCGTGCTGTCGACATCCTTCTTTCGCAACTAAGTGTTGATGACATTCATACTCACTATTTATATGGCTCAAGAAGAATGTTCGGAGTTCCATTGCTGGTAAATTGGAACAAATATCAGGACGCGATAAATCTTTTTGGTCCTAAGCCAAGAATCAAAGCTGAGTCATTCTTAAAGGTGATGGGTCTAGATGACAGAACACTGCCTGAATATGCAATAGGACATGAATGCAGCAATCTAGACTTGTCAAATGATGAGGTATTTCAACATCTATTTGTTGATTTTGAAGACGATATTATTGCGAATGCCAATGATGAGTTCGTTCATCTAAAGACCTATTTCAAACAAGAGGGTTTATTTGATGTCTCTGATCCGATAATTGTCGATATTGGGTGGGCTGGAAATCTCCAAACGTATCTTCAGGAGTTTGGCAAACTTACTAATGCTCCATTTGCAAATGTCCATGGATATTATCTTGGTCTAAATAATAGGGCGGCGCGACATCCCTCGAATATTTCATTCGGTTACTGGTTTGACTACAAGAGGGGAGATGCAGATAAGGCAGCGCCTTTTCGCGGTCTAGTCGAACTCTTCTTCTCATATAGTGAGGGATCTGCGAAACGTACTGTTTCCGTTGATGGTCAGGAGAAACCAGTTCTGAAAGAATATGAGTTCTCTGGGTCACCAGACCGTGAAAAAGAGAGCAAAAGACTTATTAGCATTCGAGATTCGGCGGTTCGATTTGTGGAGAAAGCTGCGGCTGAAAAATTGGATACCAATAACTTGCCGTCAAGTTATTGCTGCTCTTTTCTTGAGGAGCTAGGTTACAATCCAACAAAAAAAGATTTGGCGGCATTTTCAGGTCTGCTGTTTGAGGATAGTGGCGAGTATTTACCTCTGATACCAAGTGAAGGTAATATCCGCGATATCGTTAAACAGTTCTCTTCATCGCAGTGGAAGGCTGGCTATCTTCAAAAGTACATGCCCCTTTGTACAAATTGGGGAAAAAGATTACTGGATGTGAGAACTTTCTTAAATCCGTTCTTTGGAAAATTCTAATGCCCCATATTTTCAGTTAATGCGTACTGAAGAATTTTCGCCGTTCCTGTTGATAAGGAAAGGATGAACCCCTGCCTTACGTGCTCCATGGTAGTCAGGCAAGAAGGAGTCTCCTATGTGGAGTAGTTGAGATGGTTTAGGAATAGAGCATTCCCTGACTGCTATCTGAAAAAGTTCTCCAGTCATCTTAGTAGCCATAAATTCAGATGAAATAAATACGGGCACGTTTTCAATATCGTATCCTGCTGAAGCTAGCACATTAGTAATAAATTGCTTACCTAAATACATGTCAGAGATTAGAAGCACTGTATGTGAGTCTTTTAACTTGTCATAAATCTCTCCAACATCGTTCCTCCTTCTTAAGACTTTCCTCTCGACTGCCAGCTCTTCAGTCATGAGAGAATCCACCCTCGAGGATACTTTCGGGTCTAATTTAATCATTTCCGAATATATATCGGCGAGATGGATTTCTTTAGCATTGCCTCGCCGAGCCATTTCTTCAGCCCTTGTTCTTAGCTGGACATATTCTGCGGGAGTAGTCCATTCTTCGCGTTTTCCGATCTCTTCAAAAACGGTCGTAGGAGATCCTGTTGTTCTCATTAAAAGTGTGTCGAAAATATCAAAACTGATGTATTGATAGCCTTCCGCCTTTGCAAGAATCTCGCCGGTGCTATGTACTAGATGTTTATAAAGGTTTTCTTTGATATTCATAACCATTCACCGGTGAGTTAGAGATTTTAGCTGGAAATGTCGGACATCAGATTTGATAAAAAAGTACGATATCGAAAGCTTTATGCGAAATTAGTATTTGTCAATACATCTGTATATAGATTCATAATCTCATTGGCAACGTCTTCGGGAGTTCTGACGGAAGAAGCTGGCTTTGAAAGCCTTATTCTGAGAGATTTGTCCTGGAATACCCTAACAAGGCACTCAGCTAATGAGTCTTTTCCACAGGGGTTCGTATATAGAAGTCCAGTTTCCTCGTGTTTAAGCAATTCAGGAAAACTTCCGGAGTTTTTTGCGATTGTTGCCAATCCAGCTGCTCTGTACTGAAGAATTACGCGACCAAAAGCTTCGGCTCGAGAGCATGCAACTCCTATATCGTACTTATGCAAATCTTGGGGAACAGTATTTGAAATTCCATGTAGTCTAACCATGTTTTCCAGCCCATGCTTTTTGACAAAAAGTTGAGCTCTAAGTGGAAAACCATTGCCATATACATCAACTAAAAAATGACTGCGTAATTTTGCGGGGAGGCTATCCAATGCCTCAAGAAGATCTCTCACGCCCTTGGCATCTCCATATCCTCCAAGAAAGATGCACCTGAGAATTTTCTTGTCTGCGTTCCGGTCTTCCTCGCTCTTTACTTCAATATTTGATGTATCAACTCCGTTGTAGATGACTTTTATCTTTTTCGCATCTGCACCACGCTTCGCCCAATTGGCTTTTACGGATTTTGAAACAGCAATCATTGCGGTTGATCCATCAGAAATAAATGTTGCAGGATTGCTGCGGGTGCTGTAACACTTGAAATCCTCAAAAGAGTTTTCGCGCAAATGGCAAATATGTGGGATTCTATTGCGAGCTGATAGTAAGATGCCTAAATCATTCCTTGGCACATTGGTGTGGATAAGATCAACGGTAGAAAAATCGACATTTCTTTCGGCAATTTCTACCGATTTTGTAAGATTTTTTCTCCACTCAAGCGATTGGGAAAAAGTGTCGTAAGTGGTTTTCAACAAGTATGAAGATTGAGGTATAAGAAAGTCTCCGTGACCGGTAACTACGCTATGAATACCCAATTTTGCTAAGCGATCGTTCAGGCTAGATTTCTTGGGTGTAAGTGCGATGCACTCCGTACCATAAAGTTTCTTGAGTGCGGTCATTACCTCTACGAGGCTACTCGTTGCTCCGCCTTCGATGGGGGAATCTGCCACAAAGACAACCTTTTTAGGATATGCGGTCCCTTCGCTGAGCTGCTGATTCATAGTGATTTCTCGAATCTTTCGTCTATTGAGTAGAGATAGTTAGTATAGATAAAGCTTACTACGGTATTGTATTGGCTTGTTGTTGTATTTCATAACGCTGAGTTGTAATCATTGATACTGATTTCAACTTTCCTGTACGCTATTTAATTGCTCGCGATTACTTGGGCTTCATCTGTTTCCGAGTATCACGACTCTCATGAGAGGACAACTTTTTGCTAGGATCGGTAAATTGAACGGGCAAATTCATATTGGAGAATCTGGATAATTTCACCAATTGTTGTGCTTTCAGTTCGCAAATCTACTTGTGGATTGGATCGTACAAATTTTGAGATGCTTCTTTATTCGTTGATGTCAAATTCTTTGTAAGATTTATTTCAGACTGACTATTGTTGCATCAAATGAGTGCGACAGGGGCTTTGATTGGTGGTGCAATGTGAAAAGAGTGAAGGCGCAGAAATCCGCCAACATGCTCTCCGCTCTTAAGATGCAGCTTGTATCGAAGTACTCGAATGTAGTGGTTCAGCTTATCGTAACGATGGTGCTGGCCCGTCTTCTGACCCCAGAGGAATACGGGACTGTGGCTGTCGTGACGGTATTTACCTCGTTCTTTTCGATTCTTGCCGACGTGGGCGTCTCTACGGCAATCATCCAATACAAGGACCTCGAATACGAGGACTTCAATGCGCTATTTTTCTTTTGCATGATTCTTGGGCTGGGGCTCGCTGCATTCTTTTGCTTGCTATCGCTGCCCATATCTATGATTTATAACGAAGGAGAGCTAATACCGCTGTGCTGCTTGGCTTCCCTCTCCGTTCTCTTTGCATCAATGAATATGGTTCCTAATGGCGTGCTGATGTGCGAACGGCGATTCTCTGCCATCAGCGTACGCCTTGTTGTAGCTAGTCTTGTTTCTGGTGTTGTTGCCATTGCTCTTGCGGCGGCGGGGGCAGGGTGCTATTCGCTTGTTTGGCAGTCTGTTACATCCTCAGCGGTAATCTTGGCTTGGAACTGTGCCGCAACGCATGTGAATCTAGGCAATCGTCACTTTGTTGCTCCGCTTAAAAAAATCTGGCGTTTCTCGATTTACCAAGCTGGATTCAGCACCATCAATTACTTTGCAAGGAACCTCGACAATCTTCTTGTCGGGGCAATCATGGGCTCTGCGCAGCTTGGGCAATACGACAAGGCATACAAGCTCATGGGTTATCCGCTGAATTACCTTACGGGAATTTTCAGCGATGTGCTGCAGCCCTATCTCTCTGAATACCAAGACAACAAGAAGAAGCTCTATGAGAGCTGGCTTAGTATCTGCAAGGTGCTGGCTCTTGTCGGAATGTTTGTCACCGCAGTGTTTATATGCTTTCCACGCGAGATTATCTTGGTAATGTATGGCGATCAGTGGCTACCAGCGGTTCCGGTATTGGCTGCGCTGGGACTCTCTGTGGGAGTACAGATGGTCAACACCACCTCAGGAGCCATCTTCCAAAGTGCTGGCAGGACCGACCAGCTCTTCAAGTCGGGCGTCATTTGCACTTGCGTAACAATAGTGGCAATCCTCATTGGAGTCAGCACGGGGAGCATAGCCTTGCTTGGTCTCTGCGTATCCCTTGCGTATTTTGTCCATTTGTACATGACTGCGCTATTGCTTGTCAAAGGGGTGCTTGGGGTGAGGGTGTCCTCATTCCTGAAGAGTTTTCTTCCTTCGATTGCTGCCGCTATTGCAGCAATTGGAGTTACATATTTTGTCGGATGGCTTACGAGTGGATTGACAACCGTGCTGAACGTTGTGATACGTGCACTTGTATGCTGCTTGATCTATGGCTTTGTAATGCGGCTGACTGGAGAGTGGAAATCTCTGTCGGTTTTCCAAGAGATGAAGAAGATTGGAGTAGAAGACAATGACTAGCGGAGAAATGCACGCTCCAGTAGTTTCTGCTCTCGTCGTGACGTATAACCGAAAGAAGCTTCTGGAAGAAAGCCTTGCGGCTATTGCTGCTCAGAGCTATCCAGTCGTTGAAATTGTCGTCATTGACAATGCGAGCACTGATGGAACAGCCGAGCTCTTTAGTGGCGATGGTTCTTTGGCCAAGTGCGACCTCATTAACTACCATCGCATGGACACCAACCTTGGTGGCGCCGGCGGCTTCAAAGAGGGGCTGCGTATTGCTTCGCAGTCCGGAGCTGACTGGGTATGGCTTATGGATGACGATTGCATCCCCTATCCAGATACGTTGCGCAATCTTGTAGACGCTGCAGAAAAAGCCAGGGACCGTGGTATCGATCCGTCGTTCCTTGCGAGTACCGTTTTTGGACCCCAAGGGGAGCCTATGAACGTGCCCGTTGTAGACTCTCGTCCGACTTGCAATGGCTATCCGGACTGGTATATGGGGCTGGAAGATGGAATGATTGAGATCGAATGCGCGACGTTCGTCTCGCTTCTTATTAATTGCACCGCGGTCTACAATTTAGGGCTTCCCGTTGGCAGCTTCTTTATTTGGGGAGATGATACGGAGTACACGACACGTCTTACGCATAACTTTGGTCCAGCTTATCTTGTTGGCTCTAGCCGTGTATTGCACAAGCGTGCAAATGCGAAGAGTTTGAACATCATGAATGAGGACGATCCCAAGAGAATTAAGAACTTCCGTTATCTGTATCGCAACAATCTCATAGTTCAGCGTTTTCACTACGGAAGGAAGGCTGCAACTAGACTTGCATTGCACGACCTTAAGGAAGCTTTGGGGTGCCTAGTATCTGGTAGAGGTAACTCTGCCATCCGCTACGCTCGTTCTGAAGCAATTATCACGGGCATGTTTGAGTATCTTGGTGGAGAATATGACCTTGAGGACCTTGGCAATCTTGCACGGAGGCCTTAATAGATGAACGCAATAGTAGATTTCACTTCCTCAAAGAGAAATGCGTCTTACCTTGACGTTGCCAGCCTGTTCGCCCGCGTATTCATTTTGGTCGTTGTTGGGTGTCTTGTGCTCTCGGCTAACACTCTTTATGCCAACGTCGGAGATAGGAAACTTCAAGTTGCTCTTTGTGCTGTTTGTTTTCTTAGCTCCTTTGCCGCATCTCTTTTGCTTTGGCTAAATAAACCTCTGTCAGTTAGCTTTTTGACCCAATGGCTCATATACGTCGCCTATGTAATGTTTGCATATATGTGTGTCGGCATGCTTACTGGCTCATTTGGCGGGAAACGTATGGCGATAGCTGCTGGAAACCTTGCCATAGCTCCTTTTTTTCTGAAGATGCTTTACGAGAGTGATAATCTTGAATTCACTATCAATGCCTTTGTCGTGACTGTCGTGTTTCTCGCCATTGCGTCTGATGTGCTCTGGGTTCTTGGTCCCATAGCCAATATTATTCCGTCAAACTGCGAAATTATGAGCTCTTGGGGAAGCGCTTGGAGTAGTTATGGGCGAACTGCCACAGCGAAACCTGGCTGGTATGGTCTCCTATTTGTTACTCAGACATCTGATGATTTTGGCGTTTCTATTGTGAGAAATACGGGCATCTATTGCGAAGCCCCTATGTACTCTTATGTACTGTGTATTGCTCTCATTGCTGAAAAGTATTTAAGACGGAATCCACGCCCGTCTGTCTGCATAATTCTCGGTATAACAATTTTGACAACAATTTCAACAACGGGAATTATTTGCTTGCTACTGATCATAGCGCAGACTATTTACTCAATGGCAGATAGACTATCTCCAAAAGTAAAGACATTACTTCGAATCCTTTTCATCCCAGTTCTTGCCGTAACGGTAACAATGATTTTTTTCCTATTTAAGCAAAAAATTGACTCGCCTTCAGGCGGAGGTATTACGAGGGTAGATGACTTCGCCGCTGGCTTTAAAGCTTGGCAGAATAATTTGCTGGTAGGTAACGGATTTGGTGCAGACGAAGTTATTCAAAGCTATATGAGTAGCTTCAGAAGCGGCAATTTGGGATTCAGCAACGCGCTTATGGACGTACTTGCCAAGGGCGGCCTTCTCTGGTTTTTCACTTTTGTTCCCGGAATTGTGGGATTCTTCCATATGGAGCGGAAGCAGACGTTTGGAATGCTCTGCTTTCTCTTCATTTGGACAATTACAAATGTGGCGATTCTGCCCATTACGCTTTTTTGCTTTGGCGTTGGCAGCGCCACCGTCTTCTCCGATGGTCAAGGCTCAAGAAACGTGTAGAACTTCTCTCGTAGACGCACGCGCATTACCGGTCGCAAAGTAGGTAAGGGGTTACTGATGAAAATAGCGGTTGCGGGAACTGGCTACGTTGGACTATCACTCACAGTGTTGCTTGCACAGCACAATGAAGTGCGTGCAGTGGACATCATTCAAAGCAAGGTTGATAAGCTCAATCGCTTCGAGTCACCTATACGCGATGCTGAGATTGAGAGGTTCCTGTCAGAGGCAAAAAGCGGGAAGCGCGAGCTTCATTTTTCTGCGACGCTCGATGCGGACAAAGCCTATGCAGGCGTGGACTATGCCGTCATCGCTACTCCCACCAACTACGATGACGCTACAAATTCATTCGATACGTCATCTGTGGAGGCCGCCATTGCTGCGGTGCGCAAGGTGAATCAGACGGCATGGATTGTTATCAAGTCGACGATTCCCGTTGGCTATACCGAGGGGCTGAAGGAGCGCTTGGGTGACGAGAAGATCTTCTTCTCTCCGGAGTTCCTGCGCGAAGGGCACGCCCTCTGGGACAACCTTCACCCGAGCCGCATTGTGGTAGGAGCTCCAAAGGACGATTCTGAAGCCGTGGAAGCTGCCAAGAAGTTCGCCTCCCTTCTTGCCGAGGGTGCGGATCCTTCGGAGCGCGAGCGCAAGAATGCTGACGGTACGACCGGAATTCCCGAGCTCGTGCTTGGCACTACTGAGGCTGAGGCGGTGAAGCTCTTCGTAAATACTTATCTCGCTCTTAGGGTTTCGTATTTCAACGAGCTCGATACCTACTGCGAGGTAAAAGGTCTCTCCACGGCTGACATCATTCACGGCATCTCGCTCGACCCGCGCGTTGGGGATTTCTATAACAACCCCTCTTTCGGCTATGGCGGATATTGCCTGCCAAAGGACTCCAAGCAGCTTCTCGCAAATTACAGGGGCGTGCCTCAGGACCTGATTCGTGCCATCGTAGACGCCAACGACACCCGCAAGGACTTCATTGCCGATCAGGTGGAATCGCGAATCGTCAAGCTGGTATACGAGGGCGTAAACCAGCCAGTGGTCGGCGTCTATCGACTTACCATGAAATCAGGCTCTGACAACTTCCGATCGTCTTCCATTCAAGGCGTCATTCGTCGCCTGCGCGACAAGGGCATTCCCGTTGTGGTCTATGAGCCGACGCTTGCGGATGATGAGTTCCTCGGATGCAAGGTGACACATGACGCGGCGGCGTTCAAGGATCGCTGCGACGTGATAGTGGCCAATCGTTGGAGCGATGAGCTCTCTGATGTTGCTGATAAGGTCTATACGCGCGATCTGTTTAGAAGAGACTAGGAAGGCGAAGCAGTTTATTCTATTTGGGTCCCCAGCCGGTAGCGGTACCAGTCGGGGACTTTTCTTTTCGAAGCAGCGTTTAGTCCTCCCAAACGTTGTGGCACCCTATGCCCTTTGCACACTACCTTCTACCAGCGTAAACGCGGCAATCGTGAAGCCGTCCTCAATCTCGCCGGACGCGATCTTTGCTCGCAGCTCCTCTGCCGTCAGCTCCACTGCGTCTTGGATGCCCTCGTGGCCGACGTTGGCGTCGTAGCCGTCGATGTCTACCAGGTAGATGCCCACGACAGACGAGGTGAGGCCGCTGTCGGGAGTGACGTCCCCCACGAGCTTGGCGTCTCCGCGCGGGGTCGCGCGAAGCTCCTCGGATAGCTCGCGGCTCACGTCCGTCTTGCCATTGGAGTCAAGCTCCGAGTGGCCGCGCGGGAACCCGAGCTGCTCCTGCCTGATGGCATGGCGGCCCTGCCTTAGGAGCACGTACTTCTCGCCATGCCTCGGGACGATCACCACGCCGTTTCCTGCGGTGGGGACCACTCGCTCGTAGGGGTAGCAGCCCTCGCCAGACTCTACGGGGTCCACCACCAGCGTGTTGTACTGGCTCTCGTAGACGATTCCGAACTGCTGCCCCAGCTTTTCCGAAGTGGCTATGACGCGCTTCTTGGCGTCGCGCTCGCTGAGGTCTGCCAGCGGGTAGTCGCCTACAGGAGCAAAGAGCTGCGCGTTCTCGGGCTTGCTGCGGAACTTGATGTAGGCACTAAGCGGCTTTGGCGTCACATATTGGGATTGGCCGCTCCACAGACGGGCTCTCGCGCTTGCCGGTGTCCTTTTGCTCGCTGGCACCTTCTATCCCTGTCTTTCTCAGGATTGTGTGCGTGGCGTCGGAGCAGAGCTGCCCTATGCTGCCGAGCGCCTCGGAAAGCGAGAGGAAGCCGTCGATCCTGTCAGATATGAAGTTCGTCACGTACTCCGATATCAGGAGGAACAGCAGCGTCTCGACGATGCCGACCACGGTCGTGTGCAGGGGAAGCTGGTCGTCGAAGAGGTCCTGGAACTCGTTCATCCCCAGCTCGATCAGGCAGGCGATGAGCACGCACAGGAGGGCAAAGCCTATGCGCGTCCAGATGCGCGACAGGGTGAGCCTGCGCTGGTCTTGGCGCTGCATCTCCTGGTGGAACTCGTAGCGGGGGACGAAGACCTGCGAGCTTGGTGACGGGTCGGGCGCCTTTGCGTAGCCGGCGTAGCGCACCATGTCGCGGATGTCGGGGAGCGTGCCTGCATAGCGCTCGGCCGGGAACTGCTCGAACGTGTTGCTCTCTGGCTGCAGGTAGCGCTGGGAGTTCTCGACGCCATCGCCCCAAGTCTCGTTGAGGCGCGCTACAAAGTCGGAGCGGAACGTGTCGCCAGTCTTGCCTTTGGAGGAGAGGTCCTCGACGTCGTAGCGCTTGGACGAGTTGCAGATGCTGATCTCGCAGGCGTAGTTGTAGCAGAGGTCGACGATGGCCTCGGCGTACTGGTAGGGCTCGAGCGCGGTTGCGGGGACTTTGCCACTTTTCTCCCTTAGCTGGCGCAGGTACTCCGAGCGGTTGTTGCCGTGCTCGGCGTAGATTTTGAGCCCGCGGATGACCTGGACGGCCTTGTCCCAAGGGCCGGTAGGCTTGGGGCTTGCGCCATGGCGCATGCCCAGGGCGGCCTCGAGGATGTTCCACATCTTGAGGTCTTTGTAGTCGTTGGCGTCCCTGGGCGGCAGGTAGGCATCGCGCAGGGGGCTGATGCGCAGGACGATGGAGAGAAGCCAATAGAGGTTGTGCAGTATCTCCCGCATCTCGCTTGTGTCGATGGCGCTGGGGTGCGTCTTCCCGTGCTCGTCGGTCACGGTGAACAGGTCGCGCAGGTCCTCCTCGGAGCGCATGCGCTCGTCCTTGTCGCCGATGTAGCCCAAGATCTCCGAGAGGTCGGTGATATGGCTGCCCAAATTCAGACACGTTTGAAGCCGAGCTAACGAAAGCCCTAGGATGTGCCGAAAGGCACGGAAGGGCTATTGCCATGAGCAAGACGACGAGAAGGAAGTACGACCCCAAGTTC
>NZ_JBMNUX010000004.1:0-184513 GCF_050946515.1 Tractidigestivibacter sp.
TTTATGGTGGGCGTTAGAAGATTTGAACTTCTGACCTCTTCCGTGTCAGGGAAGCGCTCTCCCCCTGAGCTAAACGCCCAAAATAGGTGTCGCTCGCGCGACGCGGGAATACTATAGGGGACTGACCCTCTGATTTCAACCAGAAAAAGAAACTCTTTCCTTCTTCACTAGCTACTCACGAGTGAGGGGGATTTTTCTGGTCGGATTTTCTTAATGGCAGCAGCCGTCGTGATGACCGCAGCCGGCATCTCCGTGTCCGCCGCATGTTGCGTCTCCCACTTGAGGAAGGTTGCCGGAGAGAAGCGCTTCAACCGCCGCGTCAGTGCTTCCGGAAGCGCCGGCATACACTTGGATGCCTGCCTGGGAGAGCGCGTTGATGGCGCCGCCGCCGATGCCGCCGCAAATCAGGACGTCGACGCCGCCAGAGGCAAGGAGTCCTGCCAAGGCACCATGACCAACGCCATTTGAGCCAACTACCTGCGACGATACGACCTTACCATCCTCGACGTCGTAAATCTTGAATTGCTCGGTGCGCCCAAAGTGCGGGAAGATCTCTCCATTGTCGTACGTTGCTGCAATTCTCACGTCAGTTTCCTTTCTGCGCATTGGCCATGCGACGGGGTCAGGGATTTTTGCGGGAGCGTAGCGCACGTTGCCGCCTGCTACCTCAAGGCGCCTGCCGTTTACCAGCGCGTCGGCTATCGTCCGATGCGCTCGCTGGCAGATGCCTGCTACGGTTGCTCGGGCAATGCCCATGCGCGACGCGGCCTCTGCCTGGTCAAGCCCCTCAAGGTCAACCAAGCGAATCACCTCGAGCTCGTCTTGCGTGAGGACGAGCGCATCGGAATCCGGCGCAGCTACCCCCTCGGGCGAGAACCCTACGAACTCAGGCACCATACCTATTGTGCGGACCTTTTCCGGCCTTCCCGCCATCGCATGCTCCAATACCATTAGTGACATATGTCGAAAAAAAGGATAGCACGGAAGCCAAGATTGGCAAGGAATTTCTGACATATTCCAGCAAGTGGCGGATTTTTGGCAGGTGCCCCGGATGGGGGTGCGCATAACCTCCATGACCAAGCCCTTTTGACCCCTTGTCGTGGAGGTTATGCGCGCTCGGGTCGGAGGCATGAAGGTCGAAGCCTTCGGAAACCTGCTGGTCAAGTCCCTGCCCGCTTGTCGGACTCTTTCAGGTTGGCGCGCATAACCTCCATCGCCGCAGGTAGGAGAGGCTATTTCGCTACAACATTCGTCCGCCTGTAGCGTTGCATTGCGAAACCATTGTAGCGAAACAGCCATGGTGCTACATAGAAATAGCTACAAATGTTTCGAAATGTAAGCGACCATCAGGTAGGGGGCTCGGAATGGATGCGGCATGGGCTTGGTTTGTCAGCTGGGGATGGATGTACGTAATGATTGCGATGAGCGTCACTCTGGTGGTCCAGATGGTGGTCGCTCGCCAGAAGGGCGATTCTTGGAGCAGCCTTCGCAAACTGGGGGCGCTCACGGTGATTGTGCTGACCTTCCATGTTTGGGAAGAGTGGGTCATTCCGGGAGGCTTCCATTACTTCTATAACATCGCGTCGGCGCCCGGTCTTCGCGACCGCTATCCCATGAACGAGCTTACCGATATGATCACCAACTTTGGCGGAGCGGTCATTTGGTTTGTCCTAGTTGAGCTGGACAAATATGGTCGCAAGATGAGTTTTGCTGTCATGTTCTTCAGCTTCGCCGAGGTGGCAATTCATCTTCTTGGCGCGGGTCAATCCATGCAAGATTTCTACGACGCTGGCGTCTACACCGGATTCTACGGCCCCGGTCTTGTAACGGCTCTTGTCTGCTGGCTTCCGCTCGGCGTGGCTTACATCATTTATTTCGTTGGGACCGGCATCGCGTGGAAGGACGTGTTGGGTGGGGCCGTCATCCTCGCGGCTTTGAGCTTCCTTCTGATCACGTTCCCCGAGTCCACGCTCAAGAGCGAAAACACGCCTTACGTCTTCGATAACGCAGGCTGGTACGAGCAGTTCATTGATGGCGAAACCGGAGCAATGCCGGGGGAGTAGGAGAGCGGAAACATGAGCAAGAATTCTAGGGGCGGTGCCCTGAAGAAGCTGCTGAAAGATCCCCTTTCGAACGAGCGGTTTGGAAAGGTCGGCGCTGCTATCACGATTGTTCTGTCTGCCGTGGCGGATGCATTGTTTCAAGCGACGTCGTTCCAAGCGCTTTCGAAGTGGGTCTTGCAGACGGTGCTTGGCTACTCGGCGGTGGATGCGGAGGCAAAGGTTGCCGAGGTAGTTTGCAAGCAGTCGACTCCGCTTTGGATGCAGTTTCTCTATGGGCTGCTTATGACGGCGTTCGCGATGGTCTTTCTTCTTGTGGCAGCTAAGCTGCGGGGCCGCAAGTTGAGCGTCGAGGGAAGGAATGCGGGGTCGTTCGGCCTTGCCTGCTCTTGGCTTGTCGTTCCAGCTTTGCTGATGCTTGTCGCGGCGATTGTCATTCAGGCATCGCTAGCTGCGGGAACTATCCTTTCGGTTGCAGCTGCCTTGTGCTGCGTCTTTCATATCTTGGAGTCCTGCAAGGTCGCGAACGTTAACGGCTACGTGGCTCTTGCCTTGGCGACGGTCTGCTTCCTTCTTACCGCAATCCTTTTGGTCAGAAATCATGTTGTGACGCTTTGCTCGCTGCTATAGGCGGCTCCTTTTCGGGCATTTTTGGCGAGTGCCCCGAACCCGAGTGCGCATAACCTCCACGACCAAGCCCTTTTGACCCCTTGTCGTGGAGGTTATGCGCACTCGGGTCGGCGGCATGGAGGCCAAAGCCTCCGGAAACCCGCTGGTTGGGGATACCGCTCGCTTGTCGGGGTCTTTCAGGTTGGCGCGCATAACCTCCATCGCCGCAGGTAGGGGCTTTGCTCTCGCACACAGCCACCTCGGCACAAAAAAGCGGGCCGGGCGAATGCCCGGCCCGCTTTGCATGTCAATGCAAGTCTTGCGCTACTGCTGGGAGATCCTCAGGACTGCCTTGATGATCTTGCCATCGTGACTGTCGGCAAGAGCCTGGTCGATGTCCTTGAAGTCGTAGAACGAAAGGATGCGGTCAACGGGGAACTTGCCCTCCTTGTACCAGCTCACCAGCTGCGGCACGAAGGTCTTGGGGTTGGACTCACCCTCGCAGGTGCCCTTGACGGTGCGCATCGGCATCATGACGTCGTTGCCCATATCGAACTTGTCGATCACGCCGGCGGCGGCCACGGGCAGGAAGGTGCCGTGATACTTAAGGGAGCGGATGGCGTTCACCATCATGTGCTGGTTGCCCGAGGTGTCGATCGTGGCATCGCAGCCGCGTCCCGTGATGCGCAAGATCTCGGCGGGAACGTCTTCGACTTCCTTGCGGTTGACGGTGTGAGTTGCGCCAAGCTCGCGTGCCAGCTCAAGGCTCTTGGGGTTGCCGCCAACGGCAATGATGGTCTTTGCGCCGGCAACGGCAGCGCCCATGATGGCGGACATGCCCACGGCGCCGCAACCAAAGACGGCAACCTGGCTGGTCTCGTCCACGTGCGCGACGTTGAGCATAGCGCCGGCGCCGGTCTGCACGCCACAGCCAAGCGGAGCGACAATGCCCAGGTCAACGTCGTCATCCACCTTGTAGACGCTGGCGTCTGCCGCCACGGAGTACGTGGCAAAGCTGGACTGGCCAAAGAACATCGAGACGTCTTTGCCGTTCTGGTGCAGTCGGGTGGTTCCGTCGGTTGCCGCAACGCCACCGAAGTTGATCTGGTTGAAGTTGTCGCAATAGTAAGGCTCGCCGGCGCGGCAGGCGGGGCAGGTGCCATCAAAAGCGTACGTGACGCCCACGTGGTCGCCCGGCTTCAGGTCCTCGACGCCAGGGCCAACCTTCTCGACGATGCCTGCGCCCTCGTGGCCAAGCACCAGCGGCAGCGGAATGGGCACGCCTTGGGAGCGGCCGAACTCGTCGGTGTGGCAGATGCCGGAGGCCACGTTGCGAATCAGGACCTCGCCCGCCTTGGGCTCGTCCAGCTCGACGTCCTCAAGCAGGTAAGGACCATTCTTCTCGTGCACGACCATAGCCTGAATCTTCATGGAGACCCCTTTCCGTGGCTCATCCTTGATGCCTTGCGCCACACAAGACAATGCGCTCCATGATTATATGTTCTGAGAAGCGAGAAGAACAACTATTTGGTTGATTCACTTTGTGCTTGAACTATCAGGCAGACCATCCTTGAACAGTTCAAGAAGCTGCCGTCTGAATGCCTCTGCCGGAGGAGAGAGACGCATCCCCAGCGGATAAGCAAAGTAGAGCGTGCGGCAGCATTCGGGGTCGGCAAAACGTCGTGCCACGGTGTGCGGCCGCGCTGTTCTCTCGGCCATATAGTCAAGCGAGATGCCAATCGCTTGGTTGTCCTCGGCAAGGTCGGCGATCAGCTCGTCACTTGAGGTCTCCATGTAAATGGTGGGCTCTGTCCCGTGCGAGAGAAAGCGATTGATGTTGCCGTTGTACATGATGTACGTGCGGCCTTTAAGTGCCAGAGGCTGACCTGCCAGGTCAGAGTACTCAATCTCCTCTTTCTGTGACAAAGGATTTGATTGATTGATGATGCAGCAATGCCTGGCGGTAAAGAGCGGCTCTCCGTGGAAGATGGCGGTGTCCAAAGGAGAGGGAAGCACGCCAATCTCCGAGTCGCCACGACGAAGACGCTCGACGGCGGGGTAGTCAGTCATCTCTACCAAGTTCAATTGAACGTTGGGGTTCATTTCCGAGAACTGCCGGAAAAACGACGGCGGCAGCGTGCAAATGAAGCCATACGTAGCCACGACGTCCAACATCTCCTTGCCGCTGGCAGCGCGCGAGAAGTTCCTGTCAAGGCTGTCGTAAGCGCGTAGCACTGCCACAGCGTGTGGACGCAGACGCTCGGCATACGCCGTCGGTTCAAGACCGTGCCGCGTCCGTTCAAAAAGCGGATGACCCACTTCCTCCTCAAGAGCAATGATGGTCTTGCTGAGACCTTGCGGAGAAATGCCCAGCTCATGGGCAGCGTCTTTCATGCTTCCACACCGCATGGTCGTGATGAAATACGACAGTTGCCTCTGGTTCATGAACTCTTTCCTCCGACGTTACCTGTCCGTGATTCTCTCGACACCATTAAACAACCAATTGGTTGATTAATGGTGCAAAACTTGCGTCTAACGTGAAGCGTAGCGCAAAGACGGGGGCGCAGCCTTGAAAGATGTAACCAATATCGCAGTCGGGAACTTTAGACCTTTCGCTTGCCGACCAGTTCACAGACATCCCGATTTTCCGCAAGGATGAGGCTGGAAACGCCGATTTCAGGCCTGACTCGTACTCTGCCATGTATGGCGGAAAGTTGGCGGGAAAGTAATGTCTGAAGGGCAATTCCTGTGAAGCCAAAAAACTTTTGTAATTCTTCTTGCATCAGACGATGACTTTCGCGTAATATAACTTCTGCTGCAACCCCAGCAGTACATATTCGGGCGTTTAGCTCAGGGGAAGAGCGCTTCCCTGACACGGAAGAGGTCAGAAGTTCAAATCTTCTAACGCCCACCAAAAGCACGCAGGTCAGAGGCGATGTCTCTGGCCTGCTTTTTTATTGGGCAAATGCCGGGATTTTTCGCAAGCAATCGCGCCTCCAAAGAAGCAGCCAAGACTATCAACATCGCGTCAACATACCGTTTGACCTGCGGCAACGCGCCTTTCATCTATCTGATTGCCCAAGGGGCGCTTGCGTCCGCACTACAACCTCTAACCTGATAGTGAGGTCGCGGTTCGCCGCACATCCGCGGAAGGCGCCAAACAAGGAGGCCACCATGAAACGGACGCTTGCGTTTCTCTTGTCGTTACCTCTGGCCATCACGCTTGCCGCTTGCTCGTCGCCCACAAACAACGGGAGCACGAACAACGGCTCGACGACCACGGAATCCACTAGCTCGGACACCGCGAACAAGCCGGACATGGACAAGACGGAGCAGACCGAAACCGCCACTCCGACAGAGGATGAGAGCCTCTCCGCCCTTCGAAAAAGCACCGCCGACGCCGGAAAGGTCTTCGCAATCATCGACCTCGGCATGAGCGACGCAGCCACCGACAGCGCCACGCCTTACGATACTGACCAGCTCTCGCTTGAGACCTATCCGTTTATCAAGGACATCGACGCGGAGCACATCGTGGTCTCCCCCGACGGCGCAAGCAACGTCTTTTGCCTCGTGCCCGCAAACGCGAAGACAAGCGTCTCCGTCCATGCGGCAAGCATCAGCTCGTCTGGCGAACTAGAGAAGGGCGACGAGCTCTACGCCAGCGAGAAGGGCGACCCCATCATCCTGCGCTGCATGGTGGGCGACGTGATCACCGGCGTAGTCGTGACCATGGAAGGTCCCGACGGCACGACCGTCGAGGACTACATGCCCTTCTACAGCGGGAAGGATGGCTCCCTCCTGACAACCGACGGCAACGGCGCCGACTGCGCCTTGAACGCAACCGTGTACGGAGAGAACTATAACGGAGCCGGTCCAGCCTCCGCCGATGACGCCGAGACCGCACTGCGCGGTACCACCGAAGTCGCCGATGCTCTTGAAGCAGGCAGCTCGCTCGAATACGAAGGCCACGAGACCGTCTTGTGCGAAGGCATCGAGACAGACTGCTACGTCTTCGCTCTCGGCGAGGATCACACGGACCACTGGGTGACAGCAGACCGCTACGCCGTTGCAAACGACGGCTTCATCTACAAGTACGACGCCGTGAACGACACATGGTCCTATTTGATGGAATAGTCTCCTTGCGACCACACTCTGCCCATCTATAGCATGCAGGCCAGAGACATTGTCTCTGGCCTGCTCTTCATTGTAGCAACAAGAGATCTCGCTACATCTTTGCGACCTGATCAGCCATGTCCAGACAAACTTCCTCCGCCTGAGGCTCAGTTCCAAAGAGATCAAGGAACCCATGGTCGCAGCCGCAATACCTCACAAGACGGACTTCTTTGCCCAGCCCATACAGCCTTCTGGCAAAATACTCCGCGCCAAGTCGAAGGTAGTCGTACTCGGACACGGCGACCGTAATGGGAGGGAAAGCCTTTAGCTGCTCGTCCGTTGCGAAGACGACGCTAACCAACGGATCGTCCAGAGTAGTCTTTCCTTGGACGTACTCGCTCCCCTCTGCCGTCGCCCCCTCGCTGGGCTTTCTAATTCGGTCCATCCTTCCGTATGCAAGTTCTCGCTCGTCTTCATCAATTGGGTAGCCTTCAAATGACCATCGATAAAGATCTTGGCGAAGATAATCGCTGCTGTCGCAGCTTGGGAAAATCAAATACGCACCCTTGATAATCCCCTTCTTGTCTTCCAGCAAGCACGAGTTGGTAAGCGTTCCTCCGGCAGAATCTCCCGCAACCATAATCTTTGTCGGATCAATGCCCAGCTCGGCGGCATTGTTGTATGTCCATTCCACCGTCGCAACGCAATCCTCAATCGCAGCCGGGAACGGGGATTCGGGAGCCAGCCGATACTCAGGAAACACCACGACGGCACCGCTCTGCTCGGCAAGAAAGCGCATCTGATTGTGATAAATCCGCTCGTTACCTGCAGTAAATCCGCCTCCGTGAAGAAAGACAATGGCGGGCACGGCGCCCTTCGCGGATTCCGCCCAATACGTGAAAACGTCAATCTTATGAGTTCCAGAAACGCTAATCAGCTGCTCAGTCTGAGTGACTTTGCCCTCCGTAAGGTCGTACGTCACCTTATCCGGTCGGTAGCGCTCATTTGCCAAGCTGTAAGCGCCATGAGTCTCTTCTGCACGTCGAGCAAACATTGCCGCCTTGCGCTCGATGGTCTTCCTAACGCGCGGATCAAGCACATGAGTCTCGTCCCGATCGGGAATCGGCTTCATGATGACAGGCATGCCGTCAACATCCTCAACGTGCTCTTTGTTGCGAATCGCGTCAACAAGCCGTCTATCGTACTTTCTTTGATCGTCCATCATTACTCCAAGCAAATCTTTCCGTACTACACCGTTGCAGTCAGCGGCTTGTCCGGAGCGCTCTTCACGCCTACATACTCATCGGCGTTGAGAAGGACAACAACCACGGTGTCGTCAATGCCTTCCTTGTCAAAGAGCATCTTGTCGTATTTCGCAATCTCATCGCCCTGCGAGACATGCTGCCCAGTCGAGCAGAAGACCCTGATACCCTTGCCATTCAGCTTCACCGAATCAATGCCAATGTGCACCATCACTTGGGCACCGTCGTCTGTCGTGATTCCGATGGCGTGGTTTGTCGCGGCAATCATTGTGACAGTACCGGAAACAGGAGCCTTAATCGAGTTGTTGGCAGGCTTCATTCCGAAGCAAGGACCAACCGTACCCTGTGCAAAAGTGGCGTCGGACAGATTCGCCTGAGCGACATACTCACCCTTGCCAGGAAGCTTCACATCGAGGTTCTGATGCACGGGAGCTGCCTTGGCCTGGTCTGCCTTTGCGTCCTCGTCGTCCTCGCCATAGACGGAATCATCAAAGCCGAATGCATAGACCAGCACGAACGAAAGCACCGCCATCACGGCAAGAACAATAAGGGCATTCGTAAGGTTCTGCACGTCGTTGTTAGGACCAAGGAATAGCAGCATGCCCGGAATGGAGTTAGAGCCGTAGCCATAGGACTTAAGACCAAGGATGCCAGCTACAAGACCAGCAGCAACAGAGGTGATTGCAAGAGCGTAGTAAGGCTTGACCATCTTGTAAGCAAGACCGTAAACGGTCGGCTCGGAGATGCCGCCAATAAGACCAGAAAGTGCTGCAGGCCACGCAATCTGACGGCACTTGCTGTTCTTTGCCTTAAGTGCAATAGCGAGAGAAACAAAGCCAGCAGAAAGAGTGAAGCAATAGAACCAGATAGTCACGACAGTATCGTAGCCAACGGTCTGGATAGCCTCAGTTGCCAGGGGGACAAGAGCCAGATGGAAGCCGGCGACAAGCTGACCAACAGTAACCGAGAACAGGAGGATTGCAGGGACAGCCAGCCAAGGAATGTTGTTGTTGAGCCACGTAATTCCAGCAGCAAGAGCGTTGGTGATAAAGCCGCCAAGAGGACCAGTAAGGGCAAGGGTCACGATGGACATAATCACGATCAGCAGGAAAGGCTTCAGGAAGTAGCGCACAACCTCAGGAATCACGCGAGAGAGCCAGTGGTCCACCTTGGACATGACCCAGACGGAAAGCACAATCTGAATCACGCCTCCGTTGTAGGTCATAAGGTAAACGGGAATACCGAAGTATGAAGCAAAGGTCTGCCCCTCGCTCGTCAGCTCCGTCACCAAGTTGACCCAGTCGGGATAGAGAAGTCCGGCGGCAAGCAGCATTGCCAAAATGGGCTCGGTCTCGAACTTGCGCGCAGAGGTATACGCAACATAAATGGGCAGGAAGTAGAAGGCTGCCTGGGCAAAGCCATTAAGAATGACGTACGTGGTGTCCGTAGGCTGGACGATTCCCAGAAGCCTCAGAAGCACGAGAAGTACCGAGATGAAGCCGGCGGTAGTCAGCGCGGGGATGATGGGGCTCATGATTCCGGCCATCATCAGCAAGAAGCTGGACGCAGCCTCGCCAAGGGTCTTCTTTTTCTTCTCGCCTTCATGATCAGTGCCGGAGGTCTTGCCAACAAGCTTCTCCACTTCGGGATATAGCTGCTCAACAGACTGGCCAATGATTACCTGAATCTCGTCGCCGTTATCAGCAACGCCCAGCACGCCGTCGAGCGCCTCGATGCCCTTTAGATCGACCTTCGACTTGTCCTCAGGATTAATACGAAGCCTTGTCGCGCAGTGGTTAAGCCAAGAAATATTTTCCTTGCCGCCAAACTTCTCGACAATCCTCCTCGCCAGGTCCGGGTAGTTCTTTGTCGCCATGAGGTCTCCAATCCTCTTCTCGCCGAGCTTGAGCTGGCTGGAGGCGCGCGCTTTCATTCCCCAACCGCTTGTTGCTCAAATGCCGGCTGGAGGATAAGGATGAAAGTTACTTTCGTATATATGAATTGTCGTGAACGGTTCGTTCTGACCGGTAAACGAGAACGTTGTATTCTTAAAATAATTAGTTAATGAAAGCTACTTTCATCAATGTCGTAAATTCCGACAATATTCGCTCAGATGCTCAGACCGCTAAGGGAGGTCAACTTGAGTAAGGGCGTACTTATCGTGAGCCTCAAGATGTTTGATTGCGTCACTCTTGCGCATACAAACCAAATGGTAGATAGCCTCAATCACAAGCATCTCTGTAATACGAGAATTGCCTGTCTTGCCATCAAGAGAGGAATCGTTTGCCGTGGCAAGAAAAACGTAGTCAGACTTTTGGGAAATGGGAGCGTTGCGATTTGCCGTGATGGTAACAATAGTCGCGCCATGATCCTGCGCAGCATGGACGACCTGCTGCAAGACTCCTGACCAGCCAGACCTGCTAATAACGAGAAGGACATCGCCTTTCTTCAGGAGTGCGGCCGCAGAAAGCAGCTTCTCATAGTACATGCTCGTAGTAGACAGAATGCCTACGCGTTCGAACTTGTAGGCAGCATCAAGTGCAACTGGAAGAGTCCTGCCAGTGGCGGCAATTTCAAGAACCCGAGCTTTACAAATCAATTTGACAACAGCATCGAGGTCATCAATGGGCAATGAGTCGATTGTTGAGGTCATGTCAGCAATCTTGCCTTGGAGCAGTGTCTGAAGGGCACCTTTAGTATCCCCTGCCGAAATCTGTGCGTCGGCGGCGTCCGGAGTTGAAGAGCCGTGGAGTCTCTCCTGGCTTCTGAGGAGAGACATCTGAAAGGTGTGGTAGTCCTTCTCGCCAACTCGTTTGCAGAAGCGAGAAACAGTAGCGGGCGAGACTCCGCAAAGCTTAGCCAAATCCGCTTGGGAAAGACCAATGGACCCTGACTGATGGCGAAGCAGCCATTCGGCAATAGCTCGCTCTCCGCTTGGCATAGAGTCGACAAGCGAAAGCATCCTCATCACGAGGTCTTCGCCCGAATCAGGCTGGTCAATATTTCTAGCCAGTCCGTCTGTGCCTTCTGTCGGACCTGTATCCTTCGACTTCATAATCGTCCTCTCAAAGGCCTGTTCTCACTTCATGATATACAGGAGGGGCGACTTTATCCGGAGTTTATGAAAGTAACTTTCATTTTACGAATATGATTGGCTTGTACCTTTCAAAACGTTTCCCGCAACTGAGGCAGGCGATGTCCGCCCACCGAGCCGCGCCAACCAGTACGGATAGCGTAGAGTAGTGGCGGCGAGAATAGCTGGGAGGCAATGCGATGCAGGTCAAGGTGGCTCTTGCGCAGGTTTCTCACCCGGCAGACGGAAACGTCATCGGGTTAGTTGAAAGAACTGCAGAGCAAGCGGCAAAGCAGGGAGTCAAGTTGCTCTGCTTTCCTGAGGGGCTCATGGCGCCCTGGGACCCTGCGCTGGGCTGCTACGCCGTCCCACCGGAGCCGCTATACGGACCGTATTGCAAAAAGATTGATGAAGCTGCTGCGACCAACGGGCTGTGGCTGCTGTACTACCTAAACGAGGCGCGCCCGGATGGCAACCCTTACAACACGGCGGTCCTCACGGGGCCGGATGGCGCCAGGCGGCTCGCTTACCGAAAGACGCACCTCTTTGACGTGGGCGACATCCGCGAGTCGCACCGCTTGAGCGCAGGAGACGCTCCTTCGGCACCGGTCAAGACGCCCTTCGCCACGATCGGAATCGCTACCTGCTATGAGCTGCGCTTTCCTGAGATTGCGCGGCAGCTAGCTCTTGCCGGCTGTGACCTTCTTATCTATCCCGCGGCTTGGGTGGCGGGTCCACACAAAGCTGACCAGTGGGAGACGCTCCTCAAGGCGCGCGCAATCGAGAACGAAGCCTTCGTGCTGGGAGTATGCCGTCCCGACAGCGGCTGCATAGGCAACAGCCGCGTGGTCGCTCCGGACGGTACCGTGCTTGCTGCCGCGGGAAGCGGAGAAGAGCTTCTCGCGTGCGATCTCGATATGGACCAAGTCGCAACCATTCGCAGCAACGTGCCTGTCTTTGTGCACCGCCGACCCGAACTTTACTGACGGCGCATCGCGGGCAGAGAAGCTGCGCCCCAACCCCGTCGCAAATTAGCCAAGCAGGTACTTGCGGATTGCCTCGGCGCAACCGCCGGCGTTGTTGTCGGAAACGGTCACGTTTGCAGCCGCAAGCACGTCCGGCGTCGCATTTCCCATGGCAACTCCCAAGCCGGCGGCACGAATCATCTCGACGTCGTTGCCGGAATCGCCAACAGCGATGCTCTTCTCGACGGGAATGTCCAGCTGCTCGCACAAGATCTTGAGCGCCGTCCCCTTGCTGACTCCCGCCGGAGAAAACTCCGCGCTGCATCCCTCGGTGATTGCAACGGTTGCGGGAAGCCCAGCCGCGCCGTCAATGATGCGGTTGCACGCCTCGGCGCCACGTGCATGAACGTTGTACTTTGCAATCGCGTCAGGATGCTCAGTAACCCAACCCTCGATGTCATCTACCAGCACGGACACGGTTTCGTACAGCTTGCGGAACTGCCCGACGCCGTAAGGCTCAAGGTTAGAAAGTTGATCTTTCTGCATGTACGCGTCCATGCCCGAGAAGACCTCAAGAACATAGTCCTCCCCCTCGCAAGCCGCGCGCAGCCTAGAGATCACCTTGGGGTCGAAGCTCTCTTGCATCAGAAGACGCCCCTCGCGCAAGTCCAGAATCGACGCGCCGCTTATGCAAATGGCATAACGAACGTCGGGAAGCTGCTCGCGATAAAGCTCAATCATTCGCGGGCTACGACCAGACGCAATGGCAACGACCTTCCCCGCCTCAGTTGCCTCATGAATCGCACGCAACGTGTCAGGCAAAATCTGTTTCTTGTCATCCAGAAGCGTTCCGTCCATATCAAAGGCAATAAGCTGGTAGTCCATGGGCTCTCCTGTCAGGCATTGTTTGACCTGCGGAATCGTAGCGCAACATGGTGGCGCCCAAGGCGTCAACGCTGTCCCGCCCGCGCAATCACCGTTTTCGCCATAATCAATTCGGAAAGAATGCCCCATCAAGAAAGCAATCCGCCCCTCAAGGGAGAAGCACATGCCGAGCAAGCGTTCCTTCGAGAAGAAAAAGAGCGACGCCATAGCGGAAAACGAGGCCCGCTATGGAGAAGAGGCACGAAGCCGTTGGGGCAACAAGACGGTCGACGCGGCAAACGAGAAGCTCCGCGGCCTTTCTGAGCAGCAATGGGAAGAGGCCCAAGCGCTGGGCGAGAAGATCATCGAGCGGCTGAAGCAAGCCATGGCAGAAGGCAATCCGCAAAGCGCCGCAGCCCAAGAGCTTGTCGAGCTGCACGCAAAGTGGTTGCGCATCTATTGGCCGGAAGGCCTTTATTCGCCGCAAGCGCATGTTAGCTTGGCGGAAGGCTACCTTGCCGCCCCTCGCTTTGTTCAGTATTACGACAGCCGTGCCGGCTCGGGCGCAACTGAGTTTCTGGTGAAAGCAATCAAAGCGGCGCTGAAAGGCTAGCCCCCGCCCCGCGCGGTAATGCTTTGGTAAGGGGAAAGCGGCAGATTTGCTTGCTCGGGTAGACTCCAAGCCAAAGGAGCAAGTCCGCGGCGCAGCTTCCGCGCCGCGCCACCGTCAGGGGGAAGCCATGGCAACTGCACCAAGAGATTCCGAGATGGAAACCGCAATGCAGTTCTTCTCGGGAATGAACAAATGGGGATTTCTCGGCACCTTCCTGGCAGTCGAGGGGTTCTTCCTCATCCAGATTGCCCCGGACGTCGCAGCCATCGACGAGGATTGGGCGCCGACCATTATCGCCGTCTCGATATTCCTTCTCATCTGGTCCACGTTCAGCCACGCAACGGTCATCATGCTACGCGGCATGATGCGCACGACGCGCATTCCCGCAACGGTGCTTTCGGTCATCTACCTCTATATCATTGTGAGCTTTGTGCTTCGCGGCGGGCTGTTCTCGGGCTTGCATTCGATTCTACTTTTTATGTTCGCGCCCTTTGTTGCCCCTCTGCTGATCCAAGCGATAGCTCTGGTAGCAGGCCTTTTTTCGAAGGGCGAGAAGGACGGCGACGAGCAGCTTGCAGACTCAATCCGCAAAGACGCAACCGCACAAGACGCCCGCCGCTAGCCAGCTACACCGTAATCTCTACGCGCAAGTCCTCGGGCCCCAAGACGCAGCTTTCGTAATAGCCGTCGCCGGTCGTGCGAGGACCGCTGACAACCTGATATCCAGCGTCTTTTAGCTGCGCCGTCAGCTCGTCAACTTTCTGGGCGCTCCCCACAGAAAAAGCCACGTGAGCATAGCCCGTGCGCTCGGGCTCTTTCGCATCGTCGCGAATGCCTTCCTTGGACATCACCTCAAGGCGCGCCCCGTCCTCAAACGAGAGGAAGTACGAGCGAAATCCCGTCTTTGGGTTGTGGTATTGCTCGCCCGCCGTCGCGCCGAAAAACTTCTGGAAGAAAGAACGCGCGCCCTCAAGGTCGTTGACGTAAAGAGCAACGTGCTCGATTCTCATGGCTACTCCCCCACCAACGCTCCCGGCAACATCCAGCCAATTCTAGCGAAAGCCAAAGGCCCATCCCACAAGATGCGGGATGGGCCTAGAGGGAAGGGAGCAAAGAAACCTGTGCCTGCAGCTGGCGCTTACTTGCCTCGCTCAGCCTGCGCCTTCTTGTGGTTACGCCAAGCGGTCCAGCCAACCAGCGCGATTCCCGCGGAGCAAGCAATTGTGACGCCCCAGCGAATCATGTCCACGATCTGCATCCCGCCAACGCCGGATGTGAACTTGCTTCCCGGCATCGAGCCGTTCATCAGATGGCTGTTGGAGATCGTGTACAGCAGATGGTGCAGCGCCTCGCGAGCGTAGTGATACTGGGCAGAGTCGTCCTTGTTGAAGGTCCAAGTTCCAACAGGGTCGGCAGTCGTGAGCTTAGAGTCACCACCTGCGGAAATCATCTGGCCAGCATCCATGAACGTTCCCATGTCGGCGTTGTCAGTGATGATCCAGCCGTCAAAGCCCCATTCGTTGCGAACAATGCCTGTCAGCAAGTTGTAGCAGCCGCCTGCCCACGTAGCGCCCACGCGGTTAAACGAGGTCATCAAGCCTTGGCAAGCACGCACCTTGGTAGTCGCATTCGCAAGCGACCCGTCAGCGTCCTTCTTGACGTAATTCAAGTCTACGTCGTCGACCTTCATGCACATCTCGAACGGCTTCAGGTAGATCTCGCGAGCGGACTGCTCGTTCAGCCAAGTTGCCATGGAATGCTCGCCACGGTCGCCGCGGTGGTTCTCCTGGTCGTTGAACGCAAAGTGCTTCATCAACGTGTAGACGCCCTTGCTGGCAGCCCCGCGCACCTCTTGCGACGCGATAGCGCCAGAGAGGAACCCGTCTTCCGAGAAGTACTCGCCGTTTCTTCCCGAGAAGGGCGTGCGGTGGATGTTCATGGCCGGAGCATACCAGCCCGTGCCGCCCCCAAGCAGGGCCTCGTTGCCAATCATGGTGCCAAGCTGGCTGGCGAGGTCGGTGTTCCACGTCTGCGCGACCATCATCGGGTTGCAGAACTTCATGCCCGTTCCGCCCCAGCTCCAGCCAGAGGTTGAGTCAGCGTCGGTGCCAAACGGCTTTCCAACAGAGCTCAAGCTTTGAGAGCCGTAGCCGGCCTTTCTGATAGAGATCTCGTAGTCCTCGGGGTTCAGCTGGTCAAGAAGCTGGTCCCACAAGGGGTCGTCGTAGTCAACGCCACGCAGGTCAGCCAAGGTAAGACCGTTGTTGGCGCCGTACGTCGGCGTGTCGTCAATCGAGGAGCTGTCCGTCGGGTTGCCAGAGTCGGTTGAGTCAAGCTTTGCCAGAAGCTCGTCTGAGGCTGGCTTTCCGTACGTATAGCTGACTCCGTCAGAGCCGTTAATCTCGTTGCCCCACGTAGAAACTTGGCTGGTGGGCTCCCCGTCGTGCGTCGGGAACGTGCCTTCCCAATCGGCGCGGGTCAGGTACGTGGCGTCGCCGCGGGCATCATCCAGCTGGTTTGTGACTTGCTCGCCCGTCAGCGAGTCCTTCGAATACGTGGTGGCATCAACTTCTCCGTCAACGTCCGGCTGATACGTTGCAACAAGGGAGGCATCTCCACCCGCGTCAACACCCTTTGCTACCAGCATGTTATTGATAGCGTCATGAGAGTTGCGCCCAGCGGTCACATAATATGTGCCGGCATCCAGAATGTAGGTCTTTGCGTTTTGCGAGTCATAGCTTGCAAGCTGGCTCTCATCAAAGCTGACCTCAACGACTTGGCTCTCTCCAGGTTGCAGAAGCTTGGTCTTGGCAAACCCGACCAGCACGACGGAGGCCTTCTCGACGCCATTTGCCTTGTCGTAGTCCGTATAGGGGCTTTGCGCGTATAGCTCAACGACGTCCTTGCCTGCCACGTCGCCCGTGTTCGTGACAGTAACCGTTGCCGTGCAAGTCTTGCCGCTCCAGCTGCAAGCAAAGTCGCTCCAGTCAAACGACGTATACGAAAGGCCGTAGCCAAACGGGTACGTAACCTCGGCGTCGTAATCAAAGCTCCCAGCGTTTCCTTGCCCCAACGTCGCATCTTCGTAGCGGGTCTCGTAGTAGCGATAGCCTACGTAGATGCCCTCCTCGTACGTGACGTAGTTGTATTGCGTCAAGTTGCCGGAGCTGTCCAGGTACTGGTAGTCGCCAAAGTTCTGGGCCGCCGGCGAGCTCAGCGCATTTGCGGCAAAGGTGTCAACGGTACGGCCGCTCGGGTTGGTGTCACCAGCCATGATCGAGGCCAAAGAGTTCAGCCCATACGTGCCGCTTGACGGCATGTACAACACGCTTTTGATGTTGGGGAATTGGTCAAGCCAATCAAGCTCAAGAGCTGCGTTGCTGTTCACGAGAAGAACGACGTTATCAAAGTTGTCGTTCAAATATTGAAGGATCTCAAGCTCGGTGGAGTCCGGCTCAAGGTAGCTCTTTGCCTTGTCCTCATCGCTCGAGGCGTGGTTATACATGGAGCGCGGCATGTCGCGGCCTTCGCCAGCCACACGGCGAAGCACGAAGACGGGGGTGGTTCCTTGCAAAGAGTCGAGGACGCCAGCGTCTTGCATCACAGAAAGCGGGCACTCGTTGATCGAGAAGTCCTCTTGCTCGCCGTACATGACGGAGCCCTCGCCCATCACGTAATCCTTGCCTGCGCCCGTCGAGTAGAAGTCGCGAAGCGTCTGGTTCACCGAGAAGCCGGCGCTCTCAAAGGCAGGGGTCACGGGGTCGGATGCAGAGTCATTCTCGCCAAGGGCGTCCTCGACGACGGTTCCGGAAATGTTGCCCAAAGTGCGGGAGTTCTCGCCGACAAACGAGAGAGTCGTGCCCTTCTCAAGTGGCAGGGAGTTGTCCTCGTTCTTCAGCATCACGATGCCTTCGCCGGCAATCTGCTCGTCCAAGCTCTCCTCGGCAGCGCCGATGTTGTCAGAGGTGTAGTCGGCCTTGTTGTACTCAAGGTCAAGCCCGTCAGTGTTCAGGCCCGAGTTGTCCCAGCCTTGAGAGACTCCCAAATACGAGTTGATGGCCGTCTCGTACTGGGGAAGGACGAAGTTTGCCGCCACAATCAAAGCCGCAAGCACAACAACCAGGACAGTCTTCAGAACGCGGCGCACGACGTGCTTGGACGACCGGCTATTCTTTCTTTTTTTATCAGATGGTTTGTTGCTCATTTCCCATGTTCCTCACATCGCCCAAAGAGGGGCGCACGAGACCGCGCCGGAAGCGACCGGCGCGGTCAAAGTCACGTTCTTGCGCGCCTTCTACCAAGGAAGCGCGACGGATGCGGCCGTGGGATCGTCGACCTCGGCAAAGGTTGCGGAGCCCGTAGTCACGGAAACGTCGGAGTAGCTAGTGCCAAAGACCTCGTTGTAGCGGTCGACAAAGTCGGAGACAGGAATCCTGTGCGTATAGATGGCGCGGAAGATGCCGCTGCCATACCCAACGTCGGGCTGGCCCCAGTCGTAGTAGTAGCCTTCCTGCTGGTAGACGATGCTGTCCTTCTCGACGGACGCTCTCACGGCTGCGCCGGACTCGTTCTTGATGGTCAGCTGGGCCGTGCCCGCGCCCGTGCCAGAGACCTCCCAAGTGCCGTTGCAGCAAACCTGGTTGTAATGCTGCAGGCGCACGTTGCCGTTGCAGTACAGAATCATGGGCACGCCGTCAGGCTGGACGAAGGAGAACTTGTAGTCGTCTTGCGTCTCGGCAGTCACAAGGGCCTCGTCGACCCACGTTGCGACCACGGCGTAGTCGGTATAGCCGGAGACCTTCACCTCGTCGCCAGGCTGCATCGTTGTGCCGTTCACGCTCCAGCCAACAAACTGCTGGTAGGTGCCCGAGTAGGGGTTGTCCGGAAGGGTGAAGGTGTCGCCGGTCTTCACGGTTTGCGATGACGGGTCGGTTCCCGTGACCTTGTCGTTCTCGGCGCTGTACGTGACGGTATAGGTAGGCTGGTCAGGCACCGCGTAGCTCTTGCCGGCGATCTGGTTTGCGGCGGTCACGAACTCGTACTGGGAGATGGCGTCCGTGCCGGTAAGCTGACCAAGCAGGTCGGACTTGATGTCTTGCGACCACTTGAAGACGCCGTTCTCAAAGGTGACGTCAAGGGCGGTGCCGTCATCAAGCTTCATGGCAAGACCGCTGTTGTCGTCGTACGTCCAAGTGCCTTGAGAGGAGCTTCCGCTGCCAAAGACCGCAATGCTCATGGCAAAGACGCCGTCGGCATAGAAGTCGGTGGTAAGCGTCGCGCCAAAGGCGCCGGCTGCAGGGTCGGCAAGGGGAACGCCAGAGATCATGAGCTGCTTGTCAGCATACGGATGCTCGGGGCCCTTGGAGCCAAACTTGTAGTCGTGCGTCAGGCCGTTCATAGCCAGCGAGTTGGCATTCACATAAAGGATGCGGTGAACTGCCGAGAAGACAGCGTCCTGGATGACGGGGTCGTTCTTGTAGTCGTCCTGAAGAAGGATTGCGTCAGTGTTCTTGTAGCCGGTGCCGCCAAGCCAAGCATGCGTACCGTTAAGAAGGCCGTCCACGGTATCCATGTAGTCGGTCTCGAAAGCGTCCGTAAGGGTGATGCCGCAATAGCCTTCCTCGCCCTCGGCAAAGTCGTGAAGAAGCTTGGGGCTTGCGCCGGTCCAGTACATGCCAAGCCTGTTGAAGCCGGACATGACGCCGTTGGCCTTGCCGTCGGCAATCGCCATCCCGAACGGCTTCAGATAGATCTCGCGAAGGGCCTGCTCGTTTGCCCAGGAGGGAACGCCGTGACGGAACTGCTCTTGGTCGTTGACGGCAAAGTGCTTGATGTAGGTGATGCCGCCCTTATCGACGAAGCCCTTGGACTCGTGCGCAACAGAGTTGCCCGCAAGGAACGGGTCCTCGGAGTAGTACTCAAGGTTACGGCCTGCGTACGGAACCCTGTGCGTGTTGCAGCTGAATCCGTAAAGGCCAACGCCCTTCTTCTCGACGCCTGCCGCATGCAGCATGTTCTCGCCGATCATCTTGCCCACAGACTCGTTCAGCTCGGTGTTGAACGTTGCCGCGCGCCAAGCGGTCATCGGGTACGGGATGCCGTCAAGGCCGGAGACCGAGAAGACCGAGGAACGACCGTTGGAGCCGTCGGCGTTTGTGGTGTTGGGCTTGCCAATAACGTCCAGCTCAGTCTGGTCGTCGGCAATAAGAGAGACCATTTCCTCATACGTCAGCTTGGAGATGAGCTTCTCCCAATCGGGGTCGTCGTAATCCTTGCCGCGCATGTCAACAAGCACCAAGTCGCTGTCGGTCTTGCCAAACTCGTGCGTAGCCACAGACGACGTGTCGCCGCTGCCCGCCTCGTACTGAACGGGCTTTGCCATGTCGGCAACTTCGTCGGTGTAGACAAGGCTTGTGGCCTCGGTAGGATACGTGCCGGCCCAATCGGAGCGGGACATCCAAGTGACGCTGTTCAGCTCCTTCATGGTCTCGTTCTTGTTGGGGTCGACGTCGTCAAAGAGGTTGGTGATCTTGTTGCCCGTAGCAGCGGAGGTCGAGAAGACCTCGGTGTCGCGCGAGGGGTTGTTCCAGGTATAGACAAGCGAGGAGTCGCCGTCAGCGGTCATGCCGTCCGCCGTCGTCTTGCCCTTTGCGGCAAGGATGTTGTTCACTGCCTCGTGGCTGCCATTGCCAACCGTGAAGTAGTAGTCGCCGTCGTCGAGGATGTACGTCTTGGCAGCGTTTGCGTCATAGCAAGCAAGCTGGCGCTTGTCCACGTGAACCGTGACGGTCTCGTTTGCGCCCGGCTCAATCATGCTGCTCTTGGCATAGCCGACAAGCTCGACTGCTGCCTTCTCGATGCCGTTTGCCTCGTCGTAGCTGGTGTAAGGCGACTGCATGTAGACGGTGACGGCATTCTTGCCAGCAACGTCTCCGGTGTTGGTCACCTTCACGCTGATGTCAAAGCCGTCATCGGACTCGGCGGCGGTAAGGTCGGAGTACGCGAAGGTGGTGTAAGAGATGCCGTAGCCAAACGGATACGCGACATAAGAAGAGTAATCAAAGTCGCCCACGTTCTCGGCGCCAAGAACCTGGTCCTCGTAGCGGGTCTCGTAATAGCGGTAGCCAACGTAGATGCCCTCGGCATACACGTAGTTGTGGCGCCAATGGCTGCCCTTGTCGTTAGAGGGCTTCCACTTGTCAATCTGGTGCTGGACCTCGTCGTCCTTGCCGTCAGAGAGCTTGGAGAGGTCGGCATCGATGACGCCAAAGTTCACAAGTCCAGGGTTAAGCTGGTTGTTCTTGTAAAGCGTATCCGGCATGCGACCAGAGGGGTTGAAGCTGCCGTCCAAGACCTCAACAAGGGGATCGATGGTGTAAGAGCGCTGGTGACGCTTGAAGTACGCGTCGTCGTAAGAGCCAATCCAGACAAGCGAGTCAACGGCGTCGCTCCAGTCGCCATCCTCCCAGCTGGGGGTGTTGGTAAGGGTCATGAGGACAATCATCTTGGTGAAGGTGCCGTTTCGGCGCAGCTCGGCCACGCCGTTCAGCATCTGCTTCTCCTCTTCGGAAAGAGCGAGGTAGTCGCGCTCGGCAGTGGAGCTGTTGTCAGATGCCTCGCGACCGCGACGACCAAGGACCACGATGGCGACGCCGCTTGCGCTGGAGAGGAAGCCGGCAGACTCGACGTCTGACCAAGGATTCTCGTTGACTGCCCAGTTGGTGACGTTGGTGGTTCCGTTGGTGTAGAACTCCCAGCAAGCGTCATCAAACTGGAAGCCGGCGTCCTTGAAAGACTCGTCAAGGCCTGAAAGGTATTGAGGGCCGGCATTGCCAAAGACGGTGATGGTTCCGTCAGAGGTGGAAAGCGGCAAAGCGTTGCCCTCGTTCTTCAGAAGGACAGTTCCTTCTCCCACGATCTGGCGGTACAGCTCGTGCTGGTCCTCGGAAAGCTTCTTCTCGGCGTCCTCGGTGTATTCGTAGTCGCTCTTGAAGTATTGGGTGTCGGTGCTAGAGCTGCTGGCGGAGTCGCTCGTCGTGCTAGAGCAGCCCGTCGTCGTGGTCAGGATGCCGGCAAGACCAGCCAAGATTGCCGCTCCGGCAGTTCCCTTGAAAAGGCCCCTTCTTGTGACAAGCAGTTGGTGCATCTTTCCTCCCTCGTTATCCGCACTTTCGTGCGGCGCCTTCCCCTTCTGGGGATTCCTTCACGTATGAACGACGCTTGAAACCCAAGCTCAGAAGCTCGTCAAGCTGAACGATACGTTCCTGAAGGGAAGGCAAAGAGCGGGCAGGGCAAACGGCAGGGGCAGGCTACGACAGGAAGAAAGCGCGTTACGAACGGGGGCGTTTTTGTCACGAGCTGCAAGAGGGCGAGAAGGGCGCTTGGTTCTTCTCGCCGCCACTCGTCACATCATGATCGCGTTGTTCTTGCTTAGGTAGTCAAGGTAGTCAAGGCGCACTTGCTCGGAGCGAGAGCGGCTGATGGGAACCGTGTCGCCGCAGACGGTCATGGAGTCTGGGCTGATGTTCTCGACGCGCGCAAGATTGACCAAGTAGCCTTTGTGCACGCGGCAAAAGCCAAGAGGCACCAGCTTCTCTTCAAGCTCCTCCAACGTGGCAACAACTTCCTCGGTATGGCCGTTCGTCATGTGAAGAACCTTGTCGCGACGACGGCCCTCGACATAGGCAATCTTGTCCACGGAAAACGTGCCCATGGAGCCGTGCATCTTCAGCGTGATCATGCGCTCGTCCGAGCTCTTGCGGCGCTGCTTGACAAAGGCCTCCATGGCGGTTGCCATGTCCTCTGAAAAATGGCTCTTGCGAACAAAGGCCAAAGGCCGCACCGGCAAGGCCTCAAAGACGCGGCTCTCGTTGTTGGAGACAAAGACGATGTCTGTCCGCGACCCCATCATCCTCATTGCCCGAGCCATCTGGATTCCGTCGACCTCTGGCATCTCGATGTCAAGAAGAACCAGGTCAAAGCCCACGTCTTCTATGCGCTTGGCAAGTTCTGTCGCGGACGAGAAGATCTCGGACGTCGCATGGGCGCCGTTCTTCTCAAGGCAAGAGACTGCCGCGCTAGACACCGCTTGGGCGGCAAACGGCTCGTCATCGCAGACGGCGATGTGAAGCTGCAACATGGACTATCCCTTCATAACAAGCATCACCTTTGCGGTGAAGATGCCATCCTCATAAGAAAAGTTTACGACCCCTCCGTTGGCTTGGGCGATCCTCTTGATGATGCGCGTGCCATAGCCATGGTGCGAAACATCAGATTTTGAAGTAGCCAAGCTTCCGTTCTCCTTGATGACGGGAGCGCTCTTGGCCGGGTTCGCAACCGAAATCAGAAGCGTGCCATGGTCGACCACCATGGCAAGGTTGACCGTTGGGTCCTCCCCTCCTGCTGCCGCTTCGATGGCGTTGTCCAGCAAGTTCGTGAGCAAGCTGCAAAGGTCGGGCCCAGAAAAAGGAAGGTGCTCGGGAACGGCAATGCGAGGGCTTATCTGGACGCCCCTTGCTCGGGCGCGGACGATCTCAAGATTCACGATATCGTCTACCAGCTCGTTTCCCGTGGCGACATAGGAAAACGTCGGATTGGCACGCATGCTCATCTCGCCAAAGAACTCTTCCGCGCGGTCAAAGTCCTTTTGGTCAAGGAGCATCTTGATGTACGCGTATTGGTTCTTGACCTCATGGCGGAGCTCGTGAAAGCTCTCCGAGCTTTGCTGGAAGACGCGAAGCCCCTCAAGCTTCACTTCCATAAGATGGCGCTCGGCGTCAGCACGCTGCGTGCTGGAGAACTCCTTTGCCAACATGAGGACGCAGACGTAGACGACAAGCTCGGCAATCTGGCCGTTCATGCACGTGAGCAAGCTCTCAAGCGTCTTGACGGAGTATGGCTCTACGCCGAAGTCGGAACGCAAAATCAAGATTGCCCTGTTGGCAAGTCCCGATGCGCAAACGATGATGACGGGGACAACGGTTAAAAGCTTTATGTCGGCGTTCGCCGCGTCATTCTTGCGCTCAAAGAACTCTATCAAAAGCCAGATGATGGCCACATAGGCAAGTGACATCAAAGATGCAAGCAATATGCCGCCATGAAAGCTTGCATTTATTGCGTCAGCAACGGCCAGCGAGTAGACCCAGGCGCACATGAGCAGCGTCGAGCGGGCAAGGCGAATGGGGACGGGCCAATCCCTCAAGTAGAGAGCGGCTACCACAACGGGAAGAATCGTCCACGTGATTGAGTTTGGGAAGATTAGGTCAGACAAGGTGCCAAGGCACCAAACGACAAGAAGCATAACGAAAAAACGAAGCGCCAGCGTGCGAACCGGATGCTCCAGCTTGCTGAACTTCGTCAAGAACAAGACGATGGCGATTGCGTACGCAAAGTTATAAAGGGACAGGACGCTTCGCACGAAGACGTCCACAGCCACTTGTAGCGACAACGGTATCTCCCCCCACTCCCTCGTTCGTGCCGTGCGCTCTCCCAAGCACACGGCATTTTCCCACCATTATGAAATACAACAGGAAGCTTTCATGCCGCTTGGCTCTGCACAACGTGCCCGGTTCTTGTCATGACCGGCAAGCGCGCCGGCAGCGTATGCTAAGGGACAAAGAAACGACGGAGGACAGCCATGGGATTTTGCGCTTGGAAAGACTCGTCCGCGCTTATGCGCGAGTATCACGACAACGAATGGGGCGTGCCGACGCACGACGACCAAAAACAGTTTGAACATTTGATGCTTGAGGCTTTGCAATGCGGCCTTAGCTGGAGCCTCATCTTGAAGAAGCGCGAGGTCATCCGCCAATGCTTTGCCAACTTTGACTTCGAGAAGGTCGCCGCGTTTGGCGACGATGACGTGGCGCGAATCTTGGCAACAGAAGGCATGATCCGCTCGGAGAGAAAAGTCCGCGCAGTTATCAAAAATGCAAACTGTTTCATCGGCATGAGAGACGAGTTTGGCACGTTCTCAAGCTACGTTTGGAACATGGCTGGAAACGCCACCATCTTGTACGAGGGGCATGCCGAAGGAAAGGTTCCCGTAAGCAACGGGCTCTCCGCGCGGCTTGCCCACCAGCTGAAGCGCCGCGGGTTTAGCTACCTTGGCCCCGTCACCGTCTATTCGCACTTGCAAGCTTGCGGCATCATTTGCGACCACGACAAGGACTGCCCTTGCTATCAGCGCATCGTCCAGGGCTACCCAACCATTGTCCTTCCGCCTGATAACGAGAAGTTCTAGCAACCCGCCGCTGCCATCAGCGCATGAAGGCAGGCATAGACCCCGTTTTGGTGGCGTCCGCGATATCGACGAGCGCGGATGCCACTGCGTCTTCTTTGACAGACCCAATGTGCCAACGAGCAGCAGCCGCAACTTGCGGGGCGGCATTTGAGACCGCCACGGAATTGGGGACGCCCTCAATGACGGCAAGGTCATTCTCGGAGTCGCCAAAGACGCAGACCTCGTCTAGCCCCACGCCCATTGCGTCCATGAGGGTCCGAAGGCCGCTCATCTTGTCGACGCCGGCTGGCGTGATGTCCAAGGTGGACGAGGTAGGGCTTGGGAAGATGAAGTTGAACTCAGGGAAGAGCGGCACAAGCTGGTCGCGCATCTTCTCGACGTATGCGCGGGGGCGGTCGCAATGAAGGTTGGTCTTCACGAACTCGCCTTCGGGAATGTGCGGGGAAACTTGGTGGAATGCGTGGTACGCCTTTGGATGGCGGGCCATTTCCTCCTCGGTGATGCCAATGCAGAAGTCGCGGTCCTCGCTCATGTCGTCGTAGACGGTTAGCGCCACGCCCTCGCCCTCCGTCTGGCGAAGGTAGCGAACAAGGCGCTCAAGCCCTTCTCTAGAAGGGGCTTTCTTCTCGATCACCTTGCCACGCAAGCGCACTACCTGCCCGTTTACGAAGATGCCGGTCTGAAAGCAGTCGGCGGCATCTTGCTCGAACATCCAAGACATCATGGCGATGGTTCGACCGGAAATGGGGCCGGCAACGGCGACTCCTGTCGCGTTGACGGTCCTGATTGCTGCGATGGCTGCGTCCGAGGCGCGGCCTTGCCCATACGGAATCAGCGTGTCATCAAGGTCCGAGAGGGCTAGGCGAATCATGAAGCTCCCCTTTCAAGGATGCTAAGCCGCTTGCATGTCCACAAGCATAGTAACGCGCCAAGCTGCGGATATTGCGGTAGAGAAATGCTATAAAGACGGTCTCGTATTAAACCTTTTCATGGTCATCTGTTCAAATATGCAACTGATATGTGATAAACCCTTTTACCTGATTACTATCACTAAGTGGCGCCGCTGTTAGAGCGCCGACATAAAAACCTTTATCACAAGGAGGCCTTTATGAAGGCAGCAAGGTGGTACAAGGCTGGCGACATCCGCGTTGAGGACGTCCCCGAGCCCCAGATTGACGACTACTACGACGTAAAGGTTAAGGTGCATTGGTGCGGCATTTGCGGCTCCGACCTGCACGAGTATCTGGCTGGTCCCATCTTCATTCCTGTGGGCACCCCGCACCCCATCACCAAGGAGGCCGCACCCGTCATCATGGGTCACGAGTTCTCCGGTGAGGTTGTCGAGGTTGGTCCCAACGTGACCAACGTCAAGCCGGGCGACCGCGTTGTCGTCGAGCCCATGGTTGTCGACGACGATTGCCCCTCTTGCAAGGACGGCCGCTATAACCAGTGCGTCAACCTTGGCTTCCATGGCCTTGCTGGTCGCGGCGGCGGCTTCTCCGAGTACACCACCTTCCGTCACAAGTTTGTGCACAAGATCCCCGACAACCTTCCTTATGACAAGGCCGCTCTTGTCGAGCCTCTTTCCGTTGGCTATCACTCCCTTGAGGCTGGCAACTTCCAGCCTGGCATGAGCGCCGTCGTGGCTGGCGCCGGCACCATCGGCCTTGCCACCGTCGAGAGCCTGAAGGCCATGGGCGCAAGCCAGGTCATCATGGTTCAGCGCAAGTCCGTCCGCCAGGAGTACGCAAAGAACTCCGGCGCCGACGTTGTGCTTGACCCCAACGAGTGCGACCCCGTTGCCGAGATCAAGCGCCTGACCGGCGGCTATGGCGCTGACATTGCCTTTGAGTGCACCGGTGCCCAGGCCTGCTTCGACTACCTGCTGGCCGGCATCCACCAGGGCGGCACCCTTGTTGTGACCTCCATCTGGGAGAAGCCCGCTCAGGTCAACCTGAACGACATCTGCATTCCCGAGAAGAAGGTCGTCGGCTCCATCTGCTATTGCAACGACTTCCCCAAGGTCATCGACCTTCTCTCCAGCGGCAAGATTCCTGCCGAGGGCTTCATCACCAAGAAGGTTGCTCTGGACGACATCGTCGAGGAGGGCTTCAAGACCCTGACTGGCCCCGAGAAGAAGAAGCAGGTCAAGATCCTGGTCTCCCCCGATCCGGAGAACCTGTAGAGCTAGATTCGCTCTGTAAGCGTGCCGCGTAGCACCGTAGCGCGACCCCCCATGACGATGGCCCCGCGTTTCCGTTGATTGCGGAAGCGCGGAGCCATTTTTGTTTGCTGTGCTAGTTGAGTGGGCCGGCGGCGTGCGGGCGGGGCGGGCGCCGTACGGGCGGCGTGCGGGCGGGGCGGGTGCTGCCAACTTGCGCGACTTTTGCAGCACTTTTCTGCCACCTTATGCGAGTTTTGCAGCACTTTTGCCAAGTTGAGCGACTTTTGCGGCTGCAAAACTCGAACAACTTGCCACGGGCTTCTCGGGCTGCCAGGTTATGCGAGTTCTGATGCAGCAGAACTCGATTTACCTGCCATCCCGGTTCCCCGCTGGCAAGTTGATCGACTTTTGCAGCACCTTTCTGCCACCTTGTGCGACTTATGCAGCACTTTTGCCAGGTTGCGCGACTTTTGCGGCTGCAAAACTCGAATAACTTGGCAGGGAGCCATCGTGTGGGACTCCCCACAGGATGGAGCTCCCCATTGTGTGGGTCTTCTCGGCATTTGCGCAGGTCGTCGTTGCTGTCGTGTGGGGATTCCCGGGACGGCGCGACAGGAGCCCCCGTTGTGTGGGGCACACGATGCGCTGGGACCTCCAAGACCCACACGACAGGCTGCGCCAACTGGGGAAACGCCGAGAAGACCCACACGACGGGCGTCTGCCCTTCTCGCCCGTCCCACACGATGGGACGCGTCCCCGTGCCCGTCCGAGAATCCCCACACGACAGGCTGCGCCAGCTGCGAAAACGCGGCGGAAACTCCCACACAACGGAAAGCCTCCGCCCTCCGCCAGCCCAGACGCCGAACCGCTAGCTACAGCTCAAGCCCGGCGCCGTCGCGGGCGATGACGCCCTTGTACCACTCGAAGGAATCCTTGCGATAGCGCTTGCACTCCTTGGGGTCGTCGTCGGTACGGTCGACGTAAATCAGACCGTAGCGCTTCTTCACGCCGTTGCTGGTAGAGAGCAGGTCGACGGCAGACCAAGGGCAGTAGGCAATCATCTGGACGCCATAGTCCATGGCTCGCTTCATCGCGGCAATGTGGCAGCCAAGGTAGTCAATGCGGTACGGGTCGTGAACGTGACCGTCGGGAGTCAGCTGGTCGTAAGCGCCAAGGCCGTTCTCGCAAATCATAAGCGGCTTGCCATAGCGCATCCAGATGTCGCGCAGCATGTACTCCATCCCGATGGGGTCAATGGCCCAATCCCAATCGTTCGTCTCGAGGTTGGGGTTCTTGCACATCTGATAGAAGCCGGGATGCGTCTCAAACCCGCTCATTGCGCCTTTCTTGCCCGTCAAGTTAACGCCATTCCAGCGCATCTCATGCGTGCCGTCGTCCGGGCAAGCGCAAGCGCATTCGCTGGCGTAATAGTTGAGCCCCAGCATGTCAGAAGTTCCAGATTTGATGAGCTCCATGTCGCCGGGCTCGATCTTGGGAGCAAGGCCGTGGGCATCCAAGTACGCCAACGCCGAGTCGGTGTACTTGCCCTTGAAATAGATGTCCAGGTAGTAGCCGTTGCGCAGGTCATGGGCGTTCTGGGCGGCCATGACATCCTCAGCGCGGGAGGTCAGCGGATAGATGGGAGAGTAGCCAATCACGGAGCCCACCATGCCGCCGGGCACCAGCTCATGAACCAGGTTGCAAGCAATGGCATGGCAAAGGTTCATGTGGTGGTTAATCTGGTAGCGAAGCTGGTTGTTTCCGCGCAGCTCCTTGGGGACGTAGCACTTCTGCGTCCAGTACTGCACGATGATGGACTGCTCGTTGATGGTGGTCCAATACTTGACCTTGTCACCGTACTCGCTGATCACAAAGCGCGCGTACGCCTCAAAGTCGTCCACCACTTGGCGAGAGACCCAGCCGCCGTAGCGCTCCACAAGCGCCCAAGGAAGATCGTAGTGATACAGCGTCACGATGGGCTCAATACCATGCTCTACCAGGTCGTCAATGAGGTCGTGATAGAACTGGACGCCCTTGGGGTTAGGCTCGCCAGTGCCGTCCGGCATGACGCGCGACCAAGCGATGGAGAAGCGATAAGCGCGAAGCCCCATCTCGGCCATCAACTCGACGTCCTCGCGGAAGTGATGGTAATGGTCGCTTGTTACCTCGGCCGTGGCAAAGCCGCGCTCGCGATAGTTGTCCTGGTTGATGACGTCTTGCTGAGAGAGCTTCTTGCCATCCTCAAGGGCGGCTCCCTCAACCTGATATGCGCTGGTAGACGCGCCCCAAAGAAAGTCCTTGGGAAATGCGGTGGTAGTGTATGACATGGCAATCCCTTCCCGGATGTCCGTACGAATGGCTCGTGGCGACTAGGCTGCCTGGGCGACCGTCTCGGCGCCCTTTTCCTGCGTGCCCTTGCCAAAGGCCAGGGTTGCGACGAAGCCCACGGCGAAGGACACGGCCATCACGAGAAGCGCAAGCCAGAGGTTGGTGAATGAGCCGTCGGGGCTGATGTAGGCAGGGAACGCGATGAAGCTGCAGGCGGTGATGACGTACTGGGTCATGCCGGTGATGCCAGCCAGGGCGCCGCCGATGACGCCGCCAACCATGGCGCCCTTGAGCGGGAAGCGCTTGGTGAAGAGCACGCCGTAGACGCCGGGCTCGGTGATGGAGCACAGGGCGGAGATGCCGGCGCCGATGGCCACGGACTTCTCGTCCACGTCCTTCTCGATCCTGGCGGCAGCCATGCAGGCGCCAGCGACGGCCATGTTGGCGGCAACCATGCCTGCGCAGATCAGCGGGTCGGAGCCGACCTCGGCCATAAGCGTGAACTGCAGCGGGTAGAGGGCGTTGTTCATGCCAAAGAAGACGAGCCACGGGGTGAAGCAGCCGACGAACGCGACGGCGACGGCGGGCGCGGCGTGGTAGACGGCGAGGAGCACGGTGGCAAGGCCGGTGCCGATGGTGTAGCCGATGGGGGCAAGCACGATGAGCGTGACGGGGGCGACGACGAGCATCGTGAGCAGTGGGGCAAAGACGGTGCGCAGCACGTCGGGCAGAACCTTCTGGAACCAGCGGTAGACGACGCTCATGAGCAGGACGCCCAAGATGATTGGGAACACGGTGGCGTTGTAGGTGACCTGTGCCACGGGGATGCCAAAGAGGTCGAGCGAGCCGTTGTCGATGTTGATCGTGTAGTAGAGCAGGATTGCACCAAGGAAGGCACCCAGGTAGCCGTTGGACTTCAGGCGCGTGGCCGCGGAGAAGCCAATGAAGACGGGCAGGAAGTAGAAGGTTGCCTGGTTGATATAGGAGAACAGGCGGTAGGTGCCACTGTCGGTAGAGACGCCGAAGAAGTTAACGAGCAGCGAGAGCACCGCGCCCATAAGGCCGCCGGCGATGATGACCGGGATGACCGGCGAGAAGGTGTCGCCGAGGAAGGAAAGGATTGCGGAGACGACCTTGCCGTGGTCCTTGGGGTCCTTGGTGTCGGCCGCGGCGGCCTCGGGGTCGTCCACGACGCCGGCAGCGTTGATGCCGTCTACCTTCTGGAACTCCTCGTAGAGCGAGGGGACGTCCTGACCGATGACGAACTGGTTCTCGCCGTTCTGGACGACGAGGGTCAGCACGCCTTTGATGGACTTGCCTGCCTCCTCGTTGAGCTTTGACTGGTCCTTGAGCTGCACGCGCAGGCGCGTCATACAGTGCGTCACGCTGGCGATGTTGCCAACCCCGCCGCACGCCTCGATGATCTGGTCGCGCATCGCTGCGTAGTCTTTCTTCGCTGCCATGGTCTCTCCCTCTGTTGCACTTGGCGCGGAACTTGCTTGCAGTGGCCTCTGCTTTGATTGACTGCATCCTAGCAAGGGGCGCCAAGTGCGCGGGGTCCATTGTTTGGGCCCTAAGGCGACAGGAGAGCGACAGCTTCAGCTGCGGCGTTACGAAGTGGCAAAGAGCTGATAATAGCGGTGGTAAAGGAGGTCGAAGAAGTACGCCATCCCATAGATCTCGAAGACCGAGCCCGCCTGCGCGACCCGCTGCCCAGACAGGCGGACGGCGTAGTCAAAGCGCGCGAGAAGCGCGTCCTCGGCGTCCGCCGTCACCAGCGCGCGAGGCACGGGCAGGTTTTCGAGCAGGGGCAGCACGGCGCGGGCATAGTTGCCACGCTCGGAGATCACGATGACGGCGTCGTCAAGCCCCAGCGAGGCGAGTCGGGAGACGTCGTGGGTGGTGTCGGTGACCACGTTCACGATCTTCTCGAGGTAGACCATCGACTGCTGGAACTGCCGCGTGGTCATGCTCGAGAAGTCGGACGTCAGGAGCACCACCGTTGAGGCATCGTGCAGAAGATAGGCAAGGTCGTCGAGTGTTGCGTCGTCTACCTGCTTGTTTATCTGGTCGATCATGCCGTCGATCGAGGACGCCAAGTACTCGCGGAAGTCCTCGTGGTTGGTGTGGCCCACGTACTGAGCGCGATGGCGGTCCCACTCCCACGAGTACGACTTGAGGTCGGAGAAGTTGTCAAGCCCAATCGACTGGCAGAATCGGCGCACGCCCGAGCGCGACGTGAAGCACTCCTCGGCGACGTCATAGACGTTCAGCTTTCCGATGCGGTGGAAGTTCTCGAGGAAGTAGCGCGCGAGAACCGCGTCTGTCGACTGGGGGCTTTCCGTGTTGATGACGGCAAGCAGAGAGTTCAGCAGGCTGAAGTGCTGGATTGAGCTGCGCCGCGTGTCTGGAGCGGACGCGGAGCCGTCGTCGGTGCCGGCCGCGCCCGCGGCCTTCTTCGGACTCGCATCGTCTGCCATGGCGCCCCTCCCCGTCTGCACGTTACGGCCCATTATAGACGGGAGTGTAGCTTGGACTTGCCAAGCGCTCGGCGCTGGGCTCATGCGGCAACTCTGTGTGTTCTCGCGCGAGAGTCATCCCATTAGTTCACAATACGTATAGTAGCCAACACAATTGATACATCGTGTGTGTCTTTTAGGGGGACGCTATGGGATACACAGAACGTGAGCACTGGTGCCGTCGGGAAGACAAGAACGTCTATGGCAAGCTCTTCCTTCCGGACGGCTGGGAGGACGGCAGGCCGCGTGCGACGGCAATCTTCTCGCACGGCCTTTCCACCAACCACGGCGACATGGAGCCCTACGCTCGCACCGCCGCCGAGCGCGGCATGGTTACCTACGTGTTCGACTTCTGCGGAGGTGGCAACTACAGCAGAAGCGACTGGCAGGACAACATGTCGCTCTTCACCGAGCAGCACGACCTCGAGTCTGTTGCCTGGGAGCTCTCGCGCGAGCCCTTCGTGGACGAGCGCAACATCTTCCTGTGCGGAGCAAGCTTGGGCGCCACCATCACGCTCATGGCTGCTCGCGCCAACGCCGAGCTCGTGAAGGGATGCGCGCTGCTCTACCCCGCCTTCAATCTCTACGATGCCGTGCATGCCGCATGCCCCAACCGCGACGACCTGCCCGAGCGCTACCCCATCATGAGCATGGAGGTCTCGGGCGACTTTTTGCGCTCGTGCTGGGACTACAACTTCTTCGAGCACATTCCCGCGTTCCCGCGCGACGTGATCATCTTCCACGGAGACGCCGACAAGGCCGTGCCCCTCTCCTACTCCCAGCGCGCGGCGGAGCTCTTCCCCACCTGCGAGCTGCACGTGATTCCCGGCGGCGGGCACGGCTTTGTGGACCCCTACTACTGGCAGGTGGTCAACCAGGCCGCCGACTGGCTGAAGGCGCATATCTGGTAGGGAAAGGACACCGCCGCCGGCGCTGCGCCGGCGGCACAAGCGACGTCCTAGCGCTCGCAGAGCCACCACTCGGCTGACATCGGGGCAAGCTCGGAGCCGCCGCCAAAGTCGTGGTCCGCGCCGGTGATGAGGTCTACCGCGCGACCGCAGCCGGCGTCAAAGTGGGCAACGAAGGGCTGGTCAGAGGCGTTGATTGCCACAATCACGCGCTCTCCTTCCGTCTGGCGCTGGAACAGCAGCTGCTGGGGCTGGCAGAGAATCTGCTTGTAGTCGCCCCAGATGAGCGCCTTCGAGCCCGCGCGCGCCTTGGCAAGCGCGGCAATCCAGTCCGTAAGGTCGTTCCACTCGGGAGCGTCGAGGGCCGGGCGCAGCTCGTGGTCGCCAAAGCGCTGCTCGCCCTCGATGCCCCACTCGCTTCCATAGTAGACGCACGGCACGCCACACATTGCAAAGAGCAGACCGTAGAGGGGCTTGAGCTGGGCCTTGTTGTCCAGCTTGGTCGCGATGCGCGGCACATCGTGGTTGTCAACAAAGTTCAGCAGGTGCTTGCCCGTGTAGAGGTCCCAGGGGTCCGAGCCGCTCTGGCGCTCGAGCGCATAGGCAATCTCGTGCATGTTGGCGGTGTTCATCGAAGACCACAGACCCTTGTAGGCCTCGTAGTTGGTCACCGAGTCGCACAGGCCGTCGCCCATCCACTGGTTGTAGTCGCCGAACATGGTCTCCCCGACCAGCACGAACTTGTCGCCGCGCTTCTCGCCAATCTGGTCGGCCACCTGGCGAAGGTAGCCAAGAAAGCCGCGGTCTAGGCAGTAGGCAACGTCCAGGCGCAGCCCGTCGATGTCGTAGTCTCGCTCCCAGGAGCGAATCATGTCGGCGATGTAGTCGTTGAGCTGGAAGCTTCCGTGGTTGAGCTTCACGAGGTACGGAACGCCAGCCCAGGTCTCGTAGGAGAAGCCGTCGTTGTACTCGGTGTTGCCGCCCCAGTCGATGTTGAACCAGCTGGCATATTGGCTTGCCTGTCCCTTCTCGCGAACGTCCTTGAAGGCAAAGAAGTCGCGGCCAACGTGGTTGAACACGCCATCCAGAAGGACGCGAATTCCCGCCTCGTGGCAAGCATCCACAACGGCTCTCAGGTCAGAGGCCGTGCCCAGGCGGCAGTCAACCTTGCCGTAGTCGGTCGTGTCATAGCCGTGCGTCAGGCTCTCGAAGACCGGGTTCAAGATGAGGCATGTGACGCCTAGGCGATGCATGTGGGAAATCCAGCCGTCGTCAATGAGCTTGAGCAGGCGGTGCTTAAGGACGCCGTCGTTCTCGTAGGGGGCACCACAAAGGCCAAGCGGATAGATCTGATATACAAACGAGGGCTCATACCAGCTCATCGTTTTCTCCTCTCGTGTGCCGGGACCGCCGTCTGCGGTCGCGCAGTCCCCATCATTGTAGCCATGAAGTGTTGAAGAACCTAGAGATGCGAATGGCCGCGACTAAAAGCCGCGGCCACCGGGAAGGGGTCCCCCGACTCTTCGGAGGACGGGAGGGACGACCGGGTGTTCGGGAGTACCGGTCGTCAATTACATAGTGAACATTGGCTATTTCAATACAGTGAACTAGCTGTAACGCGTCGATTCACTACGGTTCCGCTAACCGAATTGCCGCTGAAGGGAGCGCTGGCGCGACAGAAGCGCCTACTTTAGCGACTCAAGACCCTCGACGATGATCTTGTTGGCCTCTTCGGACGCGACCTCGAAGAACTCGGGCGTAAGCAACGTATAGGAGGGCTGCTCGTCAAGGTGGCAGGCCTTGTTCACCTCGACCACGTGCTTAGCCGCCTCAACGGCTCCGCGAAGGTCGTGCTGAGCAATGGAGTACTGGGGGAAATGGCGGCACTGGTCGATGAGGCTGTCAGTGACTTCGGGAACCATCGCGATCGACTTCGTGCGCCCAAAGAGCGCGAAGTCGCCCTGCTTTGAGATGCGCACAGACTCGCCAGGCTTAAGGCCGATGCTCGCAATATAGGCTCGCGTGTGCTTGTTGTAGGTGTGGTCAGCGACCAAGTGAGCCCAAACGCCCAGCGTCAGGTCAGTAACGGGCTTCGGGCCACCAACAATGTAAAAATCCCAGAAGGCATTGTAGTCAGGCAGTGGAATATGCTCGCGAAGCGCCAGATGGGTCATTTTGTAATCGATGCGATACGAGATGTTGGGGACCATGTAGCCAACATAGATGTCAGGAACAAAGTTGCCAAAAAGGAAGGCATTGATGTCGTGAATGCCCAGCTTATCGGCCCCCTCTTCATGAAGGAGCCGCTCAACGTGGGCAGTATGTATGTTCCAGCTAGGCATAGGAACATGGTAACGCGTCCGCTTGGCTCGAGCGCCGAGGGCGCATAACCTCTACGAAGGCGGCTCAAGGGAGCCGCGTCATTGAGGTTATGCGCGCTCTGCCTTGAGGCAAAGGGCGAATTCGCAGCTGGCGACCCATGAACTGCGGCAATAGCCCCCCGAAAAGCGCAATGGATTCGTCATCAGAGCAATACCGCTACCTGCGGCAATGAAGGGTATGTACGCTTTCCTGAAAGCCTCGGAGGCACCCCAAAACCTCTGGATCTGCGACTTTGCAGAGGGGTGTCCCGAAGGCAAGTGCGCATAACCTCACAGACAAGGGTCTTTTTGCCCGTTGTCTGTGAGGTTATGCGCACTCGGCTCCGATACGTTCCTCCTCAGAAAGAGACCGAGCGCCCTCACGGGCGCTCGGTCTCTTTCTGATGGAAGCTCTAGCCCTTTGTGAGAACAGAAACGAGCCAATCTCTGCGCGAGGGACTCGGCCGCCTTGGCCGAACGCCCAGCGCTCGGCCAATCTGGTTGGCAAGAACGTCTAGCGACACGCCAGACATCTGCGCACGGGTAACGGAGAAGGTTTTCCATCCCATGCTTGCAAGCGAGTTGTACTTCATCGAGTCGTGGTCAAGTGATCCGATGGACAGATGGTTGTCGTAGCTGTCATACTCGGCAGACGTCTTGCGCTTCTGCCAGCACAGGTCTAGCTCGTACCAAGGCGATTGGGTCAGCATCACTTGTTCAGCGTTCCTGCCAACGCGCACGTTAAGCTGCGGTCGCGGAAGGCCGTAGCCGCCATAGCATGGAGGCAGCGTCAGCACAAGGGCAAGCGCGGTCTCCATAGGCGAACGCGAATTTGGCAGGACCCAAGGCAGCGCTCGGCGCGCGATGCATGCTCCATAAAGACCTTTCGAGCGACCAAGGTAAGTCGCAAGCCGCTCAGTCGACGTTAGGGGATCTCTGTCAGTGAAACCACGGGCAGTCCTGTCGCGGCCATAGCGTCCCACCAGCTCCATGCCGATGGCGGCAACTTCAGGCACGCTTCGCCGACCAGCCATCTGCAGGTAGCAGAACTCTGGCGATAAGGCACAGATTCCAGGAGCTAGCCGGATGAGCGAGCCTGCGGGAATTTCCTCGTTCCACACGTGGGGGCAAATCCACGAGGCACGCGGGCGGTCTTCCGCTGAAGCGACCAGCACATGAACAGGATCGGACCGTGACGGCTCTAGCCCAAGCTCGCCCGATACGGCGTCCCAGATCTCTTTGCTCGAAGCTCCAGACCAATCTGCAGCCGAAGACACTGTTGCGCCGTACTCGTCGATGGGCCTTCCTCCCGCCCATGCTCTCATTGCCGATATGTCAGCAAGGGCAATCATATAGGAGAGTATATACTCAGCATATACTACATTTTATGAGAATATTTTTAGCTAATTTATGCATGTTTACAGATAATCAAAGAAATAAGATACTCTCTAGTTTCCGGCTTTGAAGAATGCGCTGAAACCAAAGGAAGTAGCGCTCAGAGTCGCGCCCTCTGCGCAAAAAAGGGCGGTCGGAAACCGACCGCCCCGCAATCATGCAACCCTTCGTGCGCAGCCCGCGCATGACGAATGCCGCTACGAGCGCACCTCGCCGCCAGTGGCACGGCACACCTTGTTGACCAGCTTCTCGTGCGCGCGCTCGACCTCGTCCGATGTCAGCGTGTGGTCGGCCGCACGGTACGTAAGCGAGAACGCCATGGACTTCTTGCCCGGTCCCACGCGCACTGGGTCGCGGTAGACGTCGAACAGGCGCACGCTGTCGAGCAGCTTGCCGCCCGCGCTCTTGATGCGCTGCTCAAGCGTCTCGCAGGTAACGGACTCGTCCACCACGATGGCCAGGTCGACATCCACGCCAGGGAGCGTCGGCACCTCCTGATAGGGCAGCTCGCGCTTGGCCAGACGCAGCAGCGACTCGACTTCCAGCTCGAAGGCGACGACGGGCTGGTCGATGCCGAATGCCGCAAGCGACTTGGGGTGGATGTTGCCCACCCAGCCGATAAGCTCGCCCTTGTTGGCGTAGACCTCGGCCGCGCGCCCGGGCTGCAGCCAGCCGTACTTCTCGGGGTCGGCCACCTTGAAGCGAACCTTGGTCAGGCGCAGCGCGGAGAGAAGGCGCTCAACGACCCCCTTCGCATCAAAGAAGTCATAGGGCTTGTGCTTCTCGCACCACTCGTCGTCGGGCTGACCGCACATGACGCCGCAAACGAAGCGCGGCTCGGTCGGCTGGCTCTTGTGCTCGTGGCCGAAGAAGACGCGGTCAAGCTCGTAGAGCTCGATGTCGCTCACGCCGTGGTCAAGGTTGTACGCCACGGAGCGCAGGAGCCCGGGCAGCATCGAGCGGCGCATCTCCGCCTGGTCGGCAACGAGCGGGTTGATGATCTTGACGGGCACGCCGCGACCCTCCTCGCTCATGCCAAGGCGCTCGAGGTCGCGCGCGTCGGCGAAGCAGTACGTGGAGGTCTCGGAAAGGCCGCACGCACGCAGCACGGAGCCAATCTTGCGAACGCGCTGCTGGTCAACGGTCAGGCCACCGGCATGGTTGCGCGCGGCAGGCAGCGTCGGAGTGATGTCGCCCTCGCCCCACAGGCGCACGACCTCCTCAATCAGGTCAACCTCGCGGGTGAGGTCGGGACGGTTGGTAGGGGCGACCACGCGATAGCTGTCATCGCCCTCGCGCTCGACCGAGCAGCCAAGGCGCTCCAAGCGCTCCACCATGAAGTCGGTCGGTATGTCGGCGCCAGCAAGCGCGCACACGCGAGAAGGACGCATCGTGGTGACAGGAGCAGGCACTGGCGCGGGGTACTCGTCCACGATGCCGGGGCAGACCTCTGCGCCGCAGCACTCCTCGAAGAGCGCCGCCGCAATGTTGGCCACGTCCGCGCAGCGGCTGCCATCGACCTGGCGCTCGTAGCGGATGGAGGCCTCGCTCATCAGGTCGAGGTTGCGGCTCGTGCGAGAGATGTGACCGGACGAGAAGACCGCGCTCTCAAGCAGGACGTCGGTCGTGCTGTCGTCAATCTCGGAGTTGAGGCCGCCCATGACGCCCGCAAGCGCGACGGGCTTGTCGCCGCCGTCGGTGATGACGGCCATGTCGGGCGTGAGCGTGCGCTCCTTGCCGTCGAGGGTCGTGAGCTTCTCGCCGTCAGAGGCGGCGCGCACCACGATGTGGCGCTTGCCGTCGCCGCGGACCTCAAGCTTGCCCAGGTCAAAGGCGTGCAGCGGCTGGCCGGTAAGGAACATCACGTAGTTGGTGACGTCGACGACGTTGTTGATGGGGCGGCTTCCGGCGGCAATCACGCGGCGGGCGAGCCACTCGGGGCTCGGACCGATCTTCACGTTGCGCACCACGCGCGCGGTGTAGCGGCCGCAAAGCTCGGAGTCGTCGATGGTCACGGAAACCAGGTCGTGCGCGTCGGGACCCTGCTCGTGCTTGACGGAGGGAAGCGAGATGTGCGTGTCCTCGTCGAGCATCGCGGAGACCTCGACGGCCATGCCGCACATAGACAGGCAATCGGGGCGGTTGGGGGTGATCTCGCAGTCGATCACGGTGTCCGAGCTGCCCAGATAGTCGGTGTAGAGCATGCCGACGGGGGCGTCGGGCGGCAGGATGATGATGCCGTCATGGTCGTTTCCGAGCCCAAGCTCGCGCTCCGAGCAGTTCATGCCGTACGACTCAACGCCGCGAAGCTTCGACTTCTTAATCTTGACATCCCCGGGGAGCACGGCGCCGATCATGGCCGTGACGACCTTGTCGCCCTCGTTGAAGTTCTGGGCGCCGCAGACAATCTGCAGCGGCGCGGGATTGCCGTTCTCGTCCACGTTCTTGTCGCCGACAGAGACCTGGCAGAGCCACATGTGGTCTGAGTCGGGATGGCGCTTCTTGCTGACGATCTGCGCCGTGTACACCTTGTCGAGGTTGGCGCCGACCTTCTCGACGGCCTCGACCTCGGTGCCGGTGCGGACGAACTCTTTGACCAGGTCATTGGGGTCGTCGGGGACGTCCACCATGTCCTTGAGCCACTCGTAGGAAACTCGCATTGTTGCTGCCTTTCTTTCGCGCCCTAAGGCGCGTCGTCTTCTGTAAGGGACCTCTGAGATTGCGCAGGCGGCGCCGGACTAGAACTGGTTCAAGAAGCGCATGTCGCCAGTCATGAGCATGCGCAGGTCAGGCAGGTCATAGCGAAGCGCGGCAACGCGCTCGACGCCGATGCCGAACGCGAACCCGGTGTACTTCTCGGGGTCGATGCCGCAGTACTGGAAGACGTTGGGGTCGACCATGCCGCAGCCCAAGATCTCAAGCCAGCCGGTGTTCTTGCAGAAGCGGCAGCCCTTGCCGCCGCAGACGCCGCACGAGACGTCCACCTCGCAGCTGGGCTCCGTGAACGGGAAGAAGTGCGGGCGGTAGCGCGTTGCGCGGTCCTTGCCGAAGATCTCGCGGCAGAAGTAGTCGAGCGTGCCCTTGAGGTCGCCAAAGGTGATCCCCTCGTCCACGACAAGCCCCTCTACCTGCGTGAACTGAGGCAGGTGGTTGGCGTCGGCGGTGTCGGGACGGAAGACCTTGCCCGGGCAGATCATGTAGATGGGCGGCTGCTGGTTCTCCATCACGTGCACCTGCACGCCAGAGGTCTGGGTGCGCAGCAGAACGTCGGACTCGCCCTGGACGTGGGCCTCCTTGCCCTCGGGGGCGTTGTCCACCACGTAGAAGGTGTCGCGCGCGGAGCGGCTGGGATGGTCCTCGGGGGCGTTGAGCGCCGTGAAGTTGTACCAGGTGGTCTCGACGTAGGGGCCGTCCTCGACGGTATAGCCCAGACCGCAGAAGATGTCCTCGATCTCCTCGCGAATCTGGCTGATGAGGTGCTGAGTCCCCAGCGAGAGCTCGCGGCCCGGCAGGGTTACGTCAACGGTGTCAGCCGCCATGCGGCGTGCCATTGCGTCGCGCACGAGCTCGGCCTTGCGGCGCGAGATGGCATCCTCGACCTCGGAGCGAACCGTGTTGGCGAGCTTGCCCATGGCAGGGCGCTCCTCGGGCGGAACCTTGCCCATCATGTGCATGAGCGCCGTCAGCTGGCCCTTGCGGCCAAGGGTTGCAACGCGCAGCTCTTCCAGGGCCTCCTCGGACTGGACCTTCTCAAGGCCCTCCTTCACCTGCGCCTCAATGGACTTGAGGTCGTCGGACATCCCCATGTGCTTCTTCCTTCCTGTTCAACAAAAAAATCCGTCCTTAGGCCTTTTCTGCCCAAGGACGGATGTCTCCGCGGTACCACCTTGATTGGCGACGCGCGTTTTCTCTCGCGCGAGCCCACTCATTGTGTCCCGTTCCGTGGGACGGACGGCTCCCCTACTGGCGACCGTGCGAGAACAAGGCGCGTTCAGGTTGCGGCTGGTGGAGTGAACTCCGCACCTCCGCCCGCGTAGGAGCCTTTCAGCCGGTGAGCTCCCTCTCTTGTCCGCTGGCGACGCGAGGCGCAAACCTCTCCGTCATTGCCTAGTGACGCATGGTAGCACAGATGGCTTGTTCGCATCCGAGAATCCGACCGCCCGCAAAGCTGACACGAATCTATCGGAAATTCGGCTGAGCGTGCCCGACATGTCCCATGGCGACGCGCAAGTCCGTCGGCGCTGCTCTATTGCCCAGATGCGCTGTTGAAAACTCGCTTTGGAGGCTGCTTCTGCCACGAAAGACTTCTGAAAGATAGGGGATTTGGTGCGACGGGGCCACTTAGCCCTCGCCTTTTTCGGCATCGCCATGAGCCAAGAATGGTCTGCAACGCCAACGCCTGAGATTGGAGAGCAATGGGACGGGTAACCATCAAAGAGACCGACAGGATGCTGCGCGAGGCGGAGGAAGCAGGAAAATGTCTCTGCGTAAAGAGCGGCCCCGTGCTGGAAGTGCTGCAAAAGCGCGCGCTGAGGCTGGGGGCAATCTCCCCCATGCCAGGAATGTACGTGAGCACCGAGACCTGGAACAAGAGCACCCCGGAGGAAAGGCACCTCATGGTCTTGCGCGCCCTGCACGACGAGCACCGCGAATGGACGTTTTGCGGTCCGTCAGCCGCGCTAGTATGGGGCATCGCCGTGCCGAGGGAGCTGCTCAAGACGGTTCAGACCAACGGCGGCTTCAATTCGCACTGGAGGAGCCAATGGGGGATCTCGAGCCATAGGCGCTCGTCGGAAGGCCGCGTGATGTGGCATGGAATCCCCGTCACCTCGGTGGAGCAAACGCTCTTGGACAGCCTCTGCTGGACAAACTTTAGGAACGGGCTTGCGATCATCGACTCGGCGCTTCGGATTGGCATTGCCGAAAAGAACAGCGTCGAGGCATTCATACACCTTCACGGAAGAGGCGTCCATGGCATCGTGCAGGCACGCGAGACCATCAAGCATGCGGATGGCAACTGCCCGAGCCTCGAGTGCTCGATTGTGCGCGCCGCGATATGGGAGCTTGGCTACGTAGACCCCCAGCTTGGCCAGGTTGTAGCGTTTGAACAGGAAGACCGCGGGCGCGATGCGCACTTCTGCTGGAAGCTTAGGGACGGCTCGCGCGTCATTCTCTCCATCACGGACAAAGAGAGCGCGCGCCTTGAGGGCGACGCGCTTATCCGCGAGAAGGACTCCGAGCAATGGATGCCTGCTGGCAGGTGCACCTATGTCGCTCTGCCTTTGGAAGATGCGCTTGTCGACAGGAAGCTCGACGACACGCTCTTTCTGCTTCGGGTGCCGAAGAACCATGCGCCAAAGGTGCGGGTCCCGCCACTTGTCATCAGCACCATAGGAGACCTCTCGCAGGTAGAGTCCGTCTTGAAAGATGATAGCGAGAACGGGAGGGACGAGGGCACGTCCAAGCCAGTGCCTGAGCCCCAGACCGACCCCACGCCAGCCCCCAGCATCGCAGCCAGCACGGCTCGCGAGTCTCCCGCCAGAAAAGAAGAGACTCTGGGCATCGAGAAGGGCAAGCCCAGGCGTGTCAAGTCGCGCAAGAAGAGCCTTGACTACGACGATGTTGCGTTCTGATCCTTCGGGGCACTCGCAGAGCCCCACGCCCTAAGGCCTGTGCCCCCAAGCTCCCGTTTCACCTGAAGGGCCACTCCCCTGCAGCAAGGGCCTCGATTGCGGATGCCACGGCGTCGTCCTGGCAGCTGCCGATGTGCCAGCGAGCGGCCTTGGCAGCTTCTGGCTGGGCGTTTGCGACGGCAACGCTATTCTCCACGGCGGCAAACATCGGAAGGTCGTTTCCTGCGTCGCCAAAGACGACGACCTGCCTGGTATCGATGCCAAGAAGCTCGCAGAGCATGAGCACGCCCGAGCCCTTGTTGTAGCCATGGGGCATCACGTTGGAGAAGCCTACGCGCGCGTAGTCAAAGTCGAGCGCGTCCACCCCCTCGTTCAGGCGCGCCAGGAGCTGTCGGGTCTGCGCCTCGTCTCCGTTGATGAAGACGTTGGCCTTCACCACGGGAAAGGCCGGCACGCCGTCCGCCTCCTTGCAAGTCTTGGCATACGAAGGGAAGGGAACGGCGAGGTCCTCGCGCGTCCCTGCAACAAGGAGCGGGGTGCCGCCGTCAAAGCAGAGCATGCCAGCGCGTGGCACCTCGCTCACGATGGCCGCCGCTTGCTCGAGCGCATCGTGTGGCTGATGCTCCTCATGGGCAAGCCGGCCGTCCAAGTACACCTGCAAGCCGTTGGTGGCAAGGCAGGTCGAGCAGCACTGCTCGTCGCCGCCAAAGAAGGGGGGTATCCAGTCGATGCCTCGGCCACTCGCAGGCCCCACGCGAAGGCCGGCGTCAAGCGCCGCGTGAATGGCCCTCACAGTACGGTCGCTCACGCGCGAAGCGCCACGCGGAAGGATCGTCTCGTCAATGTCGGTCAAAATAAGCCTGATGTCAGGAACGTCCATGCGAAGCCCTCCAAAAATGGCACCGTGCGCTGCAATGCATTGCTAGCGACGGTACGTGAACGAATATCTGAACTGATCTGCCCTAGCAACGGTTCGAGTGTACTCAAGCGGTATTCCGCGCTTGTCTCGTGCGACCATGGTAAGGCGTAGCACGGGCGCGTTCTCGGAAATATCGAGTCGCTCGGCCTCGTCCACCGTGGGAAACGACGCGAAGACCTCCTGGTGAACGACGTCGATCTCCCTGCCATAGCGCTTTTCCAGCACGTCGTACAGCGACCTTGTGGCGAGCTCTTCCTCGTCGAGCTGAGGAAAGACGGCACGAGGCAGGTAGGTGCGCTCAACGAGAAGCGGAATTCCGTCTGCCAGGCGCAGGCGGCGGATGCGCCAAACGGGGTCTCCGGCCGAGATCTCAAGCTGAGCCGCCACATGCTTTGGCGAACCAAGCGCCACGAACTCCAGAATCTGGGACGTGGGCTCCTTGCCCTGCTGGCGCATCTGCTCAGAGAAGCCATGGATGCTCAGCAGATTGGTTACCGCAGCTCCGTCCATGCTGGCAACAAAAGCGCCCTTTCCCGGCACCCGCGTGATAACTCCACGCTCGGCAAGGCGTCTCAACGCAGCGCGCAACGTGGTGCGAGAGATGCCGTAAAGCTCGGCCAGCTCTCGCTCTGGCGGAAGCTGGTCGCCTGGCTCCATGTCATTAACGATCTTCTCGTTCAGCTGCTCGACAACCTTGTCGGATAGCGGCTGGCCTTTGTCTTTGGAAGCGGCCATGAACACACCTCTACCTCTGATCCAAAAACCACGAGCGCCGCCCTATTGGCGCTGTAGTGACTATACAACTTAGAAGCTGAGCGAAAGGATTGTGGCTTGGCGCAATAGAGCTGGCCACAAGACTCGGATGGCTGAGCGCCATGTGCAGAGCGCCGTGCGTCGCGCGCTCGTGAAATGGGGGCGCTTCAAATGGGGGCGCTTCAGAAGAGGTCGCCTGAAAAAAGCAAACGCCCCCGGGCGGGAAACCCGTCCAGGGGCGAGACTGCTTCGAAACAGAAAGCGGCTTGCGTGTGACTGCTACTCGGCAGGCTCCACGAGGGTGCCGCCAATATAGGTGGCCTCAAGTGCCATGTCCGGCGCGTAGATGTTGAGGTCGGCGTTGCGTCCTGGCAGGATAAGGCCACAGACGCCGTCGATGTGCGCAGAGCGGGCAGGAATCTCGGAGCCCATGCGAATGGCCTGCTCGGCCGTCACGATGCCCCAGTCCACCATATTCTTGACGCCCTTGGCCAAGGTCAAGATGGAGCCCGCGATGCCGCTCATGTCGGCGAGGTAGCACAGGCCGTCCTTCAGCACCACGGGAAGGCCGCCGCTCATGTAGTTGCCATCGGGCAGGCCGCCGCAGCCCAGGCAGTCGGTGATCAGCGCGACGTGCTCCCAGCCCTTTGCGCGAACGAGCACCTCGCAGGCGGCGGGCAGCACGTGGCGGCCGTCGCAGATGAGCTCGGCGTAGGTGTTGCGCGAGACCATCGCGCAGCCGAGGATGCCCGGCTCGCGCTGGTTGAGACCGCGCATGCCGTTGTAGGTGTGCACGAAGCAGCTCGCGCCAGCATTGACGGCGGCCATGGCCTGGTCGTAGGTGGCGTCGGAGTGGCCAAGCGAGGTCACGACGCCCTCGGCAGCCAGACGAGAGGCATATGCAGGCGCCTCTGGATACTCGGGCGCGAGCGCGCTCTTCACGATCATGCCGCGGGCACGGCGCTGCCACTCGCTGAAGACGTCGTAGGACGGCGCCACCAGGTAGGCAGGGTTCTGCGCGCCCTTATGAGCGGCCGTGAAGAAGGGGCCCTCGAGGTAGATGCCAGGCATGCGCGCGCCGACAAAGTCGTCACCGCGCTTGTCGCGAGCATCCGCGATGGCCTCGCACTGATCGCCGATGTGCTCGACGGAATCAGTGAAGGTGGTGGGCAGCCATGACGTGGTGCCGCGGCGGGCAAGCTCAACGCTCGCCTCGTTCATGCCGTTGGGGTCGATGTCAGTCGTTGCATGGCCAAAGAAGCCATGGATGTGCGTGTCAACGAGGCCGGCGCCGACCCAAGCGTCGCCGTAGTCCACGATCTTGCAGTCGGGCTTCTCGACGCTGTAGGCTCCGAACTTGCCGTCCTCGATCGTCAGGTATCCCGCGCCGGCCTTCTTGCCGGGAAGCACGAAGTTGGAAGCATGAATCGCAAAGCTGCCCATCATATCTCCTAGTTCTCGAACGGGTGAATGGTGACGCCCTTGACCACGCGGTTGACGGTGCCCGTCGGAGACGGGGTGTCGGGGGTGTTTCCAACCTTAACCGAGGAGTTCAGCGCGACGGTCTGGGCGACCATGACAAACGGCAGGGCGACATAGGCGTCGGGAAGCGGCGCACCGCCCTCGAACGAGAAGGACTCGCCCGTAAAGTCGGAGCCGTTCTTCTGCTGGATGGCAACCGTGGCGAGGGCAATCTTGTCGCCGGCAATCTCGTTCAGAATGTCGAGGTCGTACTGGCGGGTATAGGGGTCGTTGTTCACATAGACGAAGACGAGCGTCTTAGGATCGACGAAGGACTTCGGCCCGTGGCGGTAGCCCATCGAGGAGTCGAAAGACGTGGCGATCTTGCCAGCGCAGAGCTCCAGGATCTTGAGCTGCGACTCGCGCGCAAGGCCGGAGAGCGACGCGGAGCCAAGGTAGGTGACGCGATTGAAGTCGCGGTCGACCCAGCCCTTGATCTGGTCCTCGCGAGCAACGACGTCCTCGCCCATGGACGCGGCCTGCTCGACCCAGGCGCGCTTCTGCTCGAGCGTCGCGGGGTCAAAGATCAGCGCGGCCATAAGCTCCATGCAGGAGTAGCTGCCGGTCATGGCGAAGCCCTTGTCGTTGGCGTCCGGAATCAGGATCGTGAGGGCACGCGGGTCGCCCTTGGAGTCCTGGGCGAGCTTGCCCTCGGGGGCGCAGGTGATGTTCAGATACAGCAGGTCCTTTGCAACCTGACCAACGCGCTCGACTGATGCGACGCTCTCGGGGCTGTTGCCGCTGCGCGCAAAAGAGACCATGACCGTGGGGTCCTCGGGACTTACGTAGTCAAGCGGCGAGCACACGATGTCGGTGGTGGCGACGGCGGCAAACTCGAAGGAGTCGCGATCGCCAACGCGGCGCAGGTAGGGCACCACGGTGTCGCTCACGTAGGCAGAGGTGCCAGCGCCGCAGAAGATCACGCGGGTGCGACGGGAGCCGCCGAGCTCGCGCGCCTTGGCAAGGAAGTCGTTGATGGCAGGGAGGTTCTCCTCGTAGATCTTGAGCGCCCCGCGCCAAAGGCCTGGCTGTTGCTTGATCTCTGCGGTGGTGATCTGCGCGCCGAGCTTCGTCAGAGCATCGGTATCCATTTCAAACATAGCTAATCCCTTCCTGAACGCACAGGAGCGGCCGACGCGGGGTCTTCCGCTCCTCGGGGCCTCACGTCAGCCCCGATAGTGAGCGATGCGGTACCTAAACTGGTCTGCTCGGGCAACGCTTCGCGTGTACTCAATAACGACGTTCTTGGTGTTATACGTAGTGCGATAGAGCTTCAGGACAGCAGAACCTTCGGGAATGTCCAAGTAGCCCGCTTCGTCCTTGGTGGCAAGGCTCGCAGAGAACTCTTCATCGGCCACGCGAATCCGCTGCTGGTAGTCGTTCTCGATGATGTCGTAGAGCGGCTTTGCGGAAACGTCCTTCTCCGAAAGTCCGATGAACTCGGACGACGGAAGGTAGGTGCGCTCAATCATCATGGGCACGTCGTCGGCAAGCCGAAGGCGCCGCATCATGATAACTGGCTCGCCAATGCGAATCTTGAGCGAGTTGGCGATGTTCTTTGTAGCCTCAAGCGTCTCGAACTCGATAACCTTTGTCTTGGGGTGACGCCCCATGGCCTTCATCTGCTCGGTGAAGCTGTAGGTGCCCATGAGGTTTGTCGCCTCATGCACGGCAGAAGAGACGAACGTTCCCCTTCCATGCTGTCTCACCACAAGCCCGAGGTTCTCGAGCTCCGCAAGGGCCAAACGAACCGTCGTGCGAGAAAGACCATACGTCTCGCACAGCTCGCGCTCCGATGGGAGCAAGTCACCGGGACCATACTCGCCGTTCTCGATCTTCTCGCGAAGAAGGTCGACGAGCTGGTCGTACAGAGGTTGCTTTCGTGATATTGGTGACATGCTTGCCCCCAAGGACGATGCGTGGGAATGGCAATTTCTACCTGCGAAATCCTAGCACAAGGCCTTGTTGGTTCCGCCTCCTACGATATTGCGCACCAGCAAACCATGCGCCCGAGGCGAAGTGCCTCGGGCGCAAAGCCAGGCGTGCTAATTAGGCCCAGATGCTCGGCCAGAGACCGAACGGGCCAGCACCCACGATGCCGATGACGAGCACGAGCAGGATGCCCTTCATAGGCGTGAAGTTCTTCTTGGTGAAGAGGTAGTACAGCAGCATAACGAGTCCGAGCGGGACGAGCTTCGGGCAGATGCTGTCGAGGATGCTGGCGATGTCGATGACGACCGGCGTCTCGACCATCTCCATATAGGTGACCTCGCTCTTGCCGTTTCCAAGATCCACGGCGCCAGCGGTAACCTCGTTGCCATCCTCGTCGGTGGTCACGAGCGCGTTGCCGTCAGCATCGACCATGCCGGAGGTGGTGTTGCCATCCTCGTCGGTGGCCATGATCTCAAAGTCGTCGACGTCCTCGGTGTCAACCACGGCAGTGTGGGCAACATAGGACTCAGAAGAGCCATTGGGGATCACGACGCCGATCTGCGTAGCGCCCATGGTGACGGTGAGGCAGCCGACAACGAAGACGCCCAGGATGGAAGCCGCGCGGGTGAACGCCTTCATGTGCTCCATGAGGTAGTCAAGCGCGTTCATGCCCATCTTGTACGACCAGTTCATGAGGCCAAAGCGCAGCGCGAACTGGACGACGTTGAAGACGATCAGGAACAGGATGGGGCCGAACACATTGCCGGCAATTGCCATGTTGGAGCAGATGCCTGCCGTAATAGGCACAAGGGTCATCCAGAACAGGGCGTCGCCGATGCCGCCGAGCGGGCCCATGAGGGAGACGCGGACGGCGCGGATGGTCGGGATGTCAACCTTCTTCTGCTCCATGGACAGGACGATGCCCATGGCGAAGGTGACGAGGAACGGGTGGATGTTGAAGAACTCCATGTTGTGGGTCATCGAGAGGGCAAGGTCATCCTTGTTGGTGTGAATCTTCTCGAGACCGGGGAGGATGGAGTAGAGCCAGCCAGCGGCCTGCATACGTTCGTAGTTGAACGACGCCTGCAGGAAGCAGGAGCGCCATGCCATCTGGTTCAGGGTCTTCTGGTCAAGATCGGGAGCAGGAGTGAGGTCCTTATAGTGGGTGGCTCCCTCGAAGCGATTGACCTTCTCCTTGGTATTAGATGCCATCCTCTTCACCTCCGTCATCACTGGCAGCGGCAAGAGAGGCGCCACCGAGCTCCGTGTTCTGCTGGTAGTCCCAGTACGCGAAGCCAAAGCCAATAAGTGCAAGGATCAGCAGGGCAGGCGTAGCCAGGCTCTCGATGCCAGAGATAATGATGGCGAGACCGAAGCCCAGGAAGTAGAAGCCCCACATATCCTTGTTCATCATGAACTTGAGCAGGATTGCGAAGCCGACGAAGCGCATCATGCCACCGGCAGCGGACAGGCCGTCAGAGAGCCAAGCGGGGATGGCGTCGACAACTGCCTGGCCCATCGTGGCGCCGCCGACGAAGAACAGCGTGACAACGATGCCGAAGACGAGGCCGAGCAGGCACATGGACAGATAGTTGATGCGCTCAATGCCCTTGGGGTCGGCATTGGCTGCATACTCGTCGCACTTAGACATAAGAGGCGACATAAGGGTGAAGATCAGGGTGACGCCGTACTGGCCAAGCAGCGAGAACGGGATTGCAGTCGCAACTGCAATGTTCGGCTCGAGGTCGAGGGTGATGGCGAGAATTGCCGCCATGATGCCGCCAACGACTGCGTTAGGCGGCTGGGCACCTCCGATTGGCATGTTGCCAATCGTCATAAGCTGGTACGTACCGCCAACGATAAGGCCGGTCTGTAGGTCGCCCAAGATAAGGCCAATTACCATGCCTGTGACGATGGGCTGGTACAAAGACTCCAGGAAGCTGAACTGGTCGATTGCCGCGATGAACGTGACGATGAAGACCAAGATAACTTGAAGCGCAGAGATCTCCATACCTTCCTCCTCCTTTCAACTGACTTACGTGCTTGAAAAAACGGACAGAGCTATCGCCAACACCCGCCCCATAGGGTGCCAAACGAACAAACTAGGTTGTGAAGTGGCGCATTACTCTCAGGCACCTACCGCAGGAGCCTCGGTGCAGAGCCGCCTGCCAGACCTCTTACGAGAAGAGCTTCTCGGTGTTCTCGGGAGGAATGGAGGGGACGCGCTGGATGACAAGCTCGACGCCCAGGTTCTGGAGCTCCCTGAAGGCGGCAACGTCCTCGTCGTTGACGGCGACGGTGGTTGCGACCTGGCGCTTGCCCTCGGACATGTGCATGTTGCCGATGTTGAGCTTCTTGATGGGCACGCCACCCTTGACCAGGCGAAGCGCATCCTCAGGGGTCTCGACGATGATGAAGATGTGCTGGCGCGGAGCGGCCTTATGGATGACGTCGATGGTCTTCTGGATCGAGAAATACCTCGTGGCGACACCCTGTGGCGCTGCCATGTTCATGAGGTTCTGGCGCATCTTGCTCTTGGCGACGTCGTCGTTTGCAACAAGAAGCAGGTTGGCACCGATGGAGCTAGTCCATTGCGTTGCCACCTGTCCATGAATCAGGCGGTTATCGATGCGCGTAAGAACGATGTTTGGCTCGGCCATGAAGAACATCCTTTCCCTTGTCGTCTTCGCTTGCCTGCCGTCATCTTGGCGGCTTCGATGCTATGGTTTGACAGTTTCGGTTGAGCTTGCTTTCACCAAGCGGCTCTTTGCTCGCCGCGCTAATCGGCGCTTCTCGACTTGTCGTGCGCCCTACTTGCCCTCGATCTCTTGGATGGCGTAGCGAGAAACCTCAATCACGTCACCCGACTTGATCTTTACGTCGCAGGTCTCCTCCCCCACGCGCACGAGCGTGCCCAAAAGACCGCCCGCAAAGGCAACGCGCTGACCGCTCTTCAGGTTCTTGTGGAGGTCGGCAAAGTAGTCACGCTTCTTCCTTGCCTTGACGGAGCTATAGATGGCGTAGACAACGCCCATGATAGCAATCAGGAGAAGCAGCGCCACACACGAGGCGAGCACGCTCTGGAGAAAGTCGGAGCTCATTAAATGCCGTCCTCCTCGCCCTCGTCTTCGGACGCGTCGTCCTCATCGAGTGCCACATGAGCGACGCCCATCTTGCCGGCCTCGAGGCAGCACTCAACAAGCTCGTCAACCGTGCTCTCGGGAGCGCGCGTGCTTAGGACCTCAAGCAGCATCGGAAGGTTTGCGCCAGCAACGACCTCGACATTCTCGCAGTTCTGCGATGCCATCATTGACTGGTTGAAGGGGGTTCCGCCCATAAGGTCGCAAAGAACAATCACGCCTTCGTTCCTCTTGGCTGAGTCCGCAATCACTGAGGCGATCTTCTCGGGATAGCCTCCGGCCTCCTCCTCTTTAAAAGGAACGACGTCAAACTCGTCAAGTTGTCCGGCAATCATTGAAGCAGCACTAGCAAGCCCGGGCGCAAACATCCCGTGACCCGTCAGTACAAATCCGACCATTTTGCTCTCCTTTCCGCCGCCTTTGCGAGCAAATCAAAGGCTAGGAGACCTGTGTGTCTGTTCAGGTTCCGTATAGTTTCCATTACCGCACAACTGGATTACTTGTTACTACCAATCTCTTATCGCTGAGAATACTCTAAGTGCGTATGGACCATTTTTGTTGGATTTTTGTAAAATTGGTTGTCAACTGACCGCCCGTAGCCAAAAACACTCCGTTCATCCCTAAATCTCTCAGGCAATGGTATTAGATCGCTGATACCACATCGACTTTCGCCTCCCGCCAAACAGCGGGAGTGGCTAAGATTCGTTCTGGTGGACAACGGTCACATATTTGATGACAAAATTTTTTATCATTCTTCTCTTTCAGGAACTGGTATTAGATTTACGTCCAAGTTTGACGGGAGACAAAAAGATGATCGTAACCGTGACCCTCAATGCATCGATTGACAAGGCATATAGGCTGTCCTGCACGCTCGAGCGTGGCTCGGTCATGCGCGTGAGCGAATGCATCGACAACGCCGGCGGCAAGGGCTTAAACGCGGCCCGTGCGGTGGCAACGTGCGGCGAGAAGGTCGTGGCCACAGGCATCGTGGGCGGGCACAACGGCGAGCTTCTGTGCGACCTTCTTGACAAAGACGGCATCGAGCACGACTTCTCCCCCGCCGCCGAGGAGACGCGCTGCTGCATCAACGTGCTTGAGCCCGACGGCACCTCGACCGAGTTTCTAGAGCCCGGTCGCGCAGTGAGCGCCAAGGAGCTTACCCGTGCGCACGACAAGGTAATGGCACTTGCCCAGAAGGCGGACGTGGTCACGCTCGACGGGAGCCTGCCCGCAGGCGTGCCGACGGACTATTACGCAACGCTGGTGCGCGACATCAAGGCTATAGGCACCCCCGTCATCCTTGACACCTCGGGCGAGCGGCTGGCGCTCGCCATCGACGCCAAGCCCACGATGGTCAAGCCCAACACCGACGAGATTGGCCAGATCCTTGGTCGCAAGGTCAGCTCGCTTGAAGAGGTGGCTTCGGCGGCCCGCGAGCTCAAGGACCGCGGAGTGGCGCAGGTTGTCGTCTCGCTGGGCGGAGATGGCGCCATCATGGCCTGCGAGTCAGGCATGTATCGCGGGCGCGCTCCAAAGATCGAGGTTGTGAACCCCGTAGGCGCGGGAGACACCATGGTCGGCGCCTTTGCCGTTGCCATGGCGCGCGGCATGGAGGCTCCCGAGCAGCTTCGCTACGCCATGGCGTGCGCAAGCGCCAACTGCCTCTCTGCCTCGACGGGCCACTTTGACATGGCTGACGCCGAGCGGCTGCTTGCAGGAACGACGGTCGAGCGCCTCTAGCCTCTACTTTCTACCAGCGGGCTGCTTGCCGGTCTTCTTGCCGGCAGGCTGCTTGCCGCCTGGCTCGCCCTTCTCGACAGGTGCCAAGACAAGCTTCGTCTGGGTGTCCGCCACGCACGACGTCATGACGCCGTGCGGGTCTGCCTCCATAACGATTGCCTCGGCGTCCGTGACCCCTCCAAAGCGAAAGAGGCCATGGGCGCCGATTTTTGATGAGTCCATAAGAACGTAAGTCTTCACGGAAGCGTGCAGGAACGCATGCTTGAGCTGCGCCATTCCCTCGTAGCCAGTCATGAACCCAGCATCCGGAGAAAATGCCGTGGGGCATACGAATGAGACGTCGGGCCGCAGTGACGAAAGCGCCGCCACCGTCGCCGGCCCGGAGGTGTAGCGATGCCCCTTGCGCAGCGCCCCTCCCAAGATCACGACTTCGGCCGTGGGCATGGAGCGGTCTACGTAGTCGGCAATCGTGAGGTCCGCCGTCACGATGGTGAGGCCCGGCGTTGCCCCAAGCGCGCGCACCAGCTCAAGACCCGTCGTGCCCGTGTCCACCAGCACCGACCACCCCGGCTCCACAAGCCGCGACGCACGAGCTGCGATGGCCCTCTTGGCGTCGGCGTTCACGTTGACGCGCTTGTCTTGCAGCGACACCGTGAGCGTGCGCGAAAGCGAGACTGCGCCGCCATGCGTGCGGCGGAGCTTCCCATCACGAGCAAGCGCGTCAAGGTCGGCGCGCGCCGTCACGCGCGATACCCCGAAGGCGTCGGCGACCTCAGACACCTGCACAGAAGAGTTCCTCTCCACCATCTGGAGCACCGCAGCGCGCCTCTCCTCGGCAAACTCAGGCATGGCAGACCCTTTCTGTGACAGAAATGTGTTTCTTTTGCTTTCCAAAAAAGAAGGATAACACAGGCACTTTGCTTTCTTTTTTGCGACGCGCCCTTCACAAAGAGCAGCCAAACGGGGTCCACGCTGCCCCCGGGCATTTCTTTGGCTTTCGCTTTCTCGTTGTTTAGCAGGCATGCCGAGCCCCTTCATCTGCGCACGTAAAACGCTCAGACCATAGAATGGGTGTCAACACAAGGGCTTGCCGACCAAAGCGCAAAGCGTCCCGCGAGGCGCGACCATAGTGATCGGCAGCGAGAAGGGAGAAGGCAATGCTGGTTACCACAAAGCAAATGCTCCTTGACGCCCAGGCTGGCCATTACGCAGTCGGCGCATTCAATGTCGAGAACCTCGAGTTCGTGATGGCCGTGATCCGCGCCGCCGAGGACAAGCACTCTCCCGTTATCATGCAGACCACCCCTGGCACCATCAAGTATGCCAACCTCGACTACTTCGCCGCCATGGTGCGCGTCGCTGCCGAGCAGGCAAGCGTCCCCGTGGCCCTGCACCTCGACCATGGCGACGGCTTCGACCGCTGCATGCAGGCCCTTCGCGCCGGCTACACCTCCGTCATGATCGACGGCTCTCATGTGCCGTTCGAGGACAACATGGCGCTGACCGAGAGCGTGACCAAGGTTGCAAACGCCATGGGCATCCCCGTCGAAGCCGAGCTCGGAAAGGTCGGCGGCAAGGAAGACGACGGCCCGGCAGTCAAGGGCGAGAACCCCTACACCGACCCCGACGAGGCGGAGGAGTTTGTCGCTCGCACAAAGTGCAGCTCGCTGGCGGTGGGCGTGGGCACCGCGCATGGCGTCTACAAGGGAACCCCGCACATCGAGCAGGGAGTCCTGAAGGAGATCCGCAACCGCGTCGACGTGCCCCTGGTGCTCCACGGAACCTCCGGAGTGCCCGACGACCAAGTGGCAGAGGCCATTCAGAACGGCATCTGCAAGGTGAATTATGCCACCGAGCTTCGCCAGGCCTTCACGCGCGGCTTCATGGGCTACATGGCCGAGAATCCCAACAACTTCGACCCCAAGAAGCCTTCCAAGCCTGGCATGGATGAGATTTACGCCGTCGTCGCAAGCCACATGGACAACCTGGGCTCCACCAACAAGGCATAACCGCAGGCTAACCGGCTAGCCACTCGATCCGTCGAGACAAACTGGCCGAGCAGGCCTCTATCTTACGGCGCTCCCTCGCGCGCGCCTCGCGCTCGCAGCGAGCACACATCGCAAGCTCCCGTCGCCTTCTCCGGCGGCGGGAGCGCCTTTTTGGGGATGTGCGACGCTGACCGCCCGGCACGCGCTCTCACGCATGGTGGCGCTCCCACTTGACATGCGACGCATTCTCTAGCCAAGCCCCGCACGACGCGCCTGCTGGGGCTGTCTGCGCCCTACGCAAAGCGCCCCTGCCAGGCATTGGGCGGTGGTCCGGGCTACGCGAGAATGACGCGATTCTGTCCGTGAGGACCCATCGTGGCTTGGGCTACTATTCCGCCGGGATCCTTGTCCATAATCACGATGTCGGCATCTTTGGGTCCAGCGAATCTCACGAAGGATCGTGCGGTCCCCACCTTGGTGGAATCCATCAAGATGACCGTCTTGCGGGCATGGCGGATGAACTCGACCTTCGTCGATGCGGTCTGCTCGAACTCTGCAAGGAAACCGAAGTCGGGCTCAAACCCGTCTGCCCCAAGAAAGACCTTGTCAAGGTAAATCTCAGAGAGAGAAGAGGCAACCATCGGTCCTGAGAAATGGCGATACTCCCTTCCGAGTACGCCTCCAGTGCAAGCGGGCGTCGCGTTGGGAAGAAACTGTTCGACATAAATTAGGCCGTTGATGTCGTTGGTAATGATCTTGATGTCGTGCTTTTCGCCCAAGCAATGGAGAAATGCCAGCGTAGTGCTGCCAGAGCCGACAAGGATGGTCTCGCCATCCTCTACGAGCTCGGCCGCGCGCTTGCCAATGGCCTTCTTGGCGCGCGCGTTCTTGCGCACGCGCTGAGGAACGGCAGGGATTACCAGCTGGGAAATCGGGACTGCTCCGCCATGCGTGCGCTTCAGGTGTCCCTCACGTTCGAGGGCATCGAGGTCAGAGCGCGCGGTGACGGACGAGACGCCGCACTTCTCGCAAATCTCGTTTACGGAGACTGATCCGTTTGTATGCAGAAGGTCAAGGATGAGCTTCTGTCGCTCCGCAGCGAGCATGCGATTGTGATTTTCCGTTTCCATCGATTTCTCCAGAACGCAAACGAGCCGACTTACGAAAACCTTTGAAAAATAAGACAAATACCTGATAAATAGCTTAATAATTCTTAATTATACGTTCGCGATGCTTTCTTTTCTAACCATCGAGTCCAAAACGTAGAAAATCACAATTGGCTCAAAAGAGCGAAAGGGCTCGCCAGAGCCGAGCTTCATGCCATTGGCTCTGGCGAGCTCGCATGGGCTTGAGAAGCCCACGATGCCCGGCGCTTGCGGTGGTCGCGATGCGCAAGGCCTTTTGGATCGAAGCGTGCGCGCCTGCACTTGCGACGCTGCGCGCGCATCAGCAACGCGCGACCGTCAGGTCGCATCCCGGACGTCGCAATTACTCCACCTGCTCGACGTTGATCGACCTTGAAAGCTCGTCCACCTTCGAAAAGTCGCCCAGCCCTGCGCTCATGGCCACGTTTCCTCCCGTCGCCATGGCCCGGACAAGCGCGGGCTCAACGGCACTGGAGTCTGCAAGCCACAGCGAAAGGAAGCTCGCAAGCGTCGCGTCTCCTGCGCACGCCGTCGAGAGCACCTCGACCTTGGCGGCGTTGGTCCGCCAGACGTGCTCGCCGTTGAAGAAGTACGCCCCTTCGCCGCCAAGCGTCAGCAAGATGTTCTTGACCCCCCTGTCGTGAATCGTGTGGAGCGCGGCAACGACGTCCTTCTCGCTCTTCACGTCCACGCCGAAGATCTCCGCGACTTCCTCGTCGTTTGGCTTGATGAGCAGGGGCTCCTTCTCGACAAGCTGCGCAAGGTGCGGATGCGAGATGTCCAAGACAAACTCCGCGCCCTTCTCGCGCACCACGTCAATGAGCTCGTCGTAGTACCTGGGCCCGATGCCCGTCGGGAGGCTGCCGGAAACAATCAGGCACTCCATGTCGTCAAAGCTGCGCATGAGCTCGAGCATCTCTTGCTGCTTTGCGCGGTTGACCTCGGCGCCAGCGTTGGGGAACTTGTACTCCCCCATCGGCGTGGTGATGAAGACGTTGACTCTGGTGATGCCGTCGACCTCAACTGACCTCACCGGGCAAACCTTGCTTGCCTCGCGAACGATGTAGTCGCCAGAGAAGCCGCCAAAGAACCCGAGAATGGTCGAGTCGACCCCATAGTGCCTCAGCGTAAACGAGACGTTCAGGCCCTTCCCGTTTGGCGTGTAGACGGCATCCCGCGTGCGGTTGACATGTTCGGTCGACATGGTGTCGGAGGTAACGTTCATGTCAATGGCGGGGTTAGTGGTTAGTGTGTAGATCATGAGAGCTCCCCTCCGCCGGCCGCACGGCCGTGCATGAATACGAATGCCGCAAAAGGAAAGGGACCCGACGCACGGACGACGGGTCCCTAGGCTCAAACCTGCTACCTAGCCTAGTTGTCGAGGCCGGAGTTAATGAGATCTGAAATCTGCTGAGGCTCAGTGACCGCAAGGACCTTCTCGCGGAAGCCGGCATCCATAAGGAGGACGGCAACCTTGGAGAGAAGCCTGAGCTGCTTGGTCTGCTCACCGTTGTCCGGGATGAGAAGAGCGATCGCGCAGCGGACTGGCTTGGAGTCCATCGTGTCCCACTCGACCTCGCCAGAGAACTTGACGACTATGACGGTAGCTTGGGTGATGTCAGAGCACTTGGCGTGCGGAATCGCGAACCCGCCCATCATGCCCGTGGTCCCCTCTGCCTCGCGCGTCTTGAAGGCTTCGAAGACCTTGTCGGCGTCGGTTGCCACCCCATAGGAGACCGCCGTCTTAGACAGAAACCTCAGGACTTCGTCAACGCTTGTAGCAGGGTTGTCAAGGTACACATGGGAAGATGGGACGAATTCGCTCATAGCAGCTCCTTATTCAACGACCTTGTCGCCGTTCTTATGGTACTCGGAGCGCTTGAAAATGACATATAGAATGCCGCCGACCAAAACACCTGCAAAAATCGCGATCAGCCACAGGTACCAGCCATCGACGACGGGCAGAATCAGGAAGCCGCCGTGAGGAGCGGGGTCGTGGACGCCGAACATGATGGTCAGGATTGCCGCGATGGAGGAGCCGAGCATCATGATGGGCATGACGGGCCAGATGTTCTTGGTCATGAACGGAATGGCGCCCTCGGTGATGTGGGTGCAGCCCAGGATGATGTTGACGATGCCGGCGTCATGGTCTTCCTTGGAGAAGTACTTCTTGCCGACGATGACGGCGAAGGAGGTGATCAGCGGCGGGACGATGCAGGCGGCGGAAACGGCAGCCATGAAGTTGGTGCCGAAGTTGTAGGTCTCGGTGCCGACGCCGGCGGCGAGAGCCTCGGTCAGCATTGCGGTGCCGGTGACGTATGCAGCCTTGTTGACCGGGCCGCCCATGTCAAACGCGCACATGCAGCCGATGGCCAGGCCGAGGACGACAGGACCGGACTCGCTCAGGCCCTCCAGGAATTCCATCATTGCAGTGTTGATCGTGGCCATAGGGGTCGAGATGAGCAGCATGACCATGCCGACGATGAAGGAGGAGAGCAGCGGGTACAGGAAGATGGCCTTCAGGCCGTCGAGGTTCTTCGGCATGCCGGAGAGCAGCTTCTCAAGGCCGAGGATGACATAGCCGGACAGGAAGCCGCCGACGATGCCGCCGAGGAAGCCAAAGCCGACGCCCGTGCCACCAGCATCGATGAGCCCGGTCTCAGCGGAGACGGGCAGACCGGTGATGGCGATCATGCCGGCGATGAAGCCAGGAACCAGGGCCGGGCGCTTCCCGATGGACTCTGCGATGTAGGCAGACAGGACAGGCACCATGAGGTTCATGGCGATGCCGCCGATGATCTTGAGCATCGCGGCGAAGGTGTTGTAGTCAGACGCAGTGGAGTCGTAGGAGGTGATGCCCCAGAGGAAGGAGACTGCGGTCAGAACGCCGCCTGCAACGACGAAGACCAGCATGTGGCTGACGCCGTTCATCAGGTGCTTGTAGATGATGTGGCCGACGGATTCCTTCTCCTCGGAGTCGTCGCCGCCCTCAGAGGCATTTGCGACTTCCTCAGAGAGCTCGCCTTTGGCCTTGGCCGCAAGAGCCTTGTCAATGAGGCCGTCAGGGTCCTTGATGGCAGCGGTGACGCCCACGCTGATCAGGGGCTTGCCCTCAAAGCGCTCTGCCTGCACGTCCTTGTCGGCGGCAACGATAACGGCCTTGGCAGCCTTGATCTCTGCCGGGGTCACTTCGTTCTCGATGCCAACCTGTCCGTGAGTCTCAACCTTTATGCTGAGGCCCCTGGCCGCGGCGGCCTTTTCCAAGGCCTCCTTAGCCATGAAGGTGTGGGCGATGCCCGTCGGACAACCAGTAGCAGCGATGAGATCATACTTAGTGTCTTCAGCCATCCCTTCACTCCTCTCTTGTATTGGCGTGCTTGACGCCGTTGCCTGGTCAATAACGACCCGTCTTCGAGGGAAGTGGCTCATCTCCACGTTCCCTCCGGAATCTGCGCACAACTTTAACACATAATCGAAAGATAAATAGAGTAAACGAAGAAAAAAGAAAGTTTTTCGTCGAGCGGCATCCCCGCAGAAGGCCGAGCAGGACATGGCCCGGCCCACGAGTAAATCGCAGTGCGAAGAAGGGAGCCGAAAGCAGCCCAGTCTGCAGGCCCAAAAAACGCCCCGCTCCACGACTGCCTCTCGTAGAGCGGGGACCTTATCGATGCTCAAAACGACCAGACCACGCAGCCTTGCCGACGAGCGCGATGGACGTCGAGACCATGTCGATGGCCTCGGACAGGGGACCTTGTCCTAGCTACTCCCCCATCGTGCGCTTGCGCATCTGCAGCGCCTCGTACGCGCAGCCGTACATTGCGGCTTGGTTGCCCAAAGAGGCGGCCTCGATGGCCACGTCCTTGCAAGTGGACAGCGCGTGCGCCTGGAAGCGACGGCGCAGCTCGGGAGCAAAGACGGCAAACGAGCCGGCGACGCCCCCGCCGATCAGGTACATGGCTGGGTCAATCACGCAGGAGATCTGCGCCATGGCCATCGCGAGGTACTCGCACATCTGGTCGATGGCGTTCTTGGCGCACTCGTCGCCATTGGCAAGGGCCCTGAAGACAGACAGCGTGTCGGTCGCGTGCTCCACGTGGACGGGAGTCACGCCTCGACGCTCGCACTCCTCAAGGTATAGGCGGACGACGCCCGTGGCGGAGGCGTACTGCTCAAGGCAGCCATGGCGCCCGCAGCCGCAGGTGCGGGTCTCGTTGTAGTTGACGGTGATATGCCCCACCTCGCCGCCAGCGCCAAAGGCGCCAGAGACGAGCTGGCCGTTCACCACAACGCCTGCGCCGACGCCAGTGCCAAGCGCGATGAGCACGAAGCTCGAGACGTCATGCGCGACGCCAGCCCACAGCTCGCCGAGCGCCGCGGCGTTGCAGTCGTTGACAAACGCGACGGCGGCATTGGGATAGGCAGCGTTGATCGCAGAGACGAGCCCCTCGGGATCGAGCTGGATGTTGGGAAGAAAGCCGACATGGCCATCGTCGGCAACCGGGCCAGGGATGTCGAGGCCACAGGCAATGACCTCGTCAGGGGTGGTGTCATGCGCCGCAAGCACCTTGGCGATGCCGTCAGTCACAACCTGATAGGCCTCGGGAGAGACAAGCGCGGGAGTCGGGATCTTGCGCTCCTCAAGAAAGTCGCCCTCGGGCGAGAAAAGCCCGACCTTAATGCTGGTGCCGCCGACATCAATGCCCAGAACAGCTTCCATCTTTTTTCCTCTCTCGCCCCCGGAAACCCGAGGAGACCGACCCTTCCATAAAGCTATACGGAAATAATCGCACGAAGAAGCAACCGATGCACGGACTTGAACGCAAGTGACTACACTTCAGTCATGGCTCGGGCTAATCCGCTCTCTTATTATGCCCAGCCCGTGTGCGACAATGAACGTACAAATTCGGCCTGAGGACCGACATGGAGGAAGCATGACAACCGCAGAAACAGGCAACATAAACGCAGCACTCTCCAACCCTCGCGAAGACATGGCAAAGCTCGACGAGCTTGAGCGCAAGCTCTTCTCGCTGCGCTATGCGTTAGGAGAAATTGGGTCGCTCGGCCCGGTGATCGACCCGCCCAAGGCTACTGAGGAGCGCGCGGAGGCCACGGCCGTACTTGCCAATCAAGAGACCGAGCTTCTGCTTGACCCGGAGGTTGGGTATCTTCTCAATCGTCTTGAGGAAAACGCCAGCATCATTGGGCAGACCCGCCGCTACCAAGTGAAGATCCTGAAGCGCGACCGCGAGGCGCTTCTTGGCATCCCCGCCGAAGAGCAGGAGGAGTTCTGCCGCCTGACCGTCACAGCAAACGACGTGTGGCGCCGCGCGAAGGCCGCCAACGACTGGGAGAGTTTCGAGCCGTACCTTGACCGCGTTGTTGCGGCGCTCGTCAGCATGGCGCAGCACGCCAAGCCCGATATGGACCCCTACGACTTCTGGCTCGACCAACACGAGCACGGTGCTGACCGTAGCCTTTACGACACGTTCTTCTCGCAGGTCAAAGACTGCGTCGTCCCGCTCCTTGCCGACTGCATGGCCTCGTCCAGGCAGCCTGACGCCCGCGTCGTTGCCGGCGATTTTGACGAGCGCCGCCAGTGGGAGCTTGCAAGCGATGTGCTTGACCTAGAAGGTGTCGACCGAGACGCTCTCTGGCTGGGCAAGACGGAGCACCCCTTTACCGGAGGCCCGTCCACGGGGTTTGTGATCATCGCTGGACACGCCTATGAGAGCAACGTGCTCTCCAACGTGTTCTCGATGCTGCATGAGGGCGGCCACACAATGTACGAGCAGAGCGTGAGCCCCGACTACCGCTACACATCTCTTCGGGGCGGCACCTCCGCTGCCATGCACGAGGCGCAGTCTCGCTTCTTCGAGAACTACGTCGGCCGCTCGGAGGCCTTCTCAGAGCAGCTCGTCGTGCTTCTGCGCAAGCACTTCCCCGGCCAGCTTGGCCGGCTGACGGCTCGCCAGCTCTACATGGCCGAGAACAAGGCCACGCCGTGCCTGATTCGTTGCGACGCGGACGAGCTCACCTATCCGCTGCACATCATCGTGCGCTATGAGATCGAGCAGCTGCTCTTCTCCGGCGAGGCAAAGGCCGCGGACGTCCCCGGGCTTTGGTCAGAGCGCTACAAGAAGTACCTGGGCATCAACGTCCCCGACTACACCCACGGCGCGCTTCAGGACACGCACTGGTCGGACGGCGACTTTGGCTACTTCCCCACCTACGCCCTCGGCGGCGCGTACGGCGCGCAGCTCAAGGTTGCTATGGAGCGGCAAGGCGTCGACTTCGACGGCGCCTGCGCGTCGGGAGACCTTGCTCCCATCCGCAACTGGCTGTCCGAGAAGATCTGGAAGTGGGGCCGTGCAAAGGACTCTGCCGAGCTGATCATGGACGCAACCGGCGAGGAGTTCAGGGCCAAGTACTATACCGATTACCTCACCAAGAAGTTCTCGGCAATCTACGGTCTGTAGGAGGGGCAATGCGAGCGCTCCTGCAGCGCGTAGAGAGAGCGTCGGTTGAAGTTGGCGGGCAGGTCGTGGGCGCCTGCGGCCACGGATTCCTAGTGCTTCTCGGAGTTGGTCCGCACGACACCAGGCAGGTTTGCGAGCGGCTGTGGAACAAGGTGCTGCGCCTTCGCATCTTTGGCGACCAGAACGGCAAGACGAACCTCTCGCTTGAGGACGTGGGCGAGTCGGTGCTTGTCGTGAGCCAGTTCACGCTCTATGCCGACGCTCGTCACGGAAACCGGCCCTCTTTCACGGGGGCCGCCGCTCCCGATTTGGCAAACGAGCTCTACGAGCACTTTTGCGAGCTTGCCGAGAAGGACCTTGGCCACGCTCGTGTCGGAAGAGGCATCTTTGGGGCCGACATGCGGGTGAGCCTCGTAAACGACGGCCCATTTACCATGCTTCTAGACACTGACGAGCTTGGGCTTGGAGAGCGGCAATAGACAATGCAAACAGATGAGGTCATGTGAGGCCATGGCGTCATCATATACGTCATAATTGCTGTCGTGGCAAAGGCAATAAGACCTTCCGCACAGGAACACGTGCGCTTTGCGCAAGACGAAAGGAGCAGTCGCAAATGAAGGGGTTCATGAAGGAGTTCCGCGAGTTCATTGCTCGCGGCAACGTGATGGACATGGCCGTCGGCGTCATCATCGGCGGCGCGTTCACCGCGATTGTCACGTCGCTCGTCGACGATATCATCGAGCCGCTCATCTCTGGCCTCACCGGCGGCGAGGAGGAGATCGGCCTTGTGGTCAACGTCGGCGCGGCCCAGCTGAACTTTGGAGCATTCATCTCGGCAATCATCAACTTCCTGATCATCGCCTTCATCGTGTTCCTGCTTGTCAAGGGAGTCAACAAGTTCTCTGAGGAGGCCAAGAAGCTCAGCCACCAGCAGGAGGTCGAGGAGGAGGCTGCCGCCCCCATCTGCCCGCACTGCCTCGAGGAGGTAAAGGAGGGGGCAACGCGCTGCCCGCACTGCGGCGGCGAGATCCCCGGTGGCGCAAAGCCCCAGAACTAGCCGGCTTTCTAAAGAGTCAAGAAAGCGCCTTGCGGAGTTCATCCGCAAGGCGCTAATTTTTGTCACTCGCCATCGCCGGAAGGAGCGTCGGCTCTGTGGTCCGCTTTGGCTTCAGGGGATGCGCCACTGGCATCCGCGCCGGCACTTGAGGCCTCATCATCGCTGGAAGGAGCGCCCTGCTCCATCTTGCCGTGAAGCTCGTCAAGGCGGGCAAGGTATTCGCCCGACGAGAAGTCGCGCCCGCGGCGCATGCGCTCGCGAATGAACTCGCGGCGCGCCGCCTCCACCTCGCTGTGACGACGCTCGGCAATATGCTCGAAGCTCTCGCGGCCGTGGGCGATCTCGGAGACGTCGAGCACCGGGTGAATGGGCTCAGCGATCCTGACAAGCGACGTCACTACTGGAATCACGAGCACCGTGATGGCGCCAGCTGTCACCAGCACCGAGGCGTCGCTCGAGCTCATCTCGCCAGCATCGACGACGACCTGGGTAATTGCGACCACAAGCGGCAGCGCCATCACGCAGTAGGCCGAGGTCACAAAGCGCTCGTTGCCGCTCATGGTGCGAGTCTCGGGATTGACCTTGAGCGAGATGGCCACGCTGCCGCCTCTCACTGCAATGAGCATGCCAATGAACAGCAGAAGAAGCCACGGATCCTGGAAGGCGGCGAGAAGGTCGATTCCCGCACCTGAGATCACGAAGAACGCTGGGATCAGAAAGCCGTTTCCGATTGCGTTGAGCTTCTCCTCCAGCCCCGGGTTCCCATCAGGGAAGAACACGCGGAGCACGAACCCCGCTGCGAAGGCACCAAGCACCGTGTCGAGGTCAAACATCGCGGCGAGGGCGAGCAAGAACACCAAGAGGAGCACCACGAGGCGCACGTCGGTATACGTTCTTGATCCTGCGCTGGAGGCGATGAAGTGGCGGAACTTCTCGCCCGCCTTGGCTGTTGAGCGCGAGAGCCGCGCGATGCGGATGCATACGAAAAAGAAGAGCCCGAGCACGATCAGCGTCAAGAGGATCGAGCGCGTCGACAACAGGAGCGACATGGCGATAACGGGAAGCACCTCGCCGGTAGCGCCATATGCCGTGACGGCGCGACCAACGCGCGTGTCCGTAAGGTTGCGGTCTCGCATGATGGGCGCGAGGGTGCCGTACGCCGTCGTAGTCAGCATGATGGCGAATGCGACGCCCGCCATGCCCGTAAAGCGCGAAAAGCCCGTAAGCGTAACGAGCCCGATGGCTGCGGCAAGCGAGGCCAGCCAGCAAAGCGACGCGTGCTTGCCTATGGTGCCCACGATCTCGGACGGCTTGATCTCATAGCCGGCCATGAGGAAGAGAAACGCCATCCCGAGCTCGGAGACAAGCGAGAGGGCTCCTCCGCTTGTCCTGATGATGTTTGCTCCCGATGGGCCAAGCAGCGCTCCGGCGAACACCAGAAAGACGACCTCCGGAATCGCTCGCCCGGGAATGAGGCTCGCTACGAAGGGTGCGAGCGACGCAACGAGCATGATTACCGAAAGTGAGACGAGCTGGCTTATCATAGGCTACTTCCCCGCTGCGTCCTGTTCTGACCCATTCGACGCAGACCCCTTGGAGCGGCCGCGCTTGGCCTTGGCGTCAGCCCTTTTCTTATCGACCGGCGTCGTGAAGTCGCGGCAGACGTTGCTTGTTCGCAGGTATTCCTTGCCATAGGGGTTAACCACGGGCACAAGGTCGCGCGGGTCGTCAGCAAAGAACATGTCGGGCTTCTTGTAAACATGTGGAACGGCGAGCGTATATCCGCGAGAGCAGGCGCCTTGATACCTGTTGGAGTGCTCGTTCATAGAAAACGAGCTGTATATGCAGTCGGTGCAGTGGAACCCAGCCATCAAGCTCCCTCCCAGAGAAAACATGGGGCATCAAAGGGTACGCTTTCTTCTAGGCCCCACACGGTACCACAGTTACTAGTACCCAACGATAGTTCAGAATGAATCGTAATTTCACGCCCATGCAATTTCGCGCCAAGAAAAAAGGAAGGGGCTTAGGGAATGTACGAGTTCTGGTGTATGGCGCTCGCATCCTTCGCAATTGGCTACCTTTGCGGCAGCTTTCTCACGGCCGAGGTCGTTAGCCGGCGCTTCGGCAAGAAGAGCGCCTTTGAGGTTGGCCTTGGCAATCCCGGAATGGCAAACATGGGCAGCGTCTACGGGGTTCGCGCCGCAGCCATCACGCTGGCAGGAGATCTGGTCAAGGTAATCGTCGCGTTTCTGATTGCAAGGACCATCTTTGCAAGCCAGGCGGACCTTGCAGGCCTCTATGCCTGCGTAGGCGCAACATTCGGCCATGTGTTCCCGGCATGGCACCGCTTTCGGGGGGGCAAGGGCGTCGCGACGACGGGCGCAGCCATCGTGCTGACCTCCCCCGTCCTTGGAGGGGTTGCCCTCATCGCTGGGCTTCTCGTGGTGCTCTTCGGCGGATATCTCTGCCTGGGAGCCATCGCGATTCCGGCGATATGGCTTGTCCTGCAGCTTGTCTGGGGTGACCTTCCGCACGTTATTGCCGGCCTCGCCCTTCTGGGCGTTGCCCTCTTTTGCCACTTGGGTCCTGCTCTGGACATCCGCACGGGAAAGACCAAGAAGGCGTCCCTCAGCGAGAAGTTCCTCGCGAAGCTGAGCAAGCGCAAGGACTGATGCGGCTGGCCTGAACGCGGGCGGCCGCCCACCCCGCCGGGCGGCTACGGCCACAAAGTCGTGGGCACAAGCTAGCCGACGCATGCCAATAATATTTACGTGAATCAATTTTTGGAAGAAAGGTCAGCTATGCCAACAGACATCAAACGTGAACAGATAACGTTTCCCTCAACCGATGGCATTTCAACGGTCTACGGGTTCCTCTGGTGGCCGGCTGAGGACGCAAAGCCTCGCGGAGTCGTGCAGCTTGTGCATGGCATGGCCGAGCACATAGAGCGCTACGACGACTTTGCCCGATATCTTGCTGGCGAGGGCTTTCTCGTAGCCGGTCATGACCAGATAGGTCACGGTCGTACCACGCCGCCCGAGCACTGGGGCGAGCTCCCCATCAGAAACGGCGCCGAAATCCTCGTAGAGGACGTAGACAAGCTGCGAAAGATCGTGCAGAAGCGCATCGGAGCAGAGATTCCCTACTTCCTCTTCGGACACAGCATGGGCAGCTTTGAGGTGCGCTCCTACATCGCGCGCCACGCCGAGGGCCTCGCAGGCGCCATCATCTGCGGAACGGGCTATGTGGCCCCTGCCGCGTCGAAGTTTGCCAAGCGCACCTCTTGGCTCTCCTCGTTCCTTTTTGGCGAGAACCACCACTCGAAGCTCATCGACTCCATGGGAGCAGGCTCATATAGCAGGGCAATCGAGAACGCTCGCACCGACTTTGACTGGCTTTCGTACAACCGCGACAACGTCGACCGCTACATTGCGGACCCCGCCTGCGGATTCATGTTCTCGACGAGCGGATACGTCGCGCTCACCACGCTCACGGCCGAGGTCAACACGCTCGAGTGCGCCTCCCAGGTGCCCAGCGACCTGCCGCTGCTGTTCATCTCTGGCGGAGACGACCCTGTGGGCGGCTTCGGCGAAGGCGTCCGCCACGCCGCAGCCCTGGCGCGAGACGGCGGCTCTGAGGACGTGGTCGTCACTATCTATGGCAACATGCGCCATGAGATCTTGAACGAAGACGACCATATGCGCGTCTATGGCGACGTGAAGGATTGGATTGTTGCCCATATGCCTCAGGACGACGGGAAGAAGAGGGAGTGAGCGCCATGAGCGGCGAGAAGTACATCATTGCACTTGACCAGGGAACCACGTCCAGCCGCTCGGTGCTCATTGACCGAGAGGGGCACATGGTCGACTTTGTCCAGCGCCCGTTCCAGCAGATCTTCCCCCATCCCGGCTGGGTGGAGCACAACCCGCAGGACATTCTCTTCTCCCAGCTTGGGTCGCTCACGGAGCTCATCACGAAGCACGGGCTCACCGGCAAAGACATCGACTCCATCGGAATCGATAACCAGCGAGAGACCACCATCGTATGGGATCCCACGACAGGCTCTCCGGTCTCAAACGCCATCGTGTGGCAATGCCGAAGGACCGCTCCGATCATAGACGAACTCTGCGGCACGCCCGAGGTGCGCAAGATGGTGCAGGACAAGACCGGGCTTCTCCCCGACGCGTATTTCTCCGCCAGCAAAATCCGCTGGATCTTGGACAACGTGCCTGGCGCCCGTAAGCGCGCGGAGGCGGGCGAGCTTCTTTTTGGCACGGTCGACACCTGGCTTGTGTGGGTCTTGACCGGTGGCCTTGTGCATGCGACCGACGTCACCAACGCAAGCCGCACGATGCTCTACAACATCCACGAGGGCTGCTGGGACAAGGACCTGCTCGACCTCTTTGGCATCCCCGAGTCTATGATGCCCGAGGTGCGCCGCAGCTCAGGGCCCTTTGGCGAGACAAGCTACCCTGGGATCCCCGCGGGCATCCCCATCATGGGCGTCGCGGGCGACCAGCAGGCGGCGCTCTTCGGCCAGTGCTGCTTTGAGCCCGGGCAGGCCAAGAACACCTACGGCACCGGCTGCTTCATGCTGCTCCACACCGGCCGCGAGGCCAGGCGAAGCGAGCATAGCCTGGTCACGACCATCGTGGCGTCTCCTCCCGACGTCGAGGAAACCGAGTACGCGCTCGAGGGCTCCGTCTTTGTCGCTGGAGCGCTCATCCAGTGGCTTCGTGACGAGCTGGGCATCATCCAGCACGCATCTGACACCGAGTGGATGGCACAGAGCGTCGAGGACACTGGTGGGGTCTACATTGTCCCTGCGTTCACCGGCCTTGGCGCCCCTTGGTGGAAGCCCGACGCCCGCGGGGCCATCGTGGGACTCACGCGCGGCACCACCCGCAATCACATTGCGCGCGCGGCGCTCGAGGCGCTCGCCTACCAGATTCGCGATCTCTCCGACGCAATGGCCGCAGACGCAGGGAAGCCGATCAAGGTGCTCAACGTCGATGGCGGAGCCTCGGCAAATGACTTCCTGATGCAGTTCCAGGCCGACATCTTGGGTTGCGAGCTCAGGCGCCCGCAGAACACCGAGACGACCTCGCTCGGCGCGGCGTACCTCGCTGGGCTTGCGACTGGCTTCTGGAGCGGCACCGACGAGCTGCGCGCCCTGCGCGAGACCGATGACCGCTTCTTCCGCCGCATGGACCCCGAGCGCGCGGACGAGCTTCTCGCCGGCTGGCACGACGCGGTCCGCCGCGTGATGTAGCAAGCCAGATAACTTTGCGAAGGATCTGGGCGGCTCCGGCTCCCTCGGCAGATGTCGAGGGAGCCGCTTTTTGCTTCCCGTCGCCATGGGAAGCACATACAAACATGTACATTCTTCTTTTATATTGTTGTTGTTTCGCCAAATATGTCATCAATTGGCCCGAATGCGCCTAAGGGGTTTCTTTTCTGACTCCTTTGCTATGATATTTGAACCGGGTTCGATTATTTTTTTGAACGAAAGCTGGAATGACGAACGACAACCATAGCTACCTGCAAAAACAACGAGAAGGTGATTCATGGCAAAGCTATCTTTTTCTGACTCCGTGAAGTCGAAGGCGATTTCTCTGGCAGTCAACAAGGCATTTGACATGCTTTATGACGACTTTGACGGCAACCTCCCCAAAGTGGAAGCCATGATCGACAAGTTCGCCGGCTCCGGCGACGAAATCAACGACGCCCAGCTGCGCCTGTTCAACATGGTCATGGGCTACATGAAGGACCCCGAGAACAACTGGCGCCGCCTGGTTGACCACGTGATCAACGACGTCGACCGCGAGGTCGCACGCACCTTCGTTCAGAACTTCTTCGTGAACTCTGTCACCATCGGCGGCAACATCCAGCGCCAGGTGAACGTCAACGAGGGCTGCAACTGCCCCTGGGCCATCCTCATGGACCCCACCACCCGCTGCAACCTGCACTGCAACGGCTGCTGGGCGGCCAACTACACCTCTTCCAACCACAAGGACCTCACCTTTGAGGAGCTCGACTCCATCATCTCGCAGGGCACCGAGCTTGGCACCTACGTTTACCTCTTCACCGGCGGCGAGCCCATGGTGCGCAAGCACGACCTCATCAAGCTCTGCGAGAAGCACCCCGACTGCTACTTCTCTGCCTTCACCAACGGCACGCTCGTGGACGAGGCCTTCGCCGACGAGATGCTGCGCGTGAAGAACTTCATGCCCGCCTTCTCCATCGAGGGCTTCGAGGAGGCAACCGACTCCCGCCGCGGCAAGGGCACCTTCCAGAAGGTCACCCACGCGATGGACATCCTGCGCGAGCGCAAGCTGCCCTTCGGCGCGTCCATCTGCTACACCAGCCAGAACTACGACTCCATCACCTCCGACGAGTTCATCCAGTTCCTGGTCGACAAGGGCGTGCTCTTCTCCTGGATCTTCACCTACATGCCCGTCGGCGTGGGCGCACCGGTGGAGCTTCTCGCCACCGCCGAGCAGCGCAAGGGCATGTACGACAAGGTGCGCAAGAACTGGCGCAACAACGTGCCCATCTTCTTCGCCGACTTCTGGAACGACGGCGAGTACACGGGCGGCTGCATCGCCGGCGCCCGCCGCTACCTGCACATCAACGCCGCCGGAGACGTGGAGCCCTGCGCCTTCATCCACTACTCCGACTCCAACATCCGCGAGAAGAGCCTGCTCGAGTGCTACAAGAGCCCGCTCTTTAAGAGCTACCAGGCCCACCAGCCCTTCAACTCCAACATGCTGAGGCCCTGCCCGCTGCTGGACAACCCCGGCAAGCTCTCCGAGATGGTCCACGAGACCGGCGCCAAGTCCACCGACTACGTGCACCCCGAGGACGTCGACGAGCTGGAGAGCAAGACCAAGGCGGCCGCGGCGGCATGGGCAAAGACCTCCGAGCCGATCTGGCACGACAGCCCCAAGGGACGCCTCTCCGACCGCCTGAAGGAGGAGCAGGGCGACCCCAACGCCTGGATCAAGTTCTAGCTGTCTGGAGCATCACCGCACGCGCGCAAGGGCGCTCGGGCCTCTCGGCTCGGGCGCCCTAATTTCGCGAACCCCTCTCGCAAACCTCCACGAACCGTCGAAACTGAACGACGTTTGCCCATATAGATACCTGAAAATGCTACGGTTCGTGGAGGTTTGCGAGAGGGGCTGCCCCATAAGCGAGCAGACCCTCGCGTGAAAGGGCTCGCCTACTCCATCGAGGCTGCGTTCTCGAGAAGCGCCTGCTTGAGGTCGCTCTCTATCTGGCGCATCTGGCCTTGCGCCTGCTCGCGCGCGGCCCTGCCCTCCTTCTGGATCTGCACGGTCTCCTTGAGCGTGGCGATGAGCTTGTCGTTGACCTCCTGCAGCGTCTCGATGTCCACAACGCCACGCTGGTTGGCCTTCTCCGCGTCGATGGCGCCCTGGTGCAGGGCCTCGGCGTTGGCACGCAGCATCTTGTTGGTGGTGTCATCCACCTTGTTCTGCAGGTCGAGGGCGCGACGCTGGTTCTCAAGACCGAGCGCGATGACCATCTGCGACTTCCATAGCGGGATCGTGGTGGAGATGGTCGTGTCGATCTTGTCAGAGATAGAGCGATCGGCATTCTGCAGGATCTTTATCTGCGGAGCCATCTGGAGGCTCACGACGCTCACGCGGTCGAGGTCGTCGAGGCGCTTGTCGAAGCGCTCGAGCTTGTCCTTGAAGTCCTTGAGCACCTGAGCGCCCATGGGGTCGCTCGAGGCCTTGGCCTCGGCCTCGAGGGCGGGCAGCTGCTCGGCGCGGAAGTCGCTGATAGCCTTGCGCCCGGCAGCGATGTCAATCTTGAGCAGCCGGTACTGTTGGACGTTCTTCTCGTACATGCTGTCGTACATCGCAATGTCGGAGACCATCTGCGCCTGGTTGCGCTCGAGCTTCTCAACAATCTCGTCCACCTGGGGCGCGACCTTCTCGTAGCGGCGGCGAATCTTGTCCACGCTCACGACCACCTGCCCGATGATGGGCACGTTTCTGACGCCGCCGAGGTCTGCCTCGTCCACGGTAGTGAGAAGCTCGCCGAGAAGCTTGCCGGCCTCCCCGTCGTCCTTGTTGGATACCTTGGCGAGCACGTTGTCGGCGAAGTCGCTCATTGACATCTGCGCGTCGCGGGCGTAGCTGCTCTCGATGCCGTCCTTCATGAAGTCAATCTTGGCTGCGAGCTGGTTTGCCCTCTCCTGCTCTTCGGGCGTCAGCGTGACGGCAGGCTCGGCAGGAACTTGGGCGAGGTCGTCCGGCTGCGCTGCCGGGGTGGGCGAGCTTGCCATGAGGTCGGCGAGCGTGACCTTCTTGGCCTGCGGGGCTGAGCTCTGGTTCTCGTTTTCTGACATGCCATGCTCCTATCTGTCGTGTTGTTCAAGCCGATAGAGGACCTTGCGACCCTATGACTGCAGCTGTCTTATGAGCTCCTGCATCGCATCGTTGTTGGGGAGCTCGATCGCGGCGGGGACATTCTCTGCAACGCCGGTGACGCCAAAGCGAGAAGGGCTGTCGGTGCCCCTGAGAGAGGCACCGCGGAAGCCATGGCGCTCCCAAGCCAGCCGTTGCACCTCGTCGCTCTTGAGCAGGTCGTGAAGGCGCTCGCCGTTCTCGTCGAGCGCCATGAACACGTGCGTGGACCACACGGTTGGCGTGGTGTAGCAGATTACGAGCTCGTCTTTAACCTGCGCGTAGGTGTCTGGGTCATTCACGGCGAAGTCGAGAATCTGGCTCTCGTAGCCCACCATCATGGGCTTGGAGCCCTTGCCAAGCGTAAGGAACTGGTTGAAGGAATCCTCGGAGCTCGTCTCCATCCAGCCCGACTTGGCGAACACCTTGCGCAAGCTCTCGCCGTCGCGCTGAACGCTCTCGACCGTCGCAGGCGAGCCGCCATTCATCACGCTGGCGAGCAGCGCCGCCCATTCGTTTCCAGAATTGGACGCCGTCGGATCGGTGGAGTCGATGCGAAACTCGCCATAGCCGTCCGTGTAGCCAAGGTCTGCCCAGGTCTTGTCCGAGAGCATTGCGTCAACGGCCGCGGAGACGTCCATGAGGTAGACGTCCCCGTCCTTGCTAATGATGCCCGACGCCACGAGCGCATCGGCCACGTCACGATAGGTGTAGACCACGATTGGCGAGTTCAGAACGATGTCGGAGGAGGTGGGCTCGATTCCTTGCGCGCTTCCGTACGCCGCGGCCGCCTGGGAGGATGGGAAGAGGTAGTCCATGCCGGTCTGGTCGGAGGTCATCATGCTGTAGGAGCCGGCCTTTTTGTAGTCAACGATGAGGCCAGCGTCGGCGGCAAGACTCTGGAACTCCGAGTCCTCGAAGAGCGAGATCTTCTCGCCGCCAAGGTAGCCGTTCACGGTCACGGCTTCCTCGGGAGCAACGGGCTCGGGCTGGCTGGCCTGCCATCCAACGACTACGCCCACGATCACGACCGCAGCGACAACGAGCACCAACCCGATGATTTTGCCCTTGCTGGCAACGAATCGCGCAGACATCGCTAGCCCTCACCTTTCGCATTGGTCTCCGACCGGCCCGCTCTGCCAGGGTCGTCGGAGGTATATCCGTCCATCTCCATGAGTCGCCTGATGGCGTCGGAGTCACTCGAGAGCTCGCTCGCCTCGGAGCCCATGGCGCGCTCGAGCTCGCCTGCCACCACGCCCTGGAGGTCGCCCAGCCCGGAGAGCGCATCCTCGACGGCTCGGTTCAAAGTCTCCCCTCGAGCGCTCTGCTCGAGGGATCGATAGCCACGCAGCATCGAGACGCACTGCTCGGCGTACGTGTTGAGGAAGTGCGAGAGACGCCTGAAGCTCGCGGGATGCGTCTCGGTGTAGCCCACGAGACGCTCTATCCCCTCCTTCAGCTCGGCGATCTCGGCGAGCACCTGGCGGTTGTCGATGTCGGCGGCCACTTCGTCAATCTGGTTCTCCAGATTGCGGGCGTCCTCGATTCGACGTGCCGCCTCCTCGCCATTGGGAAGCAGGCTCGCGACCACGCCGCCAAGCCGCGCCTGCGGGCGCAGGACCAGCGAGAGCCCCACGTAGAGCATTGCCGCCACGACGGCACCCGAGACGATGCCCGCGATTCCGGGCACCATGAGCACGCAGGCGATGCCGCCTGCAAAGGCGAGTACGGCGGAGAGGAGGTAGCGCATCAGTTGTATCCCTTGACCTGGCGGAACACGTCTGCGAGGTCTCCCTCTCGCCCATCGAAGACCTTGCCATTGGAGAGCTCGGCGAGCTCGTCGAGCTGAGACGAGTCGGCGTCTCCGAACATGATCGAGAAGATGGGAACCGTCGTGCCTGAGTTCCTATAGCTGTCCTCGAACTCGTCCTTCTCGTCATAGGTGGACATGCCGTCGGTCATCGCGACGATGGCCACGGTGTAGGTCCCGCTCTGCTCCGCCTGGGTTGCCAGCTCGAGCGCCTGCTCGAGCGCGGGGTAGAGGAAGGTGCCGCCATCCGCCGAGGTTGACCTCGCAAGGTCGAGAAGCTCGGAGGTGTCGGTTCCGGTGACCGTGCAGATGTCGTGGACGCTGCTCGAGAAGGGCACGAGCACGTTAACGTCCTGCTCGCCGGGCTGAATCATTGAGGCAGCGGAGCGCTCGGGGTCGAGCGCCTCGGTGAGGCCCTCGACAACGCCATCCTTGCCCTCTCCATACATCGAACCCGAGTAGTCGACCACCCAGATGGTGTAGGAAGGCTTGCGCAGGTCGCTCTGGTAGAGCTGGAGCGCCTGCGTGATTACGTCGGCAGCGGGCATGGGCACGGACTTGAGCACTGAGGCGTCGGTCGTGATGCCCCAGTCTGAGCGAAATGCCCGGCTGACCTCCTCGTCGTCGGGGTTTGCCAGCTTTCCCCCCAGACCGCAGCGCCTTCCCACGCGCTCGAGCAGGAGCTTCGCCTCGTCGTCTTCGAGCGCGCTCTGGAAGGAGTCGAAGGCGTCCTTCACGGTAGAGCCCTGGCCGCGGTCGACGTAGCCGAGCGGGCTGTCTGAGATGGCAATTCCGTCGGATGGGTAGATGGCAAGGAGCGGGTCGGCGCCCTTGGCCTCAAGCTCCTTGTTGGCCTGTATCACGAGCGACTCGTAGTTGACCATCGCCTGGTGGTTCTCGGGGTCGGAGACGACCATGTCCTTCAGCCAGTCGGACGAGCCCGACGAGCGGTCAACGCCTGAGAGGAGCTCCTTCACCTGGCTTGTGACCTCCTCGTTTTGGAGGTCGTCGGCAGTGAGCGGGCCGCTCTCGCCCGAGAGCGCCGACAAGAACGCGAGGTATGCGGAGGCACCGCTGTTGGACTGCGTGGCAGACGTCATCGAGAAGGTGAGCTGACCGTTCTGGACGGCAGTGATGATGTCAGAGGTAGAGACCTGCTTGGTTGCGCCAGAGGAGTCGGCCCAGCCAAGCTCTATAGCCTTGGCCTTGCTCACGCCGAAGACAACCGGCGTGGTAGAGGTTGACTCGGCGTCCTTCACGAGATGGCTCGTGTCGCCCAGCGAGATCCAGATGGACGAGGCGGGCCACACCGCGTCGTAGTCGTCGCCGCCGTCCTTGAGCACGCCCATGATGTCAAGCGAGCCCATGTAGTGGATCTCGACGGCGACGCCCGAGGCATCGACGGCATGCTGAATGGCCTCGGCGGCCTCCTTGTTCTCGGAGCCCGATGCAATCTTGATTGTGACCGTGGCACTCCCGCCAGAGGGCGTGAAGGTCTGAACCTTGCTTGACGAGGAGGTCGAGGAGGACGAGCTCGCAGCTGAAGAATCAGAGCTTCCTCCCCCATCAAGGGCAAAGTCGCAGCCACACAGGACGAACGCTAAGGTGATGAGCGCACACGCCAGAACCGCAACGAAACGACCCGTGCTTCTGGGTGTTCCAGAGACCTGCGCAGACATGATAGGAGGTCCTTCCACGGATCCCCGCGACCCGACGCGGTCGCAGGGCCAGCTTTCTTTAAACCAATCCTATCTTTCAAATATCAGCGCAATGTAAGGGGCCCTCCTGCGGGGCGAACCTAGACCGCCGGCCCCCTCTAACCCAAGACCTCCTCTGCGATGCGGGCAGATTCCGTGGCGTCCTTGGCATAGTAGTCTGCCCCAACCATCTTGGCATACTCGGGATTGAGAACCGCGCCGCCGACCATGACCTTGCACCAGGGCGCGCGCTCGCGCAGGAGCTTGATGGTCTCGGCCATCGCCGGGACGGTCGTGGTCATGAGCGCGGAGAGGCCGCAGAGCGTCACGTGGTCTCTCTCCACCGCGTCGGCGACCGTCTCCGGCGGCACGTCACGCCCGAGGTCGACCACGTCGTAGCCGTAGTTCTCGAGCAGCATCCGCACGATGTTCTTGCCGATGTCGTGGATGTCCCCGTGAACCGTGCAGATCACAATCTTGCCCTTAGAGGCTGCCGCGGAGTCGCTGCCGGCAGAGACAGACTGCTTGATTACGTCAAAGCCCGCCTTCGCAGCCTCGGCGGAGGCCATGAGCTGCGGCAGGAAGAACGTGCCCTTCTCAAAGCGGTCTCCGACCTCGTCCAAGGCGGGGATGAGCACCTCGTTAATCGCGAACATGGGGCCATGCTCGTCAATAACGCGGGCGATGACCTCCCCCATGGGGCCCTTGCGGCCAGCAAGCACAAGCTCGCGGGCCTCCTCGTCGGCCGAGGCGGGCTTCTCGGAAGAGCGCGTTGCGTCCTTCTCGCCCTTCGAAGGCGCCGAGGCCGAATCCGCAGTCGCCGGCGCAGCGGCGGGCTTGGCGTCGCTCCTTGCGGCATAGCCTGCGATGTAGCGCTGGGCGCTCTCGTCCTCGCCCGAGAGCACGCGCCACGAGTTCACGACGTCCATCATCCTGGTGAGGCAGGGATTCATGATCGCCAGGTCAAGGCCGGCGGAGAAGGCCGCGGCCAGAAACGTCGCGTTCACAAGGGGCCTAAACGGCAGGCCGAAGCTCACGTTGCTCACGCCCAGCACGCACCGCACGCCGGCAAGCTCGCGCTTCACCATGCGAATGGCGTCGAGGGTCGCCCCCGGCTGCGCCTGGTCGGTGGAGGCGGCCATCGTAAGGCAGTCGACCACCAAGTCCTGCCGAGGAATGCCCAGCCTGTCAGCCTCCGCAACGATCTTTCTTGCCACGTCCAAGCGACCCTCGGCGGTCTTGGGGATGCCCTGCTCGTCCAGCGTGAGGCACACCACAGCGCAGCCGTAGTGCTTCACGATGGGCAGAACCGCGGCCATAACCTCAGACCGTCCGTTCGTCGAGTTGATGAGGGGCTTTCCTGGATAGCTGCGCACCGCCGCCTCGATCACGGCTGGGTCGGCGGAGTCAATTTGCAACGGCAACGTCGATACGCCCTGCAGCTCGTCCACAAGCTGAAGCATGACCGCCCGCTCGTCAATCTCGGGAAGGCCGGCGTTCACGTCTAGGATCTGCGCGCCGGCCGACTCCTGCTCGATGGCCATGCGCATCACGTAGTCGTGATTCCCCGAGCGAAGCGCCTCCTTCATCAGCTTCTTCCCGGTTGGGTTGATGCGCTCGCCAATGACGCCGACCTGCCCCTGATCGAGCGAGCAAATCTGCTGCGCGCTGGCAACGGCAAAGCTCTTGTTGGTCTTCCGAGGCGCTGGCGTGCGTCCGGCGAGAAGCGCGCGCTCGGCGGCGATGTGCTGGGGCGTGGTGCCGCAGCAGCCGCCGATCACCGTAACGCCGGCATCGAGCATCTCCTCGACCGCCCGCGCATACTCTTCTGGCCCCACGTCGTAGGTAGTGACGCCGTCCACAACCCGAGGAAGCCCGGCATTGGCCTGCGCCATCACAGGACAGCTCGCCCAGGGAAGCATGCGCTTGACGAGCGGAGCCACCGCCGAGGGACCTAGGCCGCAGTTAATCCCAAGCACGTCGGCCCCCAGCGAGCCCAGCGTGACGGCCGCGGCCTCGGGCGTCGTGCCCAAGAAGGTTCGCCCGTCCTCGCCGAAGGTCATGGTCACGAATGCCGGCAGGTCGGAGTTCTCGCGCACGGCGAGAAGGGCGGCCTTGGCCTCTGCAAGGTCAGACATGGTCTCGATCACAAACAGGTCCGCCCCCGCAGCGTCCGCCGCGCGCACCTCTTGGGCAAAGAGGTCATATGCGTCGTCGAAGGCGAGCGTTCCCATCGGGGCCAGCAGCTGGCCGGTTGGGCCGATGTCTGCCGCCGCATAGCGCGCCCCCGACGCTCGCACGCACTTGATCGCAGCAGAGAAAACCTCCTCGACCGATGCCGCGCCTCCCAGCTTGGCGGCGTTGGCGCCAAACGTGTTGGACGTCACGACCTCGGAGCCTGCCGCAACGTAGGCGGCATGCACGGCCGTGACCTCGTCGGGATTGGACAGGCACAAAAGCTCGGGAAGCTCGCCCGCGGCGAGCCCGCGCGCCTGAAGCTGGGTTCCCATGGCGCCGTCAAAGAGCAGGAACTCCTTGCCTTCGAGCACCGCGGCAAGGTGCGCGTCCTTCACGCGGCGCGGACGGCTCTCAAAGCGCGCCTTTGGCCAGCGACCTGTCTTCTCGCCTTCGCTCATGACGCTCCCTTCTCGCTAGCTCCTGCAGGTTGTCCCCGCAAGGCGAATGTTGCAAAAGTCAAAGCAGCGGCAGCCGCTGCAGCTCTTCTGGCGCTTCTCGTCCCGCGGCTCGGGAAAGAGCCCGATGACGGCAGAGACGCTCTTGGTAGGAATCATCAGCAGGCTCTCCGTCAGCGTGACGCCTAGCTGGCGCTGGGCGTCAAGGGTGCGGAGGAGCTCCGGCTGCGTCTTGAGGGGCAAGTCGCCGTAGCCCGGGCTGAACCGAAAGTTGGTGTAAAGCCCGCGCTCCCGCGCCGCCGCGACGATGCTCGCCTCGCACGCGTCTGCCGTCCGCTCGGCAAGCTCGGTTCCCGCAGCGTCGAAGACCGCCTGGTCAAGCGGGCTCGTGAGCGCAAGGCGCCTGAGCTCGCGCTCCACGCCCATGCCCGTCGTGACGACAAGCAGCGCCGCGCCAACGGCCCCCCTGAGATGCCTTGCGATCGAATGGCCGGAAAGCACGAGCGAGGTCCCCTCAAGCGTCACCTCTGGAACCCCGTCCTTCTCGACCACCCCCGACACCGGCACGATCCGCCAGACCCCAGAGGGCGTGGCCAGCTTGAGGGAGCGGGCTACCTGCGCGTCAATGCGCTGCGAGAGCTCCTCCGAGATTGTCTGGCCACGATAGCCAAGGTAGCGCAGCACCTCGCTTCTGTCCAAAGACCCAATCCTGTAGCGCTCGACCATGGCCTTGCCTAGTTGGAGAGGTATCCGCAGCCAAGCAGCGCCGCGCGCGCGGACTGGGCCACCTGCGGACGGTTCATGCTATACACATGGATGCCGTCGACGCCGTTCTCCGCAAGGTCAACGAGCTGCTCGCAGGCGTATTCCATTCCCGCCTTTGCCTGGTCAAGAGGGTCGCTCCCGGCCTGCACAAGGCGCTTGACCACCTTGGCGGGGATGGAGGCGCCGCAGTTGAAGGCCATGCGCTGAATCTGCTTGACGCTCGTGAAGGGCATGATTCCGGCAATGATGGGCAGCTTGATGCGATAGCGAAGGCAGCGCTCGCGGAAGCGATAGAAGTCCTCGTTGTCGAAGAAGAGCTGCGTCACAAGGAAGTCTGCGCCTTCCTCCTGCTTGGCGTAGGTGGCCTCCATCGATTCCTTCTCGGTCGCAGACTCGATGTGGCCCTCGGGGTAGCAGGCAGCGCCAATGCACAGCTCTGGCCATGCCGAGCGAAGATGGCGGATGAGGTCAGAGGCGTGCACGTAGTCCATGACCTTCACGTCAGGGCGGGGGTCGCCGCGCAGGGCGAGCACGTTGGCTATCCCAGCCGCCTTGAGCTGCGACATGCGGTCGTCGATGTCTGCGCGCGTGGCGCCCATGCAGGTGAGGTGGGCAAGCGCCGTAACGTCCAAGACCTCTTCGATTCTCTGGGCCACGGGGACGGTGTTGCCCGTGCTCCCGCTGCCTCCCGCAGAGTAGGTTACAGAGATCCAGTCCGGCTTTGTCTCGGCCACGGCAGCGGCGACCCTATAGGCCTCGTCAAGCGGCAGGTCGCCCTTGGGCGGGAAAATCTCGAACGAAAGCGTGCGATGGTCGCTGATCTTGTCAGAAATCTTCATAGGTCCCCCACTCTCTGCGCACGATGCGGCACAGCTTGCAGTGGGCACATGGTAGCGCGGTTTTACTACTTGAATCGAGCGAGAAACACGCAGGCAACCCAATGAGGCTCGCCGCGTTAGTCGCGCATGAACGAGGGATCCTCCCCCGCTGCCGCCGCGCGCGCAATCTCCGCGATCGCCTTTCCCACAGAGTCTTCGCTGGCTGGGCCAATGTGCCAGCGAGCCGCCGCGGCAGCATCGGGCTTCGCGTTCTCGACGGCCACTGAGTTCGAGAAGCGCGAGAACATCTCCAGGTCGTTACCGGCATCGCCGAAGCAGCAGACCTCATCGGGCGCAATCCCCAGGCGTTTTGCCAACCAGAGGCCCGCCGCCCCCTTGCCCCAGCCGCGAGGGACGACGTCTATCAGGGGCCGCTCCTGCGTAGGAAAGACAAAGTCGAGGTCAGGACAGGCATCTGCGAGAACGTGCCGGATTTTTCGGCCTCGCGAGAATCCCGCGATAACCCGCACGCTCGCCTTGGGGATAGGCCTCTCAGGCACCTTGTCGGCGCTTCTCTTCACGCGCCAAAAGTGCTCGGGGTGCTCTCTTATAAGCTCCATAGGGGCACCGATGGCGAGCGGAGGCTCGTCGAGGAAGTCGACCACGAGCCATGCGTCGCCGAAGGGCTCAAGCGCTTGTGCCGCACGCTGAAGCGAGCTTGGCGAGAAGTCAACCTCATGGACCAGCTTCCCGTCGAGATAGATCGTCTGGCCATTGTTGGCAAGGGCCGTTTCGTAGCACTTCTCGTCCTGGCAAAAGAGCTCGGGGAGCGAGCTGGCCTTTCGCCCCGTGGCAGGGGCAAAGCGCACGCCGGCGTGCAGTGCCTGGTGGATGGCCTTGCGAGTGGCGGGCGTAGCGACACGCGGCATGTCGCCCCATACGAGCGTGTTGTCTAGGTCAGAGAGAGCGAGCTTGATCATGGGAGTCCTTGCTTTACGAGAATGGCGACCCTGCCTCCCAAGTGCGGCACGGCGCTGGGCGTCGCGCAGCGACCGCCATGGCCCCTACCGTAGGGGGAGACGATCGGGGCACAGGGGCCGCACACTTAGGGAAGCAAGGCCGCGCGAGACGAACGGGCGCTCGGGGGTCGCCCGCTCGAATCAGCCACCATGGGTGAGCCCACAGCGACTCCTTAGATACTAGCCTTCCAGTTGCTCTTCGTTAGGGAAAGTTTTTTATATGTTCGGGAATTGATTGAAGCAAGGCTGTGAATGGCAGAGGTGAAGACATGGCACCAAATCCGAATATCTCTCGCCTCCGCCGACCAAAAGGGTAAACTTTGCCTTTACATGCCGACTCTTAGCGGCGTGCCATCGATTATGGGAAAGAATGGATACTCGTGACTGAGTGGCTTGTAAAGACATTCGTGAAGGATTCCGACAACGTAAGCGACCCGCAAGTTCGCCTGCGCTACGGCCAGTTTGCGGGCATCGTCTGCATCATTTGCAATGTCGCGCTCTGCTTGGCAAAGGGGCTCGTGGGCCTTGCCGTGGGGTCAGTCTCAATTGTCGCCGACGCCGTAAACAACCTCTCCGATGCTTCGAGCAACGTGATCTCTCTTTTGGGCTTCAAGCTTGCAAGCCGGCCCGCAGACAACGAGCACCCCTACGGGCACGGTCGCTTTGAGTACCTTGCCGGGCTAACCGTAGCCGCGCTGGTGTTGGCAATTGGCATCAATCTTGTAATCACATCATTTGAAAAAATTTTCTCGCCCGAGACCACGGACTTCGGTCCTGCAGTGACGGTGGTGCTTCTTCTCTCCATTGGGGTAAAGGCTTGGATGGCCGCCTTCAACATGAGCTTGGGGAAGCGCATCTCTTCGACCACGCTCGAGGCGACGGCTGCGGACTCGAGAAACGACGTGATTTCCACGGCCGCCGTTCTGGCCTCGGCCGTAATCTCCCAGGTCATTGGCTATGACCTCGACGGCATCGCCGGCACCGTCGTGGGAGGGTTCATTTGCTGGAGCGGATTCGACCTTCTGCGCGAGGCCATCGACCCGCTTTTGGGCTCGAGTCCAGACCCGCAGCTCATCAACCACATCCACGACAAGATCATGAGCTACCCCGGAGTCCTTGGCACCCATGACCTGATGGTGCACGACTACGGGCCCGGGAGGCTCTTTGCCAGCGCGCACGTCGAGATGGCCGGCGAGCAGGACGTCTTTGAGGCGCATGACGTTCTGGACAACATCGAGCAGGACTTCAAGGACGAGGGGCTGATCATGACCCTTCATTACGACCCGATAGTGACCAAAGACCCCATGGTTGCAGACATGCGTCACTGGATTGCCGTCAACATCCAAGAGAAGATCGATCCGCGGCTGACGATTCACGACCTGCGCACCGTTCCCGGTCCCACGCACACCAACGTGATCTTTGACTGCGTGCGTCCGCATGACCTCGCGCTCACAAACGACGAGCTGAAGAAGAAGATCAGCGACATTGTCACGGCCCGCTATCCTAAGGCCATATGCAAGATCACGATCGACGAAAGCTACGTCTCGTCCAAGCAATAGAGTCCTGCAGGCTTCAGGAGGGCTCCGAGCCTTCAGGACCTGGCTTTCATGGGGCCGCGACCTTCGGGATGCAAGACACCTTCCTCCGGACTTCGTGCATAAGGCATGCATACAAGCTTCGGCGCTCCTGCGCGCGCAGAAAGGCAGAAAAAGTGGCATACAAAGCAAAGCAGATGATTGTAATGAGGCGCGACCTCAAGATGCGCAAGGGAAAGATTGCCGCCCAAGCAGGCCATGCGTGCGTTGAGGCCACGCTGATGGCTCTGGTGCGCGAGGGCAGGCAGGACCAGCTCCGACTGGCCGTTGACGAGAACGGAGACCCCTCCTGGGTGTGGCTCGACCATGCCGAGCAGGACGCCACGCCCCTCTCTGACTGGTTTGACGCAGGCGTAGCAAAGGTGTGCGTGTACGTCGATTCAGAGCAAGAGCTGCTTGACCTCGCGGAGGAAGGCCGCAGCCGAGGCTTTGCCGTAGCGCTTATCCGCGACGCCGGGCTGACCGAGTTCCATGGCGAACCCACCTATACCTGCCTGGCCTTTGAGCCGCTTGCCGCGGAGGACATCGACCCAATCACCGGAGAGCTGCCACTGTACTAGTAGCCCGGGAGCCCATGCTTGGGGTGGCGCCGGCACGTGAGCTATAGGGCCACGATTGCCAGCACGATCGCAACGACAAGAAGAACGAAGGCAAGCACGGGCAAGACGTTCAAGCCCCGCTGACGACGCGCAAACGCAACGGCGCCAGAGTACTGTACATAAGCGCGGCGCGAATCATACCCCGGAAGCTGAGGAATTGCCTGCTGCTTCACGTGAGCGTTTCTCGATGCCGCAGCGTGCTCCTTCGCAAACTGACCGGTGTCTTGCCGAGGATGTGGTTGACGCCGGCGCTGGGGCGACGAAGACGGACGACCCCTGCGAGGGCCATACGACGACCGGGGTCGCACGGATGTCCCCCTATGCGCTTGGCGCGCGCTCGCATACGAAACCTGCCCTTTGGTGCCGGAATAGCGAGAATCCATGACATCCCATCGATTGGGCCTAAGGCCGCGTTAGAGGCTTGAAACCATCAACATTTAGTAGACTACCCGCTTTGCGCAATATTATTAGGCGAGAAACCTGAAAGTATCGATTCGCTCTCTGTACGGCATGTAGCTTACCTTGGGTTTTCAAACTGAGATTGCTTGATGATCGAGCGCAAGGTGGATTTTCTAGTACGCCTGCGGCGCGACCAGGACTCGAGGGGCGCGCCGTCGCAGCGCACCTGTCCCTTGGTCGTAGCGCTCATGCCCCTGGAAAAGTTGAGGGGGATTCTCGCATTTTCTAATTCCTACTTGTTTGCTGGGTAATTAAGTGGCAGTCTAGGTATCGACGAGTTGTCAGACGGTGGAGCCCTAGAGAGGGCAGTCGACGTGCCTCGTCACCAGAGACTTAAGGAGTCTGTCATGAAGGTTGCACGTGAAATTGAGGCCCTTATCGGGTCGACGCCCCTTGTCGACCTATCTGGCCTCGCCAACGGAAACGCCACGGTTCTGGGCAAGTACGAGGCCACCAACCCTGGCGGTTCCATCAAGGACCGTGTTGCAAAAGCCATGGTCGACGCTGCCGAGAAGGACGGCAAACTGACTGCCGGCGGTACCATCATCGAGCCTACCAGCGGAAACACCGGAGTTGGCCTGGCCATGGTTGCCGCAGCTCGCGGGTACAAGCTCATTCTCACCATGCCTGAGACCATGAGCGTCGAGCGCCGCAAGCTCGCCGCATCGTATGGAGCGCAGATTGTGCTGACGCCTGGCAAGGAAGGCATGGCAGGGGCCGTCAAGAAGGCGGAAGAGATTCAGTCCCAGACCCCCAACTCGATCATCGCCGGGCAGTTCTCCAACCCCGCAAACCCGCAGGCGCACTACGAGACCACCGGTCCCGAGATTTGGCGCGACACCGAAGGGACCGTCGACGCAATTGTCGCTGGCGTGGGCACCGGAGGAACCATCTCCGGCACCGCCCGTTTCCTGAAGGAGAAGAAGGCATCCGTCTATTCGGTAGCCGTCGAGCCCGAGGAGTCACAGGTCCTGGCCGGCAAGCCGGCTGGCGCCCACAAGATCCAGGGCATCGGTGCCAACTTTGTCCCTGACAACTTCGACCGCAAGGTAGTCGACGAAATTCTTCCCATCTCCTCCCCTGACGCCATCGACATCAAGAAGCGGCTGGCCAACGAGTACGGCCTTCTCGTTGGCATCTCTTCCGGCGCTGCCGTGGCCGCTGCCGTGCGTGTTGCCAACCGTCCAGAGTTTGCCGGCAAGACCGTCGTGGCCATTCTGCCCGACACCGGCGAACGCTACCTGTCAATGGACCTCTAATGAGCGCCTACGCTGACATGCCTGTCCCAACGCTAGACTCGGGCGAGAAGGACACGCGAACCGTTGACGAGATGCCGCTGCGCGAAGTCATGCGCGAGGACGCCAAGGCCGCGTTGGCGCGCGACCCAGCAGCGGAGTCGCTCCGTGACATTTACCTCTATTCAACCGGCACGCACATAGTGTGGGCATACCGTCGCCACCACTGGCTGTACAAGCATGGCATGAAGGGGCTTGCGCTCTTTCTTGCCAAGCGCACCCGCAAGAAGTATGGCGCTGACATTTTCCCGTCAGCACAGATCGGAAGGCGCTTCTCGATTGACCATGGCATAGGCGTGGTCATTGGCGCCACGTCAATCATTGGCGACGACTGCATGGTCTACCAGAACGTTACGTTGGGCATGACCGGCAAGCACGGCGGGAAGCGTCACCCCACGCTAGGCAACAACGTGCTGGTGGGAGCAGGGGCCATCGTTCTGGGCGATATCACGATTGGCGACAACGCAAAAGTTGCCGCCGGCGCTGTTGTCGTGCACGATGTGCCACACGACGTCACGGTTGCGGGCGTGCCAGCAAAGGTTGTTCGCGACCGCCGCTTCACCGGGCCGAGACTTGTTGAGGATCCAAACGACCCTCTCGACATGGACGACGAGAACATTCGCTGGTCGTGCTCGCTGTAAGCTGCTTGTGAGTTTGCCCCTCTCGCTGCGCCCCCGTCGCTGGCATCCCCAGTCCAGCGTCGGGGGCGTAGCTTTTTCTTTGCCGCAAGAGCGCGCGCCGCGTCGCTGCCAGGTTACGCGACCTCTGATGCCGGTCGCTGCCAGGTTGCGCGACTTCTGATGCCCGTTTTGCCAAGTTCCGCGACCTCTGATGCCGCACCTGCCAACTTCAGCGACTTCTGATGCCGCAGAAGTCGCGCAACTTGGCAGTAGCGCGTCGTGTGGGGCTGAAGCGCCGTTGTGCGCGGTCCCGGGCCGCTGCGCTCTGGGCTCTTACTTGCTCGCGTCCTGACCGTAGGTAGAGAAGCGCTCGGCCACGCTGCCCATCTCAGAGGGGGTCAAGACCCTCGGCTTCCCTACGCACTCGGCCTGCCACTGCACGCGGGCGACAAACTCGAGGTTAACGGCAAGGGTGAACGCGTCGTCCATCGACGCCCCGCAAGCGATAAGGCCGTGGCTTTCCATGAGTACCGCCTGCGTCTTGGGATTCTCTGCAAGGGTCTTTCCCACAGATTCCGCCAGCTCAGGAGTGCCAAACGTGACATAGGGCGAAAGGGGCACCACGTCAGTGCCTGCGTCGGCGATCGTAAAATGCACGGCACGGATTGGCTGGCCGAGCGCAGCAAGCGTCGTCGCAAACGGCGAATGCGTATGGACCACAGCGCGTGCGTTGGGACGGCAGCGATACGTCTGTGCGTGAAGCGGCGCCTCAGACGAGGGGCGGCGCTCCCCTTCCACAATGGTCCCGTCAAGGCGCATGACCACGACATCCTCAGGATTCGTGTCGAAGTACCCCACGCCAGACGGGCTTATCGCCATGAGGCCCATCTTGGGATCGAATTCCGAAAGGTTTCCGCTAGTGCCAACGGCAAGACCCTCACTAGCCACACGCTTTCCGTAGGCAACGATCCTCTCGCGCGACCCTTCCATCAGCATGGCAAATCCCCCTCGTAGAAATCGGCACTCGTTTCATCCTACCGTTTTGATGAATATTCGCTAGCCTCCCGACCACACCCCGGCCACATTATGACGCGTCTACGGAAAACGAATGACCATCTGCGGAATCGATTTCGAGCAAGTCTCGTATGGTATCGTTCTCATATACCATTATTAGCAAGTCTTTCGAAGTTGCAGGGCAACAAAAGCGGAACCCTCTCACATGCAATTTCATGCAAGAGTACGAACTGGCTGACGGAGGTCGCGGGAATGGACATCAACGAGATTGCGCGGTTGGCAGGCGTTTCTCGCGCTACGGTATCTCGTTATCTCAACGATGGCTACGTCTCAAAAGAGAAGCGCAAGCTCATCAGCCGCGTCATCGAGGAGACTGGCTACATCCCCTCTCAGCAGGCTCGCACGCTTCGCACCGGAAAGACCAATCTGGTCGGCGTCATCATCCCAAAGATCAACTCGCATTCCGTAAGCCGCATGGTCGCAGGCATTACAAGGATCCTTGCGCAAAGCGGCTACCAGGCGCTTCTCGCAAACACTGATAACAACGAGCAGATGGAGGTCGATTACCTCAACCTGTTTGCCGAGCGCAACAAAGTGGACGGCATCATACTGATTGCAACCGTCTTTACGCCAGCCCACCTGCGCGTTCTTGGCTCGCTCAAGATTCCGGTCGTGATCTTGGGCCAGCAGCTGGCAGACCACTCCTGCGTCTTCCAGGACGACTACCATGCAATTTTCGACATCACCACGCTCGCTCTGAAGGAGGCAAAGGTCCCCGGCTACATCGGCGTGTATGAGAAGGACGTCGCCGCAGGTCGCGACCGTCACCGCGCGTTCCTGGACGCCTGCGAAGCTGCAGGCATCGAATCGCCGGAAAAGGCGCAGGCCTCCGCAAGCTTTAGCGTTGACTCCGGATATCTCAGCGCCGAAAAGCTCTTGGAAGCCGTCCCCTCCATAGACACTTTGGTCTGCGCGACGGACGACATCGCCTTTGGCGCCATCACCTGCCTGCGCGAATACGGCAAGCGCGTGCCCGAAGACGTGCAGGTCACAGGCGTCGGCGACTCCAAGCTCTCAAAGATCGTGACCCCCTCGCTTACGACGGTGCACTTCTACTACCTCACAAGCGGGATCGAGGCCGCAAAAATGCTCGTGGAGGCCATGGAGGAGAAGGGCGAGTTTGTCCCGCGCGAGCTGAAGATGGGTTACGAGGTCTACGCCCGCTCGAGCACGCGCTAGCAGCGTCCCAGCTAGATGGCAACGTCTCTCGAAGAAGGGGCAATCCCCCTCCCGCCAAGGCAATGGCGTGGCGGGAGGGGGAAAAGAAAAGGGAGGTATCGCAGCGTTGCAGCCTGCGCCAGATCTGGCTGCCAGGTGCCCCTACTCCGTGACGGCTACTTTGCGTCGCGGCTCATGAAGCAGGAGACGATCTCCACGACAAGCGCTGCCGCCATGATTGCGGCAAGGGCAACGACCGTGGTGAAGCTGCTGCCCGAGTTGAACATCGTGATTCCCGTCATCGCGTTCACGATGGTGTTGATGCTCGCAATAAGGTGAGCGGCGAGCGCATAGGCGATGCAGCAGACGGTAGCCAGGTTGCCAAGGTCGGCGATCTTGTTGGGAACCATGGCGAACACGGCCGCGCAAGCGGCGCCGACAAACAGCATCACCGGCACCGAGGCGTCAAGGTCCGTCCCGCTCGTCGCAAGCGACATGATTGCAGCGACTATCAAAATCACGGCGACGACCAAGTTGAGGTAGCAGGTGACCCTCTTGCTCACGAGAAGCGACTTCTTCTGATCCTGAGCCATGCTACTCGCCTCCCTTCTCGGCCTTGCCATCCCAGGCAAAGGACTTCGCAAGATAGAGACCCAGCGCAGCGGCGCCAACGACGCCGGTGGCAACGGTGGTGCCGGTCAGCGCGGTCTCCCACCACGGCGTGGTGTGGACGATGGTCGCGTTACCCGCAAGGCCGTTCACCATGATCGTGCGGGACTCGCAGTAGACCTGGTTCTTGGTCGCGTTCCTCAGGAGCTGGAGCATGTAGCCGTCGCCGTTGTTGATCATGTCGGCAATGACGCCGTCGGAGACCTTCGTGTCCTCTGAGGCGGCAGCCTGCGGGCCAAAGCCGCCGGCCATGTCCCAGCACCAGTAGTCCAAGCCAGCCTGGATGTTGGTGGCATAGTGCGTCTTGTAGTCAGAGCCGACGCAGGCATCAGAGCACACGACGACGTGCGCCGCCCACTCGCCGCGCAGCACGTCCTGAAGGAGCTCGGAGGAGCTCCCGCAGTACCTGCACCCGATGCGGTTGAAGGCGGTCATCATGCCGCTGCAGCCGCCCTTGGCATATGCGCCCTCGAAGGCGCGCATGTACTGCTCGCGCAGCGTCTGCTCGTTCAAAAACGTCGCCGCAGACTCGCGGCAGGCCTCCTGGTCGTTCACGCAGAAGTGCTTGAGACCAAGGATGATGCCGTACTTGTTGCACGCCTCGGACTGGAGCTGGCCCAGGTAGTAGCCAACCATGCCGTCCTCGGAGTAGTAGGCCGTGGCGCGGCCGTTGAAGGGCGTGCGGTGAATGTTGGGGCCGCCGGACCAGATTTCGTTGCAGCCCATGAAGTACGCCTCGTTGGCGGTAAGCTGCGCGCGGCGGCTCTGCTCCTCCGCGTTCCAAGAGCTCGCAGAGATCATGATGGAGGGCCAGAGGAAGCCTGAGCAGTCGTTGACCTTGAAGTGCACCTGCTCGAGCTCGTCCATGTCGTCGCCGCGATACGAGGCGGGCATCACGATGCTGTCGATGGCTGCCGAGCCGTTCTGGTCGGGCAGGATGGACGCCATCTCCTCAACGGTAAGCTGGTCAAGGAACATGTTCCAGGTCTCATCGTCGTCGTAGTCGACCTCGTACATGTCAGCAAAGGAAAGACCGTTGTCAGCGCCTTGCGTGAAGGAGTCCACGGACGGGGCGTCGTCGGGAATCTCGTAGAGCACGCCGTCGAGCACGTGCATCATGTCCTCCGTAGCGCTGACGGCAACCTGCTCGGTCGGGAAGGTGCCCTCCCAGTCAGAGCGAGTCAGGTAGGTGATGGTGTCAGTGCCGAGGTTGTTGAGGTCTGCCTCCTCGAAGCGGTTGGTGACCTCGACGTCGGAGGCGTAGCGGGACATGTGGTAGGTCGTGTCGTCCATCGTGGCGACGTTCCAGGTATAGACCTTGTCCTTGTCTCCTGACGCCGCGTCGCCCAAGACGTCGGTCATGCCCGATGCGCCCTTTGCGGCAAGGATGTTGTTGAGCGCGTCGTGGGCGTCGTCGCCAATGGCAAGGTAGTAGTCGCCCGCCGAGAGGATATAGCCCTTGGTGGCCTTGTAGTCGTAGCTCGCAAGCAGGTAGCGCTCGACGGTGATCTCGACGGTCTCGGAGGCTCCGGCCTCAAGCTCGCCGGTCTTGCCGAAGGCGACCAGCTGGACGGCCGACTTCTCCACGAGGTTTTCCTTCTCATAGTCGCCGTAGGGGGTCTGGGCAAAGAGGAGGACGACCGACTTTCCGGCAACCGTGCCGGTGTTGGTCACGGTGACCGAGGCGGTGTAGACGTCGGTCGCGTCGTCGTAGCTCACGCTGTCGAGCTTCTGGTCGAAGGTCGTGTAGGAGAGGCCGTAGCCAAACGGATAGGCGACCTCGTCGTTGTAGTTCCAGGCCTCGCCCGTAGAGGAGCCGGCAGTTCCGTCAGCGTTGCCCTGCCCGAGCACGCAATCCTCGTAGCGCGTCTCGTAGTACTTGTAGCCAACGTAGATGCCCTCGGCATAGATGAGGTAGTAGCTCACGAACTTGTCGGTGTCGTTGCAGGCGTCCAGCACCTCCTGCAGGTTCTTCCACGTGGGCGTGTTCTTGAGCTGCGCGTAGGTGATGGCGGGGGCGGACAGCGAGTTTTTGGCATAGGTGTCAACGAGCTTGCCCGAGGGGTTCACCTCGCCGACCAAGATCTTTGCAACGCCCTCGAAGCCCACCGCACCTGGCGCTCCAACCCAGAGGATCGCATCGACGCCATAGTCGGCAAGCTCGCCAAGCTCGATAGCCCAGCTGGAGTTGACCAGGACGATGACGCGCTTGAAGACGCCGGCGTCCTTCTCGTCCTTGATCATCGAGAGCATGTCGCGCTCGTTCTGGTGAAGCGCAAGCTGGGAGATGCCCTCGGAGTCCTCGAGCACCAGGTCGCAATCCTCACTGCCCTGGCGGGTCAGCATCACGATGGCGGCATCGTTGTAGTCGCTTGCCCAGCTCGCCTTGATGTCATCGGTGTAGAGGTCGATTGGCGCCTCGCCAACCTCGGGTGAGTCCGCAGACTTGACGCGCTTGTAGTTGCTTGTCTGGTAAGCCTCTACCAAGGTCTGGTTTACCTCGTAGACCTCCTGCATGCACTCAAGGTAGGTCTTGGTGGCAATCATGGAGCCCTTGGTCGAGTCTCCGCCAGAATGGTAGCTATAGAACGGGCCGCTCAGCCTTTGAGGGGCGCCGAAGCCCCCGGTAGATTCCTCTTCGACCGTCGACTCGATGCTGTTCTGGCCAAAGAGCGTGACCTTGCTGCCGGAGGGCAGGGGAAGCGCATCGTTTTCGTTGCGGAGAAGGACGGCACCCTCCTCGACCTCTGCTTGGGCTGCTGCGGCGCAGTCCTCCTCAAGCGTCTGGAGCGCGCTCTCGTCCATGATGTCGGTGCCGTAGTCGCTCACGTAGCGATAGGTGGAGTCCGACGAGGCCGAGGAGGAGCTCTCGTCAGCCAGCGCCGGTGCAGCTCCAAGCCCTGCCGTCGCGGCAGCGGCGCCCATGCCGGCCCCTGCCAGCTTGAAGAAGTCGCGCCTGCTCAGTGGCGTTGCCATGTCTTACCCCCTACTCTTCGTTCTCGACGATCTGCGTCGTGCTGATCCCCAGTGCCGTGTTGATGCGCCCCTCGTAAGACTGGGCGACTGGCGTAGCCAGCGCCAGAATCACAAGCAGCGCCAACGCGATTGCGGCAATTCCCTTCCAGACTTCCTTGCGGACCTTCTTGATTGCCATGCTCATCACCTTCCGTATCTCCTGGCGGCCATGCGGTCGCTAGACCCTTCCCTGCGGCGCATTGCCTTCGCAGGCACCATATGGCCGGTTCGTTAAGGAAGCTTCCAGTTGCCATATTCGGTAGGCGAGTCGCCCGATTTGGGAATTTCGACCACCCGACGGCACGAGAAAGCAAGCTCCCCCGAGAGCCAAAAGCGCAGGTAGCGATACTGATAGAATCTCGTTGGACAAAGGGGAGCCATGTACCAGATCATCATCGTGGAGGACGACGACAGCGCAGCCGAGACGCTCGAGGACTGCATCGAGCGCTATGGACGCGAGTTCGGCATGGAGTTTTCCGTCGTTCGCTTTGCCTCGGCGGTCGAGTTTCTGAAGAAGGAGCGCTCGTGCGACCTCGTCTTCATGGACATCGACCTGCCCGGTATAAGCGGCATGGAGGCCGCAGAGCTCATGCGCGCCTATGACAAGACGACCCCGCTTATCTTTGTGACCAACCTCGCCCAGTACGCCGTCATGGGATACCAGGTGAACGCGCTCGACTTCATCGTGAAGCCCGTGAGCTACTACAGCTTCTCGATGCGCATGGACAAGGCCGTGCGTGCCATGGAACGTGGCGGCCACAAGCGCCTCACGGTCGCCACGCGCGACGGCATCAGCGTGCTCGAATACTGGGAGATCCTCTACATAGAGACGGTCAAGCATGACCTCGTCTACCACGTTGTTGGCGCACCAAAGGACGAAGAGCCCCTGCACGTGCGCGGCAGCCTTACCAAGCTTGAGGAGCAGCTGGGCCAAAGCTCGTTTCTGCGCATCTCAAGCAGCTGCATCGTCAACATGGACCACATCCGCTCGATGAAGAACGGCGAGATCGTCCTCTCGACGGGCGAGCGGCTCTACGCCAGCCGTGCGCGAAGGCGCCCCTGCATCGAGGCCTTCGCCGACTACTTGGGAGGTAGTAGCTGATGTATTTGAGAGAGCTTCCAATGTCTCTTTTCACCTGCATACAGATTCTTGCTGCGGCGTTCCTCTTTGCGTGGAGCCTCCCCCGTCGAGAGCCGACAAGGCCCAGGGCCATTGCGGCCTGCCTCTTTGTGCTGGCATGGTCCGCGCTGCTCGCTCTTCTCATGTCCCAGATCGCAAGCAATCCAGTGCTCATCGTCGTGGTGTTCTCCCTGACGATCTGCGCCGCGAGCGCGATCACGTACTTCGTCTTCGAGTCGTCCGTCTGGTCGGCCCTGTTCTGCAGCACGGCCGGCTACACCATGCAGAACCTCGCCAGCGGCATTTCGTCTGGGGCCTTTGCGCTTCTCGGGAAGAGCCTCTCGGTCAACATCGTCTGGCAGGTGCTCCCCTTTGTGGTGGTATACGCCCTGTGCTACGTGGCGCTCATCTCGCGCATCAAGCAAAGCGGCCTGGAGCTCGTGCAGCCGCAGGTGGCGCTTGGCGCGATCGTGCTGGTGATCTGCGCCGTGATCGCCTTCGACGTGGTGGTGAAGGAGCTCTATAACTACAGCTTGCCGCTCGAGCTGATTCTTGGCTGCCGCGTGGCGCACACCCTGCTTTGCGTCACGATTCTCTACCTCGAGTACGAGCTGCTCTACAACCGCCGCCTGAGCCGCGAGGTGACAACCATAACCCGCCTGATGGAGGACGAGCGCGAGCAGTACCAGCTCTCAAAGAGGACAATCGAGGCCATCAACCTCAAGTGCCACGACATCAGGCACCAAATTCGCCAGATTGGTCAGGAGCACCCCACCATTGACCAGCACTTTATCGACGAGGCAGCCAAGGAGGTCAGCATCTACGACTCGGCGATAAAGACCGGCAACGAGCCGCTTGACGTCATCCTGACCGAGAAGAGCCTTACCTGCAGCAAGGACAAGATTGCCCTCTCGACCATCGTCGACGGCACCTGCCTCTCGTTCATGAGCCCCAGCGACATCTACTCGCTCATCGGAAACGCGCTGGACAACGCCATCGAGGCCGTACAGGCCCTCGACGACCCCAGCATGAGGACGATCAGCGTGGTGATCGAGCAGCGGGGCGACATGGTGATCATCCACGTCGAGAACTACTTCAAGGGCCAGCTGACCTTCGAGGACAACCTCCCGCAGACGACCAAGGACGACAAGGACGCCCACGGATGGGGCATGAAGTCGATGCGCCTCGTCGTCTCGCGCTATGGCGGCGCCATGCATACAAACGTGAGGGGAAACATCTTTCACCTGAACGCGGTGATTCCCCACCGCAAGGACGCGCAGGACGCCGAGGAGATAGCGCCGCCAGACGACGCCCTGGGGGCAGCTAGCTAGCCCTCGCTCTATAATTTCCGGTCAAGCGAGAGGTCGTATTTGGCCACCACGCGGCGAATCGAGCGGCCCCACGGCTCCCAAATTGCCGCAAGAAACGCCACCGTCGCCCCTCCATGAACAAGGTCAAGCGGGAGCCCCGCGGCAACAGCCGCAAGGACTGCCGGCCAGGTAAGCGGCTGCACGTAGCCAAGCACGTAATAGCCGTTCAGAAGCGCCCCGTAGACAAGGCCAGACGCGAAGCCCCAGCCATAGAGCACTGCCCGCCGCTCAAGAAGACCGTGGTCTGCCAGCACGCCGCCCACGTAGCCGACAAGGCCCCACGCGTACATCTGCCAGGGGGTCCAGGTGCCCTGCCCAAAGAAGAAGTTTGAGAGAAACGCGGCCAAGGACCCAACCACAAACCCGCTCCTTCTTCCAAGCGTCGCGCCGGCAATGATGGCTATGGCCGAGACGGGCTTCACATCAGGAATTGGCGCAAAAAGCACGCGCCCAGCGGCCGCCACGGCAGAGAGCACGGCCGTGGGCATCAGCTGGCGAAGCGCCGGTCGCGACGCCTCGAAGCTCGAGAGAAGAAGCGCGAGCGCGAGCAAGGCGATGAGCATCGTAAGAGCAGCCGTTGCCTGAACACCTGCCGCAGCAAGTGCAATCATTGATATGGGAACGGCAACGAGCACGGGCGCCTCGGCGCGAGCGAGCACCACGGCAGCCGAGCCGCCGTGCCCGTCGGCGGGTCCGCCCGTCCGTCGCGTGTCATTGGTTGTGTGTCGTGAAGCTATCATGAGATAAGTTTGCCACACGGCAGCCCTCGAACAAGGAGGTCCCATGCTTTACATAGGCAACTTCAGCTACAACGACGACTCCGACGACAAGGACAACTTCTGCCTGATGCCATGCGTTGTATACGCGCAGAACGCCGAGGAGGCCATGGGGAAGTTTGCCCAGCATTTCCAGGACTTTCGCCGCACGACCGACCTTCTGGATGGCGCTCACGAGATCTACCTCGACTCCTTAACCGAGCTCGAGGAGGCTCCGTCTGACCCCGTCATATGCCAGTGGCAAAAGATCGTGCCCGCGGTTAACGGCCTCTGCAGCATGACGAGCGTGCTGCCCGACCTCAACGAGGGCACCGACATGGTCAACGCCAATGCCTGCGACGACGATGAGGACGACTTCGACTCCGACCAAGACGACGATGAGGATGAGGACGAGGACGAGGACGAGTTCGTCCCCGACGAGCCCTTCCTGAGCTTCTAGAGAAGCGACGGGCTTCTCGCAAGAGACCGCGGTCGCGCTTCTCGCGCTCCTTGCCTACGGACGGAAGAGCCAGGAGCGCGAGAAGAACGTTTCGGTGGGCTCGCTCACGGCCGCCTGGCCATCGAAGAGCATGGTCACGCGGTCGGCGACGGCAGCGGCAAAGCCCAGGTCATGCGTTGCCACCACGATCGTGGCTCCTGAATCGCGCGCTTCGGCCACGCGGGACGCCACTTGCTGGCGAAAAGCGTCGTCAAGGCCCTTTGTCGGCTCGTCGAGCAGCAGAAGCTGCGGGCGCACCAGCAGCAGCTTCTCGAGCGCAAGCAGCTGCTGCTGCCCGCCCGACAGGTCATAGGGGTGGCGTCCCTCCATGCCCGAAAGGCCAATCTTGGAAAGCGCTGAGGAAACCTCAGAGGCTCCATAGCCGCCCGCCTTAGACCACTCCATGAGCTCCTCTCTCACGGAAGCGCAGGTCAGAAGCGCCTTCGGACTCTGCGGAAGCAGCGCTTGGCTCTTTTTGCGCACATTTCTCACGCGACCGCGCTGCGACGCAAGCGTCCCTGCAAGAGCCGAGAGAAGCGTCGACTTTCCGCTTCCGTTTGCCCCGACAATAGCGCGCACCTCCCCTGCGCCAATCTCGAGCGAAAGGCCGCGCAATACCCAGTCGGCGTCGCGAGAATAGCGAAGCCACAGGTCGGACGCTTTGACGCAAGGCGCATCCCCCAAAGCGTCAGCGTCGTGGGCGCGAGCGGGAACGCAGAGCGCCGCCCGCTTTCCAAGCCGGTCAAGGTCGACTGGCTTGGCAGCGCCGTCCTCGAGCGCAAAGGCGCAGGTGGCATAGGGCACCATCGGGGCGGGCGCATGCGTCGCCACCACCACGGTAAGACCCAGCTCGCGGTTCGCTCGAAACAGAAGCGAGAGAAAGTCCTTCTCGGCAAGCGGGTCTAGCATGCTCGTCGGCTCATCCAAGAGAAGCACGCGCGGGCGCATGGCGAGCGTGGCGGCAAGCGCGAGCACCTGCCGCTGGCCGCCCGAGAGCTCGGCCGTCTGCTTTCGAAACCAGGGCTCCATGCCCAGATAGCTGCACGTCTCCGCGATGCGCCGATGCATCTCCCCCTGCTCGACCCCAAGGTTCTCAAGGCCGAATGCCATCTCGTGCCACACGGTGTCGCAAACGATCTGGTTGTCGGGGCTCTGAAAGACGTAGCCGATGCTCGCGGCGGAGGTCGCAGGGTCAAGCGAGCGGACGTCATGGCCAAAGACGCTCACGGTTCCGTCGAGCTTCCCGGCGGGCGCAATCTCCGGCTTCGCCAAGCGAAGAAGCGTCGACTTTCCCGACCCCGTTTTGCCTACGAGCAGGGCAAACGCCCCTTTGGGCACTTCAAGGCAAAGGTTGGAGAGCACGGGAGCCAAGTCGTCGACCCCCTTTGCGCTGGCATACGAGAAGCTCACGTCTTGAAAGCTGAGCGCCGCCTGGGCAGGCTCCGTCACGGGGGAATCCTGAGTCACGAAAGCCTCCTTTCCGTCGCTCGCGCAAGAAGCTCCGAGGCCATCGGCACAAAGGCAAGGGCCGCAAAGGGAAGATATCCCCACCACATAACCAGCTGCGGCATCGTCGGATAGAAGTGCCACTGCGAGCAGGCAACCCATGCGAGCAGCGCGTTTACGCAAACGAGCAGCACAAGAAGCGTCAGCTTGAAGGCGTCGGAGCTACCAAAGCGCTCCACACGATAGCACGTGCGCTCTCTCCCCGACTCCCAGCCACGAGCCCGCATGGCGTCAGAGCGCTCGAGGGAGTCCTCGAGCGACCAGTCGAGCAGCAAGGTCGACGTGTTGATCAGTGCGTCCTTTCCGCTGGGTCGAGGCCCCGCCGCCGTGCACGCGTCGCTTGTCGAGCGCACGGTGCGGCTGCGCTCCAGAAGCTGCGGCACGAGCTGGGCCGCGATGCTGACCACCACGGGGACTGACCTTGCGCGGCGTGGAGAGAGCGAGAGCAGCCGGTCCTGCGTGAGCACGGCGGCCGCGTCCTCAAACCACACGACGACCGCAACCATGAGCGCGCCCATGACGGCACCATATGCCAGGCTCTCCGCGTAGACGCTCAAGGGTCCAAGCTTCAGGACCAGCGTCGATCCCGACGCCGAGAAGAGCGGGTTCAACAGGCATATCAGCGCAATCATCGGAAGCTGCCAACGCAAGCCCCGAAGCGTCGGGCTCAATCCGCGGGCAAGAAGCGAGAACGCAAGCGCACCGGCAAGCGAGATCGCCACGTACACGGGCTGGATTGCGAACATCGAGATCACAATGACGCCTGCAAAGCACGCAAGAGGCACAGAGGCGTGGCAGGTGGAGAAGGCCCGCGCCGTCCGCGCGGGTTGCCCCGTCATCTGTCGCGTCTCTCCGGCACCCATGTGAGCTATGCCTCGGTGACGTATACCCAAAGGACCGAATCGCCATCGGAGAGCGTGTAGGAACCCGCCGAGTAGCCAGGGTAGGAGCCGTTGACGGCGTACTTCCAGCCTGACTCGCCGCCCTGGTCCTTCTCGGCATACCCGTTGATGGCCGACACGTAGAGGCCCATCGTGGTGCTTCTCGCGTTGACGTTCGCGCCCGTGGCAACGAGGGCGTCGTAGGCGGTTGCGCCAGAGTCGAGCGTCACCGAGTACGTGCTGCTTGCCCCTCCGTCGGCGGAAGCGTCAATCGTCACGCTCACGCTGATCTTTGCATCATCGCCGGAGGACGAGGCGCTGGCAGACGAGCTCGTCTCTGAGCTGCTAGACGTAGTGCCAGCTGTTGCGCCCGTGGTGGCTCCGGCCGAGACGGAGCTTGCGGCCGTGCCCTCGTTCACTGCCTCCTGGCGCTCGCTGACGCTCGACGTGGAGAGGTCCTCTCCGGTGGAGGTCGTTGCGCTCTCAACCGTGATGACGGTCCCGTCGGGAAGAACGGGCTGCTCGCCTGCAGACTGGTCGACTCCCTCAAGCGTGAGCTGGGAGTAGGCGTCGCCCGAGATGGCATAGCCCGTTGCGGCAGAAAGCAGCTCGGAAGTAGCGCCAGAGGCGGGGGCGCCATCGACGGGCATGGTCACGGCCATGCGGACAGCGCCAGAGCCGTCCTCGCAGATCCAGGTGACCTTCGTGAGGCCGACGCCTTGCTCGCCTGCCCATCCGGCAAGCGCCGTCGCGCGCTGGGCGGTTATCTCGACCATGGTCGTTGCGTCATCAGAGCTTGCCTGCTCGACCCAGATGCCATCGCTGGAGAGCACGACCTTTGCCTGGTCAGAGCCCAGAGAGACGTCGGTGCCGTCAAAGGAGAGCGCAGAAAGCGCGCTCTGCACGTCGTCGGCGGTCACAGTCGTCGTGGTCGTCTCGTCTGATGTGGCTGCCTCGTCGCCTTCCTGGCCAGTGGTTTGCTCGGCAGTTGTCTGGAAGGCATCGCTTCCGTCAATCCACGCAAGGGGGTCTCCGCCGCGCGCGTAGACCGACATGGCCCAGACGCAAAACGCGATGAGCGCCGCGGATAGAGCGCCAACGATTACCCGACCGACCTTGCGACCGCTTGCATTGTCTTCAGGCACTTAGGCACGCCTCCCCTCTTGCTTCTGGTCGCCCTTGCGGCGTCGCGTTGCAAGAAGAATCAGGAGCAGCGCTGCGCCGATGCAGGTGCCCACGATGGGCCAGACAGGAAGCCCGCTCTGGGAGCCTTGCGTGCCCAGCGTCGTGGCGGCGAGACCTGCGTCTTGCGCGGAGTTGCTGGTAGCGCTCACCGCCGAGACATCTTCAGAGCTGAAGCCATCGAGAAGCGACGCCTCGCCGGCAGAAGCTGCGTCAGACGTGGCAGCAGAGCTGCCGACGGCGCTCGTGGAGGCAGAGCCTGCCTGGCCAGAAGTGCCTGACGAAGCGTTGCTCCCCTTGCTTCCGCTGCCGGCGCTCGCGCTCGCGCCAGAAGCGATACCGCCGTTGGCTGCGGCAGATTCGCCCTCGTTGGCGGCTGCGCCGTTGCCCTTCTCGCCGTCGCCTTCGTTGCTGTTCGTTGGCGTCTGGACCTTCTCGCCTGCGTCCAGCTTGAAGAGCGTTCCCGAGTCGTTGAAGAAGTAGAGGTTGCCCTCGCCGTCACACGCGACCGAGCTCATGCAGTACTGCCAGAGCGACTCTTCGGGGGTGAAGAGCGTGGCCGCTGCGGCATCGCCCAGCTTGTAGCAATAGACGCCGCCAGGCTTGCCGTTGCAGGTGAAGTAGACGTAGGTATTGCCGTCCGCGGCCACCGAGACAAGCGGGGCGCTCTTCACGTCGCCGGTGCCTGCCTGGCCATCGACGCTGGTGAGAGGCACCAGCGCCTCGTAGCGGACGCTCATGGTCGCAAGGTCTATCACAAAGAGCGAGCCGCGCGTCATGTCGTCAGACGTCGCGCCGCCTACGTAGAGAAGCCCGTCGCAAATGGTCGGGGACGAGGTCGAGTACGAGCCAAACTGCACGGACCTGCCCGCGGCAAGCGTCCCGCCCTCGCCGAGCAGAATCTCGTGCAGCATGCCGTCGGTCGTCACCGCATAGGCGGTGCTGCCGTTTACGGAAAGCTGCGCGCGGCAGCGCTGCCCCAAATCAAGCGTCGAGAGCACCGCTCCGCTCTGGGCGTCCAGCAGATACACGCGTCCGTTGTCGTCTGCCGTGAGCACTCCGTCGTCGGTGATCACCGCGCCCGTCCAGTAGAATCCGACGCCGCTGTCATTGGCGTACGACCACACAAGGCTGCCGTCGTCCATGCTCACGCACGCAACGTAGCCTCCGCAGGAGTCGCCGCCGTCGGGCGCCACGGTGGAGAAGTACGCCTTGCCGTCACGAACCGCGATGGACGAGAGCAGCTGCTGGTCGACCGAGCTGCCGCTTGCGCTGGTCGAGGCCCCAAGCTCAGGGGACACCCAGACCGTCGTGAGCGTGTCGGCCGTCAGCGCCTGGATGCGCCCTCCCCTCAGCGGGACCAAGATCAGGCCGTCGGCATACTGCAGGCGAGCCGTCGAGTCCACGCTCGCAGCAAGGCGCGCCTGGTCAAGCACCTCGCCCGTCTGGGAGTCGCGGCGGTAGACCTCCGTCTGCGCCGCGTCGTAGACGTCGCCGTTCACGATGATGGCGTCGCTTGCGTTCACGAACATGTCCTGGGTCAGGCGCGACTGGCTCCAGTCGAGCTTGGCAGAAGTGCCGGACTCAGAGACCGGCGTCGCAAGCCCGCGCACGACGCCCGTGCCGTCAGTGCCCTTGTAGCCGGCCCAGTCAGACTCGTAGCTCTCGGGGCGCTCGGCCGTTGGGTCAACCACGAGCGCGTCGGTGTCGGGCAGGCTGTCGGAGTCGGTGCAGTAGTACCAGACGACCTCGTCGCCAGGCGAGATGGTCACGCTGCTCGCGCCAACCTGCGACATCTCGCCGTTCACAAAGAGGTGCCAGTATGCTCCCGTGGAGGCGTCATAGCCGAGCTCACGACCATCCTCGGGAGAGGTTATCGTGCTGAGATAGTATCCCCAGCTAGTGGTAGACGAGTTGTGCGTGAGCGAGCCCGAAGCGAAGGCGGCCTCGGAGAGCTCGTCAGCCGTCGAGCCCTCGACGAGCGTTTCGCTCGTGGCGTCAAGCCACACCTGGTCGAGTCCCGAGGCGTCCTTGCCGATCACCTTGACCGTGCCGGTGACCTGGCCCGGCAGCGAGTCGCCCCATGCGGAGTAGTACCAGACGATCTGGTCTCCCTCGCTGAGCACGTAGTACGAGGCCATCACGCCCGCGGACTCGCCGTTGATGAAGAATTGCCACCACTTGCCCGTTGCCGAGTCCCAACCAACCGAGTTGCCGTCCTTGGTGAAGGTGTAGAGGCTGTCGTCGTAGGTGATGCCGTTCTCGTCGAGCACCTGCTTGGTGAGATCGGCTGCCGTCGTGTCCGACGCGACGGCAAAGGTGGCCATTGGCACCCAAGTGGTCAAGGAGCCAGACTCGTCCGGACCGACGACCCAGCAGCTTGCAGAGACGGTATCGGCCTCGCCCTCGCTTGCGGAGTCAGCTGAGGAGGCTGCCTCGGAGGCGAGGACGGCCAGCGTCTCGTCGCTCTTCTCTGAAGACGAGGCGTCGGCTGCGGACGCTTCCTCCTCCTGGTAGGTGCCCGCGTCATCTGAGGTCGCCGCAGCTTCGGATTCTTCCGTCTGAGAGGCGCTCTCCTCTTGGGCAGAGCCCGTGCCCTGCTCCTGCGACGATGCCACGGGACCCGGCACGGAGCCCTCAGCAATGACTCCACCTTCTGAGCCCGGGGCGTAGAGCGTCGTCGTTCCGTCAGTGATGCGGCAGATGACGTAGCTTCCCGCAAGCGAGGAGTCTATCGTCAGGCTCTGAGAGGTTGCGCCCTCAATCGCCACATAGTCGTCCGGCGAGGAGGACTTGGCTGAGGAGGAGAGCCACTGATAGCTCCAGCCATCCTGGGAAGAGACGCTCTCAAGAGAGCCGGAGCCCTTCTCGCTGTCCTCCCCTGTTGCCTCGCAATACACATTTGCCCAGATGGTTTGCCCACTAGAAAGCTCGCCGGTGAGCGCGGCGTCAGCGTCGCCGGCGTCTTTGCTCGACTGGACCTTTGCGCTGCATGCGGAAAGCGTCGGGCTTTCGTCGGCAGTGCTCGCGCTTGCGGAATCGGTCGCAGCGGCGCTCGAGCTCGAGCCGCCAAGCTCGGAAGCCAACGCTTGCATAGGGAGCAGAGCCACCACAACCATCGCCGTCGCGAGAAGGACGGCGAGGAAGCGCTCAAGGTACACATGTCGCCTTGCCACGATTACCTCCTGACCTCACAGGCCTTCGGGAGGGCAAGCGTGGACGTCGGTTGTAACGACGGGCAGTCTTGACCCCACGCGTCTTGCAGGCACAGACCAGCAAAGGACGCACAGGGAGATAAGCACAGTCTTGGTCGCTGGCCCGGAGTAGAACCGGGATCCATTACGTGGCCTTACAGCAGCCCAAACGTGCCCTCAAGTCTCTATTGCTAGCACGAAAGTATATCCGAGGCAGCGAGCAAGTGCCTGCGTCTCTACCGCCCTTAGACGAAACCACAACATCTGTTGATGTTTATCTCTGAAGCACGGCCGGGAAAAGCGCTCGTCAGCGGAAAAGGCCACCAACGAGCGCTTCGCAATCCATTGCCAGGACACAAGCCTACTACTGCTGCTGCCCCTCGGGCTCTACCTCGGGTGCGTCGAGATGCCCCACCTGAGGACGCTGCCACTTATGGGCAAGCACGAGAAGCACGATGCCTATGACGATGAGCGGCAGGCTCAGCATCTGCCCCATCGTGACCCAGTCGGTCCCAAAGAGGTATCCCAGCTGCGCGTCGGGCAGGCGGACGAACTCGATCAGGAAGCGGAAGATGCCGTACAGAAGCAAGAACGTCCCAAGAAACGTGCCTTGTGGGCGTGGCGGATACTTGCGGGACAGCACAAAGAGAACGATGAACAGAACGACGCCCTCGAGCAGCGCCTCGTAAAGCTGCGAGGGATGGCGGTAGACGTTTCCTCCCGACTCAAACATGACGCCCCAGGGAAGGTCGGTCTCCTTGCCCCATAGCTCGCCGTTCACAAAGTTGGCGCAGCGGCCAAAGAACAGCCCCAGCGGAGCTCCGCAGACAGCAAGGTCGCATACCGTTGGGATGGAGACATGCAGCCTCCTGCAGGTGAGGGCGCCACCGACGATGGCACCGCAGAGGCCGCCGTGGAAGCTCATCCCGCCCTGATTGAGCGCAAAGATCTCAAGCGGGTGCTCAAGGTAGTAGCCTGCGCCATAAAAGACCACGTAGAAGATGCGCGCGCCGATGATGATGCCCAGAGCCACGGACACCATGATGTCCAGCACGTCGTCGATCGTCAGGTCGAGCTTCCAGCGCTTGGAAACGCGCGCCAGCACGATACCGGCGCAGACGAAGCCCGCAAGATAGGCAAGCCCATACCATCGGACCGAGAAGGGCCCGATGGTAAAGGCGACAGGGTCAAGCGAATGGTAGAGGTCATTCAGCCACACAGACGGCCACCTACAGGAGAGCGGGCTGGACGCGAGTGACGCCAGGCACATGCTCCTTCAGGATGCGCTCGATGCCCTCGGACATGTCATAGGTGGAAAGCGGGCAGCCCGCGCAAGCGCCCTGCATCTCAAGCGTCACGACGCCGTCGTCGGTGGCGTCAACAAGGGCGATGTCGCCGCCGTCGGCCTGCAGGCTCTGGCGAATGATATTGATGGTCTCCTCGAGAAGAGCGCGGTTGAGCTGGGGCTTCTCCTCTTTAGCGGGCTCCTGAGCTGCGTTTTCGTTCTCGGCCATGGTGTTCCTCCAACCTGCGCCGCCCGCGGCGGCGCCTCTTTTAATTCCCAGCAAACTGATAGGTTACTGGTGACATGTTACCCGATGCCAGAGAAAAGATGCCCGGAGGTTGCTCCCTGCACACGAGCTGCAGGCCTTCTCCCCTCGCGGGCCGCCTCGAGCGCGCGGCGTACGCGCGCCACGGCAAAGGCGCACTCCTCAGGCGAAAGCAGCGTGGCATCGGCCATAAGGCGTGTGACGCCAGCCGAGACCAGCTCGGCTGCCTGCGGCGTTGCGTCAAGCGGGTGCGCCGCCCAGATTCGGGACCTCCCGTGGATGTCGGTGCGCACGGGCAGCAGGTTGCCATCGACGTCGCGAAGCGACAGGCGACGCTGGCGAAGCTTGCAGTGGGCGCAGTCGTTTATGCACTGCCCTGCAACTTGCAGCACGCAATGCTCCGTCGTCATGGCGCGCGCACGCCCCGAGACCACAAGCCCCACCGGGACCGAGGAAGCCTTCGCAAGCGAGCAGACCTCCTCGAGCGTCAGCTCCGGCGAGAGCCAGAAGCCCTTCGCGCCTGCCGACTCCAGCGCAACAATGCAGCTCTCGTTATGCACGGGAATGCAGGGGCGAATCTCCGCAGCAGCGCCACGCTGGGCCGCCAGCGCTAGCTCGGAGACGTTGCCTACGCCCACAGGCGCGCCCTCGCTAACCCAGGGGTCTAGCCGGTCGTGGTCAAGCTCGCGGCAGACCTCGTCGAGCCAGGGAATCACGCCCTCGGGCCAGACCCCGTCAGAAAGCGCGTCGGGGGTGGCGTAGACGCGTGTGGCCCCGGCCTCAAGCGCGGCGCGCGCGGCGTCGACCGAAGAGACAAGCGCGCATGCCTCAGGCTCGGGGCGCGTCCAGGCACTGGGCTCGCGGATTCCTGCGGCCGCGCGAACGTCAGAGAGCCTCGAGGCGATGCCGGCAAGCGACGGGGTGACGGAAAGGCCCTGGAGCCTTGCGGCGTAAGGGTCGAGGATTTCCTGCTCAAGGGCATCGCAAGCCTTGGCGCGCACGCCATGGACGGCCGAGAAGCCCATGCCGCAGCCCTCGTCTAGATCCACGTCAAACGAGACGGGCACAAACGGGGTCTGCCCCATGCGCCCCACGTGCTCAACCAAGTCCTTCTCGCTCACGGCGCGCGTCCTTGCCTTCTCTACGACAAAGCCCTCGGCCGTCGCGGTTGCAGAGCCGTCGGCGCAGGAGAGCGTGACCGAGAATGGCTTGCCCAGCTTGGAGACGATGCGCACCTTGACCGCGCGCTTCCGGGGAACCTCCATGCCAGCCGCGCGCGAGGCCTCCTCCATTGCCGCCTGCGAGCGGATGACGCGCACGGTCGAGCGCGCGGGAACGGGGCGCGACGCGCGGCAGACCATCGTGTCGCCGGCGACGGCGTCCGAGACGGCGTGCACGGTCAGGAACTGAGAGGGGTCCTCAAGCGGGCGAAGCTCCAGGAGGTCCCCCTCGCCCACAGGCTTGTCCAGCCTGATCGTGACCTCCGCGCGAGTGAGCCGGCGCATGCGCTCGCGACCTCCGTCAGAGCCGCCGCGGCGGACGACCTCGTCCTCCAGGCGGCGAGAGGAAAGCACCTCTCCCACGAGCTCGCCCCGGTTGTTCGAGCGCTCGTAGCTCATCATCTCGCTGCCCGAGCGGCCCATCAGGTATGCATGCGTGAAGTCGCGGTTGAAGGCGCGGCGCAGGCGGCGGCGCATGGCGGCGTCTTCTTCCTTGCTGAGGGGCTTTCCGCTCTCCAGCGCGTCCAGCGCCTGGCGATACGACGAGATCACCGAGAGCACGTAGTCGGGGGCCTTCATGCGCCCCTCCACCTTGATGGAGCCCACGCCCGCGTCGCGCATCTCGGCAAGGTCGTCCACGACGCAATAGTCCTTCGGGCAGAGGGCGCGCGCCTGCTCCGTGCCCTCGATCACGTTGCCCTTCTCGTCGACGAGGTCATAGGGAAGGCGGCATGGCTGGGCGCACAGGCCGCGGTTGGCCGAGCGGCCGCCCGCCAGAGAGCTCATCATGCAGACGCCTGAGTAGCAGATGCACAGCGCCCCGTGCCCGAAGCACTCGAGCTCGACGCCCTCCTCGGAGATGCGTCGAATCTCGGGGAGCGACAGCTCGCGAGAAAGCGTCACGCGCTCGACGCCCAAGTCGCGGCACCAGGCGACGCCGCGCGCGTCATGGACGTTGGCCTGCGTAGAGACGTGGCACTCTATCTGAGGCCAGCTGCGGCGCACCTCTGAGAGAAGGCCCCAGTCTTGGATGATGAAGGCGTCGGCCCCCAGAACCCATGCGCGGCGGACGAGCTCGAGCGCCTCGGGCATCTCATGCGTCGCGATAACGACGTTCTCGGTCACGTAGACGCGCGCGCCCGCGAGGTGGGCGCGGCGGCATGCCGCAGCAAAGCTCTCGTCGTCAAAGTTGTGTGCGCTCCTGCGAGCGTTGAAGCTGTTGCCCAGCCCACAATAGATGGCGTCAGCGCCACCCGCCAGCGCTGCGTTGAAGGCCTCGGGGCCTCCCGCAGGCGCGAGCAGCTCGATGCTGCCCTTTCTTGTCACGCCAATCTCCTAACCCTGTTTTTGCAAGAATCCCGATCGGGCGGTCGTCGGCAAACTGACCGCGCGGTCGATACCGATCGGGCGGTCGTCGGCAAACTGACCGCGCGGTCGATACAATAAGCCAAGACCATACTCTACCGGATGCCATGACCTTCTCGTCAGAGCAGCGCATTCTCTATTTTTTCGCTGCTGCTTTCCTCATTGGCAGCAAACGAAGCATCCGACAAGCGATTATAGGAAGCCGTCGGTTACGCAGTTCTTATCGATTCAGGAGGGCCGACTCGTGTCGACAGGAAGCACCAACCCCAAGCTGAGCGTCATCATCCCGTGCTACAAGGTGGAGAAGTACCTCCCCAAGTGCATCGCCTCGCTTGTCGGGCAGACGCTTGACAGCTATGAGCTCATCTTCATCAACGACGGGTCGCCCGACCGCTGCATCGACATCCTGAAGGAGTGGCAGTCGCGCTACCCTGACCGCATCGTGATCATCGACAAGGAAAACGAGGGCGTCTGGCGCGGCCGGTGGGACGGCATCGCGAAGGCGCGCGGCGAGTACATCGGCTTTCTGGATAGCGATGACTACGCAGAGCCAAACTTCCTCGAAGACCTCTACCAGGCGGCCAAGTCAGCGGACGCGGACATCGCCGTCTGCGGCTTCTCGCGCACCGACCTCGCAACCGGAAAGGTCCTCTCTCGCGAGATGTGCGACAAGCGCGAGGACTTCACCATCGCCGATGACCCGGGGCGCCTGCTTGAGCTTAACGGCGCGCCATGGAACAAGATCTTCCGCGCTTCTGTGCTGAAGGGGCTCGACGACCTCTCCGCCATCCCGCCCGTCCTCGATGACCTGCTGTTTCATTGGCTTGCCTACCTCGAGATGGACGGGCGCGTCGTCTTTGTGCCCGAGTCCCTCGTGAACTACATGGTCCGCTCCGACTCCATCATCCAGACCGTGAAGCCACAGCAAGTCGACCCCACCTATGCGGCCTTCCGCGAGGTGAAGCGGCGCTACACCGACGCGGGCGCGCCCAAGGCAAAGCAGGAGGCGCTCGATGCCGCCGCCTTCCTTCATCTGGGCATCTCCTTCAACTACCGCCTCGCCGCCTCGCCGAACTGCGACCTGGACGCCACGATCAAGAAGTGCACCGCGTTTCTGAACGAGTACTTCCCCACGTGGCACGACTCGCCATACATCAACGGCAGGTACGCCCGCCTGCACGGGAAGACCTACCAGCGCCTGCTCACCGTCTCGCGCTTCTACAAGCTCGGGCTTCTGCCCGCCTTCCTCTCCGTGTACTCTGCCGTGATCAACCACCTAGGCATCGACATCAAGTGGTAGCGAAACGTAGGGAGATGCACGTGGAGAACCAGCCCAAACCCCTCGATATCAAGCGCAACATGCTCTACAACACCATCGGCAGCCTTACCTACCAAGGCTGCCTTTGGATTACGACCGTCCTTGTGGTGATCTTGTCCGACGGCTACAACGACTCGGGCATCCTGTCGTTTGCCATGAGCGTCGGAAACATGTTCTCCGCCATAGGCACCTACAGCATGCGCACCTACCAGGTATCTGACGTCAAGGGCAAGTACTCGCAGCGCAACTACGTTGGCTTCAGGCTGCTTACCCTGGTCATCGGCGTGATTGCCCTCTCCATCTACTCGGTGTTCGTCTCCCCCGACGGCGAGACCTTCGCCGCGGTGCTTGTCTATCTGCTCTTCAAGGTGGACGAGGCCTTCTGCGACGTGCTCTATGGCGTCGACCAGCGAGGGGAGCGCATGGACTACATCGGAATCTCCCAGTTTGTCCGCGGCGTTCTTGTCGTCGCCGTCTTCTCGCTGGGGCTGTACTTCTCGCAGAGCATCGTGATCGCGATCCTAGGCATGTTCCCGGCAGGGCTTGCCGTCACGCTGCTCTACGACATTCCCCACTCCAGGCGCATCGCTCCCATAAAGCCCGAGCTCTCCGCCCAGCAGGCAAAGGACCTCCTTGTGGAGTGCCTGCCGATTGTGCTCGAGGTGCTCTTTCTGGGGATGATCGTCTCGGTTGCGCGCCAATACTACGCGAATGCCTACGGAAACGACCGGCTGGGCATCTATGCCGCCGTTGCGACGCCTGCGGTGCTGGTGCAGGCCGCCGCGCGCTACCTCTATGCCCCGGCGCTCGTCCCCCTCTCCGAAAAGTGGAACGAGTCCCCTCGCGAGAAGTTCCTTCCCTTCTTCAAGAAGACCCTCAAGCTCATGCTGGCGCTCATCGTCGTGTGCGTCGTCGTGCTGTCTTGGGTTGGGCCGTGGGCGCTCGATCTGGTGTACGGCCAGAAGGTCGCCGGCTATACCTACCTCTTCACGAACGTCCTCATCTGCACGAGCGCGCTTGCGATGCTGTACTACCTGTCCGACGTCCTCATCCTATGCCGCGACATCCGCGGGGCGCTCATCAGCGCCACCGCTGCGCTGATCATCACGCTCGCAACCATGGTCCCGCTGGAGGCGGCGTTTGACATGCAGGGGATCAACTACGTCGTGATTGTCGCATGCGTCAGCGGAATAATAATCTCGCTGGTTCGCCTCTCTAGGAACAAAGAGCTCAAGCGGGCCTAGCGCGGCAGCCAGCGGTCCGCCCGCCGCAGGAGCTGACGGCGCAGCTGCGCCTTCTCCCTAGCTCTTTGGCCCTGTCTTTAGTCCTGCTCCTTGCCCTTGCAGTACACGCTGGCAAACGCGCCGACGAGATGCGTCTTCTGAAGGAAGAGGTAGAAGTTCACGGCTAGCCTGATCTTGAGCGGCTCCGACGAGGTCACGCCGCCCATGGGAAACCTCAGGGGCACGCTGTGGTCCCTGTACCACGCAAACAGCTTCTCGTGCTCCTCCATGAAGCGCTCCTTTGTGGCCTGCCCTCCGGAATAGAGCATGTAGTAGGCGCCAAGCTTGATATAGTGCAGGTTCAGAAGCTCGTCGCGGCGCTTGACATCGGCATCGATCCTGTCGAGAAGGTCGGTCAGCTCGATGTCGCGGCGAAGCCCCTTGTGCTTGGTCTGGGTGATGCTCTCTTCGTTGCAGATGAAGTTGTATCCCGCATAGGGCAGGATGGCCCCTTGTCGGCATAGGAGTAGGCGACCGTGGCAAAGTGGTCGTCGTCCCCCAGCACCAGAGGAGCGAAGCGCAGGTGGTTTTTGTTGATGAAGTCGAGGTCGAAGATCTTCGCCCACGGGGCCAGAATCTGGAAGCGCGACCACGGCACGTCCTTGGGGATGACCTCAAACTGGACCTCGCCGTTGACCACGCGCTTGTAGCCGCCCACCACCACGTCGGCGCCGGTGGTCTCGATTGCAGAGACGAACTTATCGAAGTAGTCGGGGTCCACGTAGTCGTCGCTGTCGATGAAGCACACGTACTTGCCCGTGGCCCTCTCAAGGCCAAAGTTGCGCGTCTCCCCAGAGCCGCTGTTGGGCTTTGAGATGGCGATGACCTTGTTGGGATAGCGCGCCTGGTAGTCCTCGATAAGGCCCTTGGATCCGTCCTTTGAGCCGTCGTTGATCAAGAGGATTTCGGCGCTATCGTCAGTCGCAGCAAGAACGCTGTCCACGCACCCCGACAGCCACTTTTCGGCATTGTAGACGGGGATGACGACAGAGAGTTTCTTTCTTTCGGATTCCATGGGCTATAACCTTTGCACGGCATGAGGAGGACAGGAACAGAGCGCGAGGGCGCACGCGCTTCGTCAGCTTTCTGGCGCGCCCTTGCAATAGGCGCTCGCAAATGCGCCTATCAGGTTCATCTTCGTCAGCGCCAGATAGGCGTTGATGGCGAAGCGGTTCTTGAAGAACTCCGACGAGACCTCTCCCCCCATGGGGAAGCTCAGGGGGACGTCGTTGTCACGATACCAGTCGAAGATCCTTTCGTGCTCCTCCATGAAGCGCTCCTTGGTGGCGAGCCTGCCAGAATAGAGCAAGTAGTGGACGCCGTACTTGATGAAGAAGTACTCGAGCAGCCTGTCTCGCGAGCGAACGTCGCGATTGATGCGGTCCAGAAGCTGGGTGAAGTCGATGTCGGCGCGAAGGCCGGTCGACTTCGTGTTGGTAAGGCTCGTGGAGTTGCAGATGTAGTGATATCCGGTGTACGGAAGCGTTACGACCCTGTCTGCATACGAATAGGCCACCGTGGTGAAGTAGACGTCCTCTCCGATGGGAGAGTCGCTAAAGCGCAGGTTGTTGCGCCTGATGAAGTCAAGGCTGAAGATCTTTGCCCACGGCGCCGTCACCAGATACCGCGACCAAGGGATGTCCTCGGGCTTCAGCATGAAGTCGACCTTGCCGTCGACGATGCGCTTGTAGCCGCTTACCACAACGTCGGCGCCCGTGCTCTCGATGGCGGAGAGGTGCTTGATGAAAAACTCCCGCTCCACCGTGTCGTCGCCGTCGATGAAGCTGATGTAGGTGCCACAAGCGCGCTCGATGCCCAGGTTTCGGGTGGCCCCCGGACCGCTGTTTTCTTGGGTGATGGCAACGACGCGGTCGGGATAGCTGCGCTGGTAGCTTTCGGCGAGCTCCTTGGAGCCATCGCTACTTCCGTCGTTTACCAACAAGATCTCAGCTCGCTCGTCAGTTGCTTCGAGCACGCTCTCAACGCAAGCCGGAAGCTGCCTTTCTAGGTTGTAGACGGGGATGACAACGGAGAGCAGCTTGTCATTGGGACTCATTTTGAACCCCCCGGACGAACTTGGCGGTCCTTTTCAGACGACGTTGCGAGCACGTCGTCGTTTTCCTTCTCGTGAAGAGCAAGCTCTTGGGCAAGCTGCTCAACCTTGTCGGTGAGCCGGGAGACATCGCACGACAGGTTGAAGAGCTTGATCAGCATGAGGAAGATGATCATGCAGAACACGAAGTTGCTTGGCGAGAGAAAGCCCAAGAGCCCCGAGAAGAAGAACGCAATCTGCGGGAAGATGGCAAGAAGTAGCAAAAGGACCGCGCACAGGACCCAGTAGACGGAGTCCCCCACGCGAATCTTGCTCTTGCGGACGCGCTTGACAACGATCCAGAGGGACAAGAACGCCCCGACGATAAGGACGACTCGAAGAACAGGCGACATGCGCTACCCCCTATCTAAACCACTGGAACAAGAGCAGCGAGAGGCACGTGCGCGCCATGTACGAAATGGCGCTGAAATAGCGCAGGTAGCTTGTGCCGCCCTGGCGCTCGCGCATCTTTGCGGGAACCTCGATGACCTTCGCGCCCTTGCGAATGAGAAGCGAGATGGTGTCTGGCTCGGGAGCGATGTCAAAGTCGCGTGCGAACTTCTCGATCATGGCACGGTTGTACATGCGCATCCCTGAGGTGGGGTCAAGGATCGTCTGCCCCGTGGCGTGCTTGATGAAGAAGGTGATGAGCTTGGCTCCCGTCCCGCGAGCTCCAACGGCTCCCCCGCCCGCCAGGTTGCGCGAGGCAATAACGATGTCTGCCCCCTGCTCTTGCATGGCGCGCGCCATCTGGGGAATGTATTCGGGCATGTGCTGACCGTCCGCGTCAAACTGGACCGCAGCGTCGTAGCCATACCGATAGGCGTACTTCATGCCGGCCTTGACGCCTGACGTCAGACCGCAGTTGACGGGCATGTCAATATGGTTGAAGCCCAGCTCGTCGCAAATCTGAGGAGTGCGGTCGTGAGAGCCATCGTTGACAACAAGATAGTCGACGTCCGGGCAAGTTGCTACAAGCTCGTTCACAGTGTTCGCTATGCAGTCTTCCTCGTTGTACGCGGGAATGATGGCCAGAATCTTCACTATCGACCCCCTCTGACGCTACGCCAACCCAAGCAAAGGCGCAGCCGAACCCTTCCGTCAGCCAACAGCAACCCACGACCGCCCATCCCCAGAAGGAAGGGCGCCGCAGATGAGTTATACAAGCTTAGCCCAGTGGCGCTTACCCGACTGCACCGTCGTGCCCGCCGAGAAGAGCGCAGGGTCGACGTTGTAGCACTTGGGCTCGACCGGCTTGCCGTCGATCTTGACGCCGCCACCGTCGATCAGGCGACGGCCCTCGCCCGCGGACTTGCAGATGCCCAGATCGACAAGCAGCTTGGCCAGGTAGACCTTTCCCTCGTCGTTCGTCTGCACCACAGAGAGCGGGAACTCTGGCATGTTCTCGGGAGCCTCGTTCTTCTTGAACTGGGCATCGAAGGAGGCCTGGGCAGCGTCGCCCGCGCCCTCTCCGTGATAGAGGTCGCAGATGTTGCGAGCAAGCTGGCGCTTGAGCGCATAAGGATCGGCCGTGCCGTCTTTGAACTGCTCATCAATCTTGTCAATCTCCGCGACCGGAAGCGTCGAGCAGAGGCGGAAGTAGGCTGGCACGAGCTCGTCGGGGATGGACATGAGCTTTCCGTACATGTCGTTCGGCTCGTCGGTCAGGCCAACGTAGTTGCCATAGCTCTTGGACATCTTCTTGACGCCGTCGGTGCCCACCAGAAGCGGCACGGTGAGTGCCACCTGCGGCTCCATGCCCATGGCGCGCATGAGGTCGCGACCGGCAAGGAGGTTGAAGATCTGATCGTTTCCGCCCATCTCGAGGTCGGCTTTCACCACGACGGAATCGTAGGCCTGGAGCACGGGATAGATGAACTCGTGCAGGGCGATGGACTGGCCGTTTGCGTAGCGATTGTGGAAGTCCTCGCGCTCGAGGATGCGCGCTACGTTGAACTTGCTCATGAGCTCGAGCATCTTTGCTAGGTTCAGCGGCTTCAGCCAGTCGCCGTTGTGGACGATGGAGGTCTTCTCGGGGTCAAGGACCTTCATTGCCTGGGAAACGTAGGTCTGGGCGTTCTTCTCGACCTGCTCCTCGGTCAGAGGCGGACGGGTGGAGTCGCGACCAGACGGATCGCCGATGAGCGCCGTGCCGTTGCCAATGATGAGCGTCACATGATGGCCAAGATCCTGAAACTGGCGCATCTTACGCAGAGGGACCGCATGGCCAAGGTGAAGGTCGGGGCTCGTGGGGTCAACGCCGAGCTTGATGTTCAGGGGGACGCCACGCTCGAGCTTCTTCTTCAGCTCGTCCATCGGCACAATCTGCATGGTTCCCGAGGTAATGACCTTAAGCTGTTCTTCGACTGGCAGCAATTCTCTGTCCTCCGTAAGTAATATCTGCACGTGCATCTGGCGGCGCAATGGGAGTCAAGGCCGCAAAACAATAGTACGTTACCGCAAAACGAGCTCAAAAATCGGCGCAAACAAGCACGTCAGGAAGTTGCCAGACCAACCTCAAAAAGATAGCCAGACCAAGCAATATTCAATATTTTGGGCTTCTCGAGCCCTTGTGTTAAACGAAAGCGGAGAAAACCTCGAAGCAACTTCCCTCTATAATGGTGCCTACATGTTTTTAGTTTGAGGAGGACTCATTTCATGGGCATCAGAACACGCAGGGCCCACAAGCACTCCAAGACGCACATCGTTGCATTTGGCATTGCCGGTGTCTTCGGCTTCATTGCTCTCTTTGCTCTCGCCGTTGCCATCTCTTTGGGCTCGCTTGTCGACTCATGGCTTCAGGACCTGCCCGACTATCAGTCGGCAGATGCCTACTTGGTTGCCGAGCCCACCATCGTCTACGATGCGGACGGCAACGAGATTGCCTCGTATTACCTACAGAATCGTCGTTCGGTAGACCTCTCCGAAATCTCTGAATACGTGACCGAGGGAACGGTGGACGTCGAGGACCAGCGCTTCTACGAGCACAACGGCGTCGACCCGCAGGGCATCATCCGCGCCATCATCTCAAACCTGACGGGCGGCTCCGAGGGCGCCTCGACCATCACGCAGCAGCTGGTCAGAAACACTGTTCTGTCTGACGAGCAATTTGACCAGACCCTCAAGCGAAAGGTCCGCGAGGCCTACATCGCCATCCAGATGGAGAAGACCTACTCCAAAGACCAGATCCTCAACATGTACCTGAACACCATCTACTATGGCGAAGGCGCATACGGCATTGAGGCCGCGAGCATCACCTACTTCAACAAGCACGCAAGCGAGCTCACGCTGGCCGAGGCCGCGACCCTCGTGGGCATCCCCAACTCGCCGAGCTACTACGACCCCATGGTGAACCCCGACGCGTGCAAGGAGCGTCGCAACAAGGTCTTGGGCAACATGCTCGAGATGGGCGACATCACCCAAGAGGAATACGACGAGGCATGCGCCGAGGACATCGTTTTGAACCCTGGCTCACTTGACGACGACACCGTGGGCGACTACCCCTACTTCACCGACTACGTCAAGACCCTGCTCGAGGAGGACTTCGACAACGACACCATCCTCCAGGGCGGACTGAAGGTCTACACAACGCTCGACCCCGAGAAGCAACAGGCCGCAGAGGAGGCCGTCGACGAGGTCATCTCCCAGGCGGGGAACGACGAGATTTCGAGCGCCCTTGTCTCAATCGACAACACCAACGGCTACATCGTCGCTATGGTTGGCGGCACAAACTACGGCTATGACTCAAGCCAAGGGCAAAGCTCTGTCAACCTTGCAACAAGCCAACGACAAGCCGGCTCCTCGTTCAAGCCGTTCACGTTGATGGCGGCCATGATCGAGGGGATGAGTCCGTCAGTCATTCTCAACTGCAACTCGCCGATTCAGGTGACCGCCACCTGGGCGCCTAAGAACGACAGCTACGCGCAGTTTGGCTACATCACGCTGGCGCGCGCAACCGAAGTCTCGTCGAACACGGGCTACGCGCAGGTCATCATGGCCATCGGCGTGGACAAGCTGATCGAGACCGCCCATCTGATGGGCATCGACTCCGAGATTGAAGAGGTGCCTTCATCGGTCCTTGGCTCCTCTGGCGTCACGCCGCTTGAGATGTGCGAGGCCTACAGCGTCTTCGCCAACAACGGCGTGCACCGCGACGCCATCGCAATCACCAAGATCGAGGACCGAAACGGCAACGTTGTCTACGAGCACCAGGACAATCCCGAGCAGGTCATTGACGCTGCAGTCGCCCGCGACGCGCGCGAGGTTCTCGAGGGCGTCGTCGAGGCAGGCTACACCACCTACTACGTGCATGACTACTTCACCGCCGACCAGCCCGTCGGCGGCAAGACCGGTACCTCCGACGAGGGCGACAACCTCTGGTTCTGCGGCTTCACGCCGCAGCTCACCACGGTTGTGTGGACCGGCAACAAGGACAACAGCCAGACGGTCTACTACCAAGGCGTTGCCTCTACAGGCTCGGGCAAGACGTCGCAACCTATCTGGACCGATTACATGAACACGGTGCTTGAAGGCGTCGATCGCGAGGAGTTTGCCGAGGTAGACGAGGAGGCAACGTACAAGTCGAACAGCTCGTGGACGTTCGTTGGCACGTCTTCCTCTGCAAACAGCAGCTCGACGGTCAGCAGCTCTTCCTCGAGCAGCAGCTCTTCGACCACGTCTACGACAACGCAGTCCCAGACCACCAGCACCACGTCGAGCTCAAGCTCTGACACGAGCACGGAAAGCAGCTCCTCGGACTCGTCCTCTGGCAGCAGCGGGTCAGGCTCTGGCAGCAGCGGGTCGGGGTCAGGCAGCAGCGGGTCAGGCTCTGGCAGCAGCGGGTCAGGCTCTGGCAGCAGCGGGTCGGGATCCAGCAGTGACACTTCGTCGAGCTCTGGCACCTCAAGCAGCAGCGGCACCTCTTCGAGCTCGGACAGCTCTTCGAGCTCCAGCGGGACCAGCCAGAATAGCTCGAGCTCCACAAGCAGTGGATCCGAGTAGCCTAGACTGAGCGCCTCGCAGCACCAAGCGGACGGCATGACGAATAGCGTCACCGCGCTCCGGTCAGAACGCAAAAAAGAGTGAGGCCCGGCTTCCAAAAGGAGCCGGGCCTCAATTTTATAGAGCGATTCGAAAAACTATGCAGCGACCAAAACCCAAGCGAGCATGACCGCCCTCTTGTCCTAACGACCGCAAAAGCTACCGCGAGCTCGCAAGCTTTGCGATGAGATCCTGTAGGCTCTCGGCGCCTTCATCGGCGCTGCAAATAATCAGCACGGTATCATTTCCAGCGACGGAGCCAAGCGTGTTGGCAAGCTCTCCCCCATCGATGGCGGCGGCAACGCCTGACGCAGTGCCAGGCTGGCACTTTACGACTACCAAGTTGTTCGCTCGATTGACTTCGACGACGAATTCGGAAAGCATGCGCTGCAGGTGAAGGTCCTCCGAGAGAACGTAGATTCCCTCCGGAAGCTTGCGAAGCCCCATCTCGGTAATGTCACGCGAGACAGTTGCCTGAGTACATGAGAAACCCTCCTCCTGAAGCGCGTCCACCAATGCACGCTGCGTCCTGATGGACTGGCTTCTGATGATTCTCCTGATGGCCTCTTGTCTATCATTTCTCTGCTTTGCCACTATTTCCTCACAGCCTCTTTTAGGAGTATCGCCAAAAGGTAACGCCAGAGGTGTATACCGTACCGCGATTATACGGTGGAAAGGTGTAAGAAAGCTTATAAAAAATCAAGCTATTAATTGTATTGTGACCTTTTTACGAAAATGAAGGAAATCTGCACCGTTCGTGGTCGCATTGTCCTCATTAATGGGCTTCCCCGTTCGTTTTCCATCCGGTATGGTCGCATTGTGTCCTATAGTAGCCTCATTGCGGTAATAGCCGTAAATATGCAATGCGTATGCTCGCTTGCTTGCACGCGCTTAGGTCGGCTTGCGAAGTCAGACCAACAGCGTGCAAAAGAGCATCCAGGGGAGGATTCATGGCATACTCCGATCGCGACCGCCGCCCTCAAGGCCCGTCTGATCAGCGCCGCCGAACTGATGGTCGGCCACGCGACAGTCGTCAGCAGCGCAATCGCAGCGGCAATGGACAACGGTCCTACAACAACGATCCGCGAGGTTACAACCGCCAGCGCAGGCGCAGCGGCAGCAACATTCATGGCTCCGTGACAAGCTCAGGAACCAGGCAGGCGCGCGCCCGCGGAGGCGGCAAAACGGACTATCAGCTTCATTCTCACAGCATCGGCTTTAGCGGCGGGCGAAACGGCTTTGATTATCGCCTCGTTATTATTGTGGGCGTCGCCATCATTGCCATCTTGCTCATCATTCTGTCAATCTCCAGCTGCGTCCGGGCAAACAGCGAGCAGCAGGCAGCCGAAGAGGCGGCGCAGCAAGAGACGCGCGTTGCGTCAGGCATTTCCGATGACTTGACAGCCGCGCTCAACACCCGCCTTGACCAAGACGACAAGATTGCAGAGATTGCCAAGAATGCCGATCAGTACGACGAACGCATGGTGCAGCTTGCGCTTGACGAACCCACTGCGATTGACCTTGTGGCGGGGTATCTGACTTCCGACAAGACCGCCGAAGCCTATGGAGAAGCGGCCACCGAAGGCAGCTATCCCCAGCTGTATTGCTGGGATTCTCGCTGGGGCGACGTCGATTATGCAGACAGCGCTCTTGCCGTGACGGGGTCTGGGCCCACCGTCGCCTCGATGGCATACATGGGACTGACGGGAAACAACGACAAGTCTCCTGCTGACATGGCTGCGCTTGCTACAGAAGATGGCGTCGTTAGCGGCGATTCAAACATGGACGGCAGCTTCTTCGCCACCGAAAGCAGCGACCTGGGAATCACCTATCACAGCTACGACGTTACCACCGAGAACATTCAGACCGTGCTGAGCGAAGGCGCCGTCATTGCCGTGCAGATGAAGGCCGACACGCTGACCTCCGAGGAGCATTGGATTCTCATCGTTGAGAATACCGACCAAGGCCTTGTCATTCACGACCCCACCTCAACCGAGGTGTCAAGCAAGACCTGGAGCGCCAGCGACATTGCGAGCTACACCGACGGCAGCTTCTACGCGCTGACGAAGACCTCCTCGTAGAGCTAGCCTACCTTCTCCGACAAGGTCCAGGCAGCCAAGGGCTGCCTAAGCCCCACGCAACAGCAGCAAATGACCTTGTTGCTTGTTGTGTGGGGCTTCTCTTGTGGGCTTCAGGACTCTGTCTCCCCTGCTGCCAGGTTCCGCGACCTCTGATGCCGCATCTGCCAGGCTGCGCGACCTCTGATGCCGCAAAAGTCGCTGAACCTGGCAACGCTCCGTTGTGTGGGGCTGGCAAAGAGTTGATTCCTGCCGTAGTGCGAGGCACCCTTCTAGTCCAGCCTTCCTACCTGCGGTTTCTTCAAGGAGCTCTTCCTATCGTGTGGGTAACCGAAAAAAGCTCCGGGTGCCGGTCCCATTGTGTGGGGCTTTTCGCCCCGGCGCGGACCACCCATCGAGGGAGCCGCAGCAAAACCGCAGGTAGAAAATTGGCATATAGTAAGTATCATTAAATGCAGTCCCACACAATGGAACAGCGCCTCGCAGACCTTCGCGCAAGTCCACACAACATGACATGCGACCTGCGGAAATGACAGCAACTCCCACACGACAGGCAAGACCATTTCAGCACTGGCCCCACACAACGGAAGGCAGCTAGAAGGTGGCTCCTCTCCTGACAGGTTCCGCGACCTCTGATGCCCGAGATGCTAACTTCCGCGAGTTCTGATGCCAGAAAAAGTCGCACAACTTGGGAGCGCACCATTTTTAGGGCGCCGGCGACGTTGCGTGCAGTCCGCAGCTCCGCCCGTGGGGCTGAAACAGCATTTCGTGGAGGCGCAGACAGCAAAAATGGGACCCCCGGCGAACCGAGGGTCCCATTGTGGCGCGAAACACGGAGAGAAACGCTGGCGCTCAGCGTGCGGAAATGCGCTAGGACAGGATCTTCTCCGCGGCCTCCTGCAGCTTAGCGCGGATGGCCTCGGCGTCCGCACGGGTAGCGCCCTTGGCAAACAGGTACGCCTTGACCTTGGGCTCGGTGCCGGACGGACGGAAGATGACCTTGTTGTCGTCCTCGAGGCGATACTCGATCACGTTTGCGGGCGGCAGGTTCTGCGGATCCTCCTTCTGCAGGCCAGAGACGCGCGGCATCTCGGGGCCGGTGGCGAAGTCGGTCATGCCCGTGACCTTGTAGCCGGCGATCTCGGTCAGCGGCTTGTTGCGCAGGTCGTCCATAATCTGCGCCATCTTCTTTGCGCCAGCGGCGCCCGGGAAGGCAGCGTTGACGGTGCCGTTCAGGTAGTAGCCGTACTTCTTGTACAGCTCCTCCATGGCCTCGTAGAGGTCCATGCCCTTGGCGGCATAGTAGGCCGCCATCTCGACGCACATCTCAACGGCGACAATGGCGTCCTTGTCGCGGGCATGGGTACCGACGAGGTAGCCATAGGACTCCTCGAAGCCCATGAGGAAGCGGTCTTCCTCGCCCTCGTCCTTCAGCTGGTCGATCTGGTCGCCAATGTACTTGAAGCCGGTCAGCACGCGGCGCATCTCAAAGCCATAGTCGCGGGCCAACGCGTCGGGCATGACGGAGGAGACGATCGTAGAGACAGCCACCTTGCGCTTGGGGTCCTCGCCGCGGTCGATTGCCATCTTGATGAGCCAGTCCATCATCAGGACGCCCATCTCGTTGCCCGTGAGCAGGACGTAGTTGCCGTCATGCGGAATGGCGGTGCCCATGCGGTCCGCGTCGGGGTCGGTGGCAACGACGAGGTTCGGCTTGACCTTGTCGGCAAGGTCAAGTGCCAGCTGCAGTGCCTCGCGGAACTCGGGGTTGGGGTACTTGCAGGTGGGGAAGTTGCCGTCCGGGTCCTTCTGCTCGGGCACGACCTCGACGTCGTTGACGCCGATCTCCTTCAGGATGCGCGTAACGCACTCCATGCCGGTGCCGTTAAGCGGCGTGTAGACGACCTTGTAGCCCTCGGGGGCCTTGAAGCCCGGGACGGAGACCTTCTTGACCGCCTCGATGAAGTTGTCGAGAACCTCCTCGGGCGTCCACTCGACAAGCCCCTTCTCCATGGCCTCGTCGAAGTCCATGATCTTTGCGCCACCGAACATCGGGGTGTTGGCGATGGAGGCAGAGATCTCATCTGCGGCCTCGTTGGCAATCTGGCCGCCGTTGTCGTTGTAGACCTTGTAGCCGTTGTACTGCGCAGGGTTATGGCTGGCCGTCAGCACGATTCCGGCAGAGGTATGCAGATAGCGGACTGCGAATGAGAGCGTCGGCACGGGCTCGATGCGGGGGTAGACGTACACGTGGATGCCATTGGCGGCAAGCACGCCGGCCGCAACCTTCTGGAAGTCCTCGCCCTTAAGGCGCGAGTCACGAGCGATGGCGACGGTTGGTTTGTCGTAATGGGCGTTCAGGTAGTCAGCGACGCCTTGCGTTGCCTGCGCGATGACGTAGACATTCATGCGGTTGGTGCCAACACCCAGCACGCCGCGAAGACCGGCGGTACCAAACTCGAGGTTGCGATAGAAGGCGTCGACGAGCTTGTCCTCGTCGTTCGCGGAGACCAGCGCATCAAGCTCTTCCTTCAGGTCGGGCTCGGTAACGTTGTCCTGCCAGAGCTGGATACGATCGCGGATCTCAGAATCCATGTGACTCCCCCTTGCTCCATCCCGGTGGTCGCTGAGTGCGGCCGACCATGGTCGTTGACGGACATTCCTGACATGATTCTATCCATGTTGGGCGGCCTGTTGACCCACACAAAGGCAAGCGAGTTTGTGAAACTGTGAGCGGCACGACTTTCCTTGCGCGATGGCGCAAGAAGCTCCCCTATCATTGGCTCTAGCGAAAAAGTGACAGGATTCCTGCCTGGCCGCGCGACCATGCGCGCCAACGCCACGCAAACCGCAAGCGCGCGGCGGGCAGACTACGGGCGAAAGGTGTCCCGATGGAGTTTATTGCAACGTGCCCCAAGGGCTTTGAGCCTCTTCTGGCCGGAGAGCTCTCCTCGCTTCAGATTGGCGGCGTACGGCCGCTGAGGGGCCAAGTCTCGTTTTCTGGCGAGCTCCGCGATGCGTACCGCGTCTGCCTCTGGTCGCGGCTGGCGTCCAACGTCACGCTCGTCCTCTCGCGCATCGGCGCAAAAGACGCCGACGAGCTCTATGAGGGGCTATCGGCCATTTCCTGGGAAGACCACGTTCCCAGCGGCGCGACCATCGCCGTCCGCGCGCATGGGACAAACGCGAAGCTCAGAAACTCGCAGTTTCTGGCGCTGCACTCCAAGGACGCAATCGTCGACCGGCTCCACGCACGCCGAGGGGCGCGCCCCATGGTGGACCCGTCCTCCCCTGACGTAGGCGTCGTCGTGCGCCTCTCGCGCGAGAAGGCGCTCGTGGGCATCGACCTTTCTGGCGAGCCGCTCTTTCGCCGCGGCTACGAGAGCGGCACGCGCTCACGCGGAGAAGGGCGGCTGAGCGCTCGACGCCCCGACTACGCCGCGGCCATGCTCGACGCCGGCGGCTGGTATCGCTACGTTCGCCACGGCTCCCCCGTCCTCGTCGACACCTTCTGCGGCACCGGAAGCGTCGCGGTCGAGGCCGCAGGCGTGGCGCTTGACCGGGCGCCGGGGCTGCTCCGAACTCGCTGGGGCTTCTCGAAGTGGGCGCAAAACGACCCCAAGACCTGGGACGAGCTTGTCAAAGAGGCAAGCGAGCGAGCGCGGGCGTCTGCAGAGAAGGACTTCCAGCTGGTCATCTCAGACACGCGCCGCGGAGCGGTTGAGGCAACGAGAAAGGCGCTGCGCGCCTCGGGGCTTGACCTAGAGCCGCAGGAGAGCGCGCCCACCAAGCTTCCCGAGCTTGTGAGCGAGCTCGCAGACGCGCTGGTAGTCGCAGACGTCGCCTGGCCGGACGAGGACGCGCCGGCAGAGGAGGCCCGCGCCCTTTCCGTGCTGTCAGCCGTCAGCGAGAAAGTGGCGACCAAAGCGGGCTCGACCATCGTGACGCTTGGACCAGGAGACGTCACCGACGCGGCCACAGGCGGCGTGCCAGAGCAAACGATCGACGTGCTTCTCGGCAGGGACCAGGCGAGCATTCGCGCCTACGCGACAGAGAAGCTCCTCTCGGGGCATTCCTCAGTCACGGTCGGCGGCAAGGAGCTTCCCGTGCTCGTCCCGGCGTCCGACCAGTTTGCGGCGCGCCTTGCCAAGGTGGCCAAGGCGCGCGCGAAGTGGGCGGCGTCCGAGGACGTCAGCTGTTACCGCGTCTATGACGCCGACCTTCCCGACTACGCGGTCTCGATCGATCTCTACGTTGGCTCGCTCACTCGCGGCCGATGGCTTTCCATCTCTGAGTACGCGCCCCCGAAGGGCATCGACCGCAACCTTGCCCATCGGCGCCTCTTGGACGTGCTGACCATAGCGCCGCAGGTCATGGGCGTAGACCCCGCCAACGTGAGCCTGCGCGTGCGTCGTCGCGCCAAGGGAGGCTCGCAGTATGCCGAGGAGGGCAAGCGCCAGGCAAAGGGCAACGGATGGCGGCGACGGGGCCACGTCGAGCTGCCCGCCGGAGCGCACCTAGTGGACGAGGGCGGGCTCACCTTTGAGGTGAACTTCTCGCAGCGCCTTGACTGCGGCATCTTCCTCGACCACCGCGACACGCGCGCAATGATTAGAGAGATGATGAAGCAGACGCCGGGCGGAAGCTTCCTCAACCTGTTTGCCTACACGGGCACCGCAACCTGCTACGCGGCAGACGGCGGAGCAGGCCACACCACGACCGTCGACCTCTCGCGCCCCTCGCTCGAGTGGGCACGACGCAACATGGAGCGCAACGGATTTGATGGAGACGAGCACGAGTTCGTTCAGGCAGACATCTTGCGCTGGGTGAGCGAGCAGCGCCACGGCAAGCGCCGCTGGGACCTCGTCTTCTGCGACGCGCCGACGTTTTCCAACTCAAGCAGCATGCGCTCAAAGGGCTGGGACGTCCAGCGCGACCACGCCGAGCTGATCATTGACATCTCGCGCCTGCTCACGCGCGCGGGCCAGGCGATCTTCTCGTGCAACCTGCGCACGTTCAAGCCCGACCTCGAGACGCTCTCGCGCGCCGGCGTCGAGCTCGAGGACATCACCGCAAAGACGATTCCCGAGGACTTCGCGAGAAACCCGCGCATCCACCACTGCTACATCGTGACGCGCAAATAGGGAGCAGCGAGGCACCCGAAGCTGGACAAAGAGCGCCGGCCGACAGCCACAAGCTGCCAGCCGGCGCTCGCCAATGCGCTTGGGCGTTCTTGCGCCTTATGCGATTACACGTGCGCGAGGGCCTGCTCCACGTCGGCCACGAGGTCGTCCGTGCCCTCAAGGCCGCAGGAAAGGCGCACCGTAGAGGGGCTGATGCCCGCGGCGATGAGCTCCTCGTCGGTCATCTGGCGATGCGTGGAGCTTGCCGGGTGCAGGCAGCAGCTGCGCGCGTCGGCGACGTGGGTCTCGATGTTCACGAGCTCGAGCGCCTCCATGAAGCGAATTGCGCCCGCGCGGCCGCCAGCGACCTGGAAGCTCACGACGCCGCAGCTGCCATTGGGCAGGTACTTCTGGGCGAGCTCATAGTTGTCATCGCCAGGAAGGCTGGGGTAGGTTACCGCCTCGATCTTGTCGCTCGCCGCGAGCGCCTTTGCCACGGCAAGGCCGTTCTTGCAGTGCTGCGGCATGCGCACGTGCAGGCTCTCAAGGCCAAGGTTCAGGTAGAAGGCGTTCTGCGGGCTCTGGATTGAGCCAAAGTCGCGCATGAGCTGAGAGGTCGCCTTCGTGATGTAAGCGCCCGCCTGCCCGAACTTCTCTGCATAGACGATGCCGTGGTAGGACTCGTCGGGGGTCGTGAGACCAGGGAACTTGTCGGCATGCGCCATCCAGTCGAAGTTGCCGGAGTCCACGATGGCGCCGCCCACGCCCACGCCGTGGCCGTCCATGTACTTGGTGGTGGAGTGCGTCACGATGTCGGCGCCCCACTCGATGGGGCGGCAGTTCACAGGGGTCGGGAAGGTGTTGTCCACAATCAGCGGCACGCCATGAGCGTGCGCAGCCCTCGCGAACTTCTCGATGTCGAGCACCGCGAGGGCAGGGTTGGCAATCGTCTCGCCGAAGACGCACTTGGTGTTGGGCTTGAAGGCGGCGTCGAGCTCCTCGGGCGTGCACGTGGGCGAGACGAACGTGGTCTCGATGCCCATCTTGCGCAGCGTGTGGGCAAGCAGGTTGAAGGTGCCGCCGTAGATGGTGGAGCTGGCAACCACGTGACCGCCGTTCTCGCAAATGTTGAACACCGCGAAGAAGTTGGCTGCCTGGCCGGAGCTCGTGAGCATTCCGGCAGCACCGCCCTCAAGGTCGGCGATCTTTGCGGCAACCATGTCGTTGGTCGGGTTTTGCAGGCGCGTGTAGAAGTAGCCGGGCGCCTCGAGGTCGAAAAGCGCGCCCATCGCGTCTGACGAGTCGTACTTGAACGTCGTCGACTGGATGATGGGAATCTGGCGCGGCTCGCCGTTCTTGGGGGTATAGCCCGCTTGCACACAACGGGTGTCGATGCTCTTAGCCATGGTGGTGCTCCCCTCTGTCGGAGTTTCGGGCCAGGCGACCCGACCGATGCGCAACAACATTGGTGCTACTCTAGCGCACTCGCGCGCGGCAAAATGCCAGCATGGTCGCCAAATTGCCTTGGCGGCAACGCCGCAGAGCCCCTCCGCGACGCCGCCGCCAATCACTCTGCCAGCTGCTTTGCCAGCGATTTGCCAGCTCCGAGCCCTTCTAGCCCCCTAGCACCTCTCATAGAACGCGTGAAGGTCTGCATCCAGCGCTCCAAGCGTGGGCTCGTCCACGTAGGCCATATGCCCACAGCCGTAGCGAAGCCACGTGATGTTCTCCTTGATCTGAGGCGAGAGGAACTGGCAGCTCAGGTCGTGGACGACGTTCCAATAGGTAGTCGCCGCGTCAAAGCGACCGCCGACGACGGCGAGCTTGCAGGTAGGATTGCGACGGAGCGCGGTGGCAATGTCTCCCGACACGTCCGGGGCGCCGACCTTCTCGCCCGTCCCCGGAACCTCGTGGTCCCAGCCCCACTTGGTGCCCACGCGCTCGTAGTTCTCGGCGAGGTAGACAGTCGGACCATGGTAGCCCAGCTTGTCCGAGCAGAACGCCCGGAACGCGTTTGTCCAGTTGGCCTCGACCGCATCGTCGGCGGCGTCCTCGCCTCCGACCCAGTCAGCGCTCGACTGCATGGGCGAGGGCGCGTCTGAGCAGAAGCGCATGTCGAGCCTGCCACACACGCGGCCCTCATCGCGAAGCAGCTCGCGCCGGAACTGCGTGAGCTCCACGCGCAGGTGACGCTCGAGCAAGAAGTCGGCGGAAAGACCGATGTAGCTCGAGAGCTGCTCGGCAACGTCTCGCTCCTCCTCGGGGCTCATGCGGTCGCCCATAAGAAGCGCTGGCGCCAGAACGCGGTCAGCGAAGTCCATCGCGCGATCGAACCAGACGTTCTCGTCTACGCCCTTGCCCGCACGACCAAAGTACTGGGCCGCTGCTGCGTAGGTGGGCATCATGCCCAAGTAGTAGAGGTCGTTTCCGGGAAGCGTCTGGACCCAGTTCCAGATGGCGGACACCATCACGACGCCCGTAAGCTTGACCGCTCGCTCGCCCAGCACGCGCATCAGGACGGCGTTTCGCACCGTTCCGTACGACTCGCCCAGAAGGTAGATTGGGCTGGACCAGCGATGATTCTTCTCGAGCCAGTCCATGATGGCGCGCGCGAAGGCGTCAGCATCGCCATCCACCGAGAAGACCGACTTGGGGTCGCAATCGTCAGCAAGATACGACCAGCCGGTTCCCAACGCGTCCAAAAACACAAGGTCGGAGTCTTTGAGCAGCGTATGGGGGTTGTCGGCGACCTCGGCAGAGGACGAGAGGTGGTTGGTCCCGTCGGTCTTTACGCGCACGGGGCCAAAGCCGCCAAAGTTCACCGGCACCGACGCGCAGCCGGGACCACCGTTGTACGCGAAGGTCACCGGACGGGTAGCGTCTGCCGCGCCATCCTTGTCAACCGCCACATAAGAGAGCGAGAACATCTCTCCCTCAAGCTTGCCCGCATCATCCACCACGTCCAGGTGTGCCGCCGTGGCAACGTAGTCGATGGTCTTCTCGCCATCCGTCCAGCTAAGGCGTGCCGACGCAGGATCGGGCACTTGATGCAGACGGCTGGGCTCCACGCCCAGGTACGGCCTTTTTGCCGCAGGCGACTCGTTCCCCGCCTTAGTTGAAGCGGCGTTTTTCTCTTCGTCCTCCATGGCTGTTCTCTCCCTTTCATGCTGCTTACATAACCTCGTCTATTTTATGTTGCTGCAAGCATCATCCAAGTGGCGCGACGAAGCCGCGCGTACGTCTCACTATTGGACAGCAAGGCGTGGTAGTGTTGTGCAGTAAGGTCTCAACTATGGTGTTGGGAACTGTCTACATACATTCATGTGGGCAGAGTGCTATATTTGTCCGCTTGGTGTTGGATAATTTCAGACTACTGACGACTGTGTCTTCCATCGAATGGAGCATCATGGAGAGCATCGACAAGACCGGAGCCGCTCGGACCCCCAAGAGGAGGTCCAAGAACGCCGGTATCCCCCTGAGCGCCGGAATGATTCTCGTTACGCTTGGCGTTGTCTATGGTGACATCGGCACGAGCCCGATGTACACGCTCAAGGCAATCATGAGCGGCAACGGCGGCCTCGCCACCATGGAAGAAGATGTGGTCCTCGGCGCCCTGTCGCTGATCATTTGGACCCTTACGCTCATCACAACTGTGAAGTACGTCCTTATCGCCATGAAGGCGGACAACCACAACGAGGGCGGCATCTTTGCGCTCTACAGCCTGGTCAAGCGCTGCGGGAAATGGCTCATCATCCCCGCAATGGTCGGCGGAGCCGCGCTTCTCGCCGACGGCATTCTTACCCCCGCGGTGACCGTTACCACCGCAATCGAGGGCCTGCGCACCATTGACTTCTTCTATGCGATCATCGGCGAGAACCAGCACATCGTCGTCGGCATCACGATCATTATCCTGTGCTTCCTCTTCGCCCTGCAGAAGGCGGGCACCTCCAGGATCGGCAAGGCCTTCGGGCCGGTCATGACCGTGTGGTTCTTGTTCTTGGGCATCACTGGCATCATGAACATAGGCCTTGACCTCAACGTGTTCCGCGCGCTCAACCCCGTCCGCGGCATCACGTTTCTGTTCGACAACCGCCTGAATGCCGCCGGCCTGATGGTTCTGGGCAACGTCTTTCTGTGCACCACCGGCGCAGAGGCGCTCTACTCCGACATGGGCCATGTCGGCAAGGCCAACATCTACGTGTCTTGGCCGTTCGTGAAGGTCTGCCTCATCCTCAACTACCTGGGACAGGGCGCATGGATCATCGCAAATCGCGAGAGCACGGAGCTCGCCGCGGTCACCGACCTCAACCCGTTCTTCGAGATGCTGCCCGAACAGGTTCGTGTGTTTGCCGTCATCCTGTCTACCTTTGCGGCAATCATCGCCTCCCAGGCGCTCATCACGGGGTCGTACTCCATCGTGTCTGAGGCCATTCGCCTAGACCTCATGCCGCACATGAAGATCAACTACCCCTCTGAGACGCGCGGCCAGATCTACATTCCCCTGGTCAACAACATCATGTGGATTGGCTGCATCGGCGTTGTGCTGCTGTTCCAGAGCTCCGAGCACATGGAGGCTGCCTACGGCCTTGCCATTACGGTCACGATGCTCATGACCACAATACTGCTGTTCACGTACCTCTCGCGTATCCGCAGAAAGCCGGCGGCGGCCGTTGTCTTCGTGATCTTCTTCGGTGCCATTGAGTTCATGTTCTTCTTCTCGAGCCTCACTAAGTTCTTCCACGGCGGCTACGTCACCGTGCTTCTTGCCACGCTTCTGTTCTTTGTCATGTACATCTGGCGCCGCGGAACGGCCATCGAGCACACTCAGTCTGTCTATCTGCCGGTCGAGAAGTACCTGGACCAGCTCTCTGAGCTGAGCCACGACGAGTCCTACCCGCTTCTTGCGGACAACCTCGTCTTCCTGACCAACGACTCTTCGCTCGACAAGCTTGACCGTGACATTCTCTACTCGATTCTGGACAAGCGCCCCAAGCGCGCCAAGGCGTATTACTTCTTGAATGTCCAGGTGACCGACGAGCCTTACACGCACGAGTACATGGTCAACGACTTTGGCACCAACTTCGTCTTCAAGGTGCAGCTGCGATTGGGCTTCAAGGTGAACCAGCGAGTCAACACCTATCTCTACCAGATCGTCGCCGACCTCGTGGAGCACCATCAGCTGGCGCCGCAGGACCACAAGTACTCGATCTATCGCAAGCACAGCCAGGTGGGCGACTTCCGCTTCTGCCTGATTCGCAAGGTCCTCTCCCCCGAGACGGACATCTCTGGCGGCGACGCGCGCACCATTGAGGCCAAGTACTTCATCCGCCGGCTCTGCGGCTCTCCCGCGCGCTGGTACGGACTTGAGAACTCCACGATCATCTTCGAGTACGTGCCGCTGTTCTCCAAGGTCAAGCGTCAGCACAAGCTTACGCGCCTGCCGTTCAAGCCCTCTAACGCAACCGTCTCCGCAAGCGCGCCCACGCGCTCCATGAAGGTGGCGAGGGCCGCAGAGGTCGAGGAGGAGGACGAGGACATCTTCTCCGCCGCAATGTCCGAGGAGCGCGCCGAGAACGAAAGCGACGCCGAGAAGACACTCGTTGGTGGCGATACGGCAAGCTTCAAGCCGCTCCGCGTAGACGAAGCCGAGGACGAGACCGAAGACGAGGACTCCTCCGACGAGAGCAACGAGTAGCCGGTCCGCTTCCGCTGGCCCTTTTCCAAGTCCGGTTGGCTGACGAGAGACCCGAGTCGCAAGCACGCGCGGCTCGGGCCTCTCTTTTCTTGCCTATTTGACTTGCCGACGAGAGGACAGCGCGCTGGCGGCCAGCTCCGCACGAAAGGGCTGACGCGAGCCATACAACGGGACCAGAGACCCGCACGAAAGCCCGCAGCAGCCCCCTAAACGACGTGCCTCCGCAAAGCTCCGCGACCCCTGACGCCTGCGATAGTCGTGCGGAGCACCGCCTCTTCGTGCAACGCGCCGGCTCTTCATCGTGTGGGAGCAGCGCGGAATTGGCCACGCCTGTCGTGTGGGAGCTCATAAGGTTTCCGCAGGTCGCAAGCTGCGTCGTGCGGGATTGCGCGGTCATCGGCGCAGTTTGCTTCCATTGTGTGGGACTGCATAAAATGCCATTTTCCCTGTGCCATTTTTCTACCTGCAGATTTGCAAAGCCCCTTTGTCAGGCTCCCCGTCACGAGGGAGAATAGCCCCACACAATGGCTCGGCGTCCTTGGGGCTTCGCCGTGAACCACACAACGAGGATGCGGCTTCGAAGAAGCCCCTGGCAGACAGGTCGCCCGAAAAGGACCCCCACACTACAAGCGTGACCATTTCTTCGCTGACCCCACACAACGCTCCCCTGCCAGGTTGCGCGACTTCTGCGGCATCAGAGGTCGCGCAACATGGCAGAAGCGGCATCATAAGTCGCGCAACCTGGCAGAAGCAGCATCAGAGGTCGCGCAACCTGGCAGGCCCGAGCATCAGAGGTCGCAGAAGTTGGCAGCGGGGACGCGTGCAGGCTGTCATGTGGAGCTCATCGGGAGGCGCGGGAACGCAGAGGCGCCAAGTGGGTAGAAGTCTCAGAGCATACAGACGAAGGTCGTTGGCAGGATTGCCTCCGGACAAGGCGACTGCCATATTGGGAAAGATGAAGACGCTCATGAGGGAGGCGCGAACATGGACCCGACATACGACGAGAAGATCGCACACGACCGGCTGATAAGAGCCGCGATTCGCTGCGGAATGCCTCAGGAATTCGGCGAGGCGCTCGCTATCTATTTGGGTTCGGCCAATGCCATGGAACGCATGGCGACCTACCTCGTAGAAGTCAGGCCATCCACGTTCGAGGAGGCAGCTGACGAGGCCGTCGCTCTCGTCGAGCAGCGCGACCTCTGGGTTGAGCGCAAGAAGAGCGAGTATTACAACGCCAAGCTCACGGAGTTCTACAACCGCCCCCGCGACGACGATGAAGGCGACTACGAAAGCGAAGACGGCGGCTTCGGCGAAGGAGCCTACGGCCATTACGAAAACATCGACGATGACAACCATTAGTCGCTAGCCAAACGAGAAGGGCACGCCGCCAATCGACGCGCCCTTCGTTGTCTGCTGCTTCTATTGCGTGTCCCTAGCGTTGCCTAGCCCTCGACGCCTTCGCCCGTCGCGGTGCCCTCGGGCTCGGCACCCTTCTCGCCTGCGGGCTCTTCTGCAGCGCTTTCACCCTCCTCGGACTCGCTTGCGCTCCCATAGCGCTCGTCCATGGGCACGTAGTCGTGCATATCGATCGCCGGGTGGTATGCGGGTCGAATGATGCGACCAGCCGAGTAGAGCTCCTCCATGCGGTGCGCGGTCCAACCGGCAAGGCGTGCCATCGCGAAGATGGGCGTGTACATGTCGCGCGGCAGGCCGAGCATCGAGTACACGAATCCGGTGTAGAGGTCGATGTTCGCGCAGATGGGCTTCTTGATGCCGCGCACGTCACGCATGAGCTGCGGTCCCAGTCGCTCGACACGCTCGATAAGGTCGAGCTTGTCCTCGGTGCCCTTCTTTTCTGCAAGCTTGCGAGCGTACCGCTTGACCAGCTGCGCACGCGGGTCGCTCAGCGTGTAGACAGCATGGCCCAATCCGTAGATGAGGCCGGCGCCGTCGAATGCCTCGCCGTTCAGAATCTTGGTGAGGTAGTCCGCAACCTCGTCGTCGCTCGACCAGTCCTTCACGTGAGCGGCAATGTCATCGATCATCTCGCCGCTCTTGTAGTTTGCTCCACCGTGCTTTGGCCCCTTGAGCGAGCCGATTGCCGCCGCATACGTTGAGTAGGCGTCTGTCCCGGAAGACGAAAGGACGCGCGTGGTGAACGCGGAGTTGTTGCCGCCGCCATGCTCGGCATGAAGCATCAGCATGACGTCGAGCATCATTGCCTCGTCGTGGGTGAAGCCATCATCGCCGCGCAGCACGTCGAGCACCGTCTCTGCCATCGAATAGCCCTCGCGAACGGGCGGCACGACGAGCTTCTCGTCGTTTTGCGCAGCAATGTCCGCCTCGTGCGCCACAGCAGCCGTGCGCGGCCAGCGGCCAAGCAGGGAGAGCGCCACGTCGACCTCGTGCTCAGGAGAAGTGTCGTCGGGGTTAGGGTCGAAGGCGTACAGCAGCAGCGTCGCACGCTGCATGACGTTCATGATGGAGTGGCTGTAGTTGGTGCGCGGGAAGATCGAAAGGTAGCTCTCGGGGAGCTGCTTTCTCGAATCGATGCGCGCGCAGAAGTCGTCCAGCTCGGCTTGCGTCGGCAGATGACCAGAAATCAGCAGGTAGGCGACTTCCTCGTAGCCGAAACGGTCGGCCGCCTGCGCGCCATTCACAAGGTCGGCAACGTGATACCCACGATAGATCAGGTCGCCCTCGTCGGGAATAACCTTGCCGTTTTCCTTCTTGTAGCCATGGACGCTGCCGACGGTGGTAAGGCCAACGATGACGCCCGAGCCGTCAGCGTTGCGCAGGCCACGCTTGACGTCGTAGCGGCGGTAGAGCTCGGCGTTGTTCTCGATCTCGTCAGCGACCTCATAGCCTTTGTAAAGACCATCGGAGACAGGCGGCCTGCCAAGACCCACGGAAGGCATGGGATAGGCATCAGCCACGTGGGTCATAGCCGAGGTGTCAAGCGAAGTCAGAATGGGGCCGAAGACCTCTTTGTTGCGACGATTGAACATAGCCATGACAAACCTGCTTTCTTCCAAGTCGCGGCGTCCATGCGGCGTCAGGAATCTGCGCCGGGACGTCACGAGATTGTCTTGCGCGCTACAAGCGATACATGAACTTGAAGACCTCTTCGCGCTGGATGGTGATCTGAACGCCCAAGCGCTCCGACAGCTGGTCGAGCGACGACTTCAGCGTCGCAAAGTCAACCGTGGAATCTGAAAGGTCAACGAGCATGGTCATCGTGAAGATGCCCTGCAAGATGGTCTGAGAGATGTCGAGAATGTTTGCCGAGCAGTCAGAGAGCGTGCCAGCGACGGCGGCGACGATGCCCGCCCTGTCGGCTCCAAGCACGGTGATGATTGCGCGATCTTTGTTTTCCTCGTCTGCCATGTGCATGTCCTCCGAAATCGGCCCGAACATCCCGACATACTGCAATGCTCGAATTGTACCCAAGGACTGGCGGTTTACCCCTCGTCCGAGCATACGGTGACCAAGTGGCAACACTGAGAGGTCATTGGTGCAAAAACAGAAACGCCGCCCGCTCGTATGTGGAGAAGGGCGACGCTCAGTAGAATCAGCAATCACTGTCTATGAAATGCTAGTTATTCTCGACCTGCTCCTGTGCAAGGCGATCCTCGAAGAGTGCCTTGACGTCTTCTGGCGTAGAGTCAAGCGCCACGGCAAGCTCTTGCAGAGAGCGAGCAGACGCCTGCTTAAGAATGCGGTCATACACGACGGGCGGCTTCTTGTTTCTGGCCTTGACCTCTGCGATGCGAACGCGGAAGGTCTTCACGATGCGGACCAAATCCTGGCAGCTGCCGTTACGAATCTCGCGCTTGAAGTGCTCCTCCTCAAGATTGGCGCTGCGCTCAGGGCACTCCTCGATCTCCATCGTGGGATACTCGTCGATAATTGCGCGGGCCTCATCTGCAGAAAGCACTGGGCGAAGGCGATTCTCGCTTGCGACAGGAAAGCTGATGCGCATGGGATGACGCTCGCCGATGGGCATGAGCTGATAGGTGGCCGTTGGACCCGACGTCACATCTTCAACGCGACAAACACCCTGACCTGGATGAACGACGTACTCCCCAACTTGATACATAGCTATCTGCTCCTTTCACATGCTAAGAGTATAGCACGAAAAAGGATTATTTTGTACCGTTTGCGGTATTCCTATTGCGTTCTGCTCGTATTGTTCTATCTTTATGACTTTTGGTTTTAATCAACCATTGAGATTGACGTGATAGTGGGCTGCTTATCCGCAGGTAGGATGCCGTTTGAATCTCCGTATGAGGAGGTGGCATCCACGATTGCATCGACCACGTCAATGCCATCCGTCACGTTGCCAAACGCAGCGTACGAACCGTTCAGCGATGTATCTTCCTTCTGCATGATGAAGAACTGGGAGCTTGCCGAGTCGTAGTCGGATGAGCGCGCCATAGAGATTGTTCCGCGCACGTGAGAAATGGTGTTCTTGACGCCGTTGTCGCTGAACTCTCCTTTGATCTTCTGGTCGGAGCCGCCCGTGCCATCGCCGTTGGGGTCGCCACCTTGGATCATGAAGTCGGAGACCACACGATGGAAGGTCAAGCCATCGTAGAAGCCCTCATTGGCAAGATTGGCAAAGTTTGACACCGTGATGGGAGCCATATTGGCGTTGAGCGCCACGGTCATGGTGCCATAGTCCTGAACCTCGATGGTGGCGTGATGTACGCCCGTGGAATAGGGATCGTCGGAAGAGGTGGTCGTGATGACACCGGAGTCGCTCGAGGAGTCCGACGACGCGTCGCCCGAGTCGCCTGAGCTGCCCTCAGAGCTTGAAGAGCCCTCTCCTTCTGAGGAGCACGCCCCAAGCACAAGCGCGCCTGCTGCTGCCAGCGCGCCCAGAAAGCCCCTTCTCGTGAGCTGCGAGCCCACTCGCTGCCTTGGCGAGGCGATTCTTGCATCCCCGTCCTGAATCTGGTGAAGCATGTGAAAGTCCCTCCGGACGATTGTCACGACCAGTCGGCTCGCATCTTTCCGCTAAGCCATGGGCCAAGTCGGCATGACGCTACTCAGAGCAGCAACTGACGACCCACGAAAGCAGGTTGTCCACCGGAGCTCCGCTGCTCTCGGCAAGCACGTGCCCCTGACCCCAGACCGACTCGTAGGAAACGTCTGAGACGCCGCTGTAGTGCTTGAGGGCAAGCATCAGGTTAGCGGAGGTGCACAGCGAGACCTCGCTGTCAAAGGCGCCTTCGTTGATGCGCCAGTGTGGCGCCACCGCAGAGGTGCCATAGCCGCTATAGGTGCCACTCAAGTAGTAGAGCGGGTTGAACATGTCGACGCGAGCAGGGATGTCGTTGTTCTGCGAGTCGACCTTCTCGAGGTCGTCTGACCATGCCGTGGCGTAGGACTCGTCCCAGCCTTCGAGCGCCGCATACGTCTCGGCGTTAGTCTCGACGTTTTCGCCGACGCGCTGGTTAAAGTGAAGCGTGCTCTCCTCGCCAATGCCAAAGAGCTGGTTTGCCTTGCTCGACCGGTCAAGCGAGTCGTAGGCGGGCACCGAGAACGTGGCCGGGCGCAGATAGGTCACAAAGTCGCGGAGGCTAGAGATAGTGACCGTCTGACGGCTGACGTTGTAGTTGATCCACCAGTGGTCAGAGTTCAGCGCCGAGAAGTAGTTCTGCACCGTGTCGAAGATCGTTGACTGAACCTGCGAGGTGCCCGTAGGAAGGGCCGTGCTCTCCGTGGATTCGTCCGTGGTCTCTGACGTGGCGGTGGTGTCCGTGGTTCCGGTGCCGTCTGCGGTCTCGCTGCCAGCCTCGGCAGTGGCATCGCCCGAGGTGGCTTCCGTCGAGGCGGCGCTGTTCTTTGCCGCCGCGACAGCGGCGTCGGTCGCGCGCGTTGTGGCAAGGTTGGGGTCGCCAGGGAAGCTGGGCTCCTCAAGGTACTGCGGCGTATAGGTGTATGGGAACGTTGTGCTAGCCACAAAGTTGCTTGCGGAGTCGTCCAGGATGGACAGAAGCTCGTTCACATACGAGCCGAGCGAGTAGACGCTGCCCTCGGTCTCGTCGAGTGTCAGCTGGCTGTCGTCTTCGGCGCGCAGGTCGGCAGAGTTCACGTATGCGGCATAGTCGGAAGCAAGCGACTGAGAGAGCGTCTGGGTCCAGCTTCCGTCAGTGCGGTTTCCGGTAGTGGAATACTGACCCATCATCCATTCGTAGGAAAGGTCGGCCATGTCATAGGAGGTCTGCGGGCACCATGAGGCGCTGCCAAAGACAGCGTCGGAGAGGGTCGTTCCATTGGCGTCGTAGTCTGCTGCGCCAATGGACTCGAGGTAGGGCTTGTACTCCTCGGCATCGCCCGTCGAGCCCATGACCGCGCTCAGGCCGCCTCCTGCAGCAAAGCCGAACACGAAGATGCGCGAGGTGTCGCACGGCAGCGAGTCTGAGTTGTAGCGCAAGTAGCGGATGGCCGCCTTGAGGTCAACAGCCGGCCATGGAGAGCCGCCAGGATAGAGCTCGTCGGTGCCTGATGACGAGTCATAGCCAGCACTCCTGCCGCGAAAGCCCGAATAGACGTAGATGCAGCCGGCATTGAGGTAGGTGTCAAGCCCGTCATAGCCGTATTTGGTGGGGCTTGCCTGAGGCGTGAGCGTGCCGGTATTGATGGGCATCAGGATGGGAGCCGTAGCGGGAGTGAAGTTGCCAACGACGCCCTTGTCGTTGATCGTGCAGGTATACTTGCTGCCGTTCTTCTCGCCCTTAAAGAAAGCGCCGGGGACAAAGATTGCGAGCGACTCGTACGCGGTAGTCGCCGGTTCCAAGCAGTAGGTAAGGCCAAGCTGGTAGTAGACGTCGTTGTCCTCGTCATACTGCCATGAGGACATATCTATCGCCAGGTCCTTGTATTTCGTCAGGTCAACGGAGGTGTCAGCGCTCTGCTGATCGGAGGAGGCATCCGAAGAAGAGGTGTCTTGCGTCTGGGCGCTCGGCGTGGAGCACGCTGCAAGGCCAACCGTAGCGGCGCTCGCAGACACCAACGAGAGGAATTCTCTTCTTGTCCAGCTCATCTTGTTCTCCCAAACCTCGAAGTGCTACGTCCAGTCCTTGTGGCGAAGTCCTTACGGCGCGACAAACTACGCGAGAAGCGCGCCCTTCTCCCTCGCGCTTCACCGTTCGCATTACTCCTTGGCGTCATTGTACCCATCCTTGCGACGGTCCTCTCCCCAGAAGCAGCAGGAGAGCATGCCGGGGCCAACATGGCAGCCGATGGTGGGACCGATGTGGGAGCGATAGACCTTGAGGTCGTGCTCGGCGGGCTTGAGCATGCGCACAAGCGAGTCGGCGTCGGCATCGCAGTCGGCGTCCCCTACGGCCACCACGGGGCCGCAGACGTCAGTCCTGTGGTTATTCTCGTAGAACTCGGCCATCTTGCGCATGGCCTTGCGGCGACCGCGCGCCATGCCGATGATCGCCAACGAGCCATCCAGCTTGAAGGTAAGCAGGGGCTTGACGTCGAGAAGCCCGCCCACGACTGCCGCGGACTTTGGGATGCGTCCGCCGCGGTGAAGACAGTCGAGGTTGTCGACCATGAAGATGGTATGCGCGTGGAAGCGAGCGTCTTCAGCCCACTTGACCAGCTCTTCGGCGGTAAGCCCCTCGTCGCGCTTCTTTACGGCGGCGTGGATAAAGAGGTTCTGGGTGGTTGAGCCAATCAGGCAGTCAACGACATAGATGGGCGTAGGGAGTGTGCCACCGTGCTTCTCCTTCACGCGGTCGAGCGCCGTCACGGCCCCGTTATACGCGCCGGAGATGCCGCTTGAGAGCGTGAACATGACCGTCGGGACGCCCGTCTTGATCGCGCCCTCGTATGCCTCTTCATAGGCAAGCTGCGACGGCTGCGAAGTCATGGGACAGGCTCCATCCAGAATCGCCTGATAGAACTCATGGGCAGAGCGCGTCTGAAAAAGGTCGTCCGTGCCCTTGAAGCCACCATCTGGCTTTGAGGTCTCGATATACGTAAAGGGCAGGTACTTGATTCCCGCCTCGTCGATATCCGCCTGGCTGAAGTCGCAGCAGGAATCGGTGAGGATGTTGCACTTGGCTGCCATAGGGTCCCCTCGCTTCAAATCGATTGCTGGGTAGTATTGTAAGCGTAACGGCAAGGCCGGCTGCACCTCGGTGACCGTGGCCACGATAAACGGAGAGCTTCTTGGACAGGGGGCGCCATGTTTGGGTGGGGACGCAAGAAGACGGATGGCGATGAGGCGCCAAAGAGAAAGCCACTGGACGAAAACTCGCGCCGAGTGCATGTGCGCTTTGTTGGCGAGGTCCAAGGAGTGGGCTTTCGGTGGACGTCTCGGCAGATTGCCGCTGGACTTGGATTGACGGGCTGGGTGAAAAACGAGAGCGACGGGAGCGTCACGCTCGAGCTGCAGGGGAACAGCGAAGACGTCGCGGCGTTTTTCACGAAGCTCGTCCAAAGCTATCAGCGCTACCCCATCCACTACACGATTGACTCAAAGGAGGACATCCCGCTTGACCCAAGCGAGAATGACTTCTCCGTGCAGTTCTACTAGCGTGTGGCGCCGGGAGCAGAAGGCAGTCGCGCATGGCACGGATAAGGGGTCGCGGGATTTCTCTTGACGCCGTCGCTGCGTCTGGTCAGGTCTTTACCTGGAGGCGCGACGGGGACGGGTGGCTTGTGTCAAGCGGACAGCGGCGCTGCCGCATGGAGCAGCAGGGCCGCATGATTTGCATCACCGGGACAAGCGGCGAGGAACCCTTCGCACGCGAGATACGTTTTTGGCGTCACTACCTTGCGCTAGATGTGGACTACCGGAAGATTCTCGACGAGCTGGCAATGCCGCCAGAGGTCGTCGAGAGCAGCCAAGGCATCCGCGTGCTTGCGCAAGATTGGTGGGACACGGCGGTCAGCTTCGTCATCTCGCAGAACTCCAACATCACGCGGATTCAGCGAACCATGGACGCGCTTATGGACGCAAGCTGCGGCATGGTGCCGCGACCGGAAAAGCTTCGCGCCCTTCTTGCGGATGACGCCTTCGCCGAGGGGCTTCGGCTGGGATATCGACGACCCTACCTCGAGGCGCTTGCCGAGCTTGCCGCTGAAGGCTGGGAGCCCATGCGCGTACGGCATCGAAATGTGACGCTCGAGCAGAGCATGGAGGAACTTGAGGAGCTGCCAGGGGTGGGACCCAAAGTTGCAAGCTGCATTTGCCTCTATGGACTGGGATATCTCGAAGCCGTTCCCCACGACACGTGGATCAAGCGAGCAGAGCGCGAATACCAGATTGCGTGGCATCCCCGCTGGGGCGGGATTCAACAACAGTACGTGTTCGCCTGGATTCGCGGGCAGGGCCGATAGGACCGTGGACCAGCAGCTGGGTCCAGACCGTAGCGCTGGCGCTGTCGCCGGACCCCACACGACTGCGCCGTAGCCCCGCACAATGAGCTCTGCCAAGTTCTGCGACTTTTGCGGCATCAAAACTCGCGCAACTTGGCAGCTGAGCATCAGAAGTCGCGCAACCTGGCAAATACGAGCATCAGAAGTCGCAGAAGTTGTCAGAGCCCAGCATCAGAAGTCGCAGAACTTGCCAGCCGATAAGGCCCTGGCTCTCAGAAGTGCACATTCGTCGATTCCTGAGCTTTTCCCATCGGCGGCGAATCCGTGCACTACTTTTGGCTCTACCGCGTGCACTACCAGACCCCACAAAACAAAAGCAGGTCAGCGAACATAGCCGCTGACCTGCTGTTCTTCTGGTGGCGGGGAAGGGAGTCGAACCCCTGACACGGGGATTTTCAGTCCCCTGCTCTACCAACTGAGCTACCCAGCCGAAATGCCTGCTCAAGCAAGCGAAGGTAACTATACCAGACTGCGAGCGAACGTCAACGGTTTTTCTCAACCGATTTTAAAATCAACCACAACTTCTCTCAAAACATGCGCTCGTCAGAAAAGAGGAGCACCCCCGCAGGACCAAAGCCCTACGGAGGTGCCCCTCCCCCGAGTCTGGAATAGCAATATTCTAATCTTTCATCGAAGCAACTATAGAATCAGCAAGCTCCTGAAGCTGCTCCAAATTCTCCTCGCTCACAGCGGAGGTAACGTGCACCTTCGGATCGAGGACGGTCATGTTCTTCATGGTTCCGATTTTCTGCTCAAGAAGCTGACCAGCCATTGGCGCCCATGACCCATTGTAGATTACGCCAACAGTACGATTGCACAGAGCGTGGGCGCACAGGTCCTCGAGAAGTTCGCGCATGCTGTCGAAAATGCCCATGTTGTACGTAGAAGAAGCAAAGACAAGGTTCGAGCAGCGGAAGGACTGCGAGACCAGCTCGGAAACCGTGGTCTTCGACGCATCATAGACGCGCACGTCACGGACGCCAGCATCGGCAAGCTTGCGAGCAAGAATTTCGGCAGCGTTTGCAGTGTGCCCATAGATGGAGCCGTAGAAAATTGCGACTGCCTTGTCCTCGGGCGTATAGGTTGCCCACTTGGTATAGAGGTCCAAAATCACGCCAAGGTCTTTGCGCCAAACATGTCCATGCAGCGGACAGATGGTCTGGATATCTAGCTTGGAGGCCTTGCCCAGAAGCATCTTCGTCTGCAGGCCATACTTGCCCACGATGTTGGTGTAATAGCGGCGAGCCTCGTCCTTCCAATCGCGCTCCCAGTCAACCTCGTCAGCAAAGATGTTCCCGCCTAGAGCACCGAACTCTCCAAAAGCGTCCGCAGAGAAGAGGACTTTGGAGTAGGAATCGTAGCTCACGATGACCTCGGGCCAGTGAACCATAGGCGCCTGCACGAAGTTCAGCATGTGCTTGCCGAGCTCAAGGGTGTCGCCCTCTTTGACCTCAATCGTGCGATCAGCGATATCGAAGTGAAAGAACTGATTCATGATTTCGAAGGCCTTGGCAGAGGCAACGACCTTCATCTGGGGATAGCGGGCGGTAAGCGTTGGGATGATGGCGGAGGCGTGATCGGGCTCCATGTGCTGCACCACCAGGTAATCGAGAGAGCGGCCTGCGAGCACGTGGTCGAGGTTCTCGACAAATTGGGGCATGACAGCCTCATCAACGCCATCCATGAGGCAAGTCTTCTCGTCCATGATGAGGTAGTTGTCATAGGACATTCCATTAGGCACTGGATAGGTGTTCTCAAAGAGCTCGATGCGACGGTCGTTGGCCCCAAGCCACCAAGTGTCCTCAGCTACCTTGCAAACGTTGTACATTGCTCTCCCTTCATCCGCCATCCAAGCGGAGCAACGAGCGCGAGCCATCGGCTAGCTCGTGATTTGCGAATACACCAGCATCATATTCGATTAGAGAGCTAGTGGACGCGAAAGCTAGAAAGCGCCACCTCCTCCACCGCCTCCCCAGCTTCCGCCGCCTCCGTCGGAAAATCCTCCGCCAGAGCCTCCGCCGCTGCTTAACGACGAGCCGGCCAGAGCTCCGGTAGATACGCTATGAGCCTTGTAGACGGCATCGCCAAAAATTTTTGCCGGGACCACGCGAGGACCCATGTAGTACCAGCTGTAGACCGGATAAAGATAAGGGTCTTCCAGAATCTCGGGCATGGCCACTCTAAGCTGCTTGATGACCTCGTCGGCAACGCCTAAGGAAACGGCCATCACCAGCAGACGATTCCAAAGGACAACGTCCTGGGGCACCGCCTCATCAAGGCGCGTGAACTCCTTGAGCCATCGCTTCAGGGAGACGAGCTTTGCGCGGGTTTCAACCCCCTCCTCGTTGATATCAACCAGCTTGAGCATTAACACAACGCAAATGACGCCTGCGGCGAGACTGCCCAGCGCCAAGAGCCAGTAAGGGGCATCGAGCTCGTTGGAAATGATAAAGACGATATAGGCAACGGCCGCGATAATTGATGCAACGGAGCAAATGGCCGCAGCATAACGATGGGCGCCCTTGGGAGAGCTGCCCTCCTGAAAGCGGGTTGCGCATTCGTTTTCGACCGTATCGGTCCATGCCTTGTATGCGTCGTCATACTCCTGCGGAAAGTCCTTTGCGTACATCTCAATGCACGACATGTAGAGCGTTTTGTCGTCAAGCTCATCGGCGGTCTCAACGCCCGGATCTCCCGCCTCATAGGGTTTGAGCGCATGCTTCGCGAGATGGTCAAAGAGGAAGGTTATCGTTGCGTCGTCTATTCGCCATGCCGAAAGAGCTTCGGGCGACATAGCAGTCGTTGGAGAGTCAAGACCCTTCAGAAGCGTTAGGCGATAGTCGGTCTTTGTCCTTCCTCGCTTTCTCCTGCGCCAATAGACCTGTACCTGGTCGAGCTTCACGACGCCCATTTCAGAAAGTCGCATCAGCGAGGCGGTGAGCTGCCTGGGATCCACGTTGAGGTCATCCTCAAGGCATCCAAGCACCGCAGGATGATCGAAGCTCGGCACGTCTCGGAAATACTTGTCGTCAAAGTGCGGGGTCTGGTTGCGCCTGTAGACGATCATCGTCCTGATGGAGAGGAACAGCGTCGCCGCGAGAAGGGCGAGGCAGATTCCCGTTGCTCCAAAGACCATGGCCCGAGCCTTCATCCGCTCCTGATTTGCTTCGTCGGCGTTGGCCTGCTCCTCAGAGACAATCGAGCTTAGCTTGTTGCCCTGCGTCACCTCGGCCTCCGAAAGCCAGTCTTCGGGAAAGGTCACGCGAACCGCGGCGTACTCGTCTGTCCCGACTCCAGGCACGGAGCAAACGATGTCATTTCCCGAAAACGACACCGTAGCGTCAAGGGGTCCATGCCCCCATGCCTTGACGTTATCGCCAGCGATCACGCTCTCCCCTGCAGCCACGGGCAGATGAACCGTGCAGGTGATGTTTTCTGACTCTTGGTCCCAGCCCTCCGAAACGAAGGTCCAGTACAGCTCTCCGGTGTCAGACCATCGCACCGCAACGTTTGTCGCGACGTAGGAGACCTGGAACTGCACCGTTTCATCTGAATGCGGAGAATAGAGCTTCAGCTCGAGGTACGAGCTGTACTCATCGACCGTATAGGTTCCGTCCTCGCCACTATCCGACTCCGTGAATCTTTCCAGCTGACCATCAGATCCGATGAGGCCACAGCTCTCAATAGTCACGTCCACGGGCTTGCCGGACGAGGAATTTTCCCCCAAAGGAATCTTCCAGTAAACGCCGTGGTAATCTCCCTCGAAGTCAAACGTGCGCGTCTCAACGACAGAGAGCGAGCCGTCGGCATTCACCGTGGCGTCAATGTCCGTTTGGGTCATGTAGTAGTCATCTGCATAGGCGAAGCTAAACCGTCCTAGCAAGAGGACGAACGTTGTAGCAAAGACCACCAACAAGGCAAAGAGAGCGTGGCGGCGCGCTCTCTGTCTCATGCTCACTTGTTCCATACCAAACCTCCTGACGGACAGGAAGGCGCAAGCGGTTCGGGAGGCGCAAGCGCCCTAAGGACAAACGGCTTTCTCCGAACAGAATAGCAGAGGCCCCGCAGTCCCTAATCCTAGCCGTTAGCGCTATCGCCTCGCAGCGGAAGTCGGCGCGCAGAAATGACTGTTACGAAGGTCCCGCAGACGGAGATGGTTCCTCCAAAAGGAATTTGAGTCCCCTCCCCCACTTCTCTTCCCCGATACAGCGCCGGATTCGTGGCGCCCATGTCTTGGGCAATGACAGTTCCGTCACGTACGAAGAGCCTTACGTGTGAGCGCGAGACGGCGCGCGAATGCAAGATAACGTCGTTGTCGGGACCTCGACCAATCGACATGCCCGCCTTTGGGATGGGGAGACTCACATCCATAGAGGGGGTACGAAAGAGCGCGAGCGGCTGTCCCGTCGCCCGCCCTGCGGCCTCGCAAGCAAGGGAGAGGTCAAGGGTGTCGTCCTCCCAATCGAACTCGGCAGGGGCCATCCCTTGATCCCACTTGAAAGGCTCTTCCTCTGCAAGGGATGGGATCTCGTCATCTATAGGCAGCTCGACGGCTTGGGCCACGCTTTCTTTCTCAGCGTTTTCTTTCGGAAATTCGTAAAGGCACCCATAGCAGACGTCCATGTCATCGAAGAGCTCCTCCCCGCAGCGCGGGCACACCTTTGTCAGATACTCTTTCATCCTTCGCACCCTCCTAAAGCGCATGCTCGTCATACGCGCAAAGCGAGACAACCCTCAGTCTCTGTCCCCGCTCGTACCACGGCTGCTTCGACGTTGGTCTCTCCAAAGTGAGGAAGCCGCCCTTCGACGAGTGAAACCTCCCTGCAGGGAGAGACCTTCTCGCCGAAAGCACCAATCCATCGCCAGATACGACTGCCACGTCAATGGGATAGGTCATTCCAAAGGTGTGAATGGATCCGCAACGTAGAAGGGCTACTTGGCTCGCATCGGGGCGGGTGCCGAGAAGCCCCACCAAGCGTTCCCCATGCGTTCTAAGCACTCTGAACTCCTGAGGCGGCTCGCTTGACGCGTCGATTGCAAGACCCATCCACTGCACCATCACAGCACCACCCCCGGTCGATACCTGTCAACAACGAGCGTCCTTTCGTGCGTCAGCGTGAAGGGCGCCTCGTACGAGATTCCTGGCAGCCTCACGCTTCGAGGCCACGGACGAAAAACCAGCGTGCACGTATAGCGCGTAAGCAGCGGAGATTCCGACAGCGAGCCCGCTTCCTCATCTTCGGAGAGCTTTGTCGCGCTCACCTCTACCGAGCAATACCTCTCCCTTCCCAATGCCGACGAGAGCTCAGAGCGCACCGCCTCGACGGAAGCCATCTGCGTCTGCTCTCCAGAGGGCGAGACTCCCTGCGCAATTACAACGTCGTCGCAGAGCCGGTCAAACGCAGCGCATGCGTCCACGAACTCCATGAGGTTCACTACGACAAGCCCGATCACGATCACCACAGGAAGCAGCACCGCAAGCTCCACGGTCATCTGCCCTCGTTGGGACCTTCGTGCCGCTCCCCCGCTGTTATCCATGGTCACGCCGCCCTTGCTAGCCCGACCAGCACGTCCGTAAGGTCTATCGTGAGGTCATATGACACATCCGTCCCTGGAATCGTTATCGTCGCAATCGTGAACTTTCCCAGCTGCTTGTCTTCGATAAGCCAAACTCCCAACTCTCGCGCAAGGTCGCGCGTGCTCGTTGTGGACGGAAGGCCCTCAACGAGCTTGCGGATTTGCGCCGCATCGTCGTAGCCAGCCTTTCCAAGCACCGAGCTCGTACCTGCCAGAACCGGCTTCATCAGCCTCATGTCAACTGGCTGCATGCCGACCTTCTCGACGAGGCTCTTCATCTTCTGCTTGAGCCAAGCGCCAGTCGTGCCACCAAAGACGCCATCGACACGGTCGAGAAAATTTCCTGCAGTTGAAGAAACTGCATCGTATGAAGCTCCATAGTTCACAAGCAGGCTGCCCCAAAGCTCGAAAACCCCATCAAGGGCTCCTCCCGCAGCGGATCCTGCGCCGCTTGCAGCCACGCCATCGAAGAAGCTTGCAAGAACGTTGTTGTCGGCGGTCGAGTCATCTGGGGCGAGTGCCGCTGCAGACACTGCGGCTCCTGGAGGGAGCTCTCCCGACGAGAGAAATGACGCGGTAAGCTCTGTGGGGATGGTCGTTGAGCTCTGCCTTGCGACTACCGCGACGCAGCCCCATGCCCCTGGCGGACATATGGTTGGTCGCACCGCAGACAGCTGGTCGAGCGCCTTGGAAAAGGAGTCACTCGTTTCCTTGGCAATGTCTTTGAGTTGCCCTTCCGCCTCTGCCTGATCGTCGTGGGCAGATTCGTAGTCTTTGGATGCCTCCACAATCTGCCGCCAATAATGTTCAAAGCCATTGGAGGTCGAGGTGGACGCAGCGGCGACCCTTCCCATTACACCAACGTCCATTTGGCAGGTCTCACAGCGCAAGACCGCACCGCTATCAAGGTCTGCAAGCGATGCCGTCCCCAAAGACGACCCCGCGGCTCCTGGGCAGGACAAGCTCGAGTGAAGGGTTCGCCCTCCCTCCTCCTGGGTGCAGGGCCAGACGGAATCCGTATAGAGAGAGCAAGCTCGGGTCTCTTCAGCGTTATGCGGAAGAGAGGGGAGGTCGATATCAACCGACCCGTCTGGGTTCTCGACGTAGCTTCCTCTATTCACCTCAGCTAGCGCATAGCGATAGAACTCGCGACGAGCAGAAGATTCGGTAATGTCCTCAACGGACGAGCTTGCTGGTGACTCGGTGGCAAGGCGTGACGCATAGTAGCAGCGCGCGCGTAGCAGCGGAGCGCCAAAGGTCCAGCTCTCCTCGCTTGGATAGAAGGGGTTCTGGCTACCCGAAAGACCAGCAAGGCTGGCCGCGCGTTCCTGCAGGCAATAGGGCTTCGATCCGCAATCGGCCTCCCATCCACGATGGCGCGCCTCGTTTGCCCTATCTTGCGCATCCTTGAGAGCTCCTGAGGCATCCTGCAGGTCTTTGGCATTCTCGCTTAGCTCGGCGCTCTCCACGTCTGAAGCAAGCGACGAGAAGTCAGACATCGACTCCGTCGGAAGCGGGATGGCGCAGCCAACATAAGAGATGCCGCTTTCGTCCGAGTTGGCAGAGACGCACGATGCGGAGTTGGCGACGACGATTGTCGGCAAGAGCTTTTCCAGCCGCTGCAACCCCTCGCTTGCAGATTGCGAAAAGCTACGCCGCGCGTCCAAAATCTTGCCGCCAGCTTGGCAGACCTCTGCGCCCAAAGCGCTTGTTACCGGAATGCAGGACATCACAAGACCTGCTCCAAGTACAAGAAGCCCAGCAAGTCCCATGCTCAACACGCACGAATCGAGCACCTTTGCAATCGTGACATAGGAGGCGACGGCATTCTCCCCGGCAAGAGCCGCGGCATCGGCAACAGGCTGCACCTCATAGGAGCGCGCCATGACCCACTCTGCAGATGCAGCCGCAAAGACGAGCGAAAGGCTCACCAGAAGCGCCACGGCAACGGTCACCGTGGTATAGCCACCCTCATCGTCAATAAAGAGATCGAGACCGGCACGAAGCCTATGTCCGCCATTGCCGCCACGGGTTGGCTTACCCCCAGGTTTCAACCCAATCATCGTAGCCTCCTTTCACCCAATCGGCCCTCATTTCGCGCTCGCACGAGACGCGAAGCACAATCCCCTGCTCATCGCGCTCAGAAAATGCCTGCGCGAGCGCGCCCATGAGCGGAAGGGGCCGCACATGCCCCACGATTTCAATTCGAATCGAAGAGCCGCTTACGCTTGTGGAAACTTGCCAGTCCTCCTTTCCTCCGGCGTGAAAGCAAGAGACGCTCGGCACAGCTTCGAGGCGGCGCAGGACATAGCTGCGGCAAAGCTCGTCTCTCTCGTCGACGCTCGCAGTCGAGGCAAGACGCGCCGCCTCTGCCGCCGCCCCTGACATCACCGACCTTGTATAAAGCAGCATTGCCGGCTGCATGAGCAGGGCAAGCACGACCATCATGACGGGGATCAGCGCGGCAGCCTCAACAGTTGCCTGGCCGCGCTGCCCCCTGTCCTTTCCCACTAGAACCCCATAACGTCTTGCAGCGTCGAAATTAATGAGGGGCCTGTGGCGTGGGACGCAGCGTCTGCCGCAAGCCTTGTGAGCGCACCATCTTGAGCGGCATGCCATATTAGACCGCATGCGGATGCCATCGCGAGAAAGGCAATCAGCACAAGGGCATATTCAAGCGTCGACTGCCCGCAAGAGCCCCTCATTGCGCCTCCGTCGGCGCCACCCACTCCGTCGCGTCCATGTAGAAGAGCGTGACAACACATGACTGATCTCCTTCCTTCTCTTGAATGACGCAAACTTCCGACCATCCAGCCCCCTGAACGGCCATTCCCCAGACGTTTCCAAACAAATCGAGGTAGCCAGACCTCACGAGCGAGCAATCATGGAGCTCCTGATACTCTTGAATCAGTTGAGATCCGGCATCGGGAAGAGACAGCGATACCTCCCAAGACCCCGACCCGGACTTGCTCCCCACCTGCGGAACGCCACCAAGCTGCACGCCCTCAACCATCTGACCGACTTGGCCGTCTTCGCCTTCTCCGAGAGAGCTCGAGGAGCCGGCACCGTCTATGCCTCGCGTTTCGAAGAAGCCCTCGCCAGAAAGACCCATCTTGCCTTCGACGGAACCCTCTGGGCTCTTCTCCATGCGACCGACCAAGAGTGCCGTTGCAAGAACGATCGACGCCAATGCCACGGCGCAGACCACACGAGACGCTAGAGAGAATTGATGCCTTCTGCGATGGCGTTCCAAAGCTGAGACACCCTGTCGCGAAACGCCACGATTGCCACGATTGCGATGACCACAAGCACTCCGACAAGAATCGCGTACTCCGTTGTGCCCTGGCCTCTTTGCTCGCGAGCTGCCCTTCGTAGCTCTGCCCCTACCTTCAGTACGACGTTTTTGCATTTCATGACTCACTCCTCCCTCTCCGCATGGCACAGCGCCATGACTTTTCACCCGACAGTCGTAACGGCAGACGACAAAAGCGGACCCAGAATTGCCAGAAGCATTGCCGGGACGATGAGAGTCCCAAGCGGAATCAGCATCTTCACCGATGCCTTTTCAATCTGCTCCTCGGTATCCGACCGTTGCTCTTCTCTCAGAGCTTGGGCTTGCGACTCAAGCGCAGCCGCAAGCGGCGTTCCAAATGCAAGAGATTCAGACACGACCGACGCGAATCGCGAAAGCGCTGGAACCCCAAGCTCTCGCGCCATTCCCTTTAGCGCTTCCTCCCTGCTAGAAGCCCCAATTCTCCAACTGAGCATTGCTTCGGAGAAAGCGCTCGCAAGCTGCGTGTCAAAACGCTCACAGTAGAGCTCAAGCGAGGCGTCAAACGAAAGCCCCGACGAGAGACCGAGCGTGAGCGTGTCTATGAGCACGGGCATCTCGTGCAGGCACGCGGCCCTTCTCCGAGACAGCTCCGAGTCTTTCTCCAGCTCCCTCACTACGCCAAGGGACTGCACTCGCTCCAATGCATGACCAAGGTCCGCCGAAGCACCTCCTTTGGTTCCGAATCGCATAGGCGCCTTTCCTCGAGCGATGACCTCCACAGAGGCCATCGCCGACGCCCCCGAAAGCCCCACAAGCGCAAGGGCTAAGCCGTCCATCAGAGTGCCCCCCTCATGATTCGTCTGATGACCAGCACGGCCAGAGCGTCAATCAGAGCCGCCCCGCACACGCACCCAAGGCCAATGGGCGTCATCAAGCCCCGTTGGAAGTCCGGAGATATGAGCGAGAGCAGCAAAATCATGAGAAACGGCAGCGTGCAGACAATTTTCGCCGAAAGCCGGACCTGGGCTGTCTTTGCCGAGAGCGAGCGGCGGAATTCCTCTTGGCGCTCGACCAAAGAGGCAGAGCGCGTCAGCAGATCCCTCAGCGGGCTTCCCGTTCTATGCGAAATCACGAGCGCCGTGACCAGCATTTCCATGCCAGGCGCGCGAAGCTCTCTGGCAAGCTCGTCCAGGGAGTCCTCCGTTGGCGTCCCGCACTTGATTCTGAGTGCCGCCTCGGAAAACCCTTGGGCAACGGGTCCTTCGCCATGATCGCCCACGTATTCGATTGCTTGGGCAAGCGTCTGACCCGAGCCAAGAGCCACGGAAAGGGTCCTGAGCGTGCCCGGCATCTCACGGGAGGCTTGGCGCTCGCGGGACTGCTCTGATGAGATCCGCCTAAAGTGAAGTGCCACGCGCTCGGCAATGAGCACGGCTGCGCAAGAGGTGGGAGACCAGAAAAGGATTCCAGCGAGAAGGCCCCCGGCAAGACCAGCAAGCATCAGCGCGGCGCAGGCTGATGGCGCATCAAGAGCCAACGACCTCTTGCGCGACGACGCCGCAAGCCTTCTTGCCGCACTAGACCAATCTTCGCCACTGAGCAGTATCGCTACGACGTACGCCCTTCCAACACGTACGAACAGCGCCGCAAGCCTTCTTGTCAGGGCACGGCGAAGGCGCTCAGCCACGAGACCAACCCCTCCGCCCGCTGGCGAAAGAAGCACGCAGACGCCCGCAAAGGCACTTCCTGCAGCCGCTAGCTGCACGATTGCTCCCATCTTTCAACCTCCTTCTCGCTCAGAATCGAGGCGGCAACAGCATGGTCCAGAAAGGCGGGACGCCTCTTGAGCCTCCAGCTTCTGCTAGCCGGGTCGAAAGAAACGCACTCATCAAGCCTCACCGAGCGTTTGTCGGCGTCCCAGCCAACCTCTGAGGTGGAAGAAATGACGCGCGAGCCATCAGGCATGCGCCGAGACATCACGACAAGGTCGATTGCCGTAGCTATCTGCTCCTCGATGATGTCAGTGGGAAGATCCATACCAAAGCGCGCCATCAAGACCAGGCGGAGCACCGCCTCTTCGGCTGTCCCCGCATGGAGGGTGGTGAGCGATCCATCATGTCCGGTGTTCATGGCCTGGAGCATGTCAATGCACTCTTCGCCGCGGACCTCGCCCACGACAATGCGGTCGGGTCTCATTCGAAGGGCATTTTTCACAAGGTCACGAATGGTGATCTCGCCAGAGCCCTCAATTGACGCGCTTCGCGCCTCCAAGCTCACGACGTCGGGATGCTCGTCAAAGCGAAGCTCGGCGGAATCCTCGATGGTGATGATGCGTTCGCTTGGCTCAATCTCGCAAGACAGGGCGTTGAGAAGTGTCGTCTTCCCCGATCCGGTACCGCCAGCAACGGCTATTCCCTGACGTGTCCGAACGGCCCATGAGAGGAGCTTTGCGTACCATTTTGGGAGCGAGCCAAGCTCGACGAGCCTTCCCAGCGTACGAATCCTGTCAGAGAACCGTCGAATGGTGACAACTGGCCCGTTTATTGCAATGGGCTCGGCAACGGCATTCACGCGGTCGCCATTCGCCAATCGGGCATTTACGATGGGGCTGCTTCTATCAAGTCGCCTGCCAAGAGGAGCCAAGATACGGTCGATTACAATCATGATCTGCTCGGGAGAGTCAAACGCTGCGGGAGCAGAGTGAAGCTCTCCTTCACGCTCGTAGAAGAGCGACGAGCAGCCGTTGATCATGATTTCGGTCACGCTATCGTCCTCGAGGAGTGGCTGAATAGGACCGAGACCACAAATCTCGTTGATTACCTGAGAGATTACGGACATTGCCTCGTCAGGGGTGAGCTCCTCGTAGCCGCCGGAATTGACAATGGCTTGACAGCTTACGGACAGGCTGTCCTTTACCTCGGCAAGAGACTCCGCTGAGACCATCGACGCAATCGTAGAGAGGCCCAAGCGTTCAACGAGCTGGGACTTCAGATTCTCGCGCTGAGCTCGCAAGTCACGTGCTTGTACTTCCGACCTTCCTTGCCGCTCTTCCTCCGCCTGCACCATCTGAAGCACGGACATTTAGCTCGCCTCCCTCCTTCTGCCAAAGATTCCTTTTCTCTCGCGCGTCACGTGAGCGGCACGCTTTGCTTCGTCACAGCTAGGAAGCCTTCCGAGCTCCTCGAGAATCTGTGCCAGAGAGCTCGAAACAGAGTCGGTAAAGGGAGAGCCGAGCTTCACAAGCTCGGCAGCCTCACCAGCCGAGATATAATCAGCGACCTCATCGCCGCCATCGAAGACACGAAATCCCCGCGCCGCTTCAAGACCAACCTCGGCGCGACCAAACGAGGGGTCTGGGCGCGTCCGCGGATTCGCACGATTTTCCAAGCGAGCAATGCGCGTGCGAGCAACGCCCAGACGCACGACAAGACCGCTGGTGCGGGCAAGAGAAGCAAGAGATCCTGGGCGCTGGTCATGTACGAGCACCACTCGGTCACTTCTTGTAGACGCCGTCGCCACCGCTTCGGTGAACGTAGGAGAAGTGTCAATAAGCACGAGGTCAGACATAGCAGAGAGACGCTCAATCAGATTGGCTACCAGAGGCATCGCAAGCTCGGCCGTCTCTGGCCGCTTGCATGGACCCCAAAGTCGAACGCCATCGGTCGCCGTAAGGCCAGTCCGCTGTAGCTCGTCAGAATCGTCGATTATCTCAGTGCTAAGACGGGACAGATCGGAGCCTCCTGGCAGCCCAAATGCCGAGTAGAGATTTCCGCAGGAAAGGTCGAGGTCGACGACCTCAACGCTCATTCCCCACGACGCGGCGGCGACCGCGCCGCAGGCAACAATTGAGGTCTTTCCCACGCCTCCCCTACCCGAACAGAACGTGATCACGGGAGCATGCCCTTCTGACAGTGTCACCCGCGTCGGCAAGACCGAGTCGAGACCCCCGTCCCTCTTACGATCTTGTACGACGGCGCGGGTGCGCACTGTCTCGGACGCGACCACGCCGGGAAGGTCGTCGGGGTTTATCACTAGGTCAATACCAGCGCGTGCAGCGCGGGACCTCAGTGACCCGGAGGGCGATCTTCTCACCAGCACGACCCTTTGCGCCCGCCCGTCTGCCGCTATGGCTGCGGCGAGGTTGATGTCAGAAATGCCACTTTTTGTGAGGCCAACGATGGCGCCGTATCTCCCCGGCTCGCTCTCTTGGAGCCTGTTCCTAAGCCCCGCCGCGTCGCCGACGAATTGGCAAGTTGCCCCTGAATCCACCGAGTCAAGCGCCCTGAGCATGGTTTTTCGCTCGGACTCTGGGCACACCGACATCCATGCATTGCTCATTTCGCAACCTCCTGCGTCTTTATCTCGCCTGTCTACGATTCCGCGCTGCCATTGGCAGCTGCACCGTTATCGGCTGATCCATCGTTGGCCGTGCCCTCCTCGTCTGTTGCTCCCACGCTCGTCGGAGCGCTTGCAAACCCAGAGTCATCAAGGGTCAGCCCCTCCGCTGGAGCCGCCAGCCTCAGGCTCCCCTCGGTCGAAGACGTCAGAATCCTGGGGAGGTCGCCAGGAAGCACCGCAATGGACATCGACTGAGAGGACGAGAGCGACTGCGCCTGGCTTGGCATTGAGAGGACCACGACATCCGAGCTCAGAAGCTCCACGGATCCGTCTGAGACCTTGTAGGCAACAAGCTTGTCGCCCGCCGCAACGCCCCCGGGAACGCCCAGCTCGCCAGTTATGGAAAGCGAAAATGCGACCATGCCGGAAGGAATCTCCACAGAGCTCTCTGCATCGCGGAAGTCGATTTGGCAGATTGGCTCTCCAGCAGAAACGGGTTCGGTAAGCTGCCTTCCCTGCGCGTCGCCTAAACTCGTGATTGCGCCCTCGGGAACAAGATCGCTCACCCAGTCGCGAAGCTCTGCGTTGCTTGAGCTGATGGTCTCGCCGGCCTCAAGCGTACTTGAAGCTACGAGAACGCTCACGACTTCGCCGCCATAACGCTCGAGTGACTCTTGACGAGACTTTTGCTCTTCCGCTCGCACCTCTTCGCCATATGCAAGGCAAAGAACGACCGCGAGCAGCGCGAATGCTCCAGCAAGCATGATTCTGAAACGCCGAGACACGAAGACCCATCTCCCTTCCCCACGACCGCCTAAGCTGAGGTAAGAGCATTCTGCCGCCTTGGGGGTTCAAGCGGCCCGAAACTAGCGCGCGAGCCAAAAGAAGCCTTTCACCAAATGGCAGCAAGTCTTTCAGAATCAACGTTTGAGCAGGTAGCAATGCCTGCACGATGACTTTTCTACGACGTTGGCATTTTTTCGCGTACCGTACCAAAACGAGCCCAGAGCGCTGATTTTGGGGCATTGACGCAGGTAGGAGACCGCGACCAGGCGCGTATAAGAAGTATGGAGCCCTGTCACTAGTGCGACGGGCTCCATATGATGAGATTTTTTATGTACCGGACCTATGCCAGATTGTTGAAAACTCGAGACGACACATCAATAGCCAGACCGACTTGGCGTCGCGCTGACAAGAGGCAAGCTATTTGATGCCGCGCCAGCGCGCGCAGGGTGCCGAGCGCCGCCACATCCTCTAGATGACAACGTCCGGGTCAAGCGAGCGAGCGCTCTCGCGCATCTCGGCCGCCAGGGCCACGTAGGCGTCGTAGCGCCGCTTTGAGATGGTGCCGCTTGCGAGCAGCTCGAGCACCTGGCACCCTGGCTCGCGCGTGTGCGTGCAGTCTCGGAAGCGGCATCCTTGCGCAGCGCCCGCAATCTCGGGAAACACCGCCGCAAGGCCGCGCTCATGGCCCACGATGGGAAGGCTCCTCAAACCAGGCTCGTCCACGATGACGCCACCTCCAGGAACCGACACCATGCGCCTTGCCACTGTGGTGTGCCGCCCTGCGTCGTCAGAGCCTCTGACCGCCCCGGTCTTGAGGACGTCTTTTCCAAGGAGCGTGTTCAGAAGCGTCGACTTTCCCGCGCCAGACTCGCCCAAGACGATGGCCACCTGCCCTGTGGGAACCAGCGCGCGCACGCTGTCGGAGCCCCAAGGGACTCCCAGCCCAGAGGCATCGCTCTCTGCTCGCGCGGCCTTTTCGTCATGAGCAGACGAGGTCATCACCAAAGGGCTCTCCTCGCCCAAGACGTCGCGGACGATTGCGACGTCCTCTTTGAGCACGTCGCTCGGCGCACGGTCGGCCTTGGTGAAGACGATGGCGGCCTTTGCCCCGCAGTCGCGCGCGATAACGGCAGAGCGAGCGACCCTCTCGCACGAGATGGGCTGCGCGCCGAGCTGCTGCACCACAAGCACGGTGTCCACGTTTGCAGCCAGCGTCTGCTTCTCGCCGCGAGCGCCGCCACGCCAACGCGCAATGTCGCTCTCTCGCGGGAGAATCTGCAGGATGAGCCCCATGTCGTGCCCAGCCGGCAAGCGCGCCAGCACCCAGTCGCCCACGGCCACGCGCGAGTTCTCCCCCTTTGTGAGGTGCGCAGAGAACTCCGCGCGAAAGAGCGCGTCCTCGCTCACGACGGCCGGGAAGCCCCTGTCAAGGCGCACGACGCAGCCGAGCGCCATCTCGCTCACGTCGCAGCCAAGGGCCGCGGCAGCGTCGGCAGCAGCCTTGCCAAACGCGCTCTTCTGGCGCTCAGAGGGGGCAAGCTCGGAGAACGTCGGGAGGTCGGCAAGCGAGGAGAGCGCCGGCAGGCCCTCTGCGGACCCACCGGCGCCATGTGCCGCCCGAGCCTTGCTCGGGCGGCCTTTCCTACTTGTTCGCTTGGCCGCGGCCAAGTTATGCACGCTTCTTCTCGACGGCGCGCATTATCGCCTTGTAGATCTCGACGATCGGGATGATGCAGAACGCGAGCAGCATGGCGATTCCGTACTCGCCAGCGCTGATCTCGGCGAAGTCAAAGGCCTGGGAAAGCGGGGTCTCGATGACCACGAAGGTCAGCACGAGCGAGCCGGCGAAGGCAAGCCACAGCCACTTGTTCTGCGTGGGCAGCTTGAAGACGGACTGGCGACGGCTGCGCATGTTGAACGAATGGAACATTTCGACCATGGAGAGCGTGAGGAACGCCATGGTCATGCCATCCAGGCCGGGGTCGGCGCCGGAGACGACCGTCTCCAGAGGCACGCCCTCGATGTGCAGGCCGACGAAGTACGAGATCAGGGTCAGGGCGGAGACCACGATGCCCTGGAAGATGCAGTCGCCGCCCATGCCGTTGGCGAAGATGCCATCATCGGAGTTGCGCGGCTTGCGCTTCATCAGACCGGGCTCGGCGGCCTCCATGGCCATTGCCAGCGCCGGGAAGCAGTCGGTGATCAGGTTGATCCACAGAAGGTGCGTGGGCTCAAGAATCGTGAAGCCAACGAGCGACGCAACGAAGACGGCAATGACCTCGGCAAGGTTGGAGGAAAGCAGGAACGCGATTGCCTTCCTGATGTTGTCGTAGATCCTGCGGCCCTCTTCGACGGCCGAGACGATCGTGGCGAAGTTGTCGTCGGCAAGCACCATGTCTGCCACGTTCTTGGTGACGTCGGTGCCGGTGATGCCCATGCCGATGCCGATGTCGGCGCGCTTGATTGACGGAGCGTCGTTCACGCCGTCGCCGGTCATAGCGACGATCTTGCCCTTCTTCTTCCACGTGTCGACGATGCGGACCTTGTGCTCGGGCTGGACGCGGGCATAGACGCCATAGTCCTCGATCTTGGTCATGAAGTCTTCGTCGGAGATCTTGTCGAGCTCGGCGCCCGTGATGGCCTGGCTGCGGTCCTCGATGATGCCAAGCTCGCGCGCGATTGCCACGGCAGTGTCGATGTGATCGCCCGTAATCATGACAACGCGAATGCCCGCGGAGTGCGCCTCCTTGATGGCCGCCTTCGCCTCAGGACGGACGGGGTCGATCATGCCGGACAGGCCAATGAAGGTCATGTCCTGCTCAAGGTAGGCGGCGTCGTAGCTCTCGGGCTCCTTGTCCCAGTTGCGGCGTGCCGCTGCCATGACGCGCAGCGCGTCGTCTGCCATGGCCTTGTTCTTGCGCAGGATCTCGTCGCGCATCTCGTCGGTCATGTCCACGACGCCGTCTGCGGTCTGGATCTTGGTGCAGCGAGAGAGCACGACGTCAGGGGCGCCCTTGGTGTGCTGAACGATCTTGCCGGAGGGGTTGCGGTTGACGACGGACATCATCTTGCGGCCAGAGTCGAAGGGAGCCTCGCCCAAGCGCGGGTTCTGGCTGTCCAGGCCCATCGAGGTGAAGCCACGCTGCGCTGCGTCGGCGACAAGGGCGGCCTCGGTGGGCTCGCCCACGGCCTTCTGCTCGGCGTCGTCCCACTTGGCGTCGGAGCAGAGCGCCATGCAGGTGACCAGCGAGTCAAGGTCCTGCGTCTCGTGGCGCACGACGGTCATCTTGTTCTGCGTGAGGGTGCCGGTCTTATCCGAGCAGATCAGCTGCGTGCAGCCCAGCGTCTCGACGGCGGTGAGCTTGCGGATGATGGCGTTCTCCTTGGCCATCTTGGTGACACCGATGGAAAGCACGATGGTCACGACGGCGGCAAGTCCCTCAGGAATTGCGGCAACGGCGAGCGAGACGGCCACCATGAAGGTGTCAAGCACCAGCTGGAGGTTGTCGAAGAAGGCCATGCCGTGCTTCATCCAGGTGACAACGAAGACCAGCGCGCAGATGATGATGCACAGGACGGAGAGGATCTTGGAGAGCTCGTCCAGCTTCTTCTGGAGAGGGGTCTCCTCGTCTTCCGCCTGGGCGAGCGCGTCTGCGATCTTGCCCATCTCGGTCTTCATCCCGGTGGCGTCGACCACTGCGCGACCGCGGCCGTAGACGACGGTAGAGCCCATGTAGCACATGTTCTTGCGGTCGCCTAGGGGCACGTCATCGGTGCCGGCGGAAAGCTGCAGGACGTTGATGAACTTCTCGACAGGAACCGACTCGCCCGTTAGGGCGGATTCCTCAATCTTCATCGAGGCGCTCTCGATGATGCGGCAGTCTGCGGGAACCGCGTCTCCCGCCTCGAGCACCACGATGTCGCCGGGGACGAGCTCGGCGGAGGGCACCGTCACGATGTGCCCGTCGCGCACGACCTTGGACTGCGCGGCTGCCATCTCCTGAAGCGCCGCCAGCGCCTCCTCTGCCTTGGACTCCTGAACGACGCCAAGGACGGAGTTCACGATAACGACGAAGCAGATGATGATGACGTCGGCAAAGTCGCCGTCACCCTGAATTGCGCCGGTAATGGCCGAGATGACTGCCGCGACGATCAGCATGATGATCATCGGGTCGGCCATCTGCTGGAAGAAGCGCACGATAACCGGCGTCTTCTTTGCTTCCTTCAGCTTGTTGGGACCGACTTTCTCAAGACGCGCCGCCGCCTCCTGCGAGGTAAGGCCAGTCTCGGCGTTCGAAGACTGCTCAGCCAGCACGTCTTCGACAGGGACAAGATAGTCCTTCACTTCTCCTCCTGGGTTTTCTATTGTCCAGCAGATTGAAGCCCGATAATAACTCCCCAGGAGGGGCAAGGGCTCTCCAAGGCTGCCATGCTGGACGCCTTGTAGATGCTTATGACAGTTTACCCGATGGGAGGCTCGATAAGCACCGCCCACCGACAAGGCTCCACACTCTTGTATAGAGCCATCGTGGTCCGAAACGGCACCCGAAAAACCTGAAATGCGCCTCAAACGAGTTGGCATTGACGCTCCCACAGCCAAGACCCATGCGATAGAATTTGGGCATCAGCGCACATTAGCGCGTGCGAGATTGATTCCGCATCGTATCGAGGAAAGGGCGGCTCATGAAGATTCTGTTTTATGGCACCAGAAGCTATGACAAGGACTCTTTCGACAAGGAGCTTCCGGACTATCCGGATGTCTCGATTGACTACACCGAGACCAACCTCACTCCTATGACAGCCGCCCTGGCAAAGGGCTATGACGCGGTCTGCGCCTTCGTAAACGCAGACTGCGGCGCCATGACGCTCGAGATTCTCGCTGGCTTTGGCGTTAAGCTCGTCCTTATGCGCTGCGCAGGCTTTGACGCCGTCAACGTGCCCGTGGCCAAGGACCTCGGCATGAGGGTCACGCGCGTCCCCGCATACTCCCCCGAGGCCATCGCCGAGCACGCCATGGGCCTTGCCCTGTGCGCCAACCGCCGCATCCACAAGGGCTACATCCGCGTTCGCGAGAACAACTTCGACCTCACCGGCCTTGTCGGCGTCACCCTGCATGGCAAGACCGCCGGCATCATCGGCACCGGTCGCATCGGCGCCGCCCTCTGCCGCATCTGCAAGGGCTTCGGCATGTACGTCATCGGCGCTGACCTCTATCCCAACCAGAAGCTCGTTGACGAGGAGCATGTCGTCGACGAGTACGTCGACGTCACGGATGGCAAGGTCGACTACGACTCGCTGTACGCTCGCGCTGACCTCATCTCGCTGCATGCCTTCCTGAACGAGCAGAGCTACCACATGATCAATGACGAGTCCATCTCCAAGATGAAGGACGGCGTCATCTTCGTGAACACCGGCCGTGGCGGCCTGGTCGACTCCAATGCCCTAATCCGCGGCATCCGCGCCGGCAAGATCGGCGCCGCTGGACTGGACGTCTACGAGGAGGAGAACGCCAACGTCTATCAGGACCGCGAGGACCAGATCCTCGGCAGCTCCATCACCGCGCGCTTCTGCTCGTTCCCGAACGTCGTCATGACCTCTCACCAGGCGTTCTTCACCAAGGAGGCCCTGGGAGAGATTGCCCGCGTTACGCTCGACAATGCCCACGCATTCGCGAGCGGCACCGACTTTGTCGCCAGGAGCGTCGTCTGCTAGAAAAGCAGCTCCAAAAAGTCGAACGCAAAGCCGCTCTTGCCATTGGCTTGGGCGGCTTTTTTCTAAACCGTACGATGCGACCTGAAATGTGACCAATGCCTATGCTTTTTCTCTCTCCATAGCATGGCTTACACCGATATTATTGACCGCTTGCTAAAATGGGGGTTGCATTTCCCCGCCCGTTCGGGGTTAGGAAGCAACATAGAAAGGAACATCCGTGCCCGCAAAGAAGAAGACTAAGATTGTCTGCACCATGGGCCCCGCCACTGAGGACGAGAGCGTCCTACGCGAGCTCATCTTGAACGGCATGAACGTCGCCCGCTTTAACTTCTCTCACGGGAGCCACGAGTATCACCGCAAGATGATCGAGAGGGTTCGCAAGGTTTCCTCCGAGCTCAAGATTCCCGTAGCCATCATGCTTGACACCAAGGGCCCCGAGGTCAGAACCGGACTTCTCGAAGGCGGCCAGAAGGTCACCGTCAACACCGGTGACGAGATTGTCGTCACCGCCCAGCCCACCTCTGACGACTGGCATGGCAACGCAAAGCACATCTCGCTCGATTACCTCAACCTCCCCAACGAGGTCGAGAAGGGTTCCATCATCCTGATTGACGACGGCCTTGTCGGCCTTGAGGTCGACCACGTCGAGGGCAATGACATGCACTGCGTGGTCACCAACGGCGGCGAGATCGGCGAGAAGAAGGGCGTCAACGTCCCCAACGTCAACATCGGGCTTCCCTCCGTCACCGAGCAGGACCGCGCGGACATCATGTTTGGCTGTGAGCTGGGCATCGACGCCATTGCTGCCTCCTTCATCCGCGACGCTGACGCAGTGAAGCAGATTCGTGACATCTGCATCGAGATGGGCACCCCGCACGTCATGATCCTCCCGAAGATCGAGAGCGTTCTCGGCGTCAAGAACTTCGACGAGATCCTTGCCGCCGCCGACGGAATCATGGTTGCCCGCGGAGATTTGGGCGTCGAGATTCCTCCCGCAGAGGTCCCGCACATCCAGAAGACCATCATCCAGAAGTGCAACAACGCCTACAAGCCGGTCATCACCGCAACGCAGATGCTCGACTCCATGATTCGCAACCCTCGCCCCACGCGTGCCGAGGTCGCCGACGTAGCCAACGCCATCTACGACGGCACCGACTGCGTCATGCTCTCCGGCGAGACTGCGGCGGGCAAGTACCCCGTCGAGGCCGTCAAGACCATGGCCGAGGTCGCCAAGGAGACCGAGAAGTACCTGCCCGAGCGCCACAACTATCACGACCGCGGTGGCGTCCGCAATGTGAACGGGGCAACCGGCTTCGCCGCAATCGAGATGGCCGACCGCGTTGATGCCAAGGTCATCCTGTGCCCCACGCACTCTGGCCGTACTGCTCGCATCGTCTCCAACTTCCGCCCGCGCATCCCGCTGTACGCAATGAGCCCGAGCGAGGAGGCAATCCGTCGCACCTGCTTCTACTGGGGCGTCTACGCCTTCAAGACCACCGAGCAGGGCTCGCTCTCCAACACGCTCTACAACGCGCTGACCGTCGCCAAGGAGAACGGCGTCGTGAGCGCTGGCGACATCGTGATCATCACCGCCGGCGACCCGCAGACCTCTCCGCGCCAAGGCGACTACACCACCAGCACGAACATGGCTATGGTCGCGCAGGTTCAGTAAAGCTGGGCTTCTCACACGGCTGCATTTTGTACTCACAGCCCGGATGCCACAACGGCGTCCGGGCTGCTTTTTTGTTGCCGTCGCGACGGCGGGCTCTGCGGATAGCGCGCATGCAGCTCGGAGCTCTTCCCCATGCATGCAACCCAGGGCTCGAGCCGGGGATCCTTCCCCACGCGAGCCCGAATTAATAAACATGGCGGCACCTTATTAAGAAAATGCTGGCGTTCTTCTCGCTGTGGTGTTTATTAATTGCGGAGCGGAAAGCCGACTGCGCCGCACTTCCCCAATTTAGGGCTGCATCCCCCCGGCTCGGGGTCGCGCCATCTCCGCCGGCTCGGGGTCGCGCCATCTCCGCCGGCCCAGATTAATAAACATGACGGCGAGTGTCAGGCTGAATCAACCCGGGTTTTGCGTTGCGGTGTTTATTAATTGCGGAGCGGAAAGCCGACTGCGCCACACTTCCCCAATTTAGGGCTGCATCCCCCCGGCTCGGAGCCGCATCGCTCCCGGCCCAGATTAATAAACATGACGGCGAGTATTTCGCTGATGTAACCCCAGTTTGGCGCCACGGTGTTTATTATTTCCGGACCATATTTCAGACTGCAGCCCCACACCATCCGCCACCAGCCCCGTAACAGCGCGAAAACAATTGCCATCAAACCGAAACAGTCATGACTCATTTCGAGAAACGCATGCATAACACACGCGAAAGCGGCGCTCTCTAGACTCTGAGGCGTCCGCAGAAGCGAACAGGTTCGCATCCGAGAGGAGCATGCGTCATGTATAAGGACATCATCACTGTGTCGACCGTCTGCCTGCGCCCCATCTGGGGGAACAAGGAAGTCAACCTCAACCGCATCGAGGGCTACGTCGAAGCAGCTGGAAAGAAGGGAAGCGACCTCATCCTCTTTCCCGAGATGTCACTGACGGGCTATGACGACGAGCCCGAGAAGCCCGTCGCCGAGAAGATGCAGCACAAGCTCGCCGAGAAGGTCCCCGGTCCCTCCTCGCTGGCAGTCGCTGAGATTGCCAAGAAGTACGGCATGTACGTCATCTTCGGAATGCCCATCCTCGACGACGATGACCCGTCAATCGTCTACAACGGGCTTGCGGTCATCTCGCCCGACGGCTCGATCACCAGCTACCACAAGCTGCACCTTCCCGCTCCTGAGCCCAATTGGGCAACACGCGGCGACAAGCCCTGCCTGCTCCAGACACCGTGGGGCCCCATCGGCATCGGCATTTGCTATGACACCTACAGCTTCCCCGAGCTCATGCGCTACTACGTCGCAAAGGGCGCGCGCCTGTACCTCAACCCCACCGCCATCTGCTATGCGCATGGCGACCACTATGCCGACGAGAACCTGCACGCCGCCGTCGACCGCGAGAACATCTTCATCGTCTCGGCCAACCTCGGAGGCCTGGACAAGGACAACTACTTCTGGGGCGGCTCGTCCATCCTCGGTCCGAGCGTCAAGACGTGGTCGCCGCACTACTACGCCGGCATGGCGATGACCGACAAGGGCGCGGACGAGGAGGCCATGTACACCGCCACGATCGACCTGGCGCTGGCAAGCCGCATGCTCTACAAGTACAACCCCTCCGTCGAGGGAACCGACTGGCGCCCCGACGTTTACGAGAAGCTCCTGAAGGACGCAATGTCAGACGAGTCGTTTGGCAAGTAGCCCCTTAGCGAGCAGAGACAAGAAAATGCCTCCCGGACGTTGAAGAGGCGTCCGGGAGGCTTTCGCTTCTAACAGGCAAAGAGGCGGTCGCGAGCAGCGTTTCTCGCTCCCCGTCTCTGCCGCCAGCAGCTACACGGCGTGGTCGTCCACAAAGCCATCGGGAAGGTTGGCGGCGGCATCGGCGGCCGTGATGCGCTCGCCGCCATTATCGAGGTCGATCAGCACATAGCGGTCGTTGCCCATCCCAAGCTCCTTCATGTACGTCAGCTGGCGAAGCCCATGGCGGCTCTCGAAGCGCTCCACCAGGTCGTGGTGCTGCTTCTCGCTCATGGCATACACGATGTCGACGCACGCCTGGTCGATCGCCAGGATGTCGGTCGAGGAGAGGATGCCCACGTTTGGCGTCACAACCGGCTGGGCATTCACGCCCTCGCAGTCGCAGCTCACGGACATGTTGCGCATCACGTTGACGTAGGTCACGTGGCGACCGAAGTAGTCGATCGTCGCCTTGGTCGACTCGCTGATGCGCTCCATGAACTCCTCGGTCGAGATGGACCACTGGCCCTCGCCCGGGCGCGTGTGGATCATCTTCTTGCCGATGCGACCGTCGGCGCAGCCAATCCCCAGGTTCTTGTTGGAGCCGCCGAAGCCGCCCTGCGTGTGGCCCTTGAAGTGCGTGAGCGCCACGAGCGAGTCATAGTCCAGCATGTGGGAGCCCACGGTCATGTGGTCGAACCACTTTCCGCCCCTGACGGGCAGGTCAGCCGTGCCCTCCTCGTCCATGATGTCCACGGGCGCGAATGTCCAGCCATTCACGCGAAGGGTCTCCAGATGCTGCTCGGTGGTGTAGCGGTCGCCCTCGTAGTAGGTGTTGGTCTCAACAATCGTGGCGTCGGGCAGGTCCTTCTCGAGAAGCTCCTTCACCCACGAGCGAGGGATGATGTTGGGGCCGTGCTGCTCGCCCGTATGGAGCTTGACGGCCACCTTGCCGAAAATGTTGGCCGAAACCTGCTCATAGGCCCGCTCAAGACCAGAAGCAGAGAGGTCGCGCGTGAAATACACGATTGACTCGTTGCCGCTTCGTTTGTCATAGGGGACATAGACGTTTCCGCAAGTCCCGGGAACTGGATTTTTCTCAGCCATGATTGCCTCCTTCATCGTGCAGGCGCGAGCCGCACAGCTTTTTTCCATTTTCCAACAATCACAGCTTCTCGTCCAATTGTTGCAGCAAAGCGTCCAAGCTCTTTTCGTCCATGTATCAACATTCCCGACGGCTGCCGCCATGGCCAAATCGTGGCGTAAGCTTCAGCCACGTTTGGGGTTATCCATGCGCATTTGTCGCGAATGCCCCGCAATTAGGGAGGAATGACATGAGCATGAACGAGAACAACACTGCTGGCGAGCAGGGCCACGCCTTTTCCCGCCGCAACTTCTTGAGGGCATCGGGAATCTCGGCGGTTACGGTTGCCGGAATGACTTTTCTGACTGCCTGCGGTCCGTCGACCGACGCCACCGACAGCTCGTCAAGCAGCACCGACTCTTCGGACTCGTCGAGCTCGAGCGCCTCGACGTTTGGCTCTGACGGCAAGATGCGCGTTGGCATGGAGGTCGCTTACCCGCCGTACAACTGGCAGACCGACACCGAGACCGAGAACACCATCCCCGTCGACGGTCTGGACGGCGCCTACGCAGATGGCTACGACATCGTCTTCGCCAAGAAGATCGCCGAGGCGCTTGACCTTGAGCCCATTGCCTGCAAGATGAGCTTCTCCGGCCTCATCTCCGCCCTCACCTCGGGGCAGATCGACATCATCTGCGGCGGCATGACAGCAACAGACGAGCGTCGCCAGTCCATCGACTTCTCTGACCCCTATTGGGAGGGTCACTACGGCCTTCTGGTTCGCAAGGACTCCGAGTACGCCGACGCCCACAGCCTTGAGGACTTCTCAGGCGCTGCGGTGCTCGGCCAGAAGGACACCCTGCTCGACACCGTTATCGACGAGATTCCGGGCGTCAACCACCTGACGCCGGTCGACTCCGTCCCGTCCCAGCTCTCGCAGGTCAACCAGGGCTCCTGCGACGCCATCACCTTCGACGTCGAGAACGCCGCTGGCCTGCTTGCGGCCAACCCCGACCTCATGGAGATCACCGACGAGAACGGAGACGTCGTCGAGTTCAGCGAGACGGCGCCCATCAACGCAGGCATCGCCAAGGGCCAGGACGACATCCTCGCCACGATCAACGAGGTCATCAATTCCGTCTCGCAGGACGAGCGCCAGCAGTACTGGGACGAGGTCAACGCTCGCCAGCCCGAGTAGCGGGCGCAGAAAGTGCACCAGCGCGGGGCGCTTCGGCGCCCCGTCTTAGGTTTTGGAGGAAGCAGCAATCATGAGCGAAAGCACCCAGACAGCAGCAGCGTCAGCGGCCACGGGGCAGAAGAAGCATGGGCGGCTGGCGCGATTTTTCCTGGCTGACCATCGCTACGTGTTTCTCGGCACCTCGGTCATTGCGCTTGTCGGCCTTTGGTGCGGCAACCAGCGCCACTCGGACTGGAGCATCCTTGCGTCGTCGTATGCGGTCGAGAGCGTTCTGTACTACGCCCTTCTGGCATGGGTTGTCATCTCGCTCGTCGCGCTGGTAAACAAGCTCATCAAATGGCGCGACTACGCCGCCACCTCCCCCTTCAAGAAGCCCCGAGCGATGCGCATCGAGCGCATTTGCTCCTATTTTGTGTGGGTCATTGCCGCGATCTTTGTCATTGACCGCGGGGTGCTCGGCCTTTGCAGCGTCGTCGCCTCTAGCATCGCGCTTGACTCCAACCCGCAGGACTTCCTCGCGAGCACCATCTACATGGTGTACAACTCTCGCGCCGTTTACCTGCAGGGCATCATCACTACCATCGAGCTGGCGCTCTTCGGCACGATCATCGCCTTCTTCCTCGCGCTTCTGCTGGTGTTCTTGCGGATGCTTCAGATTGACCGCCAGGACAACGACTTCATCCGCTTCTGGAAGGTAATAGGCCAGGGCTTCGCTCGCATCTACTCCACGATCGTCCGCGGCACGCCCATGATGGTCCAAGGCCTCATCATCTACTTTGCCGGGTACTCGGTGCTGCGCGGCACGGGCATGTCCGTGAGCGAGATTGGCGGAATCTGGTCGACCTTCGTGGCATCGCTGACCACCATCTCGCTCAACTCCACCGCCTACATGATGGAGGTGCTGCGCGGCGGCATCGAGTCGGTCGACAAGGGCCAGACCGAGGCGGCGCGCTCGCTCGGGCTCTCGCAGTGGCAGGCCATGTCCAAGGTCGTCTTCCCGCAAGGCATCAAGAACTCAATCCCCGCGCTCTCCAACGAGCTGGTCATCAACATCAAGGATTCGTCGGTTCTCTCCGTGATTGGCGTCGTGGACCTCATGTTTGCCACCACCACAATCGCCGGCATCTACTACAAGCAGATGGAGATATACGTGATGACCGCCCTCGTCTACCTGCTATTGACCGCAATCGCCTCAAAGCTGCTCACCATGCTCTCGCACCGGCTTGAGGTAAAGGCGCCCGGCCCCGTCCTGGGCACCTCTGACGTCCCCGTGAGCAAGGCGTAGGTAAGGAGCAAGACACATGGCAAACGAGAAGGACGGCACCGCGCAGGCTTCAGAGCCGGTCATCCAAGTTGAGGGGCTTCGCAAGTCATTTGGCGCTCACCTTGTCCTGAAAGACATCAATCTGTCCGTCATGCAGGGCGAGGTCGTCACGATAATCGGTGCGTCAGGGTCTGGCAAGTCGACGCTTCTGCGCTGCATCAACCTGCTTGAGACGCCAGACTCAGGCCACGTATGGTTCCATGGGCAAGACCTTGCCGGCGAGCACGTGAACGTCAATTCGCTACGCGAGAAGATCGGCATGGTCTTCCAGGGATTCAACCTGTTCAACAACAAGAACGTGATGGACAACTGCACGCTGGCACCCGTCACGCTGAAGAAGTGCTCCAAAGAAGAGGCAGAGGAGCGGGCGCGCAAGAACATCGCCGCCGTCGGCCTCTCCGACTTCATCAACGCCGACGTGAACACGCTCTCCGGCGGCCAGAAGCAGCGCGTGGCCATTGCCCGTGCCCTGTGCATGGAGCCCGAGATCATGCTATTTGACGAACCCACCTCGGCCCTCGACCCCGAAATCGTCGGCGAAGTCTTGAACGTTATGCGCGACCTCGCGGCAGGCGGCATGACCATGGTCGTCGTGACGCACGAGATGGAATTCGCAAAGAACGTCTCCGACAAGGTCGTCTTCATGGACCAGGGCGTCATTGCCGAGGAGGGCAAGCCAGCGCAGATCTTCTCGAATCCCAAGCAAGCCCGAACGCGCGAGTTCCTCGCCCGTTACCTTGACGACGACCCCTCTGAGGTCGGGACAAAATAGCCCGCGTGGCGGCAGATTGGCTGGCAGCTCAAGTAGAATCTCTGCGGAGGTGCGCCATGAGGATCCGGCTGATTGTCTCGCCCGCAAAGAAAATGAACATCGTGGAGGGCCCGCCCTATGCAACGGCGGCGCCCTTCTTGCTTAACAGGGCAGTCGTCCTTGCCCACCAGCTCGGCTCTCTGTCGTTTTCTCAGTCAAAGGCGCTTTGGCGCTGCTCGGACAAGCTTGCCCGGCTCAACTACGCCAGGACGAGAACGCTCGAGGCCGACATGCAGCAAGACCCCGCGCTTCTCACGCCCGCAATCCTTGCCTTTGAGGGCATCCAGTACCAGCACATGGCGCCCCAAGTCATGACAGACGACCAGATAGCCTGGCTGCAAGGCTCGCTTCGCGTCTTGTCAGGCCTCTATGGCGTGCTCCGCCCACTCGACGGGGTTGTCCCCTATCGCCTTGAGATGCAAGCGCTACTTTCCGTCGGCAACGCGCGCAACCTCTACTCGTACTGGGACAGCACGCTCTACCAGCGCGTTATTGCCGACGATGATCCCAGCGCGAGGGACAATGACGTCACGATCGTCAACTTGGCATCCGTCGAATACGCAAAGGCAGTGGTGCCCTTCGCCCAGAGGGCCGGCACCCCCGTCGTGACGTGCCTATTTGGCACCATCCGCCCAAGCGACGGAAGGCTCATCCAGAAGGCAACCGAGGCAAAGGCCGCGCGCGGAACCATGACCCGCTGGTGCGCTGAGCATGCCGTGGGCACTCCCGACGAGCTTCGAGGCTTCGCCGAGCGCGGCTACAAGCTCAGCGAGGCGAACTCAAGCGAGACGCGCCTCGTCTTTGTGCGGGAAAGCTGAGGCACCGGCGGCATCCCGGAGCGGTGCGTAATTGACTACGAGCTATGAATGCAGCCGCTTGCCGTTCACGATTGGAGGCAACACCTCTGGATCGCGCTCCGAAAGAGAGGAGATGCCGAACATCAGGATGCTGGTGAAGGCAAGCATTGAGGTCATGGGCTCGATGTAGACCGGATAGCGCTCTGTCTGCCACGTGGGCAGCACGATGAACTCGTCGACAAGCTTCCTCAAGGGGTGCGTGGGGATGTGCGCCACCATGACCGTCTTCGGCCGCCGAGACGCCGCCGTCTCATGCAGCACGTTGAGCAGCATCCTTTGCGTATCGTTCTTCGAGGAGAAGATGATGACGAGGTCGCGCGCGTCGGCAACGTGCATCTGTATCATCTCTTGGCCGGTTGGGATATATAGCGACGGAATGTTGTACTTCAGAAGCTCAAGGGAAAGGGCCTCTGCGGGGGCAGACGAAAGCCCCCCGCCCGTCGTATACACGATACGTGCCTCGACAATCTCCTCCGCAAGGGCTTTGATGGTCCCCTTCTTCAGAGACTCGTCAGTCGCTCGGATCATGTTGCACAGATAGTCAATCGGATCGCCCTGCTTCTCGTCCTTTTTCCGAGGAGTGTTGGCCGAAAGCGAGACCATGAGGTTCATCCGAAAGTCAGAGAAGCTTTCGTACCCGACCTTTTGGCAAAACCTGCTCACGGTGCTTTGAGACACGCCAACCTGCTTGGCGACCATGGTCGAAGTGCTTTGGAGAAAAGACTCGGGATCTTCCCTCACGGCGTCTGCGACCTTCTGCTCAGTCGCGGTCAGTTCGCCGTAGTGAAGGTCAATCTGCCTGAAAGCGTCCATGTCATCACGTCCTATGGCTGAATATGTCATCCAATAATCATTCTATCTCCCGAATTCCGGGAGTGCTCGTTTCTCCACGTTATCCCATATAAAATGCTGAATGATCAACGCTCACGGGTGAAAACCATCCGTTTGGGATAGTTCATCCTAATACTATGTGAATAGATGTTTCACATAGTATTAGGATGGTTCATGCAGCGACGGAGGAGTGGGAGGTCGTAATGTTTGAAGTCCTTGTCGTTACGCATGGGCACCTTGGCTCAGAGATGATTGCCACAGCCCAAATGCTCTACGGAGACCTCGGAGAAGGAGTGTCCGCGATAGGGTTCGTCCCCGGAGAGAGCGTTGATGAGCTCTACGAAACAATTTGCTCAGCGATAGAGCGCTCTCGACCAAGCGGCGGCGTCTTGATCTTGTGCGACATCCTTGGAGGCAGCCCGTTTCTTACAGCAGCTCGAGCAGCGCATGAGGCGACTGGGTGCCCCGTCGAGGTGGTGTGCGGTCTCAACCTTGGGATGCTTCTCGAGGTAATTGCCGAGCGAGACGGGCTGACTCCCGCGCAAGGCTCGCAAGTGGCCATTGATGCAGCAAGGCAGTCAATCAAAGGTATGGGAAACGGCGTCGAATCGGGAGGTAACGCATGAACGTTGTTGCATGCAGGGTAGACGAGCGCCTGGTACACGGGCAGATCATGACCTCGTGGTCAAAGCACCTTCAACTCAAAAGAATCGTGGTCGTGGATGACAAGCTCGCTGCCGACGACTTCATGAAGCAAGTCTTGGTAATGTCTGCTCCCTCAGGTCTCGAGATAGACATTCTCCCCGTCTCGGAAACAGTCACGAAGCTCGAAAGCGACACGAGCCAGCAAAACACAATGCTGCTCTTCAAGACCATCCCCTCAGCCCTCGCGCTTGCAGAAGCGCTGAAAGACACCAGCCATCCCATGCAGGAGCTGAACCTCGGAAATCTTGGTTCGATTCCTGGAAGGACCCAGGTCACGAAGAACGTGTTTCTGTCCGAACAAGAGAAGGAGCAGGTCAACGCTCTTGGCAAATTGGGGGTGAACGTCTTTCTGCAGATGCTTTACACCGACCCGCGCGTATCGGCCGGCGACGCAATCAAATAGTTAGTTCCAATTGGTAGGGGTGAAAAACACATGCTGGTATTTCAAGCACTCATCATCGCTCTGTGCGCATGGTACTCGGCTACCGCAGCTCCAATGTGGCTGCGCTGGTCCGTCTACTTTGGCGCTCCCCTCGTAGCCGGCCTTGTCGACGGCCTTCTCCTTGGCGACGTATCGTACGGGCTCCAGGTAGGCTCCACCGTCATGATGGCCTACATCGGCATGGTCGCAATCGGCGGGTCGCTGCCCAGCGACTATGCCCTCGCCGGATACCTTGGCGTGGCAATGACCATGTACGCAGGCGCCGACCCGTCAGTCGGCCTGACCATCGCAGTCCCCATTGGTCTGCTCGGCCTTCTCAGCTTCAACGTGAAGATGTCTCTCAACTCCATCTGGGTGCACAAGGCTGACCAGTACGCCGCAAAGGGAGACACCCGTGGCGTTGCTGCAATGAACCTCTTTGCGTCCCAGATCTTCCCGTTCCTCACCTACTTTATCCCCTCATTCCTCTGCGTCGTCTTCGGCTCTGGCGCTCTCGAGTCTCTGATGAACGTTATCCCGACTCAGGTGACCTCCATCCTTTCGCTCGCTGGCCACCTCATCCCGGCCCTTGGACTTGCCATGCTCGCGAGCGTGCTGTTCAAGTCCTCGCTCATCCCGTTCTTCCTTATCGGCTTTGCGCTTTCCGCCTATCTCGGCCTGGGCACCATGCCCATCGCCATCCTTGGCGCAGCGGCTGGAATCCTGCACCTCATCTATACCTCACAGAAGGACGGCACCTCTCTCGATGATCTCTCGCTTGCAAAGGGCGACGAGCAGCCCGCAGCATCCGATGACGGCAAGAAGCACCTCTCCAAGAAGGCCCTTCGCAAGTGCTGGTGGAACTGGCAGTGCTGGGCTCAGATCTGCTATAACTACGAGCGCATGATGGGCCTCGGCTTTGCCCACTGCATGATTCCTGTCCTGAAGGACCTCTATGGCGACGACACCGAGAAGATTGCCGCCGGCCTCACTCGCCACATGGCCTACTTCAACACCGAGAACACCTGGGGCGCCATCATCCCCGGCATCATCGCCGCTATGGAGGAAGAGCGGGCCAACGGTGCTGAGATCGACGACGACATGGAGAACAACCTCAAGACCGCGCTGATGGGCCCCATGGCCGGCATCGGCGACTCCGTGACCCAGAGCCTCGTGAAGGTCGTCCTGCTCTCCATCGCCATTGGCCTTGCCTCTGCTGGCAGTGCCTTTGGACCCATCCTGCTTATTGTCCTGTTCTCCGTCTACGCGCTGGGCGTTGGCTACTTCTGCTTCAACTCTGGCTATCGCCTGGGCAAGAACGCCGTAACGAAGCTTCTGTCGGGGGGCCTCGTCAAGCAGCTGACCGAGGGTCTCGGCGCCATGGGCACGATGGTTCTTGGCTGCCTCGTCGCAACAGTCATCCCCATTACCTGCCCGCTGACCTTCGAGCTTTCCACGGGCACCATCGAGCTCCAGTCAATCTTCGACACCATCCTTCCGGGCCTGCTCCCGCTCGTTGCCTTCCTTGTCACCTACCACTTCATCAAGAAGGGCACCAAGCCCACGACCATCATCATCTTTATGTTCCTGATTGCCTGCGTCCTCTCCCCGCTGGGAATCCTCTCCTAGCGAACTGCCAGCATCAGAAACGAACCATCGAAAGGATCAAGAATGTCGGAGTTGATGGATAAACATCGCGAAACCTTTGGCACAGACAAGCCGGTCATTGGGTGCCTCCATATGCAGGCGCTGCCAGGGACGCCCTTCGCAGATCCCAACGTGACCCTTGAGGACCAGATCAAGCGCCTGAAGGGCGAGGCAAAGATTCTGCAAGACGCGGGATTTGACGCCGTCGTGTTCGCCAACGAGGGCGACCGCCCCTATCTGACCACCGTAGGGCCCGAGGTCGTGGCCAACTACGTTCGCATTGCAACGGAAGTCGCGTCGGTCATTGACGTTCCGTATGGCTGCGGCGTGCTCATTGACCCCATCGCAACCATCGCAGTCGCAAAGGCAATTGGCGCAAAGTTCGTCCGCACCTACGTGTCCAACACCTACGAGGGCACCTTTGGCCACCAGAGCTTCCAGCCCGGCGAGATCTTCCGCTACCGCCACGCAATTGGCGCCGATGACGTGCGCGTCTACACGTATTTCGAGCCGCATGCGGGCACCTGCCTTGACACGCGCACGAGCGAGCAGATGCTCGACGCGGCCGTGCCGAACATGCCCATCGCAGGCGCCCTCTTTGGCGGCGCGCACGCAGGACTTCCGCCCGAGGAATCGCACATCGCAGAGCTCAAGCGCAAGTTCCCCGATGTCCCAATCCTCATCGGCAGCGGCGGGACCGTCGACAACATCGGCAAGCTTCTCCCCCACGCCGATGGCGTCATCGTCGGCACGAGCATCAAGGTAGACGGGGTGCTCTGGAACCCGGTCGACCGTGCGCGCGCAGAAGCGTTCATTGCCGCAGCAAAGAAGTAGCCGCAAGCCAGCAACAAGAAAGGCCGGAAGGGCGAGAAACCCTTCCGGCCTTTTGCATTCGCTGGAGCCAGCAATCAGACTCGAACTGATGACCCCCGCTTTACGAGAGCGGTGCTCTACCAACTGAGCTATGCTGGCACGCTGCTTTTCCAACAGCAGAAGTAACTATACGGGTGACGCGCCCGCATTTCAAGCGTCAATCCTAAATCCACCAACACTTACGTGCTTCTACAGAAGGTGGAGCACGCCACGGACAAGGCTCTCGAAATCCGAGCCATGCTTCTTTGCCTCCGCAAGAACCGTTTCGTGCGTCGTGTCAGCCGCTCCGGCGTCGTTAGCGGCAAGCGTCAGCCCCAGCACGTTCATGCCCAAGGCCCGCGCCATGATGACCTCGTTGACCGTAGACATGCCCGTGTAGGACACGCCGAGCTTGCCCAGCGCGGCCACCTCGGCAGGGGTCTCAAAGCTGGGTCCAAGGACGCCAGCGAGCACGCCCTCCTCGACGGCGATGCCCAAATCGTCTGCCACGCCGCGGGCGATGGTGCGCAGGTAGGGAGAATATGCCGTGCTCATGTCCACGAACGGCGTGTCAACGTCACGGAGCTCGTCCCAGTCGGCCAGCGGGTTTCTCCCCGTCAAATTAATCTGGTCCGTGATGATGCCAAGACCCTTATGGGCATTGCCCGGAACGGCCCCGGTTGCGCAGGCAAAGATGATGTCGCGGCACCCAAGCCTAAAGGCATGGCGAACGAGCGAGGTCACCTCAGCTGCCGAGTAGCCCTGATACAGGTGGATGCGCCCCGGATAGACAATAACGGGTACGTCGTCGATGGAGCCGACCGTAGCCTCAAAGCTGTGCCCGGCAATGGGGCGCGCCGACTGCGGAAAGCCCTCGATGTCGTGATAGTCAATGCGGCGGACAGGCTTAACAAGCTGCCCCAGATGGCCAAGACCGCTGCCCAGCACGATGGCAACTGGATGCTCGACGGACGGCTTGCAGGATTCGACGGTCTTCTCGGTAACCACGCAGATTCCCTCCTTCTCAAGGCGACGAGCCAGCACGCCTTCGCCTTTGATCACTCGACCAGTGTATGTCCCATCGTAGATGAGATGGACTCCGCAAGACGGGCTCTTTGCCTTCAGTACGGCAAGCGGCGCGCCAGACCTTCGGGCCGCTTCAAACGCAATGTCAGCGCCATGCTCGAACTGCAAGGTCACGTCGGTGCCGTCCTGAAGCCACACGCGCCCGTCCCGTTGCTCGGCAGGAGGCCTGGGAACCGGCAGCCCCGAGGAGCCTTCCGGGCAGACGCGTATGACCTCGAGCTTGCTTGCAAGCTCTGCCACGGCTGCATTGAGCTTGGAGCCCCCGTCGTAGCGCACAGGCGCACCTAGAAGACACGCGCTCACGATTGCACGCATGAACGTCACCTCTCTCAAGCAAGGCCTTGCCTCGAGTGCCGTGTCGTCGACCTATGAAAAGCGGGGGACAAGGCAGGCGCCCCATCCCCCGCAAGCAAACGCTTGGCCAGCGGCTAGACAGCCAGCGTGTTGATCTGGACGGTGGAGGCGTCCAGAAGCGAGTTAACGTAGGCAGTCCACTCGGACGAGGCCTCGCTCGAAGCGGTAGAGTAGTCGGAGTAGGCAACGTAGTAGGCCTGCTCGGCTGCAGCATAGGTGGCAGAGTCGTTCGAGATGTCGTAGGTAGAGAGGGCGGAGTAGTACTCGCCGTCAGTGCGTGCCCACGTGTTGTTCTCGGAATCCCACTCGTCGCCAGCAAGCTCGATGATGTACTGAGCGTATTCGGAGCTTGCGGTGTCCTCGTTGCCGTCTTCGGGGGTCGAAGGAGCAGAGGGCGCGTCGGGAACCTCGGTGGTGACCACGGTGTCACGAAGCTTCTTCATGATCGTGGCGTCCTTCAGAAGCGCCTTGGTGGCGTCCTCGCTCAAGCCGTAGTTGGAGCCGATGGTGGCGTAGTCGGAGGTGCCCAGCGTGCTGGTGGCATACGAGTCGACCTCGTCGTCGGAGGCGTCAATGCCCTGGTCCTCAGCAGCCTGCAGCACGATCTCGTTGCGGATGTAGCTAATGATGGTGTCGGCGGAAGGCACGGTGTAGGTTCCGTCGTCGTTAGCCTGTTCGGAGACGTCGCCGTTCTGCTCGAGAACCTCGCGAGTAGTAACGGAAGTGGTCTTGCCGTTATACGTGTAGGTAGCGATGGAGTCGTCCAGCGCAGACTCCTCGACCGTAGTAGTTCCAACGGAGGTGCTCGAGGAGCCAATCAGGAAGTGACCAATCAGAATGCCGCCGACAAGAGCGACCACGCAAATGATGATCCAGACTGCGTTGGACAGGCTCTTACGAGGACCAGCGGACTTCGCAGGCTTCTTCTCGCGAGGCTCCTTGGCCTTCTTCTCTGGCTTCTTCTCGTCCTTCTTGTCATCCTTTTCGGGCTTCTTGGAGGAATCGTCAGGAGTCTCTATTGACTCATCCTTCTTTTCGTCCTTCTTTTCGGTGTCAGCCATACCTCACCTTTCGGCCCAGCGCCCTCGGGCGCATGGCAAAACGTACAGAGCATCTGCCATTCTAACGCAGACATGCGTTCGTCCCCCAAGCGTCATCCAATCAACGCGTGAGAGACGAACGCGAACTACAAAGCTGCAAGTAACCTACTTTGTCTTGGGCTTCGCCGCAGCAACGATCTGCTCGGAGTACTCCTTTGTGTATCCGTTGCCATGCTCGGCATCAAACGACATCCTGTCTACCAAGCTCTTGGCAGTCTTCTTGGAGATGGTGCCGTTTGCAAAGGCGAGAAGCCCTGCCAGCATGTCTCGATACTCGGCGTCTCCGTGATAGCACTGAACGGCCTCGTCCAGAAGCGACCACGCAGCGTCGGAGCGCTGCTCGGAAGTCGCTCCCACGCGGCACAAGAACAGGAAGGCCGCCAGGCGGACCGTTGCCGAGTCATCGTCAAACAGGGACGCCTCGGCGCCATCGAACGCCCCGGCAACCTGGTCTGGATACTCGTCTGCCATTTCTGAGAGCGCGTCCAGAACCTCCCAGCGAGTCTGCGCCTCGGGACGGTCGAGCGCGTCAACCAGCTGGTCCACGTAGTCGCACAGCGCGCTGGGGTTCGCCTTTGCCACGGCTGCAAGCTGGTGGGACATCTCTTGGCGCGTACGCCTGCTCCGCGACGACAGTCCCTCCACAAGCGCTGCAATGGCCTTTTCGCTCGCAGCGTCGTTCTCGCTTTCGTCTGCCATTTTGCAACTCCCTTTCTTACTCGCAGAACCCGTCGACAACAACAGTGCCGCTCTTGGGGTCTTGGTGAATGTCGATAAAGCCGAGCTTCGCCGCCTCGCGAATCAGGGCAGTAAAGGAACGATACCCATAAGAAGCCTCTGAAAACTGCGGGCGCTTGCGACGCATCGTATCTTTCAGACGAGATGCAAGAATAAAGCTGTCGCTCTCGCGCTGCAGGGCATCGATGGTCTCAAAGAGCAGCTGGTAGCAGTCCTGCTTCTCCTTCGGCACCTTGGTCGAGAAGTCCGGAATCCCCGAGCCGCGCGAGAGGTCCTCATAAAAGATGAACTCGTCGCAGACCTCGGCGAGAAGCGTGCTGGTTGAAGCTTTCATGCCTACGCCAATGACGGTCTTGCCGAACTCCTTGAGCTTTGAGACGAGCGGCGAGAAGTCCGAGTCTCCCGACAGAATGGCAAAGGTGTCGATGTGCTCCTTCGTAAGGCACATCTCTACTGCGTCGACCGCCAGGCGAATGTCGGCGGAGTTTTTGCCAGTATAGGCACGGTCAGGAATCTCGATGAGCTCGATCCCCAGCTCGTGCAGAGGGGTCACCGCCGTATCAAAGCGTTGCCAATCGCAATATGCGCGCTTGGCCGTGATGCGTCCCTTGTCAACCAGCCGCTCGAGGATGAGCTTGACGTCGGGAGCGGGACCGGGCTCTTGGTGGCCGTTCTTCTTGCGCTTGCCGGTTCCAAGCGCAAGGTTCTCATAGTCGATGAACACCGCAATGGAGCTCTGCGGGGTTTCATTTCCATTCATGCGTGTGTGCAATTCTCCTTTCGGACGAGGCCAAGCTAGTTGTTGCTGGCTACATCGCCCTTGTGGTCATGGTGATGGCAGCACTCGCCATTGCCATGGTCATGGCCGCACTCGCAGCCATCCTTGTGGTTGCTCTTGCCATCGTCGTCCTCGTCGCCCTTCACAATGCTCTCGGCATCCAAGAGCGACCAGTCGAGACCGGCTGCGGCGGCAGTTGCCTCCTCCTGATAGAGCAGGGTGATTGCCTGCGTTCCCATACGCTTTCCGCCAATCTGGCAGAGCATGTCGTACAGGGTGAACGCCGTCTCGGCGCCTGGAAGCGTAATGCCCCGGTCTTCTGCCTGAGAAAGCGCAAGGCCGATGTCCTTGCGCAGGTGCTCTGAGAGAAAGCCGGGCTTGTAGTCGCCAGCGACGGACTTCGGGGCCAAGCGCTCGAGCGCCACCGAGCCGCCCATGCCATGGCTCACCACGTCGAGCATCTGGGAGACATCTACGTCGCTCTGCTCTGCAAGCGCGATGGCATCGGCATAGCCAATCATGCAAGCGGCAAGCGACACCTGGTTGCAGAGCTTGGTGGTCTGGCCCTTGCCGGCTCCGCCCATGTAGTAGATCTTGCTAGAGAAGGTCTGAAGAATCGGCAGTACGGGAGCCGCGGTCTTCTCGTCGGTTCCGGCAATCAAGGTAAGCGTTCCGGCAATGGCGCCGTCCTCGCCGCCCGTAACAGGACAGTCAAAGGCGTGCTTGTCGTCAATCTCCGCAGCTTCGTATATGTCATGGGCAAGCTGCGACGACGAGGTCGTGAGGTCAATCAGGTAGGCACCCTTCTTTGTTGCGCGCAAAAGCCCGTTGGTCGTGAGGTAGACGTCCTCGACGTCGGAGGGATAGCCGAGCATCGTAAACACGACATCGGCATCCTTGGCGGCATCGGCAGGAGTGTCGGCCCAATGGGCGCCCTTTGCCACAAGGCCATCGGCCTTTGACTTTGTGCGGTTGTGCACCGTGAGGTCATAGCCGGCGTCCAGAATGTGGCCGGCAATGGGGGCACCCATGATGCCGGTGCCGATAAAGGCCACCTTGGGCTTTCTAGAAACGCTCATGCAGTTGATTCCTTTCAATTACTCCTTGTTCGTAGGGGCGCTGGCGTCAGAGTCCGGATCGTCAGACTTGCCGCGAACGCGCTTGGCGATGCGATCAGCCAGCGAGAGCTTCTCGCGGCGATCTGTGCCCCAAAAGACCATGGCAACCATGCCAGGTCCAACATGGCTCCCCAGGATGGGAGAGATCGAGGAGCGGATGATGGTGACGTCCTCGCAGCCCTTCTCCTTGCGAATCTCCTTCTCAAGCCAGTCGGCATCCTTCTCGGCATCGGCGCTCATGATTCCTAGAGGAAGCGATGGGTCATGCGAGTAGTTGTCGCGGAAGTCCTGGATGATGGCGCGAAGGGCCTTCCTGCGACCGCGGCACATGCCACGCAGCGTGAGGGCGCCCTTGGTGTCATAGGAAAGCTCGGGCTTGATGTCCAGGCGTCCGCCTACGTTTGCCGCCGCAGGCGGAATGCGGCCGCCCGCCGCCAGCGCGTCAAAGCTCTCCAGCGTGAAGTAGCCGTGGATGAAGTAGCGCGCCTCAGAGGCCCATTCGTAGAGCTCGCGCGCCGAGAGGCCCTTTGCTGCCTGATTGACAACCTCGATGGCGAGAAGCTCGCCAGCAGCCGAGTCGCAGCAGTTGTCCAGCACGTAGATCTCGAAGCCAGGATGGTTCTTGCGGACTATCTCGGCCGCCTGGCGCGCATTGTTAATCGAGGACGAAAGACCCTCGGGAAGCCCCATGTAGATGGTGGGCTTGCCCTCTTGGGCTGCCTTCTCGAAAATCTCAAGGTAGCGCCCCGGCGTTACTGCAGCGGTCGTGTAATGCATGTCGGGATGCTTGCGCATGTTCTCGTAAAACTCGTGGGGATCCTGGGTCTTCCACATGTCATCCACGTGCTCGCCGTCGGGGCCCACGTACGTAAACGGAATGACCTCGATGCCAAGCTGCTCGGGGATGCCCGGCGCGTAGTCGGCCGTCGAGTCGACGATGATCTTTACGTTGCTGGGCTGGTGGTAGGGCTTTGCTACAAACGGCGCCGCGTGCGCGGCGCTGCTCTTCTCATTGTCTTCCGCCTTGTTGGAAGCGTCAGCGTCTGCCGCGGCGCCGGTATTGTTGGCGTCGATGGGGTCGTTCTCGTTAGCCATGTACTCTCCCGCCGTTGATGCTATTGCTGCTCTTCAATCTTCGGCTTGATAATGCCGTATCCGCCATTCTTTCTATGGTAGATGACGTTAACGAGCCCAGTTGTGGCATTTGTGAACACATAGAAATCATGCCCGAGCAGGTCGGTCTGGACCAGCGCCTCTTCCTCGCTCATTGGCGTGAACTCAACGTACTTCTCGCGCACGAGGCGATCGTCCTCGTCCAGCTCTTCTGCGGAGGGCTGAATCAACGACGCGAGCTCGTCGGCGCTCGCAGCGGGCGGGTGCGGAACCTGCGCGCGCTGACGTCGGTCGATGATGCGGGTCTTGTACTTGCGAAGCTGGCGGGATACCTTGTCGGCGGCCTCGTCGATGGCGGCATACATGTCATCAGAGCTTGCAACAACGCGCACGACGTTCTTGCGGACAAATACCGTGACCTCGCAAGCCTTTCTTTCTGGATTAGAGGGGTTCTTGTCAACGCGCAGCACAACGTCGCAGGTCATAGGAGAAATATCGAAGACCTTGAGGGCGTCGCCAATCTTTTCCTCAACATGCTGGCGGAGAGAGTCAGAAACTGTGACCTTGCGGCCCGAGATCTTGATGTCAACCATACGTGCCTCCTTACGATAGCCACGCCGCGTCTGACGAAAAGGCAGCGTCAGGGCAGCCGTTAATAATGTGATACCCAAATGCAAGCCCGCTGCGGCCGGCGTTGCGGCAGACGTAGAGATTCCACGGGACGTGCGGAGGCTTGCGCGCGGCTCAGGCACCTTGCGAGAAGAGCTCCGGAAAAGAGCGTCCCACCCAGCTGACCTGGTTTTTGACCCCACACTCGCGCACTGGGGCCTTCGCTTGAGGGGCTGCACGGCCCCGCAACTTGAAACCCTCTCGCCCGCGAGGCCGGATGCCTCTTTGTTTGTTAGACGGACGGTGCGGCTTACTTCTAGGACGAACCATGATCGCAGGCAGGCGCACCCGCCAGCTTACGTGGATCCCTTTGGCCTCGTCTGCCATGGACTAGGGCGCGCGTCGCGCCCGCAACCACAGACCTAGGTGGAACGAAGGGATTATACGTCCTAGCAGCGAAGATAGTGAGAGTGCTTGCGAAAAAAGCCGCTAGAGCCACATCACCACACGCGTGCGAGCGCGCAGCCGGTGACTGACGCCGCGCCACGGGCGAGAAGGGCGCGAGCCGACTCGCGCATCGAGGTCCCTGTCGTCACCACGTCGTCGGCCAGAAGCAGGTCAAGGCCGGCCACGTCGTCCACCACCTCGACGGTTCCCGCCAGGTTCTCCGCACGGTCCTTCTTGCCAAGGGCGCGCTGGTCTTTGGCGTCGCGGCGCGCAAGCACGTCCGCCACGGGAAGTCCCAGCTCGCGGCCGAGAGCACAGGACACGAGCTCCATGTGGTCAAAGCCACGCCTCGCATATGCAGCTGGCGTGGCAGGAACAAAGCAGAGCGCGTCAATCGCCGAGGGGTCAAAGCGAGCGCAGCCATCCCGGGCCGGCCAAGAAGACGCCTCGTCGAGCGACGTGGCCATTGCTGCCGCTATGACGGGGGCAAGCCGCAGCTCATGTGCGTCTTTCAGGCATGAGACCATGCGCGCTGGCGCGCCGGAAAACCCCATCGAGCAGATCACCGTGCGCGTCTCCCAGTCATGCTCGCACTCGGTGCAGGTGAGGTAGCCAAACGGCGCGCCGCAGTCGGGGCACGCCCAGCGCTGGCAGATCCACGGCAGAGAGGCGCGGCACTTCTCGCAAAGAAGCTCGCCAGGCATCTCGCAAAAGACGCAGCGCGTGGGCCAAAGAAGCTCGGCGAACGCATCCGCCACGCTAGATGCCCCAATACGCACAGCGACCCCCTTCCAGCTCGTGGACGGGGGTCGCCTCGATTCAACCGATGGTAGCACAGCGACCACAAGCGAACGTGGAGCCGGGCCTTCAAGGCAAGGGGCTCATAGCGAGAAGAGCGCGCAGGCGTTCTCCCAAAACGCCCGATACGTCGCGGCCGGGCCAGACGTGCCCGCCACGTCGCGCTCATGCGCGACGCAAGCGGCAGAGAACGCCACCATGGCAGGCTCGCACTCCTCGCCACGAAGCGGCACCGGCGCCATGTAGGGGCAGTCGGTCTCTGAGAGCAGGCGGTCAGTGGGACAAGCGGCAGCAGCTGCGCGGATGTCGCCGGAACGCTTGAACGTGGCTGCGCCGCCAAAGGCGATGTAGCAGCCAAGCTCAACGAACGGCCGCATGACCTCGGGGCCGTCGGTGAAGCAGTGCAGGTCGCAGCCAGCCGCGGGGACGCCGCAATCAGAGAGCACGCGGACGGCAAGCTCGCGGGCCGAGTGGTCGTCTTCCTCTACGCCATCGCGAATGTGCAGCTCGACCGGCAGGCCATGCTCGCCGGCGATGTCCAGCTGCTTTCGGAACGCCTCCTCCTGCACGCTCGCGCCAAGCTCGTTGTAGGGACCAAAGTCAAGGCCAATCTCCCCCACCCCGACGCAGCGAGGGCTGGAAAGGAGCTCCTCCAAGCGTGCAATGGCCCCATCGTCGAACGCGTCTGCCCCGTACGGGTGCACGCCAGCAACAATATGCACGTTGTCAACGAGGTCCGGAAGATCTACACCCTCCCACCCAAGGGGAACGGGCGGGACAAGCCCGCGGCTCGCGCACTGGTCGAGCAGACGCGCCGCCTCGTCGACCTGCCGGTTAATCCAGTCAAGATATGCCGCGGGGCTCGCAAACTTGCGCGGGATCTCGTCCACGGGGTCAACCGGGACCACCAGAAGCCGGACGCCCGCCAAGGCGGCCCGGCAGATGGCGGCAGAGGCGTCGCGTCCGCGAAAGCTCGTCAGATGCCCATGGCTGTCTGCAAGCGGGGCAAGCGCGCGCGGAAGCTCGCGCGGACGGCCTTTCTTGTCGTGGAACAGCTGCCCGTCCTCGAGCGTGAGGGCATCCAGGCAGATGGGCTCATTGGGCATGAGCTTCATCCCCCAAAGCTGCGGCAAGCCGCACGAAGTCAGCCGGCGAGAGCGTCTCAGCGCGGCAGCCAGGCGCAATCCCCGCTTGCGCAAAGGCCGCGTCAAGCGCGCCCTTCTCGAAGCCAGCGGAGGTCATGGAGTTGCGGATGGTCTTCCTGCGCTGGGCAAACGCCGCATCGATCACGCGCGAAGTGCGCTCGGTCGCTCCTTCGAGCGGCGCCCTCTGGAGCCTGACGACCGCCGAGTTCACGTGCGGCGGCGGCATGAAGCAGCCGGGCGCCACCTCGAAGCGACCGGTCGGACGGGCGAGAAGCGCCAGCTTTGCAGTGTAGGCGCCATACGTCTTTGAGCCGGGGGCGGCGCAGATGCGGTCGGCGACCTCCGCCTGCACCATCACAACGGCGCGCTGAACGCTCGGCAGCCGCTGGAACACCTGCAAGATCAGCGTGGCGGCCACCTGGTAGGGCAGGTTCGCGACGAACTTGTTGGGGGCGGAGCCCCCGGGAAGGCCGTCGGGCACCACGCGCAGCGCGTCGCCAAGCACAAGCGTCAGGCGCTCGGAGTCCTGCGCGCACGTCTCGGCGAGCACGGGCTCGAGCTCGCGGTCTGCCTCCACGGCGATGACGCGGCCGCAGCGAGGCAGAAGAGCGACGGTCAGCGTTCCAATGCCGGGCCCCACCTCAAGCACGGCGTCGGCCGGCGAAAGCTCAGCAAGCGCCAGGATGCGCCCGATAACGTTGTCGTCTACCAGGAAGTTCTGCCCCAGCCGGTGCTTGGTGGCAAGGCCAAAGCGCTCAAGGACGGCTCGCGTCGCAGTAGGCGACGCGAGCCTGGAGTTTACGGAAGCCACTTACTTCGCAGCCTTTTTCGTGTTCAGTCGCGGGAAGAGCGCCTCGCCCTTGGCGACGGGCACGCCTCCATGGATGCCGCCCCACACGCAGGCGCCCGCGAGGTCGTCGGTCGAGGCCTCGTCCTCAAGGCCAAGGCGACGCAGCACCTCGGTCGAGGTCGAGGGCATGAACGGCTCAAAGAGATGCGCGCAGATGCGGATGGACTCGAGAAGCGACAGGATGATGTCGGCAAGCTCGTCCTTGCGGGCGGGATCTTTGGCCACGGCCCAGGGGGCGGAGTCCTCGATGAAGTGGTTCGCCGCGTGGACGAGCTCCATGACGACATCCTTGGCTCCCGCGTAGTCAAGGCGCTCCATGCACTTGGCGTAGCGACCCTCGATGCCCTCGGCGATGCCATGCAGCGTGCCAGGCTTGCCTGCCCAGCCCTCGGGGACCTCGGGCGTCTTTCCGTCAAAGTACTTGGCGCTCATGTTCAGCGTGCGAGAAACCAGGTTGCCCCAGCTGTTGGCAAGGTCGGCGTTGTAGACCTGCTCCATGCGCTCGTAGCTGATCGCGGAGTCTTCGCCGTGGATGACGTCGGTCATGAAGTAGTAGCGATACCCCTCGACGCCGAGCAGGTCAACGACGTCCTGCGGAGCAATGGCGTTGCCGCGGCTCTTTGACATCTTCTCCGCCTGGCCGGTCTCGGGATTGCGCACCGTGAGGAAGCCGTGCGCAAAGACGTGCTCGGGAAGCGCCTCGCCGATGGCCATCAGCATGGCGGGCCAGATCACGCAGTGGAAGCGGATGATGTCCTTGCCCACAAGGTGCAACTGAGCCGGCCAGCGGTACGCAAACTCCTCGGCGCGCGAGGGGTCGCTGTAGCCCACGGCCGTGGCGTAGTTGAGGAGGGCGTCGAACCACACGTAGGTCACGTGCTTGTCGTCGAAGGGAACCTTGATGCCCCAGTCGAAGCTCGTGCGCGAGACGGACAGGTCCTGAAGGCCGCCCGCAACGAAGCTGCGCACCTCGTTCATGCGGAAGTCGGGCTGCACGAAGTCGGGATGCTCGTCGTAGAGCTTAAGCAGCTTGTCCTGGAACGCGGAGAGCTTGAAGAAGTAGGACTCCTCCTGCACGCGCTCCAGGGGCCGGCCGCAGTCGGGGCAGAGGTGCTGGCCGTGGGTGCCCTTCTCCTCGTCGGACTTGCGCACCTGGTTCTCGGTGAAGTAGGTCTCCTCTGGGACGCAGTACCAGCCGTCGTAGCTGCCCTTGTAGAGGTAGCCGCTCTCGCGCATGCGCTCCCACAGGTACTGGACGGCATGCTGCTGACGCGGCTCGGTGGTGCGGATGAAGTCGTCGTTCGAGATCTCGAGCTCTTTCCAAAGGTTGGTGAAAAGCGGAGCCTGCGAGTCGCACCACTCCTGGGGCGTCATGCCATGGTTTGCGGCGGCCTCGGCGACCTTCTCGCCGTGCTCGTCCATGCCGGTCAGGAACTTGACGTCGTAGCCGGCCGCGCGGCGATAGCGCGCCTGAACGTCGGCAAGCATGGTGCAGTACGCGGTGCCAAGGTGCGGCGCCGCGTTCACGTAGTAGATGGGGGTGGTGATGAAATATGAAGGCTTCTCTGCCATTGACTGACTCCTCATGACGGACTGATGGCACGATTTCCCACGCGCCGCGCCTCCGCGCAGCACGTAAGCCAATAGATTGTACTCTTAGAGGGCAGGCGAGAAGCCCGAGCCAGCGTTGTCGCAAAACCCCAGCACATTGTGCGGGGCTTATGAGCCCTAGCGGCGCGTGCCGAAGATCCCGCGCACTATTTGGCGCGTGGCCTCGCGACCAAAGGTCCCCAGAATCGAGCCTGCAGCACGCTCGAGCTGCTTGCGCTGACGCTCCTGCTGCTTCTCGGCTTCGCGCTGGCGGCGCTCCTCTTCTTTTTCCTCCTCGCGCTGGCGGCGAGCCTCCTCTTTCTGCTTGGACTTCTCGAGAGCGGCGCGCTCCTTCTCGAGCTGCTTGCGCTCCTCGGCCAGGCGAGCCTGCTCCGCTTCGACCGCGCTTTGGGCGCTCAGCTGCTCAAACGCCGACTCGCGGTCGACGGCTGCGCCGTACTTTTCCATGAGAGGCGCTTGGCTCGAGAGCACCTCCTTCATCACGGAGGCGTCCGCGGCGCCCATGCGGCACTGCGGGGGAAGCACCTTGGCCCGCTCGACCACGCTGGGACGGCCCTCCTCGTCGAGAAACGAGATAAGCGCCTCGCCCGTCCCAAGCTCGCCGAGCGCCTGCTCGGAGTCAAACGCGGGATTGGGCCTGAACGAGGCTGCCGCCGCGCGGACCGCCTTCTGCTCGGAGGGCGTATAGGCGCGAAGACCATGCTGGACGCGGTTGGAGAGCTGCGCCAGCACCTCGTCAGGGACGTCAGAGGGAGACTGCGTGATGAAGTAGACGCCCACGCCCTTGGAGCGGACGAGCTTCACCACCTGAACGATCTTGTCGGTGAGCGCCTCGGGCATGTCGTCAAACAGCAGGTGCGCCTCGTCAAAGAAGAAGACGAACTTGGGCTTGTCGAGGTCCCCCACCTCGGGCAGGCGCTCGTAGATCGTCGTCAGCATCCACAGCAGAAACATCGCGTAGACCTGCGGGCTCTGCACGAGCTTGGTGGCGTTCAGGATGTTCACGTAGCCACGCCCGTCAGGAGCGCACTGGAACCAGTCGGAAAGGTCAAGCGCGGGCTCGCCAAAGAAGACGTCCCCGCCCTGGTCTTCCACCGAGATCAGCCGGCGGAGGATGGCGCCGACGGACTGCGACGAGACGTTGCCGTACGTCGCGCGGTACTCCTTTGCGTGCTCTGAGACGTAGCTCAGCATCGAGCGGAGGTCTTTGAGGTCAATGAGCAGCAGGTCCTTGTCGTCTGCCACCCTAAAGGCTATGTCGAGCACGCCGCTTTGCACCTCGGTGAGGCCGAGGAGCCTTGAGAGCAGCACGGGGCCCATGTCGGATACCGTCACGCGCACGGGGATGCCGCCGTCGCCCAGCATGTCCCACTCGCGCACGGGAGAGGCAGAAAACTTGAACGCGGCGGGGTCGAGACCCAAGCTCTCCATGCGCCGCGAGAGGCCCTCGCTTGGCTCGCCTGCCTGGGCTAGACCTGTGACGTCTCCTTTCACGTCGGCCATGAACACCGGCACGCCTGCCTCCGAGAAGCCCTCCGCCATGACCTTGAACGTGACGGTCTTGCCCGTGCCTGACGCTCCGGCGATAAGGCCGTGGCGGTTTGCCTGGTTAAGGAGCAGGCGGCAGGGCTTGTCGCCCTGGGCGACGAGAATTGCGTCGTTGTCGAGCATGGTGGGGTCCTCCTCGCAGTTGGCTGAAGACATTCTAGCCCCAGCCCCGCAAAGAAAAGCGCGCCGCGGCTGCTCAGAGCCGTCGGCGCGCCTGAAAAGGCTGCTAGCGAGGGCCACCAGGGCCGCCGCCTGCGCGACCTCCGCCATCGCGACCACCGTCACGGCCGCCAGGACCTCTGTCGCCAGGGCCGCCGGGGCCGCGCATGTCATCGCGAGGACCGCGACGCCAGCCTCCGCCCCACATGCCGGGGCCGCCCCAGCCGCCGCCCCACATGCCGGGACCGCCCCAGCCCCAGCCGGAGCCCCAGCCGCCCCACATGAACCTGCGGATGGCACCGATGAGCAACGCAACCAGAAGGACTATCACGATGATGCCGAGCATGGCGAATCCTCTCTCTAGAATGCTGGACGGGCGTCTGTCCGCCCGGCTTGAGAGGACTGTACCCCGCACATCCTAAAGATTGACTAATGCCCGGTTCGCTCGAACAAGGTTGCCTCCCTATTGCTCGTCGGGGTGCACCCGGTCGCAGTAGCGCCCCTCGTCCCCGCCGTTCCAGGCGTTGATGGCGTCCCATGGGCGCTCGAAGAAGCACGACTCGATGTTTGCGTGGCAGCTCACGCACCTCACGCCGTAGTACGTCGCGCCGACGCCGTTGACCTTCCTCTCGACGAGGCATATGTCGGTGCCCCCGCAGAACGGGCACTCCCTCGCAACGTCGCCAAGGCTCGTAATCGTTCGCTTGTCCCTGTACTGCTCCATCAGAGTCCTAATCCATGACCGTAACCTCCATGATGCCGTGAGATTGTCTATGGCGCTTCTTCCATGGCCTCCTGACAGGCTTTGCAGGGGGCATCTCGAGCCGCCTGGGCAGCTAATCCACGCGCCCGCGAGGGGCGCGACGCGTATTGCCCGCTCGCATGACCCTTGTTTAGCTGTTTCAATCCACGCGCCCGCGAGGGGCGCGACCGGGCGGATCGCCGACACCGCGCCGTCGCTCACGTCGTTTCAATCCACGCGCCCGCGAGGGGCGCGACGCGAGCGTGACCCCAGTGCCGGCGTCGCCGCTGTAGTTTCAATCCACGCGCCCGCGAGGGGCGCGACCTCTTGCACTCAACGATTCCCTCGCAACCATGGGAGTTTCAATCCACGCGCCCGCGAGGGGCGCGAC
>NZ_JBMNUX010000005.1:0-181089 GCF_050946515.1 Tractidigestivibacter sp.
GAACTTGGGGTCGTACTTCCTTCTCGTCGTCTTGCTCATGGCAATAGCCCTTCCGTGCCTTTCGGCACATCCTAGGGCTTTCGTTAGCTCGGCTTCAAACGTGTCTGAATTTGGGCAGCCATATCAAGTCTTTGATCTCCATGAATCTCCTCCGATCGTAGGTGCCTTGCGGACCACGTTGCCGCAACACCACTATTTTGTCCCAATTAAGGGTACCAGTACGAGCAGACGACCGAACAACTTATGGCAAAGGGGCGCCTTATGAATGAACTTGAGGCAATCAGCGCACGGCATTCCGTACGTCAATATCTTGAGAAGCCCATCGAGAACGACGTTCGTCAGAAGCTTCAGGCAGTGGTGGACGAGGCAAATCGCGAGGGCGGGCTCTCCATGCAGCTGCTCTTTGACGAGCCCAAGTGCTTTGACAACTTGATTGCTCATTACGGAAGCTTCAGGAATGTCAGCAATTACTTGGCGATTGTCGGAGCTGACACGCCAGACCTTGACCGCAAAGCTGGCTATTACGGCGAGAAAGTTGTGCTGGCAGCTCAAATGATGGGGCTAAACAGCTGCTGGGTTGCCATGTCGCATGGCAAGACCAAAGCGCGCATCGAGAAGGGCGAGCGCTTGGCCATTGTGATTGCGCTTGGCTATGGCGCCACGCAAGGAAGACCTCACAAGTCAAAGCCGCTGGAGAAGCTGTACAGCACCGATCTTGCAAGCCAAGACCAGATTCCGCAATGGTTCATGGACGGAATGAAGGCAGCCCAGCTTGCCCCCACCGCCATCAACCAGCAGAAGTTCCGCTTCACCTTGGCGAACGGTCAAGTGAGCGCAACTACGGGAGCAGGGCCTTGCGCAAACATCGACTTGGGGATTGCCAGCTATCACTTTGAGGTGGCAAGCGGGCACAAGGTCGGCTAAGGAAGGCGAGGGTTCTCGGCCGCTTCGAATTCGAGGCAATTCTCGCTGAGAACATCTGCTGCCCTTCTCGCCAAGCGCCCATGAAGCAGCTCTCCCAAGAAGCTTCGAAGCACTTCTCGCCACGCGCCTCCAAAGCGGCTCTTTGCGCAGTTTTGCTCGTTTCTCAGAAATATCTGCGCTATTTTGACCACTTTTGCGCAAATGTATTGCAATTTCGCGCAAAAGTGGTCAAATGGAGTCAGCAATTGAGGCGGGCATGTTGGTGCGACCACTTGGAGGTCATCATGGCAGAGAACGCAGCACCGCTCGACGCGGCACAAGCCGCAAAGGCAGCTTTCGCAGAAGTCGAAGGCAAGCCCTTCCCTACTGACATCTTTACGGCACCCCAGCTTACCTGGGCTGTCATCGGCTGCGGAGTCATCGCAAACCAGATGGCTCAGTCGCTGGCCCTTGCAGGTCGCAAAATCTACGGCGTCGCCAACCGCACGCTGCCCAAGGCCCAAGCCTTTGCCCAAACGTATGGCGTCGAGCGCGTCTACAACTCAGTCGACGAGCTGTACGCTGACCCCAAGGTAGACGCCATCTATGTGACAACCCCGCACAACACGCACATCGCGTATCTGCGCTCCGCCCTCGCAGCCGGGAAGAACGTCCTTTGCGAGAAGGCGATCACGCTGAATTCCGACGAGCTGTCTGAGGCTCGCGCCATTGCCGCCGAGCACGACGCAATCTTGATGGACGCAACCACAATCTTGCACATGCCGCTGTACAAAGAGCTTCGTCGCCGCGCCGACGCAGGCGAGTTTGGCCAGCTGAACGTTGTGCAGATGAACTTCGGCAGCTACAAAGAGTATGGCGACTACAAGAACCGCTTCTATAACCCCAAGCTTGCCGGCGGCGCAATGCTGGACATCGGCGTCTACGCTATCAGCTTGGCTCGCCTTTTCATGGCAAGCCAGCCCGACGAAGTTGTCTCTCTTGCCAACAAGGCAAAGACCGGCGTCGACCAGACAAGCGGCATCGTTATGCGCAATGCCGAGGGCCAGATTGCAACCTTCACGTTGAGCATGCACTCTAAGCAGCCAAAACGCGGCGTTCTCTCGTTTGACAAGTGCTACGTCGAGGTCGAGAACTACCCGCGCGCCGACCGCGCAAAGATTGTCTGGACCGAAGACGGCCGTGTGGAGGAAGTCTCTTGCGGCGTCGAGGCTTATGCACTTGATTACGAGATTGCCGACCTTGAACGTGCCGTGGCTGGCGACAAGGAAGCAGCCCACCTTATTGACTACGCGGCAGACGTAATGGAGCTCATGACCCGCTTGCGCTACGAATGGGGCGTCACGTATCCCGAGGAGATTGGCGCATGATAGCGCACCAACGTCACGAGCAGATCCTTGAGTCCGTTCGCAAGAATGGAACGGTCACGGTTCCCGAGCTTGCCCGGAGCCTTGGTACGTCGGAGTCAACCATCCGGCGTGACTTGGCGGAGCTTGACTCTGCGGGTCTTCTGACCAAGGTCCATGGCGGAGCCACTTCGCTTGAGGACCAGCACGTCCAACGTGATTTGACCATTGATGAGCGAGCCGGCCTTCACGATGACGCAAAAATGCGCATCGCTTTGGAGGCGGCCAAGCTCATCTGCCCGAACGACCTTGTCTACATTGACTCGGGAACCTCAACGCGAGCGCTCATCGACGTGCTGACCCAGACGAACGCCTTGTACGTAACTGATTCCGTGGCAAATGGCATGGCGCTCAAGAAGCGTGGCTTTCGCGTAATCCTTTTGGGCGGCGAGCTCAAGGGGGCAACGGGAGCGCTTGTGGGGCCGGAGGCGCTGGACACGCTAAGCCATTACTACTTTGCGATTGGCTTTTGGGGCACCAACGGCATCACATACGAGCAAGGCTTCACGACGCCGGACAGATACGAAGCGCAAGTCAAGCGTGTCTCAATGGAGCACACGACCAGACCGTACGTTCTTGCAGACCAATCAAAGTTTGGGCGATGCGCCGCAATTTCCTTTGCCAGCATGGAGGCGGCGACCATTCTGACCGACCAAGTTCCCGAGAGTTACAAGGACTTCAAGAACATCCACACAGTGTCTTAGCTCTTAGCTGGGAGCGCCGGAGAAATCCGACGCTCCCCTTTTCTCTCTGCAAAGTTTCCCCTTTGGCAAAACAACTTGCCGCGATAAGCCAAGAGTGTTCGAATAAACCAGCATGTACAAAGCAATGCGAGAAGGTCGCAAAGCGCATTTAGCGCCGCACCTTCTAGGAAGGCATGTTGATGGACGGCTCTATCGCAGTTCTTGCTGGACAGATTGTCTCGATGTTTCTCATCATGGCCGTTGGGTTCATCCTTGTTCGCTCAAAGCTCGTGGACGACCATGGCGTAAGCCAGCTGAGCAACGTCGTCATGTACGTTGCCAACCCGGCCGCCATCGTCGTCTCGTTCATCCGCCCTTTTGACTACACGGAGCTTGCGAACGGTCTTTGGAGCATTGCCATTTCGCTTCTTGTGCTTGTCGTGACTTCGGTCTTGGCACAAATCGCGTTTAGGAAGAAAAACGTCGTCTCACAAGCCGCCGTCATCTTCTCTAACAGCGGATTCATCGGCATCCCGCTGGTGCAGAGCGTCTTGGGAATTGATTACGTCTTCTATCTTTCAATGGTGCTTGTCGCTTACAACATCTACGTCTGGACCTATGGCGTCTACCTGGTGTCCGGCGACAAGAAGCAAGCGTCGCTCACGAGCGCCCTGAAGAATCCTGTTGTTATCTCGGTTTGCGTAGGACTTGTCATTTACCTTACGCAACTCGCCTTGCCCGATATGGTAGTTACCGCGATTACCGACATTGCAAACCTCAACACCGGTCTAGCGATGTTGGTTCTTGGAGCCATGCTGGCTGGTGCGGACATCCGTTCGCTCTTGCGCGACCGCAAGCTTTATAAGGCTTCGCTTCTCAGGCTTGTTGTGGCACCGCTCGTCACCATTGCGCTTCTCTGCGCTTTTGGCTTCTTGCCCGTCAACGTTCGGCTGGTGACGCTCATTGCGTATGCAGCTCCAACAGGCGTCATCGTCGCTATGTTTGCGGACAAGTTTGGCAAGGACTATCGCTACGCAGCAGGCGTTGTCTCGGTGTCGACGCTCTTGTCGCTTTTGACCATGCCGCCCATCATGGCTTTGGCCTTGGCTCTTTTCTAACGGTCAGTCTCGCAAGATGGCTGACTCTTGGTAGCCTTTGCCGAGATCCAAGGAAGAACCGTCGCAACAATAAGAATGTAAGAGACAAAAGGTGCCAACATCGCGCAAGCGCAAGCAACAATAAGCCCGCCTACCGAGAAGCCCGCCAAAGGCTCGTGGACGATTGCCGAACAAGCGGCGGCAAACGGATTGTGCTTGTGATTTACGCTGGCCACGGTTACTTGGAAAACGAAGGCGACCAAGAGCAGTACGAGGCAATAGAAAAGCGTGGGCTCAGGGGCATAGTTTTCTTGAATGACCCAGCCAGTGGCAAACGGGATCAAAGACATGAAGAAGAGCAGGACCAAGTTTGCCCAAAGGGCGGAGTTGCAAACCTCGTCCACCTTCGAGAGCATCCGGTGATGGTTGACCCAGTAGATGCCAAGGTAGAAGTAGCTGATTGCGTAGCCCAGGAGCATAGAGGCGTCTTGCATAAGCGCGCTCAGCGTATTTCCTTGAGGCGTTGCCAACTCAAGGACCATGATGGTGATGAGAATGGCGATAACTCCGTCAGAAAACGCCTCAAGCCTGCCCTTATCCATTTGGTCTCCTCTACTTTCGCCGCAGCGATTACGACCGCTAAAAGGCAGTTATCGCGGCTACCGAAAATTACGGAACATGTGTTGGGTAAGGGTACCATGATTTCCTGCATGCGTTTGACAATGGCAGCATGCCGGGTTACCACAGTGCAATATGGCTGCCCAGAAGAACGGCATTAGGACGGGAGGAACCTTGACCTTGGACAATGATGGCAATCCCCAAAAGGAAAGCCTTGGAAAAAGGGCTCATGAGGTCCTTCCTTCTCGTCGTGAGCGCGTGATTGTCGTTGGATGCGGTCACTTAGGCGCCTCCGTCGCCGCAAAGCTCTCTCTTCTAGGCCGAGACGTCTGCGTCATTGACTTGGTGACAAGAGCGTTCCGTCGCTTGGACGACAGCTTTGGAGGATTCACTGACGTCGGGGACGGCACAAGCGCCGAAGTCCTTGAGCGAAACGGCATCGAGGAAGCTGCCATGGTCTTGGCTCTTGCCACGCGCGACAACGACAACATCTGCATTGGGGCTTTTGCAGCAGAAGTCTATGGCGTGCCCGAGGTGTACGTTCGTCTGCACGACCGTCGCAAGGCAGACCTTCTTGAGCAAGACGCGGTTAGAGTACTTTGCCCTTTGCCCGCGCGAGCTTTGCGAAGAAGAGTTCTCGCGCCTCTCCGGCATCAAGCTTCCTGGAGATGATGAGCTATGAGAATCCTTGTTGCAGGAAGCAATGACGAGACGTTCTACCTGGTAGGATCGCTTCTCTCCATGGGCAACGAAGTCAGCCTCGTTTGCGATAATCGCCTTCGTGCACAAGTTTTGAGCGAGGCTTATGACATCGAGGTCATCGCTGGAGACCCCACAAGCCTCGACGCCCTCGATGATGTAAGCCTTCCTTCCCCAGACGTCTTCATCGCCCTTCTCGACCACGACTCTGACAACTTTGTGGCATGCCGCACGGCGAAAAAGGAGTACGGCATTCCGAAGACGGTCTGCACCGTTCGCGACCCTCGAAACGTGACTCTTTTCAAGCGGTTGGGAATAACCCACGCCATCAGCGCCGCTCGCTCGCTTGCGGAGGACATTGACCGCGCCACCACCTCGGAGGATGACTGTGAGACGAGCGACTAAACTTCGCCGCTCCAAAGAGAGCGGCGAGCTAGAAAGCGTAGCGACCGGTCTTGACCTCACCATTGGATACTTGGGCGTCATGGCCATGCTCATTGGCGTGATGCTTCTTGTTCCCTTGCTTTTCCTCCCCTTTTGGCCAGACGAAGTTGGCTACGCTTGGTGCTTCCTGGCTCCCGCAACGGTGATGCTAGGCGGCGGCGCCATTGCAAACATGCGCATTCACGGCCGCGAGAAGGGTCACTTGGAGCGCGGGCAGGATTCCGTGATTTTGGTACTTACCTGGACCATGGCAATGATTGCTTGCGCCGTTCCTTTCATGCTCGCTTGCAACATGAGCTTTTCTGCTGCTGTCTTCGAGTCAATCTCGGGGCTTTCGACCACCACGTTCACGATGCTGGTGCCAGAGGATGTCCCGAAGGTAGTTCTTCTTTTTAGAAGCCTCCTTCTGTTCTTTGGTGGCATCGGGTTGGTGCTAATCGTGGTAAGCGCAATTAGTGACAGCCATGGCATGCGCCTTTACGTGACGGAAGGACATACCGACCGGCTTCTTCCAAACTTGAAGCGCTCGGCAAAGCTGATTCTTTCCATATACGCAACGCTCATCGTGGTGGGCACGTTGGCTTACATGGCAGTGGGCGTAAACGACTTCGACGCCCTCATCCACGCAATCGGCGCCGTCTGCACCGGCGGCTTCTCAACGCACAGCAACTCAATCGAGTTCTTCCAAAGCATCCCCGTCGAGATCATCACTTGCGTCCTCATGATTTTGGGCGGCACCGGGTGCGCTCTTCACATGCTTCTGATCACTGGTCGCAGGCGCGACTTCTGGCGCGACATCGAGACGAGAAGTTATGCGTTTACGCTGCTAGGCGGCATCATCTTGACTACGTGCGTCCTCCTCGTTGAGGGGACATACGACAACCTCGGCGACGCCCTTCGCTGCTCCGCATTCCAGATCATTTCCGCCGTTACCACAACGGGATTCCAATCGGTCTCCACGTACAGCGAGTGGCCTTCAGCAGCAAGGCTGTTGCTGATTCTTGGCATGGTCCTTGGCGCCGAGACCGAGTCCACCGGTGGCGGCATCAAGCAATGGCGCGTTGCGGAAGTAGGAAGGATGCTTTGGTGGAACGTGAGGGCAACCATCACGCATCGCAGGCGCGTGCATTCCGACATGATCATGAGGCTAGGCAGAAGAAGGAAGCTCGAGCAAGACGAGATGACGTCCGCCACGGTCTTCTCGCTTGTATACCTTCTTACGCTCTTTGCCGGAACGCTTGCCTACACGCTTTGCGGCCACAGCATTGGGCAGTCATTCTTTGAGTTTGCCTCTGCGTTAGGAACTGTGGGACTGAGCTCTGGCATCGCCGTCCGTGGAGCAAGCTTGCCCGTCATATGGATAACCATCGCCGGCATGTTCCTTGGCCGACTTGAGATTTATCCCATCATCACAGCGTTCGCTCGCGCAAGGCTTGTCTCGCAGAATCGCGAGCGCTAAGCGTTGCCGTCCTCTTCGTCCGAAGCGTCAGAATCGTCCTGATCGCGGTCATCGTCTTTATTGGCTGCAAGCTCTGCCAGCTCGCGCGTCTTATTGAGCCAGGAACGATAGTCATCGTGATGACCAGCGCCAAAGCAAAGCGGATTCAGCAAGTCGCAATCAGTCCCGACAACGGTGCTCATGCGCTTAAGGGAAGGCTGAATTCCCGTAGAGGCGCAAGTCGCAAAAGGAATGACCGTCTTGCCAGCGAAGTCACAAGCCTCAAGGAATTGGGCGAGAAACTCCGGCATCTCGGTTTGCCAGATGGGATATCCCACAAGCACGACATCGTAGCCGGAAAGATCCGGCACAGCGGTTACTGCATGAGTGCCATTTTCGGGCTTATTGCGATCATGCGATTCTCGGCTTAGAACCGAGACGAAGTTGCCAAAGGGCTTATCGGGCTCAATCTTCAAAATGTCGCAGCCAAGGTCAGACTGAATGGTCTTAGCAAGCTGCTCGGTCCTGCCCTTGCGCGAGTAATACATGATGAGCGCGTTCATTAAACCCCTCTCGCCTGAATCAACACGCAGATACTCTACCCCATAGAAAACCATGCCAACGCAAGAACGTGACCGCGTCAAAAAGCACGGTCACGTTCTTGTCATTACGTTTTCTAATATCAGAAGGATTACTCAATCTTGAGGTTGAAGCCCTTGTTGCCCTCGTCCTTGGCAGTGCCAATCATCAAAGCGGCAACCAAAGCGCAGATCAGGGCGACGATGCCAGAGATGATCAAGCCGATGAAGCCAGCGTCAATACCAGCAGGGTTGATGAAGCTGGGGAAGCCAAGAGGACCGGAAGCGCCGAAGGAGTAAAGCTTCGCGCCTGCAGCACCGGCGATTGCGCCGCCGATACCAGCAGAGATGAAGGTAGCCCACATAAGCTTCTTGCGCGGAATCAGGATTGCGTACAGAGCGGGCTCGTTGACGCCGAAGATCGAGGAGATAAGAGCAGGAACGTTGACCTCGGCGTTCTCCTCGGCATTCTTGGTGCGGATGATGACGCCCACAACAGCGCCGATTATTGCGCAGCCGCCTGCATAGACCAGCGGGTTAATCAGGTCGTAGCCATACGTTGCAACGTCCAGGAACCAAAGCGGGATGATGCCCCAGTGCAGACCGAACATAACCAGCAGGCTCCAGAAGGTGCCGATCACGAAGCCGGCGATGGCGGGCTGGAAGCCGATGAGCGCCATGATGAGGGCAGCGACGAGGTTGGAGAGGACGGTGGTGACAGGGCCAATCACAACAAGGCCCACGATGCCGCAAACAAAGAGCGTGATGATGTTAGCGAGGAACGAGGAGACAAGCGAAGGCAGAACGCCGATGAGCCACTTGTGCAGCTTGGAAGCAAACCAAACGATAAAGATTGCCGGGATGATCGTGGAAGCATAGCTTTGCATGATCAGGGGAATGCCAAAGATGTCGCCGTAGACGCTGCACTCGAAGACCGTTCCCTCAAAGAGGGTGTAAAGCGGGTCGACGTCCATAAGGGCGACGAGCGTCGGGTACACAAGGATTCCGCCCAGCGCCATGCCCATGACAGGCTTCAGGCCAAAGCGCTTTGCTGAGGTGTAGCCAATGATGATCGGGAAGAAGTAGAAGACCGAGTCGCCAATGGCAGAGAGCACAAGGTACGTCGAGCTGTCTTTTGCCAGCCAACCTGCGACGGAGCAAAGGGCAAGCATCGACTTGATGAAGCCGCCTGCCATGAGCACGCCGAGGACGGGCTGAAGAATCTCAGAGACAACGGCAAGCAAGTGCGTAAACGGGTCGGTCTTCTTGCCGTCGTCCTTCTTGGCAAGGTCGCCCTCATCGATATCCAAAGCCGGCTGATCTTGAAAACCGCCAATTTTGATGAGGTCGGCGTAAATTGCCTCTACAGCAGAGCCAACAACTACCTGATATTGGCCACCGGACTGGATGACGTCGATGACGCCCTTCGTCTTCTTGAGAGCTTCGGTGTCCGCCTTGGACTCGTCCTTCAGATGGAAGCGAAGCCTCGTGATGCAGTGGCTCACATCGACGACGTTGTCCTTGCCACCCACCAGACTAATGATCTGCTCGCACAGAGCCTGGTACTTCATGGTTCCCTCCTTAATGGGAAGTTGTGGAAAGGCTGTCTCGTGGCCGATGGTCGCTCCCGTAGACGTCGTAGGGAGAACACCTGTCTGACCTTGGACTAAGTGCCTGTCTTACTGACAATTACAGGGTACTAGGTGGGGTTATTCCGTAGCAATTCCTAGTACGTGGTCATTAATTCCAAAGCTGACTTAATTCAGCGAGAAGAGCCGAGACGCCGGGAAGCGTCGCAGAACTTCTGGACGATGCGCTCCGGCTCGCCCTTGGGGACTTGCGTGTGGGAAGTCTCAAACGAGAGGCCGTACTCCCATGCAGGGAAGAAGTACTCGTGATAGCCGTTGGTATAGCCAAAGACAAGCCCTTGAACAGGGCATTCCTTCTTCATCTGAATGCCAAAGTCCCCGCCCAGCTCGCTGGGGAACACAAAGAGGTGCAGACCGCCCAAGCTGATGACCTCGCAATGAAGATCCAAGCTGAAGTCATCATGCGCGACAACGTGGTAGAAGGTCTGAACCTCAATGCTTCCCAGCTCAACAGGGGTGTCGAGAGGAATTTCCGCAATGGCCGAGGCAAGGCCGTCCGAGACGCGCTCCGCCTCAGCGACGCCACGGCCTTGGCGGAAGTTCTTGTCGCTGCAATCGCCCGCCGCACCGACGATCATCGCTGGATAGTACCCAAGCGTTGAGGCCAGCTTCTTTCCCGTAAGACCAGCAAGGTCGCCCGTCAGCTCTGTGCAATCAGGCCCGACGCAAGCGGAATGCACCGCCCAATTGACAAGACCGGCAAAAGGCTTGTCATTCTCGTCAAAGAACGAGAGGACAATGACTTCGTTGTCAGCAAGCTTGCCAGCAACATTACGGTTACCGTAGTAACCCTCAATTACGCGCTTGCCCATGCGAGCCGTTGCCGGCTGGGCATTTGCGCGGCATTCCTCAAAGCAATCGCAAATGGTTTGAAGAAGCCAATCGTAATAGCCTTGGTCAAACTTTCCCGTCCACCAGCTCTTATGGTAAGCAGCGATAGAGGTGTGGTCGTGCGTAGCGGAGAGAAGGACGCAATCGCGGTCAATCCCGTAACGAGTTGCCAACATGGTTTTGACCTCTTCGGCCATGCTGTCCTCAAACTCCAAGAAGTCGGCGTTGAAAATATAGATTTCGCGGTCATCCTGCTGAAAGAGGAGGCAGTTGGCGTAGACGTCGTCGTGAACGCCAGTAGCCGGCTCCAAGCGATTGGGCAAATCGCGGTAACCAATCAAATAGATGTCGCCTTGCGGCGTCAGCTTTCTGCGCGCGTGTCCAACTTTCATGAGAGACCCTTTCCGGTAGCGTCCGCAACAAGCGACTGAATTGCCGAAGCAAGAAGCTCTGCCGAGCCGCGTGCGAACCCTGAGTTTTGCGCTTCGTACGTAACCTTGTCGTATGCATCGTCTTCGGGAAGATACTTTGCCGCCCCGTTGACCATAGTCAGAACGTCCAGCAAGCCATCAATGCGCCGCAGCTCAAAGCCCATGTGGCTTGTCAGCTCAGGCTCAACGCCCACAACCGCAACATCACCTAAGGCAAGAGCGCGAACCGTCGTGGCAACCGGCTCTCCTTGCTCAAAGCTCCAAGAGCGCGTAGGCGAAAGCTTGGAGAAGTCTCGACGGACTTGCCCAGGAAGCTGCACTTCTCGCTCAAAGGAACGAATGCTTGGCACTGCTATCTCGCGTCCCGAATTTGTCCTAACCGCGATAAGCGCCTGGTCGGAAAGCCTTTTCCCTAATCTTTCGACCATCGAGAAGCCCTCTTCATGAGCGTCGCGCATGGCAAGCTTTCCGTCATCACCGCAAACTTGCAAAGCGGCCTTCTCGCAAGGCGCTTGGTCGGCAGCGCAACCAACGACAAAGAGCGCGACAGCTCCCGGAAGCGCTTCCTCTAGCTTTCTGCAAGCGCATCCTGCCAAGTCGCCGTCCACAACTCTTTGCCCGTCCGAGGTGACGGAGTGGTCAAGCACGGAAGACTGCACGTCAGCCGAGAAGGCCAGCCAAATAACGTCGCCCTTCTCGTCCGTCGCGTAAAGCTGGCGAAGGCCGTGATCCGAAAAGCCAGCGGGGTTTAGACCCAGCCACCAGCCAGAAGCAAGCTCCACGTCGCGGTTCACGTTCACGTCCGTCTGTCCGACAGTCGCAAAAAGACGCGCCGGAGCAAGCGAGCATACGGCATCTTGCGCCGCCTCGCGCACAGCATCAAGAAGAGCCTTGCGAAGGCACGCATTTCTCGCCAGCTGGTCGTCGCTCGTAAGAGAAGTCAGCGACCTGACGTGCGGGAAGCTAAACGAATGCGAGACGCAAATCCAAACGAACGCCTGGTCACAGCCTGTGACATCGGCAACTTCACGGCGCATGTCCAAGACCACGTCGGATCGAAGCGACGTGACCTCAAGCGAGACCAAGCAAGCCCGAGTTCCGTCCGCCTCAAGAAGCACTGCGCGAGCAAAAGCGCAGGTACGCTCTTTGTCGAAGCCGTCAAAAGGCAGCACCGAGCTCAAATCTATTGTCGCCTTGCCTGCGCCAGCCCTCGTTGTCACAACAATCACCCCGCTAGTCGATAGCGTACAGTCGGCGGGCGTTTTCGGACAGGAGAAGCCCACGCTCCTCGGCAGTCAGGTCAAGCTGCTCGACAAACGCAGGGCCATCCAAAAGCCACTCGCGGCGCACGGGGTAAGAGCTGCCAAAGATCACGTGGTCAGCGCCCAGAACATGGACGGCGCACTCAAGGGCGTCCTTGCCCCAAGGCTGGGCATGAGACATCTCAAAGTACAGATGGTCTGCCATGCGCTGGGCAAGCTCGCCGTTGTCGGTCTGGAAGCGCTGCACGGCGTCCTTGCGCTTGCTTGCCTTAGGAAGAAGCATTTGGGCAATCGAGAAGATGCCTCCGCCCAGCATGGAGTGCACCATCTTGAGGTTGGGATAACGCACAAAGAAGTCGCTAAAGAGCTCGCGGCAAACGGCCGTGGTCTGGTCCACGCAACGCCCGTACGAGCGACGCAAGTTGTTGTAGTCAAGAAGCGAGGCATTGTCCACCGGCACAGGAACGTGATGCACGTAGACCGTTGTGCCAAGGTCGTTCAGCTTCTCGAAGAGAGGGGCGAACATCTCGTCATCCAGATAATGGTTGCCATAATGAGCGCAAAGCTGCACGCCGCCAAAGCCAAGCTGCCCGATGCAACGATCAAGCTCGGCGTTCACGCGCTCGCCGCCCGTAGCAGGGACAACGGCCAGAGGAATCAGCCTTCCGCCGGAAGCCTTCGCGTACTCCGCCATGCCGTCGTTGAAATAGCGGCAAGTCTCAAGGCTCATCCACTCGTTGCAGCCAGGGACTTTCAGAACCGCCTTGTCGACGCCCGCCTCGTCCATGTCGGCAAGCATCTTCTCAAGCACGTAATCGCCTTGAGCGTAATTCAAGCTAGGAAAGCCCGCGGGCTTCTCAACCACAACTTGGCGAACGCCGCCCTCGTCCTTTAGATAGACCTTCGTGTCGTAAGCGCGAGGCGCCTCGGCAACAAAGCGGTCCAGAAGCTCGTCGTCCTTGAAGATGCTTTCGGGAAACCAATACATGTTTGCGTCGATAACCATTTTTCCTCCAGTCACTTTGACCAGCACTTTTCTTTCTGGTTCTCAGTCTATGGAGGCACTTATGCCGAAGCAATTCTATCGGCGTTAGCATTTATTCCGAACTAGAAACTATTCGCAACGCGTTGCCGGCGCAGGGAAAAACCAAGCGCCACTGCAGCGCCTACTCCCCCGCGCGATACAGCGGGATGTAATGCAATAGCTTTAGCGCGGCGTCCGAAAGCTGGGCGTTCCGCAAGTGATAAAGCTTGATTTGCGTCGTTACGGTTGGCTCGACCGGCACAAGGCGAACGCCTTCGTCTGCCAAAAACATGGCAGGCTTGCGCATCAGAAGCGACACGCCCATGCCGCGAGAAACCAAGTCAAGAATGTTTTCTGCGCGCTTACCGCGATAACGCACATTTGGCGTAAAGCCCTCAATGGCACAAGCGTCCATGATCAAGGCATGCATGACAGAGCCCTCGGGCAGAAGAAGGAAGTCTTCATTTGCAAGCTCGCCCAAACGGAGCTGCTCGCGATCAGCCAAAGGATGGTCTTCTGGAAGAATGGCAACAAGCCGGTCGTCAGCAAAGGGAAGGGCGGAGAATTCCTCATCCCCCGTGTCGTTTTTGGTGTCTCCGTCCCATTCGCGAATGAAGGCAAGCTCAATCTCGCCTTTGCGAAGCCTGTCGCGAAGCTCGTCGGCATCGCCTTCGTAAAGCTTCAGCCGAACGTCTTCGTTGTCCTGCTCAAATTTGGCAAGAATCGCGGTAATGCCATACGGCACCATCACGGGAATCGACCCGATCTTGAGCGAATAGATTCTTTCGGAAGCATGCTTAGAGAACGCGTCGTTTATCTCGTATTGGATTCGCGCGGCGCGCTCGGCATATGGCAGGAACGCTCGGCCGTCAGCCGTCAGCTCAACGCGCCTGGTAGAGCGGTTGAAAAGGGTGACGCCAAGCTCCTTCTCAAGAGACTTGATGTGCTTGGAGAGCGACGATTGAGATATGAAGAGCTGCTCGCTTGCCTCAAGATAGTTCCTTGTTTGGGCAAGGATGACAAACTCGTGGCAGCGCTCCATATCCATACCGAAACCTCCCTAGCTTTGGCTCTGGCAGGGAAAGCTTACTTCTCGCAAGTCTCTTCTTTCACAAACTTGCCGGTAGAACGGACAAGTTTCTCAAGGTTGTCGTTCACGACGTCGATGCTGACAGAGCCTTCGTGGCTATTCAGCCAAGACTCATACGTATGCAAAATGCCGCCAACGACGTAATCGGCAACAAAGAGAATGAAGGGAACGTCGTCAGGATGCTCTTGCTCCAGCTTCTCGACGGTTTGCTCGCGAAGGCGGTCTTCCATCATGTTGAAGAAGCTCAGCAGCTTGCCGGTAAGGACAAAGCGCTGGATAACGTCGCGATTCTCGGTAAGGAACTCGCCAATGCGGTCAAGGATGGGACGAGGGTTCTCAAGGAAGGACTCGTTGACCACTTCGGAGAGAATCACGGTAAGCCTATGGAGCATCTCGTCTGTCAAAGAGCGCTCAAGGTCGTGAATATCGTCAAAGTGGGCATAAAAAGTGCCTCTGTTGAGGTCTGCCTTTCGAGCAATGTCGGAGACCGTGATCTTGTCAGGGTCCTTCTCCGACAGCAGCTCGACGTAGGCCTCCTCAAGCATGCGAACCGATCGAAGCGCGTTTTTGTTCTTAATGTCCTTCACCGCTAGCCCCTCCCCGCTGAAAAAAGTTCGTCGTTAGATACTGTACAAAACTCAACAGATTTTCAAGTCCTTAGAATACATTTTTCTTCAGCCATCTAATCGGATAGAAAAATACCCATTTATCCCAATAAAACACAGGTAGATGCTGTGCAAATTGTCGTGGTTATCGCAGTTAGCGTAAAAAATACCCAAAAACCGTCTGTTCAACATTCAACAGATTTACAAATCGACAGGGCACCAAGACACCCAATGTTCGACTTTGGACATTTTGTTTCATCTATCAAAGTTCGAACATATGTCGAGAAATAAGTTCTTTTTCAAACGCATACATACTCCCTCGTACTACTTTTCGTCTTCGCTTCAAATTTTTTTGAATTCGGGTAAAAATCAACAGGTGTCTATTGCCCATCAACTGTGCTTGTCCGGCATAAGCCAAGAGATCAAACCAGGAGGCGTAAGAAAAGATGGAGAAGTTCTTTCGAGGGGTGCTTCGTCACAGAAAGCTGGTGATTACGGTATTCGTCGTGCTCACCGTCATTTGCGCGGCTTGCATTCCACAAGTTGCCATTGACGCAAACATGAGCGATTACCTGCCCGAAAGCGCTAAATCAAGCCAAGACCTCGACGCAATGAAAGAGATCTATGGCAACGACATTGCTAACGCCCGCGTTTACGTCACCGGCATCTCGCAAGCAGACGCGCAAAGCTTTGCAGAGACGCTGAACAACGAGGACAGCGTCATCTCTGTCACGTGGCTTGGCGACGAAGTAGACCTTTCCGAGCCTCTTGAGGTGCAAGACCAAGACACCATCGACGAATGGTACAACGCCGACGCCGATGGCTACCTCTACTCCGTCGTCCTTCCCGACGACACCGACCAAGCGGAGATTGACCACATCCGCTCCGAGGCGCAAGCAATCGAAGGCGCCGAGACGGTTGCAATTGACGGCTCCGCCGCCTCCACCGCATATAACATGTCCACGATTAGCTCTGACATGACGCGCATCATGGCCATCGCCGTCGTGGTCGTGTTCCTCGTGGTTCTTCTCAACACCACAAGCTACCTGCACCCTGTCGTGATGCTTCTTACCATTGGCGTCGCCATCGTGCTCAACATGGGCACCAACATCTTCCGCGGAACCATTTCGAACATCACGCAGCTCGTGTCTAGCGTGCTTCAGCTAGCCGTTTCCATGGACTACTCCATCGTTTTGCTGACCAACTTCGGACGCGCCCGCGAGCATCAAGACGACCAGTTTGAGGCCATGGTCGAGGCCATGACAAAGTCCTTCTCGGTCATCCTTTCCTCCGCCGCCGTCACGTTCTTCGGCTTCCTCTCGCTTTCCGCCATGCAGTTCCAGATTGGCGCTGACATGGGCATCGCCCTGGCAAAGGGCATCGTTTGCTCGTTCTTCTCGATCACGCTTCTTATGCCTTGCATCCTTTACGGCATGAGGAATGCCGTGGAGAAGACCACGCATGCGCCGTTCTTCAAGTCGTTCAAGGGCATGGCACGCTTCTGCACCAAGGGCGCTGGCATCGCATTTGCAATTGCCGCGGTTCTCGCAGTTCCTTGCCTCATGGCTTCCAGCAACGTGAGCTTCACGTACAGCCAGTCCGCAAGCCTTGCCTCCGATGCGCCGGTCAAGACCGATGGTCAAATTATTGATGACGCATTCGGCGAGTCCCAGGTCTGGGCAATCATGGTTCCCGAAGGCCAATGGGCAAACGAGAAGGCCCTTGTCGACGAGCTGGACGAGCTTCCCACCACCAAGAGCGTCCTTTCTTACGACACCATCGCAACGTCCGCCCTCCCCTACAAGCTGGGCGACGAGAGCGACGTCAGCCAGCTTCTGAACAACGGCTGGAGCCGAATCGTCTTGACCTCCAACATCAACGACGAGTCCGAAGAGTCTTACCAGCTGGTCGACACCGTGCGTGGCCTTTGCTCGAAGTACTACGGCGACGATTACAAGCTGGTCGGCAACACCGTCAGCTACTACGACATCCGCTCCGTCACCACTTCTGACAACACCACCGTCAAGCTGGCTTCGATCCTGGCAATTGGCATCGTTCTTCTCATCATGTTCAAGTCCATCTCGATCCCAATTATCCTGATCATGGCCATCGAAGTTTCCATCTGGATCAACGAGGCCGTCCCCTATTTCACGGGAGAGACGATCAACTTCGTCGCGTTCTTGGTAATAGACGCCGTGCAGCTCGGCGCCGCCGTCGACTACGCCATCATCTACACCGAGGAGTACCTGAAGCTGCGTCGCAAGATGCCCAAGAAGAAGGCGTCCGTGCTTGCCATCGAGCACACCGCGCAGCCCATCATGACCTCGAGCTCCATCCTGATCCTGGCCTGCCTTGGCATCTACTTCAGCGTGTCCAGCCCCATGATCCAGCAGGTCGGCATGCTGATTGCCCGCGGCGCGCTCATCTCGGTCATCGAGATCTTCTTCGTGCTGCCGCTTCTGTTCCGCATCCTCGACGGGTTCGTACGTCACACCAGCTACAAGATCGGCTTCTACCAGGGGTCTGACAACGACGAGGGAGCCGCAAAGAGCCTCGCTGACACCCCCGCCACCAACGGCGCGAACGCGCAATAGCAGCCCGATAAACGAAACCACTTCCATCAAGGAGGATTTGACCATGAGCAGGAAAAGCACCAAGACCACCAACGGCGCCGTGAAGGCCCGCCCGTCTCTGGGGCGAAAGATCTTCGTCGGAGCAATGGGCACCCTTGTCGGCTTCTCGATGAGCGTCCCGTTCGGAGCAACGCAGGCGCTTGCCGAGGAGGTCAACGGCCAGAGCACCGAGCCTGCGGCCAACGAGCAGGAGGGCAAGTCGCAGACCGCAAAGAACGAGGTCGTCTATACCAAGACGAACTCTGATGGCTCCGCCAAGGGCATCTACGTCGTCAACAAGTTCCAGACCGAGGACGCAACCGACATCGAGGACCCCGGCGACTACGAGAGCGTCACCAACCTGTCCACCACGCAGACGCTCTCCGACGATGACGGCACCGTCGATTTGACCACCGTCGCCAACACGCCGTTCTACTATCAGGGCGACCTGGACGCTTCAGAGACAACGCTACCCTGGGACATCGAGGTCACCTACACGCTCGACGGCCAGGAGGTCTCCGCCGACGAGCTCTCCGGAAAGTCCGGAGAGCTGGACATCGAGCTCAAGATCACCGGCCTCGACGATGACTCTGCCACCTCGGACTTCGCCAAGAGCTTCCTGCTGCAGGCGCAGGGCACCTTCGACAACGACACCTTCGAGCTCGAGGACGCAGGCGACGGCACCGTGGCGGCCGTTGGCAGCCAGACGGTGGTCACCTACCTGCAGCTCCCCAACAACGACGGCGACTACCACATCAAGGGCCACGTGACCAACTTCAGCTATTCCGGCTGGCAGATCAGCGCGATGCCCATCTCGATGGCCATCAACCTCGACGACTACGACACCTCCGAGCTGACCGACTCCATCAAGGAGCTCGAGGACGGCTCCGTCCAGCTCGCCGACGGCGCGACTTCGCTTCGCGAGGGGCTGGCAGAGCTCGACGAGGGCACCTTTAGCGCGCTCGAAGGCTCCGAGGAGCTCTCTTCTGGCGCTTCCGAGCTCGCCTCTGGCACGAGCCAGGTAAGCTCCGGCGCGGCGAGCGCGGCAAGCGGCGCCGGCACCCTTGCCGAGGGCGCGTCCGAGCTTTCCGACGGCGTCTCCGCGCTCCAGAGCCAAGGCACGAGCCAGGTTGCGAGCGGCGCCTCCCAGCTGCAGAGCGAAGGCACGAGCGAGGTAGCGAGCGGAGCGGCCGCGCTCCAGAGCCAGGGCACCAGCCAGGTCGCGAGCGGCGCGCAGCAGCTGCTTGACTCTCTGAATGGAGAGCACGACCAGATTGTGGCTTTGAGCAACGGAGCTGCTCGGGTCTCAGAGGGCGTCGACCAGACCGTCAGCACGCTGAACGGCCTTACCGACACCATCACGAGCACGCAGGAGAGCCTCGAGACGATGCAGTCGAGCCTTGACACCATCAGCCAAGAGATCGACGCGCTGAGCTCCGACACCACCCTCAGCACGCTCGGCCAGCAGACCGTCGCCGACATCCAGGCGGCCCAGTCCGACCTCAACAACATCTCCTCTGTCGTGAGCGGGCTTTCCGGCTCCCTCACCTCGGCCGGCACCTCCGCGGGAACCGCAAAGGCCTATGCCGACGGCGCCGAGAGCGCAGCGGAGAGCGCCTCAAGCGCAGCGAGCAGCGCAAAGAGCGAGTCTGACAGCGCGACGGCAGAGGTCAACGACCTAGTTGACGAGGGCGTGCTGACGCAGGACCAGGCAGATGCAATCCTGCAGCACACCACCGCGGCAAGCCAGGATGCATCGACCGCATCGGGCGCGGCAAGCAAGGCCTCGAGCGCGGCAAGCAACGCGTCGAGCAACGCCCAGGATGCCGTCGACACGCTGACCACCGTTGGCCAGCAGCTCCAGAGCATCGACACCGCGCAGCTTACGAGCGAGATCGAGCAAATCAACACCGACCTTTCGCAGCTCAGCTCCGGCGCGCAGACCATGCTGGGCGAGGCCAGCGAGGTCACAAGCCAGTCCCAGCAGCTCGTGAGCAGCGCCCAGCAGACCATGAGCTCCGTGAGCGACCAGATGTCTAGCCTCTCGACCCAGATCTCCGATCTTCAGCAGCTGCAGACCGGAGCCAAGGCCGTAGCGCAGGGCAGCGCGGCGCTCACGCAGCAGCTGACCGAGGCGACCGCCTCCGACGGCTCAACCACCATCTATGGCGGCGTCTCGAGCCTAGCCTCCGGCGCGCAGACCGTCGATGACAGCGCAAAGCTGCTCGCAGCCGGCGCCGCCCAGGTCAACGCCAGCGCCCAGACGCTCTCTTCCGGCGCTTCCGAGGTCGACGCCAACGCGCAGACCGCTGCTTCCGGAGCGCAGTCCGTCGCCGAAGGCGCAGCAGAGCTCAAGAGCGGTCTTGACACGCTGAGCAGCGGCTCGACGGCGCTAGACACGGGTGCCCAGGAGCTCGAGAGCGGCGCAGGCACCCTCACGAGCGGCATGGAGGAGCTTGCCTCTGGCACCGACTCCGCCTACGAGGGCTCCGAGGAGCTTGAGGACGCGCTCGTCACGCTGCGCGACTCCGTCGATGGCATGGACCAGACCGTCCTCGACGAGGCGCAGGACAAGATTGACGAGATTCTCGGCAAGGACTACCAGCTGCACTCGTTCGTCGACCCCGACAACACCAACGTCAACGAGGTGGAGTTCGTCTACGTCGTCGAGGGAGTAAGCGAGGAGGATGACTCCGACTCCAGCACCGCCGAGACGACCGAGGACACGGCTTCCACCGAGAGCCAGTCGTTCACCGACCGTCTGGCCGCGCTCTTCTCGGATGACTCGGACAAGAGCGAGTAAGGCGTCTACTTCGACCCAACAACAACGCAACGCTCGTAAGGGGCGATACCTGCGCATGCGGGCATCGCCCCTTTCCTTTCTTGTCACGTCGTGCAGAAGAGCCAGACCACCTGCCACTCGTCGAGCCAGCCCCTCCGTTCGCAGCTAATTGCCGCTCCCCTTTCCTAAACCTGAAAGTCGCGTAGTTCTTTAGAAGCGGGGCACGTCTCGAGAGAGGGAGTAGCACATGGAGTCTGACGGCAAAGCCAGGGGCAGCGACTTTCTATATTTGGCACTCTACGCGTTTGCGGGATTTGCCTTCGAACTTGTCCTGGCATTCCTGATTGAGCCCGCTCTGGGCCTCTCAATCGATTCGCTCACCACCGGGCAGAGCATCATTCACTGGCTGGTCACGTGCCTCGTCTGGCTGGTCGTGAGCATCGTGCTTGTACGCGTGGCAAAAAACAAGTACGGCTTTGACATATGGGAAGCGCGCGAGCCGATGAAGGGCTGGCAATACGCGGCTGCCGCCCTCGGCATTGTGGTCATGACCTGCGCCCAGTACCTCGACTGGGGCGGCTTCAAGCCCCTTCTGGAGCTCGAGGAGCAAGGGCCGCTCAAGTTTGTCTTTCAGTACGTCTACTACTTCTTCGAGACGGTCCTGTTCTCGCTCATCATCATCTTTGGCCAGCGTGCCTGCGAAATCTGGTTCAAGCGGAAAAATGTCCCCTACGGCGGCATCGTGCTCGCGCTCACCTGGGGACTTGGACATATTCTCTCGAAGGGAAGCGTCGCCGTCGGCCTTTTGAGCGCTGTCGGCGGCTTTCTCATGGGCGCCTCATACCTCATCGTAGGCAGAGACTATCGCAAGGCGCTTCCGCTGCTGTACGTAATGTTCGTGATTTAAGATCGTCGACCATAACGGAGCGAAAAAGCAAGAAGCTCGAATTGTTTTCTCATAGAAAGTTAATCTATTCAAACGGATAGATTTCCCGGGCCCTAACGTGTATTCCCTCCGGAGCATTTTCCAGGACAATTCTAATAAGAGTCTCGAAAAAACTTTCGGGAGAAATATCTCCAGTAGAGCCCGTCGACGTGGGGCTTATCAATTCAATCTCATCAAGAGTATCGCGACGGTAAAGCAAAAGCGCCGTAGCATCATAAACGTTACCGGGTCGTTGAAGCCTATGGAGCATATGGACAAGCTTCGAAAATGAGGCGGACTCACTTTGGATGCTGTCATCAGCTAAAAAGAAGAATCCATGAGCAGCAAGCGGATGTCTGTCCCTTAGATTCTTTACATCCCCATATGCCTCTTCGAACCTGTTCGCAAGATTCTTCCCAAATGACCCGCTCATGGTTTTTGTAGAGACCAGCAACTCTGGCCCCGCAAGCCAGGACGACATGCCCACGTCTACTTGTTTCACATAAGCAGAACCCATGATATTGGCATTCGCTTTTCCGCAGCTAGTAATGAGAACATCTGAAGCGTCTTTGACTCTCCTGTTCTTTGAAATATCTGAACATAGAATCTCGGGGTCAACAACATAAGGCTTGACCGAACGTGGCCAAACGCCTTCTATTGAAAAACCTGCACGTTCAAATTCTCGCGCTATCCAATAATCAAGTGCGTGAGCAAGTATGCCTGTACGAGAATCCTCTCCGCCGTTCTGAAAGGCAGTAATTATTAGGCTGTTCAGCAAATCGTAATCTAGTGAGGGGACATCGGCATCCCAAAAAGGCTTTCCTTGATTTTCCTTATACCATTTCACGTAGCAATCGCGAAACGCATCTGATTTCAGATTATCGCCCACCTCTCTGCCCTCCCCTACGACTTATCTCTTTGCCGCGGCCCATCCGGCGACCTCGCATTTCAAGAAGAAGGCGGTGAATCTTTGTCCTGTCGCTCTCAGGGAACCCCATCATTGGTAGCAACACGTCGTCAACGAGCATTGTTGCTCCGTCGCGTTTTCCAGATGACAACAGCTCGCTCACTTCTCCTTTAATGGATAGCAACTCGTTTCTACTCGCGTCCAGAAATTCGTAATTTGGAACCAACATCTTCCCAGCTTCACGAGGCTCAAGTTTCAAAATTCCACCACCGTATGAGCGACCGACAAGCTCGGCCGAAAGAAGCGTCACCGAATTAAGCGTTGCAAGCGGAAGCGTTTCTTTTGCAAGGGACCGGAATTCGGAACGAAGAAACATGCCATGCACTGAATTTAGGAAAACCAAATTGGCATCATTGGAGCAAAGATTTGGTCCAATGCCATTCATATATGTAAAGAACAAGTCGCAGGATCGTACTCCCGGAACACGCCACCACGGATTTCTTGTTCTGCACTTATAGGCATGGCTAACGCCACTTTTTTCGCCGTGGACAAGGTAACGACTCGTCGCCTCGCCACCACCGTCGTGAGGATAGAACAAGAGAACCTGTTTTCCTTGGTCAGCAAGACGCTTATAGTCCCGCTGTGTAATGCTTAGATTTCTTAAGTGACGGGAGCCAGGCGGGCAAAGGGGCAAGAGATCTTCGGCGGGAATCCCCCATTGATTCGCTTTATCTCTTGAAAGAGCAAAGTATTCATTTGATCCGGTAACTGCCCCAAGATGTATATCCCCATACGAAGCCAAGTCAACTAATCCATGCGAATCCGACTTTTCAAGAAGTTCGAATGCGTCACGGGCGGCATTACCAGTTGGCCATTTCATGTAGCCGTGCACCTTGGCAACGGAATTATTGTCAGTACAAAGTTCAGAGACATCGGCTACTTGCACAAGTTTGATTGAATCGCTATTTCCACTTTGAAAACCGTTGGCAATAAGAAGTACAACCTCTTCCGTCACCTCAGGAAAAACTGGCTTTTCGAAAAGGATGAGCTCAATAGAGCAGAAAGAGTCAAGTAGATACTTTCGCACTGGCGCAGCATAGTTTGTGCTAAGCAGTTCCGCAGGAAGGACCATTCCGACCTTGCCGCCAACCTTGAGGAAACTAGTCGCATGAACAAGGAATGGGGCCCACGATGAAGCGAGAGCATCGAGCCGTACCCCCATGGCGAACGCTCGTTTTCGCGCGCGTGAACGGACGGAGCCAGTAAATGATTGATATCGGATGAAGGGAGGGTTCCCAACGACTGCGTCGAATTTCTCTGAAAACATGCTATTTGAGAGCTCGAAAAAGTCATCAACCAGAATGGTTGGTTCCACCCCTACCTTAGCAAGCCTCTCCCGCGCAGCATCAGCTGTAGCATGGTGAAGCTCACACCCAAAGAGCCTCTGACTAACTTCATCACATGACGCTCCTAATGCGAAAAGTTTGTCTGCCGCGCTCAGTAGAAATTCCGCCTCGCCACAGGCTGGCTCAAGCACCCTATCATTTCTGTTCGATAGAACCTCATCACAGAGAAAGTCTGCGATTTCCTTCGGCGTGAAAAATGCACCGCGTTCTTTCCTGGATTCCTGCGGATCTTCATCCTGCGTCAATGTTGCCCCAAATGCCATCGCTCCTCCTCTCTGACATTCAAAGTATTAGGCACCATACGGACAGAAATTCCCCAGTCTGTACCAGCGTGTTGTGAAGGCTTCCAAAAGATGAAAGGCGCGCAGAAATGATCGTTAGCGGTTGTCTTTTGGCAGCTTGCCCTCTTCCTGGGCGCGGCGGATGGCCATCTCCATGTGGGAGAGCATAGGCGCGGAAGAGCTCGTCTGGGGCAGCGGCTCGCCGAGATAGGTGCCGTCAAACAGCACGCTGACAATGTCGCCGAGTGGGCTCTTGTAGTCCTTGTCGGCCGGCTCATAGTTCTGCACGTCGTAGTCGTCCATCTGAAGGGCGAACGCAATTATTGAAATGTCGACATCCGCCTCCAGGGCGAGCTCTGGGATGGTCTTGCTGACGTCGGGGCTCTCAAAACCGAGCTCGGCCAGCTGTCCAGACAGCTCTGGATAGCTCTTCTCCAGCTCGTCAAGCGTACGCGTTAGATCAAGTGGCTTCTCGGCCTCTGCCATGGGTCCCTCCTTAGACGAGCTTGCCGTTGCAGTGGTCGACCATGTGCTGCACCATCTGTGCCACCCAACCGGTGTAGTCGCGCTTGCGGGGGACAAGCTTGCCATCAACAAGTTCGTCGTAGGCAACCTTCACCTTATCGTAGCGCGTGGACTTAGTGGGCTCGTCCAGCGTGAGGCAGCCCTCGGCCACGCGGCTCGCACGAAGCCCCATCATGATGCGAGGGTTGTACAAGACGTGCGCCTCGCCCTTGTCGTCCAAGTACACAACGACGGCCTTCGTCACGCCGATCTGGTTTGCAGCGAGGCACGCCGCGTCGTCAATGGACTTGACGGTATCGATAAGGTCCTGGGCAAGATCCGCATCCTCGGCGGTCGCACGCTGGCACTTCTTTGAAAGGACTTCCTTGTCCTTGCAGAGCTCTCTAATCATGCGCTCCTCCACTGTCAAGCTCGAAACGTAACGATGAAACAGTATAGCGGCCCTACCGCGCTTCGTCCGCCTCGTCGCCTTCCAGAAAGCCTCCTGTCTGGCGATTCCAAAGGCTGGCATACTCCCCGCCCGCGTCCACGAGCTCGCGGTGCGTGCCGTCCTCGACTATCTCGCCGTGCGAGAGCACCACGATGCGGTCGAGCGACGCCACCGTGGAGAGGCGGTGTGCGACCACGATAGAGGTACGCCCGCGCATCAGGTTCTCGAGCGCGCCCTGGACCGCAGCCTCGCTTTCGGAGTCGAGCGCCGAGGTGGCCTCGTCGAGCACCAGGATGGGCGCGTTCACCAAGATGGCGCGAGCGATGGCCACGCGCTGGCGCTGACCGCCGGAAAGCTTGACGCCTCTCTCGCCCACCATCGTGTCGAAGCCGTCGGGCAGCCGTTCGATGAACTCGAGCGCGTTGGCCTCTTCCGCTGCGTGGCGAATCTCTTCGTCCGTCGCTTCGGGACGGCCGTAGGCGATGTTGTCGCGAATGGAGCGGTGGAAGAGCAGCGCCTCCTGCGGCACGTAAGCCACCTGGCGGCGAAGGCTCTGCTGCGTGCAATGGCTCACGTCCTGGCCGTCCACCAGCACCCGACCCTGCTGGACGTCGTCCAGGCGAAGCAGGAGCTTGGTGAGCGTTGTCTTGCCAGAGCCAGAGCGGCCTACCAATCCGACCCGCTGACCTGCGGGGATATGCAGGTTAAGGTCTCGGAACACGTAGTCGTTGGCCTGGGCGTCTGCATAGCGAAATCCCAGGTGCTCGAAGTCGATCTTGCCTTCGGTCACCTCGAGCGGCTTGGCGTCGGCGTCGTCCTCAACGAGCGTGGGCTCGTCGAGGACGCGCGTCATCTCTGCAGCGTCTCCGAAGGCTCGATTGATGCGCTGCATCATCGAGTTGAAGTAGTTGAAGCGCATCGTGAGGCTGTAGGTGTAGGAGAACATCATCACGAGCGTGCCGGCGCTGATGCCAAACCACGCGTTGCCGCCCGCCACAAAGATGGACGCGACGAACATGATGACGGTGATGATTCCCGAGGTCGTGAAGCCGCGGCGCATGGTGGCGCGCATGTTGGTGTTCTCCGCCGCCATGGCCTCGCGGTCCGCCTCGGTAAAGAGGCCGCGCTCGTAGTCCTCGCGGCCGCAGGTCTTGACCGCAAGGATGTTGGTCACGGCATCGGAGAGCACGCCGGAAAGCTTGTTCTGCGCGCGCGACGCCGCCGCCGAAAGCGGCAGGATGCGACGGTACATCGCATAGGCGATGACCACGTACAGCACGAGCATGGCCATCAAGATCACGACGAACAGCGGCGCCACCGGGGCAAGGATCACAACCGTCAGGACGATCGAGGCAAGCGTCGGCCACAGCGAGTAGGTCAGCACGTCGACAAGCCCGGAATAGCCAGAGACAAAGCGAGAGGTCTGGCTCACAAGCGCGCCGCCGAAGCGGCTGTTGTGAAACGTCATCGACTGGTTGGAGAGCGTGTCGAAGCACAGGCGCGAGAGCTGGTAGTCGCCGTTGATCTCAAGCTTGTAGACGGAATAGTCCTGAAGCTTTGAGAGCACCTGCCCCACGGCGTTCACGATAAGCAGGGCAATGACATAGGGTCCAAAGACGTCGAACACCTGGTCGGCAGCCACCGGCTCAGCCTGCACGCGGTCGACGATGAGCCCCATCACGTAGGTGTTCGCGAAGTTGAGCATCGCAATGTAGCCGACCGAGCTCACGATGGAGAGGATGAACGCCCCCATCTTCTGCTTGGTGACCCACCAAAAGTAGTGCAGCGTGCGCCGGATGGTTGCCGGGTCACGCTGCTCGTTGTTCCTGAGTGCCATGTGCCTTCTCCCATTTGGTTGCTTTGCACTGAAAGAATACCCACTTGGGGCATTTTCAACTCTCAGGGCAGGCACACGGAGGCTATTCTGCAATATCTCGCGACGTCAGTTGCAGTTGAGCAAGTTATGTATGGATTTCTGGGCGCGGCGGACCATACGCATGGCGAGCAGGCATAGAAATGCCTGAAGAAGCGCATTCGCATCAGGCAATCCAAAGCCGCCAGCTCGGCAGACCCATACATAACTTGCTCAACTGCAACTAACAGAGAAAAAAGTTGCGCTACCACTGCCCCTCAGGTCCAGAGTAGGCGGCAGATTCCAGAAGATAGTCCTGCGCGCCCGGATAGCGATCATGCAGCTCTGTCCAATAGCGACAAACCTCTTGGAATAGACTCTCATGGAGAGCGCGATAGTCGGCTGGGAGATGGTAGGTCTTGATGCCCGTGTTCTTGCAGACGGAGGCAGCGATTCCGTCAAGCAGCTCAATCTGGCAAAGGTGCCGCGGACGCACCACCGTCACGCCCATTCCAAGCGCGGCATAGGCATTGCGTCTTCGTTCGTCGACGTCGGATTGCTCTCGCGTTGAGTGATAGAGGGAGCTGTCGTATTCCGCTGGGTAGCGGGCTGCCGCCCAATAGAAATCAGGCTTAATTGCGCCGCGACCGCCAAGGAGCCTCGAGGCGGTTTCGTTCAGCGTCAGCTCATGGTTGAGCAGGGGCATCCCAAGTCCGTAACCTCCATAACGAAGCGGAAGCCTGAACATAATAGAGAGCGCGGTTTCAGCCGGAGACGCAGAGTCATCCGCGATGTACTTGCATGCAAGAAGGGCAGACCTGCGCCCTCGGATGCCCTTTGCCTTTTGTGCATAGCTCCTCAAAGCAGCAACGCTAGTCAGGGGCTCGACGTTATAGGTTGGATGCGGCGACGTCATGCGATAGGTGCCGCACAACTCGTGGCCAAGCTCCAAGAGCCGCGGGAAAGAAAGCTTGCTGGCCGCCATGACAAAGAGGAGCTCCGGAGACACAACGTAAACCTGGCCGAGCGCGCGGACGAACGAGCGGCTTGGCACTTCGGCTCCGATAACGGTTACCTTTGTGTTCTTCAGGACGCGACGGTCCGCAGGGGAAGACACCAGAAGGCTGACCTCACCGTCCTGCACAAAACCCAAGCTGTCAAGGTACTTAATGGTCGCAGAGGTAGGGATGTCAATACTTGGATGCGAGCGACGGCTCGGGGCAGCATTGACCCTTCCGCTGCTCGTTCCGATGGCGTCGGAGCGGGTGCGCCAGTAGTGCAGAGCGGATATGTCGCACATCACTGCCTCCATATCACTATGATGGACGCTCTGCTTTCAGGTTTTTAGAAGAATATTCATTACATAAGAACAATATTGAATAATTGCCCCGAAGTCTTGGATTTGATGCCAAATTTGAATCATTACTGCCAAGGAGGCACCCATGGCGCAGTTTTGCGAGCAGTTCGTTGCAGTTGGACAGCTTATGTATGGATTTTTAGCCCCGACAGCAAGGAGAGACCCACCTTGGCTCCCACCAACTGGCTTTCTATGGGTCTGACAGACCATTGGCGCGCGTCGCGCGCTCCAAATCTATACATAAGTCGCTCAACTGCAACTAGCAGCTCACAAAACTGCGCCGATGACTCCTAGCGCGCCCCTCCCAGCACCAATTTGGCGATTCGGTGACCAAGCAAGCAGCAAATAACATGAAAGCCCAGCGGCCACTCGCGCTCCGTGATAAAGTCATGGGGACAGAAGTGCGCTGTGACTGACGGGAATGCGTGGGCAACCACGGTGGAGCAGCGCGTGACCATATCGCCGACCGTCTGGGCAAGCGCACCTCCTTCAGGAGGTTGGCTTGCCTTTTGCATTCTCGGGCAGCCAGCCGCCATGCGGGGACGCCTCTCGAGAAGGGACATCTATGCAAGACCTGTGCGAGCTCCTGCACTCCAACCCCTACCCTGGCCGCGGCATCGTAGTGGGAGCCAACTGCGTCTACTACTGGATCATGGGCCGCAGCGCCAACAGCAGAAACCGCGTCTTCACGAAGACCGATGACGGCATCCGCACCGAAGCCTACGATCCGGCAAAGCTCGAGGACCCGAGCCTGATCATCTACCATCCCGTCCGCACGATGGGCGACGACCTCGTGGTCACCAACGGCGACCAGACCGACACCATCGTCGAGAAGGGCGACTTCCGCGCCGCGCTCATGACCCGCGAGTTCGAGCCCGACGAGCCCAACTACACGCCGCGCATCTCGAGCATCCTGCACAAGGACGGCTCCTTCGAGCTCTCCATCCTGAAGCGCGACCCCGCAACGGGTCGCTGCCTGCGCGAGTTCTTCGCCTACGAGCAGGCTGCCAAGGGCACCGGCTACTTCATCTCGACCTACGAGGGCGACGGCAACCCCCTGCCGAGCTTTGTCGGCGAGCCACGCCTAGTCAGCCTGGATTCCCCCGAAGAGGTCTGGGACGCCCTGAACCAAGATAACAAGGTCTCCCTGTACGCCAACGTCGCAGGCACCGTAAGCCTCTTCAACAAGAACCTCGGCGACTAGCGCGGCCTGATGAGCGGCATGCCGCACTTTCTGTCCGGCCATGCCGCCTTCGTTGCAAGACCCCGGCATCTTGTCCGGGGGCGAGTTCGCCCCGCGCTGTCTGAGCCCACGGACAAGATGCCGGGGTCATCCCACGAAAGGAGCACCATGAACCAGCTTGAACTCAAGTACGGCATGAACCCCAACCAGAAGCCCGCGCGCATCTTCATGCGGGACGGCTCCGACCTGCCGGTGACGGTGCTGTCGGGACGCCCTGGCTACATCAACTTCCTCGACGCGCTCAACTCCTGGCAGCTTGTCCGCGAGCTCTCGCGTGCAACGGGCATGCCAGCAGCGGCGAGCTTCAAGCACGTGAGCCCCGCCGGCGCCGCCGTGGGCCTGCCCCTGTCCGACACTGACAAGAAGATATACTTCGTGGACGACGAGGGCGAGCTCACGCCCATCGCCTGCGCATACATCCGCGCCCGCGGCGCCGACCGCATGAGCTCCTACGGAGACTGGGCAGCGCTCTCGGAGCCCTGCGACGAGCGCACCGCCCGCTACCTCAAGCATGAGGTCTCCGACGGCATCATCGCCCCCGGCTACACGCCCGAGGCGCTCGAGATCCTGCGCTCCAAGAAGGGCGGCAAGTACAACGTCGTCCAAATCGACCCAAACTATGACTGCGCGCCCACCGAGACCAAGGACGTCTTCGGCATCACCTTCGAACAGGGCCACAACAACTTCAAGATTGACGAAGACCTGCTCGGCAACATCGTGACCGCCAACAAGGACCTCCCCGACGCGGCCAAGCGTGACATGATCGTGAGCCTGATCACCCTCAAGTACACGCAGTCCAACTCGGTCTGCTACGTGAAGGACGGCCAGGCAATCGGCGTCGGCGCGGGCCAGCAGAGCCGCGTGCACTGCACCCGCCTCGCCGGCAACAAGGCCGACACCTGGTACCTGCGCCAGCACCCCAAGGTGCTCGGCCTCAAGTTCGTCGACGGCATCCGCCGCGCCAACCGCGACAACGCCATCGACGTCTACATCTCCGACGAGCACGACGACGTCCTGGCAGACGGCGAATGGCAGAAGTGGTTCGCAGAGAAGCCCGAGGTCCTGACCCGCGAGGAGAAGGCCGCCTGGGTCGCCACGCAGACCGGCGTGACGCTGGGCTCCGACGCGTTCTTCCCCTTCGGCGACAACATCGAGCGCGCCCATAAGTCCGGCGTCAGCTACGTGGCCGAGCCCGGCGGGTCCATTCGCGACGACAACGTGATCGAGACGGCCGACAAGTACGGCATGGTCATGTGCTTCACCGGCATGAGGCTCTTCCACCACTAATCGACAAGGTGCTGCTACCCTTCTGTGGTCTGAAACCTCGGACTGCAGGAGGGCAGCATGTCGTCTCTGATCGGCTTCCTCATCAGAATCGCTCTGGTACTCGTCCCGCTCTATGTAGCGGGACGCATCATGTTCAAAGGCGAGGGCGTCGCGCGACGCCTCAAAATCATGCGTGTGGTGGGAAGCTTCGTGGGCATCCTCGCGGTGAACGCTCTCATCATGCTTGCGCTTCTCGCTCTCACCGTCGCTGCCGAGTACCTCATCACCTCGACATTCCCCGACCACGAGATATTTCTCTTTACCGTTGACGGTCACTTGAGCGGCGCCAATCTGCTCGTGTATATCTTCCTGCTCATCTTTGTGACCGCATTCATCCATTACTGGCTGCGCGGGCGGCTCAAGCGCGTATGGCCACGGCTCGACCTCGATGACGACGAATGCACGATCTTCGAGTACTTCATCCAGTGGGTGACCATCTACCTCGTTGTCTACCAGTGCTTCTTCGAGGGGTTCCAGACGCTGTTCGAGTGGTTCGAGGAGAGCGGCGAGACGAGCCTCCAGGGCATCTTCCAGATAGCCCTCTCGCCCTCCAACATCAACCTCGTGATCCAGCCGCTGCTCATTGCCGCCTGGGTGCTCGTCGTGCTCGAGCGCTTTGCGCGAGAGAACGCCCGCAATGCAAACGCAAAGTAGCGACGATGCCATCGAGCGCAGTTCCCTTCATCGCGGCGGTCCGCATAACGAGAAGGGCAGCTTGAAGCCGCCTCTCTGTCGCCAGCCCCTCATAGAGTTGGAGTTGCAAACCTGCTTGCGATATCTCCGAATTCCTATATAGTGGAAATGCATCCAATAAAGAGTAACTCGTATGGACAGTCTTGTTGCGCAGGCGTGTTGAGCGGACCTCGCAAGCACAGGCGCATGAAACATGAGTAAGGGGCAGCTCAATGAAGCTCGTCAAAGCGCATATGGCCGACCTCGGCACCGTCATGGACATCATCAACTCCGCCAAGGAGCACCTCCGCAGCCAGGGAATCGATCAATGGCAGAACGGGTATCCCGACAAGGTCTGCATCCAGGGGGACATTCGCTCGGGCAAGGGATATCTCGTGACCGATGGCAAGGACGTCCTCGGATATCTCTGCATTGACTTCGACGGGGAGCCGGCCTACGACGCGCTCGACGGCACATGGGCAACGACAGAGCCCTATGTCGTCGTACACAGGCTGGCCTTTGCCGAAGCAGGCAGGGGCAAGGGCTTGAGCGACGCAGTCTTTCGCCTCGTAGAGGACCTGAGCCGCAAACGCGGGATTGCTTCTTTTCGCATAGACACAGACGAGGCAAACATGGCCATGCGACACATCCTCAATAAGAACGGATTCACCTACCGCGGGACCATCCTATTCGACAACAGCACCAAGATTGCCTTCGACAAGCACATCGAGGGCACCGTCGAGAAGGGGCCCAGCTCGAACGGCTGAGCCGGGCCCGCATCGTTGCTACCGCTCGGCGTGACGGTAATCCCATGCTCGGGCGATGGGATTGACGAGCAGGAAGTACGCGCTCGTCAAATGCTCCCGGCTGAGCACGTCGAGAAACTCCCACTCGGGACCGCGCAGATACTCCCGAAGGTCACATCGGTCGTAGTCCGACCGCCTGTGCCAGTCATCGGAAATCATCATCCCCACGCTGAACTTATCCCAGTGCCTGCTCATGAGGGCGACCAGTGACTCCACGCGGTCCCAGTCATTCCCGCCAGCCCGATCGTCGCTCTCGGATCCCCCGAGAACAGCGAGGTCGCGGACGAATCCCATCGCGGAGAGCCTGCTCACGCACATCGGCGGAATCGGAGCGCTCCCGCGGTAGATGCTGAGGAGCTCGATCCTTTGGTCAAGCGGCTGGCTGCGCCATGTCTCCCCCAGCACCGTGCCGCCCTTCTTTTTCCTGGCGAACAGCTCCACCTGCATGCTCTGCCAGCGGTAGATGGGCTCGGAGACGAGCTTGATGAGGTAGAGCAGCTCATTCTGGGAGACGTTCAAGCGGCTCTCGCCCCACACCTCCCGGCGAATGCTGCGGCACACCTCCCCCACCGGCGAGTCGGTGCCGACCATGCTGTCGGCATAGCGGTAGAGGATGGGACGCCTCCCGCCCGGCATCCACTTGGGTATGGTGCAGTACTCGGAGAGGGGCATCGCCATCATGCTCCGGATGAGCGCCCTCTCCCCCGCCCCCTTGCCATCCCGCTGTATGACGCTGACGCGCTGCTCGAGCGTGGTCTTGGGGCTAGTAAAAGCCGTTGTCTGCTGCATGCCTTCTCCTTCCTTAGGGGCGTCCGTGTCAGGGTCCGCGTCAGCACGCGGGGCTGAGCTGGTCGGGGACGTCCAGAGCCTGAACGGGGTCTCGATAGAGCGGATGGCGCGACACGTCGAAGGGGGTCACCTCAAGAGCCTTGGCCCCTCTCTGGAGGAGGAATCCCCGGTCAAGCGGCATGCTCAAGATGCTGTCCGTGGTGCGGCTCACCTTCTCGGCAATCTTACGAGCCGTCGCCACGTCCTGACCGCCGAGGTAAAGCCAGTGGTCGCAGTTGTTGGCAATGGTCGCCGCGCGAAACTCGCCGTATGAGCTCACGAGCTGCGTGTAGTCCTGCAAGATCACGCTCACGGACAGGTCGCGAGAGCGGATGACCGAGATGATCTTGTCAAAGTCGGCAATCGTGCAGTTGGTGGCGAAGTCGTCGAGGTACAGCCGCACGGGCACGGGCAGCTTGCTCGTGGGCCAGTTGGCGTCCGCAATGGCGCAGAGCTCCTGCAGGGCCTGGGCGTAGAGCAGGTTGACCACGCGGTCCATGCTGCGGTCGGTGTCGCTGACCGTTATGAATACCGCGGTGCGCTTGGTTGCGAGCTCCTCAAAGCTCAGGCGGTGCTTCGCGCTGTAGAGCGCGTCGGCATCCGAGAAGGTCAGCACGTTGAGCTTCTCGGCAACGATGCCGCAGATGCTCGCGTACATCTTATCGGCCTTTTGCTCGGAGCGCACCATGCGCCACTTGCGGGCCGCGAAGCCTTCGGGGTCGGTGGCGACAAGCTCGTCGAGCAGGTCGGCAGTGACCCCGCTGTCGAGGTTCTCGGCCAGCACGCCCAAGGAGCTGAGGTTGCGCTCGCACGCGGGCAGGTAGTCCAGGACGTATCCGATGAGCACCGCAATGAGCGTCTCTGCCGCTCGGTCCCAGAAGATGTCATCGGGATTCTCAATCGGTGAGAGCTGATGGGCCATGGACATGACATCGCGCTCGCTGACCCTACCCGTCTTGGGGTCGCGGTCGATGAAGTCGAAGGGGTTATAGCCGATGCCGGTGACGCCATCGGCAATGTGGCTGTTGAGGGAAAAGCGGGCAAGGTCCAGGTAGTGGACCGCATACCCACGCTCCGCGAGGGTGGGGCCGAGGGTACGGGCGAGGTTGCCCTTGGTGTCCGTCACAATGAAAGACCCCTCTGCCTGCAGGATGTTGGGCATCACGTAGCCGCGGGTCTTGCCCGAGCCGGAAGGCCCGAGCACGAGGTCGTTGTTGTTGAGGCGCGTAGTGGATGAGTCGTTGGAGACAACGACGCCGTCAGCGAGAATCCTGCCGCTCTTGATGGTGTTTTCGGTCTGGGACATAAGTTGTTCTCCTCTCGTTTTCCGCCTGCGTTATGGCGGGTAGCCTATTCGAAAGACTCGACGATGCGGTCGGCAATGCCCCACTCGATTGCGGAGGGCGCGTCGAAGTAGGTCTGTTTGCCCGTGGCCTCGAGCACCTCGTCGAGAGTCTTGCCGGTGCGCTCCGAGATGATGGAGGCAAGCTTGGAGCGCGACTGCATGAGGTGCTCCGCCAGCGCGTTCATGCTCAGCGCCGAGCCGCCGTTGGTCTCGGCGATGAGCGGGTCGTGAATCATGACCTGAGAGTTGGGAAGCATCAGCCGCTCGCTGCCGGACATGAAGATCAGCGAGGCCATGCTCGCTGCCGTGCCCAGGCACACCGTGGTGACGGGGCACGGGCAGGCCGCAATCGCGTCCACGATGGTGAGGCCGGCCGAGACGCCCCCGCCATAGGAGTTCACCAGAAGCGTGATCTTCTCGTCTCGGCTCTGGTCGGCCAGATACTGAAGGACCAGGCAGACGCAGGTCGCCATGGCCTCGTCAATCTTGTCGGCAATGAGAAGCCGACGACGCGCAAATGCGTAGTCCTCAAGCGACTCTTGGAAAAATCCCCTGCTTGTCTCTCGGATGATGCTTGGCATGCAGTGCCTCCTTTGCTCGTGCTCGCAAGGCGAGCCCTTAGTGCACAATTAATCTACCGTAGGGTCAACTTGTATTCCGTAAAATTTACTGGCATAATGTTTTTCGAGGTGAGAACCTCAATTATTGAATTTTCGACAAGCTGAATCTTCAGCTTTGGGAGAGGCGGATCATGGAGTTAGACAATCCTGAGGACGATCGCGAGCTCTACGAAGAGATTCGCCAAGCGCAGCAGCTCACAGACGAAGAGCGCGAGGAGGCGGACCGCCTCAACGAGGAAGCATGGGAGGACAATCGCAAGTGCGAGGACGCTGTTCTCGACGCCTATGAGATAGCCCTGTCAAGATACGAGCTCGAAGACCTGCTCAGCTGGATGCGTGACGAGCTGAGCTGGGAAAACGTCTCCGTCACCCGCGCGCTAAACGTCTATGAGGGCGAGCTGGCCGATAAGCGCAAGGCCTTGGCGGCAGAGATGGTGGAGCAGGCGTCGCAGCTCAGTCGCTTCGACTGGCACAACGACGTGGCCGAAGACAGTTGGGGGCCTACCGACCCCGATGACATTGAGAGGTTCTGGGGTTTCATTGGCTACGACCTCGGCGATCCCTTTGACGATGACCTGCGCACGTGGCTCGAGTCCCTTGCCTACTGCTTGCTCTGCTGCGTTGACCCCGATCCCATCCGCATGCCCTACCGCTCGCCAGACGCGCTTCCCATCACGAAGGTCGAGGAGCCTGACACCTTGCGCGACACCATGAGCGCGTTTGTGGAGGCGCTTCTCGCAATCCTGGGAATGGACGAGAAGGACGTCCACACGCTCGAAGTGCTCGAGGAGGGCGCCGGAAAGGACATCCCCAACACTCCGGCGTGGCTCATGCTCGACAAGCCAGAGGCAGTGTCGCCCTACCCCCTTGACATGCTGGGCAACGACATGGACCAGAACTATTTCCAAGCCCGCTTACGCGAGGAGCTTGGAGGGCGTGCGGATATCCTCGACGCAACTGTCCCAGAGGCCGTCGTGGACCTTGACCTTGCCTACCAGCGCCTTTCTGGGAAGAAAGCGTCGTCGCTTCACGAAGATCAGGACCGCCCGGCGCTCAATTCAGAGCGCGAGCGCCTTCTCGCTGCCATCTCGCGCGCAGAGGAGAAGACCGACGATTACCAAGGCCACCCCTGGGATGTCGAGGACGAGGAGCCGAGCGAGGAGAAGCTCGACGACGGCACCAATTGGGACTGCTCCGAGGACTTTGGGGAATTCGTCGAGCCGCCCGAGGCATACGACCCCTTTGGCATCGAGACGCACGAGACGGACTGGAGCCGCTTCTACGGTGCCGGCGACGAGTACTGCAAGGCATACGAGACGTTCCGGAAAGGCTGGAAGAAGCGGCTCTCGAAGGGGCTGCCCGACAACCACGAGATGCTCGTGACCGAAGGGGCGAAGGTGGTGCTCAAGAAGCACGGGCTCAACCTCTCGGGAGAATCGAGGCTCGTGCGCGCCCTCACGGAGCGCGTGCGCTCGGACATCACGAGTCTGCGTCTCTCCGCAAACGCGCAGGCGGACAAGACGGGCAGGTGATGTCCATGGGGACGTTCAAGGACAGAAGCCTCCACGACCGGGTGCTCGAGACCATGTGGGATCAAGTGCACACCTACAGAAGCGGCAGCCTCGTCGCAAAGGGCGACGAAGACGATGACACCGCCCGTTGGGTGAGTCCCGAGGAGCCAATGCTCTACAAGTACCTAATCGAGCAGGCGCATGACCAGAAGCGCTATGCCCTCAAGCTTGCCTGGAAAAACCGCAGCCCAAGAAACAGCTTTGTCTTGGCGTGCGCAAGGCTCAGTATTTCGGCGCCAACGGCAAGCGCTGGCAAGAGGACGGCCTGCGGCGGCCTCTGCCTTTACGCCAACATCGCAGCGCGCCTAGGCGTGGCTGGGCTGCCAAAACGGAAGGCAACGGGCGACATGCAGGCGCTGTCCCAGTCCGAGGCGCTCGCAGTCATTTCGAACGTCGACCATAGGGCAGCGACCACTATCGGCAACTTCCTCGCAAAGCATCTCAAAGCGCCTATCGCGTGCCCCTCGGCGAAATCATGCCCCCATGCCACCGCTTGCTCGGCGGCGATAGGCATCGTGAGCCACGAGCTTCTCCGCGAGATCGGCGACACTGCGCTTGATTGCCTTCCGCTCCCGACAAAGCAGGGCCATCGCCTTGAGGTGTTCGAGGAGTTCTCGAACGACCTGCTCTACAGCTACAGGCTCGGGACAAGCGAGGATCGCGCCCGCCTCTTTGACGCGGCCCTTGCGATCGTTCAAGACTTCCTCAAGAAGGACAAGACCTCGGCGCACTCGCTCGCCGTCAGCGGCATCACGCCCAAGAGCGTAGAGCCCCTGCTCTGGCAGGCGTGGCAGAGAAATCCGGCCAGCAAGCGACCTGGCAGCGGCATCGAAGACCTGCTCTATTCCTGCAAGAGCTGGCTTTTGTGGCTGAAGGCTTCTGACTGGCTGAACAACCATGGCATCCGCGCCTCCAACGGAGCCAAGACGGTCGAGAAGTCAAAGAACATCGACGACGACCTCATCCAAGCCTATCTTGAGAGCGTCGAGGACGAGCAGATCAACCGGGCGGGACGGCTGTACGAGAGCCTCGTGGACGGAGAGGCAACGAGCGAGGACGTCGTCGTTCCCGTCTACACCGACGTTGAGCGAGAGTTCGACGTGCTGCTTGTAGGCCGAAAGCGGCTGGACAGACAGCTCGTGAGCACTCTCGCGCCGCGCTCCAGGGAGCATGTGCTTATCTGCGCGCTCTCTCGCAGCCTCGAGACGCAAGACAGCGAGAAGAACGGCTTTCGCCTGCAGAGCAAGTCTTCAGCAGAAGACACGAAGGCCGATAAAGGCAGCCGCGCAGTCGAGGGCCTCTTTGGGTACCAGCTTGCCATCTCTCAGCAGCGCGAGGTATCCCGGGCGATCGAGGAGTTCCAAGACCTCATGCGACCGCGAAGCGAGAAGTACCAGGAGCTCAACCACGATGTCAGGCTGCCAAAGGGAACGCCCGCGTCAAGTATCGGCAACCTTGCGGCGTTTCTTCCCGAAGCGTTTGTCGACGACAAGGGCGACGCGTTTGCGAAGGAGAGCGGTGAAGGGCAGCCTCCCGAGCGCGCTTAGCTCGACGGAAAGGCCGGCTCCGGTGCGACCTCCATGAAAAACGACCCCTTACGGCTCGGGGCTTGTGGTTGTAGCAACCATTAGTTGTAGTAACTAGTGCTCCGCCGAGGTGGCGGCCGAACCACCTCGGCGGCTGGTGCTATGCGGTTCTCAAGGGACGCTGACGCAAGAAGTAGTATGCCTAATGGGAATTTGAGTTCCAGTAATAATTACTGGCACAAGATTCCGAGGCTCAGCCTTCCAAGACCGTCCGCCCCGAGAGCGCGGCTTCTGCACCATGCCGCCTGCTTTCCAATAATATAGCCCCGGCTCTCAAGAGCCGGGGCATTGTTTGAAGAATCGTCGCAAGCTGCTCGGCCTCACGACCTATTCGTGGTAATACGGTTGCCCGTTGGCCTCAGGTCCCAGGTGCTTGGAGACAAAGAGCACAAGCGCGACGAGCGTAACGACATAGGGGATCATCTGGAAGAACTGGTATGGGGTCCCCTGGATGTTGACCTGCAGAACAATCTGAAGGGCGTCGCAGAAGCCAAAGAGCAGGCAGGCGATAAGCACCCCCACAGACTCCCAGCGACCAAAGATAACTGCGGAAAGAGCGATGAATCCGCGCCCGGCAACGATTCCGTCGGTATAGGTGCTGGTGTAGCACAGGGTGAGGAAGGCCCCGCCAAGCCCAGCAAGAGCGCCGCAAATGACGCAGGCAAGAATCTTGGTCCCAATAACGTTGATGCCGAGAGTTTCTGCCGCCTGCGGGTTCTCGCCAACGGCACAATAGTTCAGGCCTGCGCGATACTTCGTGAAGAACACTGCAGACAGGGGAACCAGAAGGTAGGCAATGTAGGCAAGCATCGTCTGCTGGAAAAACGCCTCGCCTATCACCGGGATGTCGCACAGGATGGGAATGCTCACGGTGGACATCTGGACGCCCTGCGCAAGAGCCGACGAGTCGCCAAACGCAACCTTGTAGAAGAACGACGCCAGCGCAGGGGCAAGGATGTTTATCGCCATGCCAAGCACCACCTGGTCGACGCAGAGCTTGATGGTGCAATATGCATAAATCAGGTTTATGAGGATGCCCGCGGTCATTCCCGCCAAGACGCCAACCCAGGGGTTGCCCGTGAAGTAGCCCGCCAGAAAGCCGGCAAGCGCTCCGCCGGACATAAGGCCATCCAGCCCGATGTTGACCATGCCCGCGCGCTCGCTGAAGAGCTCCGCAATGGCAACCAGGAGCAGCGGCACGGTCATCCTCACCGTAGACGAGAGGATATCTGGCAGCGACGAAATAATAGCGTCCATTTATGACCTCGCCCCCTCTTCGCTCGAGGCGGCAGCAACTGACATGCTTGCGCCGCCAACCTTCTCCGCCCTTGCTTCCCTGCGGGCAGCGAGCTCGGCAAAGAGCTGCTTCGTCTTAGGAAGCCTCATCCAGGCCATGCCGGAGACGGAGAAGATGATGATGAGCGCTCGAATAATCTCAACGATGGAGGTAGGCACGGCGATGCCAACCTGCATCGAGGACGCCCCTGTCGTAAGCACGCCGAAGAAGATGGCCACGACAAGAGAGCCGATGGGGCTCAGCTGCGCAATAAGCGCGACTGCCACGCCGTCAAAGCCGAACCCATCGCCAAAGCCGCTCATGAGCCTATACTGCTTGCCCAAAAGCTCAACCGAGCCGCCCAGTCCTGCTATCGCTCCGGAAATGATGAACGCGGCAAAAATGAGCGCCTTCACAGGAAAGCCGTTCACGCGCGCTGCGAGCGGGTTAATTCCGACGGCGCGAATCTTGAAGCCAAAGGACGTCTTGTTGAGCACGTAGGCAATGAGCACCGCAAGCACCACGGCAATGATGACTCCCACATGGATGCGGAACCCAGAGAACCTATAGAGCTTGAGCGAGTCAGAGATCGCAGGCGTCTGCGGGTTTGCCCCATCGCGAAAGACACTGGTATAGATGTATCCCATAAAGAGGGTCGCCACGTAGTTGAGCATGATTGAGGTAATCATCTCGTTGAGGCCGCGCGTAATCTTCATGATTGCCGGTATCGCTGCCCACAGGGCCCCGGCGACGATGCCCGCAATGAGGCACAGCAAGATTCCCGGAACCCCTTCGACTCCCGACGTGAGCGCAACCGTAATGCTCGCTACCGCGCCCATGATGAACTGGCCCTCTCCGCCGAGATTGAATACGCCGCACTTATAGGCGAAGGTTGCCGCAAGCGACGTAAAGATGAGCGGGCAAGCGCTAATGAGAGAGCTGGCAATCTTCTGAGCGCTGCCAAGAGAGCCCGAGAACAGCAGCGCGTAGCCCTGGATTGGGTTCTTTCCAAGGAACAGAATGATGATGCCGCCAATGACAAATGAAATCAAAATTGCAATGAGGGGAGCGAGGAACGAGAAGATGCGCTCGTACCTCATCGCAAGGGACTCCCGTTGATTCTTATCAAACATCGCTGCCTACTTCCCCGCCATGGCAAGAGAAATTTCCTTGATGGGCGCTCCCTTTCCTGGGTACGTCCCCATCACTTGCCCCTCAAAGAGAACGACGATCCTGTCGGATAGCTTCAGGACCTCGTCAAAGTCCGCACTGATCATGAGAATTGCGCAGCCCTCGTCGCGCTCTTTGATCATCGCGTCGTGAACGAACTCCGTCGCCCCGATATCAAGGCCGCGCGTAGGGTATGCGGCCACCAACAGAGACGGGTGGCTTTCGAGTTCGCGGGCCAGAATGACCTTCTGCTGGTTGCCGCCAGAGAGGCTGCGGACGGGCTGGTCAACCGAGGCGCAGCGAATGTCGTTCTTCTCGCGCATCTGTTCGGCAAACTCATGAATGGGCTTTGTCCTGAGCCAGGCGCCATGACCATATGAGAACCGCTCGTCATCGGTGTTCTTCAAGATGAGGTTCTCGGCGATGCTCATGTCTCCCACAAGCCCCATGCTGTTTCTGTCTTCGGGCACGTCGGCAACCCCAGCATCGATGAAGCTCTTGGGGCTATAGATGGCAACGGGGCCAACCGGCGTCTTCACGGTGCCTGAGTCAGGCTCCGAAAAGCCCGTGACCACCTGCGCAAGCTGTGACTGGCCATTGCCGTCGATTCCTGCAACCCCAACGATCTCCCCGCGATGGATGGTGATCGAAACGTCCTTGAGTCCGCCGTGCTTACGCTCTGGGTTGAGGGACACGTGCTCAAGGGACATGACCTCTTCTCCAGGATTGGTGACTTTCTCGTAGATGCTCTCGTGGAAGCGACGGCCAATCATCAAATCGGCAAGCTCCTGCGCAGTCGTGTCTGCACAGTTGAGCGTCGTCACCGACTTCCCATCGCGCAGGACGGTAATTCTGTCAGAGACCTTCATGACCTCGCGCATCTTGTGCGAGATGAAAATGACCGACTTCTTCTCGGCCGTAAGCGAGCGCATGATGTCAAAAAGGCTCTCCGCCTCGACATCGGTGAGAACGGCCGTGGGCTCGTCGAGGACGAGCAAGTCTGCTCCTCGATAGAGCACCTTGAGAATCTCAACGCGCTGCTGCATGCCGATGGACATGTCGGCAATGCGAGAGTTAAGGTCGACTTCCAGCCCATAGCGGTCTGCAAGCTCTTGGACTGCCTTCTCGTCCTCCGCTCGATTAAAGCGCGGAGACGAGCTGTTCTTGGTGCCAAGCGTAATGTTCTCGAGCGCGGTCATCGCATTGATGAGCATGAAGTGCTGATGAACCATGCCGATTCCCATGTTGGTCGCATCGCGAGGGCCATCGATGCTCACCTCGCGGCCGCGGAAGTAGATCTTCCCGCTTGTAGGCTGGTACAGGCCGGTGAGGACGTTCATGAGCGTGGACTTGCCTGCCCCATTCTCACCCAACAGCGTATGTACCTCTCCCTCATTGACGCTCAGAGATACGTCGTCGTTTGCAAGCTTGGTCCCGAACCGCTTACTGATATGCTCCATGCGCATAAGCTCGGCCATATTGTCCCCCTCTCATTTGATGGCGAGGACTAGCCAGCCCCCGGCAGACATTACATTGCTGAGCTTAGGCGGCAGCAGTAACGCAAGAGTTGCTGTACCAACTCCATAACGTTTCTTATTGTTACGAGAAATGGGAAATTGCTTGTCCTACAGATTTCCTGCCCCTCGCGTCAAGGCGCTCTCAGCAGGCGCGCATGTTAACGGCTGTTACAACCAACGACCCAACTGTTACGGCATCCCCGCCCAGGGGCGCCAGGTGGCGCTGCCGCGCCTATTCTTTGCGTGTCAGCACGCGCCCATGGAGCGCGCCCACCTTGAGAGGAGCCAGAAAAATGGAACCGAGCCGTTCTCAGCAGCTGGTCGAACTGTGCCAGAGCCTCGTCCGCGCCAAGAGCTATTCAGGAGAGGAGAAGGACGTCGCAGACTGCCTCTATAAAGAGATGGAGTCGATGAAATTTGATGAGGTGCGGATAGACAAGAACGGCTCGGTCATTGGAACGATCCATGGGAATCGTCCGGGACCGACCGTCCTTTTTGATGGCCACATCGACACGGTGCCCGCAGAGAACGCCGAGAAGTGGACCTACCCTCCCTTCGAGGCTCAGATTCATGACGGAAAAATCTGGGGCAGGGGCACGAGCGACATGAAGGGCGCCGACGCCGCATTCACGAAAGCCGTGGGCTGGTTCGCCGCTGACACAAACCGCGATTTTGCAGGGACCATCTGCGTGGCAGGCGTCGTGCAGGAGGAGTGCTTTGAGGGAGTCGCGTCACGCACGGTAAGCAGCATCTGCCATCCCGACTACGTGATCATCGGCGAGGCGAGCAACTGCAACATCAAGGTTGGCCAGCGCGGCCGCGCGGAGCTCACGCTGGTCACGCATGGCAAGCCGGCACACTCGGCAAACCCCGAGAAGGGCGTCAACGCGGTTTATAAAATGTGCGACCTGGTAGAGCAGGTTCGCCAGATCGAGCCTCCCGAGCACCCGGTGCTGGGCAAGGGCATCCTCGAGCTCGTGGACATAAAAAGCGAACCCTATCCAGGCGCATCGGTAGTCCCCGAGGGCTGCCGCGCAACCTATGACCGGCGGCTTCTTGTAGACGAGACCCCAGAAGGCGTGCTCGACCCAGTCAAGAGCCTCATAGACCAGCTGTCGCGCAACGACCCCCAGCTTTCGGCAGAGGTCGACTTCACCCATGCCAAGGCAACGTGCTACACGGGCGAGGTCATTGAGGCCGAGCGCTTCTTCCCAGGCTGGCTTTACGACGAGCACGAAGAATGGATCGAGCGCATCAAGGGCCATCTGGAAGAGAAGGGGCTCAACCCCGCAGTCGCGCAGTACAACTTCTGCACCAACGGGAGCCATTACGCGGGCGAGGCGCACATCCCCACCATTGGCCTGGGACCATCCCGAGAAGACCTTGCTCATACCGTCGACGAATACATCGAGATTTCCCAGCTCGAGCGTGCATGCGAGAGCTATTACGGCATCCTCGAGGCGCTGCTGGGATAGCTCAGCTGAACATTGAGCGTACGAAGGCGGGGCTTGGCGGCATCAGACGCGCCAAGCCCCGCCTTTCGCATCGAGACTGCTGGTAGGGCTACTGACCGAACGTGCCCTCCTCTATCTGCTTCGCGTACTCCGCAAACTCGTCCTGAATCTCTTGGGAGACTAGCTTGTCAGAGAAGGTGCCGACCTTGATTGTCCCGTCCTCCATCGAGCCCTCAACGACCTTGTTGCCGAAGTCGCCATTCTCGACGTCCTCGAGGCACTGCTCGATCATGACTTCGTTGTCGGTCACAATCGAGCATGCAATGACGTCGTCGTCAGAGCTTCCCAAATCAGACGGCTGCGCGATGTCGTAGACGCCTTCGTGGTCCTGGATTGCCTCGCGCTCGCCGGAGTCCACGGCAGACGCGTCACCATAGATGACGTCAGTGCCGCTTGAGATGGCCGCCTCGGCAATCTCCTTGCCCTTTGCCACGTCGCTATACGAGCCGGCGTAGACAATGGAGACGCTGCAGTCAGGGTTGACGATCTTGGCAGCCTCTTCGAAGGCGGCTGCCTTGGTGGCAGTCGTGTCGAGCTCAACGCCGCCGACAAAGGTCACTTGGTTTGTATTGGTGAGCAAGCCCGCGAGGGCGCCCGCAAGGTATCCAATCTGCTCGAGGTTGGGCAGCATGCTCTCGATGTTGTCCGAGGTGACTTCCGACGAGAGGATCATGAAGTGCGTGTCGGGGTTGTCTTCCGCCACCTGCTGCACGGCATCCGCAAACTGCCCGCTTGGCGCGAATATCAGGTCGTATCCTTGGTCACAGTAGTTCTGCATGACCGTCACCCAGTCGGATTGCTCGACATTCTCGGTGTAGGCGGTCTCCCATCCCCGCTTCTCCGCGGCTTCGCACATGGCCTGATATGCGCTTGAGCCCCAGCCGCCGTCGTTAATGCTGTCGTTTAAGACCATCGCGACGCGATAGGTGTGCTCCGTGCTCTCCGAAGAGCTCTCTGAGGATTGCTCAGCCGTCGTGCCTGACTCGCATCCCAGGAGCGGGAAGGCGCAAAACGCAACCAAGGCAATTAGGAGCAAGCCGGCAATCCCTTTTCTCAAATGATGCATATAACCGCCTCCAGACGTTTGGCCAGATGGTTGTCTAGAACGGTAGATGCCTCTGCTTTCCTGTTCTTCGCAGGCTTGTATCAAATTCATTTCATATGCAGTTATTTTAAGTTAAAAACTTTTTATAAAATATATTTTGCATAAGTGTCCCCTGCCCAATGAGTATTGGGCCTGTGTGGAACGGTCTAGCAAGCCTCAGGGCACGACGCTCTAGAAGTTCCTCTCTATGAAAGCCTCGGAATTCGTGAAGAAGACCTTCTCGGCAAGCTCCTCTCCGAATGAAGTCGCAAACGCAGCGCGAAGGGAGGGAATCGATTGCACGCCAGCGATGCCTTTGGGAAACAGCCCATCGCAGCCGTCAAAGTCCGCGCCCATCGCAAGGACGTCCTCGCCACCAATCTCCATGATGTGGTCCGCATGACGAAGGACGTCATCCACGGATGGGTCGTCGGCCACAAAGGGGGCAAAGAGGTTGAGCCCGATGATCCCGCCGCGGCGTGCAATCTCTTCGATGTAGCGATCTGGCAGGTTGCGGGGCACATTGCACACGGCACGCGCGTTGGAATGAGACGCAATGACCGGTCCCTCCACAAGCGACAGAAGGTCGTCGACGCCTGCGTCAGACAGGTGCGAGGCGTCCATGACCATGCCCTGCCCCACAAGTTGGCAAACGAGCTTACGGCCCCGTTGGGTAAGACCGCGGCGCTGGTCGCAGGCAGCGCCGCACGCATAGCTGTTCTCGTAGTTCCAGGCAAGCATGCAGAATCTGATGCCCCTGTCATAGGCCTCAGAGATGTGAGATCCAGCGAACGAGGCGTCCTCAAGAGAGAGGAAGGCGGCGGCATGCCCCGCCGCATGCGCGGCATGCATGCTCTTGGCGTCCGTAACCAGCTCGACCCTTCCGCTCTGGGCGGCAATCAGACCACGCGCGCGGTCATAGACGCGCTCGAACTCCTCGTCCACGCGCTTGTTGTCGACCTGCGCCATGTCCCGCCACAGAGCGAAGACCTGCGTATACGTGTCTGCAAACGCGTCGACCCTCTTGAGGTCGACGTCGTTTTCGTTCTCGTATAGGGAGCCTCCCTCGGGCAGTTCGGTCAGCGTATCCGCGTGATTGTCAAAGTAGCGCACTATGCGTCCATCCTCGTCTTGTCAATTTGCCTTCCGCTGCCAGGGCGTGCCAGCACGCGCTCGCCGTCAAAGGCGAGGCTTCCTCCGCGATATGTCCTGACAATGCTCCCAGCCAGCCGCTTTCCTTCCCAGATAGTGTAGTCAAGCGCATCCGGGGCATCCTCAATGCGCACCTGCCATTGGTCGTCCCCAATCACGGCAAGGTCAGCATCAGAGCTTGGGGAAATTGCCCCCTTGTGAGGATAGAGGCCGTAGAATCTCGCGGCGTTCTCCGACGTGAGCCGCACGAACGTGCCCATGCCCATGCCCCGTCGCTGGACCCCTTCGGAGTAGAGCCAGGCCATGCGCGTCCAGACACCATCGACGCCGCAAGGAACGCTTTGATAGGTCGTGCCACGCTTGTCGCTCAGCGAGTAGGGACAGTGGTCGGTGGAGATGATCAGCCTGCCCGCGAGCGCCTTCTCCCAAAGCTCCTCGATGTCTGGCGCGGTGCGCAAGGGCGGCGTCATAGTGAAGAGGCAGCCATCCGCCCCCTTGAGGGCATCCTCGGAAAACTCCAGGTAATGGGGGCATGTTTCGGCAACGAACTCCCCTCTCGCCGGGGCCGGACCATCAAGCAGATGCATGGTCCCGGCAGTCGTGGCATGCGCAATGCAAAGTCGCACGCCCGTCTCATCCACAAGGCGCCACAGCATGCGTGCCATGCGCTCTTCGCTCTCAGCGGGACGCGTTCTGGCAAGCTCCAAGAAGTCCGTCGAGTCGCCATGGCCTGCCTGGAGCCGCGCAATCTCGTCGGGGTCCTCTGCATGCACGAGAAACGTGCGGCGAGGGTCATCCGAAAGCCGCTCAAAGATAAAGCCGAGGTCATCCTCGCGAAGCGTCTCCCCCTCGTAGATGGTGAAGAGCTTGAAGTCGTGGATGCCAGCCCGCTCTGCCAGCGGAAGGTCATTGATCTGCTGCTCGTAGCGCTCGGTCAGCACCAGGCGATACATATAGTCGACCGCAGAGACGGACGCGTCCTTAAGGCGACGGCCCAAGGCATGGCTCACGCTCTCCTCGCCATCTGGCTCCACAAAGTCTATGACCGTCGTGGTGCCGCCAGCCAGCGCTGCGCGCGACCCACGATAGAAGCCATCGGCAATGGGAATCGTCCCAAAGCCGCCAAAGTGGACGTGGGCGTCTATTCCTCCAGGCACGACCCACGCGCCACGAGCGTCAAAGGTTTGGTCGACAGGAGACGTGGCAGACCCGACTTCGAGAATGTGGCCGACCTGGTCCCGTGACTCTGGAACCTCAAAGGTCACGTCGCCCTCGACGGTGCCTTCTGGCGTCACGACCCTTGCGTTGGCGATTCGCGCAATGCGCACAGCACGTCCTCCTTTCGAATGGGCAGGCTTGTGAACTGATGGCCGACGGCATTGGAGACTGCCGCCGCAACGCATCCTGCAACGGGCACGGTTCCGCATTCCCCCACGCTCTTGGCGCCAAAGGGGCCGGTATGCTCCTCGCTGTCAAGGAATTCGACTTGGATGTCCCGCGGCATGTCGGTTGCGCGCGGCAGGTGGCAGTCGCGGAAGTTGTGACGAGGCTGGCCGCCGTTCTCGTCGAGGACGATCCCCTCAGAGAGCGCATAGCCGATGCCCATCTGCACTCCCCCGTCAACCTGCCCCTCAAGGCCCATGGGGTTCAGAGGGCGACCGACGTCATGGACGGCAACGTAGCGGAGCACGTCGACCTTTCCCGTCGAGGCGTCCACACGCACCAGGCAGAAGTGGGCACCCACAGAGATGGGCGCGGCGGTCGTGCCATACATCTTGGTACAGACGATGTCGCGCTCGTTGGCATGGGCATGCTCGGCAACCTGCTGCATTGTCACGCGACGGCCAGGGTCGCCCTTTGCCTGCGCTCCGTCGTTGCAGAGCTCAATTTGCTCTGGCGCGACCTCGAGAAGCTCCCCCGCCTCTGCCCTCACGCGCTCGGCGACGAGCCTTGCGCAGGCAAGGGCGGAGCCCGCGCCCACGTAGGTCCCGCGGCTTGCGAAGGCTCCAACGTCATAGAGGGTGGTCTCAGTGTCGGTCTTCACAAGTGAGATGTGGTCGAGCGGGATGCCCAGCTCCTCCGACACGACGAGCATCTGCGTCGTGTTGGACCCATTGCCCATGTCGCTCACGCCCGTGAACAGCGTGATGCTGCCGTCGCCATTCATCTTGATCATGGTTCCGCAGGTGTCGGGCATGATTCCAAAGAGGCTGCTGCCATGGGGCGCGACGTTGCAGGCGCAGCCGTACCTGAAGCGGCCGCCCTCGCGCCTGGACTGCTCGGACTTCTCGCGCATCTTGTCCCAGCCAAACAGCGCGCGACCCCGCCGTATGCAGTCTGCCGCTCGCATGTTGCCTATTGGCTCGCCGAGAAGGTCGACGGCGTCAGGATCGTTGACGTTTTTCAGATAGAGCTCGCACGGGTCGATGCCCAGGCGCTGTGACGCCTCGTTCATCTGCGAGCCCATCACGAAGAAGAGCTGGGGCGACCCAAAGCCGCGCATGGCGCCGGCGCTGCTGCGGTTGGTGTAGACCGGATAGGCGCGATAGCGCAGGTTGGGCGTGCGAAAGAGCTTGAAGAACTTGCCTCCTGCGGCCCATGCCACCGACATGCTGCCGCCCGACTGCGCCCCACAGGAGAGGTACACCTTGTAATCGCACGCAACCATTGTCCCGTCGCGCATGAAGCCCATGCGCGAGTAGATGACCTCGGCATGGCGGGTGGGCCCAGAGACGATGTCCTCCGCGCGCGTGAGGACGAGCTTGACGGGCCTGCCGCATTTCATCGAGAGCAGGCTGGCAACGGGCTCGCAGACCAAGTCGATCTTGCCGCCAAATCCGCCGCCCATGGCGGGGTTGAGAACGCGGACGCGGCTCTCGGGCAGGCCCAGCGCCTTGGAGAGGTTCGCGCGCTGTCCGAACACGTCTTGCGTTGGGGTCCACACCGTGAGCATGCCAGACGCATCGTAGCTGGCAAGGGCGACATGGGGCTCGATGGCGGCGTGATGCACGGCGGGGACCTCGTATCTTCCCTCTATGACCACGTCGGCCATCGAGAGCGCGGCGTCGACGTCTCCCGCAGACTTGTCCACCGGGATAAGGACGTTGCCCTCCGGCCTCAGCTCGGGATGGATGGGGTAGGCGCCCGGAGCGGCCGCCTCCTCAGGGTCAAAGTATGCAGGCAGGTCCTCGTACTCGACGTCGATGAGCTTCAGCGCCTGCTCGGCCTGCTCGGGAGTCTCTGCCGCCACGGCGGCAACCTTGTCGCCCACAAAGCGCACGACGTCGTCAAGGATGCGCTCGGAGGGCAGCACGTCGCTGTCCTCGCCATTGGCGTTGAAGCGTACCTGGGGTGCATCCCGGTGCGTGATGACAGCATGCACGCCCGGAGCCGCCTCGGCCCTTGAGGTGTCTATGGAGACTATTCGGGCATGAGGTCGCGGCGAGCGAAGAACCTTCCCGTACAGCATGCCGGGCAGCTTCATGTCATCCACATAGCGCAGCTGCCCGGTGACTTTGAGCCGGGCATCGTGCACGGGATGGGGATGGCCCACCACGCGTCCTCTTGGAGCTTCTCCGCTCACGACGAAACCCCTCCAGAAATGGCCGCGTTCTCGTTGGGCGCCACCTCGCTTTTCTCCCGCATCCGACGCGCGGCGAGAAGCACTGCCTCGACGATCTTGACGTAGCCCGTGCAGCGGCAGAGGTTGGGCTTTATGGCTTCGCGAACCTCCTCCTCCGTGGGGTTGGGATTGGCGTCGAGAAGGGCCTTCGCGCTCATGATCATCCCCGGGGTGCAGAAGCCGCACTGCACCGCCCCAGCGTCGATGAAGGCCTGCTGGATGGGATGAAGCGTCAGGCCGTCCGAAAGCCCCTCGATGGTCTCGATCTTCTTTCCCTCCATGTTGCGGGTCAAGAGGACGCAGGAGTTGCGGGCCTGCCCGTCGACGATGACGCGGCAGGCGCCGCAATCGTTGGTGCCGCAGCCGCACTTTGCGCCGGTGAGGCCCAGGCGCTCCCTCAGCGTCCACAGCAGGCGCTCTCCTCGAGGCACGAGCAGCGGGTACTCGCGCTCGTTCACGTTCAGCGTCACCGCTATCATGCCTGAAGATTCCACAGGTCCGCCTCCTTCATGACCCGGGCCATCACGGCGACCTTCCGGCCGAGGACCTTTGCGTTCTCGATGCCGGCAGGGTCGTCCATGTCCGTGGAGCCGTCGCCCGGATTCCAGAGCATTGCCCCCGTGTACATGCCGTTTCCGCCGGTCACGAGCGTCATGCCTTGGGCCAGGAAAAAGTGGTTGATGGCGTCGACGGTCATCTCCTGGCCTCCGTTGCGGGTTCCGCCGACGACGATGCCGGCGCCGACCTTCCGGACGAAGAACTCGGGGTCGTCGATGCCACGCTTCCACGCAGAGCGGAAGCGATCGAAGAATGCCGCGGTCTGCGCCGTAACGTTCATCTCGTAGACGGGGCTCGCCACGATGATGCCATCCGCCTCGTAGAACTTGTCATAGAGGGGAGTCATGTCGTCCTGAAAGACCGTGCAGCGGTCGGAGCCCTTCCTCAGGCACTGGTTGCAGTGCACGCACAGGTGAAACTTCTTTCCGCGCAGCTCAACAAGCTCGCACTCCGCCTCCGGGTCGGCCGCCGACGCAGAGTCGAGCGCGGCCTTCAGAGCCGTGTAGGCGCTCTTCTTCCGAGGGCTTCCGCAGATACCCAAAATCTTTATAGCAGCCATCTAGTTCTCCTCTCCTCTGTTTATAGCGGTGAGCACCTGGTCGGGGTCCATGGGCAAGTCGCTGATGTTCACGCCGATGGCGTCGGCGATGGCGTTTGCGATGCAGGGCGCCACAGGCACAACGGGGCTCTCGCCCAGTGCCTTTGCGCCCCAAGGGCCATCGGGCTCTCCCCCGTCCGCGCAGACAAAGTCGGTCTTGAGGTCGTCGGGCATGTCTGTCGACCTCGGCATGCCGCAGCGCCCCAGCGTAAGCTGGCGCGGCTTGCCGTCGGCGGCAAAGTCCATCCGCTCCGAAAGCGCATAGCCAAGGCCCATGGCAATGCCGCCCTCGAGCTGCCCCTGCAGCATGAGCGGGTTGAGCACGTGGCCCACGTCGTGCACTGCCACATAGCGCTCCACGCGCACTTCTCCCGTGGTTCGGTCAACGCGCACGACAGCCGCGTGCGCCCCATACGAGCAGACGCCACGGGGGGCGGCATAGGTTACGTGCACGCACAGCTCGCGGCCAGTGACCGCCTGGCAGTGAACCATGACCTCGCGAAGCGTTACCACCCGGCCGCCCTCCTCGAACCAGGCGCGGCCGTCGCGCAGCTCAACCTGCGAGGGGTCGCAGCCAAGCAGAGGCGCAGCCTCTTTGCGAAGCTCGGCGGCCATGAGCTCCGCCGCGCGCTTGACGCCGGCACAGATTACGAAGGTGCCTCGGCTTGCGTAGTCGCCAATGTGCCAGAGGACCGCATCGGTGTCAGAGGCAACGATGCCCACCTGCTCGAGGGGCACGCCGCACACCTCGGAGACGATGGCCGCCTGGGTGCCAAGGGTGTCGTTTCCCATCTCGTGAGACCCGGTGTAGAGCACGGCCGAGCCGTCCTCGTTCATCTTGATCATGGGGCTCGCAACGTCCCTGTGGACGCCGTAGCAGTTGTTGCCATGGCTCCCCACGGCAACGCCGATGCCCCACGCATAGCGCTCGTTCGACCCGAGAGAGTGGATGCGCTCTCGCTCGGCGTCATAGCGAATCAGCTCGCAGGCACGCTCGAGGCAATCTTGGGGTCGCGGGTTTCCGCGGGAGACGCCCTCCTCGTCGACCGCATCGGGCTCGATGAGGTTTTTCCGCCGGAACTCAACCGGGTCAAGCCCGATTGCGCGAGCCGCGCGGTCGGCCATGCACTCGGTTGCGAAGTAGACCTCGGGACCGCCGTAGCCGCGCATCGCGCCGCCCGGAACCGTGTTGGTGTAGACGGGCCTCACGCGAACGTGCACGTAGGGCGCCTTGTAGAGCTGGAACGGGTTTTCGAGCAGCGCACCCGCTACGTTGAAGGCGCTCCCCGCATAGGCACCCGTGTTGGTCTCGCAATCCACGTCTATCGCAATGAGCTTTCCCTCGTCGCTGACGCCCATGCGCACCCGAGACTGCGAGCCGTGGCGAACGCGCGTCGTCATGATCGTCTCGCGCCGCGTGAGCACCATCTTGACCGGCTTGCCCGCCTTTTTGCTGAGAAGGGCGACGACAGGCTCTATGGTCATCTCAAGCTTGCCGCCAAACCCGCCCCCGATGGCCGGCACCACGACGCGGACAAGGTTGAGCGGCAGACCGAAGATCTCGGAGAGAATGACTCGGTACGCAAAGGAATTCTGGCAAGGGGCGATGACCGTTAGCTTGCCCTCCGCGCTCCAGTCTGCTATCGCGCAATGGGGCTCGATGGCCCCCTGGTGAATGGGCGGGGTGGAGAACGACCCGCTTACCACATGGTCGCATGAGGCCAGATGGGCCTTGATGTCCGCGTCGCCCTTCTCGAGCGTGCCCACCACGTTGCTTGTGCCATGAACGGGCTCGGCGCCGGGCGCCAGCGCCTCGTCGATGCTCAGGACGGCGGGAAGGTCCTCGTAGACCACCTTGATGGCGCGCACTGCGGCCGTGGCCTCTTCCTCGGTCTCGGCCGCGACGGCGGCCACGCGGTCGCCAACGTGGCGAACCTCGCGGGCAAGCACTCGCTCCGTAAGGGGGACTTGGGCGTCTATCATGCGCTTTGCGCTGTTGTAGCGAACGTCGGGACAGTCCTGCCACGTCACCACGGCGTGCACGCCAGGCATGGCGCGGGCCTCGCTTGTGTCGATTGACACCACGCGAGCGTGAGGGCGGTCGGAAAGCAGCATCTTGCCTGTGAGCATGCCCGGAAGCGACATGTCGCCGACATAGGCCTTGCGCCCCGTGACCTTTGACGCAGCATCGCGGATGGGCCTTGGCTTTCCTATGACACGCTCCTCTCCCATGCAACCCCTCCTAGGCAAGCTCGAGGCTACGGCACAGGGAGACACAAAGGCCGCAGCTCCGGCACTTTGTGGCATCCACGTGCATGGATCCCTTGCCACCATCGTCGATGGAGCGCGCGCCATACGGGCAGGACCGGACGCAGCGGCCGCAGCGCGTGCAGGTGGCATCGTCCCATGTCATGCGGTATGGGCTTTCTTGCTGCGGGAGATGGCGCCCCACCTCACCGACAATCTCCTGAAGGTCTGCGTGGCCATGGGACGAAAGCCACGCGTCGACGTCCTTGTCGAGCTTGCCCACAAAGCCAGGCCCCTTGAGTATCGCGGCGCTGCAGACGCCCACGTAGTTGGCGCCTGCCATGGCCATCTGAAGCGCCGCCTGCCAGGTGGTGACGCCCCCCAGCCCAATGATGGGAACGTCGAGGTCGGCCAAGCCCTGACGCAAGGTGCAGACCTTCTCGAGCGTAAAGGGGAGAATCTGTGCGCCAGAGAGCCATCCCCTGCCGTCAGGGCCGCCAAGGACGGGAGCCCCCGTCTCTATGTCGATGAGCAGGGCGGGGCCCATGGAGTCGCAGGCAGTGAGGGCGTCCGCCCCAGCCTCTAGGCAGCGGCGCGCATGGGCCACCAGGTCGCTCGTATTGGGCGACAGCTTCACGATGATGGGAAGGTCGACGAGCTCGCGGCACTTCTCCACCATGGGGAGTACCGTCTTCTCGTCGTATGACACAAGCTCTATGGCAAGGCAGCCTATCTCCTCGATGCGCTGGGCGCAGGCGGCCACGTCTTTCCACGTGTGGCCGACGCTTGCGATGACCGGCACCCCGGCGCCGACCGCGCGAGGCAGCTCTTGGTCAAGCCAGCGATCCATGGGAAGGTCGGACCACTTCTCGCAATTCATGAGCGTGCCGGGCGCGGCCTGGACCATGTGGCGGGTGGGGTTGTCGGCGGCATGGAGGTTGATGGTCTTCGTCACCACGGCGCCAGCTCCAGCATGCGCCAAGGCAATCATCGCGTCAGCATCAAAGGTTGCCGGCCCCGACCCGACGACGATGGGAGAGGCAACCTCGCGTCCGAACATCGTGCACTTCATGTCACAATCCCCTCCAAAAAGTGTCGGCGCACTGCCTGAGCTGGGCCGCATTGCGCTCTTCGTCGAGCGTGAGCAGCCGGCCGTCCTGCATGAGGCGCTTGCCGGCAACCCACACGTCACGCACGCTCGACGCGCGGCCAAAGACGACGAGCTGGTCGAAGACGTTGCCCTCGTTGATGGGCGTTGGCTGGGGCGCCATGTCATAGGCAACGAGGTCAGCCGCCCAGCCGCTCTCGATGCGGCCGACCTTGGAGAGGCCCATGGCCTGTGCGCCCTTCTCCGTGGCAAGCGAGAAGACCTGCTTGGAGTCCATCACGGTCGTCGTCTCGCATGCGGCCTTGTGCACGAGAAACGTCGCCCGCATGACCTGGAACATGTCGTTGACATAGCCGTCGGTCCCCAACCCCAGGCAGACGTCCTTTTGGAGCATGCTGGGCACGGGGGCGAAGCCGCCCCCAACCTCGCAGTTGCTGATGGGCAGATGCGCCGCGCGCGTGCCGGAGGAGGCAAGCAGGTCGAGGTCTCCCTCTCCCAGCTTGACGCACTGCGCCGCGAGCGTGTCCGGTCCAAGCGCCCCTGCGCTGTTGTAGACCGAAAGCGGAGTGCAGCCCAGATGAGACATTGCCCACTCGAGCTCATAGCGGCTCTCGCAGAGATGGAACTGGTAGAGGCAGCCATTTTCGCAAGCAAGCTCCTTGGCGTGCTCAATCATGCCCCGAGGGCAGGTGAAGGTGGTATGCGTGCAGATTGCCCCGCGAACCAGCCCGGTGCCACGTGCGGAGAAGTGCTGCGCCGACTCGGCGTTCTGGCGAAGGCAGGCCTCGCCGTTCGCCTTGCTCACGCGCTCTGAGCTCTCGAGCGACACAATCGCGCGCATTCCGGCACGCTCTATCTGCTCGCCCTGCGCAATAAGCGTGTCTCCTTCGCAGAGTGGCGCCTCAAGAATGTCGCAGAAGGAGGTCGTTCCGCTATGGAGCATCTCTGCCATGGTCGCCAAGCTCGTCGTCAGGACCTCGCTCTTTCGCACGCGGTCCTCAATGCGGGGCCACCAGTAGTCGAGGAGGAAGCTCTCGAAGCCCGTGACGCCCTGCGCCGGAGGAATCCCGTGCGAGAGCACGCCATATTGGTGCATGTGGGTGTTGACCAGCCCGGGCATGACAAGGCATCCGCGCCTGTCAATGACGTCGCCGGCCGCGAGCTTGCCCGATGAGACAAGCCCGGCGAGCTCTGCGTTGGCGCACACGCCAGCAACGCGTCCGCCCTCGACGAGGACCGTCGCATCCGGGACGACTTTGTCAGCCGAGCACACGACAAGATCGGACTCTATCGCCTTCATACCATGTCCTCCCCACCAGAAACCGGCATCCTCCGAAGCCCCGGCACGTTGGGAACGTCCTCTCCCGCCGGCCCGAGCGCTCGAAGGGCATCTGCCAGAACCACGGGCGCCACCCTACGCTTGTACGCCCCGTTGGCAAGCCTTTTGCACTCGGCATCCATGAGCGCGCCGAACGCGTCAGCGCAGCGCCGGATGCCGTCCTCGCAAATCGGGCTGCCAACCAGGGGAAGCTCTGGGCCCTCGAGCGCATGCGGCTGCGGGAGGACCCCTCCCACGCAGGCGCGGGCCTCGCAAACGGTCCCGCTCTCGTCCAGCTGAGCGACCGCGCAGGCATTGACGTCAGCAAGCCCGATTCCCTCATTTGCCGAGAGGCGCACGTAGGCGCCCACTTCTCGCGGCGCGCGCTCGGGGATGAGCACGCGAACGATGAGCTCGCCAGCTTCCATGACGGTCTTCTTCTCACGCGGATCGGCAAAGAGGCAGGTGCGGACGAGCATCCCCTCGTGGGTCAAACAAGCCGCGCAGGGCTTGAAGAGCTCGGCAACGGGAACGCAACGATGGCCGCTTTGGCCCGCAAGCACCACCTTTGCGCCAAGAGCAACGCATGCGCATATGCCATCTGCCGCAGGGCAGGCGTTTGCAAGGTTTCCTCCAAGCGTCGCTCGATTTCTCGTCTGGACCCCGCCTATGCTGCGCACGGCCTTCCACAACACGGGCGAGAGGCGCCGAACCATGTCAGACTCGGCGAGGCTCGAGAGCGGCTCTGCAGCGCCAATGTCCAGAAGCCCGTCATGGGCGAAGATCCCGCGCATCTCGGCTGCGCGCGTGACGTCCACCAGGATGCGATTGCCATAGAGGCTGCGCGTGCGCCCCTTGACCATCACGTCGGTGCCTCCCGCGAGGACAATTGTGGCAGGGTTCGCAAGCAGGGAAAGCGCCTCCTCAAGAGAAGAAGGCCGCGCATAGCCAGCAACCATCATGAGCGACCGCCCTCCCCTCTTTTGTCGACGACGACGTCGGGATTAGCGTCGACGGCAGTTCCGGACACGTCGAGAATTGCCTCGACGACCTGCTCGTATCCCGTGCAGCGACAGAGGTTTCCCCTCAGGGACTCGCGCACGCGCGTCTCCGTTGGATGGGGGTCCTCGCTCAAGAGGGAGGTGGCAGCAAGCAGCAGCCCCGGCGTGCAGAAGCCGCACTGGATGGCGTGGTGGCGCAGGAAGGACTCCTGCAGCGCGCTCAGCTGACCGCCGTCCGCGAGCCCCTCGACCGTGGTGACGCTCGCGCCATCGAGCGATGCCGCAGGCACAAGGCAGGAATTCTCGGCCCGCCCATCCACCAGAACGGTGCATGCGCCGCACACGCCGATGCCGCAGCCCTCCTTGGTGCCCGTAAGGCCAAGCCCATCCCTGAGGACGTCAATGAGGCGATCTCCAGGGTCAACCAGGAGGTCATGTTCGAAGCCGTTCACGCGAAGGCGCACGCGAACGGGCTCTGCCGCTCCGCTCATGCCGCACCCCTCTCCTTCGCGTCAAGAAGGCCGAGGATGCGCTGGGGGGTAAGGGGCAGCTGGCGGACCTGGCAGCCAATCGCATGCTTCACGGCCAACGCCACCGCCGCGCCCACCATCTCGGTTGCCGCCTCGGCAATGCACTTTGCGCCAAAGGCCCCCTCAGGGTCGCTGCACTCGTAGAGCCTCACGTCGATGGCAGGGGCATCGGCCGCGGTGGGGATGAGGTAGGAGTCAAGGTTGACGTCAGCCATCTTCCCTTGGTCCATGCGCACCTCTTCTGTGAGCCCAAACCCAATGCCCATGAGAATCCCACCGCAAACCTGCCCTCTGACCAGCTCCGGATTGATGGCGTGGCCCACGTCGTGGTACGAGCTCACGCGGTCGGTCCGGACTCTGCCCGTAAGCGTGTCGACGGTGACTTCGGCGACGCAGCATCCGTAGGCGTAGGTGGTGAACGCCTCGCCCTGCCCCGTGGTGTCGTCGTTGACCAGCTCGCGCGGCTGGTACCACTGGTAGGTAGCCATAGGCTTTCCAGAGTAGGACCGCGCTTCGCACACCTCGGCGAGCGTGACGCTCCTTGAGGGGTCGTCCGCCACGTAGCAGACGCTGTTCTCCAGCTCGACCTCTTCGTCCTCGCCAGCGTGCAGAAGCTCGCGGGCAGTCTCGAGGAGCATCGAGCGCATGGCCTCTCCCGCCATCTGCACGGAATGACCGCCTTGCGCCGTGCTTCTCGAAGCAACCGTGAGGCCCGAGTCGGGAATCGCCGACGTGTCAACGTCCACCATCACGATGTCCTGTGGGGCAATGCCGGACGCCTCTGAGCAGATTTGGGTGTAGACCGTGCGCAGCCCCTGGCCAATCTCCATGAGCGCGGCTCTGAGGGTAAAGCTGCCGTCCGGCAATGCGGTGAGCATGGCGCCGGACGAATCCCATCCCTCGCCGCCAAGCGCTACGCCGCGATAGCTCGTCACAAGCCCAATGCCTTGGCGCATGCGCCCCGCCTGGCCGCGCCAGCTGGCGTCCTTCTCGCGATAGCGCGTATCTGTCACGATGTCGTCCATCATGTCCACCAGAAGCGTCTGGTGGACAAGGACCTGTCCCGTTGCCGTTTTGGACCCCCGCCGCAGGAGGTTCTTGCGCTTGAGGTCGACGACCGAGACGCCCATCTCGTCCGCAAGCTCGTCGACGGCCATCTCGTTGCAGAAGATGACCTGGGGAGAGCTGTACCCTCTAAACGCGCCAGGCACCGGATTGTTGGTGAACACCGCGTAGGTGTCTGTCCTCACGTTGGGAATGTCGTATGGACCGGCAGAATGAGCCCTCGCACGGATGTTCATCCATGGGGCCTGGTTGTTGTAGGCGCCGGCGTTCTCAACCTGGCGAGCCTCGTAGGCCAGAAAATGGCCGTCCTCGCTCGCCCCAATGCGGATATGGGTTATGAAGGGATGGCGCTTGGGGCTTTCAAGCAGGGAGTCCTCTCGCGAGTACGTAAGCTTGCAAGGAAGCCCCAGCATGCGCGCGACGAGAGCCGCTCGGCCGCACATGAGCCCCACCGTCTCGAACTTGCCGCCAAACGATCCGCCGACAACGCACTGCTCGGCGCGGACGCGCGCCATCGGAATCTGCAGGCAGTCTGCCACGAAGCGTTGCGGCATGTGCCCCTGCTGCGAGCAGGAGCGAATCACCATGGTGTCGCCAACGGGGATGGCCGTCACGCTCTCCGGCTCTAGGTAGGCATGCTCGACATACCCCGTGCGGTAGGTGCCCTCATGAATCCAGCGCGACTGCGAGAAGCCCTGGCTTGTGCTCCCCTTGCGAAGCGGACGGAATGACTCCGGAAACACATTGCCCGGAATGCTTGGGTCTGGCGTCCCGTCAGGCGAGAGGCCCACGCCTTTCTCGCGAACCTGGGGCGCTCCGGGCTTCAGGGCGTCCTCGACGGTGGAGACCACGGGAAGCCTGTGGTAGGTGACCTTGACGGCGGCCATCGCGCGCGCCAGCCCCTTGGGGCTGCGCGCCGCGACGACTGCGACCACGTCGCCCACGAAGCGCGGATGGCTTGTGCAGTAGTACCAGTCGTACATGCTCTGTGGCTTGGGAAAATCCTTCTCGGTGAGGACGGCCAGCGTCTCGTCCAGCGAAAGCGCCTTTGTGGCGTCGACCTCGACGGTTGCGTGGGGGAAGCGCGAGTGGAGGCATCCCGCGTACACCATGCCTGCAACGTGCAGGTCATCGGCATAGGTCGCCGCACCCGTAGCCTTCTCGCGTCCGTCGACGCGAGGCACAGACCGGCCGATGATGCTTTCCTGTCTTGTTGCAGACGACATGGGCAAAAGACCCCCTTCCAGCGCCCTCCCGTTTGGCGCGTCGTGAATCCGCCTTCTTGCCAGGCGGATCCACGTTGCCTGCCCTCCAATCAGCCCCGAGCGAGGCAGCTCCTAGATTTCGCCGTTCTCAATCTGGGTGACGTAGTCGTTGAACGTGGCCTGCTTCTCCTCGGAGACCAGCGTGTTGGAGAAGGTGCCCATGCGGACGGCGCCAGTCCCAAGGTCGCCCTTGATGGCCTTGTTGCCAAAGGAGTCGCTCACCGCGTCCTGCATTGCCTCCTCGAACATGACCTTGTGGTCGAGGATGATGCTGTTGGCGTAGGTGTCGTCGTCTTCGCCGCCAAGGTCGCTGGAAAGGCCGATGACATAGCGCTGGATGCCATCGGATTCGACAGCCTCGTGCATGGCCTCAATGGCGCCGGTCTCCTCAGCGTTGGCGTCGCCAAAGAGAACGTCGACGCTCTCGTCGTTGAACATGACCGAGCCCGCTTCCTTGCCCTTTGCGACATCGCTGAACGACCCGACGAACACGCTCGAGACCTGGACGTCCGGGTCGAGCGTCTCGACAGTCTCCTTGTAGGCCGCGAGCTTTGCCTGGGTGTTGTCGAGCTCCTGACCGCCAATGAAGCCAACGCTCTTTGTCTCCGTGAGCGTGATGGCGAGGCATCCAGCGAGCTTTCCGACCTGGGCGTCGTCATAGTACATGCCCTCGATGCCGTCAAGGTCGTCGTCGGTGCCCATGAGCACGGCAAACTTGGCGTCGGGGTTGTCCTCTGCGACCTGCTTCGCGGCATCCTCGTACTCCTGGCCCGGAAGGAGGATAAGGTCGAAGCCTTCGTTCACGTAGTTCTGCATAGTCGTGACGTAGTCGGCTTGGTCAATGTTTTCCGAGTATGCCGTTTCCCACCCAAGGTCTTCCGCGGCTCCAATCATCGCATCGTAGCAAGCGGCAAACCATCCGCCGTCGTTCATGGGTCCGTTGATGACCATGGCAGCCCTGTGCGACTCGCTCGTGCTGTCAGACTCCGAGGAGCTGTCGTCCGAAGAAGAGCAGCCTGTGAGCGGCCCTGCCGCAGCGGCGGCAAATGCCATTCCCATGAGACCGACGAAGCTCCTGCGAGAAATGCCGTTGTTCTGTGCAGTCATGAGAGGTCCTTCCGATTGTGTTTTCAGATCATGCCGCCGCCGCACTGATGGCCGCGCATAATCTCTTTCAACGAAAATCCTACGAAGGGGGAGTTTCCCGAGGGCGTCGGCGAAGTTACGCACCGGTGCCACCCGTATTTCGTGCTAGCAACGCTCTGTAACTAATAAAATTTGATGTATTGACAAATCTGGGTAGCCGCTACATTCCGACCGGAATCGTCCATGCATGGCCAGAGCCGCGATTGGTGATGCCCGCACGAGCGCAAAGGTCGTCGGCACACCGCTGCGCCTCAGCCAAAGCCGCGTGCTCATCGACAACGGTGAGCTCGCCGTCACGCAGCAAGAACCGCCCATCAACCGCCACATCGGTTATGCAGCTTGGCGCAGACGAATAGACGAGGTCTGACACCGGATTGTGCATCGGAATCGATTTGGGAGAGGCGTATGGGTCAAACACGACGAAGTCTGCGCGCTTCCCTGGCTCGAGCGAGCCAATCTGGTCATCGAGCCCAAGTGCGCGCGCGCCGTCGATGGTCGCCATCTCGAGCGCCTTTTCTGCGGTTAGGGCGACGGGGTCTCGGCTCTCGACCTTCTGAAGCAGCACGGCGGTCTTCATAAGCTCGAGCATATCCTGCCCGTTGTTGCTCGCGGCCCCATCGACGCCAAGCCCCACGGTCACTCCAGCACGGAGCATCTTGGGAATGGGCGCCACCCCAGAGGCGAGGTACATGTTGCTCACGGGGTTGTAGGAGACCTTGTAGTCGTGCTCCGCTGCGCGCTTGATGTCATCGTCCGTAAGCCATACGCAGTGAACCATGAGAACGTTGGGGCCGTCGATGCCAAGCCGTTCTAGGCACTCCGTGCCAGCGCACCCGTGCTCCGCCACCGTCGCCTCGCGATCAAAGGGGGTCTCGGAGACGTGGATGGTGACTCCGTCGCCATGATCGCAGACGACCTCGTAGAGCCCGCGAAACATGCGCTCCGAATTGGACCACAGCGCAGCCGGGGCCGCCCACACGCGCAGTCGACCGTCAGCTGACCCGTCGTAGGTGCTGCAGAGCCGGTCAAGCTCGCGAATCACGTCATCGCTCTTGTTGACAAGCCCAGGGTCCACGCCAAAGTCAAGACCCGTGTCGATGGCGCCGTAGCCAAAGATGCCGCGAACGCCGCACTCGTCCATCGCCTGCAGAATGGGCTCGTCCAAGCCACTGCGCGGATGCGCATACATGTAGTCAAGCTCGCAGGTCATGCCGCTGCGAATTCCCTCGATGATTCCCAGGACGGCGGCGGCATGGCAGTCGTCGGGAGAAAGATGGGTCGCCGCAGGAAAGGTCATGGTGGAAAGCCAGTCCTTGAGGACCATGTCGTCGCCAAGCCCTTTGAGGAGGGTCTGGAAGAGGTGGTTGTGGGTGTTCACAAAGCCTGGAAACACCACTTTCCCGCCAAGGTCCACGATGGTCGTATCAGGGCCCGAGCAGGTCTTTTCAACCTCTGCCGAGGGGCCCACGGCCGTGATGCAACCGTCCGCCACGGCCATCGCGCCGTCAAAGATGACGTCACGCGTGCCATTGACCGTCACGAACGTCGCGTTTGTTAAGAGCAGATCGGTTTTTACCTTCTCAATGGAAGCATTCGTCTGCCGGTCGAGCTTGTCGTCCCTGCACGCCATGAAACCCCTCCTTCTGCTGCAAATCGAGTTTTTGCATGAGCAAAGCCCATAAACCTTTGTGGGTCTTTGGGCTCACAAGGCGCACTATAGGCCGCCTCGTTCAAGCGGAAACATCGCGAAATACAGTCGTTTCGGTTCGTAACACGGCTGTATGAAAAGTGCGATTACCTGAAGTTGCGCTTAACCTCATGGGAACAATTAGGAAACAATTTTTATGAAAGCACTGCTGTGGGGGCCATCCGCGCCAACCACATGAGACCGACAAACAAACTTAGTCGGATTGCGTTGCAACATACCCATTAGGGGTATATACTGCGTTGGAAAGATACCCCATGGGGTATTTGAAAGACCAACGTAGGAGGAACCCATGGCCAACAAGCAGACGGCGCAGGCTCAAGAGTGCCACATGAAGCAGACCCCACGTTCCGACGAGGTCAAGCGCAACGTCACCTGCCGCATCAATCGCATCATCGGCCAGCTCAACGGCATTGAGACGATGGTCAACGAGGACCGCTACTGCGGTGACGTGCTCACGCAGCTCGCCGCCGTCGAGTCGGCCGTGAAGTCCGTCTCGCGCATCGTGATGCAGGACCACCTTGAGACCTGCGTCGTCGAACGCGTGCAGGCTGGCGACACCGAGGCCGTTGACGAGGTCATGAGTCTCTTCAAGAAGTTCATGTAGGAGGGATTTGCAGTGCCAGTAGCAACGCAAGCGCCCCCCGAGGAAGTTCGGGAGACGTTCGACATCACGGGCATGACCTGCGCCGCTTGTGCGGCTCGCGTGCAGAAGTCCGCAGCAGGCGTCCCAGGCGTCACCGACGCCAACGTCAATCTGCTCAAGAACTCAATGGAGCTCACCTACGACGGCAGCAAAGAGACCGCCGATGCCGTCGTCGAGGCTATCGAGAAGTCGGGGTACGGCGCCGCGCCGCGCAAAAAGCACGCCGAGGCCGATGGCTCGGCCGCCTCGGACTTTGTCGATCCTCAGATTGCGGCGCAGAAGGCCGTGGACGAGAAGCGCACGCAGCTCATCGTCTCTGCCGTCTTTGCCGTGCCCCTGTTCTATCTGGCGATGGGCCCGATGTTTGGCTGGCCTCAGCTGCCGTGGTTCGCGGGCGAGCAGGGCATGATGACCGATGCGCTCACGCAGCTTCTTCTCGCCGCGCCCATCCTGTTTGTGAACCGACACTACTTCATCACGGGCTTCAAGACGCTCTTCCACCTGTCCCCCAACATGGACTCGCTGATCGCCATCGGCTCGGCGGCGTCCTTCGGCTACAGCCTCGTGAGCCTCTATCAGATGGCGTGGGCGCTCGGGGCCATGGACATGGCCAGCGCCATGACCGCCTTCCATCACCTGTACTTTGATTCGTCGGGCATGATCTTGACCCTCATCACGCTGGGCAAGTTCTTCGAGGCGCGTGCCAAGGGCAAGACCACGAGTGCCATCTCCGCCCTTATGGACCTTGCTCCAAAGACGGCAACCGTGCTGCGCGATGGCGAGGAAGCTCAGGTGCCCACCGAGCAGGTGCGCGTTGGCGACCGCCTCGTGGTGCGTGCCGGCGAGTCGGTGCCCGTGGACGGACGCGTCGTTGAGGGGTCGGCCGCCGTGGACGAGTCCGCCATCACCGGCGAGTCCGTGCCTGTGGAGAAGGGCGTCGGCGACGACGTGACCGGCGCCACGGTCTCCACGAGCGGCTACTTCGTGATGGAGGCCACCGCCGTCGGCGACGACACCGCACTTGCAAGCATCATTCGCCTCGTCGACGAGGCCACCAGCTCCAAGGCGCCCATCGAGCGCCAGGCCGACAGAATCGCAGGCGTCTTCGTTCCCGTGGTCATCGGCATCGCGCTGGTCACCTTCCTCGCGTGGATAATCTTCTTCGCACCGGGCGACTTCGCCTCCGCCTTCAACTACGCGGTCAGCGTCCTCGTGATCAGCTGCCCCTGCGCGCTGGGCCTGGCCACACCCACCGCCATCATGGTGGGCACCGAGCGCGGCGCCAAGAACGGCATCATGATCAAGAGCGCCGAGTCGCTTGAGACCGCTTGCAATCTCGATGTCGTGGTTCTCGACAAGACCGGCACCATCACCGAGGGAACCCCTGCCGTTACCGACGTCCACCTTGCCTCTGGCGTAGACGAGGCCGAGCTCATGCGCACTGCATCCGCCATCGAGCGCAGAAGCGAGCACCCCTTGGCGCAAGCCATCGTCACCTACGCGGACAAGCGCGGCCTCTCTGAGAGCGCGGAGAAGGTCGACGACTTCACTCAGGTTGCCGGCGGAGGGCTTGTGGCCACCGTAGACGGCAAGCGCGTGGTTGCCGGCAACGCCCGGCTGATGAGGCGCGAGGGCGTGGACGTCTCCGCGTTCGCAGCGGCCGCCGACGAGCTTGCCAGGCAGGCAAAGACGCCACTCTACTTTGCCGCTGACGGCCGCGCGCTTGGCCTTGTGGCCGTAGCCGACGTGGTCAAGCCCACTTCCGCCACCGCCATCGCCCGCCTTCGCTCAATGGGCGTCCGCACCATCATGCTGACCGGCGACCAAGTCGCAACCGCCGCTGCCGTCGCCCGCCAGGTTGGCGTGGACGAGGTAATCGCCGGCGTCCTCCCCAACCAGAAGGAGGAGAAGGTCCACGACCTGCAGAAGCAGGGCAAGAAGGTGGCCATGGTGGGGGATGGCATCAACGACGCCCCGGCACTTGCTCGCGCCGACGTGGGCATCGCCATCGGCGCCGGCACCGACGTCGCCATCAGCTCGGCCGACATCGTGCTCATGCACTCAGACCCCGCCGACGTCGCCACCGCCATCGAGCTCTCGCGAGCCACGATGAGAAACATCCGCCAGAACCTGTTCTGGGCGCTCTTCTACAACGCGATATGCATCCCCGTGGCCATGGGCGTGCTCGTGCCGATTGGCATCTCGCTCAACCCCATGATCGGCGCCGCAGCCATGGGCTTCTCGTCAGTGTTCGTCGTCTCCAACGCGCTTCGCCTCTTTGGCTGGAAGCCTTCCCAGGCAAGCGTCGAGGCGCAGCAGGTTGAGCCCACTGTTATTACCGACACCGCTTCAGACAACGCCGTGGCAACTACCCCGGCCAAGAGAAAGGACACCAACATGGCAACCAAGAACCTCTCCATCGACGGCATGATGTGCGAGCACTGCGTCATGCACGTGACCAAGGCGCTCGAGGGCGTCGAGGGCGTCTCCAACGTGAAGGTCTCGCTGGAGAACAACTCCGCCACGCTTGACGCCGATCCGTCCGTGACCGACGACGCGCTGAAGGCTGCCGTCGCCGACGCCGGCTATGAGGTCACCGCGGTCGCGTAAGCGCTGCCTGCGTTCCATCTTCTGACGCGCCTGCCGCAGAGCGCCTCGCGAGCGCCCGCTTTCTCCACTCGGGGAGCGGGCGCTTTCTTTTTCTGCAGCGTCGCGAGTTGCCGCCTGGATGCCGTCCGCCTTCCCTTGTCGGCCATCTGCCCGAGGCTCCAACTTGCCGCAGGAAAAGGGGGCAAAAGCAAAGGAGAGGAGAAGCGGAGGGACCTTCATGAAGATCAGCGACATAAGGGAGTACATCCTTCTTGCGCATACGAAGAACTTCACGCGCGCGGCAGAGGAGCTCTACATTGCTCAGTCGGCGCTCAGCCGTCATATCAGCGCGCTCGAGACGGAGCTCGGAGTCAAGCTCATCGACCGCGGGCACAACCACTTCAGGCTCACCCCCGCCGGCGAGACGACGCTCAAGCAGTTCGAGAGCATCATGGAAGACTACAACGAGCTGCTCGCCAAGCTCTCGGAGCAGGACCGCGAGACCGAGGGCTCAATGGACCTCGGCGTCCTCTACTACGACCGCGACAGCTACGTCTATAAGATCTGCAAGCGCTTCCACGAGCGCAGCCCAAAGGTGCACGTAACGCTTCATTCCAAGCAGCCAGGGGAGCTCGAGCAGGAGCTCTTCTCGGGAGCCGTCGACGCGGTCATCGTCTACGGCGCGGCGCTTTGCGGGCGCACGGACGTCGAAGTGATGCCCTTCCTCAAGATTCCCTACTGCCTCATCTACAGCACGAGCCACCCCTTCGCCACGATGGACAGCATCAGCCCGAAGGACCTCTCCGAGCAGACCCTCTTGGTTCCCCGAGAACCGTTTGCGCTCAACATGGGAGACCGCGTCTTGCGTCGCATCTGCTCGGAGAACGGCATCAACTTCAAGAGCACCGCGCCCATCGACAACTACGACGAGGTCCCCTGGATTCTGGAGGAGACCGGCGGCGTCTACCTCTCTCCCATGGCTAACCCCCACGCCTACGGCCCAAGCACGGCATACCGCGACTTCATGCCGGAGCGCTACTCCTGCGACGTGAGCCTCGTGTGGCTCAAGTCAAACGACAACCCGACCATACCGCTCCTCGGAAAGGCAATTCGCAGCTGCTACCCCTAATCTGGGTCGATGCGTAACGAGCATAACGCTCACGGCAACGGCATTTCACGAGGGGTCCCGGAGCTTCCTACCATGGCCTTGACGGCCGGACAACGTGCCCGGAAACTCTTCCGCGAAAGGGAATGCAATGGGCGACAAGATGGACAGCTACGAGAACAACAGGGACCTTCACACCTCAACCTACAAGGTGCTCGACGTTGAGCCCGAGTACCCCGACGTGCATCAAATCGGCAACCTCTTTGGCAAGCACATCACCTGGGAAGCAGACGGCTGGAAGGCGATTGGCGAGAGCTACTTCAAGTCTTGCTACATTCATGCCGGCCTTTCGGGAGCCGAGGAAACCTTCAGCGGACCCGACGCCGAGAAGCTCCTCTCCGACTTCAGCATCAATGACGTGACGAAGTGGAAGGAGGGCAAGTGCAAGCACCTCGTCTCTCTGGACGAGAAGGGCTATGTCACCAACCATGCCCTCTTCTACAAGGACTCCCCCACCCAGTTCCGCACCACGGCTGGCTGCTCGGTCCCCTACCTTGCCGCGATGCAGACGGGCAAGTACAACGTGCAGTACACCACGAGAAACATCTTCATCTTCCAGCTGTCCGGCCCCACCTCGCTGACCATCGTGGAGAAGGCCTCTCAGACCAACCTTCATGACGTGAAGTTCCTGCAGATCGTTCCGCTCCGCATGCCCGGCATCGACGCCGACCTGGAGTTTGTGCGCATCGGCATGAGCGGCACGCTTTCCTATGAGGTCCACGGCCCCGCCGAGGTTGGCCCCGCCGTCTACGACAAGCTCTACCAGATTGGCAAGCCCATGGGCATGAAGCGCATGGGGTGGAAGGACTACACGATCAACCACACCTTTGGCGGAAACCCCCAGATGACCGTCAACTTTGAGTCCTCGCTTTACGCAGACCCGCAGTTCACCGCAACCGCGCCGTTCACCCCCAACTACACCGGCAGCATCGACCCCAAAAACATCGAGGCGCGCTTCCGCACCGCCGTTGAGTGCCGCTGGGACTTCATGGCCCGCTTCAACCACGACTTCCTGGGCCGCGCGGCGCTCGAGGCCGAGATGGCGAGCCCCAAGCGCCGCGTCGTCTCGCTCGTGCTGAACCCCGACGACATCGCCGATGTCATCCGCTCCCAGTTCACCGACGACCCCTACAAGTACATCGACTTCCCGTGCGCCGAGCAGCAGCCCGCAGGCGGTCACCAGGACTGGGTCTGCGACGCGGACGGCAGCCACATCGGCATCTCCGCGAACCCCACGTACTCCTCGCACTACAAGGTCATGATCAGCCACGCCGTGATTGACGTCGACAAGATTGAGGACGGTCGCGAGGTCATCATCAAGTGGGGCGACTTTGGCGGAAAGATAAAGGACATCCGTGCCACCATCGCTCCGTTCCCCTACATCCATGACGTGGGCGACAACCGCACCTTCGACACCTCTAAGATTGCCTCCGGCCTCGACGCGAAGTAAGCCTTTCGCACCCCGCAAGCGACTGTCTTGCCCCGCTCTCGAACATTCGAGAGCGGGGCTTCTTGCGCCGCCTTTGGCTTCGGCGCGAGGAGGGCAGACGCGCCAGGCGCCTGCCATTGATTGCTTATCATGGTTTGTGTAATTCCAGAAGATGCGAACGGAGAACAGATGAGCGAGCGCGAGAAGATGCTGGCAGGACAGTGGTACGACGCCAACAACGACCAGGCGCTCATTGCGGAGCGACTTGCGGCGGCGCAGGTGGCATATGACTTCAACCAGGCGCGCCCTGGCTCCCCAGAGCAGGCGTCCGCGCTCAGGCACCTGTTGAGAGACGGTCTTGGCGAGGGATGCGAGGTGCTCGCCCCGCTCTATGTCGACTACGGCAGCAACATTACGCTTGGCGAGGGCACCTTCGTGAACCACGGCTGCTACTTCATGGACGGCGCGCCCATCACGCTTGGCAGCCATGTCTTTGTCGGCCCGTTCTGCGGCTTCTATACTGCAAGCCACCCGCTGGAGGCGAAGGCGAGAAACGCCGGTCTTGAGAAGGCCTCGCCCATCTCCGTTGGCGACAACTGCTGGTTTGGCGCGAACGTCTCGGTCATGCCGGGCGTCACCATCGGCTGCGGCTGCGTCATCGCCGCGGGCTCGGTCGTAACCCGTGACTTGCCAGACAACAGCCTTGCGGCAGGCGTCCCCGCAAAGATCAAGCGCACGATTGACCAGGGCAAAGGCAGCGAGCAGCAAGAGTAGCAGGCAGCAAGGGCTGCGCATTGCCTGGCCTATAGAATCGGCGCCCTAGAGAAGCACCGAGAGCAGCGTTGCCACCAGCCAAATGACGGCAATCACGATGTAGGGAGACTTGTGAGCCTTCGTGACGGCGAGAAACTCCCGGATGAATGATGCCGGCCAAAGCCATCCGCGCGTCTTGCTCCCCACGCCATCGGCCTGGATTCCAAGCTGATGGCAGTACTCCGCGCAACGAAACACGTGGAAGTCGCTGGTCACGACCGCGCAACGATATGGCTTTCCCGCAGAGTGCTCGTCCATGAGCTCCTTTGAGAACCTCAAGTTTTCCATCGTCGTCGTGGAGCGGTCCTCGCGAATGATCTTGTTCTCGCTCACCCCATGGGCAAGCAGGTAGTTGGCCATGGCGTCAGCCTCAGAGACTTCCTCATCAGGACCTTGTCCGCCCGAGGGGACCAAATAGGCTTCGCAGCCCTGCTTCTTCCAGAGCTCGAGCGCCTTGTCGATGCGCCCGGCAAGAAGCGGCGACGGCTCCCTGCCCGAAAGGCCGGCGCCGTGAATCACGATGTAGTCGTAGTGCCTGTTGCGAGGAAGCCGCCGGTAGAGCCACGAGTAGAGCAGCAGTGCCACCAGCGTGAAGCAGAACCACAGCGCCTCGACGTCAATAAGACCGACCAGCCGCTCTATCCATTCGGGAGCGCCGATGCTGCCAAGAAAGCCGGGCGCAAGGAACAGCAATACGAAGAGCACCGCAAGGGCGATTGGCAGAAGCGATGCCAGGGAAAGACCATTGCGCTTCACGACGACAATGCCGTTTATAAAAAGCGCGATCACGGTAATTATCGGCGCCGCAAGGACAAGCACCAGAAGGGGCAGCACCATCCATTCCTGTCCAAAGCGCATGAGCAAGAGCATGCTCGTCCAAAGCACAAAGATCAGCAGGTAGATGGCGTTTCTAAATTGCCGCGGCTCGCGATGGTACGAGACAAGCAGGCAGATTCCAGAGATGATGCTTGGAGACCAGAGCACGAGCTGCATAAGCAATAGATCGAAATCCACGGGCGTCCTCCTCAATTCGTAAGGGCATTGTAGCCTGAACTACAATCGGTGCGTGTCCGTTGACCGTTATCGAGCATGGGGGAGAAAATGCTGAACGTGGTGCTTGTCGCGCCCGAGATTCCCGCAAACACAGGAAACATTGGCCGCACCTGCGTGGTCACGGGCTCGCGCCTGCATCTCATAGAGCCCCTTGGATTCTCGCTCGACGACCATTCGCTTCACCGAGCGGGCCTTGGCTATTGGAAGAGCCTGGACGTGACGACCTATCCTAGCTGGGATTCGTTCATCGAGAGAAACGGCTTGTCTGGCGAGAAGGGCGAGGGGCGCCTGCACCTGCTTACCAAGAAGGCACGCCGCATCTATGCCGACGCGCGCTACTCGGACGGCGACTTTCTCGTGTTTGGCTGCGAGAGCCGAGGACTTCCAGAGGAGCTGCTCGCTGCGCATGCCGAGCGCTGCGAGCGCATCCCGATGCTTCCCGACGCAGCCTCGCTCACGGACGCCGATGAGTGGGCGGCAGGCCAGCCCGCACGTAGCCACAAGGCGCTTCTCCAACGTGATGTCTGCGGCAACTTCGTAAACCCAGACGACTGGCGAGTAAGCGCCCTTAACCTGTCGAACGCCGCAGCCATCGTGCTCTACGAGGCGCTACGGCAGACAGGCTTTCCCGGCATGTAGCGACCTGCAGCTATCCTTCGCCGGAAAAGCGCCATCGGACCGGTTAGCGATAGCGATAGCGCCCGAGCACCTCGTCGAACTCCGCAGAGCCTTCGATGTAGTCAGAGAACGCAAGGACGGGGTCACGCCCATGGAACATCGCGCAATTGCCGCATAAATCGCAGTCTGAAATGCACGGATATCGATTGCTCACGTATGTGGTGCGCTCATCCCTCGTCGATTCCGACACTTTCGGAGCTTTCTGCGCCATGGTCTTTCCCCCCTTAGCCTTCTGCAAGCATAGTTCATCGAATGAGATGCCGGCACAAAAAGGCGGCGGGTCCCTTCGGAACGTTCGCCTTGCATGGCAAACGCCCGAAAAGACCCGCCGCACGGCAGCACCCAGCCCTCGATGCTCTATGCAGCCTCGTCAAACTGGGAGTTGTAGAGCTTGGCGTACGCGCCGCCCTTGGCCAAGAGCTCCTCGTGCGTGCCCTTCTCGACGATGTCTCCATGCTCCATCACAAGGATCAGGTCGGCGTTCTTGATCGTCGAGAGACGGTGCGCGATCACGAAGCTCGTGCGTCCGCTCATCAGCTTGTCCATGGCCTCTTGCACCTTGAGCTCGGTGCGCGTGTCGACCGAGGAGGTTGCCTCGTCCAGAATCAGCAACGGAGCGTTCTTCAGCATGGCGCGCGCGATCGTAATCAGCTGTCGCTGACCGGCTGACATGCTTGTAGAGTCATTGAGAACGGTATCGTAGCCGTCGGGCAGCGACTCCACATAGCCGGTGAGTCCGCACGCCTCGCAGGCCTCGTCCAGCATCTCGTCGGTAACGCTCCTAGTGTCAAATGCCAAGTTCTCCCGAAGCGTGCCCTCAAAGATCCACGTGTCCTGCAGCACCATCGAGAACTGGTTGCGAACGTCTTCGCGAGGCACGTCCTTGGTCGACTTGCCGTCAATCAGGATGGAGCCGCCATCCACCTCGTAGAAGCGCTCGAGAAGGTTGACCATCGTGGTCTTTCCGGCGCCAGTGGGCCCAACGATAGCGATCTTCTGGCCTGGCTTTGCGGCGGCAGAGAAGTCGTGGATGATCTCGTGGCCGGGCGTATAGCCAAAGCGGACGTCCTTGAACTCGACGGAGCCCTCGACCTTGCCGTCCTTGTCGCCCAGGCGCTCGGTCTTGTGCGATTCGTCCTCAACCTCGTCTGCGTCCAAGAACTCAAAGACGCGCTGGCATGCGGCGGCCATCGACTGCATTGACGTTGCTGCCTGCGAGATGTTCTGCAAAGGCTGCGTGAAGAGGCGGATGTAGATCATGAACGAGACGATGACGCCAAATTCAATGACCCCGTTTATCGCGAGAAGCGCTCCGGCAATGCAGACGGCAACATAGCTCAGGTTGCCGATGAAGATCATCACCGGCATGTTGAGACCGGAGAGGAACGACGACTTGTACGCCGCCTCGTACAGCTTGTCGTTTGTCGCACGGAAGCGTTCGACCACCTGGTCGGTAGCGTTTGTGGTGCGCACGACATCCAGCCCGTCATAGACCTCGGAGCACTGGCTGTTTATGTCGGCCAGCTCGTTCTGCTGCTTGGTGAACCAGGGCTGCGAGACCCTCACCAGCACTACCATGATTACAACACCTATCAAGGTCGCAACGACTCCGGCCAGGGTCATGATCCAGTTGGTGATGAGCATCATGATAAGGGCACCCACGAGCTGCGTGAGGGACGCGACCATCGTGGAGAGCGACTGGTTCATCATCTGGTTGACGGTGTCGACATCGTTCGTGACGCGGGAGAGCGTATCGCCCGTGGGATGGGAGTCAAGATAGGCCAACGGAAGACGATCAATCTTCTCGGAGATGTCGCGGCGCATATCCTGCGAGATGCGCTGGGATACGTTCGCCATGATGCGTCCCTGGATATAGTTGAGAATAAAGCCGATAACGTAGACCCACACGAGGAAGATGGCAATGTCGCCGATGGCGCCAAGATCCATATCGCCCGTAAGGCCGGCGGTGATGAGGTCGGTAATCTCGCCGAGCTTGCTTGGTCCAACGAGCGTGCAGACTGCACCGGCCATCGAGAGGACGATTGCGGTGATGATGAGCTTCTTGTACTTGGCAATGTAGTGTGCGAACTGCTTGAGGGCGGGGACGACCTCGACGTTGGTCTCCATGGCGCTCTGGGACACACCTCCGGGCATGTTGTTAGGCATTTTCGAGTTCCTCCTTCGAAAGCTGGGACTCAGCAATCTCGCGATAGGTGTCGCAGGTCTCCATGAGCTCGTCGTGCGTGCCCTGGCCGACGACGCGACCGCGGTCGAGCACGATAATCCTGTCCGCGTCACGGATGGTGCCGATGCGCTGAGCGACGACGATGCGAGTGGTTCCCGCGCACTTGGTCTGGAGATCGGAGCGCAACGCACGGTCCGTTGCGTAGTCAAGCGCAGAGAACGAGTCGTCGAAGATGATGGTCTCGGGCTTGCGCGCCACGGTGCGGGCGATGGCGAGGCGCTGGCGCTGGCCGCCGGAGACGTTGCGCCCTCCTTGGTCGATGGGCGCTTCCACACCGCCGAGGTCGTTCACGAACGATGTGGACTGGGAGATGTCCAGCGCTCGTTTGACGCCTTCGTCATCGACCTCCGCGCACGACTTCCCCATCTTGATGTTGGAGTCGACGGTACCTGTGAAGAGCTGAGCAGTCTGGGGCACGTAGCCGATACGGTTGTGCAGGTCTTCCAGCTTGTAGTTCTTAACGTCCACGCCGTCGACCAGCACCTGACCGTCCGTCGCGTCATACAGGCGGTCAATCAGCTGCACAAGGGTCGTCTTGCCCGAGCCGGTGGCACCGATGATGGCAACGAACTCGCCAGGGTTGGCCTTAAATGAAACATGCTTCAGCACGCGCGCGCCGCCGTCGGGGTAGGTGAAGGTGACGTCCTTGAACTCGACCGCTCCGCGGTCTGCATCGGCGGGTTCAGCACCTGCTCCGTCGGTGACGCTGGAGTCGGTCTCGACGAGCTCCATGATGCGGTTGGCGGAGACCTGGGCACGCGGCAGCAGGACGAACACCATGTTGAGCATCAGGAACGCCATGATGACGTTCATCGCGTAGTTGGAGAATACGACCATGTCGGAGAAAATCGTCAGCTTGTCCGTCGCCCCCACAGACGCAATCATGGCTGCGCCGAGCCAGTAGACGGCAAGCGTGAGGCCGGAGTTCACGAGCGTCATTCCCGGGTTCATGATGGCCATGGCGTTCTGGGCGACGAGGTTGGTGTTGGTGATCTCGTCGTTGGCAGCGGAGAACCGCTCCTGCTCGTAGGACTCGGCGTTGTAGGCATGCACAGGACGAATGCCCACGAGGTGCTCACGGCAGAGGCGGTTGAGGTTATCGGTGAGCTTCTGGATGCTGCGGAAGCGAGGCACGGCGACAATCTGCGTGTAGACGAGCATGCTCACGACCACGATGACGGCAACGAGCAGGGCCACAGACCATTGCCAGCCCTTGCCCCAGATCTTGGCGACTGCCCAGACGGACATGACGGGCGCCTTGACGATTGCCTGCAGCCCCATCACGATGAGCGTCTGAATCTGTGTGATGTCGTTGGTGGTGCGGGTAACGAGGCTCGATGACGAGAAGCGGCTGACGTCGCCCTTGGAGAGCTCGTTCGCCTTCTCGAAGACCATGCTGCGAAGCGTTCTGGAAAGACCGGCGGCGACCTTCGCAGCCAAGTACGCTACGATGCAGCTGGCGATCATGCTGCCGATGGCGCAGCCCAACATGAGCAGGCCCTGCTCGATAATCTCACTCATCTCAGAGCCAGGTGTCTCGACAAGCGTCGTGATGTTGCTCATGTAGTCAGGAAGCGTTAGGTCAAAGAAGACCATAACTACCACGAAAATCGCAGCGAGAACGATTTCCCCCCACTGCTGCTTCGTAAGGTACTTCAGCACCTTAAGCATTGGTTCCTCCTCCTACTGGTAATACTTTCTAATAGTGTTAGTAATTAATGCTGAGAGTTATATACCACATTTGAGGACGCTCCCACGTGGAATTCTTAAAGTGTGCAGAAAAAGTAACTCTTTACACAACGCCCGGGAAAACTGGAATTTCGACCCCATCCCTCTGGGTAATCAGCGCGACCATGCGCTCCGAGATTCGCACGTACTCGCGAGCGTCGTCTACGCCCAGGTCGCGAACGAGCTGGCAAAGACCCGAGATGGCCTCGCGATGGTTCGCGACAAAGAACTCCTTCCCCTCGTCCGTCAGGGTTACCGTTATTCGCCTTCGATCGGACGGATCAAGCTCGCGAATCACGAATCCCTTTTTCTCAAGAGAGTTCAGCGTATTGGCAACGCGAGCAGTCGAGATGCCAAGCATTGCTGATAGCTCTTTGGGAGACACTTCGCGCTTCTCGGAATAGATTGCTCCCAGCATGGCCATCTCGCCGCGTGTAGCTCCTTCGATCTTTTTCATCGGCCCACGAGAGAGCACGCCGAAGTTATAAAAGAGCCTGGTCGCGATTTCTTGGATTTCCGGATCAGTCTCTATAGGGAACTCGCCACCAGAGTGATTGCCAGTCTCTTTCATTGCTCCTCCAAGTTACTATTACTAATAGTTACTAACCTACAAAATATCTTCGATATGTCAAGTACCCCTCAAAAAAAGCGAGGTTTTCTCGAAGAACGAGGCTCTCGGTAGGTTGCAAGGGTTTTCTCAAGGCACGCCACGCGCAGAAGGCACGGGAGTCGGTCGTTGGAACTCGGGGGTTCGAAATTACGCATATCGCGTTCAGCCCCTTTCCTTTTTCGCTAGCTCGCAGGCATAAAGAAAAAGGCGCCCGGAACAAGTCCGGACGCCAAGAAAAGCGCGATCGTGAAAAAGCTACTTGGCGTACTTGACCACAACGTCGCCCGCGTTGACCTCGCCGCTCTTAGCGAAGTCCACCGACGCCATGTCATCGGTGTTGGTAATGGCCATGATCACAACGTCGTCGTGACCAGCAGCGGCAATTTTCTGCTTCGAGAAGCTCAGAAGCGGCGTGCCGGCCTTGACCTTGGAGCCCTTCTCGGCGAAGACCTTGAAGCCATCGCCCTTCATCTCGACGGTATCGACGCCCACGTGAATCAGAATCTCGGCGCCATCGTCAGTCGCAAGCGCGAGGGCGTGGAAGTTGGGGGCACCAATAACGGTAAGAGTGCCGTCAGCAGGAGCATAGACGGTCTCGCCAGAAGGCTTGACTCCGCAGCCCTTGCCCATGGCGCCGCTGCTGAAGACAGGGTCGCTAACCTCGGAGAGGTCCATTGCGGTGCCGCTCACGGGAGCGAGCAGCGTGCCCGCAGGAGCGCTCACGCTCAAAGCTTCGGGAACGGACGACTTCTTCTTGAACTTGTCAAAAAATCCCATTTTTTCCTCCTTGATACTGCCCCGCCCCATGGCGGTCGCAACCAACCCCGAACAACCCTGCCAACAGTCTGAAACTTCCTAAGACGAAGCAACGAGCCTGTTTACATGCATCATAAGATAAAGTAATTCCTCATTAGAGCAGGTCCAACCACATTCCTTGAACAGATAGCTCTGAATCTGCATGACACAGTCATACACCTCAGGAAAGTCCTTGCGGACCTCCTCAAAGAGACTGGAGTTCCCGCTCTTCTCGTCAGGCGAACCATCAGAAAGGCGCGCAACGAGATAGCGGAAATGTGCCGCAAAACGACGATAGGCATAAGAGTCGTGGCTGAGCCTAACGTTCATGGTGGCCTCGATAATCTTCGAGGCGCCTTCGACCAAACGAGTGCTCTCCATCACAAGGTGAATGCTGCTCTTGTCGCCCGCACCTCCGACCTCGTTGTTCACAAGGTGCATCGCAATGTTGTAGGCCTCGTCCTCGGGAAGATTTGCATACTTGACGCGATGATTGAAGATTCCAACGCCAGTACGACCGATAGAGAGCTCCAAAGGATAGACGCTTGCGATCTCATTGGCCAGAGGATTGGCAAACTCTGCCCCCTGCTTTCGGCGCTCAATCGCAAACTGCAGGTGGTCTGCAAGCGTAAGAGGTAGGTTGGGGCCAAGCTTCACGTCGAGCTCGCCGTGCGCGAAGTCGGCTATATCCGAAGCTGCCAAGAGCACGTCGTCATCGATGCCTGCGAGCATTTCCGCTTGACCGAGCCCAACGTCTTTGAACATACGGACCACACCAGACAGATCGTCGAGGTCATAGGGCATTCGGTGGAAGCCGAGCCCCTTGCCGAACACAACGACGTCGTGCCCGGCTTCATCTTTTCCTAGGGCAACGTTGTTGCTGATCTTCTTTGTCAGATGCAGCCTTTTTTGCATGGAAGCTCTCCTCCCAAAAGCCACCACGAAAAATTCCCGAACAGGGGCTCTCAGGGGGCTGCGCGGCATAAAAAATGCTCCTTGGCAAATACCGCACGGCACCTCCGGGAGCGCCCATGCAAGTAATGCCTCCAGGAGCGGAGTAACAACCTTGCGTGTCTATAGTACACGCAAATGATAGCCGCGATTATCACAAATCCCCGCAGCTCACCAAATCATTCGGTGAACCGCGGGGATCTGCAGGGAGGGAAGGGCAATGTCTTCGGCTTACGAGAAAAGCGATGAGAACCAGGTGCCAATGCCCTGGAAGAACGCGACGATGGGATTGGTGTCGGCTTCTTGCGTGCTCGTTGTCGAGGTGGTTTCGGCATCGGTGCCAGCGGTGGATGTGTCGGTGCTCTCCTCCGTCGTGTCTGAGGAGCCGCCCATGGTCCAAGTGGTGTCAGTTCCGAATGCCTCGTCGAAAGCGCTTCGATCAATGAGGTCGGTTGAAAGCGTCCCCTCGCCGCTCTCGTCATAGTCGGTCGAGTAGGTGCCGTTCACGGTGACCGTAATATCAGAATCGCCCTGAACAACGGTCTGGCCGTCAGCAACGATGGTGACCGTGTTGCCATTCTCGTCGACGACCTGTCCTCCGTCAGCAACCGTCAGATTGGAAAGGGTGCAGCTCTCGGTAACAACCCACGTGGAAGTGCTGTCGACATTCACCGTGATTGGAGCGTCAGAGGTGGAGCCGGCGCTGTTCTCGTCAATCACGGTGGCGCCTGTCCACGTGGTGTTATCGGTCAGATAGAGCGTCGCAGAGGAAATGGTGTCGGCCTCGACGTTGCCCGAGACGTCCTCGCCCATAAGCGTCATCTTCACTGTGGCTCCGTTAGAGCCTGCGCTGCCCCAGTTATTGGAGTCGTTGCCCGCGGCAAGCAGCAGGTCTGCCGCGTCAGAGTCGAAGTCGAGAGTCGTGTTGGAGAGCACGATGTCGGCCGTGGTGTTCGTGAGATAGAACATCGAGCCGGAGGTGATCGAGCTCGTCAGCGTTGAGTTCGCTGCCTGGAACGTCGCCGTCTCGCCGGTGGTAGACTCGGCGTCACCCGAGGTCGACTGATAGATGATCACGCCGTTCGCAACGGGGTCAGAACCCGTAGTGCCCTCATTTGTGCTGGTCAACGACGAGTTATTAATCAGGATTGTATTCAGGCCCTCCATGCCGGCAATCTGGCTGCCCGAAGCCGTGCCCGTCACGTTGCTGACCTCGATGTCGCCCGTCGAGTAGATGAGCGGGGAACCGGAGCCCTCGGTCGAGAGCGTCGCGTCGACCACGGAAATGTAGCCTCCACCACGGTCGGTGGCAATCGCGCCGCTGTGGTCACCTTGCGTAGAGATGTCAACGTCCGCAGCCAGAATCGTGCCTCCATAGGTGGCGTCGAGGCCACGAGAGTTTCCTGCTGTCGTGTTGATCTGAACGCCATTTGCGAGCACCGTCGCAGAGTCGGTCGAGAAGATTCCATTGGAGCCTTCGCTCGTAGCCGACAGCGTCATGTCAGAGACGGTGGCTGTCGACCCCTCTCCCACCGCAAGCAAAATCGAGTTCAAGCCATAAAAGTTGCAGTTGTCACCGTTGGTGTCGTCTCCCGACTTCGTCAAGGTGACGCCAGTCAGCGCAAGGGCGCCGCCATTCTCTACCAGCGCGGCGTTCTCGTCAGTTTCCGTGGCATCGTACGTTTCGCCATCAGACGAGACGGACTCGCCGTCGGCCGTAATTGCCGCCGAGTAGCTGCCAGAATAGTCATAGGTCATGGTGTTAGCGCCGCCGCCAGCGCCGCTGGCAGATTCCGACCCACCATCAGGAGCCGTACCGCTAGGCATGCTGGGTGCGCTGCCGCTGGTCTGGTCGGCCGCCGTTTGAGTCGTCGCGACATCAGTCGTTGTCTCTGCAATGGCGGCAGTGGGAATGGTCGAGAAGACAAGCGTGCCAGAAAGCGCAATGGTTCCAGCAAGGCAGGCGGCGCGCGCCTTGAAACCGAATTTGGAGTGTGAGTTGTTTTGGGGCTGGATCTGCTTCTTGCTCATGGGGCGTCCTCTCATCGGGCTTCATCTTGTTGACGAGATCACCCTACCGAACAACCCTACAGAATACTTAAAGGATGGTGTTCCCAAAGTGGCTTCCAAGGCGACCCCGTTGATTCTCGAAGCCGCCCCTCGCGTACCAAATTGCGCGACTTCTGATGCTGGAGCCTGCCAGGTTGCGCGACCTCTGATGCCCGTTTTGCCAAGTTGCGCGATCTCTGATGCCGCACCTGCCAACTTGCGCGACCTCTGATGCCGCAAAAGTCGCGCAACTTGGCAGCGTGCCGTTGTGTGGGGCTGACGAAAAAGTGGCGACACCCATCGTGTGGGGCAGGATTCTCGCTCAGCTCCTCTAGCTGGTATTTCTCCAGATGCCCTCTCCCATTGTGCGGAGCAGGGCGAGAAGTCCTAGGCGGCTTTCGCGTTGTGTGGGGATTTTCGCCCCTCCCATGACCCGCCCGCGAGAGAGGCTTCGCAAAGTCGCAGGTAGGAGATTGGCACATTGCAGGTAGCAATATGCTCAGTCCCACACAACAGAACTGCGCGGCGCCATCGGGCGAGCAGACCCGCACATCATATTGTCCGACCTGCGAAAATGCCACCGGCTCCCACACAACGGGCAGGGTCATTCGACCGCAGGTCCCACACAACGGGAGGGCGACCCTTTCCTGCCAGGTTGCGCGACCTCTGATGCCGCACCTGCCAGGTTGCGCGACCTCTGATGCCCGTTTTGCCAACTTGCGCGACCTCTGATGCCCAACCTGCCAACTTGCGCGAGCTCTGATGCCGCAAAAGTCGCGCAACTTGGCAGCGCGCCATTGCGTGGGATCCGCCGGGGCGATAACGAGCCGACGCTACAGGTCGAGCGTGAAGCGCATGGACTGACCGTCGGGGCTGGTGGCACTTACGCTGCCGCCGTGGGCCTCGGCAACAGCCCGGACAACCGCAAGCCCAATGCCGTGCCCGCCAGAGCTTCCGCGAGCAGAGTCCGAACGATAGAACCGCTCGAATAGCTCCGGATGGTCACCCTGTGCCACGGCTTCGCATGGATTCTCGACAGCAATACGCACATGCCCCCGGCGGAGCGGCTCGCACGACACATGCACGGTTGAGCCTTCAGTTGAGTACTTCAGAGCATTGTCAACCAGCAGGCTCAGCGCTTGCTCAACCATGTTCTGATCGGCATTCACGGGAAGCTCCTCAGGCGCCTCGCACTCAATCGTACGACCGTTCGCAACAGCAACGGGCTCAAAGTCCTCCACAACCTTGTGCACCAGCGCGGACAGGTTGAAGTCGACAAGCGTCAGCGTGTCACCCCCCTCGTCCATGCGCGCAAGCATCACGAGCTTGTTTGTAAGGTCGGTCATTCGGTTCACCTGATGGCGAATCGAGTCGACCCACTCCGAGGGGCCATCAACAATCTCGATGACGTCGGCAGACGAGCCGATGACGGCAAGCGGAGTTTTCAAATCGTGGCTCGCGTCGGTAATAAAGCGCCGTTGGCGAGCATAGCTTTCCTCCACAGGCGCGAGGGCACGCTTCGAAAATACGATGACCAGGGCCAGCACCAAAATGAGGGCAACGACGAGCACGACGATGCTCGCGAGAAGAAGCGACCTCATGCTTGAAAGGTCACGCGAGCAGTCAAGAAACACCACGCTCGTTGACCCATCAGACGACTCGGCCACCATATAGCGAAGGTCCCCCTCATAGCCTTTGTCGCCAGATTGCGCTCCGGAGTCAAGGAGTGCCTGCGCTATGGCCACGGCAGAGGTCTCGTCCACGGTCGCGATGCGGCTCACGTCACACGACGCAACCTCCCCCGAAGAGGTAAAAATCACCGAGAAGTAGCGCATCTCATAGGGCGTCTCTGCCGTGAAGTCCAAGCCGTTAGCCAGCACATCACCGACTGAGGAAGACTCGCCGGACGAGTCTTCGGAAGAGGCTTGCTGGTCGGACGTTTGATCTTCTCGGCTGGCCCCAGGACCCCCATCGTCGCCAGCGGGCTTATCCCCGCTAAACCGATTGACCAGGCTGTCAAATGATCCGCCAGAATCGGCGACAACCTCTAGCTGGGCATCCGCGCGGTTCGTAATCCTCATGTAGTAGACGATGTTGATTGCCGCGACGATGCCGACAAGCACGAGCGACACCGCGAGCATCGCCGAAACGATGAATTTGCGGCGCATGACGCTCACGATGGTGCGCGGACGCCGATGCCGCTTCCAACGCGGCACGTGCTTCTCCTTCTCGCCCTTTTCGGCATTCTCGCCAGTCAAGCCCTGATCAAGCTTGTCGTCAGTCTTCTCCGCCATGCACTCCTCCGAACTAGGCAAAAGACGGCTAGGCCTTCTCGCCCCCATCTTCAAGGAAGTAGCCCACGCCGCGCGCCGCCGAGATCTTGACCGACGAGTCCACGCTTGCGATCTTCTTCCTCAAATTTGAGATATTCACCCACACGACGCTTGTTTCGACATCGGAAAGGGCTCCCCAGACCTTGCGCATGAACTGGTCGACGGAAATCTTTTGATTGGGATGGCGCATCAGGATTTCCATCATCTGAAACTCTCGCTGGGTAAGGTCGCAGCTCTTGTCGCCGCAGACGAGGCGGCTGCTGTCAACATCAAGGGTCAGGTCTCCAAAACTCGGGTTCTTGCGAGCACTCGCTGGGTCAGGCCGCGTAAGCACGCGGATTCGCGCCAGAAGCTCGGCGGCGGCAAAGGGCTTTGTCAGGTAATCGTTGGCTCCGGCGTCGAGCCCCTCAACGCGGTCGCGTATTTCCGACTTGGCAGTCAGCATGAGGACTGGCGCGGCCCCGCCTTCCTCGCGATACCGCTTCAGCACCGTAAGACCGTCCACCTTGGGCATCATGATGTCGAGAATAAGCAGGTCATAGTCATTGTTGAAGGCGTCGTAGAGCGCCTCCTCGCCATCAAGCGCGGCATCCACGACATATCCTGCATGTGTGAGTATTGCCACAAGCGCGCGAGAGAGCTCGCGTTCATCTTCTGCAAGAAGCAGTCTCATGGTGTTCCTTCCGAGTGGTGTAGGCGGCGCCATTGCCGCATTAGTTCCACGGTACACGAGCAGGCGAACGGCATGCGCGAGAGTTCCGCAAGTCGTTCGCCTCTGACCGCTCTATCGATTTTTTCTAGTTGGCCATGTCGCCTGATCGGGCAAAGTGCCCGGGCCGAACCCTTGCCTTCTCCTTCGCCGAAACCATGATTGAGACGAACGTCAGGGCCAAGAGCACCGCGGCCGCCACGGCAAAGAGAGGAAGCAGCGAGGAGGTAGTGTCCGCAATCTCAAGAACGCCGCGAATGAAGCTTCCCATGGTGAGCGTTGCAACGGCCCCGTTATATGCAACGAATCCCCAACCATCGGCGCGCGGGAGCTCAACGACTCCCCAAAGCGAATAGACTCCAGTGCCCAGCGCAAGAGGCACGAGTGCAAGGTAAGTCATAAACGGCGAGCTCACTCCATGGGAGAAGTGCGCATAGATAATGGATACGACCAGGCAGAATGCCGCAACACCCAGCCAGGTCCTTGCCGCCCTGTGGTCGCGGTTGCGCCTTGTTTCAAGGGGACCCTCGCTAGTAGCCAATGTAGACAATGTCGCTCACGCTTCTCTCTCCCATGTTGGTCCCGTCGGTCGGGTTATTCACAACAGATCCGTTGAAGTACATCGTGGACGACCCGCCGCCGTCCAGGTTGTATGCAAAAGTGGCGCCGTTTTCGGAGAGAAGCTCCGCCATTTGGTAGAGCGAAAGCCCCTCGCTCTCGCTGGTTCGACCGTCCGAGACAAAGAACTGATAGTGCAGTGGCTCTACCATCGCGATGGCAGTTCGTGGGTTGGACGACTTCGACTGCGAGACCTCATCGTCTTCGCTCACCATCAGCTCGCCGTTATCCAAGAGCACGGGTCCAAATGACAGGACCTGCCAAGCGCCCGAATCAAGCAGGTCTTGCGCGCTCGTCTCTCCCTCGGTTGCGGACGAAAATGTCCCGTCGCCCCAAATGACGAGGCAGTCGGTGCCCGTGTCGGCGGTCTCACGATACAGCACGCCATTCCTGATTACATATCCCGCGTCACGCCAGCCGTAATAGTCGCCGTTAATTGCGAGAATTGCGCTGTTTTCCTCGGCAATCGTCGAGGTGGTCTCCTTTACGTTGCGCCCATACGTGCCCTTGGCAAACGCGCACTTCAAGTACTCGAGGCTCGAGAGCTGGATGTCAGCCAAATAGTACGTCGTATTCGAGGTAGTTCCTGTCTTGATGTCAATTGAGATGTTGTCATCGCTGTAAGAGCTGCTCGTGACCGTTGCCTCGCCCGAGTCGCTCGACCCGCTTGTGTCAGAAGACGACGTCGATGAGGCAGTCTGAATCATCGACGTGTTCTCCTCGGTCGCGCTCACGGTGTCGCGCTCAAGCACGAAAGCGTCGAGAAGCGTCCAGCTTGAGAGCCCCAGCAGGGCTACGCCATAGGTTGTGCCAGCCATGAACTGGCGACGCGTAAGAACGCGCGGCCTTTTTCTAGTTGATTCCTGACGCGGCATTGAAGCCAGCTCCTTTCGTGGCGGCAGTGGTAAGCGGAAGCGCCTGCTGGGCCCGCATGTCCTTCTCGCCCGCAAACACCCAGTTTCGCTGGACGAAGTAGCTGAAGACGAACAGGCACGAGTCAACAATGATCTTTGCGAGAAGCGCCGGGAGCACAAGCGAGACAAACGCTACGAGCGTCGCCGACATCAGCATCTGAGCCAGGAAGAGCACAAGATAGCGCTGCGCCTGGACATGCGTTCGTCCCTCGTCGGCACGGAAGCTCCAGAAGCGGTTGAGCGTAAAGTTGAGCGTCCCGGATGCGAGGCGAGCCACCACGGTAGCTACGGCAACCGCAATAACCGCGGAAAACGCCGCCGAGAAGACCGCCGTGCCGAGCGCAAAGAGCCCCAGATCAGCCACCGCGCAGATCAAGCTTGCGCCCGCGAAGCGAAAAAAGCTGCGGTAGATTCGGTAGGAGTCACGCAGGGTATCGAAGTGGGAGCCCGCGTTTCCATCCTCATACACCGTAGTGATGGGGATCATCAAGAGAGAGACTCCGCCACGCGCGACCATGGTCAAGAAATTCATCTCATACTCGTAGCGGTCACCGTCGCAGCTCTGGGCAACCGAGAAGAGTGATGCCGGAACAACGCGAAGCCCGGTTTGCGTGTCGGGGCACTTGACTCCCGTGTCGAGCTTGAAGTAGAGCGAGCTGAACGCGTTTCCCAGCTTACTTCGCGGAGGGACGTTGCGCTCGCGCAGATTTCGAATACCAAGCACGACGCAGCCGGGATTGTTCTGCGAGGCTATGGCCACGCGATAGACGTCCTTCGGCAAGTGCTGCCCATCGCCATCCACGGTCACGAACGCCGGCGCGTCAGGCCAGGTTTTCCTCATCGTCTGGATGCCGGTCTTGATGGCAGCGCCCTTGCCGAGGTTCTTTCCGTGATGGACAACGACGCAGCCAGCATCGGAGAGGTAGTCAAAAACGGTGCTCCAATCGCTGTCGCTACCATCGTCGACTACGATAATGCGCTCAAAGCCCTGCTCCTTTAGCTGATCAACGAGCTCGGTAATTCCGGCGGACGGATTGATGGTTGGAATGATAACGACCTGCTTCATTTTGGCTCCTCTCGGTCGTCCCGCACGTGCCGTGCAGGTTGAGAGGAACTCTACGGAATCGTCCTAAAGCGAAACTATGCGGGCCATTTCTCGCCGAGCGCGAAGGGGCGGCTCGAAAAGGTCGGAGAGGGAAGGTCGTGGCACCCCTCCCGAAAGACCAATCAAACGCAGCGCCGGGCCACTCGAAGGCTAGGCGAGAAAGTCCGGCTTCTTCCCGCCTTGTGCCCAGCCAGCGATCTGCTCGATTGCGGAAGCGACGGAATACTCGGAAGAAGGACCGATATGCCAAGTGGCGTGCTCAGCGACCGTCGGGGAGGCGTTTGCGACTGCAACAGAATTGGGAACGGAGTCAATCATTGCCAGGTCGTTGTCGGAGTCGCCGAAAACGACGACCTCGTCAAGGGAGATTCCCAAATACTCGGCAATAAAGCGCACGGCCGAGCCCTTATCCCAGTTGGCAGGCGTAATGTCGATGATGGGGGCAACGTTGCTCGGAAACACAAAGCTCAGCTGCGGAAACGCCACGCTCAGAGCGTCTCTGACCTGCTCCATCTGGGGCCGCTCGCAGGCGCACTGAAGGTTTGCCTTCACGTACGGACCTTCCCCGAGCTCAGACACAACGCGTCGAAACTCGCCCCAATTGCACGAGCCAGACTTCATGACCCGCTCGGGCTGCGAGGTCACCACCGCTGGCTTGGTCTCCTCTGAAAGATCGAAGATCGTAAGGAAGCAGCCAGCATCGGCCTTGTCCAGCCACAGCCAAAGCTGCCGCAAGACGTCAGTATCGAAAGCGACGGTTTTGACAACTTTGCCGTCAACACGAATGACCTGACCGTTCACGAACGCGCCGGTCTGGCAGCACTCGTCGTGGCCGTCAAACATCCAGCTCATGCTCCCGGGAATCCTTCCCGACACGGGCCCAAAGTGGATTCCCTGCTCAAGCGCGGAGTCGATGGCGGCAATCGAGCGGGGAGACGCCACGCTGCGCCGTTGGAAAACGTAGGGAATCAGCGTGTCGTCCAGGTCGGTAAGGATGAGCTTGAACATAAAGACCTTTCGTTATCTGGCACAGCTACGGCGAATCGAAGATGAGCGGTCATCCCCAGCCTTGCATTGTACGTGCAAGGCTGGGGAAACCAAATACTATATCAGGCGAAATCTCGGGCTATTCATGCGACGAGCAGGCGTTCTCGACCGCGCGAAGAGCCTCGATGTACGAGATGCCGGCTTTTCCGGCAAGCGCGACAACGGAGTCGTGCTCGGGATACGTCCGAAGGCTGCCGTCGGGAAGCGTCACCTGCTTGCCAGCCGCCGGTCCATACGGCGTGGAGAGCTCGATCCGCTTGCGAGAAAGCGCGGTTCTCCACAGGGGGATGCGGCGAACGCCAATGGTCGTTGTCTCCTCAAACAGCACACGCTCAAGCTCGGACACCTTGTCAGCAGCGCAGATGACTTGGATCTGCGTTCCCGGACGCATCTTCTTCATATAGCAAGGGATCAAGTGAACCTCGCGCGCCCCAGCAGCGAGAAGGGCGTCGAACGCGTGGCCGAGGGCCTCCCCCGTGCAGTCGTCGACCTCCGTCTCGAGCTGCCAGAGCTCGGGCTTGACCTTCTGACCCTCGTCGCCCTGGGAAGCTTCGCTCGCATTGCCACGGCGCAACTCCACCGGCTCGACAATCATCGCTCGAAGCGTCGACGGAGGATCGTAGGCGCGCTTTCCCGCTCCGACGCCCACGCGCGCCACGCGATACGCGTCAGGAAGGGCGTCCTCGGTCCGGACTGCCGCGGCAATCGCCGCGCCGGTCGGCGTAACGAGCTCGCCGGGCTGGTGTGCGCACTCAAGAACCAGACCATGCTCGGAAACGATGTTCAGCACGGCGGGAACAGGCACCGAAAGCACGCCATGCGCCGCGCGAACGCGACCTTCTCCCTCCGCAAGGGGCGAGACGATCACATTGTCCACATCGAGGTCGTCAAGGCAATACGCAACGGCAACGACATCAACTATTGAATCTACTGCGCCAACCTCATGGAAGTGCACCTCTGAGACAGGCACCCCATGAGCATGCGCTTCCGCCTGCGCGAGAATATCAAAGATTTTATGAGCGGTGGCGCGGGCGCGCGGAGCCAGGTCGGCTGCGTCGATGATGCGCGCCACCTCGGCCGGACCGCGGTGCTCGTGGTGATGGTGACCGTGGCCGTCATGGTCGTGATCGTGACCGTCGTGACCGAGGTCCCTGTCGCGCTCCTCATGACCGTGGTCATGCTCGTGGTGATGGTGATGCTTGCCATGATGGCGCTCGTCGTGATGGCGGCACTCGCCCTCATAGGTGCCCGGCGCGTCAAGCCCCTTGGGCGCCAGCCCTTCGCCAAGGCCACCGTAAAGGTAGGCCATGTCATGGTCGTGCCCGTCGTGCTCCTCGTCGAGCACGACGTCGAAGTCGCAGGCATCAAGTGCGCCGGCGCTCTTTCGACTCACGCGGATCTCAAACCCCGCGACGTCCAAGCTGGCCAGGGCCCGGCGCAGCCCGTCCTCGTTGGCGCCCAAATCGAGCAACGCGCCGGCGACCATGTCGCCAGAAATGCCGCAAGCGCAGTCAAGATAAAGGGTCTTTCCCATGCTAGCTCCGCCTTCCTGCAAGTCCTCGCCCTGCGTGATCAATCAGCGCGGCCTGATAGCCCGCGCCAAATCCGTTGTCGATGTTCACGACGCTGACCCCACTCGCGCACGAGTTCAACATCGAGAGAAGCGCCGCCAAGCCGCCCAAGCTCGCTCCGTAGCCCACGCTCGTTGGGCAGGCAATCACCGGGCAGGCGGCAAGGCCGCCCACCACGCTGGCAAGGGCGCCCTCCATGCCGGCAATGGCGACGATTGCCGATGCGCCCTGGATGTCGGCCACGTGCGCAAGCAGCCGATGGAGCCCCGCGACCCCCACGTCATACAGGCGCTCGACGCGGCTTCCGAGCATCTCTGCCGTGAGCGCCGCCTCCTCGGCGCAATACAGATCGCTCGTCCCAGCACAGCAAACGACAACGTACGCGATGCCGTCGGGCTCGGGCGGGGCGCCCAGCATGCCCATGTGCGCCGTCTCGTTATAGGAAAAGCTTTTGGCGCGCGCCGCGTCCTTCTCGGCAAGAAGGCCCTCTACCTGCTCGGCCTTAGCGGGGTCAAGGCGCGTGACCAAGATTCGCTCCTGTCCTGCGCCAGCAAGCGCGCCCAAGATTCCCACAATCTGCTCCGCCGTCTTTCCGGCACCATAGATAACCTCGGAGACGCCTTGGCGCACGCTGCGGTCAAGGTCGGGCTTCGCATACCCCAAGTCGACAAACGACGGCTCTGACGCTATTTGCGCAAGCGCGGAGTCCACGTCAACGCTGCCATCCCGCAGCTGCTCAAGGACCTCGCGGAGCTGTGTTCTGTCCATACAAGCTCCCTTCAAAAGTTTTCTTTAGCATTATCCCACGCATTGCGGAATGCCAAAATGCGCCGAAACTTTGGGCATACAACCTTTTTCGATTAGCACGAGGAGGACAGCATGGCAGAAGCGACAAGCACGCATGAGCTGGAGAAGAAGCGCGAGGCGCTGGAGGAGCGCCTGCGCGAGCTGGGCAGCGTGGCCGTGGCCTTGTCGGGAGGCGTCGACTCGACGCTGCTTGCAACCGTGGCGCACGAGACGCTTGGCGATCATGCGCTCGCCGTCACCGCCCAGATTGTCGGGGCGCCCACCGGAGAGGTCTCTGACGCCGAGCGCGTCTGCAAGGAGCGCGGAATCTCTCACATCGTGATGAGCTTCGACGAAACGGCCGTCCCCGGCTTCTCGGACAACCCGCCCGAGCGCTGCTACCTCTGCAAGCGGGCACTGTTCACGAAGCTGTTGGAGACCGCCCATGAGCAGGGCGTGGCCTATGTGGTCGACGGCACCAACGTGTCTGACCAGGGAGACTTTCGGCCAGGCATGCGCGCGCTGCGCGAGCTCGGAGTCGTGAGCCCCCTTAAGGACGCCGGCTTCACCAAAGACGACATCCGTGCGCTTGCTCGCCAGCTTGGCCTTCCCACGTGGGACAAGCCTTCCGCAGCATGCCTCAGCTCCCGGGTGCCCTATGGCGAGCCGATAACCGCCGAGAAGCTCGCGCGGATCCGCGGCGCCGAGGACTTCTTGCATGAGCAGGGCTTCGGGCAGCTCCGCGTTCGCGCCCATGGAACGGATGGGCTTCTCGCCAGAATCGAGGTGCCCCAGGCCGACATCGGTCGAATCTGCCAGCCCCAGATGCGCGAGGCAGTCGTGGAGCGCCTCAAGGAGCTGGGTTTTGCCTACGTCAGCGTCGACCTTGCGGGGTTTAGGTCGGGCTCGCTCAACGCGACGCTTGGATGACAAGCTGGCTTAGCGCAGCAAGCCTATGCCGCCAGGTAGACCATGCAGATGATCATGGCAAAGGCGACGAGGTCGGTTGGCGCAAACCAGACGCTGGTGAAGAGCACCGTCGTCAGCATGGCGACAAGCGGCTCGGCCGTTCCCAGCATGGCTCCGCGCATGGACCCCACGATCTTGACGCCGTGCAGGTAGAGCGCATAGGCGCCAAACGTCCCAAGCACGACGGTGAGCACGACGAGAGCCCAGCCGACCGCGTCAAGCACGGGCACGTTGGCCCAGGGCTGGATGAAGAGGGCGAGCACCACGCCCGATATGAGCATGGCCAGCCCGTTTACCACAAAGCTCCCCCACTTGTTGAGGATGCGGATGGGCAGGATTGCCAGAAACGTCATTGCCAGCGCAGCCCCCATGCCCCAGGCAAAGCCCTCCGCGGGCAGCTGCAATGTGCCGGGATTGCCGCCGGTTGCCAGAAGATAGGTGCCTCCGATTGCAAGCGCCATGGCGACCAGCTCGCGCCTGCGCGGGGAACGCCGTGTCTTAACGCATACGTAGACCGCAACCATGATGATGTTGAGCGACTGAAGGACGGTTGCCGTTGCAGAGTTGGTCCACCTGATGGCCTCTACGTAGCAGACGTTCGAAAGCAGAAACGAGGAGAAGGCGCTCACTATCAGCTCGACCATAGAGCGCCGATCGAAGAAGATGCCGGTCAGGCGCTCTTTGTTGGTAAGCCATGCCGTAAGAAGGAACAGCACGCAGGCGCCCAGTTCGCGCACGCAGACGAGCCACAGCGGCGCCATGTTGTAGCGCTCGAGCATATAGCTCACGATTGTGCCGTTGACGCCCCAGAGCGAGGCGCCGAGAAGCGCCGCCACCACTCCCGAGAGCATGCGCCTGCGTCGCTCAACCTCTGGGTCTTGCTCGGCGTCGACCATTGCTTGCTGTTCTTCCGATGACACGCCTCTCCCCTTCCACCGCACTTCCGACCGAGTAGCGTATCACCATCTCGCTCCACTTTTTCCGTGCATAGCAACTGCATAAAGACGCATAGCAATGCTCGCGGATTTCGGCCGATACTATCGGCATATAAATTCGCCCAAGTCTTGTCAGGAGGTCCCAAACATGGAGAAGAAGCATCTTGGCTGGTCTGGCATCGAGGTCTCACCGGTATGCATCGGCGGCATGAGCTTTGGCAAGGTTTTCCCCGACTTCCACCAGTGGGTCATCGACCAGCCGGCAACTCAGGCGGTCATCAAGCGCGCCCTTGAGCTGGGAGTCAACTTCATCGACACGGCTAACGTCTACGCGCACGGCACAAGCGAGGAGTTCATCGGCCAGAGCCTAAAGAATCTGGGCGTCAAGCGCGAGGACGTGGTGCTGGCGAGCAAGGTCTTCTTCAACGAGGGGCACCTCTCGCGCGAGGCAATCAACCGCGAGATCGACGGCACGCTCAAGCGCCTTCAGACCGACTACCTGGACCTCTACATCATCCACCGCTTTGACTACGACACGCCCATCGAGGAGACGATGGAGGCGCTCGACTCCCTTGTGCGCGCGGGCAAGGTGCGCGCCCTCGGCGCCAGCGCGATGTTTGGCTACCAGTTCCACAACATGCAGGTCGCGGCCGAAGAGAACGGCTGGACCAAGTTCACGAGCATGCAGAACCACTACAACCTGCTCTACCGCGAGGACGAGCGCGAGCTTATCCCCATCTGCCGCCAGTTTGACGTGGCCCTCACGCCATACAGCCCCATGGCGTCCGGCCACCTCACGCGCCCCACGTGGGACAGCGACTCCGTCCGCTCAAAGACAGACGGCACCATGGCGAACAAGTACAATGCCGCCCGCGAGAACGACCAGAAGGTCATCGACCGCGTGGCGCAGCTGGCAAGCGAGAAGGGCGTGCCCATGGCATCGATTGCGCTTGCCTGGCACTGGGCGAAGGGCGTGACGGCCCCCATCGTAGGCTGCTCAAAGCCCGAGCGCGTCGAGCAGGCCGTCGCGGCAACAGAAGTCAAGCTTACGGAAAAGGACGTTGCATTTCTCGAAGAGCCTTATGCGCCGCACGAGATCGTTGGCGCCCTCGCCCGTCCAGGCGAGAAGCCCCTTGCTGGCACGGACGTAAACCTCAAGTAGCCCGAGTCGCCGCGACCATCCCGAGAAGCGGCTCCGCGAGCGCCCTTGACCAAGCAACGGTGGTCTGGGGCGCCCTTCTCATTTCTCAGCCCGGCATCCACACCTTAAACGCAGCAATCAGGTAGTATCTATCTAATTTTTAAAAGATAGTAGAAAACGGGAGGAACATGGCAGGTCAGTCCCTGGGCAGCCGCGTTGTTGACGCCTTTGGCTCCGCAGTAAATCAGCATGTAGATGACGCGCCGGAAGGAGTCCGCACCGCGTTGGGCTTCGCTTTCAATGCCGAGCGGCTCAAAGTTGAGTACTTCCCCGAGCGCAACCTCATGCCCTTCGAGCGCGATGCCGCGCGCATCACGCTCGAAACCGTGACCGATGCACTGAACCAGCCCGACAAGGCGGTCATCACGAGCATCTTCCTTCCCAGCGAGCCCTTTCTTGCCATGGGGCTCAAGCCCGTCTCGGCGGAGGCGCTTGCCGGCTTTGTCTCGGCAGCCCACTCGGAGAGCGGCTTCATCACGCAGGCCGAGCAAAATGGCATCCCTGAGACCTACTGCTCGTTTCACAAGACGCTGATGGGGCTTGCGACCTCAGGCGTTCTGCAGCCGTCGCGCCTGCTTGCCAGCTGCTCGGTGCCTTGCGATGCGAACAACCTCTCGTTCAAGGCCCTCTCCTATCTTTGGGACTCCCCGCATATCTACGTGGACGTCCCCTACGCCGATTCTTCCGATGCCGAGGCCGTCAGCTACGTCGCCGACCAGCTGCGCTCCCTTGCTCACTCCGCAGAGGAGCTCTACGGCGCCACCCTCGACGAAGACGAGCTCAAGCGCCGCGTCGAGGCGAGCCAGCACACAATTGCCCTGCTCAACCGCAGCCTGCCGCTTCGCCGCGGCCGCTTCATGCGCTCCGACATGGGAAACGAGATGCAGCTTGCGCTTGCCGCTCATCTGGCCCTTGGCACCGACGACAGCCTCAAGATGGCCGAGCACATGGTCGCAGACCTCACGTCCGCAGAAAGCTACGACGGCGTCTCGCTCGTGTGGGGCCATATCCCGCCCTTCTTCCTCAAGGCGCTCAACGAGCAGATCAGCCAGAACCGCGCCGCTCAGATCATCGCAACCGACATGCTCTACGACCAGGTTGGTCCCACCCGACCCCGTTATACGCCCGACCAGCCCTTCGAGGCCATGGCAGAGCGCATGATGGATGACTGCTTCAACGGACCGAGCACCAGGCGCGCCGATCGCCTGATCAGGCTTGCCCGCGAGACAAATGCGGACGGCGTGGTGATTTTCTGCCATTGGGGCTGCAAGGAGACGGCCGGGGCCTCGCAGCTCATGCGCCGGCAGATTGAAGAGGCAGGCTGGCCGGTTCTGGTGCTCGACGGAGACGGATGCGACCGCGACAACTGCATGGAGGGGCAGATGTCCACGCGCTTCTCGGCGTTTCTCGAGCTATTGCGTGCCCGGCGCGAGGAGGTGACCGAATGGCAGAAAAGAGCCTAGGCGACTCAATCATTGGCTGGTACGGCAACATCGCGGCAAAAAATCTTGATAATCGCCCGAAGTTCACGCGGAACTGGCTGATGCTAGGCTTTCGCCTCGAGACCAAGAAGGTGGAGGTAGCGCCCGACAAGCGCTTTCTCCCTTCCGGCCAGCACGGCTACGCCCTGTTTATGAGCTCAGTCGTCGACGCGATGCGCGACGCGGAGAACTCCGTGGTCACGAGCATCTTCACGCCGCCAGAGGTCTTTCGCGCGCTGGGCCTTAAGCCCATGTGCGCCGAGGCCGTCGCCTCTTTTGTGAGCGGCGCTCAGGCAGAGGGGGCATTTCTCAGCCACGCCGAGGGGACGGGTATCCCCGAGACGTACTGCTCGTACCATAGGGCGCTCATGGGCATGGCGGCATCGGGCGTGCTGCGCCCCCGCAAGCTTGTGGCGTCGACGTCGGTCGCCTGCGACGCAAACAACCTGAGCTTCAAGATGCTGGCGTCCAAGTGGGGCGCCGAGAATTGCTACATCGACGTGCCCTACGACGTGAGCGAGGAGGCCATTCGCTACGTCGCCGACCAGCTGCGTGAGATGGCCGCCCAGGCATCTGAGATCTACGGGCGTCGCCTGGACGACGCCCTCCTGCGCCAGCTCGTTGCCCGCTCGCTCGAGACGGACGACGCGCTCGAGCGCACGCTGCCGCTCCGGCGCGGGCGCTACCTCGCGAACACCATGACCCTCGACATGATGGAGATGCTCGACCTGCAGCTCTCGCTCGGCACGCCGGAGGCGCTCGAGCTGGCGCTGGGCATGGAGAGCGACTTCGCGAAGGCGAAGCGCTTCTCCGGGGTCAGCCTTGTCTGGGCGCACGTGTCGCCATACTTCCTGGGCTCGATAGGCGGCATCCTTGACTGCCAGCCTACCGCCCAGATTGTCGCTTCAGATATGATGTTTAACCACCTTACACCGCCCGAAGGCAGAACTTTTGACGCAGACCAGCCCTTTGAGGCCATGGCCGAGCGCGTGGTTCGCAACTGCTTCAACGGACCGAGCACCCGCCGCGCCGACACGCTCGTGCGCCTTGCGAGCGAGACCGACGCAGACGGCGTGGTCATCTTCTGCCACTGGGGCTGTAAGGAGACCGCGGGCGCGGCACAGCTCATGCGCCGGCAGATAGAGGCGGCGGGATGGCCGGTGCTGGTGCTCGACGGCGACGCCGTCGACCGCGCCAACTGCATGGAGGGCCAGATGTCCACGCGCTTCTCGGCGTTCATGGAGCTTCTGGCATCAAAGAAAGAGGAGAAGGAGCGGGCTCATGTCTGATATCCAGCCCAACGCAGCGTCCACGGCGGAGCCGAGCGCAACGCCTCGCGCGACCACTCACACGGTCTGGTATGCCTGCAAGTACACGCCGATAGAGCTGCTCGCCGGATTTGGCGCCCGCTCGAGGCTCGCCGAGGCCGACGTGTCATCGTTCGACGAGGCCGACCGCCTGGCGCACCCCAACCTCTGCGGCTACGGCAAGGGGCTCATCGAGCGCCTGCTTGCCGACGACGTGCACGAGGTCGTGCTCGTCACCTGCTGCGACGTTATCAAGCGTGCCTACGACGTGCTCGTAGAGCAGGGAAAGCTCGACTTCGTTTGGCTGCTTGACCTCCCCCACAAGCGCGGCAAGGCAGAGCGGCGCATCTTCCGCTCGAGGCTGGCGAAGCTAGCAGAAGCCTACGCTGCGTACAGCGGAAAAAGCTTTGATGTGGGCGCCGCGCTCTCCGCGTTCAAGCCGCCGGTTCCGCGCACCGACGACCACGTGACGCTTCTGGGCGCGCACGCAACGTCCGCGCTGCTCGCAAGCGTGAACCAGGGCGTTGGCTTTCCCGTGGAGAACGGCACCTGCACCAACCGCCACCTGCTTGCCTCTCCTCCGGGGGAGCTTGCGCGCATGGCCGCCCCCGGCGACTGCGACGCCTGCGAGACGGGCGCGCCCGGCCGCGGAGGCGTGGGACGCGAGGGCGGCACGCTCGACACGTTCCTCGACTGGTATGCCGACGCGCTGCTCAACCAGATGCCCTGCATGCGCATGGACGACGTCTCGGAGCGCGAGCTTCTGCACGGGGCGCGCGGCCAGCGCGGCGTAATCTACCACACGATGAAGTTCTGCGACTATTACGGCTTTGAATATGCCGTCGCGACCAAGAAGGAGAAGGTGCCCATGGTAAAGATCGAGACGGACGGAACCTCCCAAAGCGCCGGGCAGCTTCGCACCCGCCTCGAAGCCTTTGGCGAGACGCTTCGCGGAGGAGAGGTTGCCCGCAAGGTAGCGAGCGCGCGCGAGGGCGCGTCCGACGGGAACGTGTACGTTATGGGCGTCGACTCAGGCTCCACCTCGACCGATGCGGCAATCATTGATGGGAACGGCAAGCTCGTCGCCACGGTGATCCTGCCCACCGGAGCCAAGGCCACCGAAAGCGCGCGCCGCGCGAAGGACGAGGTGCTGAAGCAGGCCGGCCTGTCCGAGAGCGACATGGCGCTCAAGGTGTCCACCGGCTACGGACGCGACAACATCCCTGACATGGACACCTCGATCACCGAGATCACCTGCCACGCCAAGGGCGCACACTACCTGGCGCCCAACGCCAGGACCGTCATCGACATCGGCGGCCAGGACTCCAAGGTCATCCACCTGGACGAGGAGGGCAACGTCCTCAACTTCGTGATGAACGACAAGTGCGCCGCCGGCACCGGCCGCTTCATGGAGATGATGGCGCGCACGCTCGAGATGCCGCTCGACGAGTTCTGCGCGGCGGGGCTCAACTGGAAGCACGAGGTCAAGATCTCGAGCATGTGCACCGTGTTCGCCGAGAGCGAGGTCGTCTCGCTGGTGGCCGAGGACACGCCGACCCCCGACATCATCCACGGCCTCTCGGAGAGCGTCGCCCGCAAGACCGCGACGCTCGCCAAGCGCGTGAACGGCGAGCCGCCCTACCTCATGACCGGCGGCGTCGCCAACAACGAGGGCGTCGTGAGGGCGCTCTCTGACGTGCTGGGCTCGCCCGTGGCCACCCACGAGGACTCCCAGCTCTGCGGCGCGATTGGCGCGGCGCTGCTCGGGCTGGAGTCGCTGAAGCAGCAGGACAGCGAGTAGCCCTCCTCCTGAGGAATTTTGATAAGGCCAGGCCGACCGTTCGGCTACCAGATTAGACAAGGGAGAACACCATGGGAAAGGTAGCAAGCGTTCCGGGACTCATAGACCTGCACCTCCATCTGGATGGGTCCATCTCGCCCGCCATCGCCCGGCGCCTCGCAGAGATTGGCAACCAGGAGCTGCCCGCGTCTGAAGAGGAGCTCGTCTCGCGCCTGCGCGTGAGCCCTGACTGCCGTGACCTCAACGAGTACCTTGCGCGCTTCGACTTTCCCCTCTCGCTTTTGCAGACGCAGGAGCAAATATCCGAGTCGGTGCTTCTCTTGCAGGAGGAGCTGGCAGAGATGGGACTTCTCTATGCAGAGATTCGCTTTGCCCCTCAGTCAATGACCGCGGGCGGTCTCACGCAGGAGGAGGCCATAGATGCAGCGCTCGACGGCCTCTCTCGCTCGAGCTTCCATGCCGGACTCATCCTGTGCGCGATGCGCGGCGAGGGCAACGGCGATGCCAACGAGGAGACGTTCCGTCTGGCCGCCCGCAGGCTGGGCAAGGGCGTCTGCGGCGTCGACTTGGCCGGAGCCGAGGCCATCTGGCCGACCTCCAGCTACGAGGGCCTCTTTGCACAGGCTCGCGAGCTTGGGATTCCCTTCACGGTGCACGCCGGCGAGGCTGCCGGAGCGGACTCCGTTGCCACCGCGCTCGACTTTGGCGCCAAGCGCCTTGGCCACGGCGTGCGGTGCCTTGAGGACCCGCACGTCGCCGAGCGCGTGGCCGCATCGGGCACGACGCTCGAAGTCTGCCCCACGAGCAACATCCAGACGTGCGTCTACCCCGACTATGCCAGCTGCCCGCTTAAGAAGCTCGCTCGCGCTGGGATAGCGGTGTGCCTTAACTCGGACAACATGGCCGTCTCTGGCACCGATGTCCAGCGCGAGCACGCCCTGGTTGGAGAGGCGCTGGGAATGGGGCTTGAGGACCACCTTGCGCTGGAGCTTGCCTCCGTGCGCGCAGCATTTCTCCCAGACGAGAAGAAGGCAGAGCTCGAGCGCCAGGTGCGCGACGCATACGCAGCGATGAGCTAGCACCAGGGGCCAGAACCGCGCAGTAAGACCAGAACCGAGGCTCGCCGAACAGACATTCTCTTGTCGACGGACTTTACTTCTCGTCGTGGAGCACTTCTCCCAAAAAGTCGGTGCCGTAGGGGATGGCATCGGGAAGGCAGAGCGGGGCGCCCGAGGCAAGGACGATGTAGTTCTCCCCGTCGCTTCGCTCGTCTTCAACCTGCGTGATTGCCACGCTTCGGAAAGGACCGCGCAGGGTCGCCACCGTGCTCTGGAGGAACCCGAAGCTCTCGCCCGGGCCCGGCGCGACGTTGGCGAGAAGCACGCCACGAGCCGAAAGCGCTTGGCGGGCGGACACAGCCGCCTCGCGGGTTGCAAGCGAGCGCACGGGCTCGGCGCCCACGAACGCGTCGAGGACCACGATGTCGTAGCTTTCGGGCGCAGCCGCATCCAGCACGGCGCGACCGTCGTCGCAGATCACGTTGAGCGCGCCGCCGCCAACGCGCTGCAGCTCACAGGCCTCGTCGAGATAGAACCACCGGCGGGCGATGTCAATGACGGCTGGGTCTATCTCCACTGCGTCCGTGGTTACGCTTGGGCGCTCGGCAGCCACGAGCTTGGGAAACGCAAACCCTCCCCCGCCAATAACCAGCAGGCGCTGCGCGTCGGGCACCAGGTCGAAGCCGCGCGCAAACGCGCGATAGTAGGCAAACGCAGGCTCCATGCGACGAGGGCCAAAAAGCGTGGCCGACTGCCACACCCCACCCACGCTCAAGACCCGTTGCCAAACCGCGCCGCGCCTGATGGTATGGATGAAGGCGGGCCCCGAGGCTGTGCACGCCACATGCGGCAGCCGCTCGGCGATGGTAGGGCGATACCCGTCTGCTTCCCTTGCCATGCTCGCCCCCAATCTCGCGCCCGTTGCCGCAACCAATGATAGCCGCGACACGCGCTGGTGCGGATGGCGTGCCGTAAGGATGCTTTCCGTCCGAGGGCTTGACGTTGTGGGTACCATAGGCTCAAGCTTTGGCAGCTGACCACGAACTCCGGAGGACCATGAACCTGTTCGACTACCTTGGGCGCGAGCTCGCAACGTTTGACGAGAAGCCCCTCAACAACCTTGACTCCGCGCTGCTCACCCAGCTCTGCATGGTGCGTGGCGGCCAGGTTATTCCCGCCGAGCGCGTGCGCACAACGACAGGGCCGCTTTCGAACGACCGCGTGGACCGCCTGGCCGACATTGCCTACGCCCGTCGCGTTCGCCCTGCTCACGTGGCAGATCTCTACAAGGCGGAGCTCTTTGACGGCATGTTCAGCGGCCTCGTTCCAGACCGCATTCGCCAGGAGCTTGCCATGCTCGTGGCAAGCCCTCGCTTCCGCACGCTCGAGCTGCGCGACTACTCGTCGATCACTGACGACAACCAGCACATCCAGTTCTCTGCGACGACCTTCGTCTGGCGCGGAGCAGGCGGCCACGACTTTGCCTACATCGCATATCGCGGCACCGACGAGTCCATCACGGGCTGGCGCGAGAACTTTGACATGGCAATAACCCCTCCCGTGCCTGCGCAGACGCTTGCCTTGAACTACCTCGAGTCCGTCGCCCGGCACCTTCCCGGCCGCCTGTATGTGGGCGGGCACTCCAAGGGCGCAAACCTTGCAACCTACGCAGCGCTTCGCTGCTCGCCGGAGGTCCGCTCGCGCATCGAGCGCGTCTGGGACCTCGACGGACCCGGGTTCAAGCAGGGCTTCGTCGGCGCCGACGAGTTCGCGCGCCTTGAGGGGCGCATCACGCGAATCGTGCCCACCGAGTCGTTCGTCGGCATGCTGATGGAAACGCACGCCCCCACGCTTGTGGTCGAGAGCGATGCGCACGGCATAGACCAGCATTCGCCGTTCACATGGCTGATTGACGGGGATGACTTCGTCTATGCGCCAGCGCTCTCGCGCCAGGCCGAGCTCTCGCACTCGGTCATGAACGAGTGGATCTCGACGATGAGCGACGAGGAGATTCCGCGCGTGGTAGACGCACTCTTTCGCGCAATCGAGGCCTCTGGAGCAAAGGACGCAACGCAGGTCTTTGCCGGCGGCACGCAGACGGCGGCCCTGGTGCTTGAGGCGGCCAGAAACATGGACGCGCAGACGCGAGACGTGCTGCTCCCAGCCCTTGCCAACCTCAGCGCCATCATGGTTCGCCAGAACGTGGCGAACGTCGCAACCCTGCTGCAGCGCCGGAGCTCGTAGCTCGCGCAGCAGCGCCGACGCCGAACGGCAAGAACGGCCCCAGTGCCGAAATCTGAAATTGTTTCGAGCGGGAAAATTGAGAAATTCTCGCTTGCGCTTGACCCGGCATTGGTTTTATAGTTCCAGCCAACGCAAGCAACGACCGCAACGAGGAGGTGCCACCATGACCAACCAGATGTTCACTTCTACGTCCATGAGCTGGTGGTGGCGCATGTCTCTCGCTGTCGGTCGACTGTGAGTCGCTTGCGCCTACCCTTATATCGTGCGCAGTGAGGGCTCCCGGAAGACCGGGGGCCCTCTTTTTTGTGCGAAAAATCATCCGCCGCCGATAAGAAAAGCAAAGAGTTCAAATCAGAAAGGAAACTACCATGTCCGAGAACAACAACGCCGCCACCGCCCGCACCGTCTCCGCCGATGTCGCCAGCAAGCAGGGCAAGCTGAGCATCACCTCGCTCGTGCTTCTCGCCGTGCTGCTTGCTGCAGGCACAATCCTCAACATGACAGTCGGCAACGCGCTTGCCACCGTAGGCATAAAACCCCAGTTCATCATTGCCGCCTACGCGCTCGCGATCCTTCTGACCAACGCCAACTTTGGGCAGGCTGCCATCTTTGGCCTGATCTCTGCCGCCGTCATCCAGCTGAGCACCTCCATCCCCGGCCTCAACTTCTTCACCGAGCTGTGCGGCGCCCTCACGATGTGCGCCATCGCCCACCTGAACATCAAGGTCGGCGGCAAGAACGTGACTCCGCTGGTTGCGACGTTTGTCGCCACCCTAGTTTCCGGCGCGCTGTTCGCTGTCTGCGGAAACGTGATTATGGGCGCTGCCATGGCAACCGCATTGGTGAAGGTTCCCATCGTCCTTGGCACTGCCTGCTTCAACGCCATCGTCGTCCAGGCGCTCTACCTGCCCCTCTCCAAGGTGATGAAGCGCTAGCGCCAACGCCGAGAGTCATCTCGCGTGCATGAAGGTCCGAAATAAATGCACCAAAGCCATTCGAAGGAGCTTGTCTTGTCCGATAGTCCAATCATCGAGATGCGCGACGTGTCGTTTACGTACACGGGCGGCGACTCCCCTGCGCTGAGCCACGTGTCGCTCTCGCTTCGACAGGGCTCCTTCGTTGGCATCATCGGCCCGTCCGGGGCAGGCAAGTCCACGCTCGCCGCAGCGCTCTCGGGCGCCATCCCCCACCACTTTGGCGGCACGCTCTACGGTGCCACCATCGTTGATGGAAATGACACCTGCGAGGTAAGCCTGACCGACATCTCGCAGGTAGTGGGCAGCGTGCTGCAGGACATCGACACGCAGATGGTATCGTCTGTTGTTGAAGACGAGATGCTCTACGGCCTTGAGAACTTCGGCGTCCCCCGAGACCAGATTGAGGGTCGCCTGTCCGGCGCGCTTGCCACCGTTGGCATCTCCGAGCTGCGCAATCGCGAAATTGCAACGCTTTCCGGCGGCCAGAAGCAGAAGGTTGCCATCGCAGCGATCCTTGCGTTGAAGCCGCGCGTGCTCGTGCTGGACGAGCCCACCGCCGCGCTCGACCCCGCAAGCTCAAAGCTCGTATTTGAGACGCTCCGGACCGTGCGCCAAGAGGGCGTCACCGTGGTCGTGATCGAGCAAAAGGTCGCCCTTCTCTCCGAATACTGCGACCGCGTTCTGGTGATGGACAAGGGACGCATCGCCTTTGACGGAACCCCGCACGAGGTCTTTCTCCACGGCGCCGAGCTTCGCAAGATGGGCGTCGACAGCCCGCGCGTGGCGCGCGTCTCCAACAGCCTCGCCCAAAAGGGCGTCATCCCCACCGGCAGCAGACCCTGTCTTTCCGTAACCGAGGCGCACGACCTTATCGCCAAGCTTCTTCGGGACGCGGGGTCAGAGGCGTCCGACCAAGCCCGAAATGACCCTGCGCCCGCAGCCTCGCATCGCAATGTTTCAGCAGGTCAGAAGCCCGCGCTCAAGCTGGAGGACGTAAGCTTCTCATACAGCGGGACCGGCAAGGGCGTGCGCGACGTCACCATGAGCGTCTACCCTGGCGAGCTCGTGGGAATCATCGGGCAAAACGGTGCCGGCAAGACCACGCTCACCAAGCTTCTGAACGGCCTTTTGAAGCCCGAGAAGGGCACCGTCACCGTCGCCGGCATGGATACGCGCAAAGTGCCCGTCTCGCAGGTGGCGCGTCACGTCTCGACGCTCTTTCAGAATCCCGACCGTCAGCTCTGCAAGAACACCGTGCTTGAGGAGGTGGCATTTGGCCCCGAGCTTCACGGCACGCCGCAAGGCAAGGCCGAGGAGCTTGCCCGCGCGGCAATCCAGCGCTTTGGCCTTCCGGAAAACGAGGCGCCCTTCTCGCTCTCTCGCGGCCAGCGGCAGATGGTGGCGCTGGCATCGGTTGTCGTGATGCATCCCGACGTCGTGATCTTGGACGAGCCCACAAGCGGCCTTGATTACCGCGAGTGCATGACCGTGATGGAGACCGTCCGGAAGATGGCGGAGCAAGGCTGCGCCGTTGTCATGGTCTGCCACGACATGGAGGTGGTCTCCGACTTTGCACAGCGCATCGTCGTGATGGCCGATGGACAGATTCTGGCGCGTGGCGAGAAGGACGCCCTCTTTGCGGACGCCGACCTCATGGCACGCGCGAGCGTCGAGGCGCCGCAAGTGGTTCGCCTGTCGCAGGCGTTGGCGGCAGACGTGAGCCCAGCGTTCTCTGGCATCAGCCAGGTATCCGGGATTGTTGACACCGTTCAGGAGATGGTTCGTCGTGGTTAACGTGATTGACTATTCCGAGGGCACCACCGCGCTTCACCGCGCGAACCCCGTAGCCAAGCTGGCGCTCGCCGTGGGCATCATTGCCGCGACATTTCTGGCCGGGACGTACGGCATGCTCGTGGCGCTGCTCGCGCTGACGCTGGCGCTCGGCGCCTATGCGGGCGTCTTTGATCGGCTGGTCACGCTGCTTAAGGTGCTGGTGCCGGTAGCGATCGTCATGATGCTTCTGCAGTGCGCCTTCGTGCGCGGCGGCCAATACGTGACGCTTTGGATGACAACCGAGGGCCTTGAGACGGGCTCGAAAGCCGCGCTTCGCCTCCTCGGCGTGGCCCTCCCGCTCATTCTTGTGCTCACCGTGACCAAGCTTAACGACCTCGCTAACGCCTGCGTCGAGATCCTTCACGTGCCCTACCGCTATGCCTTCACCTTCACCACGGCACTGCGCTTCATCCCCGTTTTTGGGCAGGAGATGAATGCGATCATGGAGGCGCAGACTGCGCGCGGCGTCGAGTACGACACGAGAAATCCCCTCAAGAAGCTGCAGCTCATGCTGCCTTTGTGCGTGCCTCTGCTGGTGAGCTCCGTCGGAAAGACCGACGCCACGGCCCTTGCCGCCGAGCAGCGCGGCTTTTATTTGCGCACACGAGAGAGCAGCTACAAGCGCTACCCCCTTTCCGCCGGCGACTGGGCGCTCATGGCCTTTGCGGCGGCGCTCGTCATGCTAGGCGTTGCGCTTTAGCGCCCCTCCGCCCCGCAGATATCCCCTCCTAGACAAGCCCCTCGCGACGAACCACCACGGTAATGAACGCCGCGGCGACAAGGACGGAGACCATCATCGCGGGCGGCCACACGAACACCGCGAGCGCAAGGCCCGCCACTTTGATGGCGCAGTCAAGAAGAAGGGCGCTCTGCCTGCGCTCCATTCGGTTGATGACGTCTGGCGACTCGTCGGCGTTGGCGCTGGCGAGCGCGCGGCTGAGCCATACGTTTGCCAAGGTAAGCGCTATTACGCAGATGCCATAAAACGCCTGGGCAACGGCACTGTACATGGCATCGCTCACCACGCCCGTCGCGTAGGGGATGAGTGACGAGCAGAACAGCAGCAGCACCATGCGCCAGAGCACGGACGTGTCGACGACCTCGACGCCGTCCCATTCGTTATGCATGTTCACCCACATGGAGCCAAGCCAGAAGAAGGACAACGCATAAGCGAAGAAGTCATGACGGAGCTCCCAGAAGCCGGCGACGCTCATCACGGTCGGTCGCGGCAGGTCAAGCACCAGAATCGTCATCACAATTGCGAGCACCGCATCCATGAATGCCGCCGGGCGCTCCTTGGGCATCTTCCCGCGCGAGGAAATGGGCCCCTCTTTTCTCTCCATTGCTCCTCCAAGTTGTATCGACGACCAGATGGCTTGATCGCCGCTCAATAGCTTCTCCGCCTTGTGTATGCTACCTGAGCGACGTCTCGCATCTGCATGCATTGTTTGCATGCTTGAATGCCGCGTCGAGAGCGCACGAGGGGCACAAACGCCAAGGCGCGCATGAGGGGTTTGCGCGACAATGGTGGGCGCCTCGAAGACCATGACATTGCTGCCGCAGCGGAAGGAGGGGCATGGGGCCGACCGGTCACACAAGCAAGTCTCCAGCCGAGGTGCTCAAGGGCACCTTCGGCTTCGACTCGTTTCGTCCGCACCAGGAGGAGATCATCGATGCGGTCCTTGCCGGACGCGACGCGCTGGCCGTCATGCCCACATCGGCTGGAAAGTCCATCTGCTACCAGGTTCCTGCCATCGTATTGGGAGGGCTTACCATCGTCGTATCACCGCTCATCTCGTTGATGGCGGACCAAGTCGCATCGCTTCGACAAGCCGGCGTTTCCGCGGCGTACCTCAACTCGTCGCTTCGTTCGAACGAGCGGGACAGCGTGCTAGAAGGAATTGGCGACGGGGCGTTCACGCTGGTTTACGTCGCTCCCGAGCGCCTTGATGACCAGCGCTTTCTTGAAACAATCAACCGATGCGGCGTGTCTCTTGTGGCAGTTGACGAGGCGCACTGCGTCTCCCAGTGGGGTCACGATTTTCGTCCCAGCTACCAGCGCATTCGCGGCTTCCTAGAGGGCCTGCCCGAGCGACCGCCCACCATGGCGCTTACGGCAACCGCAACGCCACAGGTCAAGAAGGACATTGCGGTCTCGCTCGGCCTGCGTGACCCGCTTGTTGTAGTGGCGAGCTTCGACCGCCCCAACCTGAGCTTTTCCGTCGCTCGCCCACGCGGCCGCGCCGGCAAGAACGCCCAGCTTGTCTCGTTTTTGCGCGCGCATGGCCAGCAGTCGGGAATCGTGTACTGCTCCAGCCGTCGCGACGTCGAGGACGTACGCGACCTCCTGAACGCTGAGGGGCTTTCCGCCACGCGCTATCACGCAGGGCTCTCAGACGAGGAGCGCCAACAGAACCAAAACGATTTCGTCTATGACCGTCGACGCATCATGGTCGCAACCAACGCGTTCGGGATGGGCATCGACAAGTCGAACGTCGGCTTCGTCGTGCACTATAACCTGCCGCTCTCTCTGGAAAACTACTATCAAGAGGCAGGTCGAGCAGGTCGCGACGGCACTAGGGCGGAGTGTCTGCTGCTTTACTCCCCCTCCGACGTGAGGACCGCCGAGTTTCTAGTCTCGAAGTCGGGGGAAGGCGGAAACCTGACCGAGGAGCAAGCTCAGATGATGCGCGATGTAGCCGAAAAGCGCCTGCGCACTATGACTTTCTATGCCACCACGACGAGCTGCCTGCGCGCGTTCATCCTCCGCTACTTTGGCGAAGAAGCGCCCGCGTACTGCGGAAACTGCTCGAACTGCCTGACAAAGTTTGAGGAGGTTGATGCCACCACCGGCGCCCTTAAGGTTGTGAGCTGCGTGGCGCGCTTGGCACAGCGGGGACAGCGTGCCGGGGCGGCCACCATCGTGGACATCCTGCGCGGGTCAAAGAGCGAGCGCATCCTGCGACGCCATTACGACACCCTCTCGACCTACGGAATTGCACGCGACATTTCAGCAGGTCAGCTGCACCAGATCATCGACGAGCTTATCTATCGCGGGGTGCTACTGCGGACGGGCGGCGACTACCCCACCATCTGTCTCACGAAGGGCTCGCGCGCTTTCATGCGCCGGGAGTCGCCATGGGACTCCCCGTTTGTCCTGAAAATCGCCAAGGAAGAACAGGCGAGGCCCGAAGCGGAACGCATCGCTCAGCGTAGCGGAAAGTCTCGCCTGGCGTCGGACGTGTCGGAGCTGGACGATTCCGACCAAGAACTCTATTCACGTCTGGCAAGGCTGCGGACGCAGCTCGCACGCGAACAGAATGTGCCTTCTTATATCATCTTCAGCAACGCAACGCTTGTTGACATGTGCGCCAAGCGACCGAGCTCGTTGGATGAGCTCCTTGATGTGAGCGGCGTTGGCGCCAAGAAGGCCGAACGCTACGGCGAGGCCTTCCTTGCGGAAATCAACGGCCAAGCCCATTGATTTCCGCAAGCAGCGATGTTCTGCAAGAATATTGCGGTTGTAGGTCTTTTTCCGCGGGTGCCTTAAGTATCACCTCGTTAGTGCCATTTCTCTACCTGTGCTTTTACAATAAGTTAGCCTTCGCGTACTCAATGGGTCCGCCACAAATGACCTACAACCGCAATATTCTTGCAAGCACCTTCTCAGCGCAGCAGCCCTTCCTCCGAAACTTCAGCCCCAGAGGCAAATAATCCCTCAGGGCAGGCGATCGTGACGCCCAACACAACGCCCAGCATGCACGCAGTGCATGCTGGGCGTTGTGAAGTGGCATTGTACTTCCCTTCCGCAACCTCGCAGAATCAATGGTGACAGACACAACCAAGCAACTGCAGAGAAAGGGACACCATGGAATACGCGAAGCTTTCCGACGGCAACCAGATGCCTATGCTGGGCTATGGAGTCTTCCAGATTGACGACGCCACCACAGAGCGCTGCGTCACCGACGCGCTCGAGGTCGGCTACCGACTGATTGATACCGCCCAAGCCTACGGCAACGAGCGCGGGGTCGGCGCCGCCATGGCCGCAAGCGGCGTAAAGCGCGAGGACATCTTCCTCGTCGACAAAGTCTGGATCACCAACTACGGCGACGGCAAGACCTACGACTCAATCAAGCGCTCGCTCGAGCTTTTGGGCACCGACTACATTGACCTCATGCTCCTTCACCAGGCATACAACGATTACCACGCCGCCTGGCGCGACGTCATCCGCGCCCACAAGGAGGGGCTCGTCCGCTCCATCGGCGTCTCAAACTTCGACCCAGTGCGCCTCGCTGACCTCAACGCCTTCGCTGAGGAGCCGGCTGTCGTGAACCAGGTGGAAACCCACGTCTTTTGGCAGCAGAAGCCCGCTCACGAGAACATGGTAAATCTGGGCGTACAGCACATGAGCTGGGGCCCGTTCGCCGAAGGCGCGAACAACTTCTTCAAGAACCCGCTGCTCGCGCAGATTGGCGAGGCGCATGGTAAGGGCGTCGGTCAGGTGGCTCTTCGCTACCTCATTGACATGGGCGTCGTCGTGATCCCCAAATCCACCCACAAGGAGCGCATGGCGGAGAACCTCGACGTCTTCGATTTCCAGCTCACCGATGACGAGCGCACGCAGATTGCCACGCTCGACGGCGGCAGGTCGCTCATCTTTGACCACTCCAACCCCTCGTTCATCGGTCCCTGGCTCAAAAGCGTCGCGGAGAGTCTGTAGCCACTCCTGGGAAGGCGAGCGATGAGCCGCAGATCGTTTATTGGTTTGGCGGGGGCAATAGGCGCTGTTGGACTGGGACTTTCCGCTTGCTCCGGAAACGGCGCAAGCGATTCGTCCCCGTCTGGCTCCTCAGAATCAATCTCAGGAGAAGCCGGTTACGATGCGGGCCAGATTCCCACGGAGCTTGAGTACGTCCCAGACGGCTACGACCAGCCGGCAGATCACGCAGGCACCCTTGAGCGGCTTGACTACCAGACCTACGAATCATTTTCCTACGCTCAGGGCGACCTGACCCAGCCGCTCTCCAAGACCGCTTGGGTCTACGTCCCGTATGGCTACACCGACCAGCAACGCTATGACATTCTGTATCTTAGCCACGGTGGCTGGAGCAACGAGACCACGCTCATGGGGACGCCTGACGACGAGCACACCTTCAAGCACATCGTCGACCACGCAATTGAGGACGGGCTGATAGAGCCTTTGCTCGTGGTCCTCCCCACCTACAACAACACCAGCGGCGATGACAGCGGCGACTACTCGCTCGCGCTTAAGCTGACCGACAACTTCCACAACGAATTGGTTAACGATCTTATGCCTGCAGCCGAAAGCCGCTGGTCAACCTACGCCGAGGACACGACCCTAGCGGGCTTCGCGGCGTCGCGCGACCACCGCGGCTTCGCCGGCTTTTCGATGGGCTCGGTCAACACCTGGCACACTTTCGAGTACTGCCTGGACTATTTCCGCTGGTTCATGCCCATGAGCGGGGCCATCACATCTGATGGCGCGACGATGACGCAGATGGTTTCCGACCAGGGCCACACGGCGGACGACTTCTTCATCTATTCGATGTCGGGCACTGATGACTTTGCCTACTCGAGCATCAGCGGGCAGATCAGCGCGATGGAGCAAGATGCAAGCGGGACCTTCCACGCCGCGGACTCGCTCGCAGACGGCAACATCGCCTTCCGCGAGCGCGAGGGCTACTCGCACAACGGCACTGCTGCCAACGAGTACACCTACAACGGCATGCGCCTGTTTTTCAATGGCCCCCGCCTTGCCAGCAACGGCGAGGCGTCCACCTCGGACGCGGCGTGGTATAGCGTCGACACCCCCATCGACGACGTAAAGAACGACCCCGCCCTGGGTGACTGGGGACGGCTGATCTTTCCCGTGGACGAGGGCTACATGTCAGGGTCCACGCTGGGCGACCTCGACCTCACCTGGTACAGCGAAATCAACCCCGAAGAGACGGTCGCCATCTGCAACTACCTGCGCAGCCGCGCGGAAGAGGGATCAACGCCGTTCATGCGCTTCTACACTGACGACGAGATTTCCGCCGACCCCGACAAGGCCGACACCGGGTTGTTCTTCTTTCGTGGCAATGCCGACGGCCGAGTCGCGTTCTGCTGCGCTGGCGGCGGGTTTGCCTATGTCGGTGCAATCCACGACAGCATGCCGCACGCACTTGAGCTCTCGCGCAAGGGGTACAACGCATTCGCAATCATCTATCGCCCCGGAGCGCAAACGGCATGCGAGGACCTCTCTCGTGCGATCGCCTACGTGCAGGACCATGCCGACGAGCTGGGCCTCAATCATGGCTTGGACGGCTACTCCATCTGGGGCGGTTCCGCAGGCGCCCGCATGGCAGACTGGGTCGGCACGTACGGCACCGAGTACTTCTCGGGCGAGGCCTGCCCAAAGCCGTCCGCCATCGTAATGCAGTACACCGGGCTTTCAGAGGTCACCGGAGACGAGCCACCCACCTATGCCTGCGTCGGCACGAGCGACTACATCGCCGACTGGCAAACCATGTCGGAGCGCATCTCGCGCATCCAGGCCAACGGCACCCCCGCCGAAATCGAGGTCTTCAACGGCCTCTCCCACGGCTTTGGCCTGGGAACTGGAACGGTCGCCGAGGGGTGGCTCGACCGCGCCGCCGTCTTCTGGGACGAGCAGTCATAAACAAACCAGCAGGAAAATTGATACGTAAGGAGACAATAATGTCCACGCTCTTCATCAACGCAAGCCCCAACGAGAACGGCAACACCGCGCGCCTTGCCGCAAAGCTCTTGGACGGCAAGAAGCACCGGACCCTAAACCTTGTTGACTACAAGGTCTACGCCTATGGCCAGAGCTTCTCGGATGACCAGTTTGGCGAAGTCATCGACGCCATCCGCGCAGCCGACGACATCGTGATCGGGTCGCCCATGTACTGGCACAGCATGGCCGGAGCGCTGCGCAACGTGCTCGACCGCAGCTACGGCACCATTGACCAGGGCTCCCTTGCTGGACGCCGCCTCTGGTTTGTGTTCCAGGGCGCTGCCCCAACCCAGCAGCAGCTCGCCGCTGGCGAGTTCACCATGAGCCGCTATGCCGCCCTATACGGAATGCAGTACATGGGGATGGTCACGACTCCGGCTGACATCGCCAAGGTTGCGCGCGACTTCAGCGAGTAGCCCACATGCCTGCAAGCGTTACGAGAAGGGGCTTCTTCTCCCTCGCAGGAGCAGCGATGGCCTTTGCCCTCGCGGGCTGCGAGGCAAGCGAGCCACAATCGGACGGCACCCAACCGGCAGAGACCCAATCGGGCGAGCAGCCCCAAGAGACAATCCAGGAGGGCGAGGGCATGAGCGCGTGGACCCTCGATGAAGGCGATACGACGCATCGCGGCTTCCGCGTGGACGACGTTCTGCACGCTGGCGACCACGGCGACATCCACTTCTCGATTCATGTGCCCGACGGCTACGACGGCTCAACTCCCTATGCGCTATACGTCGCGCTCCCTGGTTGGGAGGGGCTTCTCTTCCAGGGCGTGGGCGCAAACCTGCAGGAAGACTTCCCCTTCGTAGCCAACGACTACGTTTCTGACATGATCGTGGCGACGCCGCAGCTCGAAGACTGGGGAGAAACCTCCGCCGACCAGACCGTTGCCCTCACGCGCTGGCTTCTGAGCGCCTACGCAATAGACCCGTCGCGCGTGGTTCTTTCGGGCTGCTCGGGCGGCGGAGAGACTGCTTCGCTCGTCGTAGCCCAAGCGCCCGGTCTCTACGCCGCCGTGCTTCACTGCATCTCGCGCTGGGACGGCGACATCGGGCCCGTGGTTTCCGCGCGCCTTCCCGTCTACATGGCCATCGGCGAGCAAGACGACTACTACGGACCAGACTACGATAGGGCAACCTACCAGCAGTTTGTTGACGCCTATGCCCAAGAAGGGCTGAGCGAGGGCGAAATCTCCGACCTCGTGACACTCGACGTGAAGCCCACGTCTTACTTTGGCGAGACGGGCGAGCAATACGGCCAGCACGCGGGCGGCGGGGCGCTCTTCCCACATGACGAGCAGATTATGGGATGGCTCTTCTCGCACGCATGACGGGCAGACAAGGCGCCGCGCTTAGTTGGACCGTTCGCCCTGCTTCTCGACCCACGAGCAGATCTCTGAGACCCGCTCGTCTCCCTCGACAGGGGTTACTAGGAAAAATGTGGCATGCGCGTCGGCGTCCGAGATGGGCACGCGCGCGCGACCTTGGACGTCGCCATCGTTCTGGGGCGCGTTTGACGTGAAGGCGAGAAGGTCGCTCGTGAGCAGCATCTGCAAAAACACCTCTCGGTCCTCCTGCACGACAAGCTGCGAAAGCGGCATGCGCTGCCTCACGATGTCCATCCAAGAGCCGATGCCCTTGAACACAAGAAATGGCTGCCCATCGAGGTCAGCGAACGAGACGACGCTCTTGCCGGCAAGGGGATTTCCCTCGGGAATGCTGGCGAAAAGATCCTCGCTCATGAGCGGGATGGAGTGCATGGTGGGCAGGGCGACGGGATGGCGCAGAATCGCCATGTCGACATCGCGATTGGCGAGCGCCGTCTGCGCTGCCGAGTCCCCCATCAGCTGCGGCGCCAGAATCGTCCCAGGAAAGCGCTCAACGACCATAGCGGTCAGGCGCCACGTGGGAGCCGGCGCCACGGAGGCGATCTTGATGGTGCGCTCGCGTTGGGCGAGCTCGTCGAAGTCGTCGCGCATCAGGCGAACGTCAGCCAGGATGCGCTTGGCATGGCTCACCGCAAGCCTGCCGGCTGCGTTGAGCGTAACGGAATTGTGGCTGCGGTCAAAAAGCTCCTGACCGAGGTCCTTCTCAAGGCGGCGAATCGATCTCGAAAGCGCTGGCTGCGTGATGTGGAGCTCTTCCGCGGCGGCCGAGATGGTGCCCAGCCTGTCAACCTCAACGATTTGCCTCAGCTGCTCAAGCTCCATGGGGCGCCCCTCTCTTCTATGCACGAGTTGCATACAGACGGTATCACTGAGCATTGTACATACACTGATGGCAGACCGAAAATGTATACAGACGACAGAGAGGAGAATGCCATGAAAAACGAGAAGAGCACGCTTACGCGCAGAGAGATGCTGACAGGGCTTCTCGGAGTGGCGGGGGCAAGTGCTCTCGTTGCGCTTTCGGGCTGCTCAAGCGATGCAACCGACGCCTCGACAAGCAATGACGCAACCGAGACCACCGACTCTGGATCCGATTCTGGCTCCAGCTCTGAGAGCAGCGAGGCAACCACAGACACCACCGGCTCCACGGGAAGCTCGATTCTTGTCGCCTACTTCTCTGCCACGGGGAACACTCGCGCCGTCGCCGAGCGACTGGCGGAAGACCTTGGCGCTGACATCTTTGAAGTGGTGCCGCAGGAGCCCTATACCGACGACGACCTCAACTTTAATGACGACAGCTCGCGCGTCTCGCAGGAGCACGTGAACGAGGACCAGCGCGACACGCCGCTTGTCCAGACCACGCCCGACGGTTTTGACGGGTATCAGGCAGTGCTGGTAGGTTATCCCATCTGGTGGGCGCAGGCCGCCTGGCCGCTCAACCGCTTTGTCTCGGACAACGATTTCACCGACAAGAGGGTAATCACGTTCTGCACGTCACAGGCGTCTGGGCTTGGCAACACGACGGACGAGCTCAGCGAGCTTGCCGGCACAGGCAACTGGGAGGAAGGGCAGCGCTTTCGCGAGGAGCCTGAACAGTCAGACGTCGATGATTGGGCTGCGTCGCTCGGTCTGTAGCAGTTAAAAATGGGCCGCGCCAAAGGCACAATGGCGCGGCCCCAAGTTCTTCGAACGAACGAAAGGCACTGCCCGCTACTCAGGCAGAATCTCAATCCACTGATCGTCAGGATCAGCGATGAAGTAAAGGCCCATCGCAGGATTCTCGTGGACGATGCAGCCCATCTGCTCGTGAAGCTTGTGGAAGGCGTCATAGTCGTCAACGCAGAAGGCTATGTGCGTGTCTGAGCCCCCGTTTGCATAGGGCTCGGTGCGTCCACGGTTCCAGGTGAGCTCCAGCTGGAACGTGCAGCCATCCGCCTCCATGAACGTGTTGGTCCACGAGCCGTCGGCAGGGCCCACCTCCCTTACCACATGAAAGCCAAGTGCCTTCTCATAAAACGAGATGGTTTTCTGCTTGTCGAGGACATGCGTGCAGCGATGTACAAAGCGAGCTTGCATTCTGAACTCCTTTCTCAAGCGCGTTTCGCGGCTATTCTAGTGTCCTGACACAGAGGGAAATAAAAGCTCCACAACATATGGCGCGCAAACCCACAGCCCAGCTTTCACAGGTGCACCGAAGCCGGCTTAGTTACACAAAAAATCAGAATTTTGCACCGAAGTCGGCTTAGTTACACTGGACCTTGAGGGCCCAGTGGAGTATGTCTGCATAATATGCAAATATTTGCATATTATGCAGACATACTTCTTAATATATGCAGTAGCTATTCAGGACTACGGACCCCATACCGAAACCCCAGTGTAAGTAGGGGCACTTCGGTGCAAATCACGAGAAAAAAGTGCAACTAGGGCGACTTCGGCGCAATCGAAATCCACGATGGCGCCCCAGCTGCCTAGTTTCCACGCTAAAGGGTTCAGCTAGGGCGCCAAACCGTCTACTCGACCCAGAACACGCGACCGTCACGGCGGGGCTTGACCTCAGGAACCTGGTCAGGCCAGCCAAGAATGCAATGGCCGACTCCGATGTAGTCGCCCTTCACGCCCAGTTTGACCAGCAGCTCTTTAAATTCGGGCTGTTCAAACTCTTGTCGCGCACGGTGAATCCAGCAGCCGCCCAATCCTAGCGAATGAGCAGCTAGCAGCATGTTCTCAAGGGTCACGCTCCCGTCCTCGACGGCAGTCGGGCAGTTCGCGTCTGCAAGGACGACCAGCACGACCGGAGCCCCATAAAATGGGTCGGTGCCTTCGGGGGCGCCCATAACCTTTCGATTGGCCTCCGCAAGGCGATTGCGAACTTTGCTATCGGTGACAGCAAGCACAATGGACGACTGACGCCCCATTCCGCTAGGAGCCCAGAGTCCCGCCTCGACCACTTTCTCTATCAGTTCGCGCGGAACCGGCTTGTCTGAGAACTTTCGCACGCATCGGCGTTCCCGTATTGCCTGAAGCACTTCGTTTTCGCTCATGACGTTCCCCCTTCTAAAAACAGCCCCTCTGACCTGCTCAAAGTCAGAGGGGATGCGTTATGCCGCCAAGCCTTATGCCTCGTCGGGAACCCATTCGGTCAGGCAGCCATCGAGTCCGGCGACCACGGAGTCGCGGTCCATGTGCCGACCGATGATGCACAGGCGCGTGATTCGATCGCCGCAGACGGGGTCCCAATCCTGCGCGAGCTCAGGAGTCTCGGCGATCATCTTCTTCTTTTCGTCCTCGGGCGCAGAGTCAACCCACAGCCCATTCTCGGTGAGCGTCACCTGCTGACCCGCCTGCTCGAAGACGTAGCTCATGTCGGGGTCCTGGTCGCACCACATGAGGCCCTTCACGCGGATGATGCTGTGAGGCCAGTGGTGCACGAACTCGGAGAGCTTGTCGATGTCAAAGGGCTTGCGGCGCTCGTAGACAAAGGTCTGGATGCCGTACTCGAGCACCTCGGGGTCCTCGTGCTCCTCGGGATGCGCCATCGCGTCGGCCCAAACGGACGAGTTGTACGCGTCCTCAAAGTTGAAGCGCCCAGTGTCCAGAAGCTCGTTCATGGGAACTTCGCCGTTCTTGGCCTCGATGATCACGGCGTCCTTCTGCAGGCCGCGCACGATTGCCTTGAGCTCTTTGATCTGCTTGCGGGAAACAAGATCGCACTTGTTCAGGATCAGCGTCGTGCAGAACTCAATCTGCTGGATGAGAAGGCTCTCGACGTCGTCCTCGTCGATGTCCTCGCGCTCAAGCGCATGGCCGCCCTCGAACTCGTCCCACATGCGCTTTGCGTCTACCACGCACACGATGTTGTCGAGCGCAAGCGGCGCGACGTTCTCGTCTTGGCTCTGGTCGCAGAACGCCGAGATGGTGTAGGCGATGGGGATGGGCTCGCAGACTCCCGAGGCCTCGATGATGATGTAGTCAAAGTTGCCGGACATGGCCAGACTGTCAAGCTGGTCGGAAAGCTGACCGGAAAGCGTGCAGCAGATGCAGCCGTTTGTCATGGGGATAAGGTCGTCCGTCGCGGACAGGCCGCCGTTCTTGATCAGGCTGGCGTCCACGTTGACCTCCCCGATATCGTTCACGATAACGGCCGCGCGGATGCCCTCGTCGTTGGCCAGAATGCGGTTGAGAAGGGTCGTCTTGCCAGCGCCAAGGTATCCCGTCAGCAAGATAATCTTGACCTGCTTGTTGTTAGGCATGGGGTTGCTCCCTTGATGTTTACCAGTGGTTCCTTTTTGCCTTCGTAAGCGTACCCGTTTTTGCCGGCTTTCTTTGCCGCCGAGCGACAACGACACTATCGTCACGCAGCGACAACGGAGACACTTTCCGCCCGCTCATCGCCCCAAGGCGATAACGTCATAGCGAATGGCCTTTCCTGAAAGCGAGTAGCTCGGCTTTCTGCCCGCAAGCCACGGACCTTTGGCCGGGCGCTTTATCAGCACTTTGCGAGGACCTGCCGCGATTGCAGCGTCGAGCAGCTCCGCTTCATCCGAGCAGGGCGCCTCGAGCCGCTGGATCAGCTGCAGCTTCTTCTTGACCGCGGCGCTCTTCTTCCGCTCAGGAAACATGGGGTCGAGAAGAACGATGTCGGGAGCATCCTCGGAGCTGGTCGCCAGCCGAAGAAGCTCGGGTATGCTGTCCTTCTTGCGCAGCTCCATGCGCGAGACGGCATCCGCCAGCCGCGAATCGCGCGCGGCCCGAGCCAGCGCGTCCTCGAGAAGCGCAGCCATCGCGGGGTCACGCTCGTACATGGTAACCGAGAAGCCCGCCGCCGCAAGGAGCAGCGCGTCCTCCCCCAGTCCCGCCGTGGCATCGATAGCTCTGAGCTGCTCCGCCGCTACGCCGCGAATGCGCGCCGCGCGCACGACGAGCTCGTGCGCGAGATTCTGCTTCCTCAGGCGCGGCAGCATTCGCGAGAAGTCACCCCTGAGCACCATGCCGTCGCCCGAGAGCGCAAGGCCCTCGCCGGTACGCACGAGCTCCACGCCAGTCGCAACTTCCCGACGCCCCAGGCAAAGGTCGACGTCCTCGCCCGGCGTTCCTGCCGCGCTGTTGCGCTCACCCACGGTATCGCCCACGGCGCTACCCCTCGTAAACGCCGCGCAGAGAGTACCATCCGTCCTGCTCGCCCACGTGAAGCGGAACTTCGAAGAGGTTGGAAAGGACCTCGTCGCGAAGGATCTCCTCCTTGGGGCCATCGGCAAAGATGGCAGCGCTCTTTATGAGCATGACTCGCTTGATTGCGGGGATGATGTCCTCGGGATAGTGCGTCACCAGAATGACCGAGCGGCCCTCTGCGGCAAGCGTGCTCATGGTCTCGCGCACGTGATACATCCCCTCGGGGTCGAGCCCCGTGCAAGGCTCGTCAAAGACGAGCACCTGCGGGTCGCGGATGAGCTCACGCGCCACCAGCACGCGGCGCACCTGCCCGGTCGAAAGGGTCATGATGTCACGTTTCGCAAGGTCGGCAATGCCAAGCCGGTCGAGCGCGTCAAGCGCCGACGCCTTGTCCGAATCGGTTATCCGCACGCCCATCGGAAGGCCGAGCGTGCCATAAAGGCCGCCAATCACAATCTGCAAGACGGGCAGGTGGACGCGCACCTGGTCGTGCATCGTGGAGCTCACGACGCCCATGGTCTGGCGCACGTCGCGCAAGAGCGGGCGCGCCTGGCCGCGAAAGAGCACGGCCGGCGTCTCGTGCCAAAGGGGCTGCACCTCGCGCGTCAGCAGCTGGATGAAGGTCGACTTGCCAGCGCCGTTAGGACCGAGCAGCGCCACGTGCTCACCCTCCGCCAGAGAGAAGTCGTCTACATGCAGAATCGTCTTCCCCGCGCGCACGACCGTTGCGTCGTGAATCTTAAAAAGCGGCACAGCAGGAGCGTCAGGGGCTCCGTTCGCGGCGGGGACCTCGATTTGCTTGGCACGGTTCTTCTCGGCGCTTGAGTCTTGCTGCATGATTCGCCTCTAGCTTCCACCTGTGGATGTATTTAAAAAGAAAAGTAGCGCGCGCCAACAAGCGCGTGAAGTCCTACTATAAGAAAATCAACTTCGGCTCGCCAAACCGTCGACGTGCCGAAACATCCCATGTCAAAAACACGGCGCAGCAGCGCGGTTAGGGGGACTTTTCATGGCAGACATGCTCACCCTCGAGGCCTTTGAGGAGGCATCCGAGAAAGTTAAGGAAGTCACGCTCGAGACAAAGCTGGTCGAGAGCCCGTACTTCTCGGAGGTCTCCGGCAACCGCGTGTGGCTGAAGCCCGAGAACCTGCAGCGCACTGGCGCCTACAAGCTGCGCGGCGCCTACTACAAGATCTCGAAGATGAGCCGCGAGGACCTCGACCGCGGCGTCATCACTGCTTCCGCTGGCAACCACGCGCAGGGCGTGGCCTATGCAGCAACGCACGCCGGAGCGCGCTCCGTCGTCGTGATGCCCACCACCACGCCGCTCATCAAAGTCGAGCGCACCAAGGGCTACGGCGCCGAGGTCATCCTCTACGGCGACGTCTTCGACGACGCCAAGGAGCGCGCCGTCGAGCTGGCCGAGGAGCAGGGCCTCACCTACATCCCGCCCTTCAACGACACCACCGTGGCAACCGGCCAGGGCACCATCGCCATGGAGATCGTGCAGGAGCTGCCACTTGTTGACACCATCCTTGTCCCCGTGGGCGGTGGCGGCCTTGCCTGCGGCGTCTCCACCTTCGCCAAGCTCTACAACCCCAAGATTCGCGTCGTGGGCGTCGAGCCCTCTGGCGCAGCAAGCCTCACCGCCGCGCTTGAGGCCGGCCACACCGTCAAGATCCCCACGGCCAACACCATCGCCGACGGCACCGCCGTGCTCGAGATCGGGGACAAGGTCTTCCCGTACCTGCAGCAGAACCTCGACGACGTGATCTTGGTGGACGACGACGAGCTGGTCGTCTCCTTCCTCGACATGGTCGAGAACCACAAGATGATCGTCGAGAACTCAGGGCTCCTCACAGTGGCCGCGCTCAAGCACCTTCCCGCCGAGAACAAGCGCGTGGTCTCAATCCTCTCCGGCGGCAACATGGACGTCATCACCATGTCCACGGTCGTGCAGCACGGCCTTGTCCAGCGCGGCCGCATCTTCACGGTGAGCGTCATGCTCCCCGACCGCCCTGGCATGCTCGTGAAGGTCGCGAGCGTCATCGCCGAGCAGAGTGGCAACGTGATCAAGCTGGAGCACAACCAGTTTGTGTCCGTGAACCGCAACGCCGCCGTGGAGCTGCGCGTAACCATCGAGGCATACGGAGAGGATCACAAGCAGCAGATTGTCCAGGCCCTGCGCGACGCTGGCTTCAAGCCCGAGATCGTGCTGACCTCGCTGTAGCGAGCGCGGCCGAGCGTAGAGCGCGCAAGCATTACTGTGCGTGCTCCCAGCCAACCGAGGGCGCAAGCGAGAAGGCCAGCGTGTACTGGTTGATCGTCGGCGACACATGCGAGAAGAACACGCGCGCGTCCAGCGGGCTCACGAGCTCCTCGCGGACGTGCCCGTCATAGGCGTCAACAACGACGCCGAGCTGCTGCCCCCGCCTGACGCGCTGCCCCACGCGGACGCTCCGCACGAAGAACCCTCCGGCCTCTTTCGTCCGCACGCGAACGAGGTCGCCATCCGAGATATGCAGCGAGTGAAAGCCGCCCGCTGCCGCCGCATCGAGTACGCCGCGCGCCGCAAGAAAGCGCAGGATGTTGTCCTGCACCGTCGCGGCGACCTCAACATCCAGCCCGCCCATGTCGCGCGAGTAGACCGAGAACGCGCGCGTCTCCCATACCTGCCAGTTGTAGTTGAGCGTGGTGGTGTCAAAGGAGCTCGGCTCGTGCACGAGCACGTAGGGGAAGCCAAAGTCGTCTGCCATGGCAATCGCCTCGTCAGAGAGCTCGTTGGCCCGCGTGATTCGCACGTGAGGCGTGAAGTCTCCCGACAGGTAGTAGCTACAGAGTTGGATGCCGTAGGCGTAAGGGCTCACCGCCGCAAAGAGCCCAGCCGCAATGCGCTGCGTCGTCTCCCCTAGGTTGTAGCCTGGGAACATGCGGTTGATGTCCGTGTGGTCCACGGGCCAGAAGCGCTCCGCCACGTTCATCGAGAACGGGTTGACCGACGGCACCACCAGCACGCGCTTGTCGGCGTTCGTGATGCCGGCCGCCTCCATGTCCTGCAGGCGTCGCACGAGCTCGGCGCAGATGAAGTTCTGCTCGTACTCGTTGCCGCGCATGGCGCCGACAATGGCCACGCACGGCTCGGCGTCCGGGTTGCCGAACTCAAAGCCCCTGATGGAGAGGGTCTCGCGATAGGGAGTGTCCAGCGAGTAGAGCGTCAGTCGCCTCATTGCGTGTCGCCTCCATCATTCAGGATTCGCGCGAGCAGGGACCCCGGATAGACCACGGGGTACTCGCGCAGCGTGAAGAGCAGACCCGACTCGGGGGCTATAACGCGCTGGACAACCTCGCCTTTGGAGGCGCTGGCGACCACTCCGATGAGCTGGCCCTTCTCCACATGCGAGCCATGCTCCACCTCGGGCAAAAAGATGCCGCCGCTCTCTGCGTTCAGGTACGATACCGCGCCGTCATGGGAGACGATGGGCTCGGGGCTCGCCTCCGCAGACCCGCCCCACGCGCCAAAATGCGCGGCCAGACGGAGAACGCCCTGCGTCAGCCTTTCGCCATAGGAGCGCGTTATGCGCATGCCCACGCCCGTCTCGACCACGAGCGTTGGCGTCCGGCGCTCGTTCAGGGCGTAGGCGAAGGTGGATTCCAGCACCGTCGCCGACGCGTGAACCCACACGAGGTCAACGTTCAAGAGCGGCGCCAGCGGCAGCAGGACATCTGCGGAGCGCTCGTTGATGCGCACCTGCGGCATCTCTCGAAGGAAAATGTTCGACGCGTGAATGTCCACCACGGCGTCGGCGCCCTCGACGTCTGCTGTCACCGCCGCGGCGAGCGTCTCCGTAAGGTCGCCCGCGGGGTCTCCCGGAAATGTCCGGTTGAGGTCGATGTCGAACATGGGCACGCCGCGCTCAATGCAGTTGATGCCAAGCGGATTCACCGCGGGAAAGATGTCAATCGTGCCCCAGAGCAGGTTTCGCCTCTCCTCCAGGAGCTTGCCCAGGCGGTAGGCCACGTACTGACCTTCGAGCTCGTCGCCATGAATGCCTGTGACCACCACGATTCGCGGTCTGTGACCGTCGGCCGGCGGCGTGGCGGAGAAGGGCGCTGGGGCCGTTCCCTCGATGCGATGCTTCTTGATAACCAGCCGTTCTCCAACGGGAAGCTCCGCCGAGAAGACCGTCTCAATCCGCGCCAAGGTCGACGCCCCCTCCCTGCTCCTCGAACGCCTCGTCGCGCACCGTGACCCTGACCGTCTGCGTCTGCTGGACGCAGCCGCGAAACACGCCGCGCTCGATTGAGCAGTCGTCAAAGTCTCGACCGTAGCTCATCACGATGTAGTCATCTCCAGCCTCACGACCGTTCGTGGGGTCAAGTCCGCGCCAGTGCTTGCCGTCGAAGACCTCCACCCAAGCGTGCGTAGCGCCCTCTCCGAGAAGGAACCCGCTCGCATAGCGCGCCGGAATCCCCGCATAGCGACAGAGCGCGAGCAGGATGTGCGTGTAGTCCTGGCAGACTCCGCTACCCTTCGCGAGCGCTTCGCCAGCCGTCGTGGCCACGTCGGTCGATCCGGGCACGTACGACATGCGCTCTCCCACGGCCTTGCATAGGGCGACGGCGCGCTCGTAGGCGCTCGCGCCGCCCATCGACACCAGCACATCGGCGGCAAACTGGCGAATTGCGAGGTCCGGTTTAGTCAGCGCGCTCTCATGAGAGAAGAGCGGGCTTTCGGGACCGTCCTTCCAGGGAGAATCTCCCAGGCGCGCCTCCTCGTCCACCAAGACGACGCCCGAGACGAAGAAGGAGAACAGGTCATGCTTCTGCGGGATCCGCCCAGAGAGCAGGATGTTTCCAAACCCGTCGACCTGACGCACGAGCGCGGTCGAGGGAGAGGTCGTGACGTTGCTGTCCATCACCGTCTGCCGCGCAGAGCTTCTTGGCAGGCAGCGCAGGACGAAGTCGTGGTCGTACACCGAGCCCGACAGCCGCAGGATCGTCTCAAAATAGAACCCAAGAGCCCTCATGCGGCCTCCCTAGTAGATGTGGGCAAGATTGACGAGAAGCTCGCCCAGCTGCTCGTAGGTTACCCCATCAGGGAAGCCCGGGCTGTACACGAGGTCGACGACCGCTTTGAGACGCTGGTTGTCAAATGGCATGCCAGAGCGAGAGCTGCGAACGGCCAGGAGGTGAACTTCATAGGGAAGCGCCTCAAGCTTGTAGCCAAGTCGCGCGTAGAGGTCGATGCGCTCGAGCGAGATGCCGCTCTTGATGATGTTGCGCGCCGCCCCGTCAGAGACGTAGTCGTCCACGCAGCCCCTGAAGGCCATGATATTGTCGATGGTCGTCTGCAGGTCGAGAAGCGGCTCCTTCCCGCCCTCGGCGGCGTAGAGAGAGTCGTAGGCCATCTGCACGTACGAGACCGTCTCGGTCCCTAGGATGTCGCGAAGGTGGACGGCATTGTCGTAAGCGGCTCCAATGGAGTGCGCGAGCGACGCGGGATTCTCGACATCGAAGAGGCAATCATGGAAGAACTCGATGGGGTCATCGGTCTTCTCGTCGAAGCCAAGCTCCTCGAGCTGTCCCTTCCAGTTGCCCTCGGTAGAGTCGAGCGCCTTGTCGTAGGTGGAAACGATGAAGCGCTCCGTTGTAAAGGCGCGCTCGATGTAGCGGCCAAGCCAAAGCAAGCGGTCCGCCCTTCCTAGTGATAGAGAACCCATGTGTCCTTAAAGCCTCCTCCCTGAGACGAGTTGACGATGGCCGACCCCTCCTCGACGGCATAGCGCGTGAGCCCGCTCGGCCACACGGTAGTGGTTTCGCCGGAGAGCACGAATGCGCGCAAGTCAGCTTTACGCGGTTGGATGCGACCGTCGATAACGGTCGGAAGGCAGAGGAAGTCAACGACCTCCTGAGCAATGAAGCGGCGCGGCTCCTCCGCAATCTTCCGCTTGAGCTTTGCCAGCTCGAGCGGGGCAAGCGACGAGCCGAACACCACCCCATAGCCTCCCGCCTCGGCGACGTCCTTGATCACAAGGGTGTCGGCGTGGTCCTGCACATAGGCCATGTCTTCTGGATAGATGGGCAGGTAGGTGGGCGCGTTCTTGAGGATGGGCTCCTCTCCCAGGTAGTACTTGATGAGCTTCGGAACAAAGTAGTATGTGCCTTTGTCGTCCGCGGCTCCGTTGCCTGGCGCATTGATGATGGCGACGTTGCCCGCGCGATAGGCCACCATGAGGTTGGGCACGCCGATAAGGCTCTCCGCGTTGAAGCACAGGGGGTCGAGAAACTCGTCGGAGATTCGCCGATAGACCGCGCCCACGAGCGAGGAGCTCGCGCCACTGCGATAGTAGAGATGGGCGTTTTCTACATAGAGGTCGCCCGGCTCCGCGAGCACGGCGCCCGCCTGCTCGGCAAGGTAGGCATGCTCGAAATAGGCCGAGTTGTAGCGACCCGGCGTAAGCACCACGTTAATGCCACCGGTGTTCACGTTGTCCATCACGGCGCGCAGGCGCTTTCCATAGTCGCGATTGTCGACGAGTGGCATGGTGCGGAAGGTCTTGGCATCGCAGCGCCGGCAGAGCGAGCGGGCGATGAGCGGGTAGCTCGCCCCAGAGGGAATGCGAAGGTTGTCCTCGAGGATGTACCATTCTCCTCCCTCGGCCTCCACCAAGTCGATGCCCGATATGTGGCTGTAGATGCCCTTGGGCGGCGTGATGCCCTCGCATTCTGGCAGGTAGCCCGAAGAAGAGAAGGCAAATTCCTCGGGAATGACGCCGTCATGTATCGCGTTCTTCTCGCCATAGAGATCGCGCAGGTAGGCGTTCAGCGCATCCACGCGCTGAACGAGGCCGCGAGACAGCGCATCCCACGCTGATGCAGAGATGATGCGTGGGATGGGGTCGAAAGGAAAAAGACGCTCCTTGAATTCCCCATTCTTGTATAGACCGAATTTGACCCCATAGCGTGCAAGCTGCTGGTTGATCTTGGAAGTATGGGTCACGAGTTCATCATAGGCAGGCATGGGCACCCCCTCCCCCTTGGTATCCTGAGTGCGCGCCAAATAGCAAGTAAATCGTTGCATGCGCTGGTTTCGCGACCGTATGCAATAAATTGCAGCACGATGACCGGGCGTTTCGAAGCCGTTTCTAAACGCGCAAGAATTTGGTTTGAGACCGCGCTGCCGATGCCCGTACGACGAGGCCGTAGCAACCGAAAAGCCCCCAAGGTCAGGTCCTGCGATCAGGCGGCCAGGCCAGTCCCACACAACAGAGTTGCGCCCCCACACAACGGCGGCCTGCCCCGCACAACGGCGGCCTGCCCCACACAACGGGCTCCTGCCCCACACAACGGAGCACTGCCAAGTTGCGCGAGTTTTGCGACATCAGAAGTCGCCTAAGCTGGCAGGCCGGGCATCAGAGGTCGCAGAACTTGGCAAAACGGGCATCAGAGGTCGCGCAACTTGGCAAGCCTCAGCATCAGAAGTCGCGGAACCTGGCAGCGGCAGCACGATCCCCAATGCGTGAGCATCAGAACTCGCGGAACCTGGCAGCGGCAGCACGATTCCCGTTGCGTAAGCATCAGAGGTCGCGCAACCTGGCATCACGCACGCGCCCACCGAGCGCCCGTCTGCAGCCGTCTGCAAATAACCTGAAGTTACAGACTGAATAACGAGGGTGTATTGACTAGAAATGCGTGTACAATCTTTCAGCAACAAATGCATAGCCGAGCAAATGCGATGACAGGATGAGTACAGACCGCGCCATCCCACAGAAAGCGGATGAACCATGAGAACCCGCGGTGGGCGGTCCGGAAAGGTCCTCGAGCTGCTCAGGTTAACGCGCTTCTCGCCTCGGACACCACCAAAGGCGAGAAGAGTCATTACCCCGAGCCGGTACCCACCGTTACGGGCATCACACGAGGGCTCCGATTTCCAATCTCACTATCCTCGCATTTCTCGAACGCAAGACAGGAAAGCGAGAGGTGATCATGGAGCTTCGAAGTGATGCCATCAAGAAGGGGCTGGCACGCGCGCCGCACCGCAGCCTTCTGAAGGCCGACGGCCTTACCGATGAAGAGCTGGAGCGTCCGCTTGTCGCGGTCGTCTCCTCACAGAACGAGGTCATTCCCGGCCACATCCACCTGGACAAGATCGCCGAGGCCGTCAAGGCTGGCGTCCGCATGGCGGGCGGCACCCCTCTGCAGGTCAACACCATCGGCGTCTGCGACGGCATCGCCATGAACCACGAAGGCATGCGCTACTCGCTCACGAGCCGCGAGGTCATCGCCGACTCCGTCGAGTGCGCCATCCAGGGTCACCAGTTCGATGCCATGGTCCTGATTCCCAGCTGCGACAAGATCGTCCCCGGCATGCTGATCGCGGCGTGCCGCCTGGACATCCCGACCGTGCTGGTCTCCGGCGGCCCGATGCTCGCCGGTCGTGGGCGCAACGGCGAGGAGACCGACCTCAACACGCTCTTTGACGCAGCCGGCCAGGTGACCGCCGGAACCATGACCGAGGAGGAGATGCACTGGTACGAGGAGACGGCGTGCCCCACCTGCGGCAGCTGCTCCGGCATGTTCACGGCCAACTCCATCTGCTGCCTCGCAGAGGCTCTCGGCATCGCCCTGCCCGGAAACGGCACCATCCCCGCCGTCTACTCCGCGCGCATCCGCCTGGCCAAGCACGCCGGCATGAAGGTCATGGAGCTCCTCGAGAAGGGCATCACCGCCCGCAAGATCATTGACGCGCGCGCCGTAAAGAACGGCATGGCGCTTGACCAGGCATTCGGCGGCTCCACCAACACCATGCTGCACCTCACGGCCATCGCCCACGCGGCTGGCTGCCCCGTCACGATGGACGACTGGGACAAGGCTTGCTCCTCTACCCCTAACATCGTGCGCCTGGCGCCCGCCGGACCGCTCCACATCCAGGACCTCAACGACGTGGGCGGCGTCTCCGCGATCATCGGCGAGCTCGGCCGCCACGGGCTTCTCGACCTCACCGCCAACACCTGCCACGGCACCATGGGCGAGTGGGTCGAGCAGTGCCCGCCCGTGGACGGCAAGGTCGTCCACCACATCGAGGACGCCTACTCTCCCGACGGCGGCCTTAAGGTCATGCGCGGCAGCCTCGCACCCGACTGCGGCGTCGTCAAGAAGAGCGCCGTCGACCCCAGCATGTACAAGCACACCGGCCCCGCGCGCGTCTTCGACTCCGAGGAGGCAGCCTGCGACGCCATCTTTGGCGGCCAGATCAAGCCCGGCGACGTCGTCGTGATTCGCTACGAGGGACCCGCCGGCGGTCCCGGCATGCGCGAGATGCTCACCCCAACCTCCGCCATCTGCGGCATGGGTCTGGCAAAGTCGGTCGCGCTCGTCACCGACGGGCGCTTCTCCGGCGCAAGCAAGGGCCCGTGCGTTGGCCACGTGAGCCCCGAGGCCGCAGCCGGCGGCCCGATCGCGCTCGTCCACGAGGGCGACCAGATCTCGATCGACATCGAGGCCGGCACGATCGACCTGCTCGTCCCGGAAGACGAGATGGCGCGACGCCGCGCCGCTTGGGAGCCGCCCGCGCCCAGGTACACGACCGGCGTCCTCTCTCGTTACGCAAAGCTCGTCACCAGCGCAGATAAGGGGGCCTACCTGTCATGACGGACAAGGACAAAGGCGACATCGCCGAGAAGAGCGCCGCAGACAAGCACGCAGCTTCAGTAGCCGAGAAGCTCGCCCGCAAGCAGATTGCCATCGAGGGCAAGCCCTTCGGCCCCGGCAGCCACACCGAGTACGAAGGCAAGACGCTTACCGGCGCGCAGGCAATTATCGCGAGCCTCGAGGCCGAGGGCGTCGACACCATCTTTGGCTATCCCGGCGGCCAGGCCATCAAGATCTACGACGCGCTCTACGACTCGAAGAAGATCCACCACGTGCTCGCCCGCCACGAGCAGGGCGCCACGCACATGGCCGACGGCTATGCGCGTGCCACGGGCAAGGTTGGCGTCGTTCTCGTCACCTCTGGACCTGGCGCCACCAACACCGTGACTGGCATCATGACCGCCTACATGGACTCCGTGCCGCTGGTCGTCATCACCGGCCAGGTTACGCGCGGCGTCATCGGCACCGACTCGTTCCAGGAATCCGACATCGTGGGCATCACGATCCCCATCGTCAAGCACTCGTTCTTGCTGCAGTCCATCGACGAGCTGACCGAGACGTTCAGGAAGGCCTTCTACATCGCCTCCACTGGCAGGCCCGGCCCGGTCCTCATCGACGTCCCCAGCGACATATCTGGCGAGAAGGTCGTCTTCCACTATCCCGACTCCATCTCGATTCCCAGCTACAAGCCCACCTATCGCGGCAATGCGCGGCAGGTCAAGCAGGCTGCGGCACTCATCGCGAAAGCGAAGAAGCCCCTCCTCTACGCCGGCGGCGGCGTCGTCACCAGCCATGCGTGCACCGAGCTCACCGAGCTAGCCGAGGGCATGAACATTCCCGTGGTCACCTCGCTCATGGGCAAGGGTGCCATGCCGTCGTCCAACAAGTTCAACTTGGGTCCCGTCGGCATGCACGGCTCCAAGTACGCAAACATGGCCGTCACCGAATGCGACCTGCTCATCGCCGTGGGCGCGCGCTTCTCTGACCGCGTGACCGGCAAGGTCTCGGAGTTTGCGCCGCATGCCAAGGTCATCCATATTGACATCGACCCCGCAGAGATCGGCAAGATCATCAACCCCGTGGTGCCCATAGTGGGCGACGCCAAGGTCGTGCTGGGGTCTATCAACGAGCGCCTGAAGAAGATGGACGCCAAGCCCGTCGACCAGAAGTGGTGGGCGGACGTTCAGTCTTGGCGCGAGCGCTGGCCGTTCTACACCGACGAGTTCGCCAACACCGTCGACTACCCCAACAAGATTGCGCCGGAGATCGTGCTCTCCAAGCTTTCCGACAAGCTTGATCCCAACGCCTCGATCGTTACCACCGAGGTCGGTCAGCACCAGATGTGGGCGCATCAGAACATCCGCCGCGAGCATGCGCGCACGTTCATCTCGTCGGGCGGAGCCGGAACCATGGGCTTTGGCTTCCCCGCCGCCATCGGCGCTAAGATTGGCTGCCCGGATGACGAGGTCGTCTGCGTGGCCGGAGACGGCTCGTTCCAGATGAACCTGCAGGAGATGGCCACCGCCATCGTCGAGCACGCAAACGTGAAGGTCTTGATTATCGACAACCACGCGCTTGGCATGGTCTACCAGTGGCAGTCGCTCTTCTACAACAAGCGCTACTCGTTCACCAAGCTGCCCGACCCCGACGTGCCTGACTTTGTCAAGCTCGCCGACGCATACGGCTGGCGCGGCCGCCGGATCTCGCTTCCCGAGGAGGTCGACGACGCTCTGGACGAAATGCTCGCCTCCGATGTGCCCTACCTGCTGGATGTTGTAATTCCCACCGACCAGACCGTCTACCCGATGGTTGCTCCTGGTGCCGCAATCGACGACATCATCGGCGCGCTTGACGTCACCTTGGGCGGCGTGCGCGTTACCGAGAAGGGCTTTGGCTCCCATAGCGGTCATGCCAACGATGCCGAAGACGAGGAAGACGATGCCGACGAGGAAGGGGGCGACGAGTAATGACCCAGAAGACGACAAGCAACCCGGCAACGCACAAGCACATTCTGTCGGTGCTGGTTGAGAACAAGGCAGGCGTGCTCTCGCGCGTCACCGGCATGATCAGCCGCCGTGGCTTCAACATCAACTCTCTAACCGTCGCCCCAACCGAGGACGTCAATTTGTCACGCATGACCATCATCGTCGAGGCTGACGAGGTCGGCTTTGAGCAGATCACCAAGCAGCTGCACAAGCTTGTCTCGGTGTACAAGATCTCCGACCTCACCGAAGATGACGCCATCGAGCGCGAGCTGGTGCTCTTCAAGGTCCAGTGCACGCCCGAGCGCCGTCACGAGATCATCGAGATTGCAAACGTCTTCCGCGCAAACATCGTCGACGTGGGCAAGAACACGCTGACAGTAGAGGCCACCGGCACCGAGAGCAAGCTCGATGCGCTCGAGAACCTCTTCCGAGCCTACGGAATCCGCCAGCTTACGCGCACCGGCAAGATCGCGATGTCGCGCGGGCACGACCAGTAAGGCCCCGTCTCTCACGGCTTCACCCGGCCGAGGGCTCGCCCAACGTCGGAAAGCATAGCTTCTCCAGCAACAAAGAAAGGAACTGCATCATGGCCGTTACGATTTACTACGAGAAGGACTGCGACCCCTCAATCATCCAGGGCAAGAAGGTCGCCATCATTGGTTATGGCTCCCAGGGCCACGCCCACGCGCTGAACCTCATGGACTCCGGCGTCGACGTGCGCGTTGGCCTGCGCGAGGGCTCCGCTTCTGCCGAGAAGGCCCGCGAGCATGGCCTCAAGGTCACCGACATGGCCACCGCCGCCAAGGAGGCCGACGTCGTGATGATCCTGACCCCGGACGAGACCCAGCCGGCGGTCTACGAGCAGTACATCAAGGACAACCTGGAGCCGGGCAACACGCTCGCCTTCGCTCACGGCTTCAACATCCACTACGGCTACATCAAGGCTCCCGAGGGCGTCAACGTGATCATGGTCGCCCCCAAGGGCCCGGGCCACATCGTCCGTCGCCAGTACACCGAGGGCTCCGGCGTGCCTGACCTGGTCTGCGTCGAGAAGGACGCCACCGGCGACGCTTGGGATCTGGCCATGTCCTATGCATGGGCGCTGGGCGGCGCTCGTTCCGGCCTCATCAAGGCGACCTTCGCCCAGGAGACCGAGGAGGACCTCTTCGGCGAGCAGGCAGTTCTCTGCGGCGGCCTCGTCGAGCTGGTCAAGGCTGGCTTTGAGACCCTGACCGAGGCAGGATATCCTGAGGAGCTCGCCTACTTCGAGTGCTATCACGAGATGAAGATGATCGTGGACCTGATGTACGAGAAGGGCATCCACTTCATGAACTACTCGATCTCCAACACGGCCGAGTACGGCGAGTACTACGCCGGTCCGCTGGTGATCAACGACAAGTCCCGCGAGGCCATGAAGTACATCCTGAAGCGCATCCAGGATGGCAGCTTTGCTCAGGAGTTCGTCGACGACTGCAACAACGGTCACAAGAAGCTGCTCGAGGAGCGCGAGAAGATTAACAACCACCCGATCGAGACGACTGGCGCGCGCGTTCGCTCCATGTTCTCTTGGCTGAACAGCGACAGCGAGGACTAGGCGCTGTTTCTCGCACCTGCGCAAGTTCGCTAGGCACCGCACAACAGAGAGCTGGTCGAGCATCTTGCCCGACCAGCTCTTTCTTGTTGGCGATGCCGCGCCCGCGGTACCGCCCCTGCCTAGCATCGCGCCCGCCAGCTTGCGCGACCTCTGATGCCCACACAATGGGAATCGTGCTGCCGCTGCCAGGTTCCGCGAGTTCTGATGCCCACGCATTGGGGATCGTGCTGCCGCTGCCAGGTTACGCGACTTCTGATGCCGGGCGCTGCCAAGTTGTGCGACCTCTGATGCCCGTTTTGCCAGCTTGCGCGACCTCTGATGCTCACGCATTGGGGCAGCGCGTCCGGTGACAGGTTGCGCGACTTCTGATGCCGGGCGCTGCCAAGCTGCGCGACCTCTGATGCCCGTATTGCCAGCTTGCGCGACCTCTGATGCCCGGCCTGCCAGGTTCCGCGACCTCTGATGCCGCAAAACTCGCGCAACCTGGCAGGGGCCCGTCGTGTGGGGGCGCAAGAGAAATGATGCCTCGTGACGTGCGGGGCGCCCCTCTCGCCGCCGGACCACGAAGCGCGGGACGCGGCGAGGCGCGCCGGGCTCCCCTCGCGTCGTGCGGGGGCTCCCACCCCCGAGGCGGCCCCTCGGGCAGGGGCCCTCCGCAAAGCCTCAGGCAGGGGAGTGGCGCAGGCGCAGCGCCACCCAGGGCGGACCCACACAACAGGAGAGTGCCCCTCCTACGCCAGCACATCCCCGCACGACGCGGCTCGCGACCTGCGGGAGCGCCCTCGACCTCTGCACGACGCGAGGGGCCATTTCCGCCCCGGTCCCACACGACGGCCCGCAGCGCGCCCGGTGCCAAGTTCCGCGACTTCTGATGCCGGGCGCTGCCAAGTTGCGCGACCTCTGATGCCCGTATTGCCAGGTTCCGCGACCTCTGATGCCGAACCTGCCAGGTTGCGCGACTTCTGATGCCGCAAAAGTCGCGCAACTTGGCGGCGGAAGCGTCCGTCCCGTAGTGTGGGACCCGCATCGGCAGCGCGCTACCTCCCGTCTTTGGCGTCGGGAAAGCTGGCAAGAAACGCCTGATAGTCAATCTCGTTCTGGTCGGCATAGGACTGCGCGAACTCGCAGATGGCCTCGTCGAAGCCGTCTCCCTTCCCCAAATACCCCGCGATCTCAAATCTGTTGCCCGTCTTGGCATGCGCGTGGGCAAGGGTCCAGCCGCACAGCCGCGAGAAGCGCGAAAGCTCGTGGGAGTCCATCTTCTCTAAGTCGACCGAGCCCTTTGCGTCCCAAAGCTGGCGCACGTAGAAGTCGTGCATCGACCCGTCAAAGGTGGGGGCTCTCACCCAGCCAAGCAGGATGTCGCCAGCGGTCTGAATTGCGCGCTGCCCCTCTACCACGCGCCGGCCATGCTCGCGAAACGTGCTCCTGCCCGCATATGGCTCGAGCACCGAATCGGTCGCCTCCTTGACCTGCAGCACCAGGGGATCGTCCTTGTCGGCGCCTTCCATCACAAGAATCCAGTTGCGCATTCCGACGCTGCCAACGCCCACGACCTTGCGCGCCACGTCGTCAGTCACGTATTGGTCCACTAGCTCGCGACGCTCGCGCGGCAGCGTCATCCGGTAGCGCCCGAGAATCGCACCGATGAAGCGACCGGCATCTTCCTGCGAAACGCCAATGGTGTCGAGCTCGCGGAAGGGAACAAGCAGCGGAGGGTCGCTCACAATGCGAAGCTGACCGTCCACGACCTCGGTGAGCTTGGCCACCGCACGGCTGCTGTTCTTAGAGGCGGCGCGCTTGGTTACACGGCGGAATTCCGTACGCTCGGCCTTTCCGAGGTAGTCCTCGTGCTCTTGGATGATGCCCTCGACGTCCATGTGGGCATACCAAACCTCGAGGTTCCCCATCTTTGCGAAGGCGTTTATTGCCTCGTGGTAGCCCGACGCAGCATCGCGAACCGCATGCAGGCGCTCTTCCGCGGAAAGGCCAAGGTGGCGACCGCAGACCTCTACGCTCGTCGCAAGGCGCTTGATGTCCCACTCCCATGGCGCAGGAAGCGTCTCGTCAAAATCGTTGATATCAAAAACTAAGCGGCGCTCGGGCGAGGCGAAGATTCCGAAGTTGGCCAGGTGCGCGTCTCCGCACGCCTGCACGCGGATGTCGGTCGTCGGTGTCGTCGCGAGGTCTGCCGCCATCGTGACGGCAGCGCCGCGGAAAAACGAGAAGGGCGACTCGGCCATGCGCTGATGGCGAATGGGCAGAAGCTCCTGCACGCGCCCGCGCTCCTGACCCCGAATGAGCTCCATGGCAGCGGAACGGTCCTCAGAAACAACCCACTCCGCGTGGCTCCTTCTCGGCACCTTCTTTCGGAGCGCCTTGCCCGCCGTCCGTGACTCTTCCCGGTCCTGATGTTCCTGGCCATGTAGCTCCGCGTTTACCGAGCTGCGCAAACGGTCAAGAAGCGCTCCCGACGCAAGCGGAACCTCAGCCGCCAGCAGCGGAAGCTCGATGCTCTTCTCGCCAGGAAGTTTACGCAGGTTGCGGATGCCGTCGATGTCCATGGGTTGGCTCCTCCTTCTGACAGGGCACTCGTAAGTCAGTATAGGGCGGAGAAGGACGCGCCAAATTGACGGCAGGCATGAACGCAACAAGCGGGGCAAAGAGAAAAAGGCGCGCGGTTGCGCTTGCTGCCCCGCGCGCCCCGGTCTGCGCTAGATGCGATTGACTTTGATGTTCTCGGTCGGCTCGCGCGGCTGGACGGGCTCCTTCGCATAGCCGAGCGCCATCGCGGAGAGCGGCGTGTAGCCCTCAGGCAGCTGCAGCGCGCTGACGAGCTCGTCGTTCTTGCGAAACTTGCGCAGGAATCCCCACAGGTAGACGCTGCCGAGGCCAAGGTCGGCAGCCGCCAGCGTCATGTTCTCGATGGCGCAGGCAACGTTGCTGTACTCGATGCAATCGGACGAGGGACCCGTGGCGGAGAGCACGATGAGCGTCGGCGCCCCGTAGAGCGGGTCGAGGTGCTTGCTTTGGAACGAGCAGGCAGTTCGGATCTTGTCGAGCAGGGCCTTGTCCTGCACAACGGTGATGTGCGACATCGAGTACTGGCCTCCCGCAATGGGCGCAAGCTGGGCCGCGTCCAGCACCTTCTGAAGGTCGGCATCTGACACCTGCTGATCGGTGAACGCTCGCGTCGAGCGGCGCAGGCGAATGACCTCGGAAAACTCCATGGCTCCTTCTTTCACGCTCAAGAACATTCCCAAGCGGCTGCCGAGGGCCGAAGCAGCCTCGGTAGCTGTGGCTGAGATAACTATTGCACGCGGACTCGGCAAATCCTGCAGAACGGTTGTTCAAAGTTTGCGGCAGTTTTAGTCACTTATTACATAACCGCAGCCGGCGTACCGCCTTACGCAGATCCAGGCAGCGTCGTGTAGCGGTGGGCGTGCCGCTGAAACGCAAGGCTCTTCTCGTACGTGCGCGCAACCATGCTTCCGTACAGCACGTCGAGCACAAACAGCACGGCAAGGTGGCTCGAGAACTGCGTGATTCTGTCGTTCAGGCTCTCCTGATTGGCAAGCGAGAGGTACGCGGCAAGGCCAGGATGAAGCTTCGCCGCCTCCGGCGTCCCCACGAGCACCACGGGCGTGCCGTTTGAGTGCAGGATTGGCAGGATTTTCGGAAGAATCGGCGCCCGGCCAGAGTAAGAGACGCAAACGGCAACATGCGTGGAGTCGGACATGAGCGCACAGCGAACCAGGGCCTCAGAATCCACGTACGCCGTTGCGGGCACCCCGATGGACATCAGGCGATAGGCAAAGGTCTGGGCCGGGCCCGTATTGTGCGACTGCGCATAGATGTCCACGACGGATGCGCGGATCGCAAGCTCCGCAGCATGCTCCATCTGCGCGTCGTCGAGAAGGGCGATTGTGCCGTCGACGGTCGCCTGGTAGAGCTCTCGCATGCGCCTTGTGACCTCGGCGGAGGTCGACCCCGCCGGGAACGGGAAGTTCACGTCCACGTGAGCCGCGTTCGCCCGAGCGGCGGCAGAGCGGGCTACCTCGACCTTGAGCTCCTTGTAGCCCTCAAGCCCGACCTTCTTGCAAAAGCGGTGCACCGATGGCACGGACACCCCCACGAATGCAGCGAACTCTTTGATTGAGTACGCCATGACCCCCTCTCCGAGCTGCAGCACTTTGTCGGCAATGGCGCGCTCGGTCGGCGTGAGGTCTTTCGCTTGCGAGATCCTTCGAGCAATGTCCATGGGGGCTCCTGACAAGCACGGGTATCAAGAAGTGTCATTCAGCAGGTCATTATAGGTGTGATAAGGAGAAAAGAGATATCAGATTAGGCTTTCGCGCTCCCCTTCCAACCGGCATGGGCAATACTCGTATCTGACAGTCGGCAACAGAAAGGAAGACACGATGGCATTTCCAGAGAACTTCCTGTGGGGCGGAGCTACGGCCGCGAACCAGTGCGAGGGCGCCTACGACGAGGGCGGGCGCGGCTTGGCAAACGTGGACGTGGCACCAGCAGGCAAGGACCGCCTAGCGGTTGTCTCTGGCGAGAAGAAGATGATGGGCTTCGACCCCAATCACTACTATCCCGCCAAGACCGGCATCGACATGTATCACCATTACCGCGAGGACATCGCCCTTTTCGCCGAGATGGGCTTCAAGACGTACCGGCTCTCCATCGCATGGAGCCGCATCTTCCCCAATGGCGACGACGCCGAGCCGAACGAGGAGGGGCTCGCCTTCTACGAGGACCTCTTCCGCTGCTGCCGCGAGCACAACATCGAGCCGCTTGTGACCATCACGCACTTTGACTGCCCGATGCATCTGATCGAGCAGTACGGCGGCTGGCGCAACCGCAAGCTCATCGACTTCTACAAGCGTCTCGTGACCACGCTCTTCTCGCGCTACAAGGGCCTCGTGCACTACTGGCTCACGTTCAACGAGATCAACATGATCTTCCACCTTCCCTGGATGGGTGCCGGCATCGCGTTTGAGCCGGGCGAGGACCACGAGTCGACGGAGTGGAAGGCCGTGCACCACGAGCTGGTGGCCAGCGCCTGGGCGACCAAGATCGGCCACGACATCGACCCCGAGAACAAGATCGGCTGCATGCTGGCGGCAGGCTCCTTCTACCCCTACAGCTGCCGCCCGGAGGACGTGCGCGCCGCACAGCTTGACACCCAGCGCGAGCTCTCGCTCATCGACGTGCAGGCACGTGGCCACTATCCCGCCCACACCCTGCGCATGCTCGAGCGCAAGGGCATCGACCTCGGCATGACCGAGGAGGACCGCGAGGTCTTGGCCGAAAACACCGTCGACTTCATCAGCTTCAGCTACTACTCCACGCGCACCTCCGCCGCTCCGGACACCGACGCGCCGCGCACCCAGGGCAACGCGTTCAACGGGGTCAAGAACCCCTACCTCGAGCAGTCCCAGTGGGGCTGGGCCATCGACCCGCTCGGCTTCCGCATCACGATGAACGAGCTCTACGACCGCTACGAGAAGCCGCTCCTTGTGGTTGAGAACGGCCTGGGCGCCAAGGACGAGCTCGTCCCCGACGGAAACGGCTCTTACACCGTCAACGACGACTACCGCATCGACTACCTGCGCAAGCACATCTCGGCTTTGCGCGACACCATCACCGAAGACGGCGTCGAGGTGTGGGGCTATACCACTTGGGGCCCGATCGACCTCGTGAGCGCAGGCTCTGGGCAGATGAGCAAGCGCTACGGCTTCATCTATGTGGACCGCGACGACGAGGGCAACGGCACGCTCAAGCGCTACCGCAAGAAGAGCTTCGGCTGGTACAAGAAGGTCATCGCCACCAACGGCGAAGACCTTGCCTAGCGAGAGGAGCCACGAACCATGGGCAGCAAGATCGTCTTTCTCGATGTCGACGGCACCATCACCGACTACGAGAACAAGATTCCAGACTCAGCCAAGCGCGCCATCCGCGAGGCTCGCAAGAATGGCAACCGCGTGTACATGTGCACCGGTCGCTCGAAGGCCGAAAACCCGCCCGAGCTCTGGGCCATCGGCTTTGACGGCATGATTGGCGGCAACGGATCCTACGTGGAGGACAACGGCGAGGTCGTCATGCACCAGCTGATTACCGCCGAGCAGTGCCGTCACATCGTGGACTGGCTGCACGAACGCGGTCTGGAGTTCTACCTCGAGTCAAACAACGGCCTCTTCGCGAGCGAGAACTTCCGCGAGGCTGCTCGACCGGTCCTTCGCCTCTACGCCGGTCGTAAGGGCGTGGCCAACGCCGACCAGCTTGAGACAGATGACGTGATGCACGGCATGGTCTACGGCGCCAACCTCTACCGCGACGACGTGAACAAGGTGAGCTTCATCCTCAAGAGCTACCAGGATCACCTCGACTCCATCAAGGAGTTCCCCGACCTCAAGTGCGGCACCTGGGGAGGCGCGGGCGAGACGGCGCTCTTTGGCGACCTTGGCGTGAAGGACATCACCAAGGCGCACGCCGTGGACGTGCTGCTCAAGCATTTGGGCGCCGACCGCGCCGACACCATCGCCTTCGGCGACGCCAAGGTGGACATCCCGATGTTCGAGGCGTGCGCCGTGGGCGTCTGCATGGGCTCCGGCGGCGACGAGGCCAAGGCGGCGGCAGACTACGTGACTGACGCCGTGGACGACGACGGCCTCTGGAACGCGTTTGTGCACTTTGGGCTGGTCAAGTAGCTGCCGTCGGAGAGGTGCGAGTGCGCCAGCTGCGCTCGCACCCCTCACCCAGCTGGACCTTTTCTTCTCCCCGCCCGCCATCAGCCTCCCGCTGACGGCGGGCGGCCCTTCTCGCTATTCACCAGTCTCCGCGAACGGCTCATTTTCAGACGTGAATGGCTTTTCTTGAAAAAGTCATCACAAGCCCTTCGCAATCGTCGTATATTGCATGTCACGGCAAGGTTGTTACTCCTCGGGAGGCATCACTTGTGAGGGAGCCACGAGCGGCTCCGATGCGTCTCGCCGTTGGAGTACCTGCCGATTTTTTATGTCGCAAATCCCCTCTCAACGAGCAGACGCCTAAGAACTTGGTGCCTACCGGCCCATGGCACAGGCCGGACTCATATTCAGGGATTGCGCCCTCGGGCGCACGGGAGAAGGGAAAGCGATGGCAAAGAAGAACTACGACGACCTCGCCAAGCAAATCTTGGACGGCGTCGGCGGCAAGGAGAACATCAAGAGCGTGACGCACTGCATCACGCGCCTGCGCTTCAAGCTCTACGACGAGTCCAAAGCCGACACCGACACGATCTCCAAGCTGCCCGGCGTCATCCAGGTGCTCAACCCCAACGGCCAGTACCACGTGGTCGTGGGCAACAAGGTCGAGGATGTCTACGACTCCTTCCTCAAGGTCTCTGGCCTCACCGGTGGCGGCGAGGTCGCTGCCGACGACGATGCCCCCGAGGAGAAGAAGTCCGCCGCGTCCGTGCTGATAGACATCATCACCGGCATCTTCGGGCCCATCCTTGGCCCCTTCTGCGCCGCGGGCATCGTCAAGGGCCTGCTTGCCCTAGTCAGCTTCTTGATCCCGGGATTCGACGAGACTGGCACCTACACGCTGCTCTACACCGTCGCTGACGGCATCTTTTATTTCCTGCCCGTCGTGCTTGCCTTCACCGCTGCCCGGAAGTTCAAGATGAACGAGTTCACGGCCGTCGCCATCGGCCTCGCGCTCGTGTACCCGACGATGGTCGCCCTCACGGGCGGCGAAGTCCTCGGCTCCATCGACCTGGGCGTCGCAGGGACGTTCTCCTGGTATGCCACCTTCCTCGGCATCCCCATCATCATGCCGGCCTCCGGCTACACCAGCTCCGTCATCCCCATCATCCTGATGGTGTGGTTCGCCTCCAAGATCGAGCACTGGTGCCGCGGGTGGATGCCTGATAGCGTCAAGATGTTCTTCACGCCCCTGCTGGTCATGACCATCTCCGTCGTCGTCGGCTACTTGGTCATCGGCCCCATCGCAACGCTGATCACCAACCTGCTGTCCTCGCTGTTCCAGGCGATCTTCAACCTTCCCGTGGTCGGCTCTGTTGTCGGCTCGGTCCTCGTCGGCGCATTCTGGATGGTCCTCGTCATCTTCGGCTTCCACTGGAGCCTCACCCCAATCATGCTCGTCAACCTCCAGAACCTCGGCCAGGACTTCATCCTCGCCTCGATGGTCTGCCACAGCTTCGCCCTTGGCGCCGTCGTCTTCGCCATGTATCTCAAGAACAAGGATGAGAACTTCCGCGGCATCGCTCTGCCTGCCATGATCTCCGCGTTCTTCTTCGGCGTCACTGAGCCCGCCATCTACGGCGTCGCCCTGCCCGACAAGAAGGCCTTCGTCAAGGCCTGCATCGGTTCCGCCTGCGGAGCGCTCGTCATTGGTCTCTCTGGTGCCGTCTGCTACATGATGGGCAGCCTCGGCATGTTCCAGTGGCTCTGCTTCATCGACCCGAGCGGCGCCAACGGCATCACCGGCATGATCTGGGCGATTGTCGCCTGCATGGTCGCAGCTGTCGTCGGCTTCGTACTCGAGTTCACGACCTACAAGCCTGAAGAGGCCTAGTAAATCGTCCTTAACTCCGGTGCCCCATCCCAGCGTGGGGCACCTTTCTATTAGCATGAACACAGAAGTGTTAACCAAGCGAAAGGAGCACCATGGGCAAGGGATTTCCCGAGGGGTTCTTCTGGGGCGGCGCAACCGCCGCCAACCAGTTCGAGGGCGCATGGAACGTGGACGGACGTGGCCCGTCGGTCGACGACCACATCACGGGCGGCAGCTACAAGGAGCCCCGCACGCTGACCGTGGACATCAAGCCGGACGTGCTCTACCCCAACCATGACGGCATCGACTTCTACCATCACTACGAGGAGGACATTGCGCTCTTTGCCGAGATGGGCTTCAACATGTTCCGCATGTCCATCTCCTGGAGCCGCATCTTCCCGAATGGCGACGACGCCGAGCCCAACGAGGCGGGACTGGCCTTCTACGACCGCGTCTTCGACTGCTGCCACGCCCACAACATCGAGCCGCTCGTGACGCTCTCGCACTACGAGATGCCCTATGCGCTGATCGAGAAGTACAACGGCTGGGAGAGCCGAGAGCTCATCGCCATCTTTGAGAAGTACTGCAAGACCGTCTTCGAGCGCTACCAGGACAAGGTCAAGTACTGGCTCACGTTCAACGAGATCAACTGCGGCATAATGCAGTTTGGCGCTCTGCTCGAGACCAGCATGTGCCGTGGCTACGAGGGTCCCGTCTCGGGCATCGAGACCACCATGCAGCAGCGCTGCCAGGCACTGCACCACCAGTTCGTGGCGAGCGGCCGCGTGGTCAAGTACGCCCACGAGCACTACCCGCAGTTCAAGATGGGCAACATGGACTGCTTCATCCTCTCCTATGCAGCTACCTGCGACCCCGTTGACGTGCTCGCCAACCACTGGGAGATGAACAAGACCAACTGGTACTGCTCTGACGTGCAGGTTCGTGGCGCCTACCCCGCATGGGCCCCGCGCTTCTGGCGCGAGAACGGCGTCAAGCTGGACATCCAGCCGGGCGACATGGACGACATCGCCGCGGGCACGGTGGACTTCTACCCGTTCAGCTACTACATGAGCAACATCGTGGGCACGCACGACGTCGAGCAGACCGCGGGCAACATGACCTTCGGCGGCAAGAACCCCTACCTCGAGAGCACCGACTGGGGCTGGCAGATCGATCCCGACGGCCTGCGCTACGCGCTCAACCTGCTGTATGACCGCTACCAGATTCCTCTGATGGTCGTCGAGAACGGCATGGGCGCCTACGACGAGGTCGAGGCTGACGGCTCGATCCACGACCCGTATCGCATCGACTACCTCAAGCGCCACGTGCGCGCCATGCGCGAGGCCATTGACGACGGCGTTGACCTTATGGGCTACACCTGGTGGGGACCGATCGATTTGGTCTCCGCCGGCACCGGCGAGATGCGCAAGCGCTACGGCTTCATCCACGTAGACAAGTACGACGACGGCACCGGCACTTACGAGCGCCGTCGCAAGGACAGCTTCTACGCGTACCAGAAGATCATCAAGTCCAACGGCACCGAAGGGCTCGACGACTAGCCACACGCACGTAGACTGACGCGCAAGGCGGCGTCCCCAGAAACGTGGGGGCGCCGCCTTTTTCGAGCGACCGCTACAGGGCGGGACCGCCACCCGGGCGAGCGCCAACGGGCAAAGCGCCGCCTCGGCGCCGCTTATGCCTCTGCAGCCTCCTTGCCAGAATCGACATCCGAGTTCTGCGCGGGCTTCTTCTTTCCATCATCAAGCTTCACAAGCCCGATGAAGACGAGCACGAACGCCAGAAGGCCAATAACGATACAGTTTGCAGCCGACGGGTACTCAAAGACCGTCCCCCACCCCATAAGCACCACGAATGCAGCAAGCACGAGAAGGGCTATTCCGGCAGCTCGCTGTCGAGACTTCTTTCGAGCAACACGCTCGGGGTCCTTCTCGAGAAGCGCCTGGTAGGCTGCGAGCGTCTTGTCAGCCCTGCTTTTTGCCTGGTCCAGCTCTGCCGTATTGGAGGTCGCTTCGTCCAGCGCCTGCTGCGCTGCGTTAACGTCTGCAACGTCTGCCTTCGTCTTCTCAAGGAGCTCCTTGGTGTCATAGATCTTTGGAGCAACCTCTTTCTCGAGCTTGTCCTGCGCAGCGACGCATGCCGGCACTTTGGCGGCAAGGTTGCGAGCCTGCTGCTCGAGGGATGGATCGAGCTCGATGCTCTCTCCGCCCTCGCTGCTCGAAACCGTGAAATACAGGTGGCGGTCGTCATGCGTGGTGGTTTCAGACTTCACGGGCTTTCGACCGGCCACGACGGCACCAGCCGGTCCGGCTACCGCGCCGCCGACGATTGCTCCGCCAAGGCTCATGCCCCCGCCAGAGACGTCGCTGGTTGCATAGATCGTTCCGCTGGAGTTGACCTCAACCTTGAGGTCCGGCAGCAGCCCGTAGAGGTTTTTCCCAACCCGAAGACGGTTGTGATACAGAACGACCGGACCCGCAGAGGCGACTTCCCCACTGTAGCTGTCCTGGAGCTCCTTGAATTTGTTCTCAAGCTCTTTTACGCTCTGGTTGTGCGCGCTCACCACGCGGCTCAGCTCGGTCTTCTTCTGCTCGACCAATGTGTTGTGGGCAGAGGTCAGGTTGCGGAGCTCCTCAGACGCCTGGTCGTAGTCCTTCTTTGCCGCAGCTAGCTGGGTTGGAAAGTCCTCGACCTTCTCGAGTGCCTGCTCCGTCGGCTTGCTCGCTGCATCCACAGGGCTTGCAGCTTCCTCGGCGCCACCGGCCGCCTGCTCCGAAACGTCAGCATTCTTCTCGGTCATGATTGCCTCCTAGAGCCCAACGGCGTTGACGCCGTAGACGGCCTGGTCATAAGTGAATCCCTCAAACTCAAGCTGGTCAATGAGCCCGCTTCTTGAGAATGACGTGTACTCCAGATAGTCCTCAGCCATAAGAGCGGCCTGCTCGTACCAATCGGCGCCGCAGTGGTCTACGCCGTAGGTTGCCTCTTCGGTGGTGTATCCCTCAAACTCAAGCTGGTCAATGAGCCCGCTGTACGAGAAGGCCGTGTAGTCTAGATAACTCTTGGCCCTGCTGACGGCGTTCTTCTCAGCGGTGGTGGGAAGGCGTTCCCAAGTGGCGTTGACCGTAAGGTCAGAGGTGACCGCTGAGAAGTCCGCGTCCCAGCCGGTGAACTCGTAGCCATCCTTGGTGGGCTCTTTTGAGGGCGCCTTGGCAGCCTCGCCGTTCTCGACCGTCTGGGTGTCCAGCGTTGTCCCGTTGCCATCGGTGAACGTGACGGTCCAGAGGTGATTCCACGTAGCGTTGACGGTCATGTCCTGGGTAACGTTGGAGAAGTCAGCGTCCCATCCGGCAAAGGCGTCAGTGTCTGTGTCTTTTACGCTCGGCGCGCTCGCAGCCTCTCCATTCCGGACGAGCGTCTCGCCAATTGTGTTGCCGTTGCCATCAGTAAACGTGACGACCCACGCGTTGGACCACTGGGCCTCAAGCTTGGTGTCCTCGGTCGCGCCCGTAAGATACTGCGACCCCTTCTCCTCTACCACCCGAGCATCGCTGTCACCGCTGAGCTTCCATGCATCAAAGACGGCGCGATCCTTCGTAAGATTGTGCGGAAGCTTGACTATGGCTCCCGACCCCGCAGGGGCTTCCGCGCTCAGCGTGTCATAGGTCTCGCCATCGCTCACGAGCGTGACCTTGATGTCACTGGACGAGAAGGAGTACGAGTCAAAGATGGCGCGAGCCGTTGCCTCATTTGTTCGCCCGCTTGCCGTAGGGGTGACCACAAGAGCGTACAGCCAGCCATCGACAATGCGACCGCGAGCCCAAACGGGAAAATCTCCGCTAGAGGTTGAGCTCACCGCGGTATAGACCGCGTCATCGCCTTCCATCTTGCCGGTAATTGACGAGAAGTCCATCTCGCTTGCAAGCAAAGATGCAAGAGTGGCCCCTGCGTCCTCCTTGGAAGCCTCGCGACGCGCCATAGTCACTCTCACGTAGCTGCCGGAAAACGTACAGCTGCTTACCCCGAAGCCGTCTTCCTGCTTCTCTTGCGACATTCCCGCAGGGAGGCTGACCGTTATTCCCCCGAAGGTCTGAGACTCCTCAAGCGAGGCACCCGAGGGGCTCATGGCGAACGCCGACAGCAGCGCAATCACCAGCGCGGCAACGCCAACGATTGACGCAATGCGCAATTGCTTGGGGTGCGTGGCGAACGTTGTGAATAGCTTCGACTTGCCAGTCTTTTTCGATTGCCCAGGTGAATCTTCGTGATCTTGGTGCATGCGTCCTCCAATGCTCGCAGAAAGGCTGCAGCCTTTCTAGAAACCTGAAAGACACTTTATTGCACAGGCCGGACACAAATTATTCTCGCAGGTAAACGCACCTATATGAGCACGAGGTCAGACGGTCTCAAGCACGCCTCGGCTATCAGAGCTTACCTAGCGCCTCTGCATGTTGCGCGGCGACGTCACCCATGTCATGCTCGCCAACGGGACAATCGCGATGCAGGCCAAGAGCGCATAGGCTATGCGCGAGCCGGTCATGGTGGCAAGAGCCATGTCGCTGGCACCCAGCTGCGCAGCATTGACGATTGCCGAGCAGACGCTCGTGCCAATGGCACCCGAAAGCTGCTGCAGTGTGTTGATCACCGCGTTGCCGTCAGGCTTTGTCTGTGCCGGGAGGAAGCCGAGCGAGGTGGTCATGGTGTTGCCGACCATCGTGCTCTGCCCAAGGGCGAAGACGATATAGAAGCAGATGGCAGGAAGCGTGGCCAGGTGGTCGCTGAAGAGCGCGAAGAGCAGCGTTCCCAGAAGCGCACAGCTGGCACCAAAGAGGATAGGCTTGCGGGCGCCCAGACGGTCGAGCAGCTGTCCGGAAAGCGGGGCCATGCAAGCGCCGACGATGCAGCCATACAGCAGGATCGAGCCGGCCTCGGTCTCTCCTGCGCCCATGACGACCTGGGAGTAATTCGGAATCAGGAAAGAGAGCCCAAGCACAATGAACTGCAGGCAGACGATGGCGAGGACGCCAAAGTCAAAGCGCTTCTCGGAAAAGACGGAAAGGTGGATAAGAGGGTCTTCGACGCTGCGCTCGCGACGGATGAACAAAGCCAGGAAGATGATAAACAGGGCAAGCATCGTGAGCTCAAGCGGGCTCGTCCAGCCCCACGTTGCGCCCATATCGACGGCAAAGACGAGCGACGCAAACGAGCCAGCAATGAAGAGCCAGCCAGGGACGTCAAAGGAGTCGCGCACGACCTCGTGGCTTTGGCGAATGGAGAAGATCCCCAAGAAGAACGAGACGACAAGAATTGGCAGGAGCGCCGCGAAGATGGCGCGCCAGCCGAAGTTCTCTGCGAGCCAGCCGCCCACCGAAGGACCAACCGCCGGCGCCATGGCGGTAACCAGCGTGCCGATGCCCATCATGACGCCCATGTTCTTCTCGGGAGCTTGCTCGGTGATGATGTTGAACATGAGCGGCAGCGCGATGCCGGTGCCAATGCCTTCTAGGATGCGACCCATAAGCAGCATGGGAAACGAAATCGCCGTCAGTCCGCAGACGATTCCGGCAATGTAGAAGAGCATGGCCGTCACAAAGATGCGGCGCGTGGGAAAGCGGCGGTTGAGATAGGACGAGGTCGGCACAATTATTGCAAGAACGAGCAGGTAAGACGTTGTCATCCATTGAACAGTTGACGTATCGATACCAAACTCCGCCATGAGTGTGGGAAACGTCACGTTCATGGCCGTCTCGACCGTGACGCCCGAGAACGACATGATTCCCGTAGCGACAATAGACAAGATAAGCTTGGCGTCAAGCCTGCGCTCGAAGCCGCCGGTCGGGGTAGTGCTTTGTTGCATGTGAAAAGCTCCTTGGGGTTGGGGGTCCGGGTGGAGATGTCTCTAGATCCGCTCCGGACTCTTTAACTATAGCGAGATGCGCTGCTCGCCCCCCGGTCCCCTGAAAGTTGGCGAAATGTCATCACATTGCGCCGCGCGCACGGCCCGTCCGGCACGACTTGCGCGTCAGGCGCCAGGTTGCGCGACTTTTGATGCTCGCCCTTGCCAGGTTGCGCGACCTCTGATGCCGCAGAAGTCTCTCAACCTGGCGGCACCCGTCGTGTGGGACCGACGAAGAAACGGTGACGTGCATCGTGTGGGGCGCACTTCTCGCCCAGCACCCCCTAGCTGGGGCTTCTTTGAATCAAGAATCCTGTCGTGTGGGTCTGCGCGAGGAGTCTTTCCCGTCTGTCCCATTGTGTGGGGATTCTCGCCCCGCAGAGAACCAGCAGCGAGAAGGACCTCCACAAATCCGCAGGTAGAGAATTGGCATGTACTAGGTAGCATTCGAGGAGGTCCCACACAATGGGTCGACGAGACGCCACTGCCCGCACGCACCCGCACAACAAGCCAGGCGACCTGCGAAAACTTCTGCTGCCCCCACACAACAGGGAGGCTCGTTTCGGGGAGGTCCCACACAATGCAATCGAGCCCCTCGCCTGCCAAGTTCTGCGAGTTCTGATGCTCGCCCTTGCCAAGTTCTGCGACTTCTGATGCCCGTTTTGCCAAGTTCTGCGACTTTTGATGCCCGATCTGCCAGGTTTCGCGACCTCTGATGCCGCAGAAGTCGCGCAACCTGGCAGGGACCGATGCGTGGGACAACTCCGCGCGACGCGCGGACCCACCCGGTGCGCCCGACGCGGATGTTGCCGTAGCGGCGGGTGGGTATGATGAGAAACGGTTCGGTTAGGGCCCCGCTGGGAAGGCCGGGCAAAAAGTTGGAAGACGGGAGAAATCGATGGCATTTGAGTCTCGCGACCAGATTGAGGACCGCTACAAGTGGGACCTCTCGTCAATGTATGCCAACGACGCCGCGTTTGAGGCGGCGCTCGAGGCAGACCAAGAGCTGCCGGCAAAGCTTGAGGCGCACCGCGGAAAGGCCTGCACATCTGCGAAAAACCTCCTCTCCTACCTGCGTCTTCATGACGACGCGAAGGTAGAGATGGAGCGTATGGCAAACTACGCCGACCGCAGGAGGGACGAGGACACTCGAGTCGCAAGGTGCCAGACCTACTCGGCTCGCGCAATGGAACTCTACACTCGTACGCAGGCAGCCACCTCATGGTTTGCCACAGAGCTCATGGCGCTGCCGGCCGAGAAGCTGGAGCAGTACATGGCCGAAGAGCCCGAGCTCAACCATTACCGCAGGTACTTTGAGCAGGTGCTTCACCTTCGTCCGCACACCCTCTCCGCCCCCGAGGAAAAGCTGCTAGCAAGCGCCCAGGACATGGCAGCGCAGCCTGGACAGGTTTACTTGCTGCTGAACGATGCCGACCTGACGTTCCCCGACGCCATCGACTCCCGAGGCGAGCATCATCCGGTAACGCACGAGCGCTACATCTCGCTCATCGAGAACCGCGACCGCGCCCTGCGCAAGTCCGCTTACGACTCGCTCTATGGCACCTACCAGAAGATTCGCAACACCAGCGCCGCGCTTCTCACCAGCCAGGAGAAGCAGCTCAAGTTCTTTGCCGACGCACGCCACTACAACAGCTCGCTCGAGATGTGCCTCGACGAGAATGAGGTGCCCACGAGCGTCTATGGCAGCCTCATCAACGCCGTGCACGACAGCCTGCCCACGTTCTACCGCTATGCATCGCTGCGCAAGAAAGTCCTAGGCGTCGACGAACTGCGATTCTGGGACATGTACGTTCCTCTTGTCGACAGCATCGAAATGGACTTCACCTTTGACGAGGCAACCGAGCTCATCCAGAAGGCGCTTGCGCCACTCGGCAAGGACTACCTGGATATCGTGCGCACCGGCCTTTCCCAACGCTGGATTGACGTTTACGAGACCCCGGGCAAGGCCTCAGGAGCATACTCTGCCGGAAGCTTTGGGAACCATCCCGTCATATTGCTGAACTACCAGGGCAAGCTCGACGACGTCTTTACCCTGATTCACGAGATGGGCCACTCGGTTCACACTTACCTCTCGTGCAAAACGCAAGGCGCAACGTACTCTGACTACTCGATCTTTGTGGCGGAGGTTGCCTCCACGACCAATGAGGCCCTGCTCACGCACTATCTGCTTGGTCACGAGACCGACCCCGCACGGCGAGCCTACATCCTGAACCACTTTGCAGAGCAGTTCCGAACCACGCTCTATCGCCAGACCATGTTCGCCGAGTTCGAGCGCGACGCCGCAGAAATGTGCGCCCACAACGGAGGGCTTACCGCCGAGGACCTTTGCGAGCGCTATGGCGACCTCAACAAACTCTACTTTGGTCCCGAAGCCGTAGTGGACGACAAGATCAGCCTAGAATGGGCGCGCATACCACACTTCTACTACGACTTCTACGTCTACCAGTACGCAACCAGCTTTGCGGCGGCTGTCGCCCTTTCGGAGCGCATCATCAACGAGGGCGAGCCCGCCGTTCGCGACTATCTGAACTTCCTGAGTGGCGGCTGCAGCAAGACGCCAATCGACCTTCTTCGCGGAGCCGGCGTCGACATGTCAACGCCAAAGCCTGTCGAGGATGCACTTGCGTACTTCTCCACCATCGTCGACCAGCTTGAGGCGACCCTGTAGCGCCAACTAGAAGCGACCATTGGTTCGCAGCGCACCAAGCGAACGCTCGTGGGCGGGAGCGGGCGCATTTTGGGCACGTGCTTTTGCGCGGGAGAGTCGGTTTCATTGCCGCCTCTCCCGCGTTACTTTTCTCCATGGGGTGTAGCATGAGGTATCTCAGGCAAAAGATGGGAGTCGCGTGAGCCTTCTCGCAAGCATCGGAATAGACAAGCTCCTCTTTGGCGCGGCCATCGCACTGATCACAATGGTTGGCGCAGGCGCAATTCTGCTGTTGGTCGGCATTGTGCTAGCAATCGCTCACGCTCACTGGGTGCGTAAGCACAGGCGCAGCGCCTCTCGCAAGTCGCGCGCGGACGATTCCGAAGATAACGACGAGCGCCGTCGCTTAATCTCAAAAATCTGCATTATATTCGGTATCATTCTCCTCGCAATCGCAGCCGTCGCGATTATCTGGATCGTGTTCGCATATAACGGCAGCTAGAATCTCCTGCCAGGCTCTATCGCTTACAGAGATTTTTCAGAAATAGACGCAGATGGCTTATTTCGCAGAGACACAAGCTTGACGAAGTGTCGTATGGTTGTCTGCGTAAGCGGCGACTTTTCTGAAAATGCAACGAAAACGAGCCAACCACGTCGGACAAGGTTTCCGGAGGTTAGATGTCTGACACCAAGAATGACCGCGAGCCTCATCGCCGAGAAGATATACGGTCGGTAGAACGACAAGGCGCCACAAAGGGTGACGAATCACGCCCCGTCTCGCGGCAAGGCTTCGACATCGTTACCAAAGGCAGCGGATTCACTCCCGTAAGCACTATCGATCCCCAACACGGCTCATCTCCGAAGCGACCTAAGAAGCGTTTTGTGAAGCAGACGCTCATCCCCCTGCTCGTCATTGCTGCCATTGTCGGCGGCGGAATCTTGTGGTGGATGAACCTGCGGCCCGTGCAGGTAACCGTCAACGGCAATCTGGAAAGCGTAACGATAGGCACGACTGTCAATCAGATAGTCAGCGACGAGGGCATCCAGACCACGGCAGGAAACTACATCAGCGTAGGCGGTAACGTGCTTGCCGAAGGTCAGGGCTATCCATACTCGGTGACTATTGACGATCAAAGCATGGACTATGACTCCGGCAGCGCATACAAGGTGCAAGGTGGCGAGCAGCTGAGCATCACCGACGGCGCCGACCGCATGGAAGACTACGACTCCGAGGTCGTTGAGGTGGCCCCCAAGCTCACGATGGACAGCGACGTGGGCACTATCAACTACATCTCGCAGTGGGGCTACCCCACCATAAAGGAGGTCCGCACCGGAAAGGAGAGCGGCGAGACCGCCGATGGCGAGATCTATCAGCAGGGGCAGGACTGCGTCATCTCGGTCAGGGACGTTGAGCCCTCTGACGGCAGGAAGCTCGTTGCGCTTACCTTTGATGACGGGCCAAGCGAGTATACGCAGCAGTACTTGGAGATTCTTAAGGAGAAGGGCGTAAAGGCAACGTTTTTCTGCCTTGGAGCCAAGGTCGAGGAGTATCCCGACGAGGCAAAGGCCATCGTCGATGCCGGCTGCCAGATCTGCAGCCACTCCTACAGCCACCCCGATCTTAGAACGTCGGATCAGCAAACCGTCCTTGACCAGCTGACCAAGTCCTTCTCGGCAATCGAGACCGCGACCGGCGCCAAAACCACTACGTTCAGGCCGCCTTACGGCGACTTCACCCAAAAGACGTGGCTTTTGACGAACGGCATCGCGACCGTGGCCGTTCGCTGGAACATCGACACCGAAGACTGGCGCCAGCCCGGCGTTGACGCCATCGTCTCGGCGGCCACCTCAAGCGTAAAGTCAGGAAGCATCATATTGATGCACGATGGCGGAGGCGACCGCTCCCAAGACCTCGAAGCGCTCCCGAAGATAATCGACGAGCTGCAAGACGAGGGCTATGAGTTTGTCACGATCAGCGAGCTGCTTCAGAGCGACGACTCCATTCCTGACGACATTGCCAATTGCGACGCGACAATGCCCGATGATGCCGTATGACCAAGCGAGATCGGCTAGTTTGGCCACGGGTCCCGAAGACGCTGAAGACATGAAAGCTCTCAACGCATGAAAATAGCAATCATTACCGGTGCTTCAAGCGGGCTTGGCAAAGAGTACGCTCGCCTCGCCGACAAGAGCCACGAATACGATGAGCTGTGGCTTATTGCCCGGCGAGAAGAGCGCCTGCGCCAACTTGCTGCGGAGCTCTCCACGCCGTCGCGCACCTTGCCATACGACCTGTCGACGCGAGATGCCCCGCGCGAGCTTTCGCGCCTGCTAGAAAATGCCGCTGCCAAGACCGCTGAGAAGGGCGACAGGCTGATCGTCGGAATGCTCGTCAACGCTGCGGGCTTCGCCAAGTTTGGCACCTATGCAGACCTTACGCTAGACGAGGTCGACTCGATGATCGACGTCAACTGCCGAGCCCTTGTCGACCTCTCAAAGGTGGCCCTCCCCTATATGGATCGCGGGTCCAGGCTCATCCAAATTGCTTCGAGCGCGTCGTTTCAGCCGCTGCCGGGGCTCAACGTCTACGCCGCGACCAAGGCGTTCGTTCGCTACTACACCAGGGCGCTGCGCTTTGAGCTGCGCGGGCGGGGCATTCGCGTGACGGCCGTATGTCCGCTGTGGATCAAGACCGAGTTTGCCCAAGTAGCCCGCAACACCGCCAACGGTCAGACCGTAAAGCACCTCTACCCAATGCTTTCGGCACGCCACGTCGCGCGCTGGTCGATGCGCATCAACACCATCAACTACCCCATCGCGACCTGCTGCGTCACGGGGTTTCTCATGCGCGTATTTTGCAAGATTTTGCCAGCGCCCGTCGTCATGTGGGCATGGGAAGGGCTGCGCCGCATCTAGCTGAAGCGGTTGCCCGGCGTAGCCCCCGTATCCCTGTTACCAGGACAGAAGCTCGTAGCCATCCTCGGTCACCACGAGCTGGACCTCCCACTGGGCGGAGTCGCTACCGTCCTTCGTGCGCACAATCCAGCCGTTCTCCTTGTCGATCGTGATGTCATGCTTGCCCGCGTTGACCATCGGCTCAATCGTGAAGCACATGCCCGGGACCAGGATAGGACCGGTGCCCTCCTTAGAGACAAAGCTGACAAACGGGTCCTCGTGGAATTCCTTGCCGATGCCATGACCGCCGTACTCCTCGACGGTCTCAAAGCCGGCAGCGACGTTGACGGCGTTCACGGCTGCGCCCACGTCGCCTAGGTGACCCCAGGGCTTGACCGCCGCAAGGCCAGCCTTGACGGACTCGTGGCAGGTCTCGACAAGGCGGCGGCGCTCGTCGCTCACATTGCCAATGCAGAACATGCGGGACGAATCGGAAAAGTAACCATCCTTGATGGTGGACATGTCAACGTTGATGATGTCGCCATCTTTGAGCACGTCATTCTCGCTCGGGAAGCCATGGCAAACGACGTCGTTGATTGCGGTGCAAACGCTATAGGGATAGCCCTCAAAGTTGAGGTCGGCCGAAACCGCATCGTGATCGGAAAGGTACTTCTCGACCCATCGATTGATGTCCATGGTCGAGACGCCTGCCTTGATGTGCTCTCCCACGTAGTCAAGCACGCCCATGTTGACCGCGGCCGAGGCCTTGATGCCCTCGATGTCCTTGGCGCTCTTCAGAAGGGAGCGGGGCAGAACGTCCTCCCCCTCGTCGTAGAGCATTTCCATCTTTGCGTCAGATGTCGCGTGGCACTTCTTGTACTTCTTGCCGCTGCCGCACCAGCAAGGATCGTTACGGCCGGGAACGGGCAGATTGTCAAACATATTGATCTCCTTGGAGATTGATGGTAGGTGTGTCCAGAGACACAATACCCTTTAATGAGCAAAACGTGCTTGCGAGACGCATACGCACAAACACAGGACGAGGCCAAGCGGGCGATGGCAGCCGCCCGCATCAAAGCGCCATCGCGGCCGCGAAAAAGGCATCCGTCTCGACTTTCTTTACCAAATGACCGCTGGCAGTCCAATCGTGGAACAATGGTTCAAGCGCTTAAACAGTTTGACGAATGACAGGTGAGCTGCATGAATTCGCAAAGCATAAACCAGTTGGCAAGCGAGCTGGAGCAAGCTGGGCAGTTGCTCAACGCACTTGGTGACAGGACGCGGCAGTACTTGATTATGGTGATGATGAAATCGGGTAATTGCATGGGCCTTCGCGTGGGAGATATCGCAGCGAAGACGTCACTCTCGCGTCCCGCCGTCTCGCATCACCTTCAGATCATGAAGAAGGCAGGGCTTATCAAGGTGCGCAAAGAAGGCACCAAGAACTATTACTATTTTGATGAAACTAGCACTGCTCTAGACCAGCTTATCCAAACCCTAATAGATGCGCGAAATGCAATGAGACAGCTTCCTGACAGGGCTGAATAGCCTCAGAAGGCTCCGCTGGAAGGCTAGAGATTCTCCTCTCCCCAATCCTTGAGCTCCATGAGCACGGGAATCAGCGATCTGCCGCGGTCGGTAAGGCTGTACTCAACGCGCACCGGCATCTCGGGGTACTGCGTGCGCTTTACCAGTCCGTCAGCCTCAAGCTCCTTGAGCGAGCTTGCCAGCATGGTGTTGGTGATTCCAAAAACCAGCCGGCGCAGCTCGCCATAGCGCAGCTCGTCCGACTGTGAAAGCGCCACCAGCAGCAGGATTTTCCACTTGCCGCCGATCGCATCCAGAACGCGTCGAAGCGCGCAGCCAGACCCGGTGATGCTGGGGTCGGCACTGGCAAAACATGGAGAAAGCGCGATGCTCTTCTCGGTATTTTCGCTGGTAGAGGTCATAGTAAGAACTTCCTTACCACGTATATATAAACTGCGTACTTGCTCAGGAAAATATACCACGTAAAGTGATAGTCGAAACCAGACGCGCGAGACCCGCGCAAGAGAGAAAGGAACGACCATGGAGTACACGTTCACAGCGAAGAACTTCAAGGACGAGGTCGTCGACAGCGATAAGCCGGTCCTGGTTGATTTTTATGCCGACTGGTGCGGACCTTGCAAGATGATGATGCCCGTCGTCGAGCAGCTGGCCGAAGAGTACGACGGACGCGTCAAAGTTGGCAAGGTCAACTCCGACGAGGAGCAGGAGCTTGCCGCCGCGTTCAAGGTCATGAGCATCCCGAGCTTCTTCATCATCAAGGATGGCAAGGTCGTCGACCAGCTTGTTGGTGCTATGCCAAAAGACCAGCTGAAGGCTCGCATTGATGCCCAGCTGTAAGCTGGAGCGATGGGCTTGCTGACCAGCAGCCCAAATAGCGGTCAGCGCGCCAGCTTATATCAAAGAATTAATGACCGGCCGGGTGCGATCCACAAACCCGGCCGGTCGCGCTATTAGCGATGTAGGAGTATGGCCAGCCGAGAGGCTAGCCAAGAAGCCCCAGGGCTTTGAAGCCGTTCCAAAGCCCGTCCTCATCCACGCCGGTCGTCACAAAGTCGGCGCGCTCTTGCACGACCGGAGAGCCACTCCCCATTGCCACTGACGTCCCCGCGTACTCGAGCATCGCAAGGTCATTCTCGCTGTCGCCAAAGGCGATGCTGTCTTTTTGCGGAACGCCGACGGCATTGAGAAGGCACTGCATGCCAGTTGCCTTGTCATAGCCGCGAGCCATGATTTCGCCATCACCGGATCCAAACCTTCCGAAGCTGGATCCCACAACGGTAAAGTCGGGACCGACAGCACGGCGAAGTTGATCATATGAGTCGGGCGAGCGATGGTATACGACCTTCTCGATTCGCTGGGCATCGTGGATGTTGTCCAGGATGGTGACATGACCGAAGTTCTTGGCGCGCTCGCTTGCAAGCTGGGGATTGTCGCCAAAGAGCTCTCGGCGATAGTCCGCCACGGACTGCGAGCCGTACATGTCGTCGGCTCCTTGGAGAAAATAGTACGTTCCGCGACTATCCAGATAGTCGACAAGACCGTCAAGCTTATCTTGGTCGATAAAGTGCCGCAAGAGGAGCTTGTCGCCAAGATGCACCTCGGCGCCTGCCGCGCAAACGACGCCATCAAAGAGACCCGACGAGATGAGCCCCTTCTGGACTTGCGTGGGGGTGCGGCCAGTGCATATGACGAGAGCGTGCCCGTTCTGGCGAGCGAGGACAAGCGCGCGACGCGCGGAGTCGGGAAGCTCGCCGCTGAAATTAACGAGCGTCCCGTCAATATCGAGAAAAATGACCTTGCGACCCATCTTGTCCTCTCAGGCGTTCCCCTCCTCAGTCCAATGCAGAGGCGGGGGCTTAACTGTACGACCGTATAAGAGTACCGCCAAGAGGGGCTGCCGAGCTAAGGGGCTTAGCTAGATTGCAGGCAGCTTCACCAGAATCGCAACCCGTCGAATGCGCCGGGCGCTCGCTCACGCTGCCAGGTTGCGCGACTGCCGATGCCCCCACGATAGGGGCTGCCAGGTTGCGCGACTTCTGATGCCAGGGCATGCCAAGTTGCGCGACTTCTGATGCCGGCTTTGCCAAGTTGCGCGACTTCTGATGCCCAACCTGCCAAGTTGTGCGAGCTCTGATGCCGCAAAAGTCGCGCAACTTGGCAGCGGCGCGTTGTGTGGTGCAGGCGAAGAATTGATCTCTCCATCGTGTGGGACGCACTTCTCGGACAGACCGCCTACCTGCGGTTCCCTGCGTCTCGAAACTCATTGTGCAGGTCGCGGCAGGGGGCTCCGGTCTCCCCTCGCGTTGTGTGGGGCTTCTCGCCCTCGTCGCGAGCTGCCGGCGAGAACGGCTCCGCAAAGCCGCAGGCAGAGAATTAGCACACGACAAGTGGCATTCAGAGCAGCCCCACACAATAGAGCTACGCGGCGTAACCACCCAGGCTGTCCCGCACAGCACGACGCGCGACCTGCGAAAACGCCGCGGAGCTCCACACAACGGGCAAAGTCATTTAGAGCCGGTCCCCACACGATGGAAGACGACCCTGTCTTGCTAGGTTGTGTGGGGCAATGCGACGCTCGTTGCCGCTATGTCCTCGCTACTGCTGGTTCTCAATCTCGGTAATCTTGGCGATTCGACGAATATGGCGCTCGGCATTGCTGAACGGCGTGTCGAGGAAGGTGTCGACGATCTTCAGCGCTAGGCCCGGACCAAGCACGCGAGCGCCCATGGTCAGGATGTTTGCGTCGTTGTGCTGGCGAGTGGCCTCTGCCGAGAAACAGTCGCTGCACAACGCGGCGCGAATGCCCTTGAACTTGTTTGCCACAATTGACACGCCGATGCCCGTGCCGCAAATGAGGATGCCTCGTTCGCACTCGCCGCTCTGGACGGCGCGCGCTACCTTTGCTGCATAGTCGGGATAGTCGACGGATTCGGTGCTATAAGTGCCAAAGTCCTTGTACTCAAGTCCGCGCTCATCCAAGTGCTTCTTGACTTCCTGAAGCAGCTCGTAGCCGCCGTGGTCACAACCAAGAGCGATCATCGCTTTTTCTCCCTTGCAATCGAGAAGGACGCTTCGCCGCAATGGTAACCCATACTCGCGAGAAGAGCGACGACGCTGTAGCCCGGGCGCCATCATGGTCCGCCTACTACGCAGCCCCAACCCCCTCTAAAGCCAGATCCCCCACGCTATACAGCGCCGCCCTCCCAGCCATGTAGACCTTCTGGCCATCCATGCGGCAGTAGAGCGTGCCCCCGCGATCGGAGGCCTGATACGCAACGAGCTTGTCCTTGCCCAATCGCTTTGACCAGTACGGCGCAATGTGGCAATGCCCGGATCCGCAGACGGGGTCCTCATCTACCTGCAGCTTGGGAGCAAAGCTCCTCGAGACGCAGTCCACGTCACGACTGGGGGCGGTAACGTGCAGAAGCAGCCCATCAAGGCTTTTTACTTTCTCCATGTCGGGCGACAGACCGCGCACGTCCCTCTCGTCATCGAGCACGCAGAGGAGGTCACGCCCCATGTACGCCTCTCGAGGCATGGCTCCGAGGGCTTCCGCCATCTCAGAAGTAACCTCGACCTTCTCGAGCGCGTAGGCAGGGAACTCCATCTCTAGCAGGTCACCCTGGCGCGTGACCACGAGCTTACCGCCTAGCGTGTCGAACGCGACCCGCCGCGCCTCGGGAATGTAGAACCGTAGCAGAACGTACGCGCACGCGAGCGTAGCATGCCCGCACAGGTCGATCTCGCCTCCCGGCGTGAACCAGCGAAGGTGGTACCCGTCTCCCTCTCTTACGGCAAACGCCGTCTCGGAGAAGTTATTCTCGCGCGTGATGTCCATCATCAGGCTCTCGGCGGGCCACTCGTCGAGAATGCAAATGGCTGCCTGGTTGCCATGGAAAACCCTGTCCGTGAACGCGTCAACGATGTACTGGCGCACTTGAGTCGCCCCTACTCGGTCTTCTTGAGGCAGGTCGCAACGGCGGCGCGAAGCTCGTCAACGCCCTCTTGCATGGTCGCCCAGCTTGAGGCGAAGCGAACGACCGTGTGGTCTGCGTCGAGCTCCTCCCAGAAGCCAAAGCCCACGTACTTGGAGAGCCGCTCCATGTCGTCATTGGCGAGAACGACAAACTGCTGGTTTGTGGGAGAGTCGATGTACATTTCATAGCCGGCGTCCTCGAAAATCTGCCTGATTTGACCGGCCATCTCGATGGCATGACGGCTAATGCGCAGGTACAGGTTGTCCTTGAAAAGCGTCGCGAACTGAACGCCCACCAGGCGCCCCTTTGCGAAGAGCGCGCCATGCTGCTTGATCCTGGTGAGATAGTGCGACGGCTCCTTTCCCCTTGGGAAGACGACAGCCTCTCCGTTAAGGGCGCCAACCTTGGTGCCCCCGATATAGAAGACGTCGCAGAGCTCGTCGATGAGCGGGAGAGTGACATCCGTACCATCGGCAGCAAGGCCATAGCCCAGGCGGGCGCCGTCGAGGAAGAGCTTAAGGCCGCTTTGGTGGCACGCGTCGGCAAGATCGCGCAGCTCATCAGCGGTATAGAGGGTTCCGTACTCCGTGGGGTGGGAGATGTAGACCATTCCTGGGAACACCATGTGGTCGTGGTTGCCGTCGGCATAGAAGCGATGGACATAGTCACGAACGTCGTCGGCTGCGACCTTGCCGTTGTGGGCGGGAAGGGCCAGGACCTTGTGACCGCTGAACTCGATAGCGCCAGCCTCGTGAACGTTGACGTGCCCGGTTTCGGCCGCAAGCACGCCCTCGTAGGAATCAAGCATCGTATCGATTACGAGCTGGTTGGTCTGCGTGCCGCCGTTGACGAAATGAATCGCGGCGGAGTCATCCTGGCAGGCCTCGCGGATCTCGCGGATGGCCTCGGCGGTGAAACGGTCATCGCCATATCCGGGAGCCTGCTCCATGTTGGTCTCGCAGAGAGCGGCGAGCACGTCAGGATGGCAACCCTCGAGGTAGTCGCATGAGAACGAGTACATTTCCAATCTCCTTAACAACGTGGTAGTTGAAAGCCGATGCTTTTTCGTGCCCGAAGCTACTTTGCTTGGGTGCCAATGCGGTAACTTGATGCGGCCGCAAATGTCGCGAGGCACATGTTCATAATCCACAACGGAGCATAGCCCAGACCGAGGTCGACGAACACGCCGCCAAGATACGAGCTGAAGAAGGCCCCAATCTGGTGACCGACCGTGGCGAAGCCATAGAGAACGGCCATCCTGGTTGCGCCGAATCTCTTGGTGATGACCGAGGTGGTCGGCGGAACCGTGGCGTCGCCCGAGCAGCCAAGCAACGCCGTCGTCACCAAGGCGAGCGCAACAGTCTTTGGCAGCAAAAGCATTGCCACCGAAACGACCACGCGAATCGCGTAAACCGTGCCTAGCACGCGATTGGTGCGGAAGCGGGTGCAGAGGAAGCCGGTGGCGGTGGCACCGATCATGGTGAAGATGCCATATACGGTCATGATGTAGGAGGCTGTCTGGCTCGGGATGCCCCATGAGACGAACTGCGAGAACAGGTGGCTCTCGATAATGGACATGTTGAATCCGCAGGTAGCGAAGGCCATGGTTACCAGGCGGTAGTCTCTGTCCTTGAGGGCGCCTTTGATCATGGAGGTCATGGTCTCGTTCTTGACTTGCTCAACCTCTTCTGGCTTGGTATAGCGCCTGCTCATTGCGCCAATCCAGATAGCGATGGGGATAAACAGAAGGAGCGGAATCGCGAAGACCGACATGGCGGGCTGGATGCCGAAGCTTGAGATGAGCGACTCCAAGGTGGGCGACATGAGGGCGTCGCCGATGCCCGCAGCCGCCTGGACCAGGCCTGACGCCGCAGCTGCCCTCCGTTCGCCAATGATGGGCGTGATGGCGCTCATAAGGATGCCAAGCGCAAGGCCCGTAGTGCCGAGCGGTAGCACGATGCCAAAGCAGAGCAACAACGTGACAAAGCTGCGGCAGAGCGGTGTGAGGAGCAGACCGGTCGCCATGAGCACAGTGCCCAGTATCAGCACAAATCGGTGCGACGTCCGGATAGCGAGCATTCCCATGAAGGGCTGCGCGAAGCCGTAGATGAGGGCACCGACCCCGATACAGAAGCTGATGTCTGAGTAGCTGAGACCAGTTGGCCCCAGAAGCCCAGTCATCATGATGCCGTAGTTGTCGTGGATACCTTGCTGTACGCCAAACACGACGCACGCCAAGGCGACCAGAAGGATACTGCGAGCTACCGAGCTCCTTTCGCCTTCACCTTGTTTCTTCTGAATGGTTCCCATGCCTTGCAACCCCATCCCTAGAGCGGCCGGTAATACAGAATCATCGAAAGCCACACGGTGTCATCGCCGATATTGCGATACGAGTGCGGCATATCTGCCAAAAAGTGAATGGAGTCTCCCTCCGAGAGATCCGCCCCCTCTTCCCCAGCGGTGATGCGAACCTTTCCGGAGAAAACGGTGATGTACTCTTCGGTCCCCGGCATATGCGGCTTAGCCTCAAGATGACCGCCGCGGTCGATGCGGATGCGATAGGTCTCAAAGAGGGTTTTCTCATCGAACGGGAACACGGGATAGTTGACGTAGCGTCCGTCTCCCTCGGTCAGTGGCTTGATGTCTTCGACACGAACCACGTTATAAGTCTGCTTCTTGTCTTCCATCAGCGAGGAAAATTTGACCTTGTAGCCATTGGCGATCTTCCAGATGACCGAGATGGTGGGATTTACGTCCCCCTTTTCGATAGCCGAGAGCATGCTGCGGGAGACGCCAGTTAACTTTGAGGCCTCTTCCAACGTCAGATGCCGCTTGGCACGGATGTTCTTTAAGTTCTCTGCGAGATTGTCTTGGATTGTCATGAACGACCCTTCCGCGATGTCCTGTTCTGGCATGTCACGATTTCCACTATAATGGATTAGCCGATATCTTGGATTTAATTCCTTTATTTTGACATTCTAGAAATATAGGCATCTCAATTCGAGCTCATCAAGCGCAAGCGGACCATAAAACAGAGCCGTGGGCCCGGAAATACACCCGTATTTCCGGGCCCACGGCTCTGTTCGTCCGCCAAGGACGGGCCTACGGCCAGACCTCTGCAGAAAATCTTCGGTTGTAGGTCTTTTTTACCGGTAAGACCGAGTACGAAAAGGCTAACTATTTATATAGCCGCAGGTATACAAATGGCACTATTGGGGTGATACTTAGCGCTCCCCGTAAAAAAGACCTACAACCGAAGATTTTCTGCGCACGCCCCCAAGCCGCTAACTAGCCAGAGACCGCCAGCAAGGCCGCGCGCTACTTCTTTCGGAAAGAGACGTAGTCGTCCTGCAGCTTCTTGAGCTCCTCAGGCGAGAGCTCGCTCACATGGCACATGCAATCGTCAAACGCAAGAAAACTCTCGTTGTTGCGCAGACGATTGAGCTCGGTGTAGTAGTCCACCACAATGCCCGTGACCAATCCGACAATCACGAGGGCCGAAAGACCTGCGATTACCGTAATCACACGGCAGGCAAATGTTGCAGGGACGATGTCACCGTATCCGATGGTCGTAATTGTCTCAAACAGAAACCACAGAGCACGACCGTACCCCGAAAACGTCTCCGGCTCGAGCACCCACAACAACGCTGCGGCTACGAACAGGAATGCAGCATACGACACAAGGATCTTATCCGCATTCACAAGACGCATCACGTGTCCGCACACTTGAACTGGCCGCACCCGCGTTGACTGCCTTCCGCCTTTAACGCCCATCATCGCCGCCCCCGCCCAACCCGCTTGCACGGGTGTCTACGTTACCGGGCGTTCGAAGACGCCCACGACATCGTACTCCAAGCGTCGCTCCCCAATTCGAAAGCTCGCCCCGAACCGACGGCCCATTCGCCGGTGCGGGGCGCTACTTCCAAGCCCAATTGCTATTTCGCTACAAGAGAGGCGTCACGCCACGTTCGCACTCTCGTCCTTTGCGGGCAGCGACCACACGTTGCCGCGAACGCGCTCAGTGCGGGCGACCGCGCCATCGCGCTCAAGCCCCTCGAGCACTGCAAGCTCCTCCTCCTTGGTGCGGCTGTGCACCTGTCCGAGCTCGCGTTCAGTCATGGGACCATAGTCGGCAAGGAGCTCAACCTCGGAGCGCGGCTCGTACTCGTGGATGTCCGGGCAAAGGTCATGAATCACCATGTCGTAGGTCTCCATGGACCGGTGTCCGCCAACATAGGTCGCGTCGCCACGCGTGAGATGCCGCACGTCCGCCCCCTCCTTGTAGAAGAGCATGGTCGGAAATCCCCAGGTCTGCCACTCGGCGCACGTCACCTGGTCCTCCAGAAATGCGCTCTTGGCCGTGCCGTTTGCGACGTCGTTGCGGAACCGCTTGTAATCCAGTCCCTCAGTCTCGCGCGCCAACTGCTCGAATACCTCACTCTTGGAGATGATCTTTCGCTCAGTAAGGGCGGCGCGGCGCAGACGGCGCAGGTAGCGGAATCCAACCTCCTCAGACTGGAGGAACGCAGCTTTCGCTGCAATGTTCGCCGGCCATGTAGAGAAATGCCTGATAGGAGCGATGTCCTCCCAAAGCTTCTCGTTAATCGGCTGCCCCGTACGCTCCGACACCATCTTCCAGTGTGGCTCGGTCGCCGCGGCGTCGCGAATGTCATTGTCGGGATCGTAGAAGTCGTCAAAGTCCTTGATCAGCCCGCCAAACACGTACTTGAAGTGAATCTGCTCGCGATACCGCTCCATCATGGAGAGGATCATCGGCTCAGTTGCCCAGCACCAGGAGCAATACGGGTCCGTAAAGACCATAACCTCAAGCTTGGTGCCCTTCTTTTCAACGTTCTTGCTGCTCATAAGAGAGCCTCCTCATCTATCTCTAATTAGATGTTTTTCCTCAAAAAAATTTCCCGCCGGGTCACTCGCTGTCGGATTGCCCGTCGTCAGGCCGACCGTCGCTCGAAACCATCGTGCACTTGCCCGTCCTCACGTCGCAGACCATGGCTGGCTCGTCGTCTTCCCACATGAGAGACTGCACGAGGCTTGCGCGTTCATTGTCCCGAAGGCTTCCGTCGGGAGCTTCGACCTTCCTTACGTTCTCTGCCACGATTGCGCATCCCTCCTCTGCCGTACCCGTTTCTATTTCCGTCACCGTTCCCGAATAGCCCGAAAGCCACCGCTCTACCAAGCGCGCTTCCCCCCTGCCGGGAGTCGTTACCACCACTCTGCCGCCAGGGGCCAACACCGCGGGAATCAGATCGAACACCTGCTGCCAGTTGCGCACCCTGTGGAAAAGGTCAGGCCGCCGAACGAGCACCGCATCATAGGGTCCGCGACCTGCTGCAAGCCACTGCGCGGCATCAGCCGTTACGACCTCAGCCTCGGGAATGCGCTCACGCACAAGAGCGTTGGTTTCGCCGTCTTGGTCGACGCACGTGAGCCGCGCGCCAGCGGCGAGAAGCGCGTCGCCTTCCTCGCAGGGGCCGCAGCCCAGGTCAAGCACCCTCGGCCGGTAATCGGCACCCTCCCGTCCATCAGGCGCCAAGCGCAGCAACTTCAACACCTCAGTCATCACAAACGCCTCCAGGCCAACTTCCTCGCTGCCGTGCTCCTCGCCATGAGATGTAGCTAGGCCTCAGGATCGCCGGCGGCGTCTTCCCGCGTGCCGAACTTGCGGAGCAAGGCAGAAAGTCGGCGCTTTTCCTCGGAGGTCCAGACGGACATCTGCTGCTCGATCATCCGCTCGTTCTCGGGATAGACCGTGGCGATGAGCTTGCGGCCTTCCTCGGTAAGCGAAAGGATGTGGCGGCGATGGTCGCGCTCGTCCTCGCGGCGACTCACCAGTCCGCGCTTCTCCAAGTTGCGGACTACCACGGGAATTGTCCCGTCAGACGAAAGGATGTGATCCCTGACCTCCCCAACCGTCATGTCGCCGGAATGGTAGAGGGCCTCCAGCACGCCGAACTGGCTTAGCGTAAGCCCATGTACTGCGGCGATGCGCGCGGTGGCGCGGTCGATGCGCGCGTTGATGCGGTGCATCTTGATGAGGATATAGCTGTCGTCGTACATGTCCTTGTCCCTCCCTTTCATCTCTAACTAGAGGCATTATTCCTCTAGTTAGAGCTTTATTTCACGAGACGAGCCCTCCACACTTCCGTCACATCTCCTGGCGCCGTAGCGGCTAGCGCCCTCATCCCCGGGCAGCGAAAAAGAAAGCGCGGCGACGTGAACAAGCCACGCCACCGCGCACGTTTCAATGGGACCGCCCGGATGAGGAGCCGCACTCCGTACTAGCCAAAGAGCCCCGCGAGCATCGAAGCGCAGTCGTCAAGGTCCAGGTTGGCCGTGTCCACGGTCACGTCGTAGTTTTCCGCGTCCCTCCAGCTGTGGCCCGTGTTCACCTTGAAGTAGTTGGCTCGCTTGCGATCGTAGAACCTCCTCGTGGCCTCAACGCGCTCCGCAGGCACATCGTACTCGCGCATAATCCGCTCGCGCTTTGCCTCGGCGTCGGAGCAGGTGATGAACACCCGGACGACACCCTGCCTTCCCGCTAGTGCCTGCGCAGCGCAGTGCCCCAAGAGGATAGCGCGACGGTTCTCGTCGGCAATTCTCTCGATGGTCATCTGCTCCGCCACAAAGACGCGACCATCTTGCTCGAGCATGTCACCCTGCCCGCTGCGAGCCTCTTGCATCGCGTACAGCGAGTAGAAGAGGCTCGTTTTTGCTGACTCTTCGTACTGTTCGATACTTTCGACGGAGATGCCCTTCTCGCGAGAAACCATCTCTAGAATCTCGCGCCCGAAGCAGGGCACGCCCGACCGCTTGCTCGCGGCCCTCGCGATGGCCGTCCCGCCCGAGCCGTACTCGCGCTCTATCGTCATGTATGACGCACTCATCTGCTACCCCCTATCAGGAAGCGTCCTCAAACTGGCTGTTGTAAAGCGTGGCGTAGAAGCCGCCCCGAGCGAGAAGATCCTCGTGCGTGCCGCTCTCCACAATGTTGCCGTCCCGCATCACGAGGATCAGGTCGGCATCGCGGATGGTCGAGAGCCTGTGGGCTATGACGAAGGAGGTGCGTCCCTCCATCAGGGCGTCCATCGCGTTCTGGATCTTGAGCTCGGTTCTCGTGTCTACGGAGCTGGTCGCCTCGTCCAGGATGAGCATCGGCTTGTCCGCGATCATGGCGCGCGCGATGGTAAGCTGCTGCTTCTGACCCTGGGACAGACCGGTCTTGTCATTGAGGACCGTGTCGTAGCCTTGGGGCAGCGTCGCAATCATGTGGTCGAGCCCCACGGCATGGCACGCATCGTCGATCTTCTGCTGACTCACGTCTGGGGTGTTGTACACGAGGTTCTCGCGAACCGTGCCTTCAAAGAGCCACGTGTCCTGGAGGACCATGCAGAACTGGGAGTGCACATCCTCCCTCCTCATGCTGCTGGTCGGCACCCCGTCAATGCGGATCTCTCCCCCGTCGAGGTCGTAGAAGCGCATAAGCAAGTTCACCATGGTGGTCTTGCCAGCGCCAGTCGGGCCGACGATGGCTACCTTCTGCCCGGGCTCTACGCGAGCGGAGAAGTCATGGATCACGTCGTGATCGGTGCCGTCATAGCGAAAGCGAACGTGGTCGAAATCGACTTGCCCCTTCGCCTTTTGGAGCCGCGCAGTCTTTCCGGACTCGTCCTCCATCTCGGGCTCCTCGAGGAAGCCGAAGACGCGCTCGCCTGCCGCTGCCGCCGACTGGAGCGACTGCATCGCCTGGGCAATCTGGCCAAGGGGCTGCGTGAAGTAGCGAACGTACAACATGAACGAGACGATGACGCCAAACTCAATGTCGCCGTTAAGGGTCAATACACCACCGACCACGCAGACTGCAACATAGCCAAGGTTGCCAATGAAGGCCATGATTGGTTGCATCAGTCCTGACAGGCACTGAGCGCGAAAACCGCTCTTTCGAAGGTCTGCGTTAAGCGCCTCGAAGTCGCGCTCTGCGTTCTTCTCTCCGTTGTACGCCTGGACCACGGTGTGACCCGCGTAGTTCTCCTCTATATAGCCATCGAGCTTGCCCAGGTCGTGTTGCTGGCGAGCGAAGTACTTTTGGCTGTGTCCCATGATCAGGAAGATGAGCACGAACCCGATGAGGCATGCGGCAACAGCGGCTAGCGTCATGCGCACGTCGGTGACGAGCATCATGATGAGGCTGCCCAGGAACAGAACGACCGAAGAAACGAGCGTGGAAAGGCTCTGGTTAAGGCTCTGCCCAATGAGGTCAACGTCGTTGGTGACAATGGACATCACGTCTCCGGTAGTGTGCTTGTTGTACCAAGACATGGGAAGGCGGTTGATCTTGCCCGAGATGTCGTCTCGCATCTTCTGCGAGAAGTGCTGGGTCACCGATGCCGTAATCCACCCCTGGACTTCTTGGAGCACGAAGCTCGCGACGTAGAGACAGACTAGGAACAGCGCGATGTCCCGGATAGCCGCGAGGTCCATGGTCGGCTTGATGAGCCCATAGACGGAGTCCGGGAGGCTCTCAAGGTTGTTCATGACGGCCTCGGTGTCATCGGTGTCGATGCCCGAGAGGACGCTCAGCGTGTCCACTTGGTCCTGCGAGGAGATTTCGGTCCCGTCGACCTCGACCGTAGTGAAGATTGCGTCCCTCACCGAATCCGGGAGCTCCTCTGCAAAGGAGCTCACGCCCTGAAGAGCCTCTTGCGAGTCGTCGGACGAAGAGGTCGTCTCGAGGCTCTGAATCGCCTGAAGGGCCGCCACCTGCTCGGAGCCGGAGATTGCCGACCCGTTGACCTCGATTTCGCCGAAGAGGATATCAAGGGTCTTGTCGTCTAGCCCCGCGAGGGCGTCCAAGTCGGGTTCGCCTGCCTGGGCCATTGCCATGAGGCTCTGCTTGTCCGCGTCCGGAACCTCATCCGAGGCCAAGGCGGCAGCAAGGTTCTGCTGGAGCGCCTGCTGGTCCTGCATGTTGGCACCTATCTGCTGCGCGACCGTCTCGGTGTTCGCCCCCATGTTGTCCACGATTGAGGTTGAGACCTCCTCGAGGGCATCGGTGTCAGGCTTGATGCCATCGGAGATAAGGTCGGTGAGGTCTCCCAGCTTGTTTGGTCCGACGAGCGTGAAGACCGTCGCGACCACGACGCACGCGAGCGCCACCACAAGCAGCGCCGCGTCCCTGCGCGAGTACCCCAGAAGCTTCTTCCAGGTGCCCGAGAAGTTCTTGGCCTTCTCGCCGCCGCGAGGACCCCCTCCCGGCTCACCATGAGAGCGTGCGGCCGTCGCCCGAGGGGCTCCGCCCATGCTTCCCTTCTGCTCTGCTTCGCTCATTTCTCCAGTTCCTCCTTAGAGAGCTGCGACAGGGCAATCTGCTGGTATACCTCGCAACTCTCCATCAGCTCATCGTGCGTCCCCATCCCCACAAGGCGCCCGTTGTCCAAGACCAGAATCTTGTCCGCATTGCGAATGGTTCCGATTCTTTGCGCCACGATGATGCGGGTGATGCCTTTGCAAGACTTGTCCAGCTCTTGTCTGAGGACGCGATCCGTCTTGTAGTCAAGGGCCGAGAACGAGTCGTCGAATATCAGAATCTCGGGCTTGCGCGCAATCGCGCGGGCAATCGAAAGGCGCTGCTTCTGGCCGCCCGAAAGGTTTCCGCCCAGCTGTGCGACATAGGAGTCGTACTGACCGTCCATCTTCTCGACGAATTCGTCTGCCTGCGCCGTCCGTACGGCATCCCGGACCTCGTCGTCCCCGATGGGTCCGCGCCCGTTGTCGCCGTAGTCGACGTTGGACCTCACCGTTCCCGTGAAGAGCGTTGCGCTCTGAGATGCGTAGCCAATCCTGTCGCGCAGCGACTTCTCGGAGTACTCCCTCACGTCACGGCCGTCCACCGTCACCTGGCCCTCGGTCACGTCGTAGAAACGCGGAATGAGGTTGATGAGGGAGCTCTTGCCGCTGCCGGTCGAGCCAATGATGGCGACGGTCTCGCCCTTCTTTGCGGAAAACGTGATGTCGTGCAGGGCGTCATCGGCAGCGCCCGGGTAGCGAAAGCTCACGTTTTTGAACTCGACTTCGCCCTCATGCCCGTCGAGCCCCTTGGTTTCGGCGCCATCCTTAATCGCCGTAGGGGTGTCCAGAACCTCGTTGATACGACCGGCGGCCACGCTGGCCCTTGGCAGCACCATGAAGATGACCACGAGCATGAGGAAAGCCATCACTGCCTGTATGGCATACTGCGAGAAGACGACCATGTCTGAGAAGAGCGAGATCTTGCTGCCAAGGCCCGCGCTCTCAATAACGATGGCGCCAATCCAGTAGATTGCCAGCATGAGCCCGTTGATGGCAGCCATGATGCTGGGCATCAGGAACGACATCGCGTGCATCGTGTAGAGGTTGGCGCTGGTGAGGTCATCGTTGGCCTTCTTGAACTTCTCCTCCTGGTATTTCTCGGCGTTATAGGCGCGCACGACGCGCAGCCCAGTGAGGTTCTCGCGCGTAACCACGTTGAGTCGGTCAGTCAGTTCCTGCATCTTCTTGAACTTGGGCATCGCCACAGCGATGACGACGAGCACAACGCCGACGACCAACGCGATGGTCACGCCTGTCGCAAATGTCCACTGCCAGGCCTTGCCGGCAATCTTCGCTATCGCCCATACCGCCATGATTGGCGCACGCATGAGCATCTGCAGCCCAATGACTATGAACATCTGGATCTGCATTACGTCGTTGGTTGAGCGGGTGATCAGGCTGGACGTGGAGAATTGCCCGATTTCCTCCATCGAGAAGGACTGCACCTTCTTAAAAAGCATGTCCCGCAGCCTTGCTGAGAACCCGTTCGAGAGCGCAGACGAGCAGATGGCAATGCCCGCCGCAGCAGCAAGACTGATAAGGGCGTAGCCCAGCATCTTTCCGCCAACGTCCAAAATCTCCTGCATCGTGGAGCCCGACGTCTCGAGCAGCGTCGTGATTTCTGACATATAGTCCGGTATGGTGAGGTCCGCCCAGACCCCAATGAACGTGAGAACCAACGCCACAAGCGCTAGCCCCACATCCCTAGCAGAGAAGTTTCTCAGTATTTTTAACATGCGCCTTCCATCCATTCCGTAGCTCAGTCATTTGCCCTGTTGGGCAGGCGCTATTGGGACGATCATCGCAAGAAGGGCAAGCTATGCCCCGGGCGAGGTTGACCGTGCCACGAACGATCCGTCCCTTGGCGCAGACAAGCTGAATGAAACAATCAGCTTGGCAAAGATGTACCCGCGCCGCCCTCGAAGGACAGCTCTCGGAAGGATGTGAAGCACTATCGGCTAATTTGTACCGTATTTGCACAACTGTTGTATGTTTATGGTGCGGTCTTCCCGTGGGGAGATTCCTGTCTATAAGAATGGGCAGGGCGCGAGAAGGACATGGTCTGCTAGCCTCCCTCGGTATGGCACTGGGAGAACGGCTTCGTACGCACGTCAACGCATGGGGGTGTGAACGATGGGGACCGCATTGGTCGTAATAAGCGGTGTCTGCTGGACGATTGCCTACATCGAACTCATACGGGGAGGTTTTAGAGACAAGACCTGCGGAATGCCGCTGTTTGCGTTGGGGCTCAACTTTGCATGGGAGGTCCTGTACTCGATTGACGGGCTCTTTATCAACCGGGCGTTCGTTCTCGCCCAGAGCGTCGCCAACGTGGCGTGGGCTTGTTGCGACGTCGCCATCCTCGTGAGCTTTTTCAAGTTCGGCAGAGGGCTCGTCCCCAAGGGTGCCCGCAGCTGGTTTGTCCCCTACACTCTGCTGGCTCTTGCTACCTGCGCCGTGGCGCAGCTCGCCTTCTACCTGCACTTTGACAACGTTGTGGCAGCCTCGCAGTACTCCGCCTTCGCGCAGAACGCCGTGATGTCGATCCTGTTCCTCAACACCCTGCTGAATCAGGACGGCGCCCCCGGGCAGTCTATGCTCATGGCAGTCTGCAAGTGCGTGGGTACCGTCGCGCCAACGATTCTCGGCGGCATCGTAGAGGGATTCAACATCTACATCCTGCTGATGGGCGCCATCTGCCTCGTGTTCGATGTGACCTACATCGTCTGTCTGGGAAAGCTCAAGCAGGTGGAGAAAGTCGCGAGCCACTAGTAATTTGTGATGCCGCGTCCATGGTCTTATGACCGAAATGCGTCGGGCGCTCGAGCGGATAGTAATTCCGTCCGGACGCCCGTCTTATTCTTGCCGACAAGAGCCTATGTCGCGCTCCCGACTATGCGCGCTTCCCCGTAAACGCGAACGACCCCATGGGACTGTCGATCGCTCCGGAAAGCGTGTCCCCGTCACGCGTGCCATGGACGGTTGCGCCCATCTTTCTCATCATCGCCTTGACATGAATCTCGTAGCGAAATCCCGCAGCCGTCGCCTTGCCGCTCTCAATCTGCAGCTTCTTGCCCATGAACGTCATGGTTCCCGAAAGCGCGGTGCCGTCCGTCGCAAGGTCAAGCTCCGCTTGCTGCTTTCCCATGGGCGTGTCGACGCTCGCGGTATAGCGGCCCGCCAGCCCAGAGTCCGGCTCATCCGAGCCCTCGACGGCTCCCGCCTCCGGAGCGTCCTTCTCCCCCGCTTGAACAGGCGTGGCGGGAATGCTCACGGTGGAATTGTCGACCTGCGCTCCGTCGACCACGATGTTCTGCCCGGTGACATAGGACGCCATGTCGCTCGCAAGGTAGAGCACGGCGTTGGCGAGGTCCTCGGGGTAGCCCATGCGCCCCATCGGCATTCGCTGCCTGAGCATCTCGCCGACGCTGCCGCCCATGGACTTCAGACGGTCGAGCATCTCAGACGGCTCAACGCCGAGCTTGCTCTGGAGTTGCTCGGCAAAGTGGCCGCTTGCAAGCGCCGCGGCCTTCTCCTCGGTAAGGGTGGCACCGGGCGTCACGGCATTGACGGTGATGCGGTACCTTGCGAACTCCTTGGACATGACGCGCGTCATCTCCCAAACGCCCGCCTTCGAGATGGCGTATGCCGAGAACATAGGCGCCGCATTCACGCATGCGGTCGAGAGGAAGTTGATAATCCTGCCACCCCGCCCCTGGTCAGCCATGACGCGCGCCGCGGCAGTCGAGAGGAAAAACGCCGCCTTGGTGTTGATGTCGTGCATGGAGTCCCAGGTCTTCTCGTCGACGCTGAACGAGTCGCCCGGCGGGTAGATGGCCGCACAGTTCACGAGAATATCGAGACCGCCGAACTTCTCGCACGCGGTGTCGATAAGGCGCTGGCGATCCTCGGCGTCGCTGATGTCGGCCGTTACCGGAGCCAAGGTCCCGGGAAGCTCGGCAAACTCATCAGCGACGGTCTTGAGCTGGTCGGCGTGGCGTGCGCAGAACACGACGTTCGCGCCTGCCTAGGCAAAGCGCATCACGACGTACTTGCCAAGGCCGCGTCCTCCTCCGGTAACGATGGCGGTCTTGCCCTCAAGCGAGAGCAGCTGGTCGAACGGCTTGGGATCAGGAATGGTGAAGTACGACTGCATCATGAAAATACACGCTCCCTTTCGTTGGGGCTTCTCGTTGTTCCATGACGCAATCGTAATTAGACGAAATGTCTAGTTAAACAGAGGGTCCGGGTGAGTTTATCTAGTTTCGCTGAAAGGGGCACACGGACGCGGTCGAATCAACCCCGGTCGCGCGTCGCGATGGCCGACAGGGACGCAAGGATTCCCTTGCCAAGGGGGCTTTCCACCAGCTTCTCCATGCGCCCGACGTCGGCGTCTTCCCCCATATCGGCAATCATCGAAACGATGCCTCCAAAAATGAATGCGAGCTGGTCGCGTTCCGGCTGAAGAAGCTGCGACTCATCGATTCCCGCCGCGTCGAGCCAAAGCCTGGTAATAGAGTCGCGCAGTATGCCGGTAAGAAGCGAGGAGTCGCTGGCGGCGTAGAGACGCGCTCGACGAAAGTGGAAGGAGAGCTTGTCAGGATTCAGTGCGCCGCCAGCCTCCGTCGCCACACCGGAAAGAACAGGCAACATGATAGTCGGCAACTCTGGGAGCATGTTCTCCTTGAACACCTTCTCGGCAAGGTCCTCAATGCTCGAGAAGTGATAATAGAAGGTGTTGTGGTTGACTCCCGCCTTGGCCGAGATGGCCGAAACAGTAATTTGCGAGAAGGGCGTGCTGGCAAGCATCTCCCAGAACGCGTCCTCTATTCGATCGCGCGCGCTGGGGATGCTCGAATTTGCCTTTGGTCGTGCCATAAGTCCTCCTCGCAGCTCGGCAGGCTACAGCCCAGCCCGATATTCCGCAAGCCCCTTGCCGGTCCAGTTGGAAAACGACCGCAGAAGCGAGTTCACCTCGGCATACCCCAGAAGGTAGGCGATGTCGCGCGCGGGCATGTCGGTGTTGGCGGCATAGTGTCGGGCCAAGATCTCGCGTGTGTTATTGAGCTGCTTCTGGAACGTGGTATTCTCGGCCGCGAGCGCCCGCTGCAGCGAGCGCTTGCTCATCCCCAACTCGGAGGCGACATCAGCAATCATGGACATGTCCTGCTCAATGCTGCGCTCGCGCGCGAAGTCACCCTGCCCGCCGAAGCCCGCATTGTTGATGATCACGTCGGGGTTCCAGCCATTTGCTCTGCAGGCATCATAGATGGTCTGGGCTGCCTCGGGCTTCGAGAGGTCTACGGCGATGGTATGCGTCTCGACGCCATATGCAGCCGACGCCTCCTTTGCCTGCGCCTCAAGCTTTGACGCGTTGCGACCGACCAAGATCATGTCTCCGCCTGCTGCGCCATGAAGCTTCACAAAGCAGGTCCCGAGTCCGCCATATGATCCGGTGATAAGGGCGAGGTTCTTCATCATGAGTCTCCTTCTGACGCGTTGCCGTCTGTTGGGGTGCGTTTCGCTCGACGACGCACATACTACGGACCAAAACGCGCCAAGAGAACATCATGGGATGCCAACTAACTATCAAATCGCGCCAGCTCATTGCGACGAGCGCTCCGCTTGTGTCAGATGATGGAGCGTTCGTGCAGGCCATGCTGCATGTACGAAATCGTACTAGATTGGTAATGTACGATTTCGTACATGCATGAAGGAGACCAGCATGGCTCAGACAGACGAGGACGTCGGCGTCATCAATGGCGTCATCAACTCGGCGTTCCACCGGGCGGCGTTCAAGCTCGGCCTCAACGACAGCGAGATGAGCATCTTCTACGTCATCGGTCGCTACGGCGAAGGCTGCAACCAAAGCGAGCTCTACAAGCGCACCGGCCAGAGGCGCTCCACAATCAACTCCGCCATCCGCAAGATGGAGAAGGACGGCCTTCTCTATCTGGAGCCGGGCGACGGTCGCAACACCAGGGTGTTCCTCACCGAGAAGGGCAGAGAAAGGTCCCGCGACACTGTAGGACGGCTGCTCAACATAGAGGCGAGCATCGCCGATGCCTGGGACGAGAACGAACGCAAGGAGTTCGTCGAGCTAACCACGCGCTTCTTCACGCAGCTGAGTGAGGAAATCGAGAAGTTCTAGGGAGAGTGAACCATGAAGGAGATATTTCACAGGTCAAGCGTGCGAAAGTTCACAGACCAGCCGGTAGAGCCCGAGAAGGTCGAGCAACTGCTGAGGGCCGCCATGAGCGCCCCGACCGCTGGAAACCAGCGCGCCTGGGAGTTTTACGTCGTCGAGAACGAGGACATTCTGAAAAGGCTGGGCAGCAAGGACGTAAGCCCCTATTCCAGCCCCGCAAAGAACGCGCCCATGGCAATCGTGATCGCCTACAACGAAGACACTGCTATGCCGGAGTACAACGATATCGACGGCGCCATTGCAGCCGAGAACATCTGGCTTGAGGCGGACCACCTGGGGCTTGGCGCGGTCATGCTGGGCATCGCGCCACACAAGGAGCGCGTCGAGAAGGTGAACGAGATCCTTGGTCTTCCCAAGGGGAAGCAGGCGTTCACCATCATCCCTGTCGGCTACCCCGAAAGCGAGCGGGAGCAGCCCGACCGCTTCGACAAGAGCAAGGTCCACTACATTCGATAGAACAAAGGGCGGCGCTGCCGCCCTTTTTAGTGCGCCCACCCCTGCAGCGCGACCTTCTCGGCGAGCTCGCCGAGCTCTTTCGGGCTTATCGGCACGTCATCCAAAAGCCAGGTGCGCACGAGGCTATAGATGCCATTTTCAAGAAAGACCTGCAGGAGCTTCCGCGTGGACTGGCCGTAGCGCGAGAAGGCCGCGGCAATCTCCCCTTCCTGTCCGAGCCGCAGCTGAAAGAGCGCCAGAGCGAGCTCGGAAGGGGTGGCCTCGCTGGCAAACGCGGTCTTGGATATGCGCGCGTGCTCGCGAAGATACGAAGCAATGATTTCCACACGTCGCGCAAGCGTGAGCGGTTGCCCTTCTCGCTTCAAAAGCTCTTGGATTTCTTCGAAGACATCGTGCTCGACGTCGTCCAAAACGTCGGCGGGGTTCCCGTAGTGGTTGTAGAACGTTGTCCGGTTGATGCCCGCCGCCTTGCACAACTCGCTCACGCTGACCTTCTGGAGGGGCTCGGTTTCCAGCAGGTCAATGAGGGCCTCTTTTAACAAGCGCTTTGTCAGCCTGACGCGCTGATTTTCTTCGACCATCGCGCTCCTCTCGACATTTTCGATCGAACTGTCTCTCTCACGTCACATTGACTAAACGTGTAGTTGTGTAATCGACATTTGTCGAATTATAACCAAACGTATCGACCAAGATGCAAGGGGGAAGCGATGAGGTTCGTTCGGGACAACTGGTTCAGAGTCGGCTTTTTGGTGTTTGTCGCGATGGCATTTTGCGGGCTGCTGTTCCTAAGAAGCATGGGAACCGTGCAAACCCTCCTATATGCGTCGCTGATGGCGCTCCTCCTCCATCAATTTGAGGAGTACCAGTTCCCGGGAGGCGGCCCCGTGGTCATCAACCGCTATTTCTATGGTGCAGACGAGCAGCTATTCCGCCATTATCCGGGCAACTGGAACTCAAGCATGATAGTGAACCTGCTCTCATACGTGTTCTACGCCCTGGCGCTCGCGTTTCCTGACCTCGCCTGGCTCGGCATGGCAACCATGTTCTTCGACCTGTATCAGGTGCTCGGTCACGGCATCCAGATGAACGTGAAGATGCACACCTGGTACAACCCAGGCATGGCAACCTCCGTGTTCCTCTTCCTGCCCATCTCGGTCGCCTACATCTCGGTCACGGCCGGCCAAGGGCTGATCGCGGGAATCCAATGGCTCTATGCGGTGCTCGCGTTTATTGGAATAGCTCTCTGCAGCGTTGTTGCCCCGGTGCAGCTGCTCAAGCGCAAGGACTCTCCCTATGACGTCCCCGAATGGCAAGTTGAGCAGCTCGAGAAGGTCCGCGCGTTTGCAACCTTCGGCACCCAGGCGACGAACAAGGATGGTGAGTAGGCAATGGCTCGAAAGTTTGTCTACAGCTGGTACAAGATTTCGGCCTACGTCGCAGGTGCGATTGCCATCGTTCTCGCAATGGGCGTCTGGAACCTTCAGCAGCGGATGGTGCTCGCCTCGATGGCGGTGCTGTTCCTCCACTTCTTTGAGGAGTTCGGCTGCCCCGGAGGCTTCCCGCGCATGGGATTGTACGTAGAGATGAAGATCACCGACCGCGACGCGCGACATTGGAGCCTGAACCAGCTGAACGCGCTCTTCGGCAACTGGTGGTTTGCCATCGTCGTATTTGGGAGCGCGCTGGCGCTGCCGGACGTTCGCTTCTTGACGCTGACGGTGGCGTTGTTCGCCTTCCTAGAGGTGGCAATGCACCTGATGGGGTTCCCTCTGGGAATCAAGCGCCTCTACAACCCTGGGCTTGGGACGGCAGTGTTCGGGCTGCTCCCCGTGTCGCTCTGGTACTTGGCGCAGACCGTTCCAACAGGCGCCTATACCGGATGGGACGTCCTTCTCGCCCTAGCATGGATCGTGTTCAATTACTGGCTCGTGTTCCGCAGCCCGCTCTACACGTGGATGGGAAGCAAGTCTGGCACTTGGGCGTTTACGGAGGAGGAGGTAGCGCTGTCCGACCCCTTCCTCAAGAATGTGGACCTCAGGGCAAAGCGCTAAGGGGCCCAAGCGGAAGAAAGGCATCAGGCAAGGTTGAGTTGTTGGTACGGTTTCTAATAGTGTGACCCCTTATCTGTCCTTCCCGAAAGATACCGACCATTGTGGGACCGCCCCAGAGCCGATACTTTCGAGGCAAGCGCTTGTGCATAGCGCGCATTTGCGTTCGCAGGACGATTGGTCGTTGAAAAAGGGGGCGCGCTTCATGTACCAAAGCAATCTTGATAGCATGATGGCTTCTCGAAGGATCGACCGGAGGAATTTCGTCAAGCTCTCCGCTTCTCTGGGGGCAGGCGCCGTCGCCGCAGCAGCCCTTGACGGATGCGCCAAAGAGACCCAAGACTCCACAGACGCAATTGCCCAGGACGACGCCCAGACAACGAGCGGCTCGGCGATAAAAACAGACAGGAGCACGCCCGGAGCGGTAAAGGTATACGCGACGCGCAACATCACGCCCGAGGGTCTCGTGGCTGTATACGAGGCGCTTGGATGGCAGCCGACCGGCAACGTGGGCATCAAGCTTCATATGGGCGAGGAGGGCAACCCCTACTATCTACAGCCGACCCTTCTGGAGCCGCTGGTCAAGCAAGTGGATGGCACGTTCATCGACAGCACAGTACTTTACGGGACGCGTTCTACTGCTGACGGGTACGCTTCGCTCGCGAGCGAGCACGGATTTACGTATGCGCCTGTTGACATTCTCGACCGCGATGGCGGAATGACTCTCTCTATCGAGGGCGGCGCGCAACTTACCGAAGCGGAGGTCGGCTCTCATTTCGCGAACTACGGCTCAATCATCTCGATTGCCCACTTCAAGGGGCATGCGATGGCGGGGTTCGGCGGAACCTTTAAGAATCTCGCGATAGGGCTAGCCACCATCCCTGGAAAGATGTCCGTCCATACAAGCTCCTTCACTACCGGAGCGCCATTCGTCGAGCGCGTAGCCGAGTTCGCCAAGGGAGTCTTCGATGCGATGGGAGACCGGATGGCATGCATCAACGTGCTGAACAACATGTCAGTAGACTGTGATTGCGATGGCTCGCCGGCAGAGACCGTCGATGACCCAATGGACGGACTCGTGCGGGCGTTCGCGAGCCTTAGCGAGACGCACGTCATGCAGCTTGGCGTGCTCTTCTCCCCCACCAACCGCTCGAGGTTTACCGAAAAGCTCAAGCGAGCGGTCACGCCAATCTATGCCCAGCGGCTGAGTGCAGACCTGAAAGACCCGCACGTTCGGGCGCTGTTCGACATGTTCTTCTCCGCGATCTTCTCGCAGATAGCCACATGGTTCGGTGGAGAGAGCTCCCTCTCGTCCGATGAGGTGCTGGCGCTGAACCGAAGCCTGTTCGAGGGGTGGCTCGTGCCGCAGCTGGAGGAGCAAACAGACAAGTAGCGCCGAAGCCGAATGCCCCGCCCCGAGCACTAAAGCACGCCGGAGACGGGGCATTATGCATCGTGACAGTCGGTTGATTCGCTAGGACTCAGCGGTGGCGGTGCCCCTCACGCTCTGCTCGCCGTTCCAGCCGAAGCGGTCGCCGATTGCGTGGACGAACTTGCCAGAGAGGGGCGCCACGACCAGCATCTGGATAGGCAATGCAATGGTGAAGTTGTAGGGGAACAGGGTGAAGAACGCGCCAACGGTCTGCTGCCCCACCCCGAACGCCATGATGGCGCCGAAGATGGTCATGCAGACGGTCATGAGGACGACCATGACGAACTTGATGGTGATGCCCCACCAGACGCCACGGTCATCCTCGTTGCAGAACATGCTCGCGAGCTTGCGGGAGAGCGGCGTGCACATGAACAGGTCGCAGATCATCCCCACCAGATAGCCCAGCGGGAAGCTGACAAGCGCGTTGGTCCAGGCGACGGCGCTAAGGTCGCCCGTGCGGACGCCGTAGTTAAGTGCCGCCATCACGTAGATCATGATTGCGGACATGGTGAAGCTGAAGAGAATTCCTTCTTTGCTGTTTCTGGGCATAGAAAAGCCTTTCTCGCTCGTTGTGCCCCTCCTCTGACGGGGGCGCAACGCAGCGGGAAAGGCCAGCTGCTGAGGGCGACTTCCTTACGGCGGGCATACGTCCGCCGTGAGATCGGGACTCCTTTAGAACCGAGTGGTCATTCTAGCCGACGGAGCGCCCAAGGACTGTCCATCTCCACAAGTTCCCCTTGGTTTGAGGCCGCTAGATTGACTTGCCAAGGAGGTAGGCCTTCTCGACCTCGGGCTTACCCTCGATGTCACCGATGGCCCCGTTGCCACCAGCGAGAACCGAGCCGAGGTTTTTCCACTGCAGGTGCCCCATAAGGTGGTCGTACCAGCTCAGGGCGTCCTCAAACGCGCTGCCCTCTGCCGCCATCAGCAAGACTCCCGCCTTGCCGTTGCCACGCAGGCGCTGGCCATCGCCCTCCTCAAGGGCAAAGAGGCGATCGATCGCGGTCTTCAACTGACCGCTCACGTTCCAGTAGTAGAGCGGGGAGGCGAGAACGACGACGTCCGCATCCCTGACGGCAGGGTAGATCTTTGCCATGTCGTCCTTTTGCACGCAGGGGCATTCCCGCGCGCTGTGGCCACCGAAGCAGCCCATGCAGCCATTGATCTCCATGCCCTGGAGGAAGAACTCGGTCACCTTGTTGCCGCTCTCCTCAGCCCCCTTCGCTAAAGCCTTCGCCAGCGTGGAGGTATTGCCCTTGCGACGAGGACTGCCATTCAGAATAACGATGTTCTTGCTCATGCTTTCCCTCCGCCTTCCAACTCGCACGATCGAGCCTAACGAGCTTGGAGCTGGCTACTTCGTGCCCTTCATCAGGTCAACGCCATTGTGCCACGCGCTCCCAACCTGATCGCCTATCGCGTAGTAGCCGCTGCGCATCTGGTCGAAGGCGAACGCGTGGAGCTTACCCGCGTCAATCCTGCCCTTCTCGTCGAGCACGCCCTCGTCTGCGACGACGTTGACAATCCTTCCGAGGACTCGTAGTCCGTACGGCTGGTCCTGCATCTCGACGACCTCGCACTCAAGAGTGACGGGGTACTCCTCGACAATCGGCGCGTCGACGCGCTCGCTCTTCCGGGCATGTAGCCCGCTCCGCTCGAACTTGTCGGGCATCTTGTTGGCGGTCGCGATGCCGAAGAAGTCGGACTCGTCCAGCGTGTCGGTACCGGGGACGGCGAGGGTAAACGCGCCACGCGCCCTGATGTTCGCCACCGTCTTGTGCTGAGCCTCAAGGTTCAAGGCCACCATGTCCTCCGCGCAGATGCCGCCCCACGCCATCATCATCTCGTCGACGGTGCCGTCCTCGTTGTAGGTGCCAATCATATAGGTGGGCATCGGGAACAGGTACGGCTTTGCTCCAAGATCCTTGGTCATTTTTCATGCTCCCTACTGCTGAATCGTGTTGGAGTTCTGGTTGTAGGCCTTGGCGACGCACTTCCACTCGCCATCCATCTTCAGCATCAGCAGCACGTCGGTGAAGTCGATGCGATTGCCCCAGCCCTCTTCCAGAACGCGGACGACGGCGATGGACTCCTCCACCATGAGCACGTCCACACGGGCTTTGAAGTTGTCGCCACCAGGGACGGTATCTACGTTGTGGTAGAACTGCTCGATCGAACCGTGCTCGAGCTTGCCGTCCAGATAGCCGAACAGGACCGCCTCGTCAGAGAAGAGCTCCCGCGCGTACTTGCTGTTTCCTTCCGCAACGCTCTTGACGAACTTCATCGCTGCTTCCTCAACAGCCTGGTACTCCTTGATCTCCGACCTCATCTTTGCCTCCTTGCAGACGTTCGTGCAGCAGATACATGATTGACAACCCTTCTCGCTCAACATATATTCTGGCTACAGTAACGACAAGTACGCACATTCAGGTAATGTACTGGCATAAAGGAAAGTGTATGGGCGAGCGCTGCATATCTGACGAGAGTCTGGGCGAGACGGGGTTCAGCTACACCTTGTCGCTAATCAACGGCAAGTACAAGATGACGATTCTCTACACCCTGATGGAGTTCGGCGTGGTGCGCTTCAACGAGATGCAGCGCTACATCGGGGGCATCTCCTACAAGACGCTCAGCTCCACGCTCAAGGAGCTCCAGCGCGACCAGCTGGTCCACCGGGAGGAGTACCCCCAGGTTCCGCCCAAGGTGGAGTACTCGCTGACCGAGCGGGGAAAGTCGCTCATGCCCATCCTCGACCAGATGTGCGAGTGGGGAGACACGCACCGGTTGTAGGGGCTAGGATGAAACAGGCAGCGGCTAATTGTCCTGGTCCACGATCGTCGGGTGCGTGTACTGGCCGTGGCTTCTCGTCTTTTTGTCGTACTGGATGGCGAACTTCGGACAGCTGTGGAGGCAGCGCAGGCACATGACGCAGCGCTCCTTGACCCAGACGGGCCGGTCGTCGCGCATCTCGATTGCCTGCACCGGGCACCTCTTAGCGCACAGCCCGCAGCCAATGCAGCTGTCCCCTACGCTGAGGTGACTGGTCTTCCGCGCGAAACCGTCGTAGAGACCCTGCGCTACCTTGGAGACGGGGTAGCTGTGCTGGTGCTCCATGAAGTTGCCGACAGAGCCCGACAGGATCTTCTCGGCGATTGCGTCGATCTGCTCGGGCTCCGCCTGGTTGAGCCTCCGCACGGCATCCCTGTCGCTGAGGTCAAACCCCGGCGTCCAGGTGTCTGGCATCCGGATGCAAAAGAACGCGTCAATGGTGATGCCGCTATGGTCCAGAAGCTTCTTCGCAAAGGTCGGCGTTGCCCCAGGGGAGCTGCCATAGCTCGCGACGAGGTAGACGTAGTGCCCCTTTGAGCTGCCCGAGAGCTTCTGGAGGAACTCGGAGACTATGGACGGAAAGCCGTAGAAGTAAGTTGGGAAGGCAAATCCTAGCCTCTCCCCCTTCGCAAGAGAGACCTCGTAGCGGTCATCGTCAATCATCTTGGCGATTGAGACGGCGTGGTCGTCAAGGCGCTTGGCCAGCTCTGTGGCCACAAAGCGGTTGTTGCCGGTTGCCGAGAAGTACAGGATCATGGCTGGACCCTTCCTATAAATGCGAGTCACCTTGTTGATGGTACCCATGTAAGAGCTGCGAGGTGGCTCAGGGTGAGCTTCCGCGCGTGGTGGACGTCACGCCAGCACGTTCGCTGCGAGGTGCGAGAGGTATGAGGCCATCTCCCGGTCGCTCTCCGGGCATCCTGCCTCGAGCCATCGAATCAGCGTGCCGTACATGGCACTGGGAAGGGCGTAGACATCGTAGTGGCGAATCGAGTTCGCCGGCATGTCCCCGATGGACTCCGCCGCAAAGTCTGCCATGAGCTGCAGCAGGGAGGGAGAGAACCCGTTGTTGTGGAGGGAGAGGATCTCCCGGCGCCTCAGCCGATAGTGGCGGACGAACACTTCCAGGACGTCGGTGCTAAGCTGTGATTTCTCAATCTGGTCGGTCTTGAGGCCGACGTCTTCCAGAATCTGGCTTCGCACGCCGGCAAGCATGGAGACCATGATGTCCTCGATGGAGCCGTAGTTGCGGTAGTAGGTGGCTCGCGCCACTCCGGCCTTTCTCACTATGTCCGTCACGGTGATGGACGAGTAGTTCTTCGTCTGCAGCAGCTCCATGAGGGCGTTCTCGATGGACGACCGGGCCCTCGCGTTTGCCTCTCTTCTCCTGTCCATGCCTTCCTTTCGCCATTAGAGCTCTTTCGCCAAACGGAGACACATCGGGAAATTATGTCTCACGTCGGGATATTGATGATACACATTGACTCACATCATAATCAGGCTGCCTTGTTCCAGGGGGCTTCCAAAAGACCCCCGCTCACGAAAGGAGAACGGCAATGGCGGACCTGAAGATCAAGGTAATAATCGACGGCGTGGAGTTCACCGAGTGGCAGCTGGACCGATACGAGTACGAGCGCACGCTGCACTGCCTGCACGAGTTCAAGTACCTAGGGGCGGACGTGGTCTACGAGGGCCGCTCTCTGAGCCATGAGGACATCAACTGGCTGGAGCCGGCGGACGCGAAAAAGGCCCTGGTGGACTTGAAGGTGGAGCTGGGGCCGGACAGGGTCAACCAGATTATGAAGCCAGTCTCCGACGATGCCGAGCTTCGCTGGAAGGCCTACAACGAGGAGCCCATCGCCAGCCAGGGCTACCAGTTCGGGACCACCGAGATGGAAGTAACCGGCATCGACATGACCAAGGTCGCCGGAGGGCTCGGGCACCTCGGCGACAAGGACGAGCGCTTCCCCTTCGAGATCTTCCCGGAGCACTACGGCGTTGAGGGCGAGGTTGAGACCGGGCAGGCTATCTTCGAGGCCTTCGGCATGTTCGGAGAACCGGTTCACACCTACGGGGTCGGCAGCACGAAGGAGATCCCGGCGGACTTCCCCTTCCAGCGCGACCCAGCGTACCCGGGAGTCATGTTCGGGGAGCTGGGCCTGAAGAGCGACGGCACCAACATCCATGTGGGAGCAATCCACGAGATCTGCCCGCTTCCGGGCGGCGTCAAGACCAAGTCCACGTTCTTCTGCCCAAAGAACGCACCGGCGGCCATCCCGGAGGGTCACAAGCTCCACTTCGCCCTGGAGATGCGCGGCAACTTCCGCAGCATCTATGCAGCACAGCAATAGGAGGGAAATGGCGGCACACGTCGCCAATGCTTGGTTTGCGTTGTCGCGACCAGCTCCAACTTATTCCACATGAGCTTTCGTACTTGCAAGCTTGTGGCGCCTTCATACTGCCTGTTGTATTGCGGCCGACGGACCATGTGCCCGTCGGCCGCACCATCCTGGCAGCATCGCGTCGTCCAATCCGGATCACGCCTTGGCGGCAGCTCGTTCCCGCAGCTTCTTGTAGATGGCGGGAGCCACCGTATCGTAGATGGAGTGGCAGAACTCGTCCACGGGAATGGCATTGCCCGTCTGTCCGCGATACCTGAGCGCATCGCAGACGCCTCCCGTCATGAAGGAGAGGAGGACGTTCGTCTGGTAGTCGGTGGAGTCCGGGTCGACATCCAGCGCACGCGCGAGAGCGGAGCTGATGAAGGCGGTGATGTGCTCCCTACCCTGACCCGTCGCGTTGAGTGCCACAAGCGAGCAGAGCTGGTCGAGCATCTTGACCTCTGGGGAGTCGGCGGCCGAAACGTCCTGCACCCAATCGCCGCTCAGGACCTTCTCGATGACCGCGTGGGTGGTCCGGCCGATGCCCGACTGCTCTATGGCGGCCTGGCGCAGGTCCTCGATGTAGTTGAAGTGGTAGTAGAACGTGGTCTTGTTGCACCCTACGGCGTCAACGACCATCTTCACCGTGATCTCGTCGATCGGCACTTTGCGCGAGAGCCTGATGAACGCCTCGATCATCTGAGTTTTCGCGTCGTATCTCGGGTCGTCCTTTCGGGGCCGTCCCATGGAACCCTCCTCCTTCCGAATGCAACCTCCGCGTCGAAACCGATGCATTACGTCGTCCCTGTTGGATGCCATACTACCGTTAATGCAACTATAGGTTGTATTAATTCCCAAAAGGGAGTGGACGCACCAACGAAAGGAGTTCCGCCATGGAACGGATGCGGCTCATGGACAGGCCGGAGGACTTCGAGAAGCTTGGCATCAACCCCAGCAAGGTCGAGGAGTGGGAGGACGGCCGCCGAGGCACGGACGGGCCGGGCGAAGGCGGCGTGTGGTACTTCGACGCCACGTTCGACGACGGCACGAAGTCCGTGGTGGCATTCCGACCGAAGGAGCCCTCGAAGATGATGCTCGCGGGGGACTCCCCCAACCTGAACATCGCCATCAACCCGCCCGACGGACGCACCCTGCAGGAGTTCGCCTACGCGAGCACCGAGGACTCGCACGTCGGCACCGACAAGTGCGACGTGCACTTCGGCCCGAACTGGTGCACGGGCGACTTCAAGGACTACGACGTGCACGTGGAGGAGACGAACGGCCTCGCGTGCGACCTGCACTACCACGCGCTCGTCGAGCCGTTCCGCCAGGGCACGTCAATCATCGCGCTGGGCGACGAGGACCAGTACCACTACACCGACCTGAGCGTGCCGAAGTGCCGGGTCACGGGCAGGCTGCTTTACGACGGCGCCTGGCACGACGTGCAGGGGTTCGGCTACCACGACCACCAATGGGAGAACATCTCCCCGCTGCTGGCGTTCCACCACTGGTTCTGGGGCCGCATGTACACGGACAAACACGTGGTCTATATCTACGAGTTCGTTGGCAACGAGCGCTTCGGCTTCACGCATGTGCCGTACTTCATGGTTGCCGACAACGATACCGGCAAGATCGTGTTCTCCACCAACGGAGACTACCAGCTTGAGACCGAGAAGGAGATGCAGCCCACCATCGGCCGCCCCTTCCCGAAGACGAGCCGCTACGTGTTCGACAACGGCGACGGGAACCGCGCCGAAATGACGGTCACCTGGGAGCAGGAGCTCGAGGTGCGAGACATGTACGGAAGCGCCCCCGCAAACGCCGCCGAGGCGAAGAGGCTCCAGGAAAAGCTCGGCGACATGGCCAAGGTCGTCGGGGGAACCAAGGAGCAGTTCGACGCCATGGGCATCGCGCCGGCATACATGCGCTACTACGCAAAGGGCAGCCTGAGACTGACGCTGGGCGACAAGGTCGAGGAGAGCAGCGGCGACATGATCTACGAGTACAACTACACGGGTCGCGAGGACCCGCGCGCCGGAGTGTAGCCAGTCCGAAAAATACTGGGGCATTGGAGGGGCTCTGCCGAGCATACGGCGGAGCCCCTCCCCTTTCTGCGAATACCGTGGTTACCGCCTGCGGTGGCATGGGTCGAGGCACGCTTCTAGGATTTGGCAACGGGATGCGTGTACTGGCCATGGTCCCTCGTCTTGTCGTCGTACTGGATGGCAAACTTCGGGCAGTTGTGGAGGCAGCGCAGGCACATTGCGCACTTCTCCTTTGTCCAGACGGGTCGGTCGTCCCTCATCTCGATAGCATGGATCGGGCACCTCCTGGCACAGAGCCCACAGCCGATACACCCGCCCCCGACGTGGAGGTGGCTGGTCCTCCGAACGGACCGGTTGTACATGCCCTGTGCGACCTTGGAGACGAGGTAGCCGTGCTGGTGCTCCATGAAGTTGCCGACGGAGCCCCGCCGGACCTTCTCGACGATCCAGTCGATCTGCTCGGGCTCCGCATCGTTGAGCCTCCGCACGGCATCCCTGTCGCTGAGGTCGAACTCCTGCGTCCAGGTGTCCGGCATCCGGATGCCGTAGAACGCGTCGATCGTGATGCCACTGCATCCCAGGAGCTTCCGCGCGAAGGTCGGGACCGCCCCGGGAGAGGTGCCGTAGCTCGCTGATGTTACCCCATGGGAGGGAGGGGACGACCTCCGTGCCATGACGCAAAACGCCCGAAGTGCATGCTCTTCTCGCCACCGACTCCAGACAAACACCCAGCAAAAAAGTACTGCAGAGGGCTCCGTCGAGAACCGACGGAGCCCTTCGTCTGCCTGCAGGGGTTGTAGACGTCTCTCGGGGGGTTGAGGCTGGCTCGCCTACTCCCACTC